>NZ_CAJPUY010000010.1 GCF_905397275.1 Cupriavidus yeoncheonensis | reverse complement strand
TTCGGCTTCGGCTTCGGCTTCGGCTTCGGCTTCGGCTTCGGCTTCGGCTTCGGCTTCGGCTTCGGCTTCGGCTTCGGCTTCGGCTTCGGCTTCGGCTTCGGCTTCGGCTTCGGCTTCAACGGCGAGATCGGTGCGCGGGGAAGGTTCCCGGGGATTTGTCACTTCCGGCTCAGGCGTTTCCACCGCCGGCGCGGCAGGTGCCTGTCCGTCACCAGTGAGCGCGGGGGTGACTGCCTTGCGCGACAGCACTTGCAACTCGGCCAGCAATTGCAGGGCTTCCTGCCGGATGGCTTCGAGCGTCGCTTCGTCCGCGTCAAACCCGTCCGGGTCGGCGGCTTCCGCGCTGGCGTTGGCAGCCTGGTGGCTCGCCACGTCCGTTGACAGCGTCATTTCGGCCACGGCGGGTTCGGCCTCGGCCTCGGCCACGCCAACGGCAACGGCAACGGCAACCTCGGTCGCCGTTTCGGCCAGTGCGGCGATAGCCTCGGCAGGCGATGCAGTGACCACGGTTGCTGCGGGCACCGCTGCGGATGCCAGCGCAGCCGGCGCCATGGCTTGCTTTGCCGGGACAACTGTTGCCGCAGCCCTTGCGGGGACCGCGACCGCCGATGCCTCGGGCAAGGTCGTAATGGTCGAGCGGACGATGGGCTGCGGCTGGCGGGGCGGGCTGCCAGCCACCCTGGCACGTGCGGGAGTGGCGGGGCGGGATGCAGCAGCCGGTGTCGAGGTTGCAGCCGCCGCGGCAGCGGCCTGCAGGCTGATCGGGCGACGCGGCTGCGCAGCCTGCGCGGCACGCGGGGCCGTCGGCTCGGCAACGGGCGGCGCGGCCGGACGCGATGGCGGCTTTACCGCGCCAGGCGATTCGGCCTGATGCAACCAAAGCTCGCCCGGCTGCGGCGGCGACTCGCGCGTGCGCGGCGGCGGCTGCCAGGCCGGCTGGCGACGGGCGGAAATGGCTTCGAAACTACGGTGGCGCCCCGATGGCGCGTTCCAGCTACCGGACGCGGCGCCGCTGTGGGTGGCGGCTTCCCTGCGCTCCGGTTCCCGCATCGGCTGGGTCGGCACGGATTCCGCGGGCTCGTCTTCGGCACGCGGCGCGCTACGCGGCTTGCGCAGCAGGAACAGGCTGCGCCACGTTTCGCCAAATACCATCGGCGCAGCCAAGGCGAGCACGCCCAGCATCAGCAGCAAGGCGGCAGTCCAGCCGAACAGATTCCCGACCATCGCACCGAGCGCGCGCCCTGCCGAGCCGCCCGCGCTCCCGCCTTCGCCGCCGGTCAGCGCCTCCAGCGTGGCGCTCGCGCTGAGCACGATCAGCGTACCGAGCCAGACCCGCAGCGAACCGGGGCCGGACAGGCGCCGTTCGCCCGCAAGCAGGCCACTGAAGAGCCGCCACACCAGCGGCACCAGCCAGAGAGTCGAAAATCCGAACCAGCCAAAACCCATGATCGCCATGCCACGTTCAAAACTACGGGCAGCGATTGTAGCGTTTAAGCAGGCCGGCCATGCCCTCGGGCCGCGCAATAAAGCGCAAGATTTCGTAAGCGCTGCTTGATGACAACAAAGCGACAACAAAGCGGCAACAAAGGGCAACAAAGCGCCCTGCCCTACTGGCTGGCGCGGAACGGGTACCTGGCGAAGATCTGCCCCACCACCTTGTCGATGCGCTGCTGGATATCAGACTGGCTCCTCGTGTCCACGCTGCCCACGGCGACGCCTTCCCAGACCAGCTTCATCTCCTTGCGATCGACGAGGTCGATGTTCAGCGTGCCCTCGGTATAGGTATAAACGTCGTTATAGAAGCCATAGCCGGGCCACGGCGCATAGAGCCCGCCGCGATAGCCGTAGTAGCCCATCATCGGCGGCGGCGCGGGGGTGACCTGCACCTTCTCCTGCGTGCTCGCATTGAAGTTGACCAGCAGGTCGGGCGACTGCGCGTTGTACTGGTAGCCACGCGAGGTCATCTCGCGCTGCACGGCGCCCTTCAGGTACTGCGTCGTCAGGCTTTCGTAGCCCTGCCGGTCCGTGCCCGGATTCTTCACGAAGCCAAAGCTGCGGTAGGCGTCGAAATTCACGCTGCGGTTGTAGTCGGTCTTGATATCGGGCGCGCTGGCGCAGGCCGCCAGCAGCACCGACGCCATGGCAACGGCCGTTGCCGTCCTGCTTCCGGGAGTATCCACGACACGTCTCCGGGAACTGGCCGCGGCGACTAGTTCCACTTGCCGCCGGCACCACCGACGCCGAGCCTGCCCCCGCCGATCAGCATCAGCGTCAGCCCGGCCGCCAGGTACATGCCCTGCAGTTCGAGCTGCCAGCCACCGGTTTCATTGAGCATGCCGAGCTGCTTGGTGTGCACCAGCGCGATCGCGAACAGCATGTTCACGACAATGATCAGCGCCGCCGCACGGGTCCAAAGGCCGATGATCAGCAGCACGGGCGCGACGACTTCGCCGATATAGACGCCGTAAGCGGTCCACGCGGGCAACCCGGCCTGCGTCGCGGTCTGCTCGACAAAGCCCACGCCGCCCTTCAGCTTGGCAATGCCGTGCAGCAGGATCAGCGCCCCCAACACAATGCGCAACACCGCCTTGCCTAAGTCCTGCGAACCCTGAGAGCCGCTCATGGCCATCCTCCTTGCCGGTTGAGAACAGTCGGAGCTCCCGGGAGGCGTGCCGGCGTTGGCACGGCCAAGCGACTTCGCACGCACGCACGGGGCTCGCCCATGTACCTTAGTGCGCCGCGGCGTGAAGGTAAAGGCGCAGGACCGGGCGCAGGACCGGCGCAGGCGTTCCGCGGCGGCGCCGTCAGGTCACGCGATGCATCGCCGGCGGCCTGGCTTCGTGCATGCCGACCTTGCGCGCGTTTTCGGGCAGGATCTCGCTGAGGAAATCCAGGAAGCGCCGCACCGCCGGCGTCACGCCCTTGCGCGACGGGAACACCGCGTGCAGCGTGCCCACCGGCATTTCCCACTGGGGCAGCAACAGCTCCAGCTCGCCACTGTCGATCGCATCGCGACAGTACATGCGCGGCAGCATGGCCACGCCGATGCCGGCGATCGCCGCCTCGCGCAGCAGCGCGAACTCGTCGGTCACCAGGCGCGGATCATAGGCAATCTGGATGGTCTCGCCGCTCTTGCAGCCCAGGATCCAGACATGCTTGCCGTCGTGCGGCTTCTGGCCGACGCCGGGCATGCCATCGAGCGCCTGCGGCGTGCGCGGCCGGCCGATGCTGTCGAGCAGGCCGGGGCTGGCCACCAGCATGAGCTGGCTTTCGCCGAAGGTGCGCACGGCCAGGCTGGAATCCTCCAGGATCTCGCGCACGCGCAGCGCCAGGTCATAGCCTTCGCCGATCACGTCCACGCGCCGGTTCGTGGCCTCCAGTTCGATGCGTACGGCCGGGTTGGCGCGCATGTAATGGCCGATCGCCGGCGCCAGCAGGATCTGCGCAATCGCCACCGGGCAGCTCACGCGCAGCGTGCCGCCCGGCTGGTCGCGCGCCTGCTCGATCACTTCACGCGCGGCCTCGGCCTCATCCAGCATGGCGCGGCAACGCTCGAAAAAGGATTCGCCCAGCGGCGTCACGCGTACCTGGCGCGTCGTCCGGCGCAACAGTTGCACACCCAGGTCGCGTTCCAGCTGCGCGATGCGCCGGCTCAGGCGTGACTTGGGAATCCCGGTGGCACGGCTGGCAGCCGAGAAGCTGCCATGCTCGACCACCTGAGCAAACAGTGACAGATCGTTCAAGTCCTGCATGAAGGCCTCCGCCTGCGCAACGACGCACCCATCAGGGGCCGGGCGGTTCGTTGCATGAATAGAACAATTATTTGCATTTTGCCTCACTACCGATACCAATGGCCAGCCGCTATCTTTCTTCCATCGCAACCGCACCTTCGTGGAGAAAGACATGAACATCCTGCAGATTGATTCGAGCGTTCTTGGTGGCAATTCCGTTTCCCGCAACCTGACCGCCAGCGTGGTGGCCGACCTGGTCGCCGCCAACCCCGGCGCCAAGGTGACCGTGCGTGATCTGGACCAGGACGCCCCGGCGCACCTGTCCGGCAACCTGCTGCCCGTGCTGGGCGGCCCGAAGGACGGCCTGAACGCCGTGCAGGAAGCCGAACTGCAGCGCACCGAAACCTGGCTGGCCGAATTCCTGGCCGCGGACGTGCTGGTGGTGGGCGTGCCGCAGTACAACTTCAGCATCCCGAGCCAGCTCAAGGCCTGGATCGACCGCATCGCCCAGGCCGGCCGCACCTTCAAGTACACCGAGACCGGCCCGGTCGGCCTGGCCGGCGGCAAGCGCGTGATCGTCGTGTCGTCGCGCGGCGGCGTGCGCCAGGACGCCAGTGAGCTGGACCTGCACGAGAAGACCGTAGACGTGGTGCTCCGCTTCCTGGGCATCACCGATATCACCTACGTGCGCGCCCACGGCCTGGCCATGGGTCCCGAGGCTCGCGAAGCCAGCCTGAGCGGCGCCCGCACGGAGATCGCCGCGCTGAACGACGGCGCCCGCCTGGCGGCCTGAGCCGCGGCGGCACCGGCTCGCCCCGGCGGCGGATCGGGTCTATGATGGATGCGGGGCGCTACGGCGCCCCGCGTGCCATTGGCGACGTCACTGGCCAGCCTGCAACGGCCAGCCGCTTCCTTCGCCCAGTCATCGACCGATCCCGGGAGCCTGCATGACTTCAGCCCTGTTGCCAGCCGCCGCCATCCACCCGCCGCACGAACCCGCCTTGCTGGCGCAGTACCGGCACATCCGGTCCGCGACCGAAGCGATCGTCGCGGACCTGTCGGACGCCGACGCCACGGTGCAGTCGATGGAGGATGCCAGCCCGGCCAAATGGCACCTGGCCCACACCACGTGGTTCTTCGAGGAATTCGTGCTGGCCGCGCGCGTGCCGGACTACGAGCCGGTCGATCCCGACTACCGCTTCTTGTTCAATTCCTACTACGAGTCGGTCGGCCCGCGCCATCCGCGCCCGCGCCGCGGCTTGCTCACGCGGCCGTCGCTGGACGAGATCCTGGCCTACCGCGAGGCGGTGGACGAGTCGATGCTGACGCTGCTCGGCGCCGCCCAGACCGACGCCGAAGCGGCCCTGATCACGCTCGGCCTGCACCATGAGCAGCAGCACCAGGAACTGTTGCTGACCGATATCCTGCACCTGTTCGCGCAGAATCCGTTGCGGCCCGCGTTCGCGCCGGAACTGCTGGAACCGGTGATCGCCGACCCGCGCCCGGCCCCGGACTGGGTTCGTTTCGACGGCGGCGTGGTCGAGATCGGCCATCGCGGCGAAGACTTTGCCTTTGACTGCGAAGGGCCGCGCCACAAGGTGTTCCTGCAGCCCTACACCTTGTGCTCACACCCGGTCAGCAACCACCAGTGGTTCGAATTCATCGACGACGGCGGCTACCAGATCGCCGGGCTATGGCTGTCTGATGGCTGGCGCTGGGTCTGCGAACAAGGCATCCAGGCCCCGCTGTACTGGGAGGAACGCGAAGGCACCTGGTGGCAGATGACGCTGCGCGGCATGCATCCGGTCGACCCGGAAAGCCCCGTCACGCATATCAGCTTCTTCGAGGCGGATGCCTTTGCCCGCTGGGCCGAGCGGCGCTTGCCGACCGAAGCGGAATGGGAACACGCGGCACGCAACCTGCCGGCTACGGGGAATTTCATCGAGGGCCGCGTGCTGCAGCCGCTGCCTGACCGCCAGAACACCTCGGGCGCGCTGCGCCAGATGTTTGGCGATGTCTGGGAATGGACCGGCAGCGCCTTCCTGCCCTATCCGGGATTCCACCCGAGCGCCGGTGCAGTGGGCGAATACAACGGCAAGTTCATGAGCAGCCAGATGGTGCTGCGCGGCGGATCCTGCCTGACGCCCGAATCGCATATCCGGCCCAGCTATCGGAATTTCTTCTATCCGCACCAGCGCTGGCAGTTCACCGGCGTGCGCCTGGCGGACGACGACTGAGCCGGGACACATTCAGCGGCCCGACCACCAGCGCCAGCCGAGCCACGCCAGCAGCGCCCACACCACCACGATCGCCGCGGCCGCCCACAGGTTACGCGGGCGCGCGCGCTTCGACGCCTGCCACGCGTCGGCCTGCGCGCGGCAATCCGCCTTGACGGCGGCGGGCACCAGCCGCAATGCCAGCCAGATGCCAAGCGGGACCAGCAGGACATCATCGACATAGCCAAGCACCGGGATGAAATCCGGGATCAGGTCGATCGGGCTGAACGCATAGGCCACCACCAGCACCGCCAGCAGCCGCGCGGCCAGCGGCGTGTCCGGATGGCGGCTGCAGAACCACAGCATCACGAGGCTGGACTTCAGGCTGCGCGCCCACTGCCGCAGGCGCTGGCTCAAAGGCATCGCCTCTGCCCGCGTACCGCCCGGGGACATTATTTGCCGCTGGCGGGCGCGGCCTTCATCGGCTGGCCGCCGGGCTGCGCCACGGGCGCCTTCAGCGGCGGCGCGGCGACGATCGGCAGCTGCGGGTACAGCTTCTGCCAGCGCGACTTCAGGCCATTGGCGATTTCTGCCTGGCTGTAGCGCTCGGCAAAATCGATCACCGTCATGCCCTGCTGGTTCTTCAGGCGCATGTCCGCGCCTTCGTCGAGCAGCAGCTTGACGGTCTCGATGTGGCCGCCACGCGCGGCCATCATCAGCGGCGTGGTGCCATTCGGGCTTTCGGCGTCGATGTAGGCGGCGTGGTCGACCAGGTACTTGACGACATCGTTGCGGCCGGTGGTGGACGCATAGTGCAGCGGCGTCCAGCCGGTCTTGTTGACCTCGGCTTCCATGTCATCGACCATCAGCTTGACCATGTCGAGTTCGCCCTGCAGCGCGGCGATCATCAGCGGGGTTTCGCCGGCGGGGTTGGCCTTGTCGAAGTCGATGTCATTGGCCTTGATCAGCGCCGTGGCGGCTTTCAGCGATTTTTCCCGCAGTGCCACCACCAGCACCGGTTCGCCACGGCGGTCGACGATATTGGGATCGATGCCGCGGGCCAGCAGCTTCTGCACGGTGCGTGCGTCGTCGAATTCCACGGCCTTGCGCATGTCGTCGGCCGGCGCGGCCCAGGCCAGCGCCGCGCATCCGAGCAGCACGGCGCCGGACAGCCCGCGGATAGATTTCATGTCAAACATGAGCTTCCCTGTCGATGTGCTTGAAAAGCTTGAAGAAATTGTCGGTGGTCTGCGCAGCGAGCTGTTCCACCGGAATGCCGCGCAGATTGGCGATGAACTCGCCCACATGGCGCACCCAGGCCGGCTCGTTGGTCTTGCCGCGGTACGGCACGGGAGCCAGGTAGGGCGAATCGGTCTCGATCAGCATGCGGTCCAGCGGCACCTTGCGGGCGGTTTCCTGCAGGTCCGCCGCACTCTTGAAGGTGACGATCCCCGAAAACGAAATGTGGAAGCCCTCGTCCAGCGCCTGTTTCGCGACGTCCCAGGTTTCCGTGAAGCAATGCATCACGCCACCGGCCTCGCGCGCATTTTCCTCGCGCATCACGCGCAGTGTGTCGTCCGCGGACGAACGGGTATGGATGATCAGCGGCTTTCCCGTCTGGCGTGCGGCGCGGATATGCGTGCGGAAGCGCTCGCGCTGCCACTCCATGTCGGCGATGCTGCGGCCGTTCAGGCGGTAGTAGTCCAGGCCCGTTTCGCCGGTGCCGACCACGCGCGGGTGCGCGGAGAGCTCCAGCAAACGCTCCAGCGTGGGCTCCTCGCCCTCTTCGTAGTCCGGGTGAACGCCCACCGAGGCGTACAGGTTCGGATGCTGCTCGGCCAGCGCCAGCACGCGCGGAAAGTCTTCCAGCGTCACCGAGATGCAGAGCGCGTGCGACACCTGGTTGGCGCGCATATTGTCGAGCAGCTCGGGCAGACGGGCGGCCAGGTCGGGAAAATCGATATGGCAGTGTGAATCTACAAACATGGGGAGAACCTCGGTACTGCGGCCCAGGCGTCCGGAAATCGGACCGGAAATCGGACCGGAAACCGGCTTGCCTGGCGGGACGCTACGAACAACCGCGCCGTATCAGCCGTCACCACGCGCGACGCGAACGTGCTGTTGGGGAAAGCGACGGTGCCGGGCATGCCGCCGGCATCATCGGCTTACGGTAACAATCAACAAAAATCCATCAAATTCAATCTGTTACGAAGCCATCTTCGCAAACCTCATAAAGTCTGGGTCGGCCGCCCGGATTCCAGCTGCTTGCCAAGGATTTCCTCCACGGCGCGCCGCAGGTTGCGGCCATTGTCGTCATCGGGGAAATGCACGCCCACACCCGGCGTCTTCATCGGCGTGCCTGGCGGCGTGATCCAGGCAACATGGCCGGCAACCTGGTACTTCTGCGGCCGGTCCAGCAGCGACAGGACCAGGAACACCTGCTCGCCCAGCCGGAACGGCCGGTTCGACGGCACAAAGATGCCGCCGCGGGCCAGGAACGGCATGTAGGCGGTGTAGAGCCCGGCCTGGTCCTTGATCGACAAGGACAACACGTTCGGCCGCGATGGGGCGCCGTCCGTGGCTCCGGCCGCCCGCGCCGGTATGGTTGCGACATCTGTACTCATGACTGACCCCTTTCTGACCGACTACGGTTCTGTTTTTTAAGTGTTCTGGACCTGCCTCCCGGCTGTTGCCGGGCCCTGCCTGTTGCGGTTGCGCCGGCGCTGTCAGTGGAACAGTTGCCGGTATTCGAGAAATACGGATTCCATCACCAGCCTTGGCGCGAGAGGATGGTTCTCGCTGCGCCGGTGCGCATTGATGCGCGCGGCGAACGCCTGCAGCCGATGGGCGCTGGATGCGCCGGCACAACGCGCCAGCGCCGCGCGCTCCTTCGGGAAGTAGCGCGGCACCGCGCCGCCGGAGGCATCGAGCCGGCACTTCAGGAGATCGTACGTCCAGCGCTGGAGGATGCCAAGCACGGCGGGCACCGGCACCTTTTGTAGTTGTTCCGCCGCCGCAGACGCGTCGAACTCGGCCCCGGCACCCAGCTGGCCGACCAGCCAGCGTTGCAGCGGCTGCTCCTCGGCTTCGGCGGCATGCAATGCGGTCAGCGGCGACCCCCCGGCCAGTGCCAGCTGCGCTTCGGCGTCGGCCACGCCCTGGCCCTTGAGCCACGCGAGCGCCGCCTCGGGCGTCGGCCGCTGTGCGGAAAACTGGCGGCAGCGCGACAGGATGGTCGGCAGGACGCGGTCCAGCCGGTCGGTAACCAGCAGGAAGACCGTCGACGACGGCGGTTCCTCCAGCGTCTTCAGCAGTGCGTTGGCGCCTTCGACCTGCAGTGCGTCCAGCGGGTAGACCACCACCACGCGCATGCCGGCCCGGTGCGTACCGACACCGACCGCCTCGATCAGCGCCCGCACCTGCTCCATGCGGATGATCTTGCTGGGCGCCTTTTTTTTGCCGCTGTCATCGGCTTCGCTTTCGCCCGAAGCCTCCAGGGCTTCGGGGCGCACCACCGTGAAGTCGGGGTGGTTGCCCTGGCTGAACCAGTGGCAGGCCGCGCACTGGCCACAAGGCTGGCCGTCGGGCCGCGGCGATTCGCATAGCAGCCCCTGCGCGAAATGCAGTGCCAGGTCCCGCTTGCCGGTCCCTTGCTGGCCGTGGATCAGCAGCGCATGGGGCAGCCGTTCGCGCAGCGCGCCAAGCCGTTGCCAGTCTTCCGTTTGCCAGGGATAAAGCATGCGAATCAGTCAGTTAGCCGTGAAAGCTGAAGTACCACCGTCATACCGATGTCGTTGCGGAACGCACAACTCCATCAGGCCGGGGCAATATTATCGATCAATATAAAGCTTTAAAATCAAAGCATTGAGACGATTTTCTCAAGCTCGACACGAATCTGTTCGATGCTCTGCGTAGCGTCGATCACGCGAAAGCGCCCGGGCGCCTGCGCAGCACGGCGCAGATACTCGGCACGGGTACGCTCGAAGAACGCACGCGATTCGGCCTCGAACTTGTCCGGCGCACGCGCACCGGCCAGGCGTGCGCTGGCGGTTTCCAGCGGCACGTCGAACAGCAGCGTCAGGTCCGGCTGCAGTCCGGCCTGCACCCAGTCTTCCAGGGCTTCGAGCCGCGCCGTGGCCAGCCCCCTGCCGCCGCCCTGGTAGGCAAAGGTGGCGTCGGTGAAGCGGTCGGAGATCACCCAGTCGCCGCGATCCAGCGCCGGCTCGATGACTTCCGCGATATGTTCGCGGCGCGCCGCGAACATCAGCAGCGCTTCGGTTTCCAGGTGCATCTTCCGATGCAGCAGGATCTGGCGCAGGTCTTCGCCCAGCGGCGTACCACCGGGCTCGCGCGTGGTGACCACGGCGCCAATGTCCTTGCGCTCGCGCAGACGCGCCGCCACCCAGTCGATATGGGTGCTCTTGCCGGCGCCGTCGATGCCTTCGAAGGTAATGAATTTTCCGCGCATGGATGCCTATTTGCCGCGCTGGTACTGGTCGACCGCGCGGTTGTGTTCGGGAAGCGTGTTGGAGAAATGGCTGGTGCCGTTGCCGCGCGCCACGAAATACAGCGCGTCCGACGATGCCGGCGCGGTGGCTGCCGCCAGCGAGGCCAGGCCCGGCAGCGCGATCGGCGTGGGCGGCAGGCCGGTACGGGTGTACGTATTGTAAGGGGTGTCGGTCTGCAGGTCGCGCTTGCGCAGGTTGCCGTCGAAGCGCTCACCGATGCCGTAGATCACCGTCGGGTCGGTCTGGAGCATCATGTTCTTGCGCAGCCGGTTGACGAACACCGCGGCGATCATCGGGCGCTCGGCGGCCTGGCCGGTTTCCTTCTCGACGATCGACGCCATCACCAGCGCCTCATACGGCGTCTTGTAGGGCAAGTCCGCGGCGCGCGCGTTCCAGGCTTCATTCAGGCGCCGCTGCATGGCCTTGTAGGCATGGCGGTACAGCTCGATATCGCTGCTGCCGCGCGCGAACAGGTAGGTGTCCGGGAAGAACATCCCTTCCGGCGCAGGTTCCGTGGCGCCGATCGCCTTCATCAGCTCGGCATCGGACATGCCCTGCGTGTCGTGGCGCAGCGCCGCGCTGGCGTCCACGGCCGCGCGCATCTTGCGGAATTCCCAGCCTTCGATCACGGTGACGACGTAGTGCGTGACCTCGCCGCGTGCGAGCTTGCCGATCACACCGAGCGGCGTGATGCCCGTCTCGAAGGTATAGCCGCCGGCCTTCAGGTCCGGACCGTGCCCGGTCAGCCTGGCCAGCAGCTGGAACAGGCGCGGGTCCATGCCCACGCCGCCGCGCTGGAGCTGGCGGCCTACGCTGGCGACGCTCGAATTAGGCTTGATGACGACTTCGACGGGCGATGCGGACAGCCCCAGCGGCTGGTTGGCCCACCAGGCAAAAGCGCCGGCGACAGCCGCGGCAAGCACCAGGACAACGAGTCCCAGGCGGATGAAAAGACGTGTCATGAAATCCGTTCAGTCTCGGCAGCGTCCGTGTGGCGGGTGATGACCCCTGCCCGCCGCGCGCCGCCGGTGCCGGCTGAAATGCCGGCAGCCCCATATAATACCGGGAGCCTAGCGCCGCCACGATGAGACGGGTCTCTACCGGAGCCGTGACGCGCGGCGCGCACCTGCCAATCGGACCCACGATCGCACCCACGGATCGCACCCACAATCGCACTCAATTGCCTGAACGGAATGCCCGAAATGAACACCCCAGCCCCGGAACTCGCCGCCAGCCTTGACGCCCTGCAAAACACCGGCGTCGTATGCGCGCCGGCCGGGCTCGGCTGGATCCGCGTGGCAGGCGACGATGCCGCCACCTTCCTGCACACGCAGCTGACCAACGCGGTCGAGGACCTCGCGCCGGGCGATGCGCGCCTGGCCGGCTATTGCTCCCCCAAGGGCCGGCTGCAGGCCAGCTTCCTGATGTGGCGCGACGCCGAGGGCATCGTGCTGCAACTGTCGGCCGAGATCCTCCCTGCACTGCAGAAGCGCCTGAGCATGTTCGTGCTGCGCGCCAAGGCGAAGCTCAGCGATCTCACCCCGGCCGTGGCCGTGCTCGGCGTGGCCGGGCCGCAGGCTGCGCAGGCCTTGACGAAGGCCGGGCTGGCCGCGCCCGATGCCGTGTTCGCCACCGGCAGCCACGACGGCACGACCGTCATCCGCCTGCCGGACGCTGCCGGCCAGCCGCGCTGGCAGCTGCTGCTGCCGGCCGAGCGCGCCGGCGAAATCCGCGCGGCACTGGCCAGCCAGCTGAGCGAAGCCGATGCGGCGCTCTGGGACTGGCTCGAAGTCCAGTCCGGCATCCCGCGCATCGTCGCGGCGACGCAGGAGCAGTTCGTGCCGCAGATGGTCAATTTCGAAATTGTTGGCGGCGTCAATTTCCGCAAGGGCTGCTATCCGGGACAGGAAATCGTGGCCCGCAGCCAGTACCGCGGCACGCTCAAGCGCCGCATGTGGCTGGTGCAGGGCGAGGGAGCCGTGCCGGCACCGGCCGCGGAGATCTTCCGTCCGGAAGACCCGCAGCAGCCTTGCGGCATGATCGTCAATGCCGCTCCGGCGCCGCAGGGCGGCTGGGCGGGCCTGGCCGAGCTGAAGATCGATGCCGCCGCGGCGGCCCTGCATCTGGACAGCGCGACGGGTGCCGCGCTGACCTTGGGCCGCCTCCCGTACGAAGTACCGCTGTCGGAGGCCGCGCAGGCCGCCGGCTGACCCGCAGGACGCCGCCATGAGCGATCATCTCTTCGTCTATTTCCGCGTGCCGGAGGCCACCGCGGCCGAAGCGTTGCCGCACTGGCACCGCTGGATGGAGACGGTTGCCGAGGCGACCGGAATTGGTGGTACGCTCATGCGCAGGCCCGAAACCCGCGCCGGCGTGCAGACCTGGATGGAATGCTACGCCGATGTACCGCCCGCCTTCGACGCCACGCTGGCAGGTTTGTGGCGACAGAGCGGTCTGGAGCAGTGGGTGGAAGGTGAACGCCAGGTCGAGCACTTCATCGACCTGGACCTGCTGTAGGCCCGGCGGCAACCGCTGTCACCGCCGGACCATACACAGCAAACGCAGGAAACGCAGTCAAGGAAGCAAAGCGATGTGCCTGATCCTGGTTGCCTGGCAATCACACCCGGACTATGCCCTGGTGGTGGCCGGCAATCGCGACGAATTCTATGTCCGCCCCGCGGCGCCGGCGCACTGGTGGCAGGATGCCTCGCCGGTGCTCGCCGGCCGCGACCTGGCGGATGTCATCGGCGAGCCCGGCACATGGATGGGCGTGGCCGGCGAAGGCCGCTTCGCCGCGCTGACGAACTACCGCGCCCCGTCGGAAAAGCGCACCGATGCGCGATCGCGCGGCGAGCTGGTGGCAGGCTTCCTGCGCGGACACCAGGCGCCGTCCGACTACCTTGGCGCGCTGACCGGTGCGGACGGCTGCTACAACGGCTTCAACCTGCTGGCCAGCGACCTGCATGAACTCTGGTGGTACAGCAACCGGTCGGCTTCGCGCCAGCCGGAGCGCCTGCGGCCGGGACTGTACGGGCTGTCCAACGCCCTGCTCGATACGCCGTGGCCCAAGGTACGCAGCCGGGTCGGCGCGCTCGCCGAAGTGCTGGCGGCCGATCCCGGCCATGCCAACGCCAGTGCCGAGCCCTACCTCAAGCTGCTTGCGGACGAGCGCCAGGCCGCCAGTTTCGAACTGCCTTCGACCGGCGTCTCGCCCGAGTGGGAAAAGCTCCTGTCGTCCGCGTTCATCCGCTCGCCCAACTACGGCACGCGCGCGAGCACCGTGCTGCGCGTGCGGCACGACGGGCGCTTCGACTTCAGCGAACGAAGCTTCGATGCGAACGGCCAGACCGGCGAGGTCTCCTACCGCGGCAAGCTCAACCTGGCCCGCGACACGGGAACGGTGCCGGCGCCGCGCTGATCAGTCGCCCAGGCGCCTGCGCATCTCGACGTGCGGGATGCCGGCCTCCTCGAATTCATCCCCGACCTGCGCGAAACCTGCGCGCGCATAGAATGGCGCGGCATGTGTCTGCGCATTGAGCACCAGCTCCGGGTAGCCCAGTTCGGCGGCCTTCTTCATCAGTGCTTCGAGCACCAGCGCGCCAACCCCGGTGCCGCGCACCGAGCCCAGCACCGCCATGCGGCCGATATGCCCGTCCGGCAGCAGGCGGCCGGTGGCAACCGGAGTGCCGTCCTCGACCAGCGCCAGTGCGTGCCAGCTCGGCTCATCCCATTCATCCCACTCCAGCTCGACCGGCACGCCCTGCTCTTCGACGAACACGGTGTAGCGGATGGCGCGGGCGCGCTCGCGCGCTTCGGACCAGGGACAGATCAGGATGGTGACAGGCATGGCAATGCGTTGAAAATAGCAGGATAAGCGGTCGGTCTGCCCGCGTGGCGGGCTCGCGGCCGCCATGATACGCCACAATCCGACAGGCGTCGGAGGCACCGACCTCGTGCGGCTTGCACCATATCAGGGTTTACGTGCACTAACAGAATTGCATTAAATTTGTATGATGACCTGACTACCCGATGACACGACAAGCCATGTTCCAGAAAGTCCCGGCCCGAGCCCTGACCGACAATGTCGCCGAACAACTGCTGGAGAAGATCCAGAGCGGCGCCTTCTCGCGCGGGGACAAGCTGCCCACGGAAGCCGTGCTGTCCGAAGAATTCGGCGTCAGCCGCACGGTGATCCGCGAAGCGATCTCCCGGCTCAAGTACGAAGGCGCGGTCGAATCGCGCCAGGGCAGCGGCGTGTTCGTGACCGAGCAGGCCGGCATCCGCCCGCTGCGGATCGACTACACCGACACCGGCACGCTGGATTCCGTCCTGCAGATCGTCGAATTGCGCCGCGCCATCGAGGCCGAGGTAGCCGCGCAGGCCGCGCGCCGCCGCACCGACGCCACCATGGTGGCCATCGACGCGGCGCTGGCCCGGCTCGATGCCGAGGTGGCCGGGGGCGGTGACGGGGTCGCCGCCGACGTGGCGTTCCACCGCGCCATTGCCGCGGCCACCGGCAACCCCTATTTCCTCAAGACCCTGGAATTCCTCAGCCAGTACCTGGAAGCCGCGACACGCGTGACCCGGACCAACGAGGCCCGTCGCGCCGACTTCACGCGCCAGGTGCGCGAGGAACACCAGGCTATCGTCGCCGCGATCCGCGCGGGCGACGCGCTGGCCGCGCGCAATGCCGCGCAGAACCACATGTACAACGCCGCCCGCCGCCTGACCCAGCTGGGCCAACCGGGCCAACTGGGCCAGGACGAAGCGGAAGCGGACGACGAGCGTTCCGGCACGCCAAGCTGAGCCGGCGCCGCCCTCTTCGATTGACTTGCCTTACCTGCATCAGGAGTTTTCTATGTCCCGGAATATCGGCGTGATCGGCCTTGGCGCCATGGGCCAAGGCGTTGCGCAGTCGCTGCTGCGCGCCGGCTTCAACGTGCATGCCTGCGACCTGCGGCCCGACGTGCTGCAACGCTTTGCCGATGCCGGCGGCGTGCCGTGCGCGAGCCCCGCCGAACTGGGCAAGCGCTGCGATGTCGTGATCACGCTGGTGGTCAATGCCCAGCAGACCGAGGCCGTGCTGTTCGGCAACGACGGCGCCGCCACGGCGATGCGTCCGGGCACGCTCGTCATCGCGAGCGCGACGGTGCCGCCCGCCTTTGCCGAAGCCCTGGGCCGCCGCCTTGGCGAGCAAGGCATCCTGATGCTCGATGCCCCGGTGTCCGGCGGCGCCGCGCGCGCGGCCAGCGGCGAGATGACGATGATGACCTCCGGTCCCGCCGAGGCCTACTCGCTCGCCGAAGACGTGCTGGCCGCGATCTCGGGCAAGGTCTACCGCCTGGGCGGCACCCATGGCGCCGGCTCCAAGGTCAAGATCATCAACCAGCTGCTGGCCGGCGTGCATATCGCCGCCGCGGCCGAGGCCATGGCGCTGGGCCTGCGCGAAGGCGTGGACCCGAATGCGCTGTATGACGTCATCACGCACAGCGCAGGCAATTCGTGGATGTTCGAGAACCGCGTGCCGCATATCCTCTGCGGCGACTACACGCCGCTGTCGGCGGTCGACATCTTCGTCAAGGACCTTGGCATGGTGCTCGACACCGCGCGCACCAGCAAATTCCCGCTGCCGCTGTCCGCGGCCGCGCACCAGATGTTCATGATGGCCTCAACCGCCGGCCACGGCGGCGAGGACGATTCCGCCGTGATCAAGATCTTCCCCGGGATCGAACTGCCGGCCAGGGCCGACAAGACCGACAAGGCCAACTAAGGCGCAGCGCATCATGACCGCCATCCAAGCGCAAGACCGCCCGCTGCTGGGCTGCATCGCCGACGACTTCACCGGCGCCACCGACCTGGCCAACACGCTGGTGCGCAACGGCATGCGCACGGTCCAGACCATTGGCGTGCCGGACGCCGGGGCCGTGCAGGAGACGGGCCACGACAGGGGCCAAGACAGGGGCCAGGCCGATGCCATCGTGGTCGCGCTAAAGTCGCGCACCATTCCCGCCGCCGACGCCGTAGCGCAATCGCTGGCCGCGCTCGAATGGCTGCGCGCACAGGGTTGCAGGCAGTTCGTCTTCAAGTACTGCTCGACTTTCGATTCCACCGACGCCGGCAATATCGGCCCCGTCGCCGAAGCCCTGCTGGCAGCGCTCGACAGCGACTTCACCATCGCCTGCCCGGCCTTCCCCGAGAATGGCCGCACGATCTTCCGCGGCCATCTGTTCGTGGGCGATGTCCTGCTTAACCAATCGGGCATGGAGCACCATCCGCTCACGCCAATGACCGACGCCAACCTCGTGCGCGTGCTGCAGGGGCAGAGCCAGGGCAAGGTCGGCCTGCTGCGCTACGACGCCGTGGCGCGCGGTGCGAACGCAACCGCCGAGCGCATCGCAGCCCTGCGCGGCGACGGCGTGCGCCTCGCGATTGCCGACGCGGTGTCCGACGCCGACCTGCTCACGCTCGGCCAGGCGTGCGCGGACCTGCCGCTGATCACCGGCGGGTCGGGCATCGCGCTGGGCCTGCCCGAGAATTTCCGCCGTGCGGGCCTGCTGCCGCAGCGTGGCGATGCCGCGTCGGTACCGCGAGTCGACGGCCACGGTGTCGTTCTTGCCGGGAGCGCCTCGCGCGCGACGAACGGCCAGGTTGCACGCTGGCTCGAACAGGGCCGCCCCGCGCTGCGCATCGACCCGCTGGCGCTTGCACGCGGCGAAGCCGTGGTGGATGCCGCGCTCGCCTTTGCCGCCAGCCACGAAGCGCCGGTGCTGATCTATGCGACCAGCAGCCCCGACGAGGTCAAGGCCGTGCAGGCCGAACTGGGCGTGGAGCGCGCGGGCCACCTGGTCGAACAGGCGCTGGCGGGCATCGCCGCCGGGCTGCTTGCACGCGGCACGCGGCGCTTTGTCGTGGCCGGTGGCGAGACCTCGGGCGCCGTGGTGCAGGCGCTTGGCGTACGCGCCTTGCGCATCGGCGCGCAGATCGCGCCGGGCGTGCCCGCGACCGTCACGCTCGATGCGCAGCCGCTCGCGCTCGCACTGAAATCAGGCAACTTCGGCGGCGAGGATTTCTTCGCGCAAGCCCTCGCGCAACTCGGAGGCCAGTGATGCGCCAGGAAAGCAAGCTGCGCGAAGAGATCTGCCGGATCGGCGCGAGCCTCTTCCAGCGCGGCTATACGGTCGGCTCGGCCGGCAACATCAGCGCGCGGCTCGACGATGGCTGGCTGATCACGCCCACCGACGCCTGCCTGGGGATGATGGATCCGGCGGCCGTGGCCAAGGTGTCCAGCGACGGCAACTGGGTCTCGGGCGACAAGCCGTCGAAGACGCTGACGCTTCACCGTGCCATCTATGACAACAACCGCGAGGCCAACGCCGTGGTGCACACGCACTCGACGCACCTCGTGGCGCTGACGCTGGCCGGTGTGTGGGCGCCCGGCGATATCGTGCCGCCGCTCACGCCCTACTACGTGATGAAGGTGGGCCACGTCCCGATGATTCCGTACCACCGCCCCGGCGATCCGGCCGTGGCGGCCCAGGTTGCCACGCTCGCCAGCAAGGTGCGCGGCGTGATGCTGGAGCGGCTGGGCCCGGTGGTGTGGGAGTCCAGCGTCTCGCGCGCGGCCTTCGCCCTGGAGGAACTGGAGGAAACCGCCAAGCTCTGGATGATGATGAAAGACGTGCCGGGCTTCGCCGCCCGCGCCGCGCTCAGCGACAGCGCACTCACCGAACTGCGGGATACATTTCAGGCCCGCTGGTAGCAACCCACTCGACCCACTAATACCGACGCGACCCGAACGCGACTGCCGCCAGGCAGCCGCGCGGAGAACACTCGCGCCCCCGAAACCCGACCGGAGACCACCGTGACCCCGAACCAACCCGCGGCCAGCGTGCCCGCCTACGACAGCCTGGGCGGCAATGCCCGGCTCGACGCCGACGCCCAGATCGAGAAACGCGCCTACAGCAAGGTGTTCTGGCGCATCATGCCGTTCCTGATGCTGTGCTACGTGATCGCGTATCTCGATCGTGTCAACGTCGGCTTCGCCAAGCTGCAGATGGGCCAGGACCTGGCCTTCTCCGAGACCGTGTTCGGCCTGGGCGCCGGGCTGTTCTTCATCGGTTACTTCCTGTTCGAAGTGCCCAGCAACCTGCTGATGCACAAGCTCGGCGCGCGCATCTGGATCGCGCGCATCATGATCACATGGGGCATCGTCTCGGGGCTGTTCATGTTCGTGCAGACGCCGACCCAGTTCTACGTGATGCGCTTCCTGCTCGGCCTGGCCGAAGCGGGCTTCTATCCGGGCGTGATCCTGTACCTGACCTACTGGTACCCGGCCAACCGCCGCGCGAAGATGATCGCGCTGTTCATGTCGGGCATTCCCGTGGCCGGCATGTTCGGCAACCCGCTGTCGGGCTGGATCATGGACGCCTTCAACAACACCCATGGCCTGCGCGGCTGGCAATGGATGTTCGTGATCGAAGCACTGCCGTCGCTGCTGATCGGCGTGGTGACCGTGTTCGTGCTGCGCGACGGCATCGACAAGGCGCCGTGGCTCGACGCCGACGAGAAGCGCGTGCTCAAGCGCAATGTCGAGGAAGACCAGCGCCATGCCGGCGCCGCCTCGGGCAAGCCGCATGGCCACTCGCTCGGTGCCGTGTTCCGTGACGGCCGTGTCTGGTGGATGTGCCTGATCTACTTCTGCTTCGTTACCGGCCAGTATGCGCTGACGTTCTGGATGCCCACGCTGGTCAAGGCCAGCGGCGTCAGCGGCAACCTCAATATCGGCCTGTTGTCGGCGATTCCGTTCCTGTGCGCGATCGTCGTCATGAACATCCTCGGCCACAGCGCCGACGCCCGCAGCGAACGCCGCTGGCACCTGATCGTGCCTGCCCTGATGGGTGCCGCGGGCTTTGCGATCGCGGCCTCGTTTACCGACAATACGACCGTAGCCATCGCCGCACTGTCGCTGGCCGCCGCCGGGGTGCTGACCTGCGCGCCGCTGTTCTGGTCGCTGCCGACCGCGTTCCTGTCGGGCATCGCCGCCGCTTCTGGCATCGCGGTGGTCAACTCGGTGGGCAACCTGGCCGGCTTCGTGTCGCCGTATATGGTCGGTGCGCTCAAGGACATGACGCACAGCACGCAGTTGCCGATGTACGTGCTGTCGGCCATCCTGGTCGTCGGTGCCGGACTCGTGTGGCTGACACCGGCCAGGCTGGTCAACCGCTGACCGGCCCGCATTCAAGACTCACAACCGGAAACCAACCATGCCGCGTTTCGCCGCCAACCTTTCGATGATGTACACGGAACACGACTTCCTGGACCGCTTTGCCGCCGCCGCGGCGGACGGCTTCCGGGCGGTGGAGTACCTGTTCCCGTACGAACACCCGGCCGCCGAACTGCGCGCGCGTCTCGACGCCAATGGCCTCGTGCAGGCGCTGTTCAACGCGCCGCCGGGCGACTGGGCCGCAGGCGAACGCGGCATTGCCGCCCTGCCCGGCCGCGAAGCCGAATTCCGCGCCGCCTTCGGCCGCGCACTGGAATATGCCGGCGTGATCGGCAATGACCGCATCCATGTGATGGCCGGCCTGATCCCTGCCGATGCCGACCGTGCGCGCTGCCGCGCCACCTATCTGGAGAACCTGTCCCACGCTGCCGGTGCCGCGACGGCGCAAGGCATCACCGTGCTGGTCGAGCCGATCAACACGCGCGACATGCCCGGCTATTTCCTGAACCGCCAGGACGAGGGCCAGGCCATCTGCAAGGAAGTCGGCGCCGCCAACCTGAAGGTGCAGTTCGACTGCTACCACTGCCAGATTGTCGAGGGCGACGTTAGCAAGAAGCTGCAGCGCGACTTCGCGGGCATCGGCCACATCCAGATCGCCGGCGTGCCGGAGCGCCACGAGCCGGACCTTGGCGAACTGAACTATCCGTACCTGTTCGACGTCATCGACAACCTGGGCTACCAGGGCTGGATCGGCTGCGAGTATCGCCCGCGTGCCGGCACCTCCGACGGCCTGGGCTGGATCAAGCCCTACCTGAAGCGCTGAACCCACTGAGAAGCATTGCCATGAACGTACTGATTACCGGCGGCGCCGGCTTCCTCGGCCTGCAACTGGCGCGCCTGCTGCTGCAGCGCGGCACCCTGGACCTGGACGGCCGCGCGGCCGCCTTCGACCGGCTGACGCTGCTCGACGTGGCGGCGCCGCAGGGCCTGGACGATGCGCGCGTGCGCGTGGTGACCGGCGACCTGTCGGACCCGGCAGTGCTCGCGCAGGCCATCGATGCCGATACCGGCGCCATCTTCCACCTGGCCGCCGTGGTCTCGGGCCAGGCCGAAGCCGACTTCGAGCTCGGCATGCGCGTCAACCTCGACGCCTCGCGCGCGCTGCTGGAAACCTGCCGGGCGCTCGGCCACCAGCCGCGCGTGCTGTTCACGAGCTCCGTCGCCGTCTATGGCGGCGAACTGCCACCCGTGGTGCAGGACGATACGGCGCTCAATCCGCAATCGTCCTATGGCGTGCAGAAGGCCATCGGCGAACTGCTGCTGTCCGACTACAGCCGGCGCGGCTTCGTCGACGGCCGCGTGCTGCGCCTGCCGACCATCAGCGTGCGGCCCGGCAAACCCAATGCGGCCGCTTCGTCGTTCGCCAGCGGCATCATCCGCGAGCCGCTGGCGGGCGTGGAGGCCAATTGCCCCGTGACACCGGAAACGCCGCTTTGGCTCTTGTCGCCGCGGGCCGCGGTGGCGGCGCTCGTCAACGGTATCGAACTCGATGGCGAGCGGCTGGGCAACCGCCGCGTGGTGAACCTGCCGGGCCTGTCGGTGACGGCCGCGGGCATGGTGGAGGCGCTGCGCCGCGTGGCGGGCGATGCGGTGGCCAACCGTGTTACGTGGCAGCGCGAAGAACGCATCCAGAAGATTGTCGGCACGTGGCCGGCCGCCTGGAACGCGGATCGCGCGCTGTCGCTGGGGTTCCAGAGCGATGCGAGTTTTGATGACGTGATTCGCGCGTATATGGAGGATGCGGGGCTGGCCAGGTAAGTCGTGCGACCTGGCCATAGCCACCGCCCTCAATCCCTCTGAGGACCTGTTCCCTCCCCCGCTTGCGGGAGAGGGAAGCAAGCCGGCGGGATTTCAGTTGGCCACCGGCCTCACCCCGCCGGCTTCACCACCTCATACCCCTCGATGATCTCCCTCACCGACCCCGGAATCGGCGCCGATTTCCGCGACGCCGGATCCGCGCACACATAGACGATCTCGCCCGTGATCAGGTGTTCGTCGCCGCGGTACATCTCCACCCTGAACAGCATGCTGGAGCGCCCCATCCGCGCCATGCGGCCGCGGATGTCCAGCACATCGTCAAAGCGCGCCGAGGCGTGATACTCCAGCGTGGACTTGACCACGAAGATGTCGACGCCGTGCGCGTGCAGCACGTCTTCCGGATAGCGGATGCCGGCATCGCGCCAGTATTCGGTCACGCAGATATCGCAGTAGGTCAGGTAGTGCGCGTTGAAAACGATCGACTGCGGATCGACTTCGGCCCAGCGCACGCGCAGCGGCATGCTGTGGCGGAAATCTTCTTTTGCCATCTGGCTGGTCTCCTTGAATGGGTCTCACATGGCATTCAGGCCGCCAGCCCGCCTGTTGCCGGCGGGATGGCGGCCTGAGCCGTGGTGCAGGAAAACGCCCGCGGAATTACTGCGCCTTGGCCAGGCCCAGCTTCTCGATGATGGCCTTTTCCTTCTTCACCGTGTCCGCGGCAAACTGGGCGTACTGCGTGCTGCTCATGTAGTACGGCTCCATGTCGAACTTGGCCAGCGATTCGCGGTAGTTCGGCATTTCCATGGCCTTCTTGAAGGCGTCATGCAGCTTCTGCACGATCTTCGGGTCGGTCCCCTTCGGTGCCACCAGGCCGAACGGCGAGGCCTGCACGATGCCCATGCCCAGTTCCTTGAGCGTCGGCACATTGGGGAAGCGCGCCGAGCGCTTCTCGCCCCAGGTGGACAGCAGGCGCAGCTTGCCCGATTCCACGTACGGCGCCCAGGCCGGCGTGTCGGCCACCGACATCACATGCCCGCCCAGCAGGGCCTGCATCGATTCCGAGTTGCCCTTGTACGGAATATGCGAGAACTGCACGCCCTGCTTCATCGCCAGTTCTTCCATGGTCAGGTGCAGCGTGGTCATGGTGCCGGGCGAGCCGTAGGTCAGCTTGCCCGGATTGGCCTTGGCGTAGGCGATGTACTCCTGCATGGTCTTGATCGGCGAATCCGCCGGGACCACCAGGCCAAACGAGTAGCCGCCCAGGTTGATGATGTAGCTCAGGTCCTTGACCGGATCCCAGTTGATCTTGGTGGTATACGGCAGTCGATAGACCGGCATGGTCACCAGCGCCAGCGTATAGCCATCGGGCTGGGTGGATTGCATCATCTGGGCCGGCAGCACGCCGCCGGCACCCGGCTTGTTCTCGACGATCACGGGCTGGCCCAGGATCTTCGACGCGTTGTCGGCCAGCACGCGGAACGGGATATCCGTGGAACCGCCTGCCGTATAGCCGATGACCAGGCGGACCGGGCGTTGCGGGAACTTCTCTGCCTGCGCTTGCGCGGGCATGGCGGCGAAACCAAGCGCGGCGGTGGCGGCGGCGAGGCCGGCGCGGGCGATGAATTGGCGGCGTTGCATTTGACGATATCTCCTTGTGCTGCAAGTCACTGCTAGAAATTTTCTGAGATCGGATCGCGCGGTTCGTGCCGCGGCCCGATGCTTTTTATTGCCCGGTGCCAAATGCGGCCCGGAGCGCCGCCACGGCATCGGCATGCGCCTGCGCCACGGCCGGCACGAAGCGGCCCATCTTGAAGAAGTCGTGGATCATGCCAGCATAGTCGGCCAGCGTGACAGTCACGCCGGCCGCCCGCAATTTTTCCGCATAGGCGACGCCCTCATCATGCAGCGGGTCGTAGCCGGCCACGGCGATCCACGCGGGACAGCAGCCACGCACATCGGCACCGGCACCGGCGCCGCCGCCGTCGAGCGGCGCAAAGCGCCAATCGTCGCGGCTGGATTCCTGATCAAGGTAATGCGAAAAGAACCACTGGATCATGTCCCCGGTGAGCAGGTAGCCGTCGGCCAATGCCCGGTGCGACGGCGTGTCCTGCCGGGCGCAGGTGCCGGGATAGATCAGCAACTGCAGGACGGGCGCCAGGCCGCTGTCGCGCGCATGCACGGCGCAGGCCGTGGCCAGCGTGCCGCCGGCGCTGTCTCCGCCCAGCGCAATGCGCTGCGGATCCGCGCCGAGGCGGGCGGCCTCCTCGAACACCCAGTGCAGCACGTCGAACGCATCGTTGGCCGCCGTCGGGAAGCGCCATTGCGGTCCGAGGCGATAGTCCACGGACAGCACCATGCAATCGGCGCGCGACGCCAGCAGGCGGCACAGCGCATCGTGCGAATTCACGCTACCCACCGTGAAACCGCCGCCATGGAAAAACACGAGCAACGGCAGCGGCTCGGCCCAACTCGCCTCGCGCGATGCATACAGGCGCGCCGGAATGGCATGGCCATCGCGTGCGCAGATATGGATATCTTCCACGGCGTGCACCGCGGGCGGCGAGATATCGAGGATGGGCGCGCTCTTCTCGTACGCGATCTTGGCGTCCTCGACGTCCATCGCATGGATGGGCGGCCGCTTGGCGCGCGCGATCAGGTCGAGCAACGCTGCCACTTGCGGGTCGAGCGGCACCGCCGGCATGCCGGGAACAGCGTGGCTTGCGGGCGTGGCGGTCGATGCGGACGATGCGGACGGGACGGCGGACATGGCAGACACTGGATTCGATACAGCCCTGGCGGCCGCCTGGCCGGCATCCGCGGAAATGTTCCTGGCTTCCCCCGGCATCGGGAGAAGCTCGAATTGTGAACGATCGTTCGATTTTAGTATCATGCCAGTGTTTCAGGAAGCGGGCAGTACGAAATAACCCCCATGCATGCGCGCGGCGGGCGTTTCTGGGCGATGATCGACCCATCCAACCCGTTTGGCCAGTCATTCCCAAAAAGCGAAATTCGCGGCGGATCGCCGCAGGAGACAGCGAACCATGGCCTTTATCTATTATCTGACCCACATCCATCTCGACTTCGGCGCGGTGGACCTGCTCAAGTCCGAATGTGAGCGCATCGGCATCCGCCGGCCGCTGCTGGTGACGGACAAGGGCGTGGTCGCGGCGGGCGTGGCGCAGCGCGCCATCGACGCGATGCAGGGCCTGCCGGTAACCGTCTTTGACGAAACCCCGTCCAACCCCACCGAGGCCATGGTGCGCAAGGCCGCGCAGCAGTACCGCGACGCTGGCTGCGACGGCCTGGTCGCGGTCGGCGGCGGTTCTTCCATCGACCTCGCCAAGGGCATCGCGATCCTCGCCACGCACCCCGGCGAGTTGACGACCTACGCGACCATCGAGGGCGGCAGCGCGAAGATCACCGAACGCGCCGCGCCGCTGATTGCCGTGCCCACCACTTCAGGCACGGGCAGCGAGGTGGCGCGTGGCGCCATCATCATCCTCGACGACGGCCGCAAGCTGGGCTTCCATTCCTGGCACCTGCTGCCGAAGTCGGCCATCTGCGACCCGGAACTCACGCTGGGGCTGCCCGCCGGCCTGACCGCGGCGACCGGCATGGACGCCATTGCCCACTGCATCGAGACCTTCCTGGCCCCCGCCTTCAACCCGCCTGCCGACGGCATCGCGCTGGACGGCCTGGAGCGAGGCTGGGGCCATATCGAGCGCGCCACCCGCGACGGCAAGGACCGCGATGCCAGGCTCAACATGATGAGCGCGTCCATGCAGGGCGCCATGGCGTTCCAGAAGGGCCTGGGTTGCGTGCATTCGCTGTCGCACCCGCTCGGCGGCCTGAAGATCGACGGCAAGACCGGCCTGCACCACGGCACGCTCAATGCAGTGGTCATGCCGGCCGTGCTGCGCTTCAATGCCGACGCCCCGACCGTGGTCCGCGATGACCGCTATGCGCGCCTGCGCCGCGCCATGCACCTGCCGGAAGGCGCCGACATCGCCCAGGCCGTTCACGACCTGACCGCCCGCCTGGGACTGCCCACCGGCCTGCGCCAGATGGGCGTCACCGAGGACATGTTCGACAAGGTGATCCAGGGCGCCCTGCTCGACCACTGCCACAAGACCAACCCAAAAGAGGCCAGCGCGGCGGATTATCGGCGTATGCTTGAAGCGTCCATGTAGGCCAGCCTGGCCTTGGCCGGCCCGGGGCGCTCACTCATCCACTGCGGGAGACAGCGAATGAATGGTGAACATTTGCAGGTTGTGCATGGCGACATTACCCGGATGGAAGTCGATGCAGTCGTCAATGCGGCCAACAGCGGCCTGCTCGGCGGCGGCGGTGTGGACGGCGCCATCCATGGTGCCGGCGGACCCGCGATCATGGCGGCGTGCAAGGCCATCCGCGACAAGCAGGGTGGTTGCCCCACCGGCGAGGCGGTGATCACCACCGGCGGGCTGCTGCCCGCACCGTACGTCATCCATGCGGTCGGTCCGGTCTGGCATGGCGGCGCAAGGGACGAAGACGCACAACTGGCCAGCGCCTACCGCAACTGCATCCGGCTGGCCGCGGAACATCATCTGCGCACCATTGCCTTTCCCAATATCAGCACCGGCATCTACGGCTTTCCGCGGGAGCGCGCGGCCGATATTGCCATCCGTGCGGTGCGCGAGGCTTTGGCCACGGCACGCGGCATCGAACAGGTGACGTTCGTCTGCTTCGACGACGAGAACTACAAGCTGTACCGCGAGCGCCTGTCCTGACGGCGTCTATGAGATAGCGCCATCATCGGCCATTGCCACCGCGGCCTGCGCATGCAGCGCGGTGGTATCGAACACCGGCAGCACGCTGTCCCGCGGACTGACCAGCAGTGTGATCTCGGTGCAGCCGAGGATCACGCCCTGCGCGCCGCGCGTCGCGAGTTCGCCGATAATGCGCCGGAATTCCGCGCGCGCCGCCTCGCGAATCATGCCGTGGCACAGTTCGTCATAGATGATGTCGTGCACGATGGCGCGGTCGGCCTCGTCCGGAACCAGGATCTCGATGCCGTGGCGGTCCTGCATCCGGCCGCGGTAGAAATCCTGCTCCATGGTGAAGCGCGTGCCGAGCAGCGCGACACGGCCGATGCCTGCTTGTTGCAGCGCCAGGGCGGTCGGGTCGACGATATGGACGAACGGCACCGACAGCGCCGCTTCGATCGCCGGGGCCACGCGGTGCATGGTATTGGTACACAGCAGCACGAAGTCGGCACCCCCGGCTTCCACCTGCCGGGCAGCCTGCTGCATCAGCACGCCAAGTTCGTCCCAGCGCCCATCGTGCTGCAGCGCCTTGATCTCCTCGAAGCACACCGTGGCCATGATGCTGCGCGCATTGCGGTGCCCTCCCAGGCGTGCTTTCATGCCCTGGTTGATGAGCCGGTAGTATTCGGCGGACGATTCCCAGCTCATGCCGCCGATCAGCCCGATGGTCTTCATTGCCTGCTCCGTGTTGCGCAGGGGGATTGCGCGATATCCTCGCGGCAATCTACCACCCCGGCCTGCCGGCAGACAGGGACAGTTCCCGCGCGGGCGACCCGGCCAGTTACGGCCCGGCAGCCATTCCACCCGCGCGAAAAGCCAGCGCTCGCCGCTACTTCAGCGCGCTGCGTATCAGCCGGTTGACCAGCTCCGGCTGCTCATGCACCACCCAGTGCGTGCCGTCCGGAATGCGCTCCAGCCGCATGTCCGGCACAAACTGGTCGAGCCCGTCGAGCAGCGACTTCGGCAGCGCGCGGTCCCGTTCGCCCCAGATCACGAAGGTTGGCACGCGCACCACGAAAGCGGCCGGATCGAGCCGGGAGATGTCCGGTGGCGGTTCGCCCGGCCCCGGAGGGTGCATCGGCGAAGCCCGGTAATAGTTGACCCCTCCCGACAGCGAGTGCGAATCGCCCTCGCCCGGCTGCGCCCACGCGGCCAGGTACTTCTGCCGCGTCTCGCCGCTGAACCACGGCGCAGGCTGCTCGCCGCCAGCGGTGAGCATGCTTTCCAGCATCGCGAAGTCGTTGGCGGCCAGGACTTCCTCGGAGCCCGGGCGGCGCAGCCAGTTCATGTAGGCCGAGGCCGCCTGCTGCTGCGGATCGGTACACAGCGCTTTCGCGAACAGGTACGGATGCGGCGAATTGATGATCACCAGCTGCTCGACCAGTTGCGGGAACTGGATGGCAAGGTTCCAGCAGATCGCCCCGCCCCAGTCGTGGGCCACGGCGATGCAGCGTTCGTAGCCGAGCGCGGCGACGAATTGCACCAGGTCCTCGACGATATGGCGCGGGCGGTAAGCGTCGACGGCCTCTGGCTTGCTCGACAGGTTGAAGCCGCGCAGGTCCGGTGCCACCGCAAAGTGGGTGCGGCCGAATTCGGCGAGCTGGGCTTCCCATTCAAACCAGAACTCCGGAAAACCATGCACGAACAGCATCAGCGGCTTGCCGCGCTCCCCGGCGCTGGCGTAGTGCAGGCGCGTGCCGTTGGGCAGGCCGGCAAACTGCAGATGGCGGATTACGGCGGGAGCGGTCATGGCGTCCTCCATGCGCGGGCCTCGTTGGGTTCTTTGCGTGGCGTCAGCCGCGCAGCGCGGCAACCAGGCCGGCGCGCACCTCTGGCTTGTCCGCGAACGGATCGCCCGGATTGCGCTGGCCGATGATGTCCTCGAAACGCTGCTGCACGGGTGCGAGGGCCTGCGGGTGCGAATAAATATAGAAGCTTTCCTCGCGGATGGCATCGAAGGTCTTGCGCGCCACGTCCTCGGCCGTAACCTTGCCGGAAGTGACCGCCTTGTCCGTCAGCGCCTGCGACACCAGCTGTGAACGTGTCGGCGGCGCGTCGTTCGCCAGGTCCGTGGGCCGGTTGCGCTGCGACTGGTTGATGCCCGTCGGCACGAAATACGGGCACAGCACCGAGCAGCGCACCTGCCCGGTGACGAGCCCGAGATCCTGGTAGAGCGTTTCGGTCAGCGTCACTACGGCGTGCTTGGAGACGTTGTATACGCCCATGGCCGGCGGGCTGAGCAGGCCGGCCATCGACGCCGTGTTGACGATGTGGGCCTGGTACGTCGGGTCCTGCGCGGCTGCGGCCAGCATCAGCGGCGTGAAGATGCGCACGCCGTGGATCACGCCGTACAGGTTCACGCCCAGCACCCACTCCCAGTCCTTCAGCGAGTTTTCCCACAGCAGGCCGCCCGCCCCGACGCCGGCGTTATTGAACAGCACGTTGACCTGCCCAAAGCGCTCCATGGCCGCGTCGGCCAGCGCCTGCACCTGCTCACCGCGCGATACATCGGTGCGCACGCCGATCACCTCGGCACCTTGCGCCTTCAGTTCGGCCACGGCGGCGTCCAGCGCATCCTGCTGCACATCCGCAAGCACCAGCTTCATGCCAAGCGCCGCGCCGGTGCGCGCAAATTCCTTGCCAAAACCCGAAGCGCCACCCGTGATGACGGCTACCCTGCCTTCGAATTGCTTCATGTCCCTGTCTCCTCTCGCTGTCCACTTCTTACCGTTCTGGCCGGCCGCTTCCGAACCGGCTCAGCGGCCTGCCTGCTTCAACGCCTTCCGCGCCATGCGATCCACCATCGCCGGAGCCAGCAGCTTCATCCACTGTCCGAGCTTGCCCTTCGCCGTCATGACCAGTTCGCGCTTGCGCGCAGTCATGGCGGCCAGCATCTGGCGCGCGCATTCCTGCGCGGTCATGGCATCGTCTTCGCGCAACCGGCTTTCACCGAGCGCCCGGCCGTCGGGTCCGAAACCGTTGACGCGCGTATCCGTCGCCACCACGCCGGGGAACACCACGCAGATATCCACGCCGCTGCCGTGCAGCTCGCAGCGCAGCGCCTCGCAGAAGCCCGCCAGCGCGAA
The DNA here is from genome assembly GCF_905397275.1 of Cupriavidus yeoncheonensis. Classification (GTDB taxonomy): domain Bacteria; phylum Pseudomonadota; class Gammaproteobacteria; order Burkholderiales; family Burkholderiaceae; genus Cupriavidus; species Cupriavidus yeoncheonensis. The sequence continues at coordinate 229,718 of NZ_CAJPUY010000010.1, read as the reverse complement.
CTTGCTGGCCGAATAGGCCGTGCGCCCGGGCACGCCGACCTTGCCGGCCAGGCTCGACACCGCCACCATCAGGCCGCGGCGCGCACGCAGGTGCGGCAGCGCCGCGCGTGTGCACCACATCGCGCCGAAGTAATTCACGCGCATGACCTTCTCGTAGTAGCCGTAGTCGGAAACTTGCTCAAAGTAGCCGTGCGCGGAGACGCCGGCGTTGTTGACCAGTGCGTCCAGCCCGCCGTAGTGCGCGACCACGTCCGCGATCAGCCGCGTGCAGGCCGACTCGTCGGACACATCGGTGCGCCACACCGCGATCTCGGCGTGCGGGTGCATGGCCTGGATGCGGCTCGCCAGCGCGTGCAGCAGTTCCAGCCGGCGCGCAGCCAGTGCCAGCCTGGCACCTTGCTGCGCCAGCAGCATCGCCAGCTCTGCGCCGATGCCGTCCGATGCGCCCGTGATCAGTACCACCCTGCCGGTATACGGGGTCATGGTGTCAGTCCAGCAGGTCGGGCTGCTCTTTGACGATGCGGGCATACAGCGGCTGGAACTGGAACCAGCCCGCCTGCGCGGTGCCGACGATCGAGTAAGCCTGGCGCGCGGCCGCCTCGGAGATGACCTTGAGCGGTGCATTGGTGCGCGCGGCAGCCGCCTCGGCCAGCAGTTGCACCTGGCACGAACGCTCCATCGTGATGAACCACCACGCGGCCTCGTCGACGGTCTTGCCCACCGTCAGCAGCCCGTGGTTCTGCAGGATGGCGGCCTTGTTCGGCCCCAGCGCGTTGGCGATGCGCTGGCCCTCGTCCAGCTCCACCACCACGCCGCCGAAGTCGTCATAGACCGCGTGGTCGTGGTAGAACGCGCAGACGTCCTGCGTGAGCGGATCGAGCGGACGGCCCAGCGTGGACCATGCGCGGCCATAGATGCTGTGCGAATGCGCAGCGGCCACGGCGTCGGAGCGGGTCTGGTGTACGCGCGAATGGATCGCGAACGCCGCCGCGTTGACGGGGTAGTCGCCTTCGACCACGTTGCCGTGATGGTCGCAACGGATCAGGTTCGACACCGTCACCTGGCTGAAATGCACGCCGAACGGGTTGACCCAGAAGGTGTCGGTGAACTCGGGGTCGCGCGCGGTGATATGGCCGGCCACGCCCTCGTCGAAACCGAATTTGGAGAACAACCGGAACGCCGCGGCCAGGCGCTGCTTGCGGTGCAGGCGTTCCTGCGCCGGCGTGTCGAACTGCGGCGGGCGCGGCAGGTTGCGGTAGCGGGCCTTGACCTCTTCGGACAGGCCGGCGCCGATCTCGTCGTCGGGTGCGGGCCGGGCTTGCGGTGCGTTCATGGGTGTCTCCTGTGGTTGTGCTTCTAAGCCTGTCTGCCGGCCGCGCGCGGCCGGCGCCGCCTGTGCCGCTTACACCAGCTTCACCAGTTGCTTGCCGAAGTTCTTGCCCTTGAGCAGGCCCATGAACGCTTCCGGCGCGCTTTCCAGGCCCTGTGCGACGGATTCGCGGAACTTGATCTTGCCCTGCGCGACGGCCGTGCCCAGCTCCTTCAGCGCCTGCGGCCACACGTCCATGTGCTCGGACACGATAAAGCCCTCGATGGTCAGGCGCGACACCAGGATCAGCTGCGGGTTCTTCAGCGGCAGCGGCTGGCCGTCATAGCCCGCGATCATGCCGCACATGGCGATGCGGCCGAACGCGTTCATGCGCGTCAGCACCGCGTCGAGGATGTCGCCGCCGACGTTCTCGAAGTAGCCGTCAATGCCATCGGGCGTGGCCGCCTTGAGCATGGTGTAGAGCTCCTTCGAATCCTTGGCCGCCTTGTAGTCGATACACGCGTCGAAGCCGAGTTCGTTGACCACGTAGTCGCACTTGTCCTGGCCGCCCGCAAAGCCCACGGCACGGCAGCCGGCCAGCTTGGCAAGCTGCCCCACCACGCTGCCGACCGCGCCCGACGCGGCGCTGACCACCACCGTCTGGCCGGCCTTGGGCTGGATGATCTTGTTCAGGCCGTACCACGCGGTCACGCCCGGCATGCCGACCGAGCCAAGGTAGGCCGACAGCGGCAGATGCGTGGTATCGACCGGCTGCATGCCGGTGCCGTCGCTCACGGCCATCTCCTGCCAGCCGAACATGCCAATGACCTTGTCGCCGACCTTGAACCTGGCGTTCTTGCTGGCCACGACTTCGCCGACCGTGCCGCCGATCATCACTTCGTTGAGCGGCTGCGGCACGGCGTAGGACTTGCTTTCGTTCATGCGGCCGCGCATATACGGGTCCAGCGACAGGTAGTGGTTGCGCACCAGCACCTGTCCGTCGGCAATCTGCGGCACGGGCACTTCTTCCAGCCGGAAGTTGGCGGACGTCACCGCGCCTTCGGGACGCGATGCGAGGACGATGCGCTTGAATGTGTTGGACATGGTCGGTTCCTTCCAATGGGAGTTGGAAAACTGCGGACTGCAGGAAACTGCGTGGAAACTGGTCTGCGATGCGGGAGCGGCCACACCGCTCCCGGTGCTTGCGGCGCCGGCGCTCAGCCGTCGGCGCCGGTATCGGTCGCGCCCGGACGCTGCGGCGGCATGCGTCGGATGTACTTGAACGTGCCCGAGCTCCGCGCCACGGTCTTGCCGTCGGCATCGACGATCTCGGCCTCGCAGAACACCATGGTGGTGGTGCGGTGCACGGTGGTGCCGCGCGCGGTCAGGTGGCCGCGCCCCGGCGCCATGAAGCTGCTCTTCATCTCGATGGTGACCACGCCACGGCCATCGGCATCGCTGCTGCGGCCGGCCACCGCCATGGCCACGTCGAGCAGCGTCATGATCACGCCGCCGTGGGCCATGTCCCAGCTGTTCTGGTGGCGATTTTCGATCGGCAGCGAGATCTCGCTGCGTCCGCCTTCCGCCAGGCTGCAGGTCACGCCGAGATCGGCAAGGAAAGGGATATGGCTCAGCGAGCCGGTGTACTGGTTCATGGCAATGCGATTCGGTGTGGGGGATGGTGTGGTGCCGGCGGCTGGCTATGCCGCCGGCACCGGTTCCGCATTATTGCCGCAAACTCCGACGATCGCTCGGACAGTGCGCGGACCGCCGTCAGACCGCGCTGACGCCGCCGTCCACCGCCAGGATCTGGCCGGTGATGTGCTTGCCGGCATCGCTTGCGAACAGCAGTGCGGCGCCCTTCAGGTCTTCGTCGTCGCCAAGGCGGTGCAGCGGCACGCCCGCGCACATGGCATCGACGCCCATGCGATCGAGCGAGCCCTGGGTCATCTTCGACGGGAAGAAGCCCGGCGCGAGCGCGTTGACGGTGATGTTGTGCTCGCCCCACTCGCCCGCCAGCGTGCGCGTGAAGTTGACCACGGCGCCCTTCGAGGTGTTGTAGGCGATGGTCTCCATCGACCCCGGCGGGTTGCCCGAGAGGCCGGCAATCGACGCGACGTTGATGATGCGGCCATAGCGGCGCGGAATCATCGACAGCTTGCCGATGCGCTGGCTCAGCAGGAACAGGCCGCGGATGTTCAGGTTCATCACCTTGTCCCAGGCCTCGACCGGGTGGTCTTCAGCGGGGGCACCCCAGGTGGCGCCGGCATTGTTGACGAGGATGTCGACGTGGCCCAGCCTGGCCAGCGCTTCGTCGGCCAGGCGGGCAATGTCGGCCTCCTGCGCGCCGTCGGCGGCGATCCAGTCGGCTTCGATGCCGCGCGATTTCAGGTGCGCCTGCGCGGCCTGCAGTTCGTCAGCCTTGCGCGCGGACAACACCAGGCGCGCGCCCTGCTCGCCGAGCGCTTCGGCAATCTGCAGGCCAAGCCCGCGCGACCCGCCGGTGATCAGCGCGGTACGGCCCTTCAGATCAAACAATTGCTGGATGGTACGCATGGTTCGGTTCCTAGATGATGCTCGATATTGGGAATGGCGGCGCCGGTCAGAACCAGGCGTCCTGCATGTCCAGCGTGGTGCGATCCAGCGTGGCCAGCAATTCGAGTTGCGGGCCGACCCTGGGCAGCTCCCAGCGCGAGAAGTACGTTGCCGCGGCCAGCTTGCCGCGATAGAAAGTCTCGTCTTCACCGCTGGCGCCGCGTGCCAGCGCGGCCTGCGCCACCAGCGCCTGCTCCAGCCAGATCCATGCCACCACCACGTGGCCGAAGGCCTCCAGGTAGAGGCTGGCGTTGGCCAGCGTCACACTGGCGTCGGCAGCGCTCCACAGCACCTTGGTCACTTCGGCCAGTCGCGTGGCCGCCGCACCCAGCGCGCGCGCCTCGCTGGCCAGCTGCGTGTCGCCGGTGGACAGCGCGCGCTCGCACGTCGCCCGCACGCGCTCCCCCAGCAGCCGGAATGCGGCGCCGTCCTTCATCACCACCTTGCGGCCCAGCAGGTCCAGGCCCTGGATGCCGTGCGTGCCTTCGTGGATCGGGTTCAGGCGGTTGTCGCGGTAGAACTGCTCGACGTTGTATTCGCGGGTATAGCCGTAGCCGCCATGCACCTGGATGGCCAGGTTATTGGCTTCCAGGCACCACTGCGACGGCCAGCTCTTGGCGATCGGGGTCAGGATGTCCAGCAGCAGCGACAGCCGCCCGTGCGCGTCCGCATCCCCGGCGGTCGCCGCGGCACGCTCTTCGTCGACGAGCTTCGCGCAATACAGGTTGAGCGCCAGGCCGCCTTCCACATAGCTCTTCTGTGCCAGCAGCATGCGGCGGATATCCGCGTGCTCGACCAGCCTGACCTGCGGGCTGGCGGGATCCTTGCCGCCGGGGCCGACCGGCCGCCCCTGCGGGCGGTTGCGTGCATAGTCCAGCGCGTGCAGGTAGCCGGTGTATCCGAGCGTCACCGCGCCCAGGCCCACGCCGATGCGGGCCTCGTTCATCATGTGGAACATGCAGGCCAGGCCCTTGCCGGCCTCGCCGACGAGGTAGCCGATCGCGCCGGCCTTGCCGCCCGGCTGGTACTTGATGCCCTCGCCGAAGTTCAGCAGGCAGTTGGTGGTGCCGCGGTAGCCCATCTTGTGGTTCAGCCCGGCGAGCACCACGTCGTTGTGCTCGCCGAGCGAGCCATCGGCATTGACCAGGTACTTGGGCACGATGAACAGCGAGATGCCCTTCACGCCCGGCACCAGCTTGCCGTCCGGGCCGGGAATCTTGGCCAGCACGAGGTGGACGATATTCTCCGACAGCTCATGCTCGCCGGCCGAGATCCACATCTTGTTGCCGCGCAGCCGGTATTGCGCCCCGAGCGGCGATTCGCCTTCGTACTCGGCGCGCGTGGTGACGTCGGACAGCGACGAACCCGCCTGCGGCTCCGACAGGCACATGGTGCCGAAGAAGCGGCCTTCCATCTCCGGCTTGACGAAGGTCTCGATCTGCGCGGGCGTGCCGTGCGTCAGCAGCAGGTTGGCGTTGCCGATGGTCAGGAACGGGTAGGAACTGGTGCCGACATTGGCGGCCTTGAAGTAGGCGAAACCGGCCTTTTCCACCAGCACCGGCAGTTGCATGCCGCCCAGTTCATAGTCCTGCCCGGCGGCCATCAGGCCAGCCTCGCAGAAGGCCTTCAGCGCGGTGCCGACTTCGGGAATGATGGTGACGGTCTCGCCGTCGAATTCCGGTTCGTGCTGGTCGTTCTTCTTGTTGTGCGGCGCGAACAGGTCCGTGGCGATCTTCTCGCAGGTATCCAGCGCCGCGTCGAAGGTCTCGCGCGAGTGGTCGGCGTAGCGCGGAATGCGGCTCAGCTCTTCGGCCTTGAGCCACTCGTACAGGACGAAATTCAGGTCACGGCGGGAAAGGATCAGTGACATGGTGTCTCCGTGCGGCGCGCTGCTTGGCGTACCGCGAATTCTTTTGTCTTGCTGGTGCGCCCGAGGGTGTGAAAACACCCTGTGGAAAGGAAGCAGCCTTGCGCGGTACTGAGTTCGCCAGAACCGCTGGCTTGGGACGGACTTCGAGCGTCACCCTCTCCCGCAAGCGGGAGAGGGTGCAAACAGGCGTCAGCGGTTACAGCACTTCGAACAGACCCGCCGCGCCCTGGCCGCCGCCAATGCACATGGTGACCACCACGTACTTCACGCCGCGGCGCTTGCCTTCGATCAGCGCGTGGCCGACCAGGCGGGCACCCGACACACCGTACGGGTGGCCCACGGCGATGGCGCCGCCGTTCACGTTCAGGCGATCCATCGGGATGCCCAGCTTGTCGGCGCAGTACAGCACCTGCACGGCGAACGCTTCGTTCAGTTCCCACAGGCCGATGTCATCGACCTTCAGGCCCGCCTTCTTCAGCAGCTTGGGCACCGCGAACACCGGGCCGATGCCCATTTCATCGGGCTCGCAGCCGGCCACGGCGAAACCGCGGAACACGCCCAGCGGCTGCAGCCCCCTGGCGGCGGCGACGCGCGCGTTCATCACCACGGCAGCGGATGCGCCGTCCGAGAACTGCGACGCATTGCCGGCGGTGACCACGCCACCCGGCACCGCGGTGCGGATCTTCGACACGGCTTCCAGCGTGGTGTCGCCGCGGATGCCTTCGTCGCGGTCGATGGTCACTTCCTTCGTGACCAGCTGGCCCGTGGACTTGTCGGCCACGCCCGCGAGCACCGTCATCGGCACGATCTCGTCCTTGAACTTGCCCGCTTCCTGGCCGGCGGCGGCGCGCTGCTGGCTGCGCACGCCATACTCGTCCTGGCGATCCTTCGAGATGTTGTAGCGCTTGGCCACGTTCTCGGCGGTCTGGAGCATGTTCCAGTAGATTTCCGGCTTGTTCTTGACCAGCCACGGGTCGGCCAGCATGTGGCGGTTCATTTCCGACTGCACGCAGGAGATGCTCTCCACGCCGCCGGCCACGAAGATATCGCCTTCGTCGGCAATCACGCGCTGCGCGGCCATGGCGATGGTCTGCAGGCCGGACGAGCAGAAGCGGTTCACGGTCGCACCCGGCACGGTGACCGGGCAACCGGCGCGCAGGGCGATCTGGCGTGCGATGTTGGAGCCGGTAGCGCCTTCGGGATTGGCACAGCCCATCAGCACGTCTTCCACTTCGCCGGCCTCGATCCTGGCGCGCGCGATGGCGTGCTGCACGGCGTGGCCGCCCAGCGTGGCGCCATGGGTCATGTTGAACGCGCCCTTCCAGCTCTTGGCCAGCCCGGTGCGGGCGGTGGATACGATGACTGCCTCGTTCATGTCTTGCTCCTCGGAATCTTGGTGTCTTTCAGTTCGGTTGGTTCGGTTCAGCCTTTGGCTGCAGCAGTCGGGCCGACTGGATGCGCTCCACGCCCGCGGCGGCGAGGTCTTGCCACGCCTGCGCCAGCGACCCGTTCAGGTCGATGGCGCGGCAGGCGTCCTCGATCACCACGGCTTCGAAGCCCGCGGCGCGCGCGTCCAGCGCGCTCCACGCCACGCAGTAGTCGGTCGCCAGCCCGGCCAGGAACACGCGTTTCACGCCGTGCTCACGCAGGTAGCCGGCCAGTCCGGTGCGCGTGCTGCGGTCCGCCTCCAGGAAGGCGGAGTAGCTGTCCACGCCCGCGTGATGGCCCTTGCGGATCACCATCCGGGCATGGGACACATCGAGCCCGGCATGAAACGCCGCGCCCGCCGTGCCCTGCACGCAGTGGACCGGCCACAGCACCTGCTGGCCGTACGGCAGCGCGAGCATCTGGAACGGCTCGGCGCCGGCATGGTTGGCGGCGAACGAGACATGGTCCGCCGGGTGCCAGTCCTGCGTCAGCACCACGTGCGAAAACACGCGCGCCAGCCGGTTGACGACAGGCACGATTTCATCGCCATGCGGCACGGCAAGCGCGCCGCCGGGCATGAAATCGTTCTGCACGTCGATGACCAGCAGGCAGTCATCCGGACCGGGTCTCATGTTCGCCTCCGTCAGCCTTGCTGCGGCCCGGGCCTCAGTCGTTGAAGCCCTTGCCTTCGTCCGCCAGCTTCTGCAGCAGCGGTGCGACCTGCCACGCTTCGCCGTGGTAGCCCTTGGCGTACCTCTTCATGGCCAGCGCCACGTTGTAGAGGCCAACCTGGTCGGCGTACAGCATCGGGCCGCCGCGGAACAGCGGGAAGCCGTAGCCGGTCAGGTACACCATGTCGATATCCGAGGCCTTCGACGCAATGCCCTCTTCCAGGATCTTCGCGCCTTCATTGACCAGCGCGAACACCAGGCGCTCGACGATCTCCTCGTCGGAAATCTTGCGGCGCGTAATGCCGAGGTCCTTCGAATGCTGCACGATCATGTCGTTGACCTGCTGGTTCGGGTACGGCTTGCGGTCGCCCGCCTTGTAGTCGTACCAGCCCGCGCCGGTCTTCTGGCCGTAGCGGCCCATTTCGCACAGCAGGTCGGCGGTCTTCGAGTACTGGATGTCCGGCTTGTCCACGGCGCGGCGCTTGCGGATGGCCCAGCCGATGTCGTTGCCGGCCAGGTCGCCCATGCGGAACGGGCCCATGGCGAAACCGAACTTCTCGATGGCCTTGTCCACTTGTTCCGGCAGCGCGCCTTCGTCCAGCAGGTAGCCCGCCTGGCGGCTGTACTGCTCGATCATGCGGTTGCCGATGAAGCCGTCGCACACGCCCGACACCACGGCGGTCTTCTTGATCTTCTTGCCGATCGCCATCACGGTGGCCAGCACGTCCTTGCCGGTCTTGGCGCCGCGCACCACTTCCAGCAGCTTCATCACGTTGGCCGGGCTGAAGAAGTGCATGCCGACCACGTCCTGCGGACGCCTGGTGAACGAGGCGATCTTGTCCACGTCCAGCGTCGAGGTGTTCGAAGCCAGGATCGCGCCCGGCTTCATGACTTCGTCCAGCTTCTTGAAGACGATTTCCTTGACGCCCATCTCTTCGAACACGGCCTCGATGACCATGTCGGCGTCCTTGATGTCGTCATAGGACAGCGTGGTCGACAGCAGGCCCATGCGCTGCTCGACCTTTTCCTGCGTCAGCTTGCCCTTCTTGGCGCTGTTCTCGTAGTTCTTGCGGATGATGCCGACGCCGCGGTCCAGCGCTTCCTGCTTGGTTTCCAGGATCGTGACCGGAATGCCGGCGTTCAGGAAGTTCATGCTGATGCCGCCACCCATGGTGCCGGCGCCGATCACGGCGATCTTTTCGATCTTGCGGACCGGCGTATCCGACGGCACGTCGGGGATCTTGCTGGCGGCGCGCTCACCGAAGAAGGCGTGGCGCAGCGCGCGCGACTCCGGCGTGGTCACCAGGTACAGGAAGCCATCACGCTCTTCCTTCAGGCCCTGCTCGAACGGCTTGAGCGAACCGGCCACGGCTTCCAGGCACTTCAGCGGCGCCGGGAAGTTCTTGGCCATCGCCCCCACGGTGGTCTTGGCGAAGCCGAGGAAGCCTTCCGCGTTCTCGTGGCGGACCTTCAGGTCGCGCACCTTCGGATAGGGGCCGGGCGCGGCGGCCACGTTCTGGGCGAACTTGACCGCGGCGGGCAGCACGTCGCCATCGACGATTTCATCGAACAGCTTGGTGCCGGCAAACTTCTCGGACGGCACGGCGGTGCCCGACACGATCATGTTGGCGGCCGCTTCCAGGCCGATCACGCGCGGCAGGCGCTGCGTGCCGCCGGCGCCGGGCAGCAGGCCCAGCTTCACTTCCGGCAGCGCGATCTGCGCACCCTTCGAAGCCACGCGATAGTTGCAGCCGAGGGCCAGTTCCAGGCCGCCGCCCATCGCCACTGAGTGGACCGCTGCCACGACCGGCTTGGACGAACCTTCGATCACGCGGATCACCGAATGCAGCGTCGGCTCCTGCGTGGCCTTGGGCGTGTTGAATTCGCGGATATCGGCGCCGCCCGAGAATGCCTTGCCGGCGCCGGTGATGACGATGGCCTTGACGGCCGCATCGTCCAGCGCACGGGTCATGCCATCGACGATGCCAAGCCGGGTGCTGTGACCCAGGCCGTTGACAGGAGGATTATCGAGCGTGATGACGGCTACGCCGTCCTGAACCTGATACTGCGCTGTCATGCTGGTTCCTTTGGTGTCTTGGGTTGTCTCGGGATTCGAATTCTCGAATATGTCTTCGTGCTGCACTGCCGGCCTGTCTCGGCCGTTTGACTGCTGCGGCTGGAGCCGCGACCGAAGGGTAAACCCTCCGCATTCCCGCGCCTGACAAGCGTTTCAGCCGACGGGCGAAACACAGCATACACAAAATAGCACGGTCGTTCAATTTTAATTTTTGGGGGTTTCCCCCATCATGCGCGCGGTTTATTCCACCCCTCCGCCGCGTGCATAGGGGCAGGTTCCGGTCGGCGGAAGCCCCTTGGCTGACGTGACAGCCGTTGCCTGTCCGCGATGCTGATTCCGGCACATTGTTGTCGCCAGCCGGACGAATCCATCCCAGTATGCGACTTTATTTGACGTTGCCGGACGATCCGCTAAAAAAGACAAGTTAGACTCGCGACTTTTCGTTTTTTCCGGCCCGGACATCCAAAAGAGGTGCGGGCCGGTGAAGCTCCAGCGACCCTGATGTCTTCTCACTCCCACCCTCATCCGCACCAGCACCCGGTCGTCGAGCATGACGACCTGCAGCGCAGGCTCAAGGCGCGCCATCTCACCATGATCGCGATCGGCGGCGCCGTCGGCACGGGGCTGTTCGTCGCCTCGGGCGCTTCCATCGCGCAGGCCGGCCCCGGCGGCGCGCTGCTGATGTATGCGCTGCTCGGCTTCATGGTGTACTGCCTGATGACCAGCCTGGGCGAACTGGCAGTCCACATGCCGGTGGCCGGTTCCTTCGTCACCTACAGTGCGCTCTATGTCGACGAGGGCTTCGGCTTTGCGCTCGGCTGGAACTACTGGTTCAGCCTGGCCGTGACCATTGCCGTGGAACTGACGGCGGCGCAGCTCGTGATGCAGTACTGGTTTCCCGGCATGCCGGGCATGGCCTGGAGCGCGGGCTTCCTGCTGCTGATGTTCGCGCTCAACGCGTTCTCGGTGCGCGGCTTCGGCGAGGCCGAGTACTGGTTCGCGCTGATCAAGGTGATCACGGTGATCGTGTTCCTGGGCGTGGGCCTGCTGATGATCTTCGGCATCATGAAAGGCGGGCCGCAATCCGGCTGGCACAACTTCACCACCGGCGACGCGCCGTTCGTCGGTGGCATCCCGGCCATGATCGGCGTGGCGATGATCGCGGGCTTCTCGTTCCAGGGCACCGAGACGGTCGGCGTCGCGGCGGGCGAGGCGGAGAATCCGGCCCAGACCATCCCGCGCGCGATCCGCCGGACTTTCTGGCGCATCCTGCTGTTCTATGTGATCGCGATCCTGATCATCGGCGTGATGATTCCCTATACCGACCCAAACCTGCTGCGCAATGACGTGACCGACGTCGGCGTGAGTCCGTTCGCGCTGGTGTTCCGCCACGCCGGACTGGCCTTTGCCGCGGGCCTGATGAATGCCGTGGTGCTGACCGCGCTGCTGTCGGCGGGCACCTCGAGCATGTATGTGTCCACGCGCATTCTCTACGGCCTGGCCGTCAGCGGCCGCGCGCCGCGCTGGCTCGGCGAGCTGACCGTGAACGGCGTGCCGTTCAATGCGCTGCTGGCCACCACCGCCATCGGCGCGCTGTGCTTCTTCAGCTCGCTGTTCGGCGACAAGGCCGTGTACCTGTGGCTGCTGAACACGTCGGCCATGACGGGTTTCTTCGCCTGGTTCGGCATCGCCCTCAGCCACTATCGCTTTCGCCGCGGGCTGGTCTATCAGGGCTACGACGTCAGTGCGCTGGCCTACCATTCGCCGCTGTATCCGTTCGGCCCGATCTTCGCCGGGGTGCTTTGCCTGGTCATCGTGGCCGGACAGAACTATCAGGCCTTCTCGGACATTCCAAACCGCTGGCCCGAGATCATCGCCACCTATATCGGCGTGCCGGTGTTCCTGGCGCTGTGGCTCGGTTACCGCATCGTCAGGAAGACGCGTCTGATCGACTATGAGGATATGCCGTTCGAGCTGCCGAAGCCCGCCGTCGATGCCGGCAAGCAGACGGCGCAAGCGTGATGCCGGGCGCGGCCGGCGGGTACTTGCCCGTACCGGCCGCGCCGGCATCGCTACACCTCCAGCCACTCCTTGCGTACCTGCGCATTCGCCTTCAGTTCGGTCGGCGTGCCTTCGAACACGATGTGCCCGTGGCCCATCACGTACACCCGCTGCGAGATATCCAACGCGATGGCCAGCTTCTGCTCGATCAGCAGCACCGACACGCCGCGCTCCTTCAGCGTCTTGAGGTAGTCGCCCACCAGCGTCACGATCATCGGCGCGAGGCCCTCGGTCGGCTCGTCGATCAGGATCAGGTCGGGGTCGCCCATCAGCGTGCGGCACAGCGTCAGCATCTGCTGCTCGCCACCTGACAGCACGCCTGCCGCGGTGTTCTCGCGCTCCTTCAGGCGGGGAAACATGGCGAACATATCGTTGACGGACCAGCGTGGCCTGGCCTGGCGCGGGTTGCGCTTCTCGCCGAGTAGCAGGTTCTGCCGCACCGTCAGCGTCGGGAAGATGTCCCGGTTCTCCGGCACGTAGCCGATGCCGAGGTGCGCGATCTCGAAGGTGCGGCGGCCGAGGATCTCCTCGTCGCGAAAGCGCACCGACCCCTCGGCCTTGACCATGCCGAGGATGGCCTTCGCCATGGTCGAGCGCCCCACGCCATTGCGCCCGAGCAGCGCAACGATCTCGCCTTCATCGATATGCGCGTCCACGCCGTGGAGGATGTGGCTCTTGCCGTAGTAGGCATGCAGCCCTTTGACGTCCAGCATGCGCTTTGCCATCAGTGCGCTCCTTCGGTGGCGTCTTCGTCCAGCGTGGTACCCAGGTACGCCTCCTTGACCTTGCGGTTGTTGCGGATGGCCTGCGGCGTGTCGGTGGCGATCACCTCGCCATAGACCAGCACCGAGATGCGGTCGGCGAGCCCGAACACCACGCTCATGTCGTGCTCGACCATCACCAGCGTCTTGCCCGCGGTGACCTTGCGGATCAGCTCGACCGCATGGTCCGATTCCGAGCGGCTCATGCCGGCAGTGGGTTCGTCGAGCAGGATCACGTCGGCACCCCCGGCGATGGTGATGCCGATTTCCAGCGCGCGCTGCTCCGCATACGTCAGCAGCCCCGCCTGCGAGTCGCGCCGGTGGTGCATGCCGATCAGCTCCAGCACCTCGTCGGCGCGCTCGCGCGCGTCGCGCAGCGCCGACAGGCGATGCCAGAACGAGTACTTGTAGCCGAGCGACCAGAGCACCGCGCAACTCAAGTTCTCGAACACCGACAGGCGGTGGAAGATATTGGTGATCTGGAAGCTGCGCGATAGCCCCATGCGGTTGATGGCGAACGGCTGCAGCCCGCCGATTTCCTGCCCGTTCAGGCGCACCGAGCCGGTGGTCGGCGCGAAGCGCCCGGAGATCAGGTTGAACGTGGTCGACTTGCCGGCGCCGTTGGGCCCGATCAGCGCGTGGCGTTCTCCCTTGGGAATGGCCAGGTTCACGCCCCGGATGATCTCCGTCTGGCCGAACTTCTTGCGTACATCGGTCAGTTCCAGTGCCGCTGTCATGCCCTGCCTCCCGCGATTTCCCCTTGCACCTTGTCCAAGGCGGCACGCACGCGCGCCGCTGCCATGCGCCAGGCCAGCAGCCCGGCCACCCACAGCACGGCCGCGACCGCCCACGGTACAAGCGTGCCCGCATCGAAGCCGATGCCGAACAGCGACATGTCGGTGCCGTTGGCGCTGTCGACCTGCACCTTGTAGACCAGCTCCACGGTCAGGATCATGGCCGCGAGCAGCACCACGCCGGCCGCCGCCGCGCGCCCGTAGGACGGCAGCATCTGCCTGAACTTGCCCTTCGCCACCAGCGGCATCTGCATCAGCAGCAGGCTGGCAATGCCGCCCGGCACGAACATCACCATCAGCACGAAGAACAGGCCCAGGTACAGCAGCCACGCCTTGGTCAGGTCCGACAGCGCCACCGCGAACAGCATGAAGACCACCGCACCGATGATCGGCCCGAAGAAGACGCCCGCGCCACCGATGAACGCCGCCAGCAGCACGCCGCCGGAGCGCACCGCGCTGACGTTCTCGGCCGAGACGATCTCGAAATTGATCGCCGACAGCGCACCCGATATCCCGGCGAAGAACGCCGACAGGATCAGCACCAGATAGCGCACGCGCTGCGTGTTGTAGCCGATGAACTCGACGCGCTCGGGGTTGTCGCGCACCGCATTGGCGATGCGTCCGAGCGGTGTCTGCGTCCAGGCATACATCGCCACCATCGACACCAGGCACCATGCGGCGATCAGGTAGTAGACCTGACGCCCGGGACCGAAGCTGATGCCGAGGAATGGGTCACCCACCACGCGGTTGGTGGAGATGCCGCCCTCGCCGCCGAAGAACTCGGGGAACATCAGCGAGCTGGCGAACACCATCTCGCCGATGCCCATGGTGATCATGGCGAAGGTGGTGCCCGACTTCTTGGTGGTCACGTAGCCGAACAGCACGCCGAAGAAGGCGCCGGCCACGCCGCCCACCAGCGGCAGCATCGACACCGGCAACCACACCTTGCCCGCGCCGACCATATTGAGCACGTGCACGGCAATGAAGGCGCCCAGCCCCGAATACACCGCGTGCCCGAACGACAGCATGCCGGTCTGGCCGAGCAGCATGTTGTACGACAGCGCGAAGATCACCATGATGCCCATCTGCGACATCAGCGTGATCGCGAACCCGCCGCTGAAGATCAGCGGCAGCACCAGCATCACCAGCACGGTCAGGCCCCAGATCAGCCAGCGCGCGAGGTTCAGCGGCTTGTAGTGCACGGTACGGCCGGTTATGACCGCTTCACGGCGTTGTTCCATCGTCGATTCGATTCCCATGGCTTTAGCTCTCCCGGGTTCCCATCAGGCCGCGCGGCCGGAAGATCAGCATCAGCACCAGCAGCAGGTAAGGCAGCACCGGCGCCACCTGGGCCACGGTGAGCTTCCACAGCGAATAGAACGGCGTGGTGTCGCTCACGGCCAGCCCGATGCTGCCGAACAGGCCAGCCAGCGAGGCATCGATGGTCACCGCGAAGGTCTGCAGCACGCCGATCAGGATGGACGCGATGAAAGCGCCCACCAGCGATCCCATGCCGCCCACCACCGCCACGACGAAGACGATCGAGCCGACCGCCGCCGCCATCGACGGCTCGGTGACAAAGGCATTGCCGCCGATCACGCCGGCCAGCCCCGCCAGGGCGGCGCCGCCGCCGAACACCATCATGAATACGCGCGGCACATTGTGGCCGAGCGCCTCGACCATCTCGGGGTGCGTCAGCGCGGCCTGGATCACCAGGCCAATGCGCGTGCGCGTGAGCACGAGATAGATCGCCACCAGCATGCCCAGCGAAACCAGCATCATGAAAGCGCGGTACTTCGGGAACGACGAGGTGAACACCGTGAACAGCGGCCCGTCCAGTTCGGCCGGAATGCGGTACGGCACGGCGGCCAGGCCCCACACAAGCTTGACGCCCTCCTCGATCAGGTAGGCCAGGCCGAACGTGAACAGCAGCTCAGCCACGTGGCCGTACTTGTGCACGGTGCGCAGGCCGAAGCGCTCCACCAGTGCGCCGGCACATGCCACCAGCAGCGGCGCCAGGATCAGCGCGGGCCAGAATCCGATCTTGCTGGCCACGGTATAGGCAAAGTAGGCCCCCAGCATGTAGAAGCTGGCGTGCGCGAAATTGAGCACGCCCATCATGCTGAAGATCAGGGTAAGACCAGACGAGAGCATGAACAGCAGCAGCCCGTAGCTGATGCCGTTCAGCAGTGAGATGACGAAGAATTCCACAACTTATCCTTCAATCTGGCTGCGCCACAGCGCAGCCATCCGGTTTGAACAAGGGTGAGCGCCGTCATGCCGGGTACGTGGTACCCGGACGCTCCCCGGTTTCGACCGAAAGTATGCAGGATCGGGCGGCCGGCTTTATGCTGCCGGCCGGCCCGCCGTGGGCAGGATCAGCCCGGCCGCTTCATCTGGCAGGAAGTCGGCTGCGCCGCGACGTACTGGTCCATCAGCGCGTTGGTCTTCCAGCCGTAGCCGGTGTTCTCCTGGTCGTACTTGACGTCCTTGCCGTTGACCTTGGTCCAGGTCGCCACCACCAGCGACTGCTGGGCCTGGTGGTCGGTGTTGCGCATCTCGACCGGGCCGTTCATGCTGTCCACCTTGATGCCTTCCATGGCCTTGGCGACCTTGACCGGATCGGTGGAGCTGGCGGTCTTGACGGCCTTGGCCAGCATGGCCACGCCGGTGTAGGCGGCCATCACGTAGAAGTCGTCGTTGTACTTCTTCTTGTAGCCCTCGATGATGTCGGAGCCCTTGAAGCCCTCGTTGTTCGCGTTGAAGTAGCCGACGTACTTGACGTGCTCGGCACCGGCGGCGCCCATGGCCGTCGGCACGCCGGTGGTGCCGGCGTAGTACGTGTAGTAGTTGGTGGTCAGGCCGGCGTCCTTGCCCGCCTTGATCAGCAGCGCGAGGTCGCTGCCCCAGTTGCCGGTGATGACGGTATCGGCGCCCGAGGCCTTGATCTTGGCCGCATACGGCGCGAAGTCCTTCACCTGCGCCAGCGGGTGCAGGTCCTCGCCGACGATCTGGATATCCGGGCGCTTGCGCTTCAGGTAGTCCTTGGCCGCACGTGCCACCTGATGGCCGAACGAGTAGTTCTGGTTGATCAGGTAGACCTTCTTGACGCTGGGGTCCTTGGCCAGGTAGGTGGTCAGGGCCTCCATCTTCATGTCGGAGTTGGCGTCGAGCCGGAAATGCCAGTAATTGCACTTGCTGTTGGTCATGTCCGGGTCCACCGCGGCGTAGTTCAGGTAGACGATCTCCTTGCCCGGATTGCGCTCGTTGTGCTTGGCCACCGCGTCTTCCAGCGCCATGCCCACCGAGGAGCCATTGCCCTGCACGATGTAGCGGATGCCCTGATCCGCCACCTGCTTCAGGATCGTCAGGCTCTCCTGCGGCGACAGCTTGTTGTCGAAGCCGACCACCTCGAACTTGTGCGGGCCGCCCCATCCCTTCTGGTTGGCCACCTCGGCCACGTACTGCCAGCTCTTGAGCTGGTTCTGTCCAACGGGGGCCATGAGCCCCGAGAGCGGATCGATGAAGGCGATCTTCACCGTATCCGCGAGTGCCGTGCCCGAAACCAGCGCAGAACCCAGTGCCGCGAACGCGGCCACGCCGGCCACCAGCGGACGCATTTTGGTCATACCTGTCTCCTTCACTCTTGTCGTTGGCTTGTCATCGATTGCGGCTTGCCGGGCGGGCGCTCCAGCGCTCTGCGCGCGCCGCCGGCTGCCCCGCCCTCGCCGTGCCGCAAGCAGGCACGGCAAGGGCGGATGCCCGTTCCCGCCTCAGGCAGTCGGCAGGCGGTAGTCCTTGAACTGGTCGCGCAGCTTGAGCTTCTGCATCTTGCCGGTGGCGGTCAGCGGGATCTCGCTGACGAAAGCCACATCGTCGGGAATCCACCACTTGGCGACCTTGCCCTCGAAGAACTTCAGCAGTTCTTCCCTGGTGACTTCGGCGTTCGGCTTCTTCACCACGACGAGCAGCGGGCGCTCGTCCCACTTCGGGTGGTACACGGAAATGCAGGCGGCCATGTGCACGGCCGGATGGGCGGCGGCCACGTTCTCGATATCGATCGACGAGATCCATTCGCCGCCGGACTTGATCACGTCCTTGCTGCGGTCGGTGATCTGCATGTAGCCGTCGGGATCGATCGTGGCCACATCGCCGGTCGGGAACCAGCCGTCGACGAGCGGGTTCGCGTCGTTGCGGAAGTAGCGATCGATGATCCACGGGCCGCGCACCATCAGGTCACCGAAGGCCTTGCCGTCCCACGGCATCTCGTTGCCATCGCCGTCGACGATCTTCATGTCCACGCCGTAGATGACACGGCCCTGCTTCTCCAGGATCTTGTGGCGCTCGGCGTCCGGCAGGTCCTCATGCTTGGCCAGCAGCTTGCAGGACGTGCCCAGCGGCGACATCTCGGTCATGCCCCAGGCGTGGATCACCTCGACGTCCAGCGCCTCGAGCGCGCGGATCATGGCGGGCGGCGCGGCCGAGCCGCCGATCACGGTGCGGCGGAAGGTCGAGAACGCCAGCTTGTTGGCCTGTACGTGTTGCAGCAGGCCCAGCCAGACCGTCGGCACGCCGGCGGAGAACGTGACTTTCTCCTGCTCGAACAGTTCGAAGAGCGACGCTCCGTCCAGCTTCGGGCCCGGGAACACCAGCTTGGCGCCGACCAGCGGCACCGAATACGGCAGGCCCCAGGCATTGACGTGGAACATCGGCACGACAGGCAGGATCACGTCGCGCGCCGAACAACCCAGCGCATCGGGCAGCGCCGACGCGTAGGAATGCAGCACGGTCGAACGGTGCGAGTACAGGGCCCCCTTCGGGTTGCCGGTCGTGCCCGAGGTGTAGCACAGGCTCGACGCGAGGTTCTCGTCGAACTGCGGCCACTCGTAGTTGCCGTCCTGCGCGTCGATCAGGTCCTCATAGCACAGCAGCTTCGCCTTGGACTCGGCCGGCATATGGGCGCGGTCGCTCATCAGCACCCAGCCCTTCACGTTCGGGCAATGCGGCGCCACGCCTTCCACCAGCGGCAGGAAGGTCAGGTCGAAGAAGACATAGCCGTCTTCGGCGTGGTTGACGATATAGGCGATCTGCTCCGGGAACAGGCGCGGGTTGATGGTGTGGCAGACGGCGCCCGTGCCGGACACGCCATAGTAGATCTCAAGGTGGCGATAGCCATTCCAGGCCAGCGTGCCAACGCGCTCGCCCGGCTTCACGCCGAGCGCGCCGAGCGCCTGGGCCACTTTGCGGGCGCGCAACTCGCAGTCGCGATAGGTGTAGCGGTGAAGGTCGCCTTCGGTACGTCGCGAGACGATTTCGGTGCCGCCGTAGTAGCGGGCAGCATGCTTGATGATCGAGGAAATGAGCAGCGGCGCGCTCATCATTTGACCCATCAATGCCATGAAACAGTCTCCTGAGTTTTAATAATTCTCGTCTGAAAACGAACAACCGTTCTATTTTTTGGCGATTGTTCCCACGCCTTGGATCAACGTCAACGGGATTCCGTTGTGCACTGCCATATTCAGAGCCGCAATTCTGCGAGGTTTCATGCACCGGATTCATCGACGCAATCAATGGGAAGAAGATTGCGTGTCACGAGGCAGCCAGGCGGGCCTGATCCGGATGTGGAAGTACAATACTGCGAGCCATGTTGCGCCTCAACATGTCGTTTTCCCTAGCACGCAAGCGCACTTCCGGGAGAAGCGGCATGGCGGCGCTGCACCGCCCACACGCGGCATTCGCCAATCAATGCCTGAATCCATCGCCGCGCGGTCCGCCCCCAGACAATGTCCGATACCCTCAATCCCCCTTCCGCACAGCGCGATGCCGCCGGCTACAGCGCAACGTTCGAGGCGCCATTCCGTACCACGCCCGGCTTTGCCGGGCTTGGCGAGCGCTTTTTCACGCGGCTGCGCCCCACGCCGCTGCCTTCGCCCTACCTGGTGAGCATGGCGCCGGCCGCCGCCGCGCTGCTCGGCATGCCGGCCGAGGCGTCGGCGCAGCCGGAGTTCATTGAAGCGTTCGTCGGCAACAGCGTTCCCGCATGGGCCGACCCGCTGGCCACCGTATATTCCGGGCACCAGTTCGGCGTATGGGCGGGCCAGCTTGGCGATGGCCGGGCGATCCGCCTGGCGCAGGCACAGACCGATGCCGGGCCGTGGGAGATCCAGCTCAAGGGCGCGGGACTCACGCCCTATTCGCGCATGGCGGACGGTCGCGCGGTGCTGCGCTCATCGATCCGCGAATACCTGTGCTCGGAAGCCATGGCGGCGCTCGGCGTGCCGACCACGCGCGCGCTGAGCATCATCGGTTCCGACGCGCCCGTGCGGCGCGAGACCATCGAGACCGCCGCGGTGGTGACGCGGCTTGCGCCCACGTTCATCCGCTTCGGGCACTTCGAACACTTTGCCGCGCACGAAGACGTTGCCGCGCTGCGCCAGCTCGCCGATTTTGTCATCGACAATTTCATGCCTGCCTGCCGCGAGTCCGCCCAGCCCTACCAGGCGCTGCTGCGCGAGGTCGCGCTGCGCACGGCCGACATGGTGGCGCACTGGCAGGCGATCGGCTTCTGCCACGGCGTGATGAATACGGACAATATGTCGATCCTCGGCCTGACCATCGATTACGGTCCGTTCGGCTTCCTTGACGCGTTCGACGCCAACCACATCTGCAACCACTCGGACACCCAGGGCCGCTACGCGTACAGCCAGCAGCCGCAGATCGCGTTCTGGAACCTGCACTGCCTGGCACAGGCGCTGCTGCCGCTGTGGCTGGAGCCGGATGCCGGCGACACCGCGCGTGACGGCGCCGTGGCGCAGGCGCGCGAAGCGCTCGACCCGTTCCGCGACCGCTATGCCAGCGAGTTCTTCCGCCACTACCGCGCCAAGCTGGGCCTGCGCATGCCCGCCGGCGGCGACAAGGAAGACGAGCCGCTGATGAACAGCCTGTTCCAGCTTCTGCATCAACAACGCGTGGACTACACCTTGTTCTGGCGCAAGCTGGCCCACATCTCCTCCGCTGATGGCGCCAGCGACGCGCCGGTGCGCGACCTGTTCCTCGACCGTGCCGCCTGGGATACCTGGGCGGAGGGTTACCGGGCCCGGCTGCGGGCGGAACAGTCGGACGACACCACCCGGCGCGCCGCCATGCTGGCGGTCAACCCCAAGTTCGTACTGCGCAACCATCTGGCCGAAACCGCCATCCGCCGCGCGCGGGAGAAGGATTTCAGCGAGGTGGACAGGCTGCTCGCCGTGCTGTCGCGTCCCTTCGACGAACAGCCGGAATCGGAAGCCTACGCCGCGCTGCCGCCAGACTGGGCGTCGGGCCTGGAAGTGAGCTGCTCGTCGTGAAGTCGGCCTGGCGCCGCCCGGCACGCGCCTCCGGGCTGGTGTAAGGTTCGAACAACGGCCGCGACCAATGCGTGGGGCCGGCATGAAGCGCCAGCCCCCTACCGAAAGGATCCAGCATGACCACAAGCAAGACCGACGCCGAGTGGCGCGAGCAACTCTCCGACATCGAATACCGCGTGGCGCGCGAAGCCGCGACCGAGCGCCCGTTCACGGGCCGCTACTGGGACCACTGGGACAACGGCATCTACAAGTGCGTAGGCTGCGGCACCCCGCTGTTCGAATCGGCCACCAAGTTCGACGCCGGCTGCGGCTGGCCCAGCTATTTCCGGCCGATCAACGGCGAAGTGATCGCGGAGCATGCCGACCACACCCATGGCATGGTTCGCGTCGAGGTCCGCTGCAAGGAATGCGGCAGCCATCTCGGCCACGTATTCGAGGATGGCCCCGCGCCGACCGGACTTCGCTATTGCATCAACTCGGCTGCGTTAAAATTCGACGATCGCGACCCGGCTGAGCGCGACGGCTGACGCACATGCGCCCGGCCGTGCAGCCGGCCCGCGGGCCGGGCGCGCAGCCGGGCCCGCCAACCCAAGCTATTCCTGCATGAAATTCCTCTTCGACCTGTTTCCGGTCATCCTTTTCTTTGCCGCCTTCAAGCTGGCCGGCATCTACACCGCCACGGCCGTGGCCATCGGCGCCACCGTGCTGCAGATCGGCTGGGTATGGCTGCGCCACCGCAAGGTCGAACCGATGCAGTGGGTGAGCCTGCTGATCATCGGCGTGTTCGGCGGCGCCACCCTGGTGCTGCACAACGAGACCTTCATCAAGTGGAAGCCGACCGTGCTGTACTGGCTGTTCGCCGTTGCGCTGGTCGGCTCGGTGATCGGCTGGCGCAAGAACCTGATCCGCGCCATGATGGAAAAGCAGGTCACGCTGCCCGACACGGTATGGAGCCGCCTCAATGCGGCATGGGCCGGCTTCTTCGCCGCCATGGGGGTGCTGAACCTGTATGTGGCCTTTCAGTTCTCCACGGACGTCTGGGTGAACTTCAAGCTGTTCGGCAGCATGGGGCTGATGCTCGTCTTCATCATCGCGCAGAGCGTCTGGCTGTCGCGCCACATGCAGGAAAACACGCAGGACTGAGCGCCTTCACCACATGGCGGGGCCCGGTGCTTCCTGGCTTCGCTCCCAAGAACCCCCAAGGAATACAAATGGCAGCTGATCCCGCCACCATCGAGGCGATGCTGCGCGAAGCGCTCGCCCCCAGCCATCTGGTCGTGCGCGACGACAGCGCGTTGCATGCCGGCCACGCCGGCGCGGCGTCCGGCGGCGGCCACTATGACGTGACCATCGTCAGCGAGCGCTTTACGGGGCACTCCCGCGTTGCGCGGCACCGCATGGTGTATGATGCGCTGCGCGGTCTGTTCCCCACGCAGATCCACGCATTGGCCGTGACCGCGTTCACCGATCAAGAATTCCAATCCCGCGAAACTTCACGCGGTACTTCCAGCAACTCTCAGAACTGATTCCATGAAGACCACCGTCCTCTCGTTCAGCCTGGCGGCTGTGCTCGCTGCCGGCAGCCTGCCCGCAGCCGCCCAGAATGCCGCTGTCGTGAATGGCAAGGCCATTCCCTCGGCCAAGCTGGACAAGCTGATCGCCGGCACCGGCCAGCCCGAAAACCCGGAGTTGCGGGACCGTGCGCGCAGCATGCTGATCGACCGCGAACTGCTGGTGCAAGAAGCCAACAAGCGCGGCCTGACGCAGCGTGACGACGTGCAGGAGCAGTTGGAACAAGCCCGCCTGAACGTGCTGGCCGGCGCGGTGTTCGAAGACTACGTGAAGACCCACGGCGCCAGCGACGCCGAACTGCGCAAGCAGTACGACAAGATCAAGTCCCAGTTCGGCAACGGCAAGGAATACCACGTGCGCCACATCCTCGTGGCGAACGAAGCCGACGCCAAGGCCATCATCGCCAAGATCAAGGGCGGCGCCAAGTTCGAGGACCTGGCCAAGGCCTCGTCCAAGGACCCGGGCTCGGCGGCCAATGGCGGCGACCTGGACTGGGCCAACAGCGGCAGCTACGTGCCGGAATTTTCGGCGGCCATGACGGGTCTGAAGAAGGGCCAGATGACCGATACGCCGGTCAAGACCCAGTTCGGCTGGCACATCATCGAGCTCGTCGACGTCCGCGAATCGAAGATCCCGAGCTTCGAAGAGGTCAAGCCCCAGCTGATGCAGATGATGATGGGTGACCAGAACTGGCAGCGCGAGCAGTTCCAGGCCATGATGAAGGCCCTCAAGGAAAAGGCCAAGATCCAGTAACGTTGCAGGCCGGTACCCCCGCCGGGCTGCAGACTAGAAGGAAGCAGCAGCGTGGAGCCTCAAGCCGGCTACTGGCAACTCTGGTATCTCTCTTCCCGGGGCATGTGCTACTGCGCACTTGCCTCGGCCTCTCTTGACGGCGCCGCCCCCGGGTGGCGCACGCTCCACCACCACCTGCCGTTGCGGGACCGCTATGCGCCGGAGAAGATCCTTCGGGCAGTGGTCGCCTACAAGGAATCGCGCGGCGAAATCATTCCCCTCAAGGATTGCGACCGGCACCGGCTGCTGCACTTCGCGTATGCGTCGTGGAGTTCACGGTTGGTAGCGCCGCTACCGGAATAAGAAAAGCGGCGTGCCACACCCGCTGATCCGGGTGCGACACGCCGCTTCCTCCGCTTCCACTGATTTCGCGCCGGGCGGCATGCGCCGCCCGGCGGAGTCCCTGCCTTACCCCACCCACTTGCGCGCGTTGCGGAACATCCGCATCCACGGGCTGGCCCCATCCGCCACCTGCTTCCAGGCGTCCGGCGCCCAGCTCATGGTCGCGGCACGGAACACGCGTTCCGGGTGCGGCATCAGCACGGTAAAGCGCCCATCGGTAGTCGTCACCGAGGTGATCCCATCCGGCGAGCCGTTCGGGTTCAACGGATAGGTCTGCGTCACCGCGCCGAGGTTGTCGACAAAGCGCAGCGCCACATTGGCCTGCCCGATCTCGCCCTGTTGCGAGAAATCGGCAAACCCTTCGCCGTGCGCGACGACGATGGGAATGCGGCTGCCTTCCATGCCGGTGAAGAAAATCGACGGCGACTGCTGCACTTCCACCGTGACGTAGCGCGCCTCGTACTGCTCCGACTGATTGCGCGTGAACTTCGGCCAGGCACCGGCGCCCGGGATGATCGGGGCCAGGTTGCTCATCATCTGGCAGCCGTTGCACACGCCCAGCGCGAAGGTGTCCTGGCGGTTGAAGAACGCCGCGAACTGCTCGGCCATCTGGGCATTGAACAGGATGGTCTTGGCCCAGCCTTCGCCCGCGCCCAGCACGTCGCCGTAGCTGAAGCCGCCGCACGCGACAAAGCCCTTGAAGTCAGCCAGGTTCGCGCGGCCCGCGATCAGGTCGCTCATGTGGACGTCGTGCGTATCGAAGCCCGCGCGGTCCATGCTGTAAGCCATCTCGATCTGCGAGTTGACGCCCTGCTCGCGCAGGATGGCCACGCGCGGACGGGCACCGGTCGCCACGAACGGCGCCGCGATGTCCTCGGCCGGATCGAAGGTCAGCACCGGGCTGATGCCGGGGTCGGCGGCGTCCAGCAGGCGATCGTATTCGCTGTCGGCGCAGGCCGGGTTGTCGCGCAGGCGCGCGATGCGCCAGCTGACCTCGCTCCAGTTGCGCTGCAGGTCGGTACGCGAAGCGCCGAACACCTTTTTGGCGTCGCGATAGATCTCGATCTGGTCGGTCGCGTTGGGCTTGCCGACCACGTGGCTGCACGCCGACAGGCCGGCTTCGCGCAGCACGGCGAATACCGTGTCGCGGTCTTGCAGGCGCACCTGCACTACAGCACCGAGTTCTTCCGAGAACAGCGCGCGCAGGGTCTGGTCATTGCGGCGCTCGGCGATCTGCTGGGCCCAGTTCTTGGCATCGCCATAGTCCTGTTCCTGCTGCGGATCCAGCGCCAGCATGTCGACGTTCAGCGAGATGCCGCAGTGGCCGGCAAACGCCATTTCCGCCAGCGTGGCGACAAAGCCGCCATCCGAGCGGTCGTGGTACGCGAGCAGCCTGCCCTCGGCGTTCAGGCGCTGGATCACATTGAAGAAGTTCTTCAGGTCTTCGGCGCTGTCGACGTCCGGCGCACTGTCGCCCACCTGCTGCGTGACCTGGGCCAGGATGCTGCCGCCCATGCGGTTCTTGCCACGGCTCAGGTCGATGCCGATCAGCACCGTGTCGCCCGCGTCGGTACGCAGTTGCGGCGTCAGCGTGCGGTTCACGTCGTCCACCGCGGCGAACGCCGAGATGATCAGCGACACGGGCGCCACCACTTCCTTGGCCACGCCATCGTCCTGCCACTTGGTGCGCATCGACAGGGAATCCTTGCCCACCGGGATGCTGATGCCGAGTGCCGGGCACAGCTCCATGCCGACGGCATGCACGGTGTCATACAGCCTGGCGTCTTCGCCTTCGACGCCGCAGGCGGCCATCCAGTTGGCGGACAGCTTGACCTTGCCCAGGTCCTTGACCGGCGCGGCGGCCAGGTTGGTCAGCGCTTCGCCGATCGCCATGCGGCCGGAAGCGGGGGCATTGATCACGGCCAGCGGGGTGCGCTCGCCCATGGTCATCGCCTCGCCGGCATTGCCCTTGTAGTCGAGCGTGGTCACGGCCACGTCGGCCACCGGCACCTGCCACGGCCCGACCATCTGGTCGCGCGCGTTCATGCCGCCCACGGTACGGTCGCCGATACTGATCAGGAACGACTTGTTGGCCACCGTCGGGTGACGCAGCACGTCGCGCACGGCCTGTTCCAGCGAGATGCCGGTGACGTCCACCGCCGGCAGCGACTGCTCGACGCGCTTCACGTCGCGGTGCATGCGCGGCGGCTTGCCCAGCAGTACGTCCATCGGCATGTCGACCGTGTAGTGCTCCTTGAGCGCGGCGTCGACATGCGAATCGACCAGCTGCAGCTGCTTTTCCTCGGTGGCTACGCCCACCACGGCGAACGGCGAACGCTCGCGCTCGCACATGGCCTGGAACCTGGCGAAATTGTCCGGCGCAATGGCCAGCACATAGCGCTCCTGCGATTCGTTGCACCAGATCTCGGCCGGCGACAGGCCGGACTCTTCCAGGTGCACTTTGCGCAGGTCAAAGCGCGCACCGCGGCCGGCGCCGTCCACCACTTCGGGGAACGCATTGGAAATGCCGCCCGCGCCAACGTCGTGGATCGACAGGATCGGGTTCTCGTCGCCGAGCTGCCAGCAGGCGTTGATCACTTCCTGCGCACGGCGCTCCATTTCGGGGTTGCCGCGCTGGACCGAATCGAAATCCAGGTCGGCGGTGTTGGTGCCGGTCGCCATCGAGCTGGCGGCGCCGCCGCCCATGCCGATGCGCATGCCCGGACCGCCGAGCTGGATCAGCAGCGTGCCGGCCGGCAGGTCGTTCTTGTGCGTGTGGTTGGCGTCGATATTGCCGATGCCGCCCGCGATCATGATGGGCTTGTGGTAGCCGCGCACGGTGCCGCCCACGTTCTGCTCGTAGACGCGGAAATAGCCGCCCAGGTTGGCCCGGCCGAATTCGTTGTTGAACGCGGCGCCGCCGAGCGGGCCTTCGATCATGATCTGCAGCGGCGAGGCGATGCGGTCCGGCTTGCCGGTCACGCCGGCCTTGTCGTCGGGATTGCGGTGCGCCGTCGGCTGGGCCGCGTCGCGGTCGTTCTCCCAGGACTCCACGGCCTCGGGCAGCATCAGGTTCGAGACGGTAAAGCCGGTCAGGCCCGCCTTGGGCTTGGCGCCGCGGCCGGTCGCGCCCTCGTCGCGGATTTCACCGCCGGCGCCCGTGGAGGCCCCCGGGAACGGCGAGATCGCGGTCGGGTGGTTGTGCGTCTCGACCTTCATCAGCGTATGGGTCAGCGCCTCGTGGCGGCCATACTGATGGTCTTCGCCGCGCGGGAACCAGCGCTCGGCCATGCCGCCTTCCATCACGGCGGAGTTGTCCGAATAGGCGACGATCGAGCCCTGCGGATTGAGCTGGTGCGTGTTGCGGATCATCGCAAACAGCGATTTGTCCTGCTGCACGCCGTCGATGGTCCAGGTGGCGTTGAAGATCTTGTGGCGGCAGTGCTCGCTGTTGGCCTGCGCGAACATCATCAGCTCGACGTCGGTCGGATTGCGCTCCAGCCGGGCGTAAGCGTCGATCAGATAGTCGATCTCGTCTTCCGACAGGGCCAGGCCCATGGCCACGTTGGCCTCGGCCAGCGCGCCGCGGCCGGCGGAAATGTCGATAAAGCGCAGCGGCTTGGCCGGCAGTTCCTGGAACAGTCCGGCGGCGTCCTCACGCGTGGCGATCACCGTTTCGGTCATGCGGTCGAACAGGTGCGCGGCCACGGCCGCACGCGTGTCGGCATCCAGCGCCTTGCGCCCGCGCAGCAGGCCCTTCTTGCAGATCACGGTGATCTCGATGCCGCGCTCGATGCGATGCACATGCGTCAGCCCGCAGTTGTGGGCGATGTCGGTGGCCTTGCTGGCCCACGGCGAAATCGTGCCGAAACGCGGGATCACGACAAAGCGGTCACCCTCCGGCTGCTCGGCAAACGGGGCGCCGTAGGTCAGCAATGCGGCAATGCGGCTCTGGTCTTCGGTGGACAGCGGCGTGTCCGAGTCAACGAAATGCAGGAACTGGCCGTGCACCGATTCGATATCGGAGTCGATCTGCCGCAGGGCGGTGAGCAGGCGTTGCTGGCGGAAGGCGGAAAGCGCCAAAGCGCCGGGGAAGCATGAAAAATGCGCCATGATCGTAGCGGTCGGGAGGCGAAGGAGGAGGTAGGGGCTGCTGCTTGCCGGCACCGCTGCATGGGATGCCGGCCGGCGGGAAACCGCTATTGTACCTTGCCGGCACCCGGATTTTGCACTGCGCCATCACCGCCGCCCCGTGTTACGTCTCACCGTGATAATGCCTATGCATCACTTTTACCAACGCGACCCGCTTCCCACACTCAAAGTGACGTGGCCGAGCGCGCAGCCTGTTCGTAGAGCCCCGTCAGCACGCGCATCAATCGCGCGAGCTCGCCGATCTCCGCGTTTTCCTCGCTGCCCTCGGTGAAGTTGCTGGTCAGGCATTGTTCGCGGATTTCGCGGTAGCGCGCGCAGGCCTCGCCACCTGCCGGGGTGGTCGAATAAGTGGCCTCTTTGCCGACACGCTCGCCCGTCACCAGGCCCAGGCCCTGCAGCTTCTTCAGCGCGTAGGTCACCAGGTGGGTGTCCTCCACGTTCAGCACGAAGCAGATGTCGGCGAGCCGCTTGGCGCGGCCGCGGTGGTTGACATGGTGCAGCACCAGCACGTCCAGGAAGGTCAGGTCGCGCACGCCGGCCGCACCCATGCAGCGCACCACCCAGCGGCTGTAGGCGTTGTACGCGGTGTTCAGCCCGAACTCGAACTCGGACAGCTCCGGGCTGCGCGCCGACACCAGGTGCGACGAGGACACGATGTTGGTGCCCGACGCGCGCGACAGCGAGGTGGCCGGCTTGACGGAGGCGTTGTCCGGCGCGGGAATGAGGTCCGCTTCGGCGGCCGGACCGGACGCGGCGGGCTTGCGTGCCATGGGGAATGCTCCTTGCAACCTTGGACGGGAGCCGCCGGGCCATGCCCACGGTGACGCCCCCGCCAATTTTTGGCTTGACAGTTTATCGGCAAATTATGAGCATGAGTGCCTGACAAGAACAGGCAGGGCTCGAACGGCTGCGCGCCTGGAGCCAGCGCGCCGGCCACTTCCGAGCCCTCGCGCCCTGCCCGCCTCCACGCCACCGATGCTTCCAGACCTCAACACACTGAACACCCGCCTGCGCGAAGGCGCCACGAGCCGCGCCGACCTGGTCGCGACGGCTGCCGCGGCGGCGGCCGGCGAACGCGCGCAGGCCGTGTTTTTGCACAGCACCTTCGACAGCGCTGCCCAGACCGCCCGCGCGGCCGATGCCGCGTGCCGCGCCGGCAAGCCCCTGCACCCGCTCGCCGGCCTGCCGGTCTCGGTGAAGGATCTCTTCGATGTGGCCGGCGAGGTGACGCGCGCGGCGTCGGCGGTACGCCACGACGCGGCGCCAGCCAGCGCCGATGCCGCCGTGGTCGCCCGCCTGCGCCAGGCCGGCGCGGCCATTGTCGGCCGCACCAACATGACCGAGTTCGCGTTCTCGGGCGTGGGCATCAACCCCCATTTCGGCACACCGGTGAACCCGGCGAGCGAGGATGGCATCGCCCGCATCCCCGGTGGATCTTCGTCCGGCGCGGCGGTCTCGGTTGCACTGGGGCTCGCAGTAGCGGCGCTCGGCAGCGATACCGGCGGATCGATCCGTATCCCGGCGGCCCTGTGCGGCCTGACCGGTTTCAAGCCGACCACGCGCCGCGTACCGCTCAGCGGAGCTTTTCCGCTGTCCTACACGCTCGACACCGCGTGTGCCATGGCCCGCACGGTCAACGACTGCCTGCTGGTCGACAGCGTGATTGCCGACAGCGCGCTGATACCGAGCGCCCCGGCTCCGGCGGCGATCCGCCTGGCCATCCCGCGCCAGGTGCTGCTGGACGACCTCGATCCCGTGGTCGCGCGAGCCTTCGACCGCGCGCTGGGACGGCTGTCCGCCGCAGGCGTGCAGCTGGAGCACACGGACTTGCCCGAGCTGGCCGAACTCCCGGACCTGAACGCCATGGGCGGCTTCAGCTCGGCCGAGGCCTACGCCATCCATCGCCAGATGCTCGCGACCCGGCGCGAGCTTTACGACCCGCGTGTGGCGATGCGCATCGACCGCGGCGCGGCCATGAGCGCGGCCGACTATGTCGACCTGGCCCGTGCGCGCATTGACTGGATCGCGCGGGTCGAAGCCCGCCTCGCCCGCTTCGACGCCGTGATCTGCCCGACCGTGCCGATGGTGGCTCCCGCCATCGAGCCGCTGCGCAGCGACGACGACCTGTTCTTCCGCACCAACGCGCTGCTGCTGCGCAATACCTCGGCCTTCAACTTCCTTGATGGCTGCTCGATTTCGCTGCCCTGCCATGCCCCCGACGAACTGCCGGTGGGCCTGATGTTGTCCCATGGGCCGATGCGCGACGCGCATCTGCTCGGCACGGCCCTTGCGTT
This sequence comes from Cupriavidus yeoncheonensis, assembly GCF_905397275.1. GTDB lineage: Bacteria > Pseudomonadota > Gammaproteobacteria > Burkholderiales > Burkholderiaceae > Cupriavidus > Cupriavidus yeoncheonensis. Next base: position 199,654 of record NZ_CAJPUY010000010.1, on the reverse strand, counting down.
GGAAAGCATCGTGCAACCCGGCCTGCGCGACGAATAAGCCTGCCGCCGCGCCGCTGATCTTGCGCCTGCGGTGTCGCAGAGCATGACGGGCAAGGACAGCAACGATATTGCCCGGGTATCGTTGCCCTTCTTCATGTCGATGGTCGTGGCGATCGGTGCATCGTCACGATCCGGCCGGGGCCTGGTGACGTGGCTGCCCGGCGTCGTCATGCAGAAGGAACTCGGACAGGGAGGACTGGGCAATGGCACGAGGTTGCGGCAAGATTGCCGCTGACCAGATCGCCTCGGCCCCGGCTGAACCCGCATGAACCTGCATGAAACCAATGCAACCTTGCTCCTCCATCCCGGCCGAAGGCTGGACCGCGCTGACCGTTGATTCGGAACAGGCCATCCCGCTTTACGATGTCGACACCATCCGCCGCATCGAGACAGACGCGTTCGCGCGCCTGCCGTCGTTTGAACTGATGTCTCGCGCCGGCGGCGCCGCCGCGGGCTGGCTGGCGCAGCACGTGCCGCAAGGATTGCTGCTGTTCCTGGCCGGTCCCGGCAACAACGGCGGCGACGCATTGGTCGCCGCGACGCGCCTGCACCAGACGGGACGCGCAGTGCTGGTCTGGCTCGCCGCAGATCCCGCACGCATGCCAGCCGACGCCACGCGCGCATGGCAGGACGCCAGCGCCGCGGGCGTGCCCATGCAGACCGTGCCGGCAATGGCCGCGTGGCCCGAGGGGATGACGGCCATTGTCGATGGCCTGCTCGGCATCGGCCTGAACCGCCCCGCGGGCGGCACGATCGCCGCGTGGATCGAGCGCCTTGCGCAAGCGCCGGCTCCGATATTCGCGCTCGATATTCCAAGTGGCCTGTTTGCGGATACCGGTGCCGGTGCCCCCGCTGTACGCGCGTGCCGCACGCTCACGTTCCTCGGCGCCAAGCCGGGCCTGCTCACGCTCGACGGGCGAGATTGCGCCGGCAACGTCGACATCGCACCGCTCGGGCTGGACTATCCCCCGGCGCATACGCCCCGTGCGTGGGTGAACGGACCTTCGCTGTTCCGGCACGCGCTGCCGGCACGTCGCCACGCCGCCAACAAGGGCACATTCGGCTCGCTTGCGATCATCGGCGGCAACACCGGCATGACCGGCGCCCCCTTGCTTGGCGCGCGTGCGGCGCAGTGCCTTGGCGCCGGCAAAGTCCACATCGGCTTCCTTGCGCCCTCCGCGCCTGCCATCGATCCGCTTCACCCCGAGCTGATGCTGCATCCGCTGTCGGACCTTGCCCCCGGCGCGATGTCGGCCCTGGTCATCGGGCCAGGAATGGGGACCGATCCCGGCGCACGCAAGGCTCTCGCGCAATGGCTGGAGGATGCCGGCCGTTGCGCATCGCCGCCAGCGCTGGCCCTCGATGCGGACGCACTCAATCTGCTGGCCGCCGATGCCGGCCTCGCGGCCACGCTGTCGGCCTCGGGACTGCCCCGCATCATGACGCCGCATCCGCTAGAAGCGGCACGTCTGCTCGGCAGCACCGTGGCCGCGGTGCAGGGCGACCGCCTGGCCTCCGCCGATGCGCTGGCCGCACAGTGGCAGGCCGTCGTCGTACTCAAGGGCTCGGGAACCGTGATCGCCGCGCCCGGCACGCCGGCCTGCGCGATCAACCCGACCGGCAACGCGGCGCTCGCGAGCGCCGGGACCGGCGACGTTCTGGCCGGCATGGCAGGCGCCCTGCTTGCCCAGGACATGCCGCCGCTGCAGGCAGCACAGGCGGCCGTATGGATCCATGGCCGCGCGGCCGACTTGCTGGTCGCCAATGGGGCCGGGCCGGCCGGACTCACCGCCAGCGAACTCTGTCTCCCTGCCCGTTCGATCCTGAATGCGCTATTGCGTGCCGAAGCGGGATAGCGCAACACGGTTGCACCGGTGCTTCAACGGACACAATGGCACCGTTATCATCGCCACAATCGGACAAAGGCCGACAGGCCGGTGGCAACGAGATGCGCTACGGTTTCATCTCGTAACGATAACGCCCCCGACAAAGCGTGATCGACGCAAGACACGCTTTATACTTGCAAAGCCTGGAGATTTCCGGGCAGCAAAGCTCCCGCAACGAATCTGTACCTCGCATGCCCACCAATCTTCACGCCTGGAACGCCCTGCTGCAGCATCACGACGCCATTCGCGATCACCAGATGCGGGACTGGTTTGCAGAAGGCGGCGAGGATCGCGTCAGGCAGTTTTCGCTGGAAGCCGCCGGCCTGTACCTGGACTACTCCAAGAACCGGATCACGCCGCAGACCATGCAGTTGCTGCTGCAGCTTGCCGATGAAGCCGGTGTCCCGGCTCGCCGCGATGCCATGTTCGCCGGTGAGCATATCAACGCCACCGAGGATCGTGCCGCTTTGCATGTTGCGCTTCGCGCTACTGCCGGTGCCGGCTTCAAGGTTGACGGCGTCCCGGTGGTTCCTGCAATTCAGGCTGTGCTGGTTCGCATGCGCGCATTCTCCGAAGCGGTACGCAGCGGCGCGTGGACCGGCATGACCGGCGAGCGCATCACCGATGTCGTGAATATCGGCATCGGTGGCTCCGACCTCGGTCCGAAGATGGTGTGCCGCGCGCTGTCGCACCTGGCGCACGACGACGGCCACGCGGGGCCGCGCATGCATTTCGTATCGAACGTCGACGGTACCGAGCTGGCCGAAGCGCTTGAGCGCCTGGATCCGCGGCGCACGCTGATGATCGTCTGCTCGAAGACCTTTACCACGCTGGAAACCATGGCCAATGCGCACAGCGCGCGGCAATGGTTCCTGGCCAATGGCGTGGCCGAGGACCAGTTGGCCCGGCACTTCGTCGCAGTTTCGACGAACCTGGAGGCCGTACGCGCGTTCGGCATCGACCCGGCCAATATGTTCGAGTTCTGGGACTGGATCGGCGGCCGCTTCTCGCTGTGGTCCTCGGTGGGCCTGTCGATCGCCCTGGCGGTCGGCTTCAATGCCTTTGCCGACCTGCTGGCGGGTGGCCGCGCCATGGACGAGCACTTCCGCACCGCGCCGCTTGAACGCAACATGCCTGTCGTGCTGGGCATGCTCGGCATCTGGTACCGCAACTTCTTCAACCTGCCGACCAGTTGCATGGCGCCCTACTCCACGTCGCTGGAGCTGTTCCCGGCGTTCCTGCAGCAACTGGAGATGGAAAGCAACGGCAAGTCCGTGCAGCTCAACGGGCGGCGCGTGCGCACGCATACCTCGCCGGTGGTGTGGGGTACCGCGGGCACCAATGGCCAGCATGCGTACTTCCAGATGATCCACCAGGGATCGCAGATCGTGCCGGTGGATTTCGTTGCGCCGCTGGTGCCTCCGCGCGAACTGCCCGGCCACCATGCCAAGCTGCTGGCAAACTGCTTCGCGCAGGCCGAGGCGCTGATGCGCGGCCGCTCCGCGGAGGAGCTGCGTGCGGCCGGCATGACCGACGAACTGCGCATCGCCCATATGGTGTTCGAGGGCAACCGCCCCAGCAATACGCTCTTGATGGAAGACCTGACGCCGCATGTACTGGGCGCCCTGATCGCGCTCTACGAGCACAGGACCTTCGTGCAGGGTGTGGTCTGGAACATCAATTCCTTCGACCAATGGGGCGTGGAACTCGGCAAGATCCTGGCTCGCCCGATCGAAGCGGAACTGGACGGTGCCGAAGCCAGCCCGCACGACGCGTCCACGGCAGCCCTCATTGCCAGGGCCCGTGGCGTGCTGGCGCGTGGGGGCTAGACCTCGGTCGCCATCCACTCGTCGCTGGCCACGCGGCCAGCATCGATCGTCAGTATGCGGTTGCAGCGCGCCGCCACCGACCGGTCATGGGTAACCAGCACCAGGGTCGAGCCAGCGTCGTGGTTGAGCTCGAACATCAGCGCAATCACGGCCTCGCCAGTGGAGGTATCGAGGCTGCCCGTGGGTTCGTCGGCAAACAGGATGTCGGGACGCGTGACGAACGCGCGGGCAAGCGCCACACGCTGCTGTTCACCGCCGGAGAGTGTGCGCGGATAGTGGTTCAGCCGCGCGCCCAGACCGACGCGCTGAAGCATATCGATGGCCCGCTCCCTGATCCGCTCCGCTTCACCGCGCAGCTCGAGCGGCAACATGACATTTTCCAGCGCGGTCAGGTGCCCCACGAGCTGGAACGACTGGAACACGAACCCCACATGCCTGCCCCGCAGCGCTGCACGCTGATCCTCGTTCAGGGCGAACAGGTCCTGGCCCATGAGCCGTACCGCGCCGCTGGTAGGCAGATCCAGTCCGGCCAGCAAGCCGAGCAGCGTGGACTTGCCCGAGCCCGATGCCCCCACGATGGCGAGCGTTTCGCCGCTCGTGACGGAAAACGTGACGTCGTGCAGAATCGTCAGCGAACCGGTCGCATCGGCAACGGTCTTGCCCAATGACTCGACGTCGAGGATGGAAGAGGACATGAAGAGTTGGATCCGAAGCAGTTGGCACAAGGCGGCACTGGCCGCCTGCATGGCCTTCATGGTGTCCGCGGCAGACGCCGCCGCCAAGGCAGCGCCTGCCGTACTGGTGCTTGGCGACAGCCTCTCGGCTGAATACGGCATCGCGCGCGGCACCGGCTGGGTCAGCCTGCTGCAGCAGCGCTTGCAGAAAGAGCGCCTCGATTATAGCGTCGTCAACGCGAGCATCAGCGGTGAGACCACGATTGGCGGCAAGACGCGCCTGCCTGACCTGCTGGCGCGGCATCGTCCCGCCGTGGTGATCGTGGAACTGGGCGCCAATGACGCCTTGCGCGGCCTTTCTCTGCAGGTGACTGAATCCAACCTGCGCACGATCGTTGGCGGCGCGCAGAAAGCCGGCGCCAGCGTGCTGCTGGTCGGCATGCGCATCCCGCCGAACTACGGCCAGGACTACACCGAGAAATTCTTCGCGCTCTATCCGCGGCTGGCCCGGGAATTCAAGGCGCCGCTCGTGCCCTTCTTCCTCGACAAGGTCATCTCGCGCCAGGACTGGTTCCAGCCAGACCGGATCCATCCGACGGCAGACGCGCAGCCCGCCCTGCTCGATACCGTGTGGCCCCAGCTCAAGCCCCTGCTCAAGGCCGGCGGAAAAGGCTGAGCGCACTGCACACTCTGGCCGAGAAAAAAAAAGACCCCTGCGAGTTTCGCAGGGGTCTTTGTCATTGGCGCGGGCCTTACTGCGCCGCCGCTTCGCTGCCGGCCGCCGTATCGGCCGGCGTGACTGGCTTGAGGATCTTGACCTTCGAGCGAGCCTTCAGGCTCTCGTAGTAGGCTCCGATCTCCGTCTGGCCAGCCAGTTGCGCAAGCTGCTGCGCCTCGGCCTGGCGCTGGCCTTCGTTGGCCTGTTGCGGCTGGGTGATCTTGGTAATGCGGTACACCGCGTAGCCGTTCGCGCCCAGGTCCACGCCGACCACGGCGGGCAGCTTCGTGGCATCCGCGCGCATGATGGCCTCGACCGCCTTCGGCTCCATGCCTTCGGCCTTGGCGCGCGACACCATGGTCACACCGCCGAAGCCCTGCGCGTTGTCGCTCTTCTTCAGCGCTTCCAGGCGTGCCTCGCCATCCTTGCGGGCCAGTTCCGCCGCCTGCTGGGCAACGTAGCCTTCGCGTACCTTGCCCTCGACTTCCTCGAACTTGCGCACGGTCGCCGGACGGTAATCCACGATGCGGGCCGCGATCAGCGTGGTCGGGCCGATCTGGACAGCCTCGGTGTTGCGCTTGCTCTTGATGGCATCATCGCTGAACAGCGCCTTGAGCACCTTGTCGTTGTTGAGCGGGCTGTTCTGGCCCAGCGCCGGGTTCGGCTGGCGGGTCACGCCATCCGCGGTCTGGATCGTCAGCTTGAACTTGTCGGCAGCCGGCTTCAGGCTGTCAGACTGCTCGTACACCATATTGCCGAACGCATCGGCATCTTCCGCGTACTTCTTGGCGGCAAGCTGCTTGCGCAACTCGACCTCGAGCTCGGGCCGCACGGCCTCGAGCGGCCTGGTTTCCGCCGGCTTGAGGCCGGTCAGCTTGATGATGTGATAGCCATAGTCGGTTTCCACCACGTCGCTGATCTGGCCTTCCTTGAGCGCGTACATGGCATCCTCGAACGGCTTGACCAATGCGCCATGGCCCATGAAGCCAAGGTCACCGCCCTTTTCCGCCGAACCCGGATCCTGCGACTGCTTGCGCGCCACATCGGCGAACGTGTCGGGGTGCTTGCGCAGGTCCTCCAGAAGCTTGGCGGCCTTGTCCTTCGCTGCCTGCCGCTGCGCCGCCGGCGCATCCTTGGGCGCCGCGATCAGGATATGGCTCGCACGGCGCTGCTCATCCGTGCGGAAGCGCGCGATGTTGCTGTCGTAGTAGGACTTCAGTTCCTCCGGCGTGACAGCCTGCGTCGCCGCCAGCGCATCGCCCGACAGCACGACGTATTCCACCTTGGCCTGCTCGGGCACCGAGAACGCCGACTGGTGGCTCTCGTAATATGCCTTGAGCGCTGCCGCATCCGGCTGCACCTTGGCCGTGTAGTCGGCCGGCTTGAACAGCAGCGACTGCACGTCGCGCTGCTGGTCGCGCACGGCGATCAGGCGATCCAGCAACGACTTGGGTACGAACGCCGTGCCGGCGATCGAGGTGCCCAGCTGCTGCGTGGCCAGGTCAAAGCGCATGCGCGCATCGAACTGCTCGGGCGTCATGCCCTGCGCCGCCAGCAGTTGCAGATAGGCCTTGTCGTCGATCGAGCCGTCCTGCTTGCGCGGCAATTGCGCAATGGCCGGGATGCTGTTGATGGCCTCGAACAAACGCGCATTCGAAACCGTCAGGTGCTCGCGCGCCACCTCGTTGGCCACCACGCGTTGCAGGATCAGCTGGTCCATCACGTTCTTGCGCAGCGCCGGGCCTTCGAACTGGCGCGGATCGTAGCTGGCCCCCAGCATCTGGCGCATGCGTTCGCTCTGTTCACGCACCACGTTGTCCAGTTCCTGCACCGTGATCGCGCGGCCGTCGACCTTCGCGACATCGTGCGAGCTGTCCATGAAGCGCGAATAGCTCTCCACGCCGAAAAACACGAACGAAGGAAAGACAAGCACCAGCAGCAGCAAAAGCATCAGGCGCCGGTTGTTGCGTACGAAATCAAGCATGCGGACTCAGGTAAGAGGGTTGGCACGAACGTCAAACCCCGCGATTCTAGCAGGAGCCGGGCGCCACACCGCCATTTGCCGCCGGGGCAGCGGACACAGATGCCAGCGCTCGATCCCGCCCCTTGCCATGGCCGGCGCCACTGACGCAAAAAACAAAAATGCCCGCGCAGGCGGGCATTTTTGCATTGCATGATCTGGCGGAGTGGACGGGACTCGAACCCGCGACCCCCGGCGTGACAGGCCGGTATTCTAACCGACTGAACTACCACTCCTATGTCGGTTCCCGCAACGGCCGGATATGCGCGATGGTGAAGTGGTGGGTGCTGAGGGGCTCGAACCCCCGACCTACGCCTTGTAAGGGCGCCGCTCTACCAACTGAGCTAAGCACCCACTAGACCATCGCAGGCTGGGCCGCCCGCAGGTATCTCGCTTCGCACGACTCGACAGTTACTGCCTGGATGCCGCTGTTTGCGTTGCGAGGCCGCGATTGTAATACGAGAGTTTTCGATTTGCCAAGCACTGACCGCAATAATCTTTTCGAAGGCCTAAGACACGGATGCGGCCTGCGCGCAGCAAAGAAAAACGCCGCGGATGTGACTCCGCGGCGCTTTGTCCTGCTGTGCAGTAAGCGGATCAGTGGTGGATCATCTCGACCTTGGCCGTGGCCTTGTCCGACACCTCGGCGGGCTTGGCGTCTTCCTCGGGCAGCGGCTCGGGCTTGCGCTCGAGTGCCAGCTCCAGCACCTTGTCGATCCAGCGGACCGGCACGATCTCGATGGCGTTCTTCACGTTGTCGGGAATCTCGGCGAGATCCTTGACGTTTTCCTCCGGGATCAGCACCAGCTTGATACCGCCACGGTGGGCAGCCAGCAGCTTTTCCTTGAGGCCACCAATCGGCAGCACTTCACCACGCAGCGTGATCTCGCCGGTCATTGCCACATCCGCACGCACCGGAATGCCAGTCAGCACCGACACCAGCGCGGTCGTCATGGCGCCGCCGGCCGACGGGCCGTCCTTGGGCGTGGCACCTTCGGGCACGTGGATGTGGATGTCGCGCTTCTCGAACATCTCATCCGCGATACCCAGGCGACGTGCCCGCGAACGCACCACGGAACGCGCGGCCTCGACCGACTCCTTCATCACATCGCCCAGCGAACCGGTGCGGGTGATGTTGCCCTTGCCCGGCATGATCGCGGCTTCGATGGTCAGCAGATCGCCGCCCACTTCGGTCCACGCCAGACCGGTCACCTGACCGACCTGGTTTTCCTTGCCGGCCAGGCCGAAGTCGTACTTGCGCACGCCCAGGAACTTGTCGAGGTTGTCCGAATCGACCTTGATCGTGCCCGACTCCTTCTTCAGCAGCAGGAGCTTGACCGCCTTGCGGGCGATCTTGGACACCTCGCGCTCGAGCGAACGGACGCCGGCTTCGCGCGTGTAGTAACGGATGATGTCGCGAATCGCGGCATCGGTCACCTCGATCTCGCCAACCTTCAGACCATTGTTCTTGATCTGCTTGGGCAGCAGGTAACGCGTGGCGATGTTGAGCTTTTCTTCCTCCGTGTAACCCGACAGGCGGATCACTTCCATACGGTCGAGCAGCGGCGGCGGAATGTTCAGCGAGTTCGACGTCGCCACGAACATCACGTCGGACAGATCGAAGTCGACCTCGATGTAGTGGTCCTGGAACGTGTGGTTCTGTTCCGGGTCCAGCACTTCGAGCAGCGCCGACGACGGATCGCCGCGGAAATCCATGCCCATCTTGTCGATTTCGTCAAGCAGGAAGAGCGGATTGCGCACACCGACCTTCGACAGGCTCTGCAGGATCTTGCCCGGCATCGAACCAATGTAGGTACGGCGGTGGCCGCGGATCTCGGCCTCGTCACGCACGCCACCGAGCGCCATGCGCACGAACTTGCGGTTCGTGGCGCGCGCCACCGACTGGCCGAGCGAGGTCTTGCCCACGCCGGGAGGCCCGACCAGGCACAGGATCGGCGCCTTGACCTTGTCCACGCGCTGTTGCACGGCAAGGTACTCAAGGATGCGTTCCTTGACCTTCTCGAGACCGTAGTGGTCTTCATCGAGCACGCGTTCGGCGTTGGCCAGGTCGTTGTTGACCTTGCTCTTCTTGCGCCACGGCAGGTTCACCAGCGTGTCGATGTAGTTGCGCACGACGGTGGCTTCCGCCGACATCGGCGACATCAGCTTGAGCTTCTTGAATTCGGCGTCGGCCTTCTTCTTGGCTTCCTTCGGCATGCGCGCAGCCTTGATGCGCTTGTCGAGCTCTTCCAGGTCGGCGCCTTCCTCGCCCTCGCCCAGTTCCTTCTGGATAGCCTTGACCTGCTCGTTCAGGTAGTACTCGCGCTGGCTCTTCTCCATCTGGCGCTTGACGCGGCCGCGGATGCGCTTTTCCACCTGCAGGATGTCGATCTCGCCCTCGAGCTGCGACAGCAGGCTTTCCAGGCGCTCGGTCACATTGACCATCTCCAGGATCTTCTGCTTCTGCTCGAGCTTGATCGGCAGGTGCGCGGCGATCGTGTCGGCCAGGCGCCCTGCCTCGTCGATGCCCGACAGCGAGGTCAGGATCTCCGGCGGGATCTTCTTGTTGAGCTTCACGTACTGGTCGAACTGCGACACGATCGCGCGGCGCAGGGCCTCGGTCTCGGCGCTTTCGACCGCCGCGGGCGGCACGGGGACGGCTTCGCACATGAAGTGCGACTCGTCTTCGCTGACCTCGCGGATGTTTGCGCGCTGCGTGCCTTCGACCAGCACCTTCACGGTGCCGTCCGGCAGCTTCAGCATTTGCAGGATATTGGCGATGCAGCCGACCTCGTACAGGTCGTCGGCGGTCGGTTCGTCCTTGGCGGCGGTCTTCTGCGCCACGAGCATGATGCTCTTGCCCGACTCCATCGCAGTCTCAAGCGCCTTGATGGACTTCGGGCGTCCCACGAACAACGGGATCACCATGTGCGGAAACACCACCACGTCGCGCAGCGGCAACAATGGGAGGCGAATCGGCTCGGCCGGGAGGAGTTGTGTTCCGGACATCATTTTCCCCAAGTCAGTCATTTAAGGCGTAAATTGGGCCGCCCAAATCGATTACAAGATACCGTGACGAAACCGATTCGGATTGACAGGCTGATGCCGCATCCTGCACTTGCAGGCCCATCTGGAACAGCATACCCGCGTTTCCTCCTCTTCGTCGGTTGAAATAAACAAAAAAAGCCGCTCGCTTCTACGCGAACGGCCTTGCTGGCTGGCTGCCGTGGGCTCCTGACCACTTCACCCCCGGACAGCGCTCGCGTCAGTTGGAGCCCGACACCTTCGGCTGCTGCTCCTCGTACATCAGCAGCGGAGGTGCATCGCCGTTGATGGTGCTTTCGTCGATGACCACTTTCTGCACGCCCTTGTAGTTGGGCAGGTCGTACATGACATCCATCAGTGACTGCTCGAGGATCGATCGCAGTCCGCGTGCACCCGTCTTGCGGCGGATCGCCTTGCGCGCAATGGCCGACAGCGCCCCGGGCCGGATTTCCAGCTCGACGCCTTCCATCGCCAGCAGCTTCTGGTATTGCTTGACCAGCGCATTCTTGGGCTCGACCAGGATCTGCAGCAGTGCGGTCTCGTCCAGCTTGGCCAGCGTGGCGACCACGGGCAAGCGGCCGATCAGTTCGGGAATCAGGCCGAACTTGATCAGGTCTTCCGGCTCTGTCTGCGGCAGCACTTCGCTGACATCGCGCTCTTCCTTGCTCTGGACCTGGGCGGCAAAACCGATGCCCGTCTTGTCCGAGCGCTGCATGATGACCTTCTCCAGGCCATCGAACGCTCCACCGCAGATGAACAGGATGTTGGTGGTGTCGACCTGCAGGAAGTCCTGGTTCGGGTGCTTGCGGCCACCCTGGGGCGGCACCGAGGCCATGGTGCCCTCGATCAGCTTGAGCAGCGCCTGCTGGACGCCCTCGCCCGAAACGTCGCGCGTGATCGACGGGTTGTCCGACTTGCGCGAGATCTTGTCGATCTCGTCGATGTAGACGATGCCGCGCTGCGCCTTCTCGACTTCGTAATTGCAGTTCTGCAGCAGCTTCTGGATGATGTTCTCGACATCCTCGCCGACATAGCCGGCCTCGGTCAGCGTGGTCGCGTCCGCGATCACGAACGGCACGTTCAGCAGTCGGGCCAGCGTCTGCGCGAGCAGCGTCTTGCCGGAGCCGGTCGGACCGATGAGCAGGATGTTGCTCTTGGAAAGTTCGACATCGTCTTTCTTGCCAAGATGCTTCAGGCGCTTGTAGTGGTTGTACACCGCCACGGCCAGGATCTTCTTGGCCTGTTCCTGCCCGATCACATACTGATCCAGGCTTTCACGGATCTCATGCGGCGTGGGCAGGTCGGAGCGCGCGGCCGCGGTCGCATCCTTCTCGGACGCGGTGGCCTCGTCCCGGATGATTTCGTTGCACAGGTCGATGCATTCGTCGCAGATGAACACCGACGGGCCGGCAATCAGCTTCTTCACCTCATGCTGGCTCTTGCCGCAGAAGGAGCAATAGAGAAGCTTTTCGCTGGATGAACCTTTTTTTTCCGCCATAGGAATCAGTCACTTAGCAGTGCGCGCACCGCGACACGGGGGGTGCCGCAGGAGTACGCTTCTGACGCATCATACGCCAAATCAATTTGCCCAGCCGGCAGGGTTACCCCGGCATGTGGGGCAAACGCAAAAAACGAGGCACAAGGCCTCGTTCCGGTGTAGCCTGTGCCGTTTCGGCCAGCCAGCGTGCCGCCGCGAACAACCTTGCCGCAGCGGCGCGCAGCATCAGCCTCGGCGGGCAATGACCTTGTCGATCAGGCCGTAGTCCACTGCCTGGTCGCCGCTCATGAAGTTGTCGCGATCGGTGTCGCGCGCAATCTTCTCGACCGGTTGGCCGGTCACTTCGGACAGGATGCTGTTCAGGCGCTCGCGCAGGTACAGGATCTCGCGTGCCTGGATCTCGATATCGGAAGCCTGGCCACGCGCGCCGCCCAGCGGCTGGTGGATCATGATCCGCGAGTTCGGCAGCGCGGAGCGCTTGCCCTTGGCACCGGCCGCCAGCAGGAACGCACCCATGCTCGCTGCCATGCCCATGCACAGCGTCTGCACATCGGGCTTGACGAACTGCATGGTGTCGTAGATCGCCAGGCCTGCCGAAACCGAACCGCCCGGCGAGTTGATGTACAGCGAAATATCCTTGTCCGGGTTTTCGCTTTCCAGGAACAGCAACTGCGCCACCACCAGGTTGGCGGTCTGGTCATTGACCTCGCCAACCAGGAACACCACGCGCTCCTTCAGCAGGCGCGAGTAGATGTCGTAGGCGCGCTCGCCCCGGCCGGACTGCTCGACCACCATCGGCACCAGCCCCAGACCCTGGGTTTCCAGCGCTGAAGCCTGCGTGGTGGCCAGACGGTCAAGCAAATCATTGCGGGTCATGCAAGTTCTCCAGGGTATCGTTGGATGGCAAGGAACGCCGGTCTTCACATTCCCGCGCCACGGCGCGGGGGCTGCGAATCATGCCGGACCTCAGGCTTGCGGTGCGTTGCCTTCGGCGGTCAGTTCCTCGAAGGACACCGACTTGTCGGTGACCTTGGCCTTGTCGCACACGAAATTTACCACGTTGTTTTCGAGCACGTAGGCTTCCATCTCGGCCAGGCGCTGCTGGTCGCCGTAGTACCAGCGCATGACTTCCTTCGGGTCTTCGTAGCTCTTGGCGAAGTCTTCGATCTCGGCCTTGATCTGGTCAGCCTTGGCTTCCAGGCCGTGGGCCTTGACGATCTCGGCCAGGATCAGGCCCAGCTTGACGCGGCGCTCGGCCTGCTGCACGAACATCTCGGCCGGAATCGGCATGTCCTTGGCGTTTGGCATGCCACGCTGCTCGAGGTCGCGGCGGGCCATTTCCACTAGGCGCTCCTGGTCCTGTTCGATCAGGGCCTTGGGCACGTCCAGTTCGCTCACCTTCAGCAGCGCATCCATGACCTGGTCCTTCAGCATGGCGTGCGTGCGGCGCTTCACTTCGCGCTCGAGGTTCTCGCGGATGTCGGCGCGCATCTTCTCGACGCTGCCGTCGGCGATGCCGAGCGACTTGGCGAACGCATCGTTCACTTCCGGCAGATGGGCCCACTCGATCTTCTTCAGCGTGACGGTGAACTCGGCAGTCTTGCCGGCCACGTCCTTGCCGTGATAGTCGGCCGGGAACGACAGCGGGAAGCTCTTGCTTTCGCCGACCCTCAGGCCCAGCGTGGCGGCCTCGAACTCGGGCAGCATGCGGCCTTCACCCAGCACGAACGGGAAGTCTTCGGCCTTGCCGCCAGGGAATTCCACGTCGTCGATCTTGCCGACGAAGTCCAGCGTCACGCGGTCGCCGTTCTGGGCGGTCACGTCGCCGCCGCCGTCGCCGTGCTCACCGGCTTCGCCGCGCACGTGGTAGTGCACGCGCTGCTTGCGCAGGATGTCGATGGTCTTGTCGATTTCGGCGTCGGTGATTTCGGTCTTGGTGCGAGTCACTTCCGCACCCGTCAGGTCACCCAGCTTGACTTCGGGGTACACCTCGAAGGTCGCGTCGAACGCGACTTCGTCCGCTTCCACGCCTTCGGTCTTGATCTCGAACTTCGGCTGGCCGGCAACCTTGACGTCCTGTTCCTTCGTGATGTCGAAGAACTTGCGGGCAGCCTTGTCGAAGCGAACTTCGAATTCGACTTGCTGGCCGTATTGCTTCTCGACCATCTTCATCGGCACCTTGCCCGGACGGAAGCCCGACATCTTCACCGTCTTCGACAGGCGAACCAGGCGCTCCTGCTTTTCCTTTTCGACTTCGGCCTTGGGAATGGCCAGGGTCACCTTGCGGTCCAGCTTGCCGAGGTTTTCAATGACGTTCGACATGGTCGTGATCCAATCCAGAAATGTAGTTGTGTTCGTAGCGCAATCGCTTTTGCGCCGGCCAGTCCGGCACTGGCGCGTGCCCGCGAGTTGCAAGCTCCGCGCAAACGGAAAACGAGCATTATCGCACGGTTTCCATCCGGTTCTGGCAGTTTTTACCCTGACGTACCGCCAGAATGCTCTTCCGCACGGATGACTTGCCCATGGCGCAGCGCGCGAAGGAGCAAGCGCGCCGGATCCACGGCATCGGCCAGGTCGGCTTCGAGCGGAAGGGGTTCGCCCTCGATCTGGCTGACCAGGAGTTCCGCGCCCAATGCGGCCCATGTGAGGCCGCGCGACGCATATGCAAGTGCCGCGTACAGCCCTGGCAGGCGCGGAATGTCGCGCAAGTGCGCTCCGCGCAATGCCGCCGCTGCGGCTGCGGCCGCCGCCTCATCCGGCATCTGGCCAATCAATGGCAGCCGGTTGTGCGAGACGGTACGCACCCCGACATATCCGCTCATCGCGTGGACGTCCAGGCTGGTGATCCCCGCTGAGGCGCCGGGCAGCAGCCCGGCCAGGCGCTCAAGATTCTCGGCGTGCACTGCCGTCCGCGCGACCAGAGGTCCTTCATCCGCCTCATAGCTGGAACCCACTCTGGCGCTGCCATCTTCAGCCACCGGCAGCAGGTACCCTGCTCCGGTCACCACGCAGTCAGGCCATTGCCCGAGGGCACCGACCTGCTCCGGCGAGAGCGTGGTGAGCTGCCCCCGGACACGACGCACCACCTGGTGCCGCATCGGGGCAAGCCGCGGCGCTTCGTGGGCATTGGCCAGGACCATGACGGGGGCCGACGCCAGGATCGCGCCATCCTGGCCGATGGCTTCCCACGCGCCGTCGTGTCGGCGGATGCGATCCACGCGCACGCCGAATCTCGCATGGACGGCATCTCCCGCGCGGCGCAACTGCGCGTTGCAGATATCCGGCGGCGCGACCCAACCGCCCTGGGCGAACCAGAGCCCGCCGCGCGGCACTCCGGCGCCATGATGCGTCGCCGCTTCCGTGGGCGTCATCCAGCGCACGAAGGACTCCGGCAAACCCAGCGCCTCGAGCGCCGCACGCTGCGCTTCGGCCTCCGCTTCGTTTTCGCCGATCTGGAGTACCCCGCACCCATGCCAGCCGACGGGATGGCCGGCAGCGGCCAGCGCCGCCCAGCCGCGCAGCGCGTACTGGTTGCCCGCGCGCGACAGGCGGGACAACAGGCTGTCGTCGGCCGAAATATGCGCATGCATGGCCGCCGCGCGATGGGAGGATGTCTGCCTGGCCGGGCCGTCGTGGCCGTCCAGCAGTGTCACCCGCCAGCCACGCGAAGCCAGCCGCTCCGTCATGGCGCACCCGGCCAGCCCGGCGCCGATCACGATGGCATGCCGGGCCTGCCAGTCCGCGGCAGGGCTTGGCGCATGCCGCCTGACCTTCCACGCCGGGCGGAACGTGGCGACCGTCATGTGGCGCTTGCCACCGAAGCCCGGCGCCCTGCGCGCGTCGAATCCGGCCTCCTTGAGGCCACGGCGCACGAAGCCCGCCGCCGTATGGGTCGCAAGCGTGGCACCCGGCCGTGCCAGGCGCGCCAGCCCGCGGAACACCTTGGGCGACCACATATCGGCATTGCGCGCGGGGGAAAAACCGTCCAGATAGAACGCATCGGCGCCGGCTACCAGCTTGGGCAGCATGGTCTCGATATCGCCAAGCGCCAGCGTCAGGATGACGCCGCCATCCTCGAAGGCAAGCCGGTGCAGACCCGGCAGCGCATCGGGCCACGCAGCCTGAAGCTGGCCTGCGAGCGGCAGCAGGTCTTCCAGCCGTGCGTGCAGTTGCGCCAGCCCCTGGCGCGTGAACGGATGCTTCTCGATCGAGACGAAATGCAGGCGGGCGCAGCGCTGCGGATCCTTGCGCCAGGCCTGCCACGTTGCCAGGAAGTTCAGCCCTTGGCCGAACCCGGTTTCGATGATGACGAACTGCTCGCGCCCGGCCCAGGCCTGTGGCAGCGCGTTGCCGGCAAGGAAGACATGATGCGCCTGCTCCAGGCCGCCTTCAGTGCTGTGGTAGACGTCGTCGTAACGCGGGGAATACGGGGTGCCCTCGGCAGACAGGATGGGCTCGGCGGGCTCGAGTGCGCGCGGCATAGACTGAACAGAAACAGGAACAAGAGTCAGGGGGCGACTCGCGGCGGATGGTAGCATAGCGCCCCGTCCTGAACCCGGCACGGCCGCCCCGGCTGCTGCCCTGTGCTGATCCACCATGCTGTCCTATCGTCACGCCTTCCATGCCGGCAACCATGCCGATGTCCTCAAGCACGCCGTCGTGGTGCAGTTGCTCGAGCACCTGACGCAGAAGGACAAGGCATTCTGGTATATCGACACGCACGCGGGCGCCGGCCTGTATGCGCTGGATCATGCCTACGCGCAGAAGAAATCTGAGTTCGAGACCGGCATCGCCCCGCTCTGGCGCGCCGCCGCCAGTGGCACCCCGCTGCCGCCCATGCTCGATGAGTACCTGGACCAGGTGCGCGCGCTCAATCCGGACGGGCACCTTCGCCACTATCCGGGCTCGCCGTGGCTGGCGTGGCAGATGCTGCGCGACCAGGACCGCCTGCGCCTGTTCGAACTGCACAGCACGGAGATCCAGGTGCTGCGCGACAACTTTCGCGGCGCCGGCCGCAAAGTCATGCTCTATGACGGCGACGGCTTTGGCGGCATCAGGGCTATCCTGCCGCCGCCCCCGCGCCGCGCGCTGGTGCTGATCGACCCGTCCTATGAAGACAAGCAGGACTACGCGCGCACGTTGCAGACCGTCCAGGACGGGCTGCAACGCTTTGCCACCGGCGTCTACGCCGTCTGGTACCCGCAGGTCCAGCGCCGCGAATCGATCCAACTGCCGGTGCAGTTGAAGAACCTGCCGCTCAAGAGCTGGCTCCACGTCAGCCTGACCGTCAAGCATCCCGTTGCGGGAGGTCTCGGCCTGCACGGCAGCGGGATGTTTATCGTCAACCCGCCATGGCGGCTCAAGGAATCGCTGCAGCAAGCCATGCCGGTGCTCAGGGAACTGCTGGCGCAGGATGATGGCGCCAGCTTCGTGCTCGAAGCCGAAGAGGAGTAACCGCGGGACTGACCGCGCGGCTAACCGCGCCAAGCGCCGGCACGCAACCGGCCAGCCCAGGCGAGACACCAATCCAGCGCCAGGGCGGCCAGCAGCCCGATGGAGTCGGCCAGCACGTCCGCAGGATCGGCATCGCGATACGTCGTCATGCCCTGGAGCAGTTCGATCAGAACGCCATATCCCACCAGGGCCAGCAGCACGGCCGTACGCTGGCGCCCATAAGCCCGCCGGCCGAGCCAGCCGAGTACCAGGAAGGCCAGCACGTGGTTGGCCTTGTCCCAGCCCGTCGTGGGCAGGGGCTGCGTGGGCGGCATCAGCGCCAGCACCAGCACGGCAACCAGGCATGGCCAGAACAGCAGGCGCCAGACGCGCGGCGTCGGCCGAAAAGCGGAGTTGAGGCTCATGTGGTGGCGATGTGGTCTTCACGAACCCGCATACTAACGGTTCGCATGGCTTGCCGCGCATCCGCCGATGCCGCCGCGCTCAGGCGGCCAGCTTGCAGTCGAAGTACAGCGGTTCGCGATCGTCAAGGATGGCCTGCATCGCAGCCAGGTCAGAGGCATCCGGGTTGAGCCACGCATCGAGATGCCCGGGGCGGATTGGAATGATGCAGCGGTCGTGCCCGGCGGCGGCCACCTCCGGCGGCGGCTCGTCGGTAATCGCGGCGAACGAGTACAGGTCCTGCCCATCCTCCTCGCCCGGACTCACCGACCACAGGCAGGCCACCAGCATGTCCTGCGGCGGGCGCGGATGGAATGCCAGGATGACGCTCTCCTCTGCCTCGCCCGGCCGTAGCGCGCGTCGTTCAGCCTTGTGACGCGGCACATGCTCGTAGAACGCGGTGATCACCGCCACACCGTGGCGATGCCCGAACAACGGGCGCCAGGCACGCTCCAGGCTGTCGCGGCGCGCATTGTAGGTGCCGGGTCGCTTGCGTTCGTCGGCTTCCGTCCAGCCCGGCAGCCGGCATTGATAGCGCATCGGCACCACCACCCGGCGACCGCCTTGCGCGATGATGACGGGCGCGTAGTAGCCCGGAAAGAGGCGGTAATCCTGCTCGGTCAGCGCCGGACGCCGCAGGTCCGCAAGGTTCTGTTGGGCCCTGGCGATCTTGTCCGTCGAAATGCGACGGTCAGTCTCGGCCTTCTTGGTCGGCCGCACGGCCAGCGCCCGCTCCGCCTCCGCAAGACGCGTTCGTTGCTGGAAGATCTCTGCCTCGAACCGGTTGGCCTGCTCCTGGTTGCCTTCCTCGACCAGCGCAGCGTCCGTGCCTGCATCGGCAAACGCCATGCGCAGCGCCTTCGGGATGCGCTGCCAGCCGCCGGTGCGGCGCTGGTGCCAGAACAACTCCACGAAGCGTTCCATGCTGATCGACGCCCCGTATTCGCGCTCGAACTTGCGGAACTCCGCCTGAATCTGGGAGGAATAGCACATGGCAATGTCCTTTCGCGTGACGCCAGCGGAGCTGGCGCAGGATCATTCTAAGCCGAGGTGCCGGGAAAGGCGGCGCGTGCTGCGGCAGACGGGAAGTCAGCCTTTCGCCACTTGAAATGGAATAACAAGAGATGTGACTGGTGCGAGGGAGGGGACTCGAACCCCTACACCATTGCTGGCGTCAGGACCTAAACCTGGTGCGTCTACCAATTTCGCCACCCTCGCGGTCCTTGCGGCCGCCGGACGGTGGCCACGATGCACGTTGCAGCCACGGCGCGCGAAAGCAAAAAAGGCGGCTGGAACTGCCCGCCTTCTCGCATCGCCCGCTGCCGCGCTTGCGCGCCGGCTGTGCAACGAAGTCGGGGATTGTAGCGCAAGCCTTGGGGGGAAATCCAGCCCCGCCCCGGTGACATAGTGCAAGCCCTCATATGCGCCGCCTTTCGCGACGGTGGTCCGCCATCTATTCTGAAGTTGTCGGACGCGCACGCATGCTCGCACAACATCGCAACGTGCCGGGCGCAGCCGCATTGCATCAGCCCCGCACGGAGGGGGATATGAAATGTTCTGCCTTGCTGTTGGCAGCCTCGATGGCGCTTGCATGGTCATCCACGGTCAAGGCTGCCGGTTGTCAGTACGACATGCAATGCAAAGGGGAGCGGATTTGCCAGCAGGGCCAATGCGTTTCCCCCGATACGGATGAGCAGGTGGAATCGACCGCGCCCAAGCCCCCTCAAACCACTACCAGGACGACTCCCCCGGCGACGCCGGCACCGGCAGCAGCGCCAGCTCCTGTACCAGTGCCAGCGCCAGTGCCGGTGCCGCGTGGCTGCTGCACCGTGGCAGGGAAGCTGAGGCTGTCCCCGGCCAGCGCCGGCGACTCGACGCTCGTGGTCGGCGATGCCTGCCAGGGCCTGACGTCCTCCGGCAAGCCTGTTCCTGGCACGCTCTGCAACTAGCTGGCGTGGTGCCTGCATGAATGCAGGCACCTGTGCCAGCCGGTCGCACTCGATCAGATCGATCGGCCTGGCAAGCTCAGGCCGTCAGGGGCCCTGCACCCGCCGCCGGCTTTGTGACCCGGAACCATGCCGCGTACAGCGCCGGCAGGAACAGCAGCGTCAGCACCGTGGCGATGATCAGACCGCCCATGATGGCCACGGCCATCGGCCCCCAGAACAGCGAGCGCGACAGCGGGATCATGGCCAGCACGGCCGCCGCGGCGGTCAGGATGATCGGACGGCAGCGCCGCACCGCCGCTTCGACAATGGCGTTCCACGCCGGCACGCCGGCGTTGATGTCCTGTTCGATCTGGTCCACCAGGATCACCGAGTTGCGGATGATCATGCCCAGCAGCGCCGTGATGCCCAGCTGCGCCACGAAGCCCATCGGCGCACGCAGCAGCAGCAGCGTGGCGGCGGCGCCGATCAGCCCGAGCGGGCCTGTCAGAAACACCATCAGCGTGCGCGAGAAGCTGTGGAGCTGGAGCATGAGCAGCGTGAAGATCAGGAAGATGCACAGCGGCAGCTGCGCCGCGATCGACGCCCCGGCCTTGCCGCTTTCTTCCTCGGCGCCGGCCACCGTAATGCGATAGCCCGGCGGCAGCTGCTCGCGCAGCTTGCTGAGCAGCGGATCGATCTGCGCGGTCACGGTGGGACCCTGGATGCCGTCCACCACGTCGGCCTGCACGGTCACGCCGAAGTCGCGGTTCTCGCGCCAGATCACGCCCGGCTCGGATCGCAGCGACAGCCGCGCCACCTGCGTGAGCGGCACGACGCGGCCGGTGTTGGTCGGCACCTGGATATTGCCGAGGTCGGACATGGCGTCGCGCTCGTTGCGCGGCGTGCGCATCATGATGTCGATCAGCTTGTCGCCGTCGCGGTACTGGCCCACCGGAATCCCGGTCAGCACGGTCTGCATGACGCGCGCGATCGAGCTGGTCGTCACGCCCAGCGCACGGGCCTTGTCCTGGTCGATCTCCAGGCGCAGCATCTTGACGCTCTCATTCCAGTTGTCGTTCACGCCGACCGTGTTCGGGTTCGCGCGCATCAGCGCCTTGACCTGGTCGGCGAGCCGGCGCACGCCCGCGGCATCCGGACCGATCACCCGGAACTGCACCGGGTACGCCACGGGCGGCCCGTTGGGCAGCAGCTTGACGCGCCCGCGCAACTGCGAAAACTGGCTGTTCAGCACCGCGATCACGCGCTGGCGCAGCGCATCGCGCGCCTCGGCGCTGACCGGCATCACGATCACCTGTGCCACGTTGCTTTGCGGAAAGATCTGGTCCAGCGGCAGGTAGAAGCGCGGCGTGCCGGTACCGACGAAGGTGGTCAGGCTCTGGACGTCGCGGTCCTGGCGCATGGCGGCCTCGAAGCGCTTGGCTTCCGATTCCATCTGGGCAAAGCTGGTGCCTTCCGGCATCCACAGCTCGACCATCAGCTCGGGCCGGCTCGAGTCCGGGAAAAACTGCTTCTCGACGAACTTGAATGCGTACAGGCCCAGCGCGAACGTCACCAGCGTGACCGCGATGACGGTCTTGCGCCAGGTCACGCACCAGTCGACCAGGCGCCGGAAGCCTGCGTAGAACGGCGTATCGAATACCTCGTGGTGCTCGCCGCCTCCCGGACGCGACTTCAGCAGCAGGTAGCCCAGGTAAGGCGTGAAATAGACGGCCGCCAGCCATGACAGCACCAGCGCCAGCGCGGTCACGGCGAAGATGGCGAAGGTGTATTCGCCTACCGTGGATTTCGCGAGGCCTACCGGGAGGAAGCCCGCGGCCGTGATCAGCGTCCCGGTCAGCATCGGCATGGCCGTGGAGGTGTAGGCGTAGGTCGCCGCCTCCATCTTCGACAGCCCCTCCTCCAGCTTGCGCACCATCATCTCCACGGCAATGATGGCGTCGTCGACCAGCAGGCCCAGCGCCACGATCAGCGCGCCCAGCGATATCTTGTGCAGGCCGATGCCAAAGATGTTCATGAACAGGAACGTCACCGCGAGCACCAGCGGGATGGTCAGGGCCACCACCAGGCCGGGGCGCACATCCAGCCGCAGCGGCCGCGTATGCAGGCCCAGCGAGACAAAGCTGACCCCGAGCACGATGACCACGGCCTCGATCAGCACATGCACGAACTCGCCGACCGAGCGCTTGACCGCCTGCGGCTGGTCCTGCACCTGGTCCATCTCGATGCCGACCGGCAACTGCCCGCGCAAGCGTTCGAACGCGGTGCGCAGGTTCTTGCCAAGCTCGATGATGTCGCCGCCCTTTGCCATCGAGATACCCAGCCCGATGACGTTCTTGCCGTTGTACCGCATGGTGCTCTGCGGCGGGTCGACATAGCCGCGGTACACATGCGCGATGTCGCCCAGGCGGATATTGGCAATGCCGTTCGGGCCACGCAGCACCAGGTTCTCCAGATCCGACACACTGGCAAACTGTCCGGTCACGCGCACCTGCAGGTTATCGGTCGGCGTGACCAGCACGCCGCTGCCGTTCAGGTTGTTCTGCTGCGTGATCTGGTCGGCGATGGCATTGATGTCGAGCCCAAGCTGGGCAAAGCGCGCCTGGTTGAACTCGATGTAGATTTTCTCGTCCTGCAGGCCCAGCAACGAGACCTTGGCCACGGCAGGCACGCGCAGCAGCTCCTGGCGCACCAGGTCGGCATACTCGCGCAGTTCCTTGTAGTTGAAGCCATCGGCCGACAGCGCGTAGATGCTGCCATATACGTCGCCAAACTCGTCATTGAAGTACGGGCCCCGCACGCCGGCCGGCAGCGTTTGCGCGATGTCACCGATCTTCTTGCGCACCGTGTACCAGATCTGCGCCGTTTCCTTGGCCGGAGACGTGTCCTTGAGCTGGAAGATGACCGTGGTCTCGCCCGGCTTGGAAAAGCTGCGGATCTTGTCGGCGTATGGCACTTCCTGCAGTTGCCGCTCGATCTTGTCCGTGACCTGCACCGCGATCTGCTCGGCGGTGGCACCGGGCCAGAACGCCTGCACAACCATCACGCGAAAGGTGAACGGCGGATCTTCGTCCTGGCCGAGCCGGAAAAATGCCAGCAGGCCGGCCAGCAGCAACACCACCAGCAGGTAGCGGGTCAGCGGCTGGTGCTCCAGGGCCCAGCGCGACAGGTTGAAGCGGGAATGATCCATGCCGCGCCCTCAACCCTGCCGGGGCGCGCGAGCGGCCGCAGGTGCCGAGGCCGGTGCAGAGGCCGGCGCCACAGTCTGCATCGGCCTGACCTTCTGCCCCGGCTTGAGCAGGTGCACGCCGGCCGTGACAATGGTCTGCCCCGGCGCAAGACCCTGGCGCACTTCGATTTCGTTGCCCACCGGATCGCCCAGCGTCACCTGGACTGGCCGGACCGTGCCGGCGGCCTGGTCATAGACCCAGACCTGGTCGCGGCCCTGCTCCTGCAGCAGTGCGGTCAGCGGCACGCGTACCGCGGCCGCTGCGCCGGTGCGCACGAAGGTGACGACGGCGGTCATGCCAAGCTTGAGGTCTGCCGGCGGGTTGGGCACCGAAACGCGCGTGGCATAGGTGCGGGTCACGGGATCCGCGGCGGCGGCGATCTCGCGCACGCGTGCGGGCAGCGCGCGGCCCGGGTCGGCCCATGTTCGCACCGTCACCTCCGTCGTGCCTCGCAACAGGTCGACCTGGTCTTCCGGGAGCCCGATGGCCACTTCCTTTTCCGCCGTCTGTGCCACGCGGATCACCGGCTGGCCGGGGGTGATGACCTGCCCGACCTCCGCGTCCACGGCGGTCACCACGCCGTCGGCATCGGCCAGCAGTACCGCATAGGCGGTCTGGTTGGCCTGGCTGCGCAACCCCGCCGAGGCCTGCCTGAGGCGGGATTCGGCGGCATCGAAGGTGGCCTGGCGCCGATGCTGCTCGGCCGCGCTGATAAAGCCCTTGGCGAAGAGTTCGTTGTAGCGCTTGAGGTCGGAAGCGGCCAGGTCTCGGTCGGTGCGGGCCGCCTCGTACTGGGCGCGCGAGCCCGCTTCCGCCAGCGACAGGTCGGTCGGGTCCAGGCGGGCCAGCGGCTGGCCCTTGCGCACCACGGCACCGACGTCAACCAGCCGCGCCGCGATCTTGCCGCCCACGCGGAAGCCCAGCCGCGACTCCACGCGAGGCCTGATGTCGCCCGAGAACTCAAAGATGGTCTTGCCTGTGTGCTGGCTCAGTTGCTGCAAGCGCACCGGCCGAACCTCCGGCACAGGTTCGCTCTTCTTGCCGCAGGCTGCCAGCGTGAGGGCCACGCAGGCGAGGATGGCGGCGCCCACCCGGGCCAGCCGGGGCCGCGGCGGGAAGTAAGGAGCAGTCTCGGGACGAACGGCCGCAACTTCCGGCACTTGGCAATGCACTGGCATGGATAAGCAGCGAATCGAACAACGTGGGAAAGGCTGGCACGGCCGGCATAAGTGGCCCACAGCACACAAACTGCATGGCAAGGGCGGCCGCAGGCGATTAATAACTGGCCGGTCAGCAATATAGCGAGCCCCCTCAGGTGCGTCAAACGGCCAGCGACGAAACGGCCGCAATGGCCACCGAAGCTTTCCTCCAGACGGATGAATTGCCTGAAATGCAACGCCTGGAGGCCGTCCGCCCGACCGGCGAGGCGCCGGGTCGGCGGTAGCGCAATGCTACAATCCGGCGCGCCGCTTGACGCCTACCGTGCCACCAAGGCGCAGAGGCGGCGGAGCTGCCTGCTTCAACGTGCCGTGCCGCAAGCGTCGGGGACGCCGACCGGCCGCGGCGTTGGACGGCGTTGGCATCAGCCCAGCCCCCGACCCCGCCCGCACCCACCCTACCTCATCAGACCGAGACCGGCGTGACGCCCGATCAGTATTGCCAAGAGAAAGTCGCCCAGAGCGGCTCCAGCTTCTATTACAGCTTCCTGTTCCTGCCTGCGGAGCGCCGTCGCGCCATTACGGCGCTCTATGCCTGGTGCCGCGAAGTCGACGATGTGGTCGACGACACCCACGACCCCGGACTGGCCCACCAGCAACTCGACTGGTGGCGCGGTGAACTGCGCCGCCTGTTCGGGGGAGAGCCGACCCACCCCGTGACGCAGGCCCTGCAGCCTCACGTCAAGTCCGCCGGCCTGCCGCACGCGGAGATGGCCGAGGTGCTGGACGGCATGGAAATGGACCTGACCCAGACCCGCTACCTCGACGAAACCGGCCTGAACCGCTATTGCCACTGCGTGGCCGGCGTAGTCGGCACGCTCAGCGCGCGGCTGTTCGGATACTCCGATGCGCGTACGCTGGTGTTTGCCGAAAAGCTGGGACTGTCGCTGCAACTCGTCAATATCCTGCGCGACGTGGGCGAGGACGCCCGCCGTGGCCGCATCTACCTGCCGGTGGACACGCTGCAGCGATTCCAGGTACCCGCCTCCGAGATCTTGCAGGGCAAGCATTCCGAGCGCTTTGTCGCGCTGATGCAGTACCACGCCGGACGCGCCCGCGCGCTGTACCGCGAAGCGCTCGAACTCCTGCCGCGCCAGGACCGCCGCGCCCAGCGCGCCGGCCTGCTGATGGGGGCCATCTACCACGCCCTGCTCGACGAAATCGAACGCAGCGACTTCCAGGTGCTGAACCAGCGCATTGCGCTGACCCCGCTGCGCAAGCTGTGGATCGCCTGGAAAACATGGCTGCGCAACAGTTGAATCAAGCCACCGAAATCCGACCACGCGGCCGGCCACACCCCGGGCCATCGCCAGGATTTGCCCCAGCATCATCGCGCCGTACGGCACCGCAGCCATGACCAACAACCTCCACCCGCTCGGACAGAGCATTCTTGATCGCGCCGAAGCGCTCGCCCGGTTCTCCGACATGGAAGGCGGGCTCACCTGCGCATTCCTCACGCCTGCGCACCGGTCCGCCCAGGCCCTGCTGGCACAGTGGATGGAGGCGGCCGGCATGCAGGTACGCACGGATGCCATCGGCAACGTGATCGGCCGGTATGCCGCTGACGCGGCTGCCGGTGGCGACGCGCGCGTGCTCATGACCGGCTCGCACTTCGACACCGTGCGCAATGGCGGCCGCTACGACGGGCGCCTCGGCATCCTGCTCCCGATCGCGGTGGTCGGCGCGCTCCATGCGGCAGGCATCCGCCTGCCCTACCATCTCGATGTCGTCGGCTTCGCCGAAGAGGAGGGCCTGCGCTTCAAGACGAGCTTCCTGGCCAGCAGCGTGCTCGCCGGGCGCTTCGATCCGGCACTGCTGGCCAGGACGGATGCCGACGGCGTGACGATGCGCGAGGCGCTCGCGGCCTCCGGCCTACCCGGCAACGGCGAACTCGCGGCGCTGCAGGCCGCCGCCGTCGACCCGGCTGCCCTGCTCGGCTTTGTCGAGGTCCATATCGAACAGGGCCCGGTACTGCTGGACAAGGGACTGGCACTCGGCGTCGTGACCCAGATCGCCGGGAGCAGCCGCTTCCAGGTGCGGGTCGAGGGACAGGCCAGTCATGCCGGCACCACGCCGATGGGCATGCGCCGGGACGCCGCCGCCGGCGCCGCCGAGATGATCCTGCTGGTCGAAGCGCGATGCAGCGCCGCACCGACGCTGGTCGGTACCGTGGGCCAACTGCAGATACCCGACGGATCGAGCAATGTCATTCCCGCAGCCTGTACCTTCTCGATGGACATCCGCGCCGGCGAGGATGGCATTCGCGAAGCCGCCATTGCCGACATCGTGGCCGGCATCCAGCAGATCGCCGCGCGGCGCGGCTTGTCCGCCCACGTGGACCGGGTCAGGCCGGTGCAAAACGCACCCTGCGCGCGCTGGCTGATGGACCAGTTCGGGGCGGTGCTGCGCAAGCGCGGCCTGCCTGCCTTCGAGCTGCCATCGGGTGCGGGCCATGACGCGATGATGATGCAGCGCATCACCGACGTTGCCATGCTGTTCGTGCGGTGCGGGAATGGCGGCATCAGCCACAACCCGCTGGAAACCATCACCGCTGAAGATGCACAGCTTGCCGCGGAGGTGTTCGTGGATTTCCTGCGGCACTTCCAGCCGCAGGGCTGAGCGCGCGACGGTGCGGCGGCGTCAGCCGCCCCGGTACATTTCGCGGCCGAGGTCGTAGAGGTTCTGGCGCAGCTTGCGGCGCTCGTCCGGGGACAGGCTGGAGCCGGAGCGTCCCTGGCGGTTGCTGCGCTCGGCCTCGCGCTGCTCGGCGCGGTGGCGTTCGGCGCGGGTGCGCGCCTCGTGCTGGCTGGCGCCGGCATCGCTGGCGTGGGTGGATGGGCGCTCATGCCCGTGCAGCAGGTTGGCCATGCCGGCCGACTGCGCGCGGGCCGGCTGCGGCGCCGCGCACAGCCACAGCGCCATACCGGCGAGCACCAGACAGGCGCCGAAGGCGCCGTGCAAGGTCAGCCCATGCCGGTTACGGTTCACTTTCATCGATAATGGCGTTTTTGGCTTCGGAATTTGCAGCCGCCTGGACTGACTGAAGCCGGAAAATCGGGTACCCGTCCGCGCGGTCGCCGCAATGCAATATGCGGATGGCCGCAGATAATTCGGTGGCAAAACCCACGCCAACCGGATAATGACGGTACGCGAAAGACGGTATGCGGCAGTGTAAAGGCATGGTTCGTGCACGCTGCCATACCACAGGGTAAAGTATGTAACGTTTTGTTAAGCCATTTTGAGCGAAAGCGATAGTCGCTAAGATACCGCCATGGAAAATACCAGCCACAAGATTCTCGTCGTGGACGACGACCCGCGCCTGCGCGATCTGCTGCGCCGCTATCTGGGCGAACAGGGTTTTACGGTACTGGTGGCGGAGAATGCTACCGCCATGAACAAGCTCTGGCTGCGCGAGCGCTTTGACCTGCTGGTGCTCGACCTGATGATGCCTGGCGAAGATGGCCTGTCCATCTGCCGCCGCCTGCGTGGCGCCAACGACCAGACGCCGATCATCATGCTGACCGCCAAGGGCGAGGACGTCGACCGCATCGTCGGCCTGGAAATGGGCGCCGACGACTACCTGCCGAAGCCGTTCAACCCGCGCGAGCTGATTGCCCGCATCCATGCCGTGCTGCGCCGCAAGGGGCCTGCGGAAGTGCCGGGTGCGCCGTCGGAAACGCCCGAGACCTTTGCCTTCGGCGATTTCGTGCTGAACCTGGCCACCCGCACGCTGACCAAGAACGACGAGGAAATCACCCTGACCACGGGCGAATTCTCCGTGCTCAAGGTTTTTGCCCGCCACCCGCGCCAGCCGCTGTCGCGCGAGAAACTCATGGAAATGGCCCGCGGCCGCGAATACGAAGTGTTCGACCGCAGCCTGGACGTGCAGATCTCGCGCCTGCGCAAGCTGATCGAGCCCGATCCGAGCAACCCGCGCTTCATCCAGACGGTCTGGGGCCTGGGCTATGTGTTCATTCCCGATGGCGTGAAGTAAAAAAGTCGGCCGCTCATCCATCGTGCCGACCGTCATTGGCCGTACGGCCACGCGTTTCTTTGGTTCGCTGTTCTGGCGGACCTTCATGCTGATCGCGCTCCTGCTGGCCATTTCGCTGGGCATCTGGTTCCAGAGCTACCGGCTGTTCGAGCGCGCCCCGCGCGCGCAGCAGATTGCCATGCAGGTGGTCAGCGTGGTCAAGCTCACGCGCGCGGCCCTGCTCTATTCCGACCCGGCGCGGCGCCGATTCCTGCTGCTCGACCTGGTGCAGAACGAAGGCATCAAGGTCTATCCGCGCGAAAAGGACGACGATTTCGCCGCGCCCACCGCCAACCCGTTCCTGACCCAGCTGGTGCAACAGGAGATCCGCAGCCGGCTGGGCGAGGATACGGTGCTGGCCACCACCGTCAACGACATCCCCGGCGTGTGGGTCAGCTTCGAGATCGAGGGCGACGACTACTGGGTGGCGATCAGCCCGGAACGCTTCGAGCGGGTGTCCGGCATCCAGTGGCTGTGGTGGAGTATTGCCGCGCTGCTGCTGTCGATCATCGGCGCCGCGTTCATCACCGCGCGCGTCAACTACCCGCTCAAGCGCCTGGCCAATGCCGCGCGCGATATCGGCGCGGGCGGCGACCCGCCCTCGCTGCCCGAGCATGGCGCCAGCGAAGTCGCGGTGGCCAACCATAGTTTCAACCAGATGGTGCGCGACCTGCGCCAGCTCGACGACGACCGCGCGGTGATGCTGGCCGGCATCTCGCACGACCTGCGCACGCCGCTCACGCGCCTGCGCCTGGAAACCGAAATGTCGCCGGCGGACAACGCCACGCGCGATGCGATGATCACCGACATCGAGCAGATGGACGCCATCATCGGCCAGTTCCTGAACTACGCGCGGCCGCCACTGGAGATGGTCGAACCGGTGGACCTGTCGGCACTGGTCAACGATGCCGTGGGCGTCTATGCCGCGCACGACGATGTGCGCGTGGCGGTGCGCGCCACCGAACCGGTCATGGCCGTGGCCAATCGCATGGAGGTCCAGCGCATTCTCGACAACCTGGTCGAGAACGCGCGCCGCTATGCCAAGGACGATGAAACCGGCATTGCCGAAGTCGAGATCATCACGAAGCTCGACGACAAGGACGCCGTGCTCACCGTGGCGGACAAGGGCAAGGGCGTGCCCGACGCGCAGCTGTCGCTGCTGACGCGTCCGTTCTACCGCCTGGACAGCGCGCGCAGCGAAGCCAAGGGAGCCGGTCTTGGCATGTCGATCGTCAACCGCATCCTGCAGCGCAACGGCGGACGGCTGGTGCTGTCCAACCGCTCCGCACCGCATACCGGCCTGGTCGTCAGCGCCTGCTTCCGCCGCGCCTGAGAACCCGGCATTCAGCGCTCACCCACAACGAACCCCGCCTGTCCGCTGACAGGTTTTCGACAGCTGCTGATAGGGATCTGAAAGGTATTTGACAGGGCAATGACAGCGGCGCGGCGCACACTGGCGCCCGTCAGCAGGGCCGATGCAAACGCATCTTCCCAGCCATGGCGACGCCTGCTGCCTCCTCCCCACGCCCTGGCTGGCTCACCGAACAATCATGCGCCGGAACCCACCGGCGGCGTCCGAGAGAGACAGCCATGTCAGAGACCACCCAAACCTCCGGCCAGCAGCACGGATTCAAGACCGTGTTCCGCGTGGTCAGCGGCAACTTCCTGGAAATGTACGACTTCATGGTGTACGGCTTCTACGCCGCCGCCATTGCCAGGACCTTCTTTCCGAGCGGCGACGAGTTCGCCTCGCTGATGCTGTCGCTGGCGACCTTCGGCGCCGGCTTCCTGATGCGCCCGCTGGGCGCCATCGTGCTCGGCGCCTACATCGACCACCATGGCCGCCGCAAGGGCCTGATCGTCACGCTGGCGCTGATGGCGGCCGGCACGCTGCTGATCGCCTGCGTGCCGGGCTACGCCTCGATCGGCATTGCCGCGCCGCTGCTCGTGCTGGCGGGGCGCCTGCTGCAGGGCTTTTCGGCTGGCGTGGAACTGGGCGGCGTCTCGGTCTACCTGGCGGAGATCGCCAAGCCGGGCCGCAAGGGCTTCTACGTGGCCTGGCAATCGGCCAGCCAGCAGGTGGCGGTGATCTTCGCCGGCCTGCTCGGCGTGATCCTGCACGCCACGCTCGCACCGCAGCAAATGGATGACTGGGGCTGGCGCGTGCCGTTCGTGATCGGCTGCCTGATCGTGCCGTTCTTGTTCCTGATCCGCCGCTCGCTCGAAGAGACCGAGGAATTCAAGGCCCGCAAGCATCGCCCGACCGTGCGCGAGATCTACCGCTCCATGGCCGAGAACTGGCGCATCATTGTGGCCGGCTGCATGATGGTCGTGATGACCACGGTGTCGTTCTACATGATCACCGCCTACACGCCCACGTTCGGCAAGACGGTGCTCAAGCTCGATGACGTCGACAACCTCATCGTCACGATGTGCGTGGGCCTGTCGAACTTCATCTGGCTGCCGCTGATGGGTGCGCTGTCCGACCGCATCGGCCGCAAGCCGCTGCTGCTGTTCTTCACCGTCGCCACGCTGCTGACCGCCTATCCTGCCGTGACGTGGCTGGTGGCCGAGCCTTCGTTCTCGCGCCTGCTGATGGTGGAACTCTGGCTGTCCTTCCTGTACGGCAGCTATAACGGCGCGATGGTGGTCACGCTGACCGAAGTCATGCCGCCGGCCGTGCGCACCGCGGGCTTCTCGCTTGCATACAGCCTGGCCACGGCGCTGTTCGGCGGCTTCACGCCGGCCGTGTCGACCTACCTGATCCACGCCACCGGCAACAAGGCCGCCCCGGGCCTGTGGCTGATGTTCGCCGCCGCCTGCGGTCTGATCGCCACCCTGATCATCTTCCGCTCGCGCCGTGGCCAGCCGGCCCTGCGCCCCGCCTGACACGGCAGTGCCGTTCCCGCCACGACCGGCCCTCTCGGGGCCGGTCGTGGCATACTTCCCCGCTTGCGCAAACTGTCATGGGCGACGACTAAGCTCGTCATGCCGCACGGCTATCGCGCTGTTTGATTATTTCAATTAGCCCTGCAGTGCGTCCTGACGCATAATCTCGCCTTGTCGCGGTGCACCAAAGCCTCTGGCCCTGGCCAGTGGCGGGGTTGACCGCATTTGCACAAACTCTCTCTTCAACCGTATCAGGAGAAGTCTATGAAGACCGTTGGTGACAAGCTCGAAGCCTTCCACGTCGTTGGTGTCAAGCCGGGTTTCAACAACCATGAGGAAAACGGCCAGTCGGCTTTCGAAGACATCACCGAAAAGTCGTTCGAAGGCAAGTGGAAGATCATCTACTTCTACCCGAAGGACTTCACCTTTGTGTGCCCGACCGAAATCGTGGCCTTCGCCAAGCTGAATGGCGACTTCGCTGACCGCGACGCCATCGTGCTGGGCGGCTCGACCGACAACGAATTCGTGAAGCTGGCATGGCGCCGCGAGCACAAGGACCTGAACAAGCTGAACCAATGGCAATTCGCCGACGTGACCGGTTCGCTGATCGACCAGCTCGGCGTGCGTGACCAGGCCGCCGGCGTGGCCCTGCGCGCGACCTTCGTGGTCGACCCGCACAACGTCATCCAGCACGTTTCGGTGAACAACCTGAACGTCGGCCGCAACCCGGACGAAGTGCTGCGTATCCTGGACGGTCTGCAAACGGACGAACTGTGCCCGTGCAACCGTGCCGTTGGCGGCGCAACGCTGTAATTGCTGCAAGGTTGCCGGTAATTTGCGGCGACCCGCGGAGGGTTCTCCCTCCGCCCCAAACCCGCATACGCGGGTTTTTTAAGCCCTGATCGATAGGAGAATTGAATGGAATTCCTTAGCGCGATTAAGAACCTTATCCCGGACTACGCCAAGGACATTCGCCTGAATGTCGATGGCACCATTGCGCGCTCGTCGCTGGAAGGCAACGACGCCGTGGGCGTGGCGCTGGCCGCCGCCTTCGCGGCGCAAAGCAAGGTGCTGGTGGATGCGATCCGCAACGCCAACGTGCTGTCGGCCGAGGAAGTCAACGGCGCGCTGACCGCCGCCGCGCTGATGGGCATGAACAACGTCTGGTACCCGTACATCGAAATGGCGGACGACCCGGACCTGGCCAGCCAGCCGGCCGGCCTGCGCATGAATGCGTACGCCACCCATGGCGGCGTGGACAAGCGCCGCTTCGAAATGTACGCGCTGGCCGCCTCCATCGTGGGCAAGTGCCATTTCTGCGTGAAATCTCACTACCAGCTGCTCAAGAACGAGCAGGGCATGACCTCGCAGCAACTGCGCGACGTCGGCCGCATCGCCGCGGTGGTCGCCGCGGCAGCCAACGTGATCGCCGCCCAGTAAGGCAGCCGCAGCGATACCACAACAGCCGGCCGCTTCCCAGTGGAAGTTTGCCGGCTGTTTGCATGGCGCAACCCCAGAGGCCGCGGATGGCTTCACTCGTGCAGTGGAAGGCCTACAATCGAGGCAGGACATGCACTCAGGCATCCGCCCCTCACCATGAGCATCCTGCCCTCTCCGACCTCCCCGCGCTTTCACTACCGCCTGGCCACCGTCCAGGACTGGGGTGATATTGCCACGGTCACGCAGCAAGCCTATTCGCAGTACGAACTGGAAATCATGGAGGACTGCCGTGCCTCCTTCCAGCGCGGCATGCAGGCCGTGCTGGCCGCCAGCCACCCCGATATGGAATGGTGGGTGGCCGAAACCGAACACGGCATTACCGGAGCCGTGCTGTTCTGCCATCCCGGCGCGACGCTGCCGGCGCTGGACGGCAGCACCATCACGCTGACCCAGCCGGAGGCCCGGCTGCTTTCCGTGGGCCCGCAGGCAAGGGGCCTGGGGCTCGGGCATACGCTGATGCAGATCTGCATCCAGCGCGCGCGCGATATCGGTGCGCCCACCCTGCTGGTGCGAACCATGCCGGAAATGGGCTCGGCCAACCGCTTGTGCCAGCAGATGGGATTCGCCAAGCGAACCGAGGCCGGGGCCCGCACCGGCGCCATGGCCCGGCTGATCGACTACAGCTACGCGATCACCCCGGAGAACGCCCCCGCGCCGGCCAAGGTGTAACCGCTTGCGCTGGCAGGATGCCGGCCGCGCTCAGTCCTGCGCGTCCGAGGCCGCGCCGCGCCAGATCAGGACCGCGGCCTGCGCCACGATGCCTTCCTGCCGCCCTTCGAAGCCGAGCTTCTCGTTGGTCTTGGCCTTGACGTTGCAGCGCCCCGGCGGCACGCCCAGGTCCTCGGCAATATTCGCCACCATCCCCGGGATATGCGGGGCGAGTTTTGGCTGCTGCGCGATGACCGAGGCATCGACATTGCCGATCTCGTAGCCTGCCTCGCGCACGCGGCGCGCGGCTTCGCGCAACAGCACGCGGCTGTCGGCACCGGCAAACTGTGCGTCCGTGTCCGGAAAATGCCGCCCGATATCGCCCAGCCCGGCGGCGCCGAACAGTGCGTCGGTAATGGCGTGCAGCAGCGCGTCGGCATCGGAGTGCCCGAGCAATCCCCGGTCATGCGGAATCTGCACGCCGCCCAGGATCAGCTTGCGGCCGGGCACGAGCGCGTGGACGTCATAGCCCTGCCCCACGCGGATATCAAATGGCATCATCGATCAGGCTCCTGAATCGGCAGACCGCGCCGGTGCGGTGCCGAGCAGCACCTCCGCCAGCGCAAAGTCTTCCGGATAGGTCACTTTGAAGTTGCGCAGCGAACCGTTGACCAGGCGCGGATGCAGGCCCAGCCGTTCGATCGCGCTGGCCTCGTCGGTCACCACGGCGCCGGCGGCCAGCGCATCCTGCAGGGCCTGGCGCAGCACGCCCAGCCGGAACATCTGCGGCGTCTGGGCCTGCCACAGCCCGTCGCGCGGCACCGTGGTGCCGATGCGCGTGCCGGCGTCGGCACGCTTGAGCGTATCGGGCACGGGCACGGCCAGGATGCCGCCGATCGCGGCATCCGGATCATCTTCGCCATCGCTCTCCACCGAACGCACCAGGCTATGGATCATCGCGGGGGTCAGCCCCGGGCGCGCCGCGTCGTGCACCAGCACCCAGTCGGTGTCGACGGCGCCAAGCTGCGCCAGGTGATGCAGGCCCGCCAGCACCGAGGCATGGCGGGTGTCGCCGCCGACAAAGGCCGTATCGAAGCGCAGGCCGGCGAAAACGTCGGCGCCGAAGCGGGACTCCAGCGGCATGTCGTCGGGCGCCAGCACCAAGGCCGTGGCGCTGATGGCATCACACGCCGAAAACGCCGCCAGGGCGTACCAGATCATGGGCCGGCCGGCGATGGGCTGGTACTGCTTGGGCACGGGGCCGCCCGCGCGGCTGCCGGTACCGGCACAGGGAATCAGGGCGAAGCGGCGGTCTGGCACAGGATCGGAATGAAATGGAAATGCGTTGGGGACGGCATGGCAGCAGCAGCGCCAAGGCCGGAGCGCATTCTATAATACGGCCCTTGTTTGCCGCCATGCCGCCACGGCATGCGGCGCACGCCATACCCCCCGCCCGCGCTGCCGGCGGGGCGTTGTCGTTCGTTGCCGTTCGTTCGTTGTTGCTGATCCCGACCGCTGCCCGATGCCTGACGCCGCTCCCGCCTTTCCGTTCGCCAACCTGCCCCTGGTCAAGCCCGGGCTGCGCCACAACGTGGCCAGCCTGCACGGTTCCGCCGACGCACTGGCCATTTCCGCTTACGCGCGCCAGCATCGCAGCCGCGTGCCGATGCTGGCCGTAGTCTGCGCCAACGCCGTCGACGCCCAGCGCCTGGCCGATGAAATCCCCTGGTTTGCGCCGGAATTGCGCGTGCGCCTGCTGCCGGACTGGGAAACCCTGCCCTACGACAGCTTCTCGCCCCACCAGGACCTCGTGTCCGAACGGCTCGCGACGCTGCACGACATCCAGGGCGGCCAGTGCGACGTCATGCTCGTGCCGGCCTCGACGGCGCTCTACCGACTCGCGCCGCCGTCCTTCCTCGCGGCCTACACCTTCTTCTTCAAGCAGGGCGAGCGGCTGGACGAGGCCGCGCTCAAGGCGCAGTTCACGCTGGCCGGCTACCAGCACGTCAGCGCGGTGATGCGGCCGGGCGAGTACAGCGTGCGCGGCGGCCTGATCGACCTGTACCCGATGGGCTCGGCGCTGCCGTACCGCATCGACCTCTTCGGCGACGAGATCGAGACCATCCGCGCCTTCGATCCCGACACCCAGCGCAGCCTGTACCCGGTCAGGGAAGTCCGCCTGCTGCCGGGGCGCGAGTTCCCGCTCGACGAAGCGGCCCGCACCGCGTTCCGCGGCCGCTGGCGTGAACTGTTCGAAGGCGACCCCACCAAGTCGCCGATCTACAAGGACATCGGCAACGGCGTGCCTTCGGCCGGCATCGAGTACTACCTGCCGCTGTTCTTCGAGACAAGCGCGACGCTGTTCGACTACCTGCCGGCCGACACCCAGCTGGCATTCGCCGGCAAGGTGGACGAAGCCATCCGCCGCTTCTGGGCCGAGACCACGCCGCGTTACGACTTCATGCGGCACGACCGCGAGCGCCCGTTGCTGCCGCCGTCGCAGCTGTTCCTGTCCGAGGAGCAGTTCTTCATCGCAGCCAAGCCCCTCGCACGGCTGGTGCTGCAGGCCGAAGCCGGCGCCGCCGACCAACCCGCCTTCGCGGCGGGCGTGCCGGACGTCTCGGTAAACCGGCGCGCGGACGACCCGCTCGTGAACCTGGAGGCCCTGCTGCGCGACAAGGCCACGCGCGTGCTGATGTGCGCCGACACCGCCGGCCGCCGCGAGACCCTGCTGCAGCTCTTTGCCGAAAGCGGCCTGCGCCCGCAGCAGGTGGACGACTTTGCCGCCTTCCTGGCCGGGGAATCGCATTTCAGCATTGCCGTGGCGCCGCTGCACAGCGGCTTCGTGCTGCCGGACGCGAAGCTCGCCTTCGTGACGGAAGCCGAGCTTTACGCCGGCACCGCGCGCCGCGCCGGGCGCCGCAAGCAGGAACAGGCCACCGCCGTCGACTCGATGGTGCGCGACCTGGCCGAACTGAAGATCGGCGACCCGGTGGTGCACAGCGAACACGGCATCGGCCGCTACCACGGCCTGGTGTCGCTCGACCTGGGCCAGGGCGAAGAGGAATTCCTGCACCTGGAGTACGACAAGAGCAGCAAGCTGTACGTGCCGGTGCACCAGCTCCATGTGATCTCGCGCTACTCGGGCGCCGATCCGGAAACCGCGCCGCTGCACCACCTGGGCTCGGGCCAGTGGGACAAGGCCAAGCGCCGCGCCGCGCAGCAGATCCGCGACACCGCCGCGGAACTCCTGAACCTGTATGCGCGCCGCGCCGCCCGCGAGGGCTTTGCGTTCCCGCTCTCGCCCAAGGACTACGAGACCTTCGCCGAAAGCTTCGGCTTCGAGGAGACGCCCGACCAGGCCGCGGCGATTGCCGCCGTCATCGCCGACATGACCTCGGGCAAGCCCATGGACCGCCTGGTCTGCGGCGACGTGGGCTTCGGCAAGACCGAGGTCGCGCTGCGCGCTGCCTTTGTCGCCGTGCTCGGCGGCAAGCAGGTGGCCATGCTGGCGCCGACCACGCTGCTGGCCGAACAGCATTTCCAGACGCTGTCGGACCGCTTTGCCGAGTGGCCGGTGCGCATCGTCGAGCTGTCGCGCTTCAAGACGAAGAAGGAAATCGACGCGGCGGTAAAGCAGATCAACGAGGGCACGGTCGATATCGTGATCGGCACGCACAAGCTGCTCTCGGATGAAGTGAAGTTCCAGCGGCTGGGGCTCGTCATCATCGACGAGGAGCACCGCTTCGGCGTGCGGCAGAAGGAAGCGCTCAAGACGCTGCGCGCCGAGGTCGACGTGCTGACGCTGACGGCAACGCCGATCCCGCGCACGCTCGGCATGGCACTGGAAGGCCTGCGCGATTTCTCCGTGATCGCCACCGCGCCGCAGAAGCGGCTGGCCATCAAGACCTTCGTGCGGCGCGAGGAAGACGGCGTGATCCGCGAAGCCATCCTGCGCGAACTCAAGCGCGGCGGGCAGGTCTACTTCCTCCACAACGAGGTCGAGACCATCGAGAACAAGCGCGCCCGGCTGGCCGAACTGGTGCCGGAAGCGCGCATTGCCGTGGCGCACGGCCAGATGCACGAGCGCGAGCTGGAACGCGTGATGCGTGACTTCGTCGCGCGGCGCGACAACATCCTGCTGTGCACCACCATCATCGAAACCGGCATCGACGTGCCGACCGCCAACACCATCCTGATCCACCGTGCCGACAAGTTCGGCCTGGCGCAGTTGCACCAGCTGCGCGGACGGGTCGGGCGTTCGCACCACCAGGCCTATGCCTACCTGCTGGTGCATGACGTGGACGGCCTGACCAAGCAGGCGGGGCGCCGGCTCGAGGCCATCCAGCAGATGGAAGAACTGGGTTCGGGCTTCTACCTGGCCATGCACGACCTGGAGATCCGCGGCGCCGGCGAGGTGCTCGGCGACAAGCAGTCGGGCGAGATCCACGAGATCGGCTTCCAGCTCTACACCGACATGCTCAACGCCGCGGTCAAGGCGCTCAAGGCCGGCAAGGAGCCGGACCTGATGGCGCCACTCTCGGCGACCACCGAGATCAACCTCGGCACGCCCGCGCTGCTGCCCAACGACTATTGCGCGGACGTGCACGAACGCCTGTCGCTGTACAAGCGCCTGGCCAACTGTGAAACGCCGGAACGCGTCGACGACATCCAGGAGGAACTGATCGATCGCTTCGGCCGCATGCCGCCTCAGGCGCAGGCACTGGTGGAGACTCACCGGCTGCGCATCGCCGCGGCGCCGCTTGGCGTGCGCAAGATCGATGCGGGCGAAGCGGCGATCAGCGTGCAGTTCGTGCCGAACCCGCCTATCGACGCGCTCCGGATCATCGAGCTGGTGCAGAAGAACCGCCATATCAAACTGGCGGGGCAGGACAAGCTGCGCATCGAGGCCAAGATGCCCGACGTGGCCGTACGCGCGCAGACCATCAAGCAGACGCTGCGCCAGCTCGCATAGCCAATGCCGCGGGGCGTCTGGCCCGTCGGCCGCGGCGGGTGTAGCATCGGGTACTTAACCCATCGGTGAACGCCGCCCTGAGCCGCCCCGCCCCATGCAAGCCGATATCCAACGCAAGACTTCCACCCCTGAAGCTTCCACCCCTGAAGCCAGCGCGCCGCGTGGCAGCGCGCTCGAATGGACGCAGCGGCTGGTGGCGTACGACACCACCAGCCGCCATTCCAACCTGGGACTGATCGAGTCCGTGCGGGACCACTTCCTCGCGAAGGGCCTGCGGCCCCACCTGAGCTACAACACCCAGCGCGACAAGGCCAACCTGTTCGTCACGGTGCCAGCCGCCAGCGGCGAGACCAATGGCGGCATCGTACTGTCGGGCCACACCGACGTGGTCCCGGTGGACGGCCAGAACTGGACCACCGATCCCTTCAGGCCCGTGGTGCGCGACGGCAAGCTCTATGGCCGCGGCACATGCGACATGAAGGGCTTCATCGGCACCAGCCTGGCGCTGCTGCCCACGCTGCTCGACGCAAGGCTGCGCGAGCCGGTGCACTACGCGCTGTCGTTCGACGAAGAGATCGGCTGCATGGGCGCGCCCTACCTGCTCGCTGAACTGCGCGAGCGCGGCGTGCACCCGGCCGGCTGCATCGTGGGCGAGCCAACCAGCATGCGCGTGATCGTGGCGCACAAGGGCATCAACGCCTACCGCTGCTGCGTCAGGGGCCAGGCCGCGCACTCGTCGCTCACGCCGCGCGGCGTCAATGCGATCGAGTACGCCGCGCGGCTGATCTGTTTCATCCGCGACATGGCTGATGAATTCAAGGCCAACGGCCCCTACGACCAGGCCTTCGACGTGCCCTGCACCACCGCCCAGACCGGCACCATCCAGGGCGGCATCGCGCTCAACACCATCCCCGCGCTGTGCGAGTTCGTGTTCGAGTTCCGCAACCTGCCCGGCGTCGATCCCGAGGCGCTGTTCGCACGCATCGCGTCGTACGCCAATGACGTGTTGCTGCCGAAGATGCGCGCCGAACACGCGGACACGGACCTGGTCATCAGCAAGATCGCCGCGGCGCCGTCGCTGGATGTGGCCGAGCAGGCAGCCATTACACAACTCGTGCGGGTGCTCACCGGAGATCGCGAGACCAGCAAGGTTGCCTACGGCACCGAGGCAGGGCTGTTCCAGCGCGCGGGCATTCCCGCGGTGGTGTGCGGGCCCGGCGATATCCAGCAGGCACACAAGCCGGACGAGTTTGTCTCGCTGGACCAGCTCGCGGCGTGCGAGGCGTTCCTGCATAAGGTCGTCGACAGCCTGCGGGTGGCGACCTGACGGCCAGGCGGGTCCTGAACGATTACAATGTCGCCTTTGCCGTCCCGCCCTCCGGCGCGCCGCCCTGATCCGCCTGCTGCTGTCATGCCCCTGATTCTCCAGAGTACCCGCCCGCTCGTTTCCGGCGACCTTGCCGCCATCCGCACCCTCGCCGGCGCTTCAGAGCCCGTGCTGCGCAGCGAAAACGTGGCGGCCGCCGAAGATTGCGGCACGCTGACTCCGGCGCTGCGCGAAGCGCTCGATGACTACTGCGGACCACGCGCGATCGACTGGGCTGTCGTGCCGGCCGGCCGCCGCCTGTCGGACTTCCGCCTGGTGGCGATGGACATGGATTCCACGCTGATCACGATCGAGTGCATCGACGAGATCGCCGATTTCTGCGGGCTGAAGGCCGAGGTTTCCGCCATCACCGAAGCCGCCATGCGCGGCGAGATCACGGACTTCAACGAAAGCCTGCGCCGCCGCGTGGCCCTGCTCAAGGGCCTGGACGCCAGCGTGCTGGACCGCGTCTACGAAGAGCGCCTGCGCCTGTCGCCGGGCGCCGAGCGCATGCTGCAGACCGTCCAGGCGCTGGGCCTGCGAACGCTGCTGGTATCGGGCGGCTTTGTCCACTTCACCGAGAAGCTCAAGACGCGCCTGAAGCTGGACGTGACGCGCGCCAACACGCTGGAAATCGTCGATGGCAAGCTCACGGGCAACGTGGTCGGCGAAATCGTCAATGCCGACGTGAAAGCGCGCACCGTGCAGGAAGTGTGCGCGCAGATCGGCGCCACGCCTGAACAGGCCATCGTCATGGGCGACGGTTCCAACGACCTCAAGATGATGGCCGTGGCCGGCCTCTCGGTCGCCTTCCGCGCCAAGCCCATCGTGCGTGCGCAGGCGAGCGTCGCCTTCAATCATGTTGGCCTGGACGGCCTCCTGGCGCTGTTTCCGCACTGAATCCACTTTGCACTGGCGGCGGCTGCCGGCCACCGCCAGTCGCTTCCGCCTGACTCCCCCCAGCTTCATCCCGCCGACCTGCGCGTGCATGCATCGATGCACCCAAGAGTGATCCGTCTTTTCAATACGAATCATTCTCATTTATACTTGCATTTTCCTTCTCCGATTTAAGCTATGGAAGCCTTCGCGGTCCTGCTCGGACTCGTCGCGGCAGCTTGTATCTACCTGGCGGCACCCAACCAGGTCTTGCTGCCATCGCCGCAGAATGGCTCTGGCCGGCGCCCGGCGCCCCAGCTCTTCGGGTGGCTTGGGCTGGCGCTGACCGTCCTGAGCACCTGGCTGTGGAGTCAGGCTCAGGGTTGGCCCGTGGCCGTCGCCGCGAACCTGGCGATCATTCCGACGGGCCTGTCCCTGTGGCCTTTTATCGGCACTTACGTGAACCAGGGGCGGCCGGCCGCAAAGAGGCAAGCATGAGCGGCATGGGCACGAAATGGCTCGCCGGCGCCCTTCTGGGGCTGCCGCTGGCGGTCGCGCTGTGCACACTGGCCATCATCGGCCTGCCGGGCGGCTGGGAAAGCGGTGTGGTTGCTGCCGTGGTGACGTGCCTACCGCTATGGGTCGCGATCATCTGCTGCAGCCTGCTGTTCCGCTCCAGCCGCGCCGCATGGCTATGGCTGGCGGGCGCGAACCTGCTGTGCTTCGGGCTGCTGTGGGCGCTGCGCCTGCTGCACGTGGCGCCGTCGGCCGTGCTCGCCTCGCTGCCGGCTTCCTGAGGTCCGCCACCATGAAATCCACCACACTCCGGCTGTTCCAGACGCTTCACACCTGGGTCGGCCTCATGGCCGGCTGGGCATTGTTCATCGCCTTCTTTGCCGGCGCCGTGACCGTGTTCCACCACGAACTGCACGTCTGGCAATCTCCGGACCGGCTCAAGGGCAACGCACAGGCGGGGACTGTCGCCAACCCCGCCGCCGTGGATCCCTTCATGCAGAAGCTGGTCGCGCTCTACCCTGAAGCGGCCGCCAGCGCCTACGTCTACATGCCTTCGGCGGGCGAACCCCATATCAGCGCCTACTGGCAGGACAAGGCCGGCGAGTGGCAGATGAGCACCGACGAGCGCCTGGCCGGCGACCGCGCCATGCAGCAGGACACCTCCCGCGACCAGGTGATCGGCGAGTTGTCTTCCTTCCTGAACAGCCTGCACTACTCGCTTGGCATCCCCGCAGCCGGCATCTATTTCATGGGTGCGATCTCGGTGCTTTACGGACTGGCGCTGGTTTCCGGCGTGCTCCTGCACCTGCCTCGCCTGAAGAAAGACCTGTTTGCCGTGCGGCCGGGGCGCAACCTCAAGCGCTTCTGGATGGATTCGCACAACGTGATCGGCCTGTTCAGCCTGCCATTCCACCTGATGATCGCGATCACCGGCGCACTGTTCTGCCTCTCGCTGGTCCTGTTGATGGTCTTCAACACGCTGACCTTCGACGGCAAGTTGTTTCCCGTGGTCCCGCGCGTGACCACCGCCGTGCCCGAAGTCACCGCCGCCGGCCGTGCCGTGCCCACACTGCCGGCGTCAGAGCTGATCCGCATTGCACGGGAAGCGGCGGGCGAGCGCTTTGCCGCCGAATCGTTCCGTTACCAGCGCTATGGCGACGCCAATGCCGTCGTGGAAGTGCGTGGCACCAGTACCCGCGCGCTGGGCAACCTCGGCTCCGTCGGCATCCATGCGGCCTCGGGCGAAGCCAATGCCGGCACGGTGATCGCCAACCAGGCCGCCGGCGCCCGCGATGGCAACCACGGCCTCTACAGCGCCTTGTTCGCACTGCATTTCGGCACCTATGGGGAACTGCCGCTGCGGATCGGGTACGTGCTGGCGGGCCTGGCCGGCGCCTTCCTGTTCTACTCGGGCAACCTGCTCTGGATCGAATCGCGCCGCAGGATACGCCAGGCGGAACAGCCGCGCGTGCACCGGCTGCTCGCGCAAGCCACTGTCGGTGTCTGCATCGGGTGCTGCATCGGCGTGGCCCTATGTTTCCCGGCGGCACTGCTGTGGCCCGCCCGTTCGGTCAGCCACACTTATTTCCCGGTCTTCTTCGCCGCCTGCGCCTGGGCGCTGCTGCGCCCGCCCGCGCGGGCCGCGATCGAACTGCTGTATGCGGCGGCGATTGCCGCCCTGACCATCCCGCTGGCCAATGCCGTCCTGACCGGCGACCACCTGCTGCGCTCGATACCAAGCGGGCACTGGATCATCGCCGGCTTCGACATCGGCGCGATCGCCCTGGCCGCCGGATTTGCGGCGCTTGCACGCGCAACCCGGCGGCGTGCCCAGCATGGCCCGGCGGAGTCAGTGTGGGCCTTGCGCAGCGCCCAGGCCGCCGCGCACGGCGCACGCGAGCGCGACGGCGAACTGCTGAGGTAAGGGGGTTCCCGCAACATGCGAAACGGACGCCGCGGCGTCCGTTTTTTTCCTGGACGATTCGGTCGCCATTCCGCCGCCCCCGTGCCCTACACTAGCTTGAGTGACAAACCAGAAGCGGAGCACCCTCACCATGGAACAGGCCTTTCACCGCTTTTCCGAGCTGTTTGCCCAATTGGGACTACCCAGCGATGAGTCCGGCATCCGCCACTTCATTGCGACGCACACCCCCTTGCCCGGCGACGTGGAACTGGCCGACGCGCCGTTCTGGACGCCCGCGCAAGCGACCATGCTGCGCGACGAGATCGCGGACGACGCCGACTGGGCCGAAGTGGTCGACCAGCTCAACGTGGCACTGCGCGCAAGCTAGCCGGTCGGGACGGCTCAGCCGCCGAGTTGCTGCTCCAGGGCCTGGCGCAGGTCCGCGATGAGGTCACGCGTGTCCTCCAGGCCGATATAAAGGCGCACCAGTTCGCCCGCATGCCGCCATCCCGCCGGCGGCCAACTGCCCGCGGGGCGCATGGTCGGCACGTGGTACGGCACGGCCAGGCTGTGAGCGCCGCCCCACGACCAGCCGATGGCGAACAGCCGCAGCGCTTCGACGAAGGCGTCGACCTGCTCGCGCGAGTACTTGTCGTGGAGGATGATCGCGAACAGGCCGCTGGCACCACTGAAGTCGCGTCGCCAATGGGCGTGTCCGGGGCAGTCCGGCAGCGCGGGATGCAATACGCGCACCACCTCCGGTCGCTGGTGCAGCCATTCGGCCACCTCGCGCGCGCCGCGGTCATGCGCGGCCAGGCGTACCGGCAGGCTCGGCAGCGAACGCAGCACCAGATGGCAGTCGTCGGCGGAAACGCCCCAGCCCATCAGCATGCGCGTGCGCTTCAGGCGGGCCTGCAGGGCGTCGTCCCGCGTCAGCACGGCGCCCATCAGGACGTCGCTACCGCCGGACTGGTACTTGGTCAGTGCCTGCACAGAGATGTCGATCCCCATGTCGAACGGCCGGAAGTAGAGGCCGGCTGACCAGGTATTGTCGATGGCGGTCAGCACGCCACGAGCCTTGGCCGCGGCAACGATCGCCTCGCTGTCCGGCACCTCCATGGTCACCGAGCCCGGCGACTCCATCCAGATCAGCCGCGTATTGGGCTGGATCAGGCTGGCAATGCCGCTGCCTATCATCGGGTCGTAGTAGCGCACCGTCACCCCGAAATCCCGGGCCAGCCATTCGCCGTGGTCGCGGTTGGGGCCGTAGACGTTGTCCGGCACCAGCACGTCGTCGCCGCTCCTGAGCAGCGCGAAGTAGACCAGCGAGATCGCGGCCAGCCCGGACGGCAGCAACAGCGTGTGGCTTGCGCCTTCGAGCAGGGCCAGATGCTGGCACAGCGCTTCGCTGGTGGGCGTGGCATGCAGGCCGTAGCGCCAGTACGTGGTGCTGCGTTCGCCGTACGCGCGCAGTTCGGCCAGGTTGCGGAAGACCACGGTGGAACCGCGATGCGTGGCGGGGGAAAACGAATCGAAGCCGGGCGCAATATCCAGTTCGGGCTGGACCGCGACAGTCTGGATGTAATGGGAGGCAGGGCTCGACACGGGCTTGTCGGAAGTCGGATCGGACACGGCGGATTCCTCGATGGCTGGCATGTCGCACCGCTTTGCGCGGCGGGCATGAAAGAGACGCGATAACCGTCGAGCTTACCAGCAAATGCCTGTGGCGCCACCGGTAGCCGTGTTCAGCGCCCCTGGATGGTCTGGATGGT
This sequence comes from Cupriavidus yeoncheonensis, assembly GCF_905397275.1. Classification (GTDB taxonomy): domain Bacteria; phylum Pseudomonadota; class Gammaproteobacteria; order Burkholderiales; family Burkholderiaceae; genus Cupriavidus; species Cupriavidus yeoncheonensis. The sequence continues at coordinate 155,179 of NZ_CAJPUY010000010.1, read as the reverse complement.
CGATGCGGGCGGTGGTGGTGCGTAGGTGACGCCGCTGTTGGGCGTCATGTCGAAGGGTGGGATCACCAGCACGCTTCCCAGCGGGCGGATGGAGAAAGGAAGCACGACAGCCTGGTCGAAGGCATCGGTCCAGGTGCCGCGCACCGCACCGCTGGCGTCGATGGTGCCTTCCCAGTTGCCGGAGACGCGGGTGCCGTCGTCGGACTCTTCCATCAGGAAGCTCCCGTCCTCCCACTCCCCCGCCAGCAAGCGCACGCCGGGCACGCCGTTGGTGGTGTATTCGCCGCGCAGGCTGTCGCGCTCGTCCGGCTTGGGGCCGATGCGCAGGCGCACCGGCTTGTCGCCGAGCTTGCCGACATAGACGGGCAGCCTGGCGTATTCCGGGCGCGGCGCCAGCGGCGCAATCGCTGCGCCGGCGGAAGGCGCCGTGCCACGGCGCACTTCACCTGCGCGGATGGCCTCGCTCAGGCCCAGGTCCCCCGCACTGGCTGCCGGGCCGGTCGACAGCACGTTGTCATCCGCGCCCCGCGCCGGCATCGCCCCCGCAAGCGCCAGCGCGGCAGCCAGGCTGGCCAGCGAAAGGCGCTGAAACGGGGAGCGATGATGCATCGGCAAGACTCAGATGCGTTCGAAGATCGCGGCAATACCCTGGCCGCCACCGATGCACATCGTCACCAGCGCATAGCGGCCTTGCACGCGCTGCAGCTCGTAAAGGGCCTTGACCGTGATCAGCGCGCCGGTGGCGCCGATCGGGTGACCGAGCGAAATGCCGGAGCCGTTCGGATTGACCTTGGCCGGGTCCAGGCCCAGCGCCTTGGTCACCGCGCAGGCTTGCGCGGCAAACGCTTCGTTGGCTTCGATCACGTCCAGGTCGGACACCGACAGGCCGGCGCGCTCCAGTGCAATCTTCGTGGCCGGAACCGGGCCGATGCCCATGGTCTTCGGATCCACGCCGGCGTGGCCGTACGAGACCAGGCGTGCCAGCGGCTTCAGGCCGCGGCGCTCGGCCTCGGCACGCTCCATCAGCACCACCGCGGCGGCGGCATCGTTCAGGCCCGAGGCATTGCCCGCGGTCACCGTGCCGTTTTCCTTGACGAAGACCGGCTTGAGCTTGGTCATGTCGTCGATCGTGGCGTCATGGCGCACGTGCTCGTCGGTGTCGAAGCTCACGTCGCCCTTGCGGCTCTTGAGCGTCACCGGAACGATCTGGTCCTTGAAGTAGCCGGCCTTGATGGCGGCCGAAGCGCGGCGGTGCGACTCCAGCGCGGCTTCGTCCTGCTGGCTGCGGCTGATGTCGTATTCCTTGGCCACGTTCTCGGCCGTGACACCCATGTGGATGCGATGGAACGGGTCATGCAGCGCGCCCAGCATCATGTCGACCATGGTGGCATCGCCCATGCGCGCACCCCAGCGGGCAGCCGGTGCCAGGTACGGCGCGCGGCTCATGCTTTCGGCGCCGCCGCCGATGGCGATGTCGGTATCTCCCAGCAGGATGGTCTGCGCGGCGCTGACGATCGCCTGCAGGCCCGAGCCGCACAGGCGGTTCACGGTCAGCGCGGGCGCATTGGTCGACACGCCGCCGTTGACGGCCGCCACGCGGCCCAGGTACATGTCCCGCGGCTCGGTCTGGATCACATTGCCGAATACGACGTGGCCGACGTCATCGCCGGACACCTGGGCACGTGCAAGTGCTTCACGCACCACGAGCGCACCCATATCGACCGGTGCCATGTCCTTCAGGCTGCCACCGAACGTCCCGATTGCCGTACGTACACCACTCACCACTACGACTTCACGCGTCATGTCTCACTCCATGAGGTTATGTTGCGGTGCACAGTATAGCGGCATCGCGACAGAATCGAACGATCGTACTTTTACTTAAGGGCAGCAAGCGCCGGCTGCATCAGATTTCACCCCACAGGTCGTGGCCGTCGGCACCCGTGATCTTCACCTGGACGAACTCACCGGCGCGATAGCGCTGCGACGGCTTGGCCGGCGGCGCGATATAGACCAGGCCGTCGATCTCCGGCGCGTCGGCCGAGGAGCGGCCGATGCCACCCTCCTGGTTCACCTCGTCCACCAGCACGCGCAGGGTCTGGCCGACCTTGCGCTGCAGGCGGCGTGCCGAGACTTCCTCCGCCACTTCCATAAAGCGCGCACGGCGTTCCTCACGCACTTCGTCAGGCAGCGCTCCCGGCAAGTCGTTGGCGGTGGCGCCTTCCACCGGCGAATAGGCGAAGCAGCCCACGCGGTCCAGCTCGGCCTCGGCGATGAAATCCAGCAGGGTCTGGAACTCGGCCTCGGTCTCGCCCGGGAAGCCGGCGATGAAGGTGCTGCGGATCGTCAGGTCCGGGCACACCTCGCGCCAGGCGCGGATACGGTCCAGGGTCTTTTCGGCATTGGCCGGGCGCTTCATGCGCTTGAGCACGTCCGGATGGGCGTGCTGCAGCGGCACGTCGAGGTAGGGCAGCACATGGCCGCCGTTCATCAACGGGATGATCTCGTCGACGTGCGGGTACGGATATACATAATGCAGGCGCACCCAGGCACCATACTGGGCCGCCAGTTCGCCCAGGGCGCCCACCAGTTCGGTCATACGCGTCTTGAGCGGGCGGCCGTCCCAGAAACCGGTACGGTACTTCACGTCGACCCCGTAGGCGCTCGTGTCCTGCGAGATCACCAGCAGTTCCTTGACCCCGGCCTTGAACAGGTTCTCGGCTTCAAGCATGACCTCGGCCACCGGGCGCGACACCAGGTCGCCGCGCATCGACGGGATGATGCAGAACGAGCAACGGTGGTTGCAGCCTTCGGAGATCTTCAGGTAGGCGTAATGCTTGGGCGTGAGCTTGATGCCGGCCGCCGGCACCAGGTCCGTGAACGGGTCATGCGGCTTGGGCAGGTGCGTGTGCACCGCCTGCATCACCTCTCCCAGCGCATGCGGGCCGGTCACGGCCAGCACCTTCGGATGGACCGACGACACGATGTCGTGTCCCGCCGCGTCCTTCTTGGCTCCCAGGCAGCCGGTCACGATGACCTTGCCATTCTCGGTCAGCGCCTCGCCGATCGCGTCGAGGCTTTCCTGGACGGCCTCGTCGATGAAGCCGCAGGTGTTGACCACGACCAGGTCGGCGCCGTCATAGGTGCCGCTGATCGCGTAACCCTCGGCGCGCAGTTGGGTAATGATCTGCTCGGAGTCGACCAAGGCCTTCGGGCAGCCAAGCGAAACGAAACCCACGCGCGGACTTTGGTCTTTCTGGGTCATTGATTCTGAAGGATTTTTCACGGGGAATGCGAATGTAGGACAGGCGGGGCGGAGTATATCGGGTTATCTCGACGGAGGCCGGACAAGGCCGCCAGGCGCTGCACGGAACCCTGTATTTTAACCGCTTGCCGCGGTTAGCCGGCGCCTGAGACCACACACGGCAGAGCCGCGCACGCTGGCCGGATCCCGGAAGTCAACTGGACGTGATGTCCGGGAAACTTTGCAGCACTTGCTCGATCTGCGCCGAATCCTGGATCCTGCGGATGGCTGCATGCAGCGCCGCCGCCTGTGGCCAGGTCCGCTTGAGATAGCTCAGCCACAATTTCACCCGTCCATGCTCATGGCAGGAGGCGATCCGGTCGTGCAGCTTCCTCAGATAGGCGGCGATCAGGTGCAGCACCAGCGGCCACTCCTCATCCGACGGCGTGCTAGCCATGACTCCGCGGATACGCAGCGCCAGGAATGGATCCGATACCGCGCCACGCCCGATCATCACATCCGCGCAGCCGCTGACCGCACGGCAACGTTCCCAGTCCGCAACGGACCAGACTTCGCCGTTGGCAATGACGGGTATGTCCACGGCGTCCGCGATGCGGGCGATCCATTCCCAGTGCGCCGGCGGCCGGTAGCCGTGGTCGCGCGTGCGGGCATGCACCACCAGCGACGCCGCCCCACCCTCGGCCAGCGCCGTGGCGCAATCGAGCGCCAGTGCGGTATCCGAAACGCCGAGGCGCATCTTGGCGGTGACCTTGATTTGTGGCGGGACCGCCGCGCGCACCGCGGAAACGATGCGATGCAGCTGCTCGGGGTGCGCCAGCAGCATCGCACCACCGCCGTGCCGGTTGACGACCTTGGCCGGGCAACCGAAGTTCAGGTCGATACCATGCGTCGACAGGGTCGCGGCATAGGCCGCATTGCGCGCCATCCACGCGGCATCGCTGCCGAGCAGCTGGATCACCATCGGCGTTCCACCGGGGGTGTAGCCGTCCTGCAGGATCTCGGGGGTGTCGCGTTCGTAGACACGCGCGGGAAGCAGCGAGCCAGTCACACGAACGAACTCGGACACGCATCCGTCATAGCCACCCAGGCCGGTCAGCACATCGCGCAGCACGTAGTCGGCGAGCCCTTCCATCGGGGCCAGGAAAAGCCGGCCCATGGTCAGGCCCGAGCCAGCGCGGATGCGCCGGAATCAAAGGGAGTCGGATCGAAACGGTGGCAGCTGGAAGGCATCGGGATATCGCGCGGGCGAGTCCACAAGATGAGCCGCCAGTTCAGGAGGGGCGCATTTTACCTGCTTGGGCGCCGCCTCGCAGCGCGTCCGGAACAGTGCGAGGGTGGCGAAGCAGCGAACCGGGGCGGTCCGCCAGCAGTAACTTGCTTCTTACTTCTTGTCCGGCTGATTGAACGGGAACGTCCCGAACATGTTTTTCGCCTGGCTCTGCATCTGCTCCTGCATCTGCACGAACAGGTTCTTGCTCTGCTCGATGTAGTTGCTCATCATGCCCTGCATCATCGGCCCCTGCATGTTCATGAACTGGGACCACATGTCGGGGCTGAAGGCCTCGCCGGAATACAGGCCCTTGGAGTTCTCGGCCAGCTTGTTCTGGATGTCGATGAAAGCCTGGATGTTCTTTTCCAGGTAGGTGCCCATCATGCCCTGCATGGCATGGCCATAGAAGCGGATGATCTGCGACAGCATGGCGCTGGAGAACATCGGCACACCACCCGTTTCCTCTTCCAGGATGATCTGCAGCAGGATGCTGCGCGTCAGTTCATCGCCAGACTTGGCGTCAACGACCTTGAACTCCTCGGAATCCATGACCAGCTGCTTCACATCGGCCAGCGTGATGTAGGTGCTGGTTTGAGTGTCGTAGAGCCTGCGATTGGGGTATTTCTTGATCAGTCGCTCTGCGCCTTTTTTGCTCGTGGCCATCGGTGCTCTGTCCTCTTGTGGTCGCTGATGGGCGCTGCTGCACCGCATGGGGTGCAGTGCGCAAACCGGTTCTGCCGGGCCATCTGGAAGGTCGTGAAAAGTTACTATGTGCGCACTCGCGGATCGAGCCGCCAGTGCCATTGTTACCTTCGCCCCCGCGAAGGCCGCACGTTGCACGACATTGGTGCCCGTGCTGCTGACCTGATTCTATGCCCAACAAAGCACTAAGAAAAGCCGGGTAGCTTAAGGAAAACCCGCACGCACAAACGAATCGCGGGCCCCGAAAGGCCCGCAATTGGCATCCGACAGTGGCTTGTGCGCTGCGCTGGGTGCACCGCAAAAACGGCACGCCCGCGCAGCACGCAGAGCTGGATCAGCCCATATGCAAACCGCCGTTCAGCGAGAAGTCGGCACCCGTGGAGAAGCCCGACTCTTCCGACGACAGCCACGCGCAGATCGACGCGATTTCCGACGGCTCGCCCAGGCGCTTGACCGGGATGGTGCCGACGATCTTGTCCAGCACGTCCTGGCGGATCGACTTGACCATGTCCGTAGCGATATAGCCAGGCGAAACGGTATTCACCGTCACGCCCTTGGTTGCCACTTCCTGTGCCAGCGCCATGGTGAAGCCGTGCAGGCCGGCCTTGGCGGTGGAATAGTTGGTCTGGCCGAACTGGCCCTTCTGCCCGTTCACCGACGAGATATTGACGATACGGCCCCAGCCGCGATCGACCATGCCGTCGATGACCTGCTTGGTCACGTTGAACAGCGACGTCAGGTTGGTGTCGATCACCGCGTCCCAGTCGGCGCGGGTCATCTTGCGGAACACCACGTCGCGCGTGATGCCTGCGTTGTTGATCAGCACATCCACCTCGCCGACTTCAGCCTTGACCTTGTCGAACGCGGTCTTGGTCGAATCCCAGTCGGCCACGTTGCCTTCGGAGGCAACGAAGTCGAAGCCGAGCGCCTTCTGCTGCTCGATCCACCGCTCGCGACGCGGCGAATTGGGGCCGCAGCCGGCCACCACGCGGAAGCCATCCTTGGCGAGACGTTGGCAGATAGCGGTTCCGATGCCGCCCATACCGCCGGTCACGTATGCAATGCGCTGAGTCATGTCCACTCCTTGATTGGCTCTTCGTTATCTTCGCCTGGGCCGCGCGGAACGCTGCGCGCCCAGGTACACCCCATTAATTGCGTTCGACCGCCAGCGCCACACCCATGCCGCCGCCGATGCACAGCGAGGCCAGGCCCTTCTTCGCGTCGCGGCGCTTCATCTCGTGCAGCAGCGTCACCAGGATACGGCAACCCGATGCACCGATCGGGTGGCCGATGGCAATGGCGCCACCGTTCACGTTGACCTTGGACGTGTCCCAGCCCATCTGCTGGTGCACGGCCAGCGCCTGCGCGGCAAAAGCCTCGTTGATTTCCATCAGGTCCAGGTCGCCCACGCCCCAGCCCGCGCGCGACAGGCAGCGCTTGGAAGCCGGCACCGGGCCCATGCCCATGACCTTCGGGTCCACGCCCGCATTGGCGTAGGCCTTGATCGTGGCCAGCGGCGTCAGGCCCAGTTCCTTGGCCTTGGCGGCCGACATCACCACCACTGCGGCAGCACCGTCGTTCAGGCCCGATGCATTGGCGGCGGTCACCGTGCCGGCCTTGTCAAAGGCGGGCTTCAGGCCGGACATGCTGTCCAGCGTGGCACCCTGGCGGATGAACTCGTCCTTGTCGAAAGCAAGCGGGTCGCCCTTGCGCTGCGGAATCATCACCGGGACGATTTCGTCATTGAACCTGCCGGCCTTCAACGCAGCCTCGGCCTTGTTCTGCGAGGCCACGGCGAACTCGTCCTGTGCTTCGCGGGTAATGCCGTACTCCTTGGCCACGTTCTCGGCCGTGATGCCCATGTGGTACTGGTTGTACACGTCCCACAGGCCATCCACGATCATGGTGTCGACCAGCTTGGCGTCGCCCATGCGGAAGCCGTCGCGAGAGCCGGGCAGCACGTGCGGCGCGGCGCTCATGTTTTCCTGGCCACCGGCCACCACGATCTCCGCCTCGCCGGACAGGATCGCGTTGGCGGCCAGCATCACGGCCTTCAGGCCCGATCCGCACACCTTGTTGATGGTCATGGCCGGCACCGACGCCGGCAGGCCCGCCTTGATCGATGCCTGGCGTGCCGGGTTCTGACCCGAACCGGCGGTCAGCACCTGGCCCATGATCACTTCGCTGACCTGTTCCGGCTTCACGCCGGCGCGTTCCAGCGCGGCCTTGATGGCGATGGCGCCCAGCTCCGGTGCGGGAATCTTCGCGAGCGAACCGCCAAACTTGCCTACGGCGGTACGGGCGGCGGAAACGATGACGATATCGGTCATTTGCAGTCCTCTCAAAGGGTATCTGGGGTGTTCAGCGGGCAGGTCCCGTTACCGGGGCCGCCCGCAAGAGTCATGCCTTGGCTTTGACGTAGCGGCCGGGCGCGGGTTCGATGGCGGGGTATCGTGCATTGCCATAGCCGCTCGGCGCAGCACGCTTGGCACCGGCCTGCTTGCCGAGCCAGGTCATCCAGTCCGGCCACCAGCTGCCGTGGTGTTCCTCGGCGCCGGCCAGCCAGTCGTGCGCCGAAGCGGGCAGCGCATCATTGGTCCAGTGGCTGCGCTTGTTCTTGACCGGCGGGTTGATGACGCCGGCAATGTGCCCGGACGCCCCGAGCACGAACCGCAGCTTGTTCTTGAGCAGCGCGGTCGACGAATACGCTGCCGTCCACGGCACGATGTGGTCCTCGCGCGAGCCGTAGATATAGGTCGGCACGTCGATGGCACTCAGGTCTACCGGTGCGTCGCATACGGTCAGCTTGCCCGGCACCTTCAGTTCATCCTGCAGGTAGGTGTGGCGCAGGTACCAGCAGTACCATGCCCCCGGCAGGTTGGTTGCGTCGCCGTTCCAGTACAGCAGGTCGAACGGCACCGGCGTCTTGCCCTTCAGGTAGTTGTCGACCACGTAGTTCCAGACCAGGTCGTTCGGGCGCAGGAACGAGAACGTATTGGCCAGTTCCACACCGCGCAGCAGGCCGCACGGCGTCCCCGACGCGCCGCCAAGCGTGGCTTCGCGCAGCTTGACGTGGGCCTCGTCGACGAATACGTCGAGGATGCCGGTATCGGTAAAGTCGAGCAGTGTGGTCAGCAGCGTCAGGCTGGCCACCGGGCGTTCGCCGCGCGCCTCCAGCACCGCGAGCGCGGTCGAAATAATGGTCCCGCCCACACAGAAGCCGAGCGCGTTGATCTGATCCTGGCCACCGATGTCGCGCGCCACTTCGATCGCCCGGATGGCCGCATGCTCGATGTAGTCGTCCCACGTTCGGTCGGCCATGGTGGCATCGGGATTACGCCATGACAGCAGGAACACCGTGTGGCCCTGCTCCACCGCGTACCGCACCAGCGAGCTTTCCGGCTGCAGGTCGAGGATGTAGAACTTGTTGATGCACGGCGGCACCAGCAGCAGCGGGCGCGCATGGACCTTGTCGGTCAGCGGCTTGTATTGCAGCAACTGGAAGAATTCGTTTTCGTAGACGACCGAGCCTTCCGTGACCGCCACGTTGCGGCCCACTTCGAACGCGGTCTCGTCCGTCTGCGAGATCTTGCCGCGGCCCAGGTCTTCCAGCATGTTGCGCACACCGGCCCGCAGCGACTCGCCGCCGGACTCGATCAGGCGATTCTGCGCATCGGGATTGGTGGCCAGGAAATTGGCGGGCGACATGGCGTCGACCCATTGCGACACGGCAAAGCGGATACGCTGGCGCGTCTTGGGGTCCGCCTCGACGGCCTCTGCCATCTCCGTCAGCACACGCGCATTGAGCAGGTAGAACGCGGCGGTGTACCGATACGGCGCGTTCTTGTGCCAGGCCTCGCTGGCAAAGCGCCGGTCGTGCAGCTTGCCGGCGGATTCGATATCGCCCTCCGCCAGACCGCGCCACAGTTCCGCAAAATCGCGCATGTAGCGCTGCTGGATTTCCGTGAGCTGGGCCGGGTCGATCTTCACGCCCGCCAGCGGACCCGCACCGAACGACTCGAATCCCGGGAAGCTGGGAAAGCCCGGGGGAAGCCCCGCGCCGTTGCCCTCAGGGCCCTGCCACTGACGGGACCATTCCAGCCACGTTGCTGGATCCAATGGCCCCGGCGGAAATTTGAACGGTTGGGACTTGCCTTCCGCTGTGGAAGCTGCCGCACCTTTGCCGGTCGCCATGATGTAAATGTCTCTCTGCCGTCACTATGTCAGACCGGCTCCCGGGTCATTGCCCTGGCCGGCACTTATGCATCTGGAGACGCAATCCGGATGGACCTGGCGCATTGCGCCCGCGACCGGGGCGCCCAGGACTTCCGCATGCAGCTATCCCTTCCATCTGGATAACGTCCCCTGCCCGGCTTGCACCGCAGTCCGGCATGGCAGCGCCATGCGGTATGCTTGCCGGCGAAAACAAGGAAACTACGCGGGATTCCGCAACATTCGAGGTCATTGTTGCCTTGCAGTGTACGCGCTGTCAATGCGGAAAACTGCATCGGCACGCACGCCCGGAAAACCTACCTCCCGGTAGGAAGCCGCGGACTCAAGGACCAGCGCGCAAGCCTATCTGCAAAGGATGAAAGTTTCATGTACATCGTAGCCATTGGCTGGCTCTACGTGGCTCTGATGATGGCGATCACCGAGCACAGCATCGTTGCCGGGGTCGCCACGTTCCTGCTCTATGGCGCCGCACCGGTGGCGCTGGTGCTCTACATCATGGGAACGCCCGCCAGGCGGCAGCGCCGCAAGGCGGAGGAAGCGCGCACAGAACGCGCACGCGAAGAGGAAGGCGCCGGGCCCGACGGAAGCGGGCCGCAGTGAGCGGCCCGCAACCGGCTCAGCTTGCCAGCCAGACGAGGCTGGCCATGCGACCGGTCACGCCGTCGCGCCGATACGAATAGAAGCGCTGCGGATCGGATACCGTGCAGGCATCGCCGCCGTAGACGTCCGTGCAACCCGCGCGGGCCAGGCGCGTGCGGGCCAGTGCGTAGATGTCGGCCATGTACTTGCCTTCGGCGCCGGGCCGGAAGGCGGCGTCCACGGCCGCATGCTCGCCCGCACGGGCCTGCGCCAGGAACGCTTCCCGCACCTCGGCGCCGACCTCGAAGGCCTCGGGTCCGATCGCCGGCCCCAGCCATGCGAGCCAGCGTGACGAAGGCTTGCCGCGCGCAGCCTGCATGCGCGCCAGCGTGGCTTCGATCACGCCGTTGCACAGGCCACGCCATCCGGCGTGCGCAGCGCCGACACGGTCCCTTCCCCATCGCACAGCAACACCGGAAGGCAGTCCGCCGTCATGATCGCGCACACCTGCCCGGGCGCGGCAGCCATACTCGCGTCGGCGCGCGGTGCCGCCTCGCCCGGGCCTGCGAGATGGTCCACCGTAGCCACGGCGCAGCCGTGCACCTGCTCCAGCCACAGCGGCATGGCGGGAAGGTGGCCCGCCAGCCGCGCACGGTTCTCGGCCACATGCCCGGGATCATCACCAACATGCGTGCCAAGGTTGAGTCCGCCCGGCGCCCCGCCCTCCAAGCCATACACGCCATGGCTCACGCCGCCCGCGCGCGTGGTGGACAACGCGCGCACCGAGGCGGGGGCCGGCCACTGCGGCCGCAGCCAGGCGGGGTCAGTCGTCATCGTCGTCCCCATCGCCCCAGATGATTTCGGGGCCGTCTTCCCAGTCCTCATCCCAGTCCTCCTCTTCGGCATCGGCTTCACCAGCGGAGAAATCGAGCGCATCGATCAGGGCCTGGAGGTCTTCCGGCGGCTGCGCGGTCCACGACACCGTCTTGCCCGTGACCGGGTGCACCAGCCCCAGCTTGAAGGCATGCAGGGCCTGCCGCTCGAACGGCACCGGCAGCGTCACGCGCACAGCGGGCCGCTGCCCGCGTTGCGTGGCGCGGAAGTAGACCGGATCGCCCACGAGCGGATGGCCGATCGATTCGAAATGCACGCGGATCTGGTGCGTGCGACCGGTTTCGAGCTGGCACCGCACCATCGACACGAAGCTGCGTCCGAGCGGCACCGTCGCCAGCGTACGGAAATGCGTGCGCGACGGCTTGCCGCTGCTGGTATGGACAATGGCCATGCGGGTGCGCTCGTGGGGATCGCGGCCGATCGGCGCATCGATGGTGCCCTCGTCGTACGTGCGGCCCCAGACCAGCGCGATATACGTGCGCTTGACCGTGCGCGCCTGCAGCTGGCGCACCAGGTCGGTCTGTGCCGTCAGCGTGCGCGCCACGACCATCAGCCCTGAAGTCTCCTTGTCGAGCCGGTGCACAATGCCCGCGCGCGGCAAGGCCGCCGCGGCAGGGTAACGGTGCAGCAACCCGTTGAGCACCGTGCCGCTCCAGTTGCCCGCGGCAGGATGCACGACGAGTCCCGCGGGCTTGTCGACGACGACCAGCGTTGCATCCTCGTACACGACCTCCAGCGGCACGTCTTCCGCGGCGAACGCCTGCGATTCCGGCGCGGCCTGCGGCTGTACCTCGATGCGGTTGCCCATCTGCACCGCATCGCGCGGCCGGCGCACTTCGCCGTCGACGCGCACGGCCCCGCTTTCGATCCACTGTTGCAGCCGGCTGCGCGAAAACTCGCTGAAGTGCCGTGCAAGAAGTTTGTCCAGCCGCTCGCCATGTGCGGCACTGTCTACTTCGAGTATCAGCGGCACCGCGAGGTCCGCCGCAGGTGCGGGCGGCACCCCGCCGGCGAAGTCTTCGACCTCGTCGTTGTCCGCCAGGGATGCCTGGACGCGCACCTGATCGGGTGGCTCTTTCCCCGGGCCGGATTCTGGCTGGGGGCTTGGGCTATAATGCTTGACGCTATTTTTCTTCATCCGGGATAGGTTGCCCATGCAATTGCTGAGCATGAAGCGCGCAAATTGGCGCGCGGGATTTGGAGCGATTCTGCTCGCAGGCGGCTGCGTCATGCTGTCGGCATGCGGCCTGCTCGCTGACCAGCCCGACGAGACTGCCGGCTGGTCGGCCAACAAATTATATTCGGAAGCCAAGGACGCCCTGGACGGCGGCGACTACACGCGCGCCGTGAAGCTCTACGAAAAGCTCGAGGGCCGCTATCCGTTCGGCCGCTACGCGCAGCAAGCCCAGATCGACACCGCCTACGCCAGCTACAAGGACGGCGAGACGGCGGCGGCTCTGGCCGCGGTGGATCGCTTCATCCAGCTGCACCCAAGCCACCCGAATATCGATTACGCCTACTACCTCAAGGGCCTGATCAACTTCAACGACAACCTGGGCTGGCTGGGCCGCTTCTCCGGCCAGGACCTGAGCGAACGCGACCCGAAGGCCGCCCGTGCGGCGTACGACGCCTTCAATACGCTTGTCACGAAGTACCCGGACAGCAAGTACACGCCTGACGCCACCGCGCGCATGCAGTACATCGTCAACTCGCTGGCCCAGCACGAGGTGCACGCCGCGCGCTACTACTACAAGCGCGGTGCCTACCTCGCGGCGGTCAACCGGGCCCAGCAGTCGCTCAAGGACTACGACGGCGCCCCCGCCAACGAGGAAGCGCTGTACATCATGATCCGCTCGTACGACTCGCTCGGCATGAAAGACCTGCGCGACGATACGGCACGCGTGATGGAACGCAACTTCCCGAACAGCGACTACATCAAGTACGGCGAGCGCCGCAAGGACAAGTCCTGGTGGGAAGTGTTCTGATTGGCACTCTGATTGGGGAAGAAGCAGGGCACTGACCCTGCAACGCGTACCGGAACGGGACAAGTCCGCAAGGATTGTCCCGTTTCTTGTTGGCTGGCCAGGCGACGCGGTTCAGTCCTGCTGTGCGCCGTCCGTGTCCTCGCCTCCGTCCTTGTCCTTGCCCTCCCCCTTCTCCCTGTCCCGCAGCGATTCAAGGAAGCGCACCACGGTCTGCGCCTCGCGCGTACGCGTGAACGGCGGCAGGCTTTGCCAGATCTGGCGGCCATAGGGCTTCTCGACCAGCCGCGTATCGCAGATGGCCAGCACGCCGCGGTCGGATTCCGAGCGGATCAGGCGCCCGGCGCCCTGCTTCAGCGTGATCACCGCATGGGGCAACTGGTGTACCGTAAACGGGCTCAGCCCCTTCTTCTGCAGCACCTCCATGCGTGCCGCGAGCACCGGGTCATCGGGCGGCGCGAACGGCAGCTTGTCGATGATCACGAGTGACAGGGCCTCGCCCCGCACGTCCACGCCCTCCCAGAAGCTCTGGCTGCCCACGAGCACGGCGTTGCCCAGTTCGCGGAAACGGTCGAGCAGTTCCGTGCGGCTGGCCTGCCCCTGCACCAGCAGCGGCAGTTCGAGGCCGCGCTCGGCAAAGGCGTCATAGAGCAGGTCGGAGGCGCGCTGCACGGCACGCAGCGTCGTGCACAACAGGAAGGTGCGCCCGCCGGCGGCCTCGATCAGCGGCAGCGCCGCGGCCACCACCGCGTCGGTAAACTGCGGCGAATTCGGCGGCGGCATGTCGCGCGGCACGTAGAGCAGGCCCTGCTTGCCGTAGTCGAACGGGCTCGGCAAGGTCAGCGAATTGTCCTTGTTGAGTCCCAGCTGCGCGGCATAGTGCGTGAAGTTGCCTTTCACCGACAGCGTCGCCGACGTGAACACCCATGCGCGCGGATGCCCCTCGCGCTGACGCGTGAAGATCGGCGCGATCGACAGCGGGGTACGGTGCAGCTGCACCGTGTGCGAGAACACTTCCACCCAACGCACCGTCTCCGGGCCGAACTGCGCCGGCGCGGCCGGCGGCGGTGCAGCTGGCTCCTGCGCCGCTTCGTCGCCTGTATCAGGCGCTTGCGGTGCGGGCGCCGTGAACGCCTTGCCTTCGTCCCGCCACGCTTCCAGCCGCTGCTGCAACTCCACCGCGCGCCGGTGGCATTGCTGCAGCGTCTCGGCCCGCTCCGCCTGGCTTTCGAGATGCTCGACGAAGGTCGACAGCGCCTCTTCGAGCGTATCGAGCGTGTCGAAGAACGGCTCGCCGATGCGCCGGTCGGCCTCGATCTGCCCCAGCGCCAGGCGCGCGTTCTCCTTGCCGAAAGCCAGGCGCAGATCACGCGTGGCACGTTCCAGCGGCGCCGCGATGCCAACCCAGTCGACCGCATCGCGCGCATGCGACAGCCCTTCGGCCACGGTGTCGCGGCAGATCTCCAGCAACTGGCTGGTCGACAGCGTCTCGCCAAAGAACAGCGTCGCCGTGTCGGGGAGCTGGTGCGCCTCGTCGAAGATGATCGTGTTCGCTGCCGGCAGCAGTTCGGCCATGCCGGTGTCGCGCAGCACCACATCGGCAAAGAACAGATGGTGGTTCACGACTACCACGTCGGCCTGCTGGGCTTCCTTGCGGGCCCGCATGACGAAGCAGTCCTTGTAGTTCGGACACTCCGATCCGAGGCAGTTGTCCCGCGTGGAGGTCACCAGTTGCCACACCGGCGCATTCTCGGGCACCTCGGCGAGTTCCGCCTTGTCGCCTGACGAGGTGGTCTTGGCAAAGCGCGCAATGTCGCGCAGCCACGCCGCATCCTGCTTGGACGCGAGCCTGCCATTGGCCTGCGCGCGCTCAAGGTGATAGTGGCAGAGATAGTTGGCCCGGCCCTTGAGCAGCGATACCGAGATCGGCACATTCAGCGCGCGCCGCACGGTCGGGATATCACGCAGGAAAAGCTGGTCCTGCAGATTCTTGGTGCCGGTGGAAAGCACCACCTTGCCGCCCCACAGCATGGCGGGGACCAGGTAGGCAAAGGTCTTGCCCGTGCCCGTCCCGGCCTCGACGATCACCGTGTCGCTGCGCTCGATCGCGCCGGCTACGGCCTCGGCCATCTGCTGCTGCGAGTCACGCGGGCGATAGCCCGGAATGCCCTGGGCAAGCGTGCCGGTTTCGGCAAAGATCTTGGCCAGTTCGCTGGCGTGGTTGGCAGGCACTGCGGACGCGGGAACCAGGTCGGCCTGCGCCGGCGCCGGGCTTTCGGTGTCTGCGTCCGGCTCTGGCAGGTCGGTCGGATCGGTCAGGATGGTCAAGGCGGGTAAGACTCAGGTATCGCGCGGTGTGGCGTTGGCAGTTCCGGCGTGCGCGGCACTCAGGCCGGCACGTCGGGTTCGAGCTGGAGTTGCAGCAGGGTGATGGCGTCCTTCAGCTTGAGGCGGCGCTTCTTCAGCCGCCTGAGCTGGAGTTCGTCATGGGTCGGATCCTCGGCCAGCCGGTCGATCAGGTAGTCGAGGTCGCGGTGCTCGATCTGCAGCTCCATGAGCTGCCGTTCGAGGGTGTTCAGGTTACTGTCCATTTGCATTTCCCCGCCGCATCTCCCCCAAAACAGGCTGGCGTACCCCCCGAACCCGGCTCAGAAGCCAAAGGGACGCGGCGCCGACGCCTGCCCCTGCTGTTCTTTCGCCTTGGCGCGCCGCTCGTCCTGATCCTTCTGGCGCTGTTCGGCCTCGCGCTGCTTGGCCTCATACGCCTTCACGTTCTCTTCGCGCTGGCGCGCCTGCTCCGCGCCCTTGCTCTGCGCCTCGCGCATGCGGGCGTCGTAGTCGGCCTGCTTCTGCTGGTGGGACTGCGCGTTGGCCGAGCGCTTCGGCGCATCGGCCTGGTGCTGAGCGTCGCGCAGTTGCTGCTCCTGCTGCTTCTTCTCGAAGGACTCGCGGCTCGCCTGTTCGTTCGCGCTGCGCTTGGGCTGGCCAGCCTCGTACTCGGCCCGGCGCAACGCCTGCTCGCGATCGCGGTCGGCGGCCCGCTGGGCGCGCTCGGCTTCACCTACTTCGAGCTCGCGCTGGCGCAACACCTGCAATTCCCCGCGCTGGATTTCCTTCGCCTTGTCGATGCAGTGCGTGACGAAGAACTTGTCGTAACAGGCACGTTCCGCCGTGGCGAAGCGGTAGTTGGTCCACGCGCGTGAATCGCCGATCGCCTTGCGCTCGGCAGCGAAATCGCGCGGCGCCGCTGCCGGCGCGGAGGCCTGCGCGGCGCTGTCCGACATCGGCGCCAGCGTGCCGGCGCCGACCACGGTCAGCCACACCGCGGCCATGGCAAGCAGGCGGACAGTCGGCATCTTTCGCCCGTCACGGTGCGGGACGGAACGGGGCAGGCGTGCGGCGGGAATCATGGCCAGGGTTGCCGTGCCGCGCACGGCCATGGGCATGGCGGGCGCGACGGCCGGATGGGGCTTGAAGGTCATGGCCGAATTCTAGCATCCGGCCTGCCCCGCGCCCTGCCCCGCCCCTTGTGGGACCGCCGCGCGGCGTGCCGGAAGATACACGCCTGCAAACAGTCCCTCTTCTGTGGCGGAAAGCCGTCGCGCTTGTGGCAAAATTCCCCGCTTTCGACTGACCGCGTCCGACAGACCGATTTCCCGATGTCCAATCTGCCCGCATCCGTTTCGCAAAAGATTGTGTCGCTCATCGCGGCTGAACTGACCGTTCAACCCCGCCAGGTGGCGGCTGCCGTGGCCCTGCTCGATGAAGGCGCGACCGTTCCGTTCATTGCCCGCTACCGCAAGGAAGTGACCGACAACCTGGACGACACCCAGCTGCGCACGCTGGAAGAGCGCCTGCTGTACCTGCGCGACATGGAAGAGCGTCGCCTGGCCATCCTTGCCTCGATCGAGGAGCAAGGCAAGCTCACGCCGGAGCTGCGCACGGCGATCGAGGCCGCCGAGACCAAGCAGGCGCTGGAAGACCTCTACCTGCCCTACAAGCCCAAGCGCCGCACGCGCGCCCAGATCGCGCGCGAGTGCGGGCTGGAGCCGCTGGCCCAGGCGCTGCTGGCCGATCCGACGCTGGACCCGCAGGCTGAAGCGGCCAAATACGTCAACGGCAACCCGACGGCCGACGGCGGCGTGCCGGACGTCAAGGCGGCGCTGGACGGTGCACGCGACATCCTCTCCGAACAATTCGGCGAAACCGCCGAGCTGCTGGGCAAGCTGCGCGAGCACCTGTGGAGCAACGGCGTGGTCAGCTCCACGGTCATGGAAGGCAAGGAAACCGCCGAGGAAGAGAAGTTCCGCGACTACTACCAGTACAGCGAAACCATCCGCACCGTACCGTCCCACCGCGCCCTGGCGCTGTTCCGCGGCCGCAATGCGGGCGTGCTGATGGTCAAGCTGGGCCTGGGCGAAGAGCAGGATGCCATGGTGCCGCACCCGTGCGAAGGCATGATCGCGCGCCACGTCGGCATCCAGAACCAGGGCCGCCCCGCCGACAAGTGGCTCGGCGATGTCTGCCGCTGGTGCTGGCGCGTGAAGGTGCAGCCGCACCTGGAGACCGAGCTGCTGACCCAGCTGCGCGAAACCGCGGAAAGCGAAGCCATCAAGGTGTTCGGCCGCAACCTGCACGAACTGCTGCTGGCCGCGCCCGCCGGGCCCAAGGCGGTGATGGGCGTTGACCCGGGCATCCGTACCGGCTGCAAGGTGGCCGTGGTCGATACCACCGGCAAGCTGCTGGAAACCGCGACCATCTACCCGCACGAGCCGCGCCGCGACTGGAACGGCTCGCTCGCCACGCTCGCGCGCATGGCCAAGCAGCATGGTGTCGCGCTGGTCTCGATCGGCAATGGCACCGCGAGCCGCGAAACCGACAAGCTGGTGCAGGACCTGATGCGCCAGGCGCCCGACCTGAAGCTCACCAAGATCGTCGTGAGCGAAGCCGGCGCATCGGTGTACTCGGCGTCGGAGCTGGCCGCCAAGGAATTCCCGGAGCTCGACGTGTCGCTGCGCGGCGCGGTGTCGATCGCGCGCCGCCTGCAGGACCCGCTGGCCGAACTCGTGAAGATCGACCCGAAGTCGATCGGCGTGGGCCAGTACCAGCACGACGTGAACCAGCGCGAACTGGCCCGCACGCTGGATGCCGTGGTCGAGGACTGCGTGAACGCCGTGGGCGTGGACGTGAACACCGCGTCGGCACCGCTGCTGGCCCGCGTTTCCGGCCTGAATACCGTGCTGGCGCGCAATATCGTCGAATACCGCGATGCCAACGGCGCCTTCTCGAACCGCGACGCGCTGAAGAAGGTGCCCCGCCTCGGGGACAAGACCTTCGAGCTGGCGGCCGGCTTCCTGCGCGTCAATACCGGCGACAATCCGCTGGACCGCTCCTCGGTGCACCCGGAAGCCTATCCCGTGGTCAAGCGCATCCTGGACCATATCAAGAAGGGGCTGCCGGACGTCATGGGCAACCGTGAAGCGCTGCGCGGCCTGTCGCCGGCGCAGTTCACCGACGAATCGTTCGGCCTGCCGACCGTGCGCGACATCCTCACCGAACTGGAAAAGCCGGGCCGCGACCCGCGGCCCGAGTTCAAGACGGCCACCTTCCAGGAAGGCGTGGAAGACGTGAAGGACCTGCAGCCGGGCATGATCCTGGAAGGCGTGGTCACGAACGTGGCGGCGTTTGGCGCGTTCGTCGACATCGGCGTCCACCAGGACGGCCTCGTGCATATCTCCGCACTGTCGAACAAGTTCGTCAAGGACGCGCACGAAGTGGTCAAGGCCGGCCAGATCGTCAAGGTCAAGGTGATGGAGGTCGACGTCAAGCGCAACCGTATCGGCCTGAGCATGCGGCTCGATGACGAGCCGGGCCAGACGTCGGCGCGCCCGTCGGGTGACCGCGGCGGTCAGCGCCCGGCCGGCAAGGGTTTCGGCAACGGCGGCGCGCGCCGCGAGGCGGAGTCGGGCGGCGCCATGGCAGCGGCATTCGCCAAGCTCAAGCGATGAGTTGACTGGTTCTGCCGCTGCAGCAAAACGCCTCGTGTGGTTGACGCACGAGGCGTTTTTTATTGCGGCTCGCCGCAGCGGAGAATGCTTACCGTCAGTCCTGACCGGCCGTCGGTGCGGTTGGCGAACGCGATGCGCAATCCATGCAGCCGCGCGACGCGCTGTGCGATCGAGATGCCGAGCCCATGCCCGTGCTCGCGTTGGCCACCCGCGCGGAAGAACCGGTCGCCCAGCCGCACCAGCACCTCGGGCGCCACCCCTGGCCCTTCATCGCACACCACGATGGCATCGGCACGGAAATCCATGGTGACCATCGCGCCCGCCGGGCTATAGCGAATCGCATTGTCCAGCAGGTTGCGCAGCATCAGCCCGAGCAGGTTCGGATCCCCCGCCAGCGGCAGGGGCGGCACATCGGCCGGTGGCCAGATCAGTTCGACATCCACCTTCCTGCGCTGTGCCAGCACCAGGCAGTCCGACAGTGCCTGCTGGGCGATCGGCTGCCAGTTCACATCTTCCAGCATCGCCAGCGCAGAAGCATCCTCGAGCCGGCTCATGGTCAGCAGCTGCGACACCAGCCGGCTCATGCGGTCGATGCCCGATTCGACGTTGGCGCGAGCCCTGGCACGCTCATTCTCATCCGGCGAACGCTGCGCGATTTCCCACTGCGCCTTCAACGCCGCCAGCGGCGTGCGCATTTCGTGCGCGGCATCCGCTGTCAGGCGCCGCTCGTGCTCGATCGAATCGGATACGCCGGCCAGCAGGCGGTTCATGGCGTTGACCAGCGGCACCAGTTCACCGGGAACGCCCGCCAGGCCCAGTGGCTGCGGATCATGCGGGGAACGGCGCTCGATCTCCGTGGAGAGTGCGCGCACGGGTGTCATGGCCCGCCGCATGAACAGGATCAGCACGCCGATCAGTACCGGCAAGCCCACCGCCCACGGCAACACCTGCGCGGCGATGTAGGACAGGATCAGCTCGTTGCGTTCGCCCAGTTTCTGCCCGATGCAGACGCGCCAGCCGGTCACGTCATCGTCCAGGTAGTACAGCCGCCAGCGATGACCGTCGATGCGCTGGTCCGTGAAGCCCTTGATGCCCTTCGCCGGCGGCAGGCTGTCCCCGTCCGGATCGATGTGCATGGGCGTGCCATCGGGGAGCCACGCGGCAATGGCCAGGTCGCCAAGGCCCGCGTCGCCCTGATCCCCTTCCGCAATCGCCGGCAGCCTGGCCCGCGACGGCGCGGCCGTGATGTCGACCAGCGGCACCAGCGAATGCATCTGCATCGCCATGCGGACCATGTCGGTGTCGTACAGTTCGTTGATCTCGTGCCCGGCCCGCACGTATGTCATGGCGATGGTCAGCAGCCACACCACCGGGGTCACGACCAGCACGGCCAGGATCAGGCGCCGCTGCAGCGTCATGTGCAGTCCTCGGCGGCGCCCAGGGTATAGCCGGCGCCGCGGAAGGTGCGCACGATCTTCGGATGGATCTTGCGGCGCAGATGGTGGATATGCACTTCGAGCGTGTTGCTTTCCAGCCCGGCCTGCCAGTCATAGAGCTTGTCGCGCAGGACATCGCGCGTCAGCAGCCGGTTCGGATGCGCCAGCAGCAATTCCAGGAGCATGGCCTCGCGGCTGGTCAGGTCCACGGGCTTGCCGTGCCAGAAGGCCTGCCTTGCCGCCGGGTGGAACTCCAGCGCCCCGTGCCGCCAGACCGGCGCCGAGTTGCCTGCGGCGCGGCGCGTCATGGCACGCAGGCGGGCGGCCAGTTCATCGAGGGAAATTGGCTTGACGAGGTAATCGTCCGCGCCGCTATCCAGGCCACTGATGCGGCTCTCGATCGCATCGCGGGCCGTCAGCACCAGGACCGGTATCTGGCAGCCACGCTCGCGCCAGCGCCTGAGCCACGCCATGCCGTCATCGCCCGGCAGCCCGAGGTCCAGCACCACGGCGTCGTAGTGCACCACGCCAAGCGCATGATCCGCCTCGGCGCCGGTGGTAAACCAGTCGACGATATATCCCGTCAGTTGCAGCCCGCGCAGCAACCCGTCGCCCAGCATAGGGTCGTCTTCAACAATTAGAATTCTCATTTCCACGCCCGCTTTTTTGCGATACAGGCCAATACAGGGCGATACAGGGCAATCAAGCCGCGGCAAGTCGCGCAGCCGCCATTCTGCCCAAATTTCCTTAATCTGCCATTAAGGTTCGTCACTTATCCTCCCATGTTGCCCTGAGCCGGCCGCTTGTCCGATTTCCATCCGACATTCGTTGCCACACGGCATTGCCCGGTTTCCGGCCCGAAATCCGCCACGCCACCCTTCTTCCTTCATGCTTCATGGTTCCGACCGCCTGACGAGCGAGCACGACACGCTTGCCGCGCAAGCATCCCTGCCGTGGCACAGGCGCCGCTTCGGCGGTGTTCCGCTGATGGTGCTGGCCGGCGTCTGCGCGGTGATCGCGCTGCTGTGGTTCGGTACGCTGGGCATACGCCACCTGATCGGACCCGATGAAGGCCGCTATGCCGAAATCGCCCGCGAAATGTTCGTCAGCGGCGACTGGGTGACGATTCGCTACAACGCGCTGAAGTACTTCGAAAAGCCGCCGTTCCACATGTGGGTGACGGCGCTGTCGTATGTGCTGTTCGGCATTGGCGACTGGCAGGCGCGCCTGTGCGTTGCCCTGGCCGGCGCCATCGGCCTGCTGGCCTCCATGCTGGCTGCCCACCGGTGGTTCGGCGCCCGCGCCGCATTGCTCACCGGGCTGGTGATGGTCGCCGCGCCGATGTGGAGCGTGGCGGCGCACTTCAACACGCTCGACATGACGCTGTCCGGGGCCATGGCCTGCGTGCTGGCGTTCATGCTGCTTGCGCAGCACCCCGACGCCACGCCGGCCGCCCGCCGCAACTGGATGCTGGCGTGCTGGCTGGCCATGGGCGTGGCCATCCTGACCAAGGGGCTGGTCGGCATGGCGCTGCCCGGGCTGGTGCTCGTGATCTATACGCTCGTCACCCGTGACCTTGGCCTGTGGCGACGCCTGCATCTGGCGAGCGGCATCGCGCTGATGCTGCTGGTCGCGGTGCCGTGGTTCTGGCTGGTTTCGGAACGCAATCCGGAATTCCTGCGCTTCTTCTTCATCCACGAGCACTGGGAGCGCTACACGTCGAACGTGCATTCGCGCAAGGGCCCGCTGCTCTACTTCGTGCCGCTCGTGCTCGGGGGCTTCCTGCCGTGGCTGGGCCTGGTTCCGCGCATGTGGCGCGCGGTGCGCGAGCGCGCCGGCGTGACGTCGGGCATGGCCGCCAGCGCGCCGCGACCGTTCCAGCCCGCCCTGCTCGCCGCCATCTGGGCCGTCGCCATCTTTGTCTTCTTCAGCCTGTCGCACTCGAAGCTGCCCGGCTATATCCTGCCGGTCTTCCCGGCGCTGGGCATCCTTGGCGGCGTGGCGCTCGATGCGATCACGGAGCGGTCCTGGCGCCGCCAGCTCGTGGCCGGCCTGGCGATCGGCGTCATCGGGCTGCTGGCGAGCCCCATCGTCGCCACGCTCAATTCGAACAACACGCCCAATGCGCTGTATCGCGCCTATGCCGTCTGGGCGGCCGTGGCCTTCGCGCTGATGATCGCGAGCACGCTCGTGGCGCGCTGGCTGCTGCCGCGGCGCGGGCTGATGGCAAGCATCACGGTCTATGCGGTCGGCATGTGCACGGCATTCACCGCGGCACTGCTGGGGCATGAAGTCATCGGCCGCTCGGCATCGGGCATCGACATGATCGCGCCCGTGGCGCGCGTGCTGCGGCCGGACATGAAGCTCTACAGCGTGCGCGTGCTGGACCATACGCTGCCGTTCTACCTGCGCCACACGCTGGTGATGGTGGACCGGCCCGACGAACTGGAATTCGGCGTTACCCAGGAGCCGCAGAAATGGCAGCCGACCACCGCGGCGTTCCTGGCCGCGTGGCAGGACGGCCAGCCCGCCATGGCGATCATGTCGCCGCACACCTTCGCAGAACTGAGCCAGCGCGCGCCCATGCATGTCGTGGCACGCGACTGGCGCCGCGTGGCCGTGGCCAACTTTGCCGTGAGCGCGCCGGCACAACAACGCTAGGCTGGCTCCCGCGCCCGGCGCATCCTTACGCTTAACCCATGCAACAAACCACTTCCATGCAAGCCAAGAAAGTCCTCATCCTTGGCGTCAACGGCTTCATCGGCCACCACCTGACGCGCCGCATCCTGGAAACCACGCCGTGGGAGGTCTACGGCATGGACATGTCGTCCGACCGCCTCGGCGACCTGGTCGACCATCCGCGCATGCATTTCTTCGAGGGTGACATCACCATCAACAAGGAGTGGATCGAGTACAACATCCGCAAGTGCGACGTGATCCTGCCGCTGGTGGCCATCGCCACCCCGGCCACCTACGTGCGCCAGCCGCTGCGCGTGTTCGAACTCGACTTCGAAGCCAACCTGCCGATCGTGCGCGCCGCGGTCAAGTACGGCAAGCACCTGGTCTTCCCGTCGACCTCCGAGGTCTACGGCATGTGCGCCGACGAGGAGTTCGACCCCGAGTCCTCGCCGCTGATCTACGGCCCGATCAACAAGCCGCGCTGGATCTACGCCTGCTCCAAGCAGCTGATGGACCGCGTGATCCACGCCTACGGCATGGAGCAGGGCCTGAACTACACGCTGTTCCGCCCGTTCAACTGGATCGGCGCCGGCCTCGATTCGATCTTCGAATCGAAGGAAGGCTCCTCGCGCGTGGTCACGCAGTTCCTGGGCCATATCGTGCGCGGCGAGCCGATCAAGCTCGTCGACGGCGGCGCCCAGCAGCGCGCCTTTGCCGATATCACGGACGGCATCTCGGCGCTGATGCGCATCATCGAGAACCCCAACGGCGTGGCCACGGGCAAGATCTTCAACATCGGCAACCCGGCCAACATCCACTCGGTGCGCGAACTGGCCGAGATGATGCTGAAGATGGCCGCCGACTACCCCGAGTACGCCGAGCAGGCGCGCAAGTCGCAGATCGTCGAGACCTCGTCGGGCGACTTCTACGGCAAGGGCTACCAGGACGTGCAGCACCGCGTGCCGATGATCGACAACACCATGCAGGAGCTCGGCTGGAAGCCCGAAGTGACGATGGAACAGGCCCTGCGCCAGATCTTCGAGGCCTATCGCGACCACGTGGTCGAAGCCCGCACCCTGGTCAGCGACTAAGTCGTACGCGGGACCTCCGCATCGGCGCGGTCGAAGCCCGCCTTGCGGGCCAGCACAATGGCCTGCGACCGGTTTTCCACTTCCAGCTTGGAGAAGATGCTGGTGATGTGGTTGCGCACGGTCTTCTCGCTCAGGTCCAGGCGGGCGGCAATCTGGGCGTTGTCGCGCCCCTGGGCGATCAGCTCGACGATATCCCGCTCGCGGCGCGTGAGCGCCAGGAATGCCGGGTCGGCCACCGCTACGGGGGCCGGCAGGAAGTTGTGGATCTCGTCGAGCCAGCGCTGCCACTCCCGCTCGGTTTCGAGCAGCAGGTGATTACCGCTTTCAAGCGGCACGAAACGTGCACCGGGAATCGCGCTGGCGATCAGGCGTCCCTCATCGAACGGCACGCGCGCATCGCGTACCGCATGCAGCACCAGCGTCGGGCAGGACACCAGCGGCAGCAGCGCCACCACGTCGATCTCGTTGAACACGCGCATGAAGCGCGCCGCGTTCACCGGTGAGGTCGAAACCCTTTCCAGTTCATTGAACCACCGGTGCTGCTCGGCCGTGCCGCCGGGAATGAACTGCGTCGTGAAGAACTGGCGGAACGCCGGGTTCTCCTGGCCCCATCCAAGTTCGGCGAGCTTGTTCATCAGCTCGGCTTCGTCGCGCAGGTGCGGATTCAGGTGCAGATCGCGCTTGAGCCGCCCGCGCGCGTAGCCGCCGTGCAGGATCAGGTGGCTGACCCGCTGCGGGTGCGCCACCGCGTACGCCACGGCAATCGAGGCGCCCTGCGAGATACCCAGCAGCGGAAAATGGTCCACGCCCGTGGCATCGACAATCGTTTCCAGGTCGCGCAGCCACGCCTCGAACGACAGGTCCTCCACCTCGCGGTCGGACAGCCCGCAGCCGCGCTCGTCATACCGGATCAGTGTGTGGTCGCTGGACAGCGCCGCCAGCATATGGCTCCATACCGGGCTGCCGACATCGAACTCGAGATGGCTCATCCAGTTCGCGGCCTTGACCAGCGGCGGACCGCTGCCGGTGATGGCATACGCCAGCCGCACGCCTTCGCGGCTGGTGCATAGGCGGATCTGCTGCTTGAGCATCGGCATCTCGGCTCACGCGGCACAGGGTTGCCGGCGCGAGCAGCAAACGGCCCACGCAAATGGCGCGCTACGTGACTTACCTAGAGTAGCAAAGGAATTCGCCTGCCGAGACGGCAAAGCGCGGCCAGGCCCGGCCCAAGCGTCGATAGCCGGGCCCGGGCCCTCTGGCGTCAGGCCTGCGCCAGCGCGGTGCATGTGGCGGTCATGGCGCACATGCACCGCGGCGCAGGATCAGCAGGCGAGCATCAGGAGGATTGGCCAGGGATGGTGAGCGTGACTAAGCGTGCTGTACCTCCTGTGTCAGGCATGCGCCGCCACGTCCTTCTCCCTGCTGCGCGCGGGCGCCATCGGTGAAGGGGTCATAGCGGCCGCCCTGCCGGCTGCCGCCGGTGTAAGGATCAGGCTTGCCCATGCGCATTGCGCCCCGGTCAGTGCCCGAGCCGTCGACCGCGCACACGGACATGCCCTGACGAGCGATGACGGCCTGCGCCTCGATTCGCAAATCGGCCTGCGCTGCGCCGCGGGCGCCATCGGTGAAAGGATCGCGCGGGCCGCTAGGGCCCGGCGCGGCAGTAGCCCGTGGGGCTTCGCCACGCACGTCGGCGTGGGCCATGCTGAATAGCCCGGCGGCGAGTGCGGCGGCGGCAAGCATGGTCTTGGCAAGGTTCATACGCATGGATAACTCCAGACAGGGCCCGCCGGACCGCTGGCACGGCACCGGGCTACGGCATGGCCTTGTACAGGCGATCTCGCTCGATGAGCGACTTCAGGACGGGGCCGCACGGGATCGCCTTTGCCGTGCCTGGCCGAGGTCGGCACGCGCCTGCCACCATCCCATCGTGGCGGCGCCGGCGTGCCGGACTGCCGTGTCAATGCGTCGTGTGTTTCAGTAGAGCCATCGCTGCATTCCGGCGATCGCCGCAAGATCCCGCACGTGCGTGGCGGTGCGGCTGACCAGCGATCGCGCGGCGAGGCGCAGCGTGGCGCGCCAGGTCGCGGCGTCCGGCGATGTTCGTGCGCGCAGCGAGCGCGCCAGCGACAGCGCCCGGCCGACGTCGCGCGCCGCGGTGCCATCCTGATCCAGGTCGCGCAGCGCGGCGAGCCAGGATTCCCCGTGGGGATGCGCATGGCAGAACATCCAGAGCAGCAGCAGCGCCGATGGCACCAGCACGGCAGGACGCGCCAGTCGCAGTCGTCGCACCGCGGCGAGGTTCTGGCGGGACTGGCGCGACCACTGCTGCAACGGGCGCATGGCTCGGGCTCCTTTTCTGGGGGCGGGCCGCACCGCAGGCAGCGGCCCTGGACTAACGAAGGTACGCATTGTCGGCCCGCCCGCCAGCCGCGTGCATGAGGCGCATGTCCCAATTCGGCCGCAAGCGACCATCCTGTCCCCGGGATTCCGGGACGGACGCCCCGAAGCCCGTCTTCCGCGGATACGCGCATGAGCACCTGGCCAGCCACGCCAACGGTCGTTGGCGCAGGCGAACGGCATCTGCTGCTGCCAACCTTCCGGACAACGCGTGTGCCATGACGGCAAGTGCGGCAAAGCCGGTTAAGCCGGCAAAGCGGGACCGACGTCCCGCCAGCGGCTCGCAAAGCTGCGGTGCCATGCGGGCCGATCGGGACGTGCGCCTCATGCCGTGACGGCCCGATGCGTGAATGATTCGCTGACCGTCAATCGCGACGGCGCTATCCCGACAGGAGTTGCCATGCAAGACCCCGCCACGACCACCGACACGCAGCGCTATGCCCGCTGCATCGCAGCATCCCGCCGCATTCGCTGGGACATCGACCGCGACGTGATCCGCGACCGCAGTTTCGACCTGAACCACAAGTTCCTGCCGGACGGCCTGTCGCTGATCGACGAGCTCACTTTCCTGACGCCGGACGAACAACGCTTCCTGAGCCAGGTGCAGGGCCGCACGTATGCCAACATGTTCGGGCTGGTCGAGCGCTTCGTCAGCGCCAAGGTGCTGGAGCTGACGCAGGACCACCGTCTCGGCGACCAGACCGCGCTGGAAGCGCTGATCCGCTTCACCGACGAAGAGCTGAAGCACCAGGAACTGTTCCGCCGCATCGAGCGCCTGGTGGCCGTGCACATGCCGGCCGGCTACCACTTTGACGCGGCGCCCAACGATGTGGCCGCCTTCGTGCTGGGCAAGCGGACCTGGGCGGTGCTGGCCATGACCTGCCAGATCGAACTGTTCTCGCAGGCGCACTACCGTGCCAGCATCGGCATGGCCCCTGACCTGTCGGATCTGTACAAGGACGTGTTCCTGTTCCACTGGCGCGAGGAGTCGCAGCACGCCATCCTCGACGAGCTGGAGTGGAAGCGCGAAGACCTGCGCATCTCCGCCGCCGAGCGCGATGCCGCGGTGGACGACATGATCGCGCTGGTGGCCGGCATGGACGAGATCCTGCAGGCTCAGGCCCAAGCCGACGCCGGGTACTTCCTGCGCGTGACCGGCAGGACCGGGGACTCGCCCCAGGCCGTGCAGGTGCATGATCTCCTGCTCAAGGCGTATCGCTGGACCTACATCGTCACCGGCGCGCTGGAGCCGCGCTTCGGCAAGCTGCTGGGCGACATGATCACCCCGGCTCAGGCCGCGCGTATCGAGGCGGCCATGGCCCCGCTGATGTACGCGATGCCCGCCTCCGGCCAGCCATCACCGGCCATGGCGGCCTGACGCCGCTGAAAAGACGAAGCCCCCGCGGGGCTTGCGCCTGCAGGGGCTTCAGGGGCTTCGTACTGTCCGTTGCCCGGATCAGATCTCGACCTTCGTACCGAGTTCGACCACGCGGTTGGCGGGAATCTGGAAAAAGTCCGACGGCTTGGCGCCATTCTGATGCATCCACGCGAACAGGCTTTCGCGCCACATCGACATGCCCGGCAGCTTCGACGGAATGACCGACTCGCGCGCGATGAAGAAGGACGTCTCCATCAACTCGAACTGCATGCCCAGCTTGCGCTGCGCCAGGTCCAGCACCTTGTGCACGTCCGGCGTTTCCTTGAAACCGTAGTCCGACTTCAGGATGTACACGCCACCGCCCAGGTCCTTGCAGCTCAGGCGATGTTCGTCGTCGACATAGGGAATATCGCGCGTGACAAAGCTGAGGAAGACCACGCGCTCGTGCAGCACGCGGTTGTGCTTCAGATTGTGCAGCAGCGACACCGGCACCGATTCGGTATTGCCGGTCAGGAACACGGCCGTGCCTTCCACGCGGTGCGGCGGGTGCGCCAGCAGGCCGGCAATGAAGGGCTCCAGCGGGATGCCGTCTTCGAGGCTGCGTGCGCGCAGCAGCTTGCGGCCGCTGTACCAGGTCATCAGCAGGAAGAACGCCATGCTGCCCAGCAGCAGCGGGAACCAGCCGCCTTCCGCGATCTTGAGCAGGTTCGCGGCGAAGAATGCCAGATCCACCAGCAGGAACGACAGGCCGAGCAGCGTCACGAGCGCCGGGTTCCATTTCCAGACGTTACGCATCACCACGGCCGCGAGGAAGGTGGTGATCACCATGGTAGTGGTCACCGCAATGCCATAGGCCGCCGCCAGGTTCTCCGACTTCTTGAAGGAGATCACCACGGCCACGACCAGGACCAGCAAGATCCAGTTGATGACCGGCAGGTAGATCTGCCCGATCTCGGCCGCCGACGTGTAGCGCACGCGCATGCGCGGCACGAAGCCGAGCTGGATGGCCTGGCTGGTCAGCGAGAACGCGCCCGAGATCACGGCCTGCGACGCAATCACGGTGGCGCAGGTCGCCAGCAGCACCATCGGGATCAGCAGCGGCTGCGGCACCATCAGGTAGAACGGGTTCTCGGCACCGGCCGGGTTGGTCAGCAGCATGGCGCCCTGGCCGAAATAGTTCAGCATCAGGCAGGGCATGACGAGCACGAACCAGCCATAGCGGATCGGGCGCGCGCCGAAGTGGCCCATGTCGATATACAGCGCCTCGGCTCCCGTCAGCACCAGGAACACGGAGCCCAGCACGATAAAGGCCAGCAGCGCATGCTCGATCAGGAACGAGATCCCGTAGTACGGGTTGACGGCCTTGAGGATCTCCGGCGCCTGCACCAGGTTGTACACCCCGAGCAGGCCCAGCGTCACGAACCAGACCACCATGATCGGGCCGAACAGCTTGCCCACCGCCGAGGTGCCATTGCGCTGGATCAGGAACAGCGCCACCAGGATGACCAGCGTGATCGGTATCACGAAGCGCGAGAGCTGTGGCGTGGCGATTTCCAGCCCCTCCACCGCCGACAGCACCGAAATGGCCGGCGTGATCACCGCGTCGCCATAGAACATGCACGCGCCGAAGATGCCCAGCATCATCAGCACCTTGGCCCAGCGCGAGCGTGGCGCCGCCGTGCGCAGCACCAGCGCCATCAGCGCCAGCACCCCGCCTTCGCCGTTGTTGTCGGCACGCATCACGAACACCACGTACTTGATCGAGACCACGATGATCATGGCCCAGAACAGCAGCGAAATGATGCCCAGCACGGCTTCGGGGCTGAACGGGATGCCGTGCTCCTTGCTGAAGCACTCCTTGAGCGAATACAGCGGGCTGGTGCCGATGTCGCCGAACACGACACCGATGGCGCCGATCACGAGCGCGCGCGTGCTCGGGTTCTCGACAAAGTAGTGGCTGGTGGTTGCGGTTTGGGTGGTCATGAATTCTGGTCTGAACGACCGGTTCGCGGGCAGTGGTCAGGATTACCCGGAACTCGGCCAGACACAGCGGCCGTCGATGGGCCGCCTCCCTACTGTTCTGTTGTTCTATTGCATTGCACAAGCGGCCGCAATTCTAGATGAACTGCGGTCCGCCGGCCACTGACGATCGCCCCAAACCGCGGGTGGAACGCATCAAGCATGGGAGGGAAGTGGCGGATGGTCAAGTCCTGCCGGCAAATCGAGGAAACCTTGTCACCGGCCGCGCGACGTTGCGACGTCGCCACAAAATGTAGCTTATAAGGCGCATTTTCGCATCTGCCGCTCATACCCCAAGGTAGCGATCCAGTGCTTCCGGCTTGGCAAGCAGGTCCGTGGCGGGTCCGGTCAGGACCACACGCCCCTTCTCCAGCACCACCACGCGGTCCGCATTGGCCAGCACGGAGCGGAAGTTGCGGTCCACGACGACGGAGGCGATGCCGGTGGCCCGCACGGTCGCGATGACGTGCCAGATCTCGCGCACGATGCGCGGCGCCAGGCCTTCGGTGGCTTCGTCCAGCACCAGGCAGTCGGGGTTGGTCATCAGCGCGCGGCCGATCGACAGCATCTGCTGCTCGCCGCCGGACAGTTGCTGTCCGCCATGATCCAGACGCTCCTTGAGCCGCGGAAACAGGTCGAGCACGCGCGCCTCGTCCCAGTCGTGGCGGCCGTTGCACCCCTTGCGCGCCGCCATGACCAGGTTCTCGCGCACCGACAGGTTCGGGAAGACACCCCGTCCTTCGGGCACGTAGGCTACCCCCAGGCGCGCCACCTCGTAGGGCTGCGCGCGCGAAACATCGCGCCCGGCCACGCGAATGTTGCCGGTGCGCTGGCGCACATGGCCCAGCAGCGTTCGCAGCAGCGTACTCTTGCCCATGCCATTGCGGCCGAGCAGGCCGACCGTCTCGCCCGTGCCGACGCAGAAGTCCACGTCGCGCAGGACATGGCTGGAGCCGTACCAGGCGTTGATGCCGCTGGCTTCGATCATGGCGGCGGTCATGCCGGCACCCCGCTGTCTTCCGCCTCGCCCAGGTAGGCGAGCTGGACTTCCCGGTTGGCGCGGATGGCATCGGGTGTACCGCTGGCAATGACCGTGCCGTTGACCATCACGGTGATGCGGTCGGCCACCGAGAACACCGCGTCCATATCGTGTTCCACCAGCAGGATCGCGTGACCTTCGCGCAGGCCGCGCAACAGCGCCAGCATGCGCGACGACTCCTCCGCGCCCATGCCCGCCAGCGGCTCGTCCAGCAGGAGGGCCACGGGCTGCGTGGCCAGGCACATGGCCACTTCGAGCTGGCGCTTCTGGCCGTGCGCGAGTTCGCTGGCGATCCGCCCGGCATGCGCGGCCAGCCCGGCGCGCTCCATGGCCTCGTCGGCGAGCGCCCCGCTCATGCGGCATTTGCCCGCGTCTTCCCAGAGCCGCCAGGCGCGCTGAGCACGCGACTGCGCCGCCAGCCGGCAGTTCTCGCGCACGGTCAGCGGCAGGAAGATGTTGTTGCGCTGGTAGCTGCGGCCAATGCCATGCCGGGCCAGCCGCGGCTGGGACCAGCCGGTCACATCCCGGCCCTGCAGGTAAAGCTGGCCTTCCGAAGGCGGCAGTTCGCCCGACAGCATGTTGATCAGTGTGGATTTGCCCGCGCCATTCGTGCCGATCACCGCATGGATCTCGTGCAGCGCCAGCGACAGGTCCACCCCCGCCACGGCGGTCAGGCCGCCAAAACGGCGCGTCAGGCCCGTGGCCTGCAGTACCGGTGTGCTCATGCGGCCTCCGTGTTGCGGTGGCTGCGGCGCTCGCCGCCCGCCACCTGCGCCGTGTCGTCGTCATCGCCTGCGGCGCCGCCATTGCGCGCGCCGGGGGCGCGCGGCTTCGGGCGCAACACCGACGGCAGGCTCACCAGCCCGCGCGGCAGCAGCGCCACCGCGACGATGATGAAACCGCCCATCAGCAACTGCCAGTGCTTGGTCATCGTGCTGAACCACTCGGCCACCAGCACGAAGGAGAAGGCCCCAAGCACCGCGCCGGCCAGGCTGCCCACGCCGCCCAGGATGACCATCAGCATGGCGTTGCCCGACTGGTGCCACGAAGCGATTTCCGGGTTGACGAAGCCGAACTGGACCGCATACAGGAAGCCCGCCAGCCCCGCCAGCATGCCGCCCGCGACGAAGGCGCCGAGCTGGTAGCGGTACGTGGCATAGCCAGCCGCGCGCATGCGCTGCTCGTTATGGCGGATGCCCACCAGCGCGTGGCCGAAGCGCGAACGCAGCAGCAGCGCCAGCACGACCACGGTCACACCCATTGCGGCCCAGACCATCCAGTAGAAATGACTGGGATCATTGACGGTCAGTTGCCGCAACCCGGGCACCGGGAATTCCGGGCGGAAGTAGATGTACGTGCCGTCGCTGCCGCCGGCGATCTTGGTGTCGTGGAAGACGAAATACACCATCTGCGCGAACGCCAGCGTCACCATGATGAAGTACACCCCGCGCGTGCGCAGCACCAGCATGCCGACCAGCATGGCCAGCGCCGCCGCCGCGCCCAGAGCGCCGGCCAGCAGCAGCCAGCCGTTGCCGGGCCCGGATTCCGGCGCCAGCATGGCCGTGGCGTAAGCCGCCGCCGCGAAGTAGGCGGCGTGGCCCAGGCTCACCAGGCCGGTATAGCCGATCAGGAGCTGCAGCGAGAGCGCGAAGATGGCCATGATCATGACCTTGCTGAGCAGCTCGATATAGAACTTGTGGCTGTCGGCGGTCAGCAGCAGCGGCAGGCTGGCCAGCACCGCGAAGGCCACCAGCCATGCGAAGGCGACGCGCGCACTGCCATGCGAAGGCGCCGGGGAAAGCTTGGTATCCATATCAACCCGCCTTGAACAGGCCTTGCGGCTTCCACAACAGGATCACCGCCATCAGGAGGTAGATCAGTACGCCCGACGCATCCTGCCAGAACACCTTGCCGAAGGTATCGACGAAGCCCAGCAGCAGCGAGGCCACCAGCGCGCCCTTCACCGAGCCGATGCCGCCGATCACCACCACCACGAAGCATACGATCAGCACCTGCGCGCCCATGCCCGGGTACACGGACGACACCGGCGCGGCAATCATGCCCGCCAGCACCGCCAGCGCCACGCCAAGCGCGAACACCACGCGGTACAGCACGGTCACGTTGATGCCCAGCGACTGCACCATTTCACGGTTGGTGGCGCCGGCGCGGATCATCATGCCCAGGCGCGTGCGCCGGATCACGAAGTACATGGCCGCGGCCACGAGCAGGCAGACCGCCGAGATGCACAGGCGGTAGACCGGATACGTCATGTCGTTGCCGATTGGCAGCGCACCGTCGAGTATCGCCGGTATGGGCACGCCGTGCACGTCGTCGCCGACGAGGATGCTGCGCAGTTCCTCGAACACCAGGATCAGGCCATAGGTCATCAGCACCTGCTGCAGGTGGTCGCGCTCATACAGGAAGCTGAAGAATACCCATTCGAGCATGTAGCCGAACGCGACGGCCAGCACGATGCCGAGCGGCACGGCGATCAGCAGGTTGCCCGTGAGGCTGGCCAGCGCGAACGCCAGGTAGGCACCGAGCATGTAGAAACTGCCGTGTGCCAGGTTGATGACGCCCATGATGCCGAAGATCAGCGTCAGGCCGCTTGCCACCAGGAACAGCAGCAGCCCGTACTGCACGCTGTTCAGGCACTGGATCAGGAAAGAGACGATGTCCATGCTGCGTGGGGAAGATGCCCGGCGCGCGGCAGGCCGCGGCACCGAAGCATCATGCCGGTCGAAAGGTGGGAATCAGAGACGGCAGCCGCGCGCCGGATCGGCCAGCGACTTCACTGCCACGGTGCTCACCTTGTTCTCGCGGCCGTCCACCTTGCGCAGGTAGAAGTCCTGCACCGGGTTGTGCGCCTTGGACAGCGTGAAGGCACCGCGCGGGCTGTCCACCCTGGCCGCTTCCATGGCCTTGTAGATATCGGCCTTGCGCGACATGTCGCCCTTGACCGCGTTGGCACCGGCGGCCAGCAGCTGCGCGGCGTCGTAGCCCTGCACGGCGTACACGTCCGGCTGCAGCTTGTAGGTCTTGGCGTAGTCCAGGCGGAAACTCTTGTCGCGGGCGTTGCTCAGGCCATCGGCATAGTGCAGCGTCGTTTCGAGGCCCTGCGCGGCGTTGCCCTGCGCTTCCAGCGTGCCATCGGTCAGGAAGCCCGAGCCATACAGCGGAATCTTGTCCTTGAGCCCGGCCGCGGCCCAGTCCTTGACGAACTTGACGGCACCGCCGCCCGCGAAGAAGACAAAGACCGCGTCCGGCTTGAGCGCGGCCACTTCGGTGATCAGCGCCTGGAATTCCACGTTGGGGAACGGCAGGCTCAGTTCCTTCACCACCTTGCCGCCCTTGGCTTCGAAGGCTTCCTTGAAGCCCTTCACGGATTGCTCGCCGGCCGCGTACTTCCAGGTCAGCGTGACCACCTTCTTCATGCCGCGCTCGGCCAGCACATGGCCCATGGCGTAGCCGGGCTGCCAGTTGGAGAACGACGAGCGGAAGATGTTGGGGCCGCACAGCGGACCCGTCGCTTCATCCACGCCGGCGTTCGGGATGATCAGCAGCGTGTTGTTTTCCTTGGCCACCTTGACGATACCCATCTGCACGCCCGAATGCACGGTGCCCACCACCACGTCGACCTGGTCGCGCTTGATCAGCTTGGTGGCATTCTCGGGCGCCTTGGCGGGATCGGATTCGTCATCGACCTTGAAGTACTCGATGTCCCGGCCGCCGAGCTTGCCGCCCTGCTGCTGCACGTACATGCGGAAGCCGTTTTCGATGGCCGTGCCCAGTGCCGCGTACGTGCCCGTGTAAGGCAGCATGAACCCCACCTTGATCTTCCCGCCCTGCGCGCTCTGCGCATGGACGGCCCCGGTGGCGGCAAGCATTGCAGCGACGGCAAGGCAGGCAGGCGCGAGCCTGCGCGATGTGAAGCGGTGCATGATGTCTCCTGGTGGTCAAGCCGGCGGTTCGTGGAACCGTGATCGGTCCCTGCCCCCAGGGTCGGATGTGTGTCCGGATGCATGCCAGGATGCAAACGCGGGGGCGGGCGACGAATTATTTTAGGTATGAAGTATGTGCGGTTATAAACCGTACCGCATCCTGCGTCAACGATGCCGGCTGGTCGCGATGTGGCGAATGACCGCACCGCGCGAGTTTAAGCAAGGCGGTTTGTGCGGCATATCGATGGATACCCTCGATCTGGGCCATGGTGCCGTACTCGTCGTCCTCGCCCTGAACCGCCAGCACCGGGCAGCGCAGCTGCGGCAGCAGCGCATGCAGATTCCACTGGCGGAACGCCGGGTCGAGCCAGATGTCGTTCCAGCCCCAGAAGGCCGAATCCACATCGTCGTGGTAGCGCGCGAGGCGGCTGCGCAGGTCGGTCTCAAGATAGGCCTGGCGCGCGGCTTCGATGCTGCGCACGGATACGTCTTCGACCAGGATATGCGGGGCCAGCACGGTGATGCCATCCACGGCATCGGGAAAGCTCGCGGCGTGGATCAGCGCGATCGAGCCGCCGTCGCTGTGACCGAACAGCCATGGCTTGCCTCGGCTGCGGCCCAGACCGATATCCAGCGCATCGAACAGCGCCGGCAACGCCTCGCGCGCCTGCCGGTGCATGAAGTCGACGCCCCACTTCTCGTCGTGCGGCCGCGGCGTGGAGCGCCCGTAGCCATAGCGCGAGAACACCAGTCCACGGAAGTCGCCGGCCTCGCAGAAGCGCTGCGGAAAATCGCGCCACATGCTGACCGAGCCCAGCCCCTCATGCAGGAACACCACCAGCGGTCGCTGCGCGCGCTCCGGGCGCAGCCACTGGTGCTCGATGCGGATGCTCCGGCCATCAAACGCAATGTCTGCCCAATCGCTGGGCACGCTGGCCCCGTCGTCAGGCATTGGTGGCAACCGTTGCGTTACCCGGACCCGCCTGCCGCGCGGCCTCCTCGCGCTGGCGCAGGCGGAAGCGCTGGATCTTGCCCGTGGCGGTCTTTGGCAGCTCCTCCACGCACTCGATCTGCCGCGGATACTTGTATGGCGCCAGCCGCGACTTGACGAAGGCCTGCAACTCGGCGGCCATGCCCGGGTGCCATTGCTGCCCCGGCCGCATCACGACGAAGGCCTTCGGCTTGACCAGGTCATCGGCATCGGCCACGCCGATCACGGCTGCTTCCAGAATTGCCGGATGCTGGGCGAGCGCAGCCTCGACCTCGAATGGCGAGACATAGATGCCGCCAACCTTGAGCATGTCGTCGCTACGCCCGGCATAGATGTAGTAGCCGTCCGCGTCCTTCAGATACTTGTCGCCGCTGCGCGTCCACGCGCCCACAAACGTGTCGCGGCTCTTGTCGCGGCTGCACCAGTACATCAGCGCCGCGGACGGACCCTTGATATACAGGTCGCCGATCTCGCCGGGCGGGCTGGGTTCGCCCAGTTCGTCCAGCAGCTTGAGTTCGTAGCCGGGCACCGGCTTGCCGGTAGTGCCGTAGCGGACGTCTCCCGGCCGGTTCGACAGGAAGATGTGGAGCATTTCGGTGGAGCCGATGCCATCCAGGATGTCGCAGCCGAAGTGGGCAAGGAAGCGCTCGCCAATGTCCCGCGGCAAGGCCTCGCCAGCGGAGGTACAGACGCGCAAGGCCACGTCGCCGCGCGGCGGCAGGTCCGGCGCGGCGAGCATGCCGGCAAACAGCGTCGGAACGCCGCAGAACACCGTGGGCCGGTGCTCGCGGAGGCGCCGGAACACGGCGGCCGGCGCCGGCCGTTCCGCCATCAGCACCGTGGTGGCGCCGACCGACAGCGGAAACGTCAGTGCGTTGCCAAGACCATAGGCAAAGAAGAGCTTCGCCGCCGAGAACACCACGTCGTCTTCACGCATGCCCAGCACGCGGCGCGCGTACAGGTCGGCGGTATGGAACAGGTTGGCATGCGTATGCACCGTGCCCTTGGGCCGGCCGGTCGAGCCGGACGAATAGAGCCAGAACGCCATGTCATCCGGCCCGGTACTGACCGCCGGCGTCGCCGAGCGCGTGCGCGCCACGACCGCCTCCACGCTGCAGCTGGGCGCCGCGTCCTGATGGGGTCCCGCCTGGATCACCAGCGGGGACAGGCCGCTCTTCGCGATCGCGGCCTTCATGGCCGGCAGCAATGCCTCGGACACCACCACCGCGCGCGCGCCGCAGTGGTCGAGCATATAGGCGTAGTCCTCCACCGTCAGCAGCGTATTCACCGCGACCGGCACCACGCCGGCGAGCAGGCAGCCGAGAAAGACCGTCGGAAAATCGATGGTATCGAGCGCGCACAGCAGCAGCCGCTCTTCACGCCGGAAGCCGGCGTCATGCAGTGCGGCGGCAAAGCGGCGGCTGCGCGCATCCAGTTCGGAGAAGGTCAGCGCGCCGGCATCGTCGACATAGGCAATCTTGTCGCCACGGCCGGCGGCCAGGTTGCGGCCGAGCAGATCGGCGGCCGCGTTATACCGGGCAGGCAACGCGGCGATGTCGGATTCGGCAGTTCCGGGCGAAAGCGATACACCCGCCGGCGAACCGGCAGCGGTATTGGGGGGCGTCATGTCTCCACTCCTTGGTGTCACCCGCCACCGGCGCGAGAACCGGAGGCGTGGCGGCGTCAGGCCGGTCGCTCTTGGATTGCCGGTGCGCTGAGGCGATCGCATCGGCTTGTCGATGCATTTTATTTCATATCGCCTATCATGCAAGTAAGTAGATGCACTATATGACACCGCAACACCGGCCGACCCAAGGACTCCCTTATAATTCGCCTCTTTTTTCCGGCCGGATACCGCCCCCCCCCCCGGCCAAACCGCCTGATACCCTGCCCGCCATGCGCCAAGACCCCGAACCGCTGCCTTCGCCCGATGCCTCCGCCAGCGGCACCCATGGCGAACGCGATCCCTATCTCACGCAACTGGGCGAACGCATCCGCTCGCTGCGTGCCGCGCGCGGCATGTCGCGCAAGGACCTGGCGCGCGGCGCGGAAGTCTCGGAACGCTATCTGGCCAACCTGGAGACCGGCACGGGCAATGCGTCGGTGCTGCTGCTGAGGCAGGTCGCGCGGGCGCTCGACGTCCCCCTGCCGGTCGTGCTGGCGGAGGTGGACGGGCTCAACGGCCAGCAGGCCACCGAGTTCGCGCAGCTTGTGCAGTGGCTGGCGCAGCTGCCCGCGGGCGATCTGGCGCGCGTGCGCGAAGCCTGCCGCCATGCGCTGGCGCCCGCCGAATCGCGTGATGCGCGCCACCGCCGGATCGCCCTGATCGGCCTGCGCGGCGCGGGAAAATCCACGCTCGGCCGCGCGCTGGCGGCTGCCGAGGACATGCCCTTCGTCGAGCTCAACAATGTGATCGAGCAGGAAGCCGGCGCCAGCCTGACGGAGATCCATTCGCTATACGGCCAGGCCGCGTACCGCCGCTATGAGATGCGCGCGCTCGAACGCGCGCTGCGCGAGCACGACAGCATGGTGCTGGCCACCCCGGGCAGCCTTGTCTCCGAGCCCGCCACCTTCAACCTGCTGCTGTCGCGCTGCTATACGGTATGGGTCAAGACCTCGCCGGAAGAGCACATGGCCCGCGTGGTGGCACAGGGCGACATGCGCCCCATGCAGGGCAACCGTGAAGCCATGACAGACCTGCGCCGCATCCTGCAGGCGCGCACGCCGCTCTACGCCCGCGCCGACATCGCGCTCGACACCAGCGGCCAGGACGCGCACACCTCGCTGCAGGCCCTGCGCGCCCAGCTTTCCAGCGTCACCGCCTGAGGGGCGCGGCTGTCCTCCACGGAGGCACAGAAAGGTATTGCGTCGTCCGACACCATGCACTATATTGCATAAGAAGCCGCAAGGCACTATAGTGCATCAAGGAGACAGCCATGTCCGCGCCGGCCACCGCCCCCAGCCAAGCCACCGACCAACCCGTCACATTCGAACGCCATCCCGATCAGTATCGTCACTGGAAGCTCACGTTTGACGGCCCGGTCGCCACACTGGCGATGGACGTCGACGAGGAAGGCGGGCTGCGGCCGGGCTATACGCTGAAGCTGAACTCCTATGACCTGGGCGTCGACATCGAACTGCACGACGCCCTGCAGCGCATCCGCTTCGAGCACCCGGAAGTCCGTACGGTGGTGATGACCAGCGCACGCGACCGCATCTTCTGCTCGGGCGCCAACATCTTCATGCTGGGCCAGTCGTCGCACGCGTGGAAGGTGAATTTCTGCAAGTTCACCAACGAGACGCGCAACGGCATCGAAGACGCCAGCCGCCATTCGGGGCTCAAGTTCATTGCCGCCTGCAACGGCACCACGGCGGGCGGCGGCTATGAGTTGGCGCTGGCGTGCGACGAGATCGTGCTGGTCGACGATCGCTCCTCCGCGGTCAGCCTGCCGGAAGTGCCGCTGCTGGGCGTCCTGCCCGGCACGGGCGGGCTGACGCGGGTGACCGACAAGCGCCACGTGCGGCGCGACCATGCGGACATTTTCTGCACCACCACCGAAGGTGTGCGCGGGCAGCGCGCCAAGGACTGGAAGCTGGTGGATGACGTGGTCAAACCCGCCCGCTTTGCCGAATATGTCGCCCACCGCGCCGCCGCGCTGGCCGCCACCAGTGACCGCCCGCAGGGCCACCATGGCGTGGAACTCACACCGCTGTCGCGCACGGTCGAAGAGGACGGCTATCGCTACGACACCGTGCGGGTCCACTTCGACCGCGCCGCGCGCAAGGCCACCATCACGGTATTCGGGCCGGACCGCCACCAGCCGACGGACCTGGCGGGCGTCGTGTCCGCGGGCATGCAGTGGTGGCCGCTCAAGATGGCGCGCGAACTCGATGACGCCATCCTGACGCTGCGGACCAACCACCTCGATATCGGCATGTGGGTCATGAAGACCGACGGCGACGCCGCCGCCGTGCTGGCCGCCGATGCACTGATGGAAGCACACGCCAGCCACTGGTTCGTGCGCGAGACCATCGGCATGCTGCGCCGTACGCTGGCGCGGCTGGACGTGTCTTCGCGCAGCCTGTTCGCACTGATCGAGCAGGATTCCTGCTTCGCCGGCACGCTGCTCGAACTGGCGCTGGCGGCTGACCGCAGCTACATGCTGCACCTGCCCGATGCACCCGATGATGCGCCGCGCGTATTCCTCAGCGAAGCCAACTTTGGCCGCTACCCGATGCCCAACGGCCTGCCCCGCCTGGCCGCGCGTTTCTATCGGGACGAAGCTGCCATCGGCGCAGCACGCGAGCACATCGGCGCGCCGCTCGACGCGCTCAGCGCGGATTCGCTCGGCCTGATCACGGCCGCACCCGACGACATGGACTGGGAGGACGAAATCCGCATCGCGGTCGAAGAGCGCGCCAGCCTGTCGCCCGATGCGCTCACCGGCCTCGAAGCCAACCTTCG
This sequence comes from Cupriavidus yeoncheonensis, assembly GCF_905397275.1. Taxonomy (GTDB): domain Bacteria; phylum Pseudomonadota; class Gammaproteobacteria; order Burkholderiales; family Burkholderiaceae; genus Cupriavidus; species Cupriavidus yeoncheonensis. Next base: position 114,810 of record NZ_CAJPUY010000010.1, on the reverse strand, counting down.
CTTCGGCCCCGGTGAAACCATGGAAACCCGCATCTTCGGCCGCCTGACGGCGTGGCAGAACTGGATCTTCAACCGCCCCAACGCGGTGGGCGAAAACGGCGCGCTCAAGGTGTTCGGTACCGGAAACAAGGCCCGCTTCGACTGGAACCGCGTGTGAGACGGGTTCAGGGCGATTCTGGCGCCGTTGCGCGGCCTTGCCGTACGACTTGTACTGTCTGCGGCCGCGCACCTGGCCAGAGCCGCTTCGCTTGGCCCTGAACCAGTCTCACGAAGATCGGGACACGCATACTACTGATACAGGAGACACCCCGTGAGCATCGACTACAGCCAGAAGATCCCCAACAACGTCAACCTGGCGGACGATCGCGCGCTGCAGCGCGCACTGGAGCACTGGCAGCCGGCGTTCCTGGACTGGTGGCGCGACATGGGGCCGGAGGGCTCGCATGATTTCGACGTGTACCTGCGCACCGCCGTGTCGGTCGACCCGTCGGGCTGGGCGCATTTCGACTACGTGAAGATGCCGGACTACCGCTGGGGCATCTTCCTGCAGCCGGCCGACCCGGCGCGCCAGATTCATTTCGGCGAGCACAAGGGGGAAGCCGCATGGCAGGACGTGCCCGGCGAGCATCGCGCCAACCTGCGCCGCATCATCGTCACGCAGGGCGATACCGAACCGGCCTCGGTCGAGCAACAGCGTCACCTGGGCCTGACCTGCCCGTCGCTGTACGACCTGCGCAACCTGTTCCAGGTCAACGTCGAGGAAGGCCGCCACCTGTGGGCCATGGTGTACCTGCTGCACCGCTATTTCGGCCGCGACGGACGCGAGGAAGCCGAGGCCCTGCTGGACCGCCGCTCCGGCGACCAGGACAATCCGCGCATACTGGGCGCGTTCAACGAACGCACGCCGGACTGGCTGTCGTTCTACATGTTCACCTACTTCACCGACCGCGACGGCAAGTTCCAGCTGTGCGCGCTGGCTGAGTCGGGCTTCGATCCGCTCGCGCGCACCACGCGCTTCATGCTGACCGAGGAAGCGCACCATATGTTCGTCGGCGAATCCGGCGTGTCGCGCGTGATCCAGCGCACCTGCGAGGTCATGCGCGAGCGCGACATCCAGGATCCGGCACAGGTGCGCGCCGCAGGCGTGATCGACCTGGAGACTATCCAGCGCTACCTGAACTTCCACTACAGCGTCACCATCGACCTGTTCGGCGCGGACCAGTCGTCCAATGCCGCCACGTTCTACAGCGCCGGGCTCAAGGGGCGCTTCGAGGAAGGCAAGCGCACCGACGACCACGTGCTCAAGAGCGACGTCTACCGCGTGCTCGAAGTGCGCGACGGCCAGCTCGGCGAGCGCGAGGTGCCGATGCTCAACGCGCTCAATGAAGTACTGCGCGATGACTACATTCGCGATTCGATCGGCGGCGTGGCGCGCTGGAACAAGGTGATCGAGAAGCACGGCATCCCGTTCCGGCTGACGGTGCCGCACAAGGCCTTCAATCGCAAGATCGGCACGCTTTCCAATGTGCGCGTGTCGCCCACCGGAGAAGTGTTGTCCGAAGCGCAGTGGCAGGCCAACGCACCCAGGTGGCTGGCCACGGAAGCCGACCGCGCCTATGTCGCCTCGCTGATGGGACGCGTGGCCGAGCCGGGCAAGTATGCCAACTGGATCGCGCCGCCGGCCGTCGGCATCAACCGCCAGCCGATGGATTTCGAGTACGTGCGGTTCAACTGACCGGCCGCCTCGACGGCCAGCGACTTTACAAGAAAGACAGGACTGTCAGCCCGGGGCCGCATACGGCCCCGCCCCACATGGAGACATACCATGGGTGCCCCCGAAATCATCAAGCAACACCTGATCGATCCGGAAATCTGCATTCGCTGCAATACCTGCGAGGACACATGCCCGATCGATGCCATCACCCATGATTCGCGCAACTATGTGGTTAAGGCCGACGTCTGCAACGCCTGCAACGCCTGCCTGTCGCCTTGCCCCACCGGCGCCATCGACAACTGGCGCACCATGCTCAAGGGCCAGGCCTACCCGATCGAGGAACAGCTCCTGTGGGACGAGTTGCCGGCCGAGGTGCCACTGCCGGCAGCCGATCTCGACGCCGCCGGCACCGATGAAGCCGTGCGCGCCGACACCGCCGCCGCGGCCGACGAAAGCGGCGTGACGGTTCAGGCAGTGGAAACGAGCCTCCATACGTCATCGCGTGCGCCATGGTCGGCGGCCCACCCATACGCAAACCTGCACGGTGTGCGCGCGCCGGTGACGGCCACGGTCGCCGGCAACTACCGGCTGACCGCGGAGGATGCCTCCAGCGATATCCACCATATCGTGCTGGATTTCGGCACGCACTTCTTCCCGGTGCTGGAGGGGCAGGCCATCGGCATCCTGCCGCCGGGCAGCGATGCCGCCGGCAAGCCGCACTACATCCGCATGTATTCGATTGCCAGTCCGCGCGACGGCGAGCGCCCGGGCTACAACAACCTGGCGCTGACGGTGAAGCGCGTCGAAGAGGACCACGACGGCAATCCGGTGCGCGGCGTGGCGTCGAACTTCCTGTGCGACCTGGCCAAGGGCGACACCGTGCAGGTAGTCGGGCCGTTCGGCACCACCTTCCTGATGCCGAACCACCGCGAGGCCAGCATCATGATGGTTTGCACCGGCACCGGTTCAGCGCCCATGCGCGCCATGACCGAGCGCATGCGGCGCAATATGGAGCACTTCGGCGGACGCCGCATGCTGTTCTTCGGGGCCCGCAACGCGCGCGAGCTGCCCTACTTCGGCCCGCTGCTGAAGCTGCCCAGGGACTTCCTCGACATCCACTTCGCCTTCTCGCGCGATGCCGAGGTGCCGCGCCGCTATGTGCAGGACGCGATCCGCGAGGCGTCCGCCGGGGTGGCGGCCCTGCTGGCCGATCCGCATGGCCATGTCTACATCTGCGGCCTGAAGGGCATGGAGGAAGGCGTGCTGTCGGCCTTTGGCGAAGTCTGCGCCGCGGCCAGCCAGTCCTGGCCGCAACTGGAGGCCACCATGAGGAGCGAAGGCCGCCTGCATATCGAGACGTACTGAGCGAGACGTACTAAGCATCCCAAGCCCATGCCTGCGCCCGGCGTTCGGGAAGAAACGATTCTGCCCTATAAAGGGAACGGCAGCGCCACGATGACCGACCTTTCATTGGTGCGAGCCCGTGGCGTTATCGGACGTCACGGTGTGAGCCCGCTACTAAGCATGGTCCCGGAATCGTCGGCGACAGTGGTGAGCGGCGTGAGCCGCATCCCGTTTGAGAGATCGAGTCGAATTCGACGCTTCCCATGGCGCTGCCGTTCATCAACGATGGTGGAGCAAGCCATGGCAATGCGCAAGCGAGACGACGAGGTGTTCCCGAACGCGGCGGGGATCGATATTGGGGCGTCGAGCCACTGGGTGGCAGTGCCACGGCATCTGGCCGAGCAGGCGGGCTGCGAGCCGGTTCGCGAAGTCGGCACGATGACCGACGACCTGCACGCGCTGGCTGACTGGCTGCTGGGCTACGGGGTCGACACGGTGGCGCTGGAGTCCACCGGGGTGTACTGGATCCCCGTGTATGAGGTGCTGGAGCAGCGGGGATTGAAGGTCTGGCTGGTCGATGCGCGGCAGCTCAAGTACGTGCCCGGGCGCAAGAGCGACGTGCAGGATTGCCAGTGGCTGCAGAAACTGATGAGTTTGGGGCTGCTGCGTGCGGCCTGGCGTCCTGATGGCGAAGTCTGTGTGGTGAGGGCAGTGGCCCGTCAGCGCGAGGTGTTGCTCACCGAGCAGGCCAGTTGGGTGCAACGCATGCAAAAGGCACTCGTGCAGATGAACCTCCAGCTCACCGAGGTACTCAGCGACGTCATGGGACAGACCGGCCAAGCCATCATCCGCGCCATCGTCGCCGGCGAGCGCGACCCGAAAGTACTGGCCCGGCACCGCCACAGCCGCATCAAGGCCAGCGCCGACGAGATCATCAAGGCGCTAACGGGCAACTGGCGCGAGGAGCACCTGTTCGTCCTGGGCCAAGCGCTGGCCATGTACGATGACATCGCCAGGCATCTCGTCGCGTGCGAGGCGAAGCTGCGCGAGCTGCTGGCCGAGCGCAACGAGCGCCGCGTCGACCTGGGCAAGGCCCCCAAGGCCGGCGCCAAAGCGCGCATGGAGTTCGACGTGCGCCAGGCGCTAGCGAACTGGGCCGGTGTGGACCTCACGCGTATCAACGGGCTGGGGGTGACTGTAGTGATGAAGCTGCTGTCGGAAATCGGTCCCGATCTGGGCCGCTTCGCCAACGTCAAGCACTTCTGTTCCTGGCTGGGACTGTGTCCGAGCACCAAGATCAGCGGTGGCAAGGTACTGTCATCGGGCACCAAACGATCAGCCAACCGGGCGCGCCAAGCGTTGAAGATGGCAGCCATGTCGCTGTCGCACAGTGACTCCGCGCTCGGCGCGTTCTACCGCCGCCTGTGCGCCCGCATGGACAAGCCCCGCGCCAATACCGCCACCGCGCACAAGCTCGCGCGAATGGTCTACTTCATGTTGACCCGGGGCGAGGCTTTCGTGGATCAGGGGCAGCAACGTTACGAGGAACAGCAACGCCAGCGCAGCGTCGCTGCCCTCAAACGCCGCGCCGCCGCGCTGGGCTTCCAGCTCAATCCGGTCGAGGTGGCCGCCTGAACGCAGCCGCCTTCAGTTTTGTTTCTTGAGGCAGCCGCTGCTGCATCGCCGTTGCGGCCGCCCGCACTGCGCTGCGGGCGGCTTCCTGCATCTGACACTTCCCTTCTGAAATGACTCGCCTATAATGTTTCTGAAGAAACAGGAGCAGAGGCGATGCAATCCAGGCGAATTCCGGAAGCAGAACCCGCCAGCGGTCCCGACCCTGGCACTACGCTGACCAAGGCCGTCATGCGCGCGGCCGGCTTCCTGGGCATCAGCCAGGCTATCGTAGCCAGCGTGCTCGGCATCAGCACGGCTTCGGTGTCACGCATGGCATCCGGCCTGTACATCCTGGACAAGCATCGCAAGGAGTGGGAATTCGGTGTGCTGTTCGTACGGCTGTTCCGCTCGCTCGATGCCATCCTCGGGCACGGCGACCAGGCCCGGCTATGGCTGACCAACGAGAACCTCGCGCTTGGCGGCAAACCCCTCGAAATGATCCGCACCACCGAAGGTCTCGTTCGTGTCGTTCACTACCTGGACGCCACCCGCGGTCGCGTCTGAGCGCCGGCCGGTCGCGCTCAGCCTCTGGCGTGCGGTGGAAGCCCAGCACGTGGTCTCGACCATGCCGCTGGTCGACAGCCTCGACGAGCAGGCCGTGCTGGAAGCCGTGCTCGACGCCGGCAAGCCCGCCGTGCCGGCCGAAGCCCGCCATCTCCACTATCTCCTGTTCACGCCGTTCCGCTATCCGCCGTCGCCGTGGGGCTCGCGCTTCCGGGCGGGGCAGGATCCGGGCGTGTTCTATGGCGCCGAGGAAATCCGCACCGCCTGCGCCGAACTCGGCTACTGGCGCTGGCGCTTCCTTAATGACAGCCCTGCCCTGCCCCGCATCGACGCGCGCGCCCAGACGCTGTTCGAAGTCAGCGTGCGCACTGACGGCATCGCGCTGGACGCAGCGCCGTTTGACCAGGACCGCGCGCATTGGATGGACCCCGACAGCCACGAGACCTGCCAGGCCTTCGGACGCGTTGCGCGCGAAGCCGGCATCGGCCTGATCCGCTACACCTCGGTACGTGACCCGCAGCATGGACCGTGCGGCGCCGTGCTGACCCCACTCGCGTTCGCGGTGCCGCAGCCGCTGGCCACCACCACCTGGATGCTGACAGTGCGCCGCGATCGCGTGATCTGGCAACGTGACGACCTGCTGCAACGCGACAGCTTCGAGTTCGCCGCATCGCTGTGGCAACGCACAAACGAAAGCCCGGCGGAAGGCTGAACCTCGCCCGCGCCGTTGCCGTCTAATTCTTATGGCAGGCGGCATCGCATACTGCTTCACGATTTTTTCATGCAGATGTTGCAATGCGGCGTCCAATGCCCTATACTCTTTTCTTCGACGGACGCGGGGTGGAGCAGTTGGCAGCTCGTCGGGCTCATAACCCGAAGGTCGCAGGTTCAAGTCCTGCCCCCGCAACCAACGCATCGAAACGATGCGCTTACGTCGAATCGGATTCGCCAACGCTACCAACGCGTGATTGGCAATTCAACGCAAAGCCCGCAACCGCGGGCTTTTTGCTTTCCGGGTCCGGCGCACGCACTGTCGCCCTGCGCGCTCAGGCATGCGGGCCGCGCGGTGATACACTTTGCCCCATTCCTCCCGGACGCCCCTCATGAAATTCTGCTCGAACTGTGGCCATGCGGTCGTGCTGCGCGTACCAGACGGCGACAACCGCCCGCGCAGTGTTTGTGACAACTGCGGCACCATCCACTACGTGAATCCGCGCAACGTGGTCGGCACTATCCCGGTCTGGGAAGACAAGGTCCTGCTGTGCAAGCGCGCGATCGAGCCGCGCTACGGCTTCTGGACATTGCCGGCCGGTTTCATGGAGATCGGCGAGACCACGGCGCAGGCCGCCTCGCGCGAAACGCTGGAAGAAGCCGGCGCCCGCGTGCAAGTGGGGGAGCTGTTCTCGATCCTGAACGTGCCGCACGTGCACCAGGTGCATCTTTTCTACCTGGCCACGCTGGACGACCTGGACGTGGCCCCCGGCGAGGAAAGCCTGGAAGTGAAGCTGGTGGAAGAAGCCGACGTGCCGTGGGATGAACTCGCCTTCCCCACGGTCATCCACACACTGCGCTGCTTCTTTGCCGACCGCGCCGCCGGCCGCTTGCAGGACAACAGTTTCCGGCTGCACAGCCTGGATATCGACAAGCCCATGCGCCCGCTGACCAGCCGGGCCACGGTTACTCCCTGACCGTTCTGCCCCCGGCAGCCCCAGCATGATTGCCTGGCTGGATCCACAGGATCCGTTTCCGCCGGTGGAGCGCGCGCTGGGGCCAGCCACCGAAGCGCCGGGCCTGCTCGCCGCCAGCCGTGACCTGTCGCCCCAGAGGCTGCTGCTGGCTTACCGCCAGGGCATCTTCCCGTGGTACTCGGTGGGCCAGCCGGTGCTCTGGTGGAGTACCGATCCGCGCATGGTGCTGGCACCTCAGGCACTGAAGATCTCCACCACGTTCCGCAAGACGCTGCGCCGCGTGCTGCGCGACCCCGACTGGGAAATCCGCGTCGATGATGATTTCCTGGCAGTCATGCGTGCCTGCGCGCTGACGCCGCGCGAAGGCCAGGACGGCACCTGGATCACCGGGGAGATCATCGCGGCCTACAGCGCGCTGCATGCCAGCGGCATGGCGCACTCGGTCGAAGCCTGGTACCGCGGCGAGCGCGCGGGCGGGCTCTATGGCGTGGCGCTGGGCCGCATGTTCTATGGCGAATCGATGTTCGCGCACCGCACGGATGCCTCCAAGATCGCGCTGGCGGCGCTGTGCGCGTTCCTCGGCAATCACGGCGTGCCGATGATAGACTGCCAGCAGGAAACCGATCACCTGGCCTCGCTTGGCGCGCGCCCGATCTCGCGCGCGGAGTTCCTGGCACATGTGCGCACTGCCTCGGCACGACCGGCGATCACGCCGTGGTGGTTCGACAAATCGGTGCTGGAGCGGTGGACCGCCACGCCCGCCACCCCGGCCGTCTGACAAGCTGGCTGCATCATCCGCCCCAGGTCCGAGCCATGAGCAAGCTGAAGGAGCTCCCGCTTTCCGCGCTGCAGTTCTATGCAACGGCGCCCTATGCCTGCAGCTATCTCGACGGCCGCATGGCCCGCTCGCAGGTGGCGACACCGGCCCACCTGATCAATGCGGACGTGTACTCGCGGCTGGTGCGCGCCGGGTTCCGCCGCAGCGGCATCTTCACTTACCGACCGTATTGCGATGAATGCCACGCCTGCACGCCGTGCCGCGTGCTGGTGGACCAGTTCGAGCCGGACCGCTCGCAACGCCGGGCCTGGCGCCGCCACGGGCACCTGCAGGCGCTGGTGGCACCGTTGACGTACGTCGAAGAGCACTACGCGCTATACCTGCTGTACCAGTCCATGCGCCACGCCGGCGGCGGCATGGATCAGGACAGTCGCGACCAGTACGAGCAGTTCCTGCTGCAGAGCCGCGTGAACTCGCGCCTGGTGGAGTTCCGCGAACCGCCGGGCTCGCCCGAGGCCGGCAAGCTGCGCATGGTCAGCATGATCGACGTGCTCGATGACGGGCTGTCATCGGTCTACACCTTCTACGACCCGCTCGAGCGCAACGCCAGCTACGGCACCTACAACATCCTCTGGCAGATCCGCCAGACTCGGGAGCTCGCCCTGCCGCACCTGTACCTGGGCTACTGGATCGCGGAAAGCCGGAAGATGGCCTACAAGGCACGTTTCCGCCCGCTGCAGGTGCTGACCGGCAACCAGTGGCAGGCGTTCGGGGACGACGCGCGCAGCGCCACGTCCGCCGCATCGGAAGACGGCCCCGGCCCCGCGCAGGAATAGCGGGCGGCGGCGGGCAGCAGCGAACAACAGCGAGCGGGCAGGCACGGCCGCACGGCGCGCGGGCATGCGCCCCAGCCGCTACAATGCCGGCTTGGTTTTCACTCTGCACCGGACCTCCGGTCGCCTCTCCCCGTGCTCAACGCGCTCTACCCCCTGCTCCGCCCCGCCCTGTTCTCGATGGACGCGGAGGACGCCCACCACTTCACCCTGAACAACCTGCTGCGCGCGAAGCGCATGGGCCTGGCCGGCTGCATCGGCAACCGCGTCGCCGACGATCCGCGCACGGTGATGGGCGTACGCTTCCCCAACCCGGTAGGCCTCGCGGCCGGGCTGGACAAGGATGGCGCCTATATCGACGGGCTCGCGGCGTTCGGCTTCGGCTTCATCGAGGTGGGCACGGTCACGCCGCGCGCGCAGGCCGGCAACCCGCGCCCGCGCATGTTCCGCCTGCCGCAGGCCGATGCGCTGATCAACCGCATGGGCTTCAACAACGGCGGTGTCGATGCCTTCATCGCCAACGTCACGGCATCGCGCTGGAAGGCCGAGGGCGGCGTGCTGGGGCTGAACATCGGCAAGAACGCCGACACGCCGATCGAACGTGCCGCTGACGACTACCTGTACTGCCTGGAACGCGTCTATCCGCACGCGAGCTACGTAACGGTCAATATCTCGTCGCCCAATACCAAGAACCTGCGCCAGCTCCAGGGCGCCAGCGAGCTCGACAGCCTGCTGTCGACGCTCAAGGCAGCCCAGCAGCGCCTGGCCGACCAGCACAAGCGCTACGTGCCGGTGGCGCTGAAGATTGCGCCGGACCTCGATGCCGACCAGATCCGCAATATCGGCGACGCACTGGTGCGCCACAGGATCGACGGCGTGATCGCCACCAACACCACGATCTCGCGCGATGCCGTAAAAGGCCTGCCACACGCGGAAGAAGCCGGCGGCCTGTCGGGCCGGCCGGTGTTCGAGCCATCGACGCGCGTGGTGCGCGCGCTGCGCCAGGTCGTCGGCGACGCGGTGCCCATCATCGGCGTGGGCGGCATTTTCAGCGGCGCCGACGCGCGCGCCAAGATCGACGCCGGTGCGAAGCTCGTGCAGGTCTACAGCGGCCTGATCTACCGCGGCCCGACGCTGGTGCGCGATTGCGCCGCCGCGCTGCGCGCCTAAGAACCCGTTTCAGGATGAGGAAGGGGTTCTAAAGCCCCGGCAAGACAGCAGGAGAGCCATATGGAAACCATCCGCCTCGGACGCAGCGACCTCCAGGTCTCGCGCATCTGCCTGGGTACCATGACCTTTGGCGAGCAGAACACCGAAGCCGAGGGCCACGGCCAGCTCGACTACGCTTTCTCGCGCGGGATCAATTTCATCGATACCGCCGAGATGTACCCGGTCAGGCCGTGCGCCGAAACCTACGGCCGGACCGAGCAGATCATCGGCAGCTGGCTGCGGCACCAGCCGCGCGACCGCGTGGTGCTCGCCACCAAGGTGGCCGGCCCCGGCCGGATGCCCTGGATCCGCAATGGCGATGACCTGACGCCCGCGGGCATCCGCGCGGCGGTGGACGCCTCGCTGCAGCGGCTGCAGACCGACTACATCGACCTGTACCAGATCCACTGGCCCGCGCGCAACGCGCCGATCTTCGGCCAGACCAGCTTCGACCCGGCCCAGGAGCGGCCCTGCACCTCGATCCAGGCGCAGCTCGAGACCTTTGCCGAACTGGTGCAGGCGGGGAAGATCCGCTATGTCGGCGTCTCCAATGAAACGCCGTGGGGCGTGGCGGAATTCGTCAGGCTGGCCGAGCAGCACGGGTTGCCGCGCATCGCCACCATCCAGAACCCGTACAACCTGGTCAACCGCAGCTTCGAGCAGGGCCTGGACGAGGCCTGCTTCCGCAGCGACGTGAGCCTGCTGGTCTACAGCCCGCTCGCGTTCGGCCAGCTCACCGGCAAGTACCTGAGCGGCGACCCGGCGAAGCCCGTCTTCAACGACGCCGCGATCGGACGGCTGACGCGCTTCGGCGCCGACTGGAGCCCGCGCTACATGCGCCCGGAGACGATGGCGGCGTCGGCCCGCTATGTCGAACTGGCCCGCACGGCCGGACTGTCGCCGGCGACGCTGGCCCTGGCCTGGTGCTATTCGCGCTGGTTTGCCGCGAGCACCATCATCGGCGCCACGTCGCTGGAGCAATTGCAGGAAAACATCGATGCGTGGCAAACGCAATTGCATGAAGACGTGATTACCGCAATCGGGGAAATCCACAAGCAAATCTGCAATCCCGCGCAATAATCTGCGCCTGGATGGCGGATAACGGGGCTTCGACAGCATCGAATGCCCCGCATCCCCTCCGAGGCTTCGCATTTCGTGCGCGAGAAGTGGTATCCTCGCAGGCTTATCGCTGTCTTGCTTCCGGGCCAGGCGCGCACTTCCATCAGCCGCCGGAAGTGCCACGCCCGCCAGGGGCAGGTGCCGTCCACGCCATCGCGGCGGCGCCGGCAGCGAGACCAAGCTTGTGCGCGGCATACCATCCAGAACCGAGTCACTCGGAGGAGAGCAGATCAAAATGAAGGGTCTCAAGGCAACCAAGTCCATTCTCGGCGGCGCAGTGGCGCTGGCATTGCTGTGCGGCGGCGCCGTGCACGCCCAGACCGTCAAGGTCCTGTCGATCGTGGACCACCCCGCGCTGGACGCCATCCGCGACGGCGTGCGCGAGGAGCTGAAGGCCGCCGGCTATGACGCCGACAAGAACCTGAAGTGGGAATACCAGAGCGCCCAGGGCAACACCGGCACGGCCGCCCAGATCGCCCGCAAGTTCGTCGGCGACAACCCGAACGCGATCGTTGCCATCGCGACCCCGTCGGCCCAGGCGGTGGTGGCTGCCACCAAGACCGTGCCCGTGGTGTACTCGGGCGTGACCGATCCGGTCGCCGCGCAGCTCGTCAAGAGCTGGTCGCCGTCGGGCACCAACGTGACCGGCGTGTCGGACAAGCTGCCGCTGGACAAGCAGGTCACCCTGATCAAGCGCGTGGTGCCGAATGCCAAGACCGTCGGCATGGTCTACAACCCGGGCGAAGCCAACTCGGTCGTGGTGGTCAAGGAACTGAAAGAACTGCTGGCCAAGCAGGGCCTGACCCTGAAGGAAGCCGCGGCCCCGCGCACGGTTGACATCGGCGCCGCCGCCAAGAGCCTGATCGGCAAGGTGGACGTGATCTACACCAATACCGACAACAACGTGGTTTCGGCCTACGAAGCGCTGGTCAAGGTCGCCAATGAATCGAAGATTCCGCTGGTCGCCGCCGACACCGACAGCGTCAAGCGTGGCGCCATCGCCGCGCTGGGCATCAACTACCTGGACCTGGGCCACCAGACCGGCAAGGTCGTGGTGCGCATCCTGAAGGGCGAAAAGCCGGGCGCGATCGCCTCGGAAACCAGCAGCAACCTTGAACTGTTCGTGAACACCGGCGCCGCGCAGAAGCAAGGCGTGACGCTGTCGCCGGACCTGGTCAAGGAAGCCAAGACCGTCATCAAGTAAGCACAACGTCTGACCTGTGCCGTCCGCGCCGCGCGGACGGCCGCGCGTCCGCTAGTCCACTACAGTACAAGTCCAGACTGCCCTACCCGGGCCCGCCCCCTGAACGAGACGGCGCGCGGAACGACCTTATCCGGGCGAGCCGCGCCAGCTGTCAACAGGATTCACCATGTCCCTCTTTTCCCTTCTGGGTGCCCTGGAGATCGGCCTGATCTTCAGCCTGGTTGCCCTCGGGGTGCTGATTTCCTTCCGCATCCTCAATTTTCCAGACCTGACCGTCGACGGCAGCTTTCCGCTGGGCGGCGCCGTGGCCGCGACGCTGATCGCCGCCGGGCAGGACCCGTTTGTCGCCACCGCCATCGCCATCGTGGCCGGCGCCCTGGCAGGCTTCATCACCGGCTGGCTGAATGTGCGGCTCAAGATCATGGACCTGCTCGCCAGTATCCTGATGATGATCGCGCTGTACTCGGTCAACCTGCGCATTATGGGCCGCCCGAATGTGCCGCTGATCACGGAACCGACGCTCTTCACCATCCTGCAGCCCGAATGGCTGCCCGATTACGTGCTGCGCCCGCTGGTGCTGTTCATCGTGGTGGTCATCGCCAAGGTCGGCCTGGACTGGTTCTTCTCGTCGCAGCTCGGCCTGGCCATGCGCGCTACCGGCGCCAATCCGCGCATGGCGCGCGCGCAGGGCATCGCCACGGGTCGCGCCACGCTGGCCGGCATGGCCCTGTCCAACGGGCTCGTGGCACTCGCTGGCGCGCTGTTCGCGCAGACGCAGGGCGGCTCCGATATCTCGATGGGCATCGGCACCATCGTGATCGGCCTGGCCGCCGTGATCATCGGCGAGAGCATCCTGCCGGCACGCCGCCTGGTCTGGACCACGCTCGCCGTGGTGCTGGGCGCCATCCTGTACCGTTTCTTCATTGCGCTGGCGCTGAACAGCGACTTCATCGGCCTCAAGGCGCAGGATCTGAACCTGGTGACCGCCGCGCTGGTGACGATCGCCCTGGTGCTGCCCGCCACCCGCAAGAAGCTGTTTGCCCGCAAGAACGGAGGTGCCTGAGATGCTGCGCGCACAAGACCTGAAGCTCACCTTCAACCCTGGCACCCCGATCGAGACCCGCGCGCTGCGCGGCCTGAGCCTGGAAATCCCAAGCGGCCAGTTCGTGGCCGTGATCGGCTCCAACGGCGCCGGCAAGTCGACCTTCCTGAACGCCATCAGCGGCGACCAGATGGTCGATTCGGGACGCATCACCATCGATGACACCGACGTGACGCGCAAGCAGGCCTGGGATCGCGCCCACCTCGTGGCACGCGTGTTCCAGGACCCGATGGCCGGCACCTGCGAGGCGCTGACGATCGAAGAGAACATGGCGCTGGCGATGGCCCGCGGCGCAAAGCGCGGCTTCCGCGCGGCGCTGAACCGCGGCTCGCGCGAGCTGTTCCGCGAGAAGCTGCGCCTGCTGAACCTGGGCCTGGAAAACCGCCTGACCGACCGCATCGGCCTGCTCTCCGGCGGCCAGCGCCAGGCGGTGAGCCTGCTGATGGCCTCGCTGCAGCCGTCGCGCATCCTGCTGCTCGACGAGCACACCGCCGCGCTGGACCCGAAGACCGCCGCGTTCGTGCTGGAACTGACCGCGCGCATCGTCGAGGAAAGCAAGCTGACGACGATGATGGTCACGCACAGCATGCGCCAGGCACTGGACTACGGCCAGCGCACGGTGATGCTGCACCAGGGCCAGGTCGTGCTGGATGTGTCCGGTGAAAAGCGCAAGGGGCTGGATGTGCCCGACCTGCTGCGCATGTTCGAGCAGACCCGTCACGAGCAGCTCGACGACGACGCTCTGCTGCTGGGCTGATCCGCTGCCGGGCTGATCCGCTGCTCGGCTAATCCGACTGCCGCAGGTATGGAAAAGGGAGCCCAGGCTCCCTTTTTCTTTCCGTCAGACCGTAGCGGCCTTGTCCAGCCAGCGCCCGAGCTGGTCCGTCACGGCCGTGCTCGAAAACGAGCAGCTATCCTGCGCGAACACGGCCGACATCTCCAGCCGGCGCAGCAGTTCTTCCATCGCCTGGCCAAACACCGGCGGCAGGGTCAGGGCGGGCGCTGCCGCGCGCCACGCCTTTACGAGTTCAGCCGCCGGCAGCGTGCCGCCAGTGTGCTGGTCCAGTGCCGAGCGCATGCGCGCCAGCGTCTCCGTATTGGCGGCGCTCATGTGCGTGCCCTCCTTTCCTTGTAAAGCTCGCGGAACGTGCGTCCCGACGGTGCCGGCATGTCCCGCGTCTGGGTCCAGCCCTTGCCCGCCATGGGCAGGCTGGCGATCAGCCGGTTGCTGCCGCCCATGCGCGCCAGCACGCGCGCGCCGAACCGGCTGGCCAGCGCATAGAGTGCCGGGCGCCGGGCCACGAAGCCCCACGCCTGCAGCGCGAAGCGCTCCTGCCACGGACGCAGGCCGCGCTCCAACTGCTTCTCGCGCAGCTTGCGCAGCAGGTCCGACAAGGGGATCGATGCCGGGCACACGCGGTTGCACTCGCCACACAACGTGGCCGCCTGCGGCAGGTCAATGGCATTGGCCAGGCCCACGTAGCTGGGCGTCAGCACGCTGCCCATCGGCCCCGGATAGACCCAGCCATACGCATGGCCGCCGATCTTCTGGTAGACCGGGCAATGGTTCATGCAGGCGCCGCAGCGGATACAGCGCAGCATCTCCTGGAACTCGCCGCCGATCAGCCCGCTGCGGCCGCCGTCGACCAGCACGAAGTACATATGCTCGGGACCATCGCGCTCGCCTTCGGCACGCGGACCGGTCAGCAGCGAGAAATAGTTGGAAATGGCCTGCCCCGTCGCCGAACGCGGCAGCAGCCGCATCACGGTCACCAGGTCTTCCAGTGTCGGCAGCACCTTCTCGATGCCGGTGACGGCCACGTGCACGCGCGGCATGACCGTGCACATGCCTTCATTGCCCTCGTTGGTGACCACCGCCACCGAACCGGTCTCGGCAATGATGAAATTGCCCCCGGTCACGCCCATGTCGGCGGACAGGAACTCGGGCCGCAGCACCTCGCGCGCTTCGCGCGTCATTTCCGGGATCTCGGTCAGGCGCGGCTTCTGATGGACTTTCGCAAACAGGTCGGCGATCTCGTCCTTGTCCTTGTGCACGACCGGCGCAATGATGTGCGACGGAGGCTCGGAGTCGTTGATCTGCAGGATGTACTCGCCGAGATCGGTCTCGATGCTCTGCACGCCCATCTCGCCAAGCACCTGGTTGAGCCGCATCTCTTCGGTCACCATCGACTTGCTCTTGATGACCTTCTTCACGCCATGCTTCTGCGCGATCTCCGCGACCAGGCGTGCAGCATCGGCCGTGGTCTCGGCAAACAGCACCGTGGCGCCGCGGCGCGTGGCGTTTTCCTCGAACGTGGCGAGCCAGACATCGAGGTTTTCCAGCGCGCGGTTGCGGCGCTCTTTCAGCGCCGCACGGGTCGCATCGAAATCGATGTCGCGGATGGCGTCCGCGCGCGCAGTGACGAACTTTGTCGAGAGCTTCTTGAGGTTCTGCTGCAGGCGCTGGTCAGCCAGCTTCTGGCCGGCGCGCGCCTTGAATTCCATGCTGTGGACTTGCATCGTCGCGTCTCCGGTGCTCAGGCGTCGCCAGCCAGTACCTGCGCGATATGCAGCACGCGTGTCTGCGTATCGCCGCTGCGGCGCAGGCGGCCTTCGATATTGAGCATGCAGCCCAGGTCGCCCAGCACCACCGCATCGGCGCCGCTGGCCTTGATATTGGCGCACTTCTCGTCGACGATGGCCGTCGAGATGTTGCCATACTTGACCGAGAAGGTGCCGCCAAAGCCGCAGCAGGCCTCGCAGTCCTTCATCTCGGTGAGCTGCACGCCGGACAGCTTGCCCAGCAGTTCGCGCGGCTGCGCCTTGACGCCCAGTTCGCGCAGGCCCGAGCAGGAATCGTGATAGGTGACATGGCCGGCAAAGTTCGAATCGAGCTGCTCGATCTTCGCTACGTTCACCAGGAAATCGGTCAGCTCGAACACGCGTTCGCGCAGGCGTTCATAGCGGCCGTTGAGTTCGGGGTCGTCGCGCAGCAGGTCCGCATAGTGGTGACGAATCATGCCGCCGCAGCTCCCCGACGGCACCACCACGTAGTCGAACATCTCGAACTCGCGCAGGAATTTTTCCGCCAGGTCGCGCGACACTGTGCGCTCGCCCGAGTTGTAGGTCGGCTGGCCGCAGCAGGTCTGGGCTTCGGGCACCATCACCTCGTAGCCGGCGGCTTCCAGCAGCTTCAGCACGGAGAAGCCGATCTCCGGGCGCATGAGGTCCACCAGGCAGGTGGCGAACAGGCCAACTCGCATTTGCTTTCTTTCTCCAGACCCCGAAACCCCGCAATTATGCGCGTTTGCGCCGCCGGGTGGCGCACAAACCATTCAGGCGCGCATGAGCACGATTCAGGCCGCAATACCCCCGGTCGAGGCGCCTGGACTAGAGGATTCTTACTGGAATGTCATTTCACCTATTGAAATTTTCACGATGTGAGATAGAATCAGGCAAACGCTTAATTTGCCGCAGGGCAACATTTCCATATATGTCAGACGCAGACAAGTCGCCTGGAAAGACCTCGATCCAGGTCATTGAACGCATGATGACGCTGCTGGACGCACTGGCCCAGCACGCCGACCCGGTCAGCCTGAAAGAGCTGTCGATGTCTACCGGGCTGCACCCGTCCACCGCGCACCGTATCCTCAACGACATGGTTGCGTGCCGCTTCGTCGATCGCTCCGACCCTGGCAGCTACCGGCTCGGCATGCGCCTGCTGGAGCTTGGCAACCTGGTCAAGGCACGCCTGTCGGTTCGCGACGCGGCGCTCGCGCCGATGCGCGCGCTGCACCGCGTCACCGGGCAGACCGTCAACCTGTCAGTGCGCCAGGGCGATGAGATCGTGTATATCGAGCGCGCCTACAGCGAGCGCTCCGGCATGCAGGTGGTCCGCGCCATTGGCGGACGCGCGCCGCTGCACCTGACTTCGGTCGGCAAGCTGTTCCTGGCCGCGGACGAGTCCACGCGCGTGCGCAGCTATGCCACGCGCACCGGCCTGGCCGGGCATACCCGCACCTCGATCACCGACCTGACCAAGCTCGAGCGCGAACTCAGCTGGGTACGCAGCAACGGCTACGCACGCGACAACGAAGAGCTGGAACTGGGCGTGCGCTGCATTGCGGCCGGCATCTACGATGATTCGCGCCGCCTGGTGGCTGGCCTGTCGCTGTCGGCGCCCGCCGACCGCCTGCAGGACAGCTGGCTGCAGAACCTGAAGGACACCGCGCTGCAGATCTCGCGCGGCATGGGGTACGTGATGGAGTCCGAAGCCGCCTGATCCGGCTTCGGCTTGCCGGCGGCGACGGGTAACTGCCCTGCCGTCGGCTCAGCAAATCACGAGCATACCTTTTAAGGGTTTACGCCTAGTTTTCAGATAACCTGCAAACCCTATAATCGGGCCGCTATGCGAACCCGAGCCATCACGCTGACCGAACAGGTCACGCGCCAGATCCGTACCGACATCGAGAACGGCGTCCACCCCGTCGGCAGCCGCCTGCCGACGGGCAAGCAACTGGCCGACCAGTACGGCGTCAGCGCCGCCGTGATCCGCGAAGTGACGGAGCACCTGCGCTCCCAGGGGTTCGTGGAAACCCGCCAGGGCGTGGGCTGCACCGTGCGTTCGCGTACCGGCGCGGCCGGCTTCCAGTTGCCGCGCGAGCCCGACCTGGGACGGACCGAGCTGGCCGACCTGTATGACCTGCGCATTGACCTGGAAAGCGCGGCAGCGGCACTGGCCGCCATGCGGCGCAGCGCGGACGACATCGATACCCTTGCCGAGGTGCTGCAGCGACTGAAGGCGCATCTCTATGATGCGCAGCCGGCGGTCGACCTCGATGCGGCCTTCCACGTCGGCATTGCCAGCGCCACGCATAACCCGTACTACCGCCAACTGCTGCAGTACATGAACCTGCAACTGCACCAGGCTGTTGCCACCGCGCGCGCCAACACATTGCAGCAAGCACACCTGCCCGAGGCCGTGCACCGGGAACACGAAGCCATCTTCGAGGCGATCCGCGAAGGCAACGCCGAAGCGGCGCGCCAGGCCACCGTCCACCACCTGCAATGTGCGGCGCAGCGCCTGGGCTTGCCCCTGCGCGCACGCGTCACCGATCTCCTGCCCTGAAAACCGAAAGCTGAAATCGATCCCTCCATGCAAGCCGCCAACCTGCCCCAGCGTCTCACCGAAGCCCTTGGTCCCGACACCGTGCTCACGCAGCCCGACGACATTGCGCCTTGGCTGGCGGACTGGCGCGGCATCTACAGGGGCCAGGCCCAGGCTGTGGTCCGCCCGCGCACGGTCGACGAGGTCTCGCGCTGCCTCGCGCTATGCCAGCAGGCCGCGGTCCCGGTCGTGCCGCGCGGCGGCAACACCGGGCTGTGCGGCGCGGCCACGCCCGACGGCCAGCCGCTGAACGTGGTGCTGAGCCTGGACCGCATGCATGCGATCCGCTCGCTCGACACCATTGCCAACACCATGGTGGCCGAAGCCGGCTGCATCCTCGGCAATCTGCGGCGCGCCGCCGCCGACGCCAACCGATTGCTGCCGCTGAGCCTGGCGGCGGAGGACTCATGCCAGATCGGCGGCAACCTGGCCACCAATGCCGGCGGCGTCAACGTCGTGCGTTATGGCATGGCGCGCGAACTGGTGCTTGGCGTCGAGGCCGTGCTGCCCAACGGCGAGGTCTTCCACGGCCTGCGCACGCTGCGCAAGGACAACACCGGCTACGACCTCAAGCAGTTGCTGATCGGCTCGGAAGGCACGCTCGGCGTCATCACGGCCGCAGCACTGCGCCTGTTCCCGCGCACCGATACGCGCAGTGTCGTGCTGGCGGCCGTGGAATCGCCACAACAGGCACTGGAGCTGTACGCGCTGCTGTTCGAGCAATGCGGCGCACGGCTGCAGGCTTTCGAATTCTTCACGGGCGCGTGCCTGGACCTGGTCCTTACGCATGCCGAAGGCGTACAAGAGCCCTTTGCACAGCGCTATCCCGCCTATGTGCTGGTGGAACTGGCCGACACCGCCGAGGAAGATGCGCTCAACGCGCTGCTGGAGCGCGTCATCGGCGAGGCGCTCGAACGCGGCCTGTGCCACGACGCCGCGGTGTCCACCTCGCTGGCGCAACTGCAGGCGCTGTGGAAGTTGCGTGAAGAAATCTCCGAAGCGCAGCGCGCGGACGGACCGCATCTGAAGCACGACGTGTCACTGCCGATCGAACAGATCCCGGCGTTCATGGTGTCGATGCAGGCGCGCCTGCACACGCTGGATCCGGCGATCCGGCCGTTCATCTTCGGGCACTTCGGTGACGGCAACCTGCACTACAACCTGTCGCGCCCGGCGGGAGCACCGAAGGACTGGGCGGCAACGCACGAAGACGCCGTGACCGGCACCGTGCTCGATGAAGTGATGCGCTACGGCGGCAGCATCAGCGCGGAACATGGCATCGGCCAGCTCAAGCGTCACGCGTTCCTGCAGTACAAGGACCCACTGGAACTGCGGCTGATGCGCGAGATCAAGCGGGCTTTCGATCCGGCCGGCATCATGAATCCGGGCAAGCTGCTCTGAAGTGGTGAAGTCCCAATAAAAAACGCGCCACGGTCGGCGCGTTTTTTGTGGGCAGAGTCGGGATCAGGTTCCCTGTACCTGCTGCGAAGCCAGAATCGCGCGTGCGCCGCCAGGCGTCTGCGTCATGTTCGGCGAGGACGGGAACGCGTGCGGTTGCGGTGCCGACGGCGACGCATGCTCCAGCCAGTCCCGGACGCGCGTGGCGTCAGCAAAGCGCGAGAGCTTGCCAACGGAATCCAGGAACACCATCACCACGTTGCGGCCGTTGACCTTGGCCTGCATGACCAGGCATTGGCCGGCTTCGGAAATGAAGCCGGTCTTCTGCAGGCCAATATCCCAGTTGCCACCGCGCACCAGGCGGTTGGTACTGACATAGTGCTGCGTACGGCCCATTACATTCACTTCAGTTTCGGTCTGCGTCGAGAATTCGCGGATGGTCGGGTTGCGGTAGGCCGCATTGACCATGCGAACCAGGTCCATGGCGCTCGACACATTGCTGCTCGAGAGGCCGTTCGAGTCCACAAAGTGGCTATCGTTCATGCCCAGTTCACGGGCCTTGTGGTTCATGGCCTGGACAAACGCGGGCAGACCACCGGGATAGCTGCGGCCCAGCGCCGAAGCAGCGCGGTTCTCGGACGACATCAGCGCCAACAGCAGCATTTCCTGGCGCGTGAGCTGGGTGCCGAAGCGCAGGCGCGAGCTGCTGTGCTTCTCGGTGTCCTTGTCCTCTTCCGTGATGGTCAGTACCTCGTCCATCGGCAAGCGCGCATCCGTCACCACCAGTGCCGTCATCAGCTTGGTGATCGAAGCGATGGGCAACACCGCGCTCGGATTCTTCTGGAACAGCACCTCATTGGTGTTCTGGTCCATCACGAGCGCAACGCTCGAACGCAGGGCCAGCGCATCTTCCGTATCGCGCAGCCCCATGGCCTCTCCGAGCGACGGCTTGGCTGGCGTGAACACCGCCCGCACGGGCGCGGCCCGATGCGACGCCACAACCTGGTGCCTGCCGTTCTTCAGGACAATCACCTTACGCGCAGACGTGGTCTCGGCCCTGGCCGTCGTGCGCTTGCTGCCCGCACTGGCCTTTTTCTCGGCTTTGGACGAGCTTGCCTGCTTTTTCGCGGGCTTTTGAGTGGAAGTCGACGTTGTGGCAGCCTCTGCCAACGGGGCCGCAAGCATCGACGCGGATGTCAGCACGGCAACGGCCACGGCGCGCAGAGGCGTCGAGCCGAAGAATCTGGAAAAAATGGAATCAGACCGGAACATGATTCGTTCAGCGCATCAGGATGGCGCTAGTTTAGGAAATTAAGAATTTGTTAGCAAGATTAAAGACTTACGGAAGCAAGTTAAAGTTCGATTTGCAAACATTTCCACATTGCGAAAATTGTTGACTATTCGTCACGTGCATCATCGAAGACCTCCAATAAGTCACTACGCTGCGGCGGTCTCACCGCCCCTACGGCAATCGTCCTTTGTATATCGGCGCGTATCGTTACACATTGATACATATCTCACTATGAGAGGAAACGCGCAAACCCACTAACCGGTTCACGTTCCGTGCTGAGGCGATTTTCTATCGCTTCCGGATCCGCATAGCCTAGGGACATCCCGCACACCACCATCTCCTCGCCGGGCAAGCGGAGGTGATCGCCAATGATCTTGTGGAACTGCGTGAACGCGGCCTGCGGGCAGGTGTCGAGTCCGCGCGCCCTGGCGGCAACCATGATGCTCTGCAGGAACATGCCGTAGTCGAGCCAGCTACCCAGCTCCATGATGCGGTCGATCGTGAAGATCATGCCGACCGGCGCATCGAAGAAGCGGAAGTTGCGAGCGTGCTGTTCGTGCATGCGCGCTTTGTCCTCGCGGCTGATCTCAAGCAGGCCGTAGAGATCCCAGCCCACCTTGCGGCGCCGATCCAGGTAGGGATTCACCCATGAGCGCGGGTAGTACGGGTACTCTTCCAGGTACTTGCTGTCGCGCTCGGGGTCTTCATAGGCGGTCAGCAGGTCGGCGCACAGCCGGGCCTTGGCGTCACCCGCCAGCACATAGACATGCCACGGTTGCGTGTTGGTGCCCGACGGCGCGCGGCTGGCGACGGCGAGTATCTCTTCTACCGTTTCGCGCGGCACCGGCGTGTCCAGGAACGCCCGGACCGAGCGGCGCGTGAGGATAGCGCGGTCGACGCAGTCGACCGCCTGCTGCGAAGCAGCCTCGGCGGCCACTTGCTTGCCAGCTAGCGTGTCCTGCGACATCTTGCCTTCCTCCATCACGCCACGCCCTGCGCTTGCGCGCCGGGCACCGTCAGGGGCTTCAGCGCGCGGCGCAGCGGCTCAGGCAGGGGCACCGGGCGACGCGTGACGCGATCGACATAGACGTGGACAAAATGCCCTTGTGCCGCCGCGATCTCGCTGTCCCCGCTGAACAGCCCCACCTCATAGCGCACGCTGCTCGTTCCCAGCCGCGCCACGCGCAAGCCCGCCGTGACCGTGTCCGGAAAGCTCAGCGACGAGAAGTAGTTGCACTGCGTCTCGATCACCAGCCCGATCGTGCTGCCCGCCTCAAAGTCGAGCACGCCTTGCCGGATCAGGTACGAATTCACGACGGTATCAAAATAACTGTAGTAGACAACGTTGTTCACGTGGCCATAGACATCGTTATCCATCCAACGCGTTGTGATGGCCTGGGAGTGCGGATAGGCACTGCGGTGCTCGGCTTGCGGTTTCATGGGGACGTTACGGAACAGGAATGAACGAAAAGCGCGAAACGCCTAGCGCCGGATGACCAGCGCGACACCCGCCGCGGCCAGGGCCATGCCGGACGCCGCCAGCGGCGGAAAGTGCTCGCCGAACAGCAGCCATGCCATCACGGCCGTGGTGGGCGGTGTCAGGTACATGAGGCTGGAGACGCGCGTGGCGGCGCCCTGGCGGATCAGCAGGAACAGCAGCGAGATGGCTCCGATCGACAGCGCGACCACAGACCAGGCGAGTGCACCGACCATCTCGGCAGTCCAGTCCACATGGCGTGTCTCGAACAGGAACATGAACGGCACGCAAGCCAGTGCCGATGCCGCGAACTGGATCACCGAGCCCATGCGCAGATCGAACACCGCGCAGAAGCGCTTCTGGTACAGCGTGCCGAAGGTGATGCTGAGCAACGCTCCACCCGCGAGCAGCACGCTGGCCGTGGACAGCCCGCTGGCGCCGAGCTTGTTCGCCACCACCAGCCCTACCCCCACGATGCCAAGCAGCAGCCCCAGCCACTGGCGCATGCTGATGCGCTCACCCAGGCGCGCGGAAATCAGCGCGGTCAGGATGGGTTGCATCCCGACGATCAGCGCCGACATGCCGGCTGGCATGCCCAGCTTGACGGCAGCCCAGACGCCGCCGAGATAACCCGCCTGCAGGAACAGCCCGGCTACCGCGATATGGGCGAACATGCGCCAGTCGGTACGCGCGTCCCGTTGCGGCAACGGCACGCGTGCCAGCCACACGAAGGGCACCATCAGCACCAGGACGCCGAGGAACCGCAGGAACAGGAACGTCATCGGCTCGGCGTGCGGCATGCCATACCTGGCCACGATAAAGCCGGTGCTCCAGATCAGTACGAACAGCCACGGCATGCTGGCCGACCAGAGGGCTCGCCGCGCGCTCGCGCCGGCATTATCCGCCATCGTGCTCATGACGCCAACCTCGTCGCCAGCGTGGCACCGTCCGCTGCGTAGCGCGCGTGATAGCGGGCAGCAAGGCCGACAGTCTGCGCATGCACCGCGACCGTGTCTTCGATCCGGTTGCCGTAGCCTCCGGCCATGGCCACTGCGACCGGGAGCCGGCGGGACAGCGCGGTCTCGAACACCAGAGCGTCGCGCCGGGCCAGGCCATTCATGGACAGCTTCAGCCGCCCGAGGCGATCGCCCTCATGCGGGTCTGCTCCGGCCAGGTAGATCAGCAGGTCCGGGGCAAAGCGCTCGAACAACTGATCCAGTGCGGCCTGCAGCGCTTCGGCATAGGCGTCGTCACCGCAGCCGTCCGGTAGCCCGACATCGAGGTCGCTTGCTTCCTTGCGAAAGGGATAATTCTTCTCTCCGTGCAGCGACAGCGTGAAGACGGTCGGATCCGACTGCAGGATGGAAGCCGTGCCGTTGCCCTGGTGTACGTCGAGATCGATCACCGCCACATGCCGCACCCGGCCGTCGCGCTGCAGTACGCGCGCGGCAATGGCGGCGTCATTGAAGACGCAGAAACCACCGCCTTTGTCGGCATATGCATGATGGGTGCCCCCCGCGAGGTTCACGGCAATGCCCTCGTCCAGTGCGGTGCGGCAGGCTTCGACGGTGGCGCCGGCGGAGCGGCGCGAGCGCTCGACCATCGCCGCCGACCAGGGGAACCCGATCTCGCGCTGGCGCGCCGCGTCGAGCGTGCCGGCGGATGCGTCGGCGACGTATGCCGCCGTATGGGCTAGGAGGAGCGCGTCGTCCCCCGCACGTGGCGCCTCGCGAAACTGCAGCCCCGGCACGCCGGCCACGGCTTCGCGCAGCATGCTGTATTTGCGCATCGGGAAGCGGTGGCCCGGTGGCAGCGGCAGCACGAAGTGGTCAGCGTAAAAGGCAAGCATGGCGTAGGGGGAGGGTCAGTTCTTGTTATTGGCGCTGTGATTGGCGCGACGCTTGCTTGGTCAAGCGTTGGCAGCCTGCGATGGTAGCATTGCTGGAAAACCCGCGGTACCGGGCCGGTTTCATGGCGCTCCCGGCACATTTCAAGGCAGTTCCCCGTTGCTTTTTGTGCGATGCACAAAAACTGCTTGACACCGGTCAGGCTTTCCCTAGAATGGCAATTGTTGCGGCGCACCAAAGCGAAAGCGCAAGCGCCCCGACCTTAATCCCAACGCCTGGTCTGGACGGCACGGAACGATGATCCGTCACGGTCCTGACATCCAGGCGGTTTAATTTTGCTTGACCTTGAAGTTCACCACTGGAGACCAGCAATGATCCTCACCCCGGAACAAGTCGCAGCTGCGCAAAAAGCCAACCTGGAAACCCTGTTTGGTCTGACCACCAAGGCTTTCGAAGGCGTCGAGAAGCTCGTCGAGCTGAACCTGCAGGTCGTCAAGACCACCTTCGCCGAAAACGTCGACAACGCCAAGAAGGCGCTGTCCGCCAAGGATGCCCAGGAACTGCTGGCCATCCAGGCTTCGCTGGTGCAGCCGGTCGCTGAAAAGACCCTGGCCTACACCCGTCACCTGTACGAAATCGCTTCGGAAACCCAGAGCGAGTTCACCAAGGTCGCCGAAGCCCAGCTGGCTGAAGGCTCGAAGAACGTGCAGGCTCTGGTCGAAAACCTCGCCAAGAACGCACCGGCCGGTTCGGAATCGACCGTGGCCATCGTGAAGTCCGCCATCTCGGCTGCCAACAACGCCTACGAGTCGGTCCAGAAGGCCACCAAGCAGGCTGTTGAGATCGCCGAAAGCAACTTCCAGGCTGCCGCTTCGGCCGCCAGCAAGGCTGCCCAGCAGGCCAGCGCCACGGCCCGCAGCGCCGCTGCCAAGAAGACCACCGCCGCCTGATAGCCAGCACGGCTGACAGGTAGTGCCAACGACCGGCTTCGCGCCGGTCCGTTGGCAAAGCGCACCGCTGGCCGGCGCGTTTTGCCAACGATGATTGCGGCAGCACACAACGCAGGCTTGCCGCATCGCGTGCCGGTGTCTCCTCGGTACCGCGGTCTCCTTGTCCAAAGTATCGTTACGCCCGACCCTGAAGGTCGGGCTTTTTTTCGTCTTTTTTCGGCCGCTTCCTTGCCGCGCCGATGCCTTCCAAATCGCGTCCGCAAGCGTTCTCCTTGCCCAATTCCGGAGCGGGCGACTATCGTTAGCTAGGTGCAGCCCCCGGCATTCTGGCGCGCCAGGGCCCCTCCCGGAAATCATGCAGTGCGGCACAAGTCCGCGCCTTGCCGGGCATGCGTTGCGCAGCGCCCGCGGAACGCGAAAGCATCAAGGAGTTGCCATGAAGACGCAGAGCCACATCACGACCTATATCGTCATCGCGATGATCCTTGGCGGCGTGGTCGGCTACGCCTGTCATACCGCCTTTCCCGATCCCAAGCTGGCGAAAGAGATCGCGGGCTACATCTCGATCATCACCGACGTCTTCCTGCGGCTGATCAAGATGATCATCGCTCCGCTGGTCTTCTCGACGCTGGTCATGGGCATTGCCCACATGGGCGACGCCAGCACCGTCGGCCGCGTGGGCATCAAGGCGATGGCGTGGTTCATCACGGCCTCGCTCGTGTCGCTGACGCTGGGCCTGATCATGGCCACCATGCTCCAGCCGGGCGTCAACATCGGCCTGCCGCTGCCCGACGTCGGTTCCGCGACCAACCTCAAGACCAATGCCTTTACGCTGAAGGATTTCGTCGCCCACCTGGTGCCCAAGTCCGTGGCCGAGGCCATGGCCAACAACGAAATCCTGCAGATCGTGGTCTTCTCGATCTTCTTCGGCACCGCGCTTGCCACGCTTGGAGAGCATGGCAAGCGCATGGCCGGCGTGATCGAGGACCTCGCGCAGGTCATGCTGAAGATCACCGGTGCGGTAATGTGGCTGGCGCCTGTCGCGGTGTTTGCCGCGATTGCATCGACCGTGACCACGCAAGGGCTTGGCATCCTGGTGACCTTTGCCAAGTTCATGGGCAGTTTTTACCTTGCCCTGTTTGTACTGTGGACGCTGCTGGCGCTGGCTGGCTTCGTGTTCCTGGGCAGGCGTATCATCACGCTGATCAAGCTGATCCGCGAGCCGTTCCTGCTGTCGTTCTCTACCGCAAGCTCCGAGGCCGCGTACCCGAAAATGCTCGACGCGCTCGACAAGTTCGGCGTCAACCGCAAGATCTCCAGCTTCGTGCTGCCGCTGGGCTACTCCTTCAACCTGGACGGGTCGATGATGTACTGCACGTTCGCCGTGCTGTTCATCGCCCAGGCCTATGACATCCACTTGCCGATGGGCACGCAGATCACCATGCTGTTGCTGCTGATGCTCACGTCCAAGGGCATGGCCGGCGTGCCGCGCGCATCGCTCGTGGTCATCGCGGCCACGCTCAACCAGTTCAATATCCCGGAAGCCGGCTTGCTGCTGATCATGGGGGTGGACCAGTTCCTGGACATGGGCCGTTCGGCCACCAATGCCGTGGGCAATTCGATCGCCTCCGCCGTGGTTGCCAAGTGGGAAGGCCAACTGGCCAGCGAATCGACGCTCGACACCGGCGACCAGGGTGGCGCGGACGGAGAACGCGAGCCGCTGCCCAAACCCGAGACCGCGCGTGCATGAGCGGTGGTTCGCAGGCCACAGAGGAGCGAAGCATGTCTTGCACTGGAGCCCGGTCTGGCGTCGCCGCGTGGTGGCGGGTGGTGGCGCTTTGCCTCACGCTGTCGGCCGGCCTTGCGCTGGCGCAGGAACCGATCGCCCTCTCCGGCACGCTGAAGAAGGCCAAGGAAACCGGCACGCTGACCATCGGCTACCGGGAATCTTCCCTGCCCTTCTCGTACCTGAACCAGGTTCGCCGGCCGATCGGCTATTCGATCGATATCTGCTCGGCCATCGTCCAGGCCGCTGGCACCGAGGTGGGCCGCGACCTGACCATCAACTGGGTGCCGGTGACTTCCGAAAACCGCATGGAAGTGATGACGTCCGGCAAGATCGACCTCGAATGCGGATCCACCACGCGCAATGCTGAGCGGCAGCAGCGCGTGTCGTTCTCACCGGTGATTTTCGTCGCCGGCACCAAGCTGCTGGTACCGCACGGCTCGCCAATTCGCACGTTTCAAGACCTCAAGGGCAAGACCGTGGTGGCGACTGCCGGTACGACCAACGCGGACGCCATCGAACGCCTGTCCGCGCGCTTCAATCTCGGCCTGACCCTGATCCGCGCCCGTGACCACGCCGATGCCTTCGAAGTGCTGCGCCACGGCGGCGCCGATGCGTACGCCGGCGACGATGTGCTGCTCTACGGCTTCCTGGCCAAGTACGGGCTGGGCAAGAAATATGACGTGACGCGCGACTTCCTGTCGTACGACCCCTACGGCATCATGCTGCGCAAGAACGACCCGCAATTTGCCGCGGTTGTCGACAAGGCGGTTCGCGACCTGATTACCTCGGGCGAGCTTGAGCGCCTGTACAAGCAGTGGTTCATCAACCGCCTGCCCACTGGCGAACGCCTTGGCATTCCCATGAGCGCCCAGCTCGAAGACATCATCGAATCCACGCCCCAGCAGCCGGAATGACCTTATCTGACTGGCCGGCCCCCGCCCTGCCAGCCAAATCCGCAGCTGGGTGAAATTCCTGTCGGTTAATTGCGTAATCAGCCAAAATGAAACCCGCCACTCGGGCGGGTTTCGACGCTTGCGGCTTGCCCGCTATCAGCGCTTGCGCGGCGGCGGTACGTCGGTGCAGGTGCCTTCGTAGATTTCCGCGGCCATGCCGATCGACTCGCCCAGCGTCGGGTGCGGGTGGATCGTCTTGCCGATATCCACGGCGTCCGCGCCCATCTCGATGGCCAGGCAGACTTCGCTGATCAGGTCGCCGGCGTGCGTGCCGACAATGCCGCCGCCGATGATGCGATGGGTTTCCTCATCGAAGATCAGCTTGGTGAAGCCCTCGTCGCGGCCATTGGCAATGGCACGGCCCGAGGCGGCCCACGGGAACACGCCCTTGCTGTACTTGATGCCCTGCTCCTTGCACTGCTCCTCGGTCAGGCCGGCCCAGGCCACTTCCGGATCGGTGAAGGCCACCGACGGGATCTGCTTGGCATCGAAGTAGGCCTTTTCACCGTGCGCGGCTTCCGCGGCCACGTGGGCCTCGTGCACCGCCTTGTGCGCCAGCATCGGCTGGCCAACCACGTCGCCGATCGCGAAGATATTCGGCACATTGGTGCGCATCTGCTGGTCGACGTTGATGAAGCCGCGGTCGGTCACGGCCACGCCGGCCTTCTCGGCGCCGATGCGCTTGCCGTTGGGCGAACGGCCCACCGACACCAGCACCAGGTCGTAGCGCTGCGGCTCGGCCGGGGCCTGCTCGCCTTCGAACTTCACGTAGATGCCGTCCGGCCTGGCTTCCACCCCGACGGTCTTGGTGTTCAGCATGACCTTGCCGAAACGGTCCTTGTTCTTCTTCTCCCAGACCTTGACCAGGTCGCGGTCGGCACCGCTCATCAGGCCAGGCAGCATTTCGACGACGTCGATATCCGCGCCCAGCGTGCTGTACACCGTGGCCATTTCCAGGCCGATGATGCCGCCGCCGATGACCAGCATCTTGTTGGGCACCTCGGGCAGTTCCAGCGCGCCGGTCGAATCGACAATGCGCGGGTCTTCCGGGATGAACGGCAGCTTCACCGCCTGGCTGCCGGCGGCGATGATGGCCTTCTCGAAGCGGATCACGGTCTTCTTGCCCGTGGCCTGCTTGCCCTCGCCTTCGGTCGCGTCCACTTCCAGGTGGTGCGGATCGAGGAAGGTGCCGATGCCGCGCACCACCTGCACCTTGCGCGCCTTGGCCATGCCGGCCAGGCCGCCGGTCAGCTTGCCGACCACCTGGTTCTTGTAGTGGCGCAGGCCGTCCAGGTCGATCTTGGCTTCGCCGAACAGGATGCCGTGCGCGGCCAGCGCCTTGGCTTCGTCGATCACCGCCGCGTTGTGCAGCAGTGCCTTGGACGGGATGCAGCCGACGTTCAGGCAGACGCCGCCGAGCGTGGCGTAGCGTTCCACCAGTACGGTATTCATGCCCAGGTCAGCAGCGCGGAAGGCAGCCGAGTAGCCACCGGGGCCGGCGCCCAGCACCAGCACGTCGCACTGGATGTCCGCGCCACCAGCGTGGCTGGCGGCAACCGGTGCCGGAGCCGGGGCGGCCGACGGCGCCGGTGCCGCAGCGGCGGGCGCGGGGGCCGGAGCCGGTGCGGCCGCGGCGGCAGCTTGCGCTTCCACCGTGCAGATCACCGCGCCCTGGCCGATCTTGTCGCCCACCTTCACGCGCACGTCGACGACCTTGCCGGCAGCCGATGACGGCACTTCCATGCTGGCCTTGTCCGACTCGAGCACGATCAGCGACTGTTCCTGCTCGACCGTGTCGCCCGGCTTGACCAGGACCTCGATCACTTCCACCGCGTCGAAATCGCCGATATCCGGCACCTTGACTTCGATCACACTCATGTTTGCTCCTCATTGCGCGCCGGGCCTGCGTGGCCTCAGGGCGCGCCGTCGTTGTTGGTTGCCGCTGCGCCGGTGGCGCCGGCCTCGTGCAGCCCTACGGTATGGATTTCAATCGGGCCCGCCGAACTCTTGTCGAACTCGATGCCGGCATCGACACCGATGCGTGCAATGGCGGCGGCGTCCAGTTCGGGCTTGTCGTAGACCGCATGCATGGCCCCCAGCGCATAGTTGCGGCCCGAGCCGATGCCCCAGAAACGGTCGAACGAAAACACCTCGCGGTACGAGTAGACGCCGAAGATCCCGGCCGGGTTGGCGATCAGGCAGACGATCTGCGACGACTCGTACGGATCATCCTCATCTTCCTTGGTGTTGATGAAGTACTCCGACTTGAGCTTCTCATGCACCTTCAGGAAGGTCCGGAACACATCGTCGCGCGACCCGAGCCGGCATTCCTCGCCCATTCCCGCCAGCAAGGCGCGCATGACCGGGAAGTGCGCCGTGGTGCCGGCCAGCGCGATAAAGCTGTCGCCGATCGGAAACACCTTCTGGTTGCGCTCGTAGGCGCGCGACAGGCGCGTGTCACCGAACGTGACCAGCGCATCGGCCGCAATCGCCACCTCGGCACCCTTCCTGACGACGACACAGGTAGTCATGGCTCGCCTCGCTCGGCTGCAAGCGCCAGGGCCATGCCCGTCATGGACATGGCCGCGGCCCCTTAGAGAAGGATGCGGCGGAAGTCCGCCAGCAGTTGCCCGAAGTACGTATTGAAGCGGGCCGCCTCGGCGCCGTCGATCACGCGGTGGTCCCACGACAGCGACAGCGGCAGCGTCAGGCGCGGCGCGAACTGCTTGCCGTCCCACACCGGCTTCTGGTACGACTTGCACACGCCCATGATGGCCACTTCCGGCGCGTTGATGATCGGCGTGAAGTACGTGCCGCCAATGCCGCCCAGCGACGAGATCGAGAAGCAGCCGCCCTGCATCTGGTCGGGCTTGAGCTTGCCGTCGCGCGCCAGCTTGGCCAGTTCGCCCATTTCCTGGCTGATCTCGAGCACGCCCTTCTTGTCGGCGTCCTTGATGACCGGCACGACCAGGCCGTTCGGCGTATCGGCCGCGAAACCGATGTTGAAATACTTCTTCAGCACCAGGTTGTCGCCGTCGAGCGAGGCATTGAAGTTCGGGAACTTCTTCAGCGCCGCCACGGTGGCCTTGATCATGAACGCCAGCATCGTCACCTTGACGCCGGACTTCTCGTTTTCCTTGTTCAGCTGCAGGCGGAAGGCCTCCAGGTCGGTGATGTCCGCTTCGTCATGGTTGGTGACGTGCGGGATCATGACCCAGTTGCGGTGCAGGTTGGCGCCCGAGATCTTCTTGATGCGCGACAGGGCCTTGCTTTCGACCTCGCCGAAGCGCGTGAAATCGACCTTCGGCCACGGCAGCAGGCCGAGTTCGCCGCCACCACCGCCAGCCGCGGCCTGCGCGGGCGCAGCGGCCTGGCCGGTCATCACGCCCTTGACGTAGCGCTGCACGTCTTCCTGGGTGATGCGGCTCTTCGGGCCAGTTCCCGGCACGCGGGAAACATCCACGCCCAGTTCGCGCGCGAACTTGCGCACCGACGGCGATGCGTGCGCGGCCTTGCCGGTCACGCCGGCCGGGGCTGCGGCGGGCGCTGCCGGAGCCGGCGCAGCGGCCACGGGCGCCGGGGCCTGGGCAGGCGCTGCAGCGGGAGCCGGGGCGGGTGCGGCGGCGGCGGGAGCCGGCGCGGCTGCGCCAGCGGCGCCTTCCAGCAGGATCAGCAGCGTGCCCTCGGACACGTTGTCGCCCACCTTGACCTTGACTTCCTTGACCACGCCGCCTTGCGGGGACGGCACGTCCATGGTGGCCTTGTCCGATTCCAGCGTGACGACGGCGTCTTCGGCGTTGATCGTGTCGCCCGGCTTGACGTGGACTTCGATCACGGGGACCGCGTCGTAGTCGCCGATATCGGGAACCTTGACTTCAATGGTGCCGCCCAGGGCGGGCGCGGCAGCAGGCGCCGGGGCGGCGGCCGGTGCCGGGGCGGGCGCTGCGGCCTGGGCCGGAGCGGGAGCCGGCGCAGCAGCTGCGGGAGCCGGGGCCGGCGCGGCAGCGCCGGCGGCTTCCAGCATCACCAGCACGGAGCCTTCGGATACGTTGTCGCCCACCTTGATGCGGACTTCCTTGACCACGCCGGCTTGCGGCGAGGGCACGTCCATGGTGGCCTTGTCCGATTCCAGCGTGACCAGCGCGTCTTCCGCGTTGATGCTGTCGCCGGGTTTCACATGCACTTCAATGACGGGAACGGCGTCATAGTCGCCGATGTCCGGCACCTTGATTTCAATCGCTTGACTCATTCAGTGTCTCCTGGGCAGGCCGGCACGCGCGACATCCGCAAGCGGCGAGATTACGCTCGCCGCCCGCATCTGTCACGCCGCTGTGCCGCAAGGCGCCACCGGAAGTTCCGGGGCGCCCGCGGCACGGCGTTGCCGTACTGCGGGGGGTTGGTGCAGGAAGCCGGTCAGACCGACATCGGATTCGGCTTGTTCGGGTCGAGGTTGTACTTCTTGATCGCTTCAGCCACCTTGTCGCGGCTGATGGCGCCCTCGTCGGCCAGCGCCTTCAGCGCGGCCAGCGTGACCCAGTGGCGATCCACCTCGAAGAAGTGGCGCAGCTTTTCGCGGGTGTCCGAGCGGCCGAAGCCGTCGGTGCCCAGCACCACGTAGCGGCGCGGCACGAACGGACGGATCTGTTCGGCGAACGCACGCACATAGTCGGTCGAGGCAATGACCGGGCCGCGGGCCGACTTCAGTTGCTGCGCGACGAACGACTCGCGCTGGGTCCCGGCCGGGTTCAGCAGGTTGTGGCGCTCGGCGGCGTGGCCTTCGCGGGCCAGCTCGGTAAAGCTCGGGCAGCTCCACAGATCGGATTCGACGCCCCAGTCCTTCTTCAGCAGGTCGGCGGCGGCGATCACCTCGCGGAAGATCGTGCCCGAGCCCAGCAGCTGCACGCGCGGCGCGTTGCTGTTCTCGACGCCCTTGCGGAACTGGTACATGCCCTTGACGATGTCCTGCTCTACGCCAGCCGGCATTTCCGGATGCTCGTAGTTCTCGTTCATCACCGTCAGATAGTAGTAGACGTCTTCCTGCTCGGCGTACATGCGGCGCAGGCCGTCGTGCATGATGACCGCCAGCTCGTACTGGAAGGTGGGGTCGTACGAGATGCAGTTCGGGATCACGGCGTGGAATACGTGCGAGTGGCCGTCCTCGTGCTGCAGGCCTTCGCCGTTCAGCGTGGTGCGGCCGGCGGTGCCGCCCAGCAGGAAGCCGCGCGAACGCATGTCGGCAGCGGCCCAGCACAGGTCGCCGATACGCTGGATGCCGAACATCGAGTAGTAGATGTAGAACGGGATCATCTGCACGCCGTGCGTCGAGTACGACGTGGCGGCCGCGATCCAGTCGCACATGGCACCGGCTTCGTTGATGCCTTCCTGCAGGACCTGGCCAGTCTGCGATTCCTTGTAAAACATCAGCTGGTCATGGTCTTCCGGCACGTACTTCTGGCCTTGCTGGTTCCAGATGCCGATCTGGCGGAACAGGCCTTCCATGCCGAAGGTGCGCGACTCGTCCGGCACGATGGGCACCACGTGCTTGCCGATCTGCTTGTCCTTGAGCAGCGTGTTCAGGATCCGCACGAAGGCCATGGTGGTGGATACTTCGCGGCCTTCGCCGGTGGCCTTGAGCAGCGCATCGAACGCGGACAGCTGCGGCACCTGCAGGGCTTCGGCCTTCTGGCGGCGTGCCGGCAGGTAGCCACCCAGGTTCATGCGCGCCTGGCGCATGTATTCCAGTTCCTTCGAACCTTCCTCGAAGGTGATGTACGGCACCTCGTCGAGCTTGTCGTCCGGCACCGGGATGCTGAACTGGTCGCGGAACTTGCGGATCGCGTCCACCGGCATCTTCTTCTGCTGGTGGGCCACGTTCATGGCCTGGCCGGCGTCGCCCATGCCATAGCCCTTGATGGTCTTGGCCAGGATCAGCGTCGGCTGGCCCGTGTGCTCGCTGGCGGCCTTGTAGGCGGCGTAGATCTTGTGCGGATCGTGGCCGCCGCGGTTCAGGCGCCAGATGTCGTCGTCGGACCAGTCGGCGACCATCGCCTTCAGTTCAGGCGTGTTGAAGAAGTGCTCGCGGACGTAGGCGCCGTCCTTGGCCTTCATGGTCTGGTACTCGCCGTCCACGCAATCCATCATGCGCTTCATCAGCAGGCCCTTGGTGTCGCGCGCCAGCAGGGAATCCCACTTGCTGCCCCACACCACCTTGATCACGTTCCAGCCGGCACCACGGAACTCGGATTCCAGTTCCTGGATGATCTTGCCGTTGCCGCGCACCGGGCCGTCCAGGCGCTGCAGGTTGCAGTTGATGACAAAGACCAGGTTGTCCAGCTTCTCGCGGCCGGCCATGCCGATCGCGCCCAGCGATTCCGGCTCGTCGGTCTCGCCGTCGCCCAGGAAGGCCCAGACCTTGCGGTCGCCGGCCTTGGCCAGGCCGCGGCTGTCCAGGTACTTCATGAAGCGGGCCTGGTAGATGGCCATGATCGGGCCCAGGCCCATCGACACCGTCGGGAATTGCCAGAAGTCCGGCATCAGCCACGGGTGCGGGTAGGACGAGATGCCCTTGCCGTCCACTTCCTGGCGGAAGTTGTCGAGCTGGTCAGGCGTCAGGCGGCCAAGCAGGAACGCGCGCGAGTACACGCCCGGCGCCGAATGGCCCTGCACGAAGACCAGGTCGCCGCCGCTCTGCTCCGACGGGGCACGCCAGAAATGGTTGTAGCCGACGTCATACAGCGTCGCGGCCGAGGCGAACGACGAGATGTGGCCGCCGACGTTGGTGTGCTTGTTGGCGCGCAGCACCATCGCCATGGCGTTCCAGCGCGTGTACGAGCGAATGCGGTGCTCGATGTCCTGGTCGCCAGGGATGCGGGCCTGCTGCTCGACCGGAATCGTGTTGATGTACTGGGTTTCGGCGTGGAACGGCTGGGTAACGCCGTTCACGCGCGCGTACTCGATCTGCTTGTCGATCAGGAAGGCGGCACGCGCCGGGCCTTCGGCGCCCAGAACGCCCTGCAGGGCGTCCAGCCACTCATGGGTTTCCTGGGGATCGGCGTCGTTGGCGCTGGAAGCGCCGAGAATCTGCTCGGGTACGGCGGACATGACTGTCTCCTGGTGAATTCCTGCTCCGGGGCCCTGGCTTTTGGCATTTGGGCCCCGGGGTGACGGGGTATGACTTGCGGATGCGTCGCCGCAGCGCCTTGCATCGGAGCCGCCGCCGGGAGTCCTGTTCCGAACCCTCCGCGCGGCAGGCGCATGGTTACCGCCCGCGTTTTTGGTCGAACCGATTCTATGGAAGCAGAATGGCCAGCACAAGTGAAATTTTCAAATTGCGGTATCGTTTTTTACGATGTGAAATATTGTCGCGGCGCACCAAACTTCACACGGGCTGTGGCCGCCCGCCCGGGACAAGCGCGGTCGCGTCGCCAGTCTTTTCCTTGATTTCATTGGCGCTTTCCCCAAGCGACGCACCGCAATAATCCCGCTACACTGGCCGGTCAGCCGTCAATCCCTGTCATGTCGTTTTTCGATCGTTTCCTGTCCAGCCTGCGCGCAGCCATCCTCCCCCCCACCGCCTCCGACACGGGCAGGGCAGCCGGAGGCGATGGCGCGCATGCCGCGCCGCCGGCCAGCACGCTGGGCGCCATCGACACGATGGCACAGGTCGATGACGGCGGCACCGTGGGCGTTCCGCCGCGCGGCCTCTGGTGGCTGCGCTGGCGCAACCTGGTCGCCACGAGCTGGTTCATGTTCATCCCGCTGGTGGCCATCGTGCTGTTCAGCGCGGCGATGGGCGTCATCCTCTGGTCACTGCACGAGACCGAGCGCCAGCAGCAGCGCGACGCCCTGTACCGCGACGCCGCCTGGGCGCAACAGCGCGTGCGGCTGTCCCTGCTGAGCAACCAGGACCAGCTCGCCTCGCTGGCGCGCGACATTGCCGCCGCGCAGCTCGAACAGGGCGCATACCGGACCGCGGCGCAGGAAATCCTGCGCGAGAACCCCGAGATCGTCTTCATCAACTGGCTCGACGCCACGCGCCGTGGCCGCTGGTCCCTGCCATCGACTTCCGAGTTCGCGGCCAGGCTGCGCGAGAACCAGGACCAGCCGCTCGAACCCGAGGTGCTCGACACCTTCGACGCCGCGCGCGAGACCCAGCGCGTGGTCTACTCGCGCCCGCTCACCAACGACCGCGGCGACAGCTTCATGCTGATGGAAGTGCCGATCGTGCGGGACAACGAGTTCCTCGGCACGATCGGCGCGCTCTATTCCATCAACGGCATCCTCACGCACCTGCTGCCGCCGGAACTGACCGAGCGCTACCGGTTCTCGCTGATCGACAGGAACAACCAGACGCGCGCCAGCACTTCGCTGCGTCCGGTGCCTGGCAATGCGCTCTCTTATGAGGTGCTGCTCGACCCGCCCGGCCACTCGCTGTCGCTGCGCGCCGACGCCTACCCGCCGCCGTCCAACCTGCCCAACAACATGCTGCTGTGGCTGGTGGTCGGACTGTCCTGCTTCCTGCTGTGGAGCCTCTGGAGCATGTGGCGGCACACCAGCCGCCGCTCCGAAGCGCAGCGCGCGCTGCTGGCCGAGACCTCGTTCCGGCGCGCCATGGAAAACTCCATGCTGATCGGCCTGCGCGCGCTGGACCTGAACGGCCGCATCACCTACGTCAACCCGGCGTTCTGCCGCATGACCGGCTGGCAGGAGAACGACCTGGTCGGCCGCCTGCCGCCCTTCCCCTACTGGCCACCGAACGACCAGGCGGAGATGCAGAAGCAGATCGACCTGACGCTGCAGGGCAAGTCCCCGGTTGGCGGCTATGAAATGCGCGTGATGCGCCGCGACGGCAGCAGCTTCTTCTCGCGCATGTACGTGTCGCCGCTGGTGGACAGCCGCGGCCGCCACACGGGCTGGATGAGCTCGATGACGGACATCACCGAGCCCAAGCGCGCCCGCGAGGAACTGGCCGCCGCGCATGACCGCTTCACCACGGTGCTGGAGAGCCTGGATGCCGCGGTGTCCGTGCTGGCCACCGACAAGGCCGAACTGCTGTTCGCCAACCGCTACTACCGCCAGCTGTTCGGCTGGGAAGCCGATGGCCACCTGAAGCTGGCCGGCGATGAGGTCGACAAGGACCAGGTCTCGAGCGACAACACCGACTACGTCGACGCGTACGCCGGCCTGCCCGCGTCCGAGCTGATGCCTTACACCTCGGACGCGCGCGAAGTATTCGTGCCCGACATGCAGAAGTGGTTCGAGGTGCGTCGCCGCTATATCCAGTGGGTGGACGGCCACCTGGCGCAGATGCAGATCGCCACCGACATCACGATGCGCAAGGCGGCCGAGGAAATGACCCGCCAGCATGAAGAGCGCCTGCAGTTCACCAGCCGCCTGACCACCATGGGCGAGATGGCGTCTTCGCTTGCGCATGAACTCAACCAGCCGCTGGCCGCCATCAACAACTACTGCATGGGCGCGGTGGCGCGGCTGCATTCGGGCCGCAGCACGCCCGAGGACCTGATCCCGGTCCTGGAAAAGACCTCGGCGCAGGCCGTGCGGGCCGGCACCATCATCAGCCGTATCCGCGGCTTCGTTAAGCGCAGCCAGCCGCAGCGCCGCGAGGCCTCGCTGCACGACATCGCCGCCGACGCCGTGGGCCTGGCCGACCTGGAGGCCACGCGCCGGCGCGTGACCATCCTGACGCGCCTGCCGGCGCCGCCCATGCTGATCTACGTGGACCCCGTGCTGATCGAACAGGTGCTGGTGAACCTGCTCAAGAACGCCGTGGAAGCCATGTCCGGCATGCCAGCCCCGCGCGCCGGGGGCGTGGTGCGCCTGCATGCGCGCGTGGAACCGGGCGAGTTCGGCAACAACGTGCATATCGACGTGATCGACCAGGGCCCCGGCGTCGACGAAGCCACCAAGGAGCGACTGTTCGAACCGTTTTTCAGCACCAAGTCCGACGGCATGGGCATGGGGCTGAACATCTGCCGCTCGATCATCGAATCCCACCAGGGCAGGTTGTGGGTCGAGAACAATGTCGACGGCATCGGCTGTACGTTTAAAATCATGCTGCCGCTGCAGCCCGCCATGGCCGACCAGTAACGATGCGCACCCGATCACGGGCCGACCGGCACCCCTCGCCGGTGGGGTGCCGGATCTGTTACATAGCGCCGCGGCCGGTTACACTGCTGCCGCAAATGAATGGTTGTCCCAGGAGACTTCATGACCGCAACGCCAAACCCTGCCCCTCACCGCGGCGAGACCGTCTTTATCGTCGACGACGATGAAGCGATGCGCGACTCGCTGACCTGGCTGCTGGAGGGCAATGGCTACCAGGTGCGCAGCTACAGCAGCGCCGAGCAGTTCCTGGCGGCCTATGACGCCAGCCAGGTGTCCTGCCTGATCCTCGATGTGCGCATGCCCGGCATGAGCGGCCCGGAACTGCAGGAACGCATGATTGCCGAGAACATCGATATCCCCATCGTCTTCATCACCGGCCACGGCGACGTGCCGATGGCGGTTTCGACGATGAAGCGCGGTGCCATCGACTTCATCGAGAAGCCGTTCGACGAATCGGAACTGCGCGCGCTGGTCGAGCGCATGCTGCAGAAGGCCCGCACGGACCACTCGGCCGCGCGTGAACAGCGCGCCGCCAAGGACCTGCTGGGCAAGCTGACCACGCGCGAGCAGCAGGTGCTGGAGCGCATCGTGGCCGGCCGCCTGAACAAGCAGATCGCCGACGACCTGGGCATTTCCATCAAGACCGTGGAGGCGCACCGCGCCAACATCATGGAAAAGCTCAACGTCAATACCGTGGCCGACCTGCTGCGCCTGGCGCTGTCGCGCAACAGCTGATCCGGCAAGCTGCCCCGGCGCCCGCCGGGGCATGCAGGCGACCGCCCTTCGCCTCGACCGCCCTGCCCGCCCTCGCCTCGCCCGCCTTCCCTGCCCTGACGGCCTTCCCCGTGGCGCCTCAGTCGCGCAGGTACTCCTCATCCCGGAACGTCACCACCCATTGCGGCCGGTAGACCACAAAGACGGCGACCAGCATGCCTGTCAGGAAGGCCTCGCCAAACGCCAGGATGACGATCGCCGCAAGCGTATCGGCGGTGCTGAATGGGAGCCCCGGCGCCATCCAGTGCCGCCAGGCAGCCTCGGCCGCCCCTGCGCCCATGGCCGCCAGGCCCGCGCAGAAATAGCCATGGCCCAGGATGAAAACGAACGGATGGCGGGGCAACGTGCGGCGCATGAGGCTCTGCAACGCGGCCGAAATCAGCGCCGGCAGCAGCGCCAGCCAGACATAGCGCATCCATAGCGACGGCCAGTCGAACAGGGCCCAGCTGTGACCGGCCAGGTATTCGAG
The DNA here is from genome assembly GCF_905397275.1 of Cupriavidus yeoncheonensis. Taxonomy (GTDB): domain Bacteria; phylum Pseudomonadota; class Gammaproteobacteria; order Burkholderiales; family Burkholderiaceae; genus Cupriavidus; species Cupriavidus yeoncheonensis. Next base: position 75,401 of record NZ_CAJPUY010000010.1, on the reverse strand, counting down.
GCCGAGCATCGATACCACGTCGACCACGAACAGCGAGACCAGCGCCAGCGGCAACCCGAACAGCGTCACCATCAGCGTCGCGCCGAGCAGCTGGATCACCAGGCCTCCTACCAGCGTGGCGCGGACCGTCCACAACAGCGCCACGAACACCATCGCGCCCAGCCAGGCATGCTGCAGGGAACCGCGCCGCAGCAAGTGCCAGGGGCGGCGGCTCAGCGCCCACGCGAGCCCGGCGAGGGACACGACGATGAGCAGCGGATCGGACAGCAGGGACGGGAGCGCGGTATGCATGGCTTGATGCTACTAGCTGCAGGGCGCCCCGGGGCTTGCCAACGATCAAACCGTCGCGCAGCCGTCCGGGCGGAATGGTCGCCCGTCACCCCGTATAATTCGCCTTTAAGCTCTGCCGAGCCGGGCGCCGCCCCGCGACGGCGCCTTCACTCCCGGCCACAAACCCGCCCTCTCCCCCATGTCTGCCCAACTGATCGACGGCAACGCCCTTGCCAAACACATCCGCTCCGAAGCCGCCCAGCGCGCCGCCAGCCTGACCGAACGCGGCCACCGCCCCGGCCTGGCCGTGGTCCTGGTCGGCGAAGACCCGGCCAGCCAGGTCTACGTGCGCAATAAGGTCAAGGCCTGCCAGGACAACGGCTTCCACTCCTCGCTCGACCGCTACCCGGCCGACCTGTCCGAGGCGGAATTGCTGGCCCGCATCGACGCGCTCAACCAGGACCCGAACATCCACGGCATCCTGGTCCAGCTGCCGCTTCCCAAGCACATCGACAGCCACAAGGTGCTCGAGGCCATCGCCCCGGAAAAGGACGTCGACGGCTTCCACGTCGCCAATGCCGGCGCGCTGATGACCGGTGCCCCGCTGTTCCGCCCGTGCACGCCGTATGGCTGCATGAAGATGCTGGAATCGGTCGGCTACCCGCTGCGCGGCGCGCGTGCGGTAGTGGTCGGCGCCTCGAACATCGTCGGCAAGCCCATGGCCATGCTGCTGTTGCAGGCTGGTGCCACGGTCACCATCTGCAACAGCAAGACGCGCGACATCGGCGCCCATACCCGTGACGCCGACGTGATCGTCGCCGCAGTGGGCAAGCGCAACCTGATCACCGCCGACATGGTCAAGCCGGGCGCGGTCGTGATCGACGTGGGCATGAACCGCGACGACAACGGCAAGCTGTGCGGCGACGTGGACTTCGCCGGCGTGCGCGAAGTGGCCGGCTATATCACGCCGGTACCGGGCGGCGTCGGCCCGATGACCATCACCATGCTGCTGATCAATACGCTGGAAGCCGCCGAGCGCGTCGCCGGCTAAGCCTGCCCGCCGTTGCGGCGGGCGCCGCAACGGCACTGGAAAAGCCGCGGGGCTGCCCCCATCTGCAAGCCATTGCCTCTTCAGGCCAGACAACCGAGAACCGCCATGGACCAAGCCGTCAACAATCCACTGCTGGACTTCACCGACCTGCCGCGCTTCTCCGAGATCCGCCCCGAGCACATCAGCCCCGCGCTCGATGTGCTGCTCGAGCGCGCCCAGGCAGCCGTGGCGCGCGCCGAAGACCCGGCCACGCCGTCCGACTGGGCCAATGCCGTGGAAGCCCTGGAAGCCGTCACCGAGCCGCTGGGCCGCGCCTGGGGCGTGGTCGGGCACCTGAGCGCGGTTGCGGATACACCGGAGCTGCGCAAGGCGCACGCCGAGAACCTGCCGCGCATGACGGAGTTCTGGTCGTCGCTGGGACAGAGCCTGGCCCTCTATGAAAAGTACAAGGCGCTCGCAACCAGCCCGGAATTTGGCGGCATGAGCGCCGCCCGCCACCAGCTCATCGAGAACGAGCTGCGCGGCTTCCGTCTGGGCGGCGCCGAACTTCCCGAGGACCAGAAGCCGCGCTTTGCCGAAATCCAGGAGCAGCAGGCGCAGTTGTCGAAGGCATTCTCCGACCACGTGCTGGATGCCACCAACGCCTACGCGCTGTTCGTCGAAGACCCGGCGCGACTGGCTGGTCTGCCCGAGGACGCGCAGGAAGCTGCCCGCCACGCGGCGGAGAAGGATGGCAAGGCTGGCTGGAAATTCACGCTGCACTTCCCGTCCTATTTCCCCGTGCTGCAGTACGCGGACGACCGCGCGCTGCGCCAGACGCTGTACGAGGCCAACGTGACTCGTGCATCGGAACACGGCGCCCAATATGGCAGCGGCCAGGCCGACTGGGACAACACGGCCAATATGCGCGAACAGCTCGCGCTGCGCGGCGAAGAAGCCCGGATGCTCGGCTACCAGTGCTACGGCGAAGTGTCGCTGGTGCCGAAGATGGCCGAATCGCCGGCCGAGGTGCTGAAGTTCCTGGACGAACTCGCAGTCAAGGCGCGACCGTATGCCGAGCAGGACTGGTCCGAACTCAAGGCCTTCGCAGCCGCCGAGCTGGGGCTGGCCGATCTGGCGCCGTGGGACGTGGCCTACGCCTCCGAAAAACTGCGCCAGCAGCGCTATGCGTTCTCGGAACACGAGGTGAAGCAGTACTTCCCCGAGCCCAAGGTGCTGCAAGGCCTGTTCGGCGCTGTGGAGCGGCTGTTCTCCGTGAAGATCCAGCCCGATACGTCGCAGACCTGGCACAAGGACGTGCGCTTCTTCCGCGTCAGCGCGGCCGACGGCACGCTGCTGGCCCAGTTCTACATCGACCTCTATGCGCGCGAAGGAAAGCGCGGCGGCGCATGGATGGATGATGCGCGCGGCCGCAAGATCCTGGCCGAAGACAAGGTGCAGACGCCGGTGGCCTACCTCACCTGCAATTTCTCGGCACCGGTGGGCGACAAGCCGGCACAGTTCACGCACGACGAAGTCATCACGCTGTTCCATGAATTCGGCCACGGCCTGCACCACATGCTGACGCAGGTGGGCGAGCTGGGTGTGTCCGGCATCAACGGCGTGGAATGGGATGCGGTGGAACTGCCGTCCCAGTTCATGGAAAACTTCTGCTGGGAGTATGAGGTGCTGACCGGCATGACCCAGCACGTCGACACCGGCGAGCCGCTGCCGCGCGCGCTGTTCGACCGTATGCTGGCGGCAAAGAATTTCCAGAACGGCATGATGACGCTGCGCCAGATCGTGTTCTCGTCATTCGACATGCACCTGCACACCGACTTCGACCCGCAGGGCGCGAAGAGCGTGCTGGAGCTGTCGCGCGAGATCAACGACCGCGTGCACGTGGTGCCGCAATACCCGCTGTCGCGCTGGCCCAATACCTTCAGCCACATCTTCGCCGGCGGCTATGCCGCGGGCTACTACAGCTACAAGTGGGCCGAAGTGCTGTCGGCCGACGTGTACGCCGCGTTCGAAGAAGCCGCCCAGCTTTCGGGCACGGTGCTCGACAGCGAAACCGGCGCGCGCTACCAGCGCGAGATCCTGTCGGTCGGCGGCAGCCGCCCCGCCATGGATTCCTTCGTCGCCTTCCGCGGCCGCGCGCCACAGATCGATGCGCTGCTGCGCCACGGAGGCATGGCAGCATGAGCGCGGCGCTGCCTACCTCCGGCCCGCTGCGTATCGCAAGCTGGAACGTTCATCGTGTTAATGGGGTTTAACGCCACATCATGCAACAACACCATAAACCATTGATGCGATTGAGTAAATTCCCGTAACCAGCCGGGAAGCCGCATCAGTGCTTGTGGTGGTATCGGCGCAAATTGGGGGTAGAATTGGGGGTATCGCAACTGTGATACCCCTTTTTCATGGCCGACAACATTGCTCGCAGCCTGACCGACGCGCTGGTCAGGAACGCCAAGCCAGCCGACAAGCCCTACAAAATGACGGACGGCGGCGGCCTGTACCTACTGGTGCAGGCGAACGGCGCAAAGCTGTGGCGCTACAAATTCAGGCTGCATGGGCGCGAGGGGTTGCACTCCATCGGCGCCTATCCTGATATCTCGCTATCCGCTGCGCGCAACGAGCATCGAACGGCGCGCGCCATGGTTGCCGCCGGTGACAATCCGGTGCACGCCCGCCAGGCCGAGCGTGCGCAGGTTGCGCAGGAGCGGCTACGCGCCCAAGCCGGTGCGTTCGAAACCGTGGTGTCCGGATGGCGGCATGCTACAGAGCCAAAGCTGGCGGCACAGACTATCGCGCAGCGCGCCCGCGAGGTAACCAAGTACCTGTTGCCCGAGTTTGACCAGAAGACCATCGACGCCATCAGGCGGGTGGAAATTGCCGCGCTGCTGAAACGCATAGACGCCAAAACGCCAGAGGTTGCCAAGAACCTGCGCAGTTACCTTTACGGGATCTTTGAGCACGCCATCGACATTGGCCTGATAGAGGCGAACCCCGTACCACCTGCGCGGGTGCTCCGCAGCCGCGTCCAGACGCCGCACGCTGCCATGGCCGCGGGGAAAATCGGCGGGTTCCTGAATGCCCTGGGCAACTGCACTGCCAACCCGGAAACCATCACGGCAATGCGCCTGGTCATCCTAACGGCCTGCCGTAAGGCGGAAGTCACCAGCGGGCGGTGGTCAGAAATCGACCTTGATGCGGCTGAATGGGTCATCCCCGCCGAGCGCATGAAGGCGCGCCGGCCGCACTGGGTTCCCCTCTCCAGCCAAGCGGTCGAACTGCTGCGCGCATTGCGTGAAATTTCGGATGGCAATGACCTGCTGTTTCCAAACCGGATGGACAGAACACGCCCCATGAGCAACCGGTCCACCAATGCCCTACTGGAGCGAATCGGCTACGCGGGCGAGACGATGCACGGCTGGCGATCAGTGTTCAGTACGCATTTCAATGAGATCGGCGCCAGCTCAGACGTGATCGAACGGTGCCTGGCGCACGCCCCGGCGGACAAGGTGCGCGCCGTGTACAACCGGCATGAGTACAAGCCAGAGCGGCGCGACATGCTGCAGCAGTGGGCGAACTGGCTGGATGAAATCTATCGAAATCACCAAAATAACCACACATCAGTAATTTCAGACATATAATGCAACCTCGCTGTTCGGTTGTGGGGACTTCCGAGCAGCGCCGGCAAATGCTGGGAAACTTGGCAGATCGGAAAGACGGTCCGGCAGGCCTCCGTAAGGGGCCACACCGAAAGCGCATTTCAGCAAGTGTTCTTTCGGTGTCTGGATGGTAACCCTTCAAGACGGACACTTTGAAATGTCTACCAAGGGGGCAGTGGTTCGCTCCAAACCCGAACCCGATTGGCTGGCGTAACCAGCCGCGAACACCTGACAGTGAAGCCCCACCGACCTGCATACCAGCGAGGGGCGCGGCAATGGAAACCTGATAAGCCCGCACAAAAAACCCGCCATCTGGCGGGTTTTGCGTTTGTGGGTCAGGTTCCCATATCGGTCAGCATGGCCACTTCATTGGCCAGCCGTTCTGCCAGCGCGACGATGTTGTCTCGCGCCTGGTCGTCAAGCGTCATGTGGGCAGGCAATCCGCTTCCGGAGTTGGCGAGCATCAGCAACGCGTGGAGCTGGCCAGCCTTCGCCGCGGCGAGCTGTATAGGCGTACGCCGTTCGTGCGCGAACGACAGCGTGGTGGTGCCGTCGCAGTAGATCGCGGTGGCTCCATAGCGGCTGTTTTCTACTACGTTGGGGATCGGTGCTGGGGATGCTGCGACCAGGGAAACCGGCGACGTGCGCGGCTCCGTTTCTTCGGGGACTTCTGACAAGGCTGGACTCCTGGAGTTGACTGAGGCTGTCACCCGACAACGCCAATTGAGGGGGTGGCAACCGAACGGGATTGGCGTACAGGACTCCAGGACCTGCGCCCCCGAAGGGGCTCCCGCCCGGCGCCACCATCGGCGGAGGTCGGGCGAGCGCACGCCAGCCGCGTGCAGCGGCTCACGTACGCCTGGAAGTTCGGGACGCCAATCCCGTGTTGCCTTTGTTTAGGCAACGTCACATAGGATAGCGTAAACGACGAAACCCGGCGCCAGTACAGGCCGCCGGGTTGCGCGGTTGCTACGTGAGGTCGGTTTTAGAAGGGGATGTCGTCGTCCATGTCCTCGAAGCCGTTTGACGGCGCGCGCTGCTGGCGCTGTTGCTGTCCGCCGCCGTTCTGCGCAGGCTGGCGCTGGTGTCCGCCGCCGTCGCCTCCGTCGCCGCCTTCACCGCCCCCGCCACCGGACTGCTTCCCGCCCAGCATCTGCATGGAGTCAGCGACGATTTCCGTGCTGTACTTGTCCTGGCCGGACTGGTCCTGCCATTTGCGCGTGCGGATCTTCCCCTCGATGTAGACCGACGATCCTTTCTTCAGGTACTGGGCGGCGATCTCCGCCAGCTTCCCGAAGATCGAAACGCGGTGCCACTCGGTGGATTCCTTCTGCTCGCCGGTCTGCTTGTCCTTGTAGCGGTCGGTGGTAGCCAGGCGCAGGTTAGTCACGGCGTCGCCGCTTGGCATGTAACGCGTTTCGGGGTCAGCGCCGAGATTGCCGACCAAAATAACTTTGTTGACTGAGGCCATGTTCGTATCTGAGTAATGAATTCAGCCGGCGCTCTGCCGGCCGATGGATTAGGCTGCGTGAAGCTGGTCGGCGCCGTAGTAGCGGCTTTGGATGGCGCCGCTCTTGTCCTTGTACTCGACCAGATACTGCGTGCCGCGGCGGTCTGTGAAGATGCCGTCCACGATCCCTTCGACTTCATGCGGGACGATCACAACGCGGCTATCGATACCAAATTGTTCTGCGGTGCTTTGGTTCTGCATGGTGGTGCTACTCCTAGACGTGGCCGTCGGCCCGATGCCTGCGGCCCAGTTTGAAATCAAGCGGCGCGCTTCAGGCGGCGATAGTCCTGCTCGCAGCCGGGGCCGCAGAACAGCCGGCCTTCGTCATTGGCTGCAAATGGCTCGCAGCAATGGGGGTTCAGGCATTCTCCAGTGGCGGTCAGGTGCTGGGTCGCCTTGGCGCGAGTACGCTGCACGGCGAGCGCTTCCGCCAGATTGCGTGCATCGCGCTCTTGGGCCAGGTCGATATCGTCAGCCATGACCTGCCTTCCGGGTGACGCGGTACGCCACAACGTCCGCCAGATCGTGGTCATGCGTCCAGTCGAAGAACGACGCTTTGCCGGTGTGGCTGCCATTGCCGTCGCGCAGGCGGACTTCCACCACATCGCGCAGTCCCACCGGGCATTCTCCGCCGCCCCAGCTGAACCATCCGATATCGCTGTCATTGGCAGCCACCGGCGGGTGCTCTGCATTGCGGCGATCCATTGCGATGACAGCGCCTGCAATGTAGTTGATGGCGCCCAGCAGTTCCGCCCTTGCGCGGTCGTGCGGAAGACGCTGGCTTTCCTGCATCTTCTTGGCGGCCTGCCCCAGCGCGAACCCATCGCCAAACAGGCCGATCAATTGCTGCATCGGCTGTTCATCGAACGGCGCGCCCTGGGCATGGCGTTCTGCGCCCTTGCCGTGAGCCGCCTGGAACAGCGCTTCCTTCAGCACCGTGGCCAGGCTTTCATAGCCGACAGCGCGCAGTGCAACCATGTCTTGATGTACCCGCTCCTGACTCAGATACGCTTCGTGGACTTCATTGAGTTTGGCCAGCATTTGTTGTTTACCCCTTCTACGCTGCCGCATCATGCGGCCCGTTCCTTTAATTGATATTGTTGTCGTTCGCCGCAACCATGTGCGCCGCTTCCCACTGTTCCAGCTGGGCGATGGGATACCGCACCTTCGCGCCCAGCTTGATGAATGCCGGCCCTTTGCCCTGCACGCGCCAGTTGGCCAGCGTGCCGGGATGAATAGCGTCACCCCAGCGCGCCACCAGCTCGTCGGCGGAAAGGAATTTCTTTTCTGCGGGCTGTCCCATCGCTTATTTCCCCGTTCCCTTACGCAGCCTGGCCACCGAGCACCGACGCGTTCAGGTCGGCCAGTTCTGCGTCGCCTGCAGCGGCATCAGCGCGCTGCTGGTCGAATGCCTGGGCGGATGCCTTGAGATCGTCGGGGCAGCCGTTGGGGCCGATGGCTTTACGGATACTGGCCGGCAATGCCTTCCACGCGGCAACCAGTGCAGCCATCCCCTGTTCGGTGGTCGTGCGCAGCGTATTGCGCGCTGCTTCTACGGCGGGGTCCAGTTGCTTGGCGCCGTCCACCCAGTCGCGCAGCGCCTTGCCGTCTGCCGACGTGATGTGGCCCGCCTCGCGCCCGAGAATCGCGCGCAACTCGCCGGGGCACTTCATCACCTGCTGGGACTTGCCTTCGTCCCACATCATCAGCGAGGCGGTCATTTCGAACATGAAGTTCTTTTCGCAGATGGGCTGCACGCCCTGCGGGATATAGACCGTTTCCATGCGGCCGGTCTTTTCGTCCTTCTGCTTTTCGATGATGACCTTTTCGCGCGCACGGACACACGCGATGATGTGCATGTTGCTCTGGAGCAGCGTGTTCATGAACTTCTTGTGTTCGGCCTTGGCGATGTTGTCTCGCTTGCCGACCTTGCCCGGCAACGGCTCGCGCATTTCCAGCACGCCGCCGGTGCCTTCGTATTCATGCGAAACGCTGTCGATCACCAGCACTTCCACGCCGAGCTTTTGGAACTGCAGGATGGCATCGCTGTAACGCTGCGGGGTGAACGGCGGATCAAGGTCCGCAATCCAGAATTCAACGTCCGTGGGGTGCGTGGGATGCTCGCGCAGTACTTCAGCGTACAGGCTGCCGCGGCGGTTCTCGGTGTCGAGAAAACCAATTTTCTCGGGGTTGTAGTTCGCCAGGCCATAGGCCAGTTCGATGGCGCTCCGCGTTTTTCCGCTGCCGCTGATGCCGCTGAACCCAACGACAAGGCGCGCGCCCTCGCGCTTGGCCTTCCGAATTTGGATGGTGCTCATGGTGTGTAGATCTCTTGATGGTGAGAGTTAGGCCGCGAGTTCAGCGCGGCGCAGCTGCCAGTCCGGCAGGCTGATAGATTCGATGCGTTCGCCGTACGCCGGCCACACGCCGGTGCGGAGGCATTCCGCGTAGGTGTTCAGGTGACGGCGATACGTGGCGCGGCCCAGCTCCACGCTGGCGGGGTCCAGTGCGTACACGCCCACCGCATAGGGATAGTGCTTCTCGCACGCAACGAATACGAACGCCTTGGCGCTGGTGGGATGCTCGCAGCCGAACGCTTCACCGCCCTGCTGCAGCGCCAGGTTGATGCCATCCGTGTAGAACGGGTGTTGCACGTGATAGTGATACTTGCCCATCGAGCGCGAGAACCCCGCTGGGCTGGCGTCCTCAGTGCTTTTCAGGTCCACCACAATGCCGTCCGCACGCCAGAAGTCAGGACGGCAGCGGCACAGTTCGCCGGTTTCAGGGTCTTTCCAGTACACCGACAGTTCCGCGAAGCCCTTGCCCGACAACAGCGCGCTGGCCGCCGGGTGCTTCATCACGGAATCGCGCATTGCGTGCACCTGATCCCACTGTTCCTGCGTCAGCACCGAGCGGTGGCCGTTGTTCTTCAGCCATTCTTCCTTCACGTCCGACCACAGCTTTATCTGGCGGCCGTTGGCGCGCAGGATTTCGGCCAGTTCATGGCGGCTGCCGCTGGTGGACAGCATGCCGGGGCGCAGTTTGTTGATTGCTTCCAGTTCGGCCTTCAGGTCCGCGACCGTCAGCGCCATCACGTCTTCAATCGGATGGTTCACGCCGTTTTCCGCATCGGCAGCGCGCAGGCGTTCTGCGAGTTCTGCCTTGCTGCCGCTCGTCGGAATCTTCGGCAGTCGCCCTGCGTTCAGTTCCGCCACCATCGCCACCAGCTGTTCGCGGTCGTCAATCGCGTCCGGCACGTCCTGCTGGCGCAGGCCCAAGCAGTATTCCTTCGCAAACACCGCCGGTTCCAGCACCAGCGCATGGAACGCCGATCCGATCAGGAACGCTGGCGACGGCTCGCGCTTCTCGCCGCTTTCGTTCGCTGCCTCGCGCGCCTCGCGCACCGCCTTCAGATGGCATGGGCTGCTGTCATCAATGATTGACAGCATCGAGTTGGATACGCCTTCGCCGCCGTGGTAGTCGGCGTTGCTGATCGTGTCATACACACCAGGATTCATAGATTCCACCAAGTTATCCAGAGTGACCGGCAATGAGTGGTGGCTATCTTATCCCCAATATGCGCAATCTGTCCAATATGTTCATGAGGTGTTAAATTCTCGCACGCTGTCAACCTGACAGCATTTCTAGCGAGATTGACAATGATCGTCCTGCGGGACTACCAGAACGACTTGGTTGCCAGAGCCGGCCAGGCGTTGCGCCGTGTCAGGCGCGTCCTGATCGTGCTTCCACCTGGTGGTGGCAAGACGGTCATTGCCGCATTCATCGCGCAGGCGTTCGCCAATCGCGGGCAGCAGACGTTCTTCAACTGCCACCGCGCTGAACTGCTGAAGCAGACCAGCGGCACGTTCACGGACTGTGGCCTAGCGCATGGATTCATCGCTGCTGGTCATCCCATGTACGTGAACGCCAGCGTGCAGGTGTGCAGCATCGACACGCTGAAGAACCGAGTACTGAAGCTCGCTGAGCCGCGAGTGGTGATATGGGACGAGTGCCACCACATCGGCGCTGCGGGCTGGGCTGCAATCATGGCGGCGTGGCCGAATGCGTTTCACATCGGCCTGACAGGCACGCCGTGGCGTCTGGACGGCACAGGCCTGGGTGCGTACTTCGATGAAATGGTGTTGGGTCCGACCGCTGCGGAACTGATCGAGATGGGCAATCTGGCGCCCTATCGCATCTATGCGCCGAGCGCGCCGGACATGAAGGGTGTGCGCAAACAGATGGGCGATTTCGCGCAGAAGGACGCAGCGGAACGCATGCGCGAGCCGAAGCTAACCGGCGACATCATCACGCACTGGCGCAAGTACGCAGACGGCATGCGCACCGTTGGATATGCGGTTAATGTGTCTCATTCGCAGTATCTGGCAGAGCTGTTCAATGCGGCCGGAATTCCGGCGGCGCACCTAGACGGCGGCACCGACAACGGGGAGCGTAAGCGCGTCATTCAGGCATATGCGGACGGCGCGGTGCGCGTGCTTTTCAACGTGGGCTTGTTCGGTGAGGGGTTCGACCTGTCTGCGTGGGCTGGGCGCCCTGTGACCATCGACGCGGCTATCTTGGCCAACCCCACCATGTCGCTGTCGAAGTACCTGCAGGAATCCATGCGCTGCATGCGCCCTGCCCCTGGCAAAACCGGCGTCATCCTTGACCACGCGGGCAACAGCAACCGCCATGGCTTCCCCGATGACGAACGCGAGTGGGATCTGGAAGGCAACGGCGGCAAGCGCAAAGGCGACAGCGACAACGGCCCGCCGCCGCCTGTCACATGCGAAAAGTGTTTCGTCCAGATTCGCCGCCCCACGCCGCCATGCTGCCCCAGCTGCGGCAAGCGCCTGCAGGCCGAAGCCAAGCCGGTGGAAGTGGCGGAAGGCAACCTGATGGAAGTCACCGAGGCCGAGAAGCGCGCCACGCGCATGCGGCTGAAGCAAGAGCAAGCGGCCTGCAAAGACCTGGGCAGCTTGGTGGCGTTGTTCGCCCAGCGCGGCAGCAAGAACCCACAGTATCAGGCCATGAAGGTCATGCAGGCCCGCGGTGGAAAACATATCCGTTCTGCGCAATCTGTCCAATCTGTCTAAATTGCTTGCGATTATCTGGCGTGAACACTATGATGCGTTTCACGCCGATGCCGCTGCGGCAAGACAGCGGCGATAGACAGGAACGCAAGCATGAAAAGCATTGGCATCGTTGGCGCAATCGCAGCAGCAATGGCAGGCGCAGCCCAAAGCGCTGGCCAAATCGTCATCACTCCTGAAGCCATCGCGTCCAGCGGCCCGAGCATGAAACACCTGGCATTCGGTGGCCCGCGCACTCGCAGCCGCATCCCCGGCCGTCCGCGTCCTGCCGGCAGCAAGCTCGCGCGCGCCGCGAAATATGGCCGCTGCACTCTCCCGCGCGGCCGTCGCGGCCTGATTGGTCACCAGGGCCGCGTGGCCGCCTGACCATGACGCGCGCCGACTGGTACGCACGGAACGGCGGTGGATGGCGCAAAGCGCGCAAGGCCCACCGCTGTGACCGGCGCGACCAGTACGGCCCGCAGTGCCGCGGCGTGATCCTGGCTGGCTCTAAGTACTTCGACACGAATATGGCCCGCCAGGGTTCTGCAAATCCGCACGCAACCATGCGCCTGTGCTGCGCGTGCGCTTCTGGAAGCCTCGAATGAACCTGTACCTGCTGACCATCGTGGCGCTTCTGCTGTTTGCCGTGGCCGCAACCGGATTGGTGCGCGAAGTTGCGCGCGCCGATAACGAACTGCTGCGCGAGGCCATGCAGCAGATTCAGTTCGAGGCGGAGCGCGATGGCGTGACGTGGGGCCGTGTTCTGGCGTTCTTCATTGCTGCGGTCATCGCGGCCATTTTCTTTATGGGAGTACGGACGTGAAGCTGTTTGGACTGAAAGAGCCGGTGGAAGTGGCCACCAACGAACTGCGCGAAGCGCGCCTGCAACTGCTGCAAGCTGCAGCGGCACTGGAGCACTACCAGCACACCGTCGCGATGCTGAACCAGCGCATCAAGCGGCTGGATCATGTGGTGAATGGCGTTGCTATTGCCGCCCTTCCGGACGTTGGGGATTTCTAATGAGCGGCCTCAGCACCCGGCGCATTGTCGAACTGGAATCCAAGGTGCGCGCACAGGAAGCCGAACTGCGCCGCCTTCGTCAACTGCGCAAGGACCTGCCGGCAGTTCTGAAGCCGGGTGCGCAGTCGGACAACTACCTGGTTGTCACCCGCGGCGTCATGGATGCGCTACTGCGCGCTGCTGATGGGGCGTAGTGATGCGCTACCACTGCCGTTGCCGCGCCTGCCGCACCCGGCGCGTTCTCCCTAAGCATCCCGAGCATTACCAAATCCTGCCGCAGTGCCGTGTCTGCGGAAAGCGGAACTACCACGTGGACAAGTGGATGAACCGCCGAAACGTCAAAGCGATGACGTGCACGTGTAACGGCAGCGGCGTCTATCACTACCCCCACCGCCGCGGCTCGCCGTTCTGCTGGTATCGCGCAGACGGCACGGACAGATACCCCGGTGATCCGGATTTCAAACACCCTGAAATGGAGTTGGCGGCATGACATCGTTTAAGCAAAAGATCGCATCCAAGGAAATCAAGCGCGCGGACGCCATGAAGGTCCGCCTGCACGACTTGCACGTTGAACCCGGATTCAATCTGCGGATTGAGGATGAGGACTTCGCAGCCAGCATCGAAGCGCTGGCGCTGCACATCAAGGATGGCGGCCTGTATCCCGCGCTTGAAGTTCGCCCGCGTGCTGAAGGCGGCGTGTTCATCGTGGACGGCCATCGCCGCCGCCTGGGCATCCACCGCGCCATCGAAATTGGCGCCGACCTGACGGACAAGGAAGGTGAAGTGTGGGTGCCCATCGTCGCGTTCGAAGGTAACGACGCCGACCGCGTGGCACGCGTCATCACCAGCGCAGAAGGCCGCGCCTTAAAGCCGCTGGAAGTGGCCGAAGGATACAAGCGCCTGCGCAATATGGGCTGGGACAACACGCGCATTGCTAGCAAGGTCGGAAAGACGCCGCAGCATGTATCGCAGTTGCTGCTGCTGGCTGACGCAAATAGCGACGTCCACCAGGCCGTGGCAACTGGCGCCGTGTCCGCCGCTGTGGCGGTTGGCATGGTGCGCGAGCACGGCGAGAACGCTGGCAAGGTGCTGGCGGAAGAACTGGGCAAGGCGAAGGCCGCCGGTAAGGACAAGGTGACGGCCGGCACGATCAAGGACAAGGCGCTGCCGCCAAAGGCAACTGACTGCCTGGTCGAAGGCGTCGACACATTCATGCAGGCACTGCCGAAAGACGCGCGCGAACGCCTAGCAGCCATCGAAATCGGCGAGCAGAACGGCGACCTGCCGCCGGGGCAGAAGGTGAGCGTGCCCGCATTGGCTCTGCTGAAGCTGTTGAGGGCGCACAGCGTAGTCATCCATGCGCGCGAGAGGAAGGCGCTGAAGCAGCGTGAGGCAGAAGCAAAGGCTTCGCAGACCCAGCTGGCGGCCTGACCATGACCGCCGAACACGCCATCGATTTCGAAGTGCGCCGGCCTGGCATCACTCGTATTGCCGAGCGCATCCGCCGCGAGAACCCCAGCTGGCCGGAATGGCGCGTGATGGACGCCGCAAAGAACGAATGGCACCGACAACAGGTACAGACGCGATGAGCGAAGAACACCGTATCCAGAACGAATCCCGCAATGCGCTGGTTGGCGAAGGGTTGTATTTCCGCGCCAACGTTGGTCAAGCATGGGTTGGCGAAGTGGTAACCAGGCTGCCGAATGGCGACATGCTGCTGCGCAATGCGCGGCCGTTCAGCACCGGCCTGCCTGCCGGCTTCGCTGACCTGTTCGGCTTGACGCCGGTGGTGGTCACGCCGGACATGGTTGGCCAGCGCGTGGCGGTGTTTACGGCCATCGAATTCAAGGCGACCAAGGGCCGCGCGTCTGAAAAGCAGGCCGCGTTCCTGAAGGCAGTGAATGACAACGGCGGACGCGCTGGTGTGGCGCGTTCGGCAAAGGATGCGCTGCGCGTGGTGCGTGGCGTCGAGGGGGAATGATGGAGTTCCACGCACAGCGCGAGCTATACAGCAACCGCATTGCTTTGCACATTGCCGAGCACCCCGGCGACGGGGCCGTGGTCATTGCGAAGCCGCTGGTAATGGAACGCATGGACCCCGGCCAGATGACGGAACCGTGCATGCGCCTGACCACGAACGAAGCCCAGTCGCTGATGGATGAGCTGTGGCACGCCGGCCTGCGGCCCAGCGAGGGAACCGGAAGCGCAGGCGCCATGGCTGCCACGCAGAAGCACCTGGAAGACATGCGAACGCTGGTTTTCAACTCGCACAAACCATGAACGCCGCCACCTTCGCCGCACGGCGCGCACGCCTGCAGTACCGCTATGGCACCGGCAAACGGTTCCGTCTCGAGCTGCAGCACCTGGTGCGCGACGCAGGGGCTGCCATGGTGATCGTCGGCGGCAAGGTGGTGGCGTACCGAATGACCACTGGGGAAGTGGTCTGTATCAAGAAGCGATTCCGCGATAGCTCCGACGCGCAGGTGGACATGCTGGGCATCCAGGTGGCGAACCCTAGTACGCGCGTGCCGGTGCGGGTGTACCTGTGCCCGTACTGCAAGGGATGGCACCTGACCAGCGAGACACGGGCGCGTGCGGCGAATCAACATAACTATGAGGAAGTGGCATGACGATTAAGAACGAGGAACGTGAGGCGTTTGAAGCGTGGGCGATGAGCCACGGCGGTCTGGTTATGCAGCGCGTTGGTGATGACCTGCGCTGCCGTGATGGGAGATACCCTGCTACGTACCGAGAGCCCGAGACGGAAACCGCATGGCGTGCATGGGCAAACAAGCCTGCTGGCCGAACCTATCCGGTTGAGCTGACGCCGGCACTGCGCGAGGTGCTGAGCCTGATGGTCTGGAAAAGCGGACAAATCGCGCACGTGCTGCGCGCTGGCGGTGCAGACATCCCGAAGAAGGCGGAGGCCGAGCAGGCACACGTTCTGCACTGGTTGATCCAGCTTGCGCTGGAGCATGGCGTCCACTGGTGGGAACACGCGTATGCCAGCCTGAAGGAGATCCAAGACGCGCTGGGCAACGGCAATGAGGGAGAAAGCAATGCGAGCCGTTGACCTATTCGCAGGTGCCGGCGGATTCTCGACCGGCGCACAGATGGCTGGCGTGGAAGTTGTATGGGCTGCCAACCATTGGCCGGTGGCAGTGGAAACGCACGCGGCGAATCACCCGCAGGCCATCCATGTATGCCAGGACTTGCACCAGGCCGACTGGTCGCAGGTGCCGAAGCACGACATTCTTCTGGCTTCCCCTTGCTGCCAAGGTCACAGCAAAGCGCGCGGCAAGGCCGCCAACAATCCGCAGCACGACGCGAGCCGTTCAACGGCGTGGGCTGTGGTGGATGCGCTGGAGTATCACCGGCCAGAATTCGGCGTGGTGGAGAACGTCCCGGAGTTTTTGGATTGGTCCCTGTTCCCGGCGTGGAAGATCGCACTTGAATTGCTTGGCTATTCACTCGCCCCGCACATCATTGACGCAGCGGACCACGGTGTCCCCCAGCACCGGGAACGCATGTTCATCGTGCTAGCCCGCAGCAAGTCGCCAATGGGCCTGCAGTTGCCAAAGCGCGATCATGTCCCGGCATCAGCCGTGCTGGACTTCGAATGCGGCAACTGGTCGCCTATCAATAAGCCTGGCCGTGCTGCAGCCACCCTGAGGCGTGTGGCGAACGGCCGTAAAGCCTTTGGCGAACGGTTTATCGCGCCCTACTACAAAAGCGGCTCTGGCCTGACAGGCCGCAGCGTGGCCCGTCCCATCGGCACCATTACCACTAAGGACCGTTGGGCAATCGTCAACGGTGACCGCATGCGCATGGTGTCAAAGGACGAATACCGTGCATTCATGGGTTTCCCGTCTACCTACGCTCTCCCCGCGCGCAAGGACACCGCGGTGCATCTGCTGGGCAACGCCGTCTGCCCGCCCGCTGTGCGCGATGTCCTGACCGCTATCAAAGAGGCCGCATGATGCAAGCCCTGGCACTTGCCGGTGGATGCGATGCCGGCCCACTGTTCGTTATCCAGAAGCGACGTGCACTGGCGCGCCCAAAAGGCAAGGAAGGCATCGTGCACCGTGCGCAGACGAAGCGCGCGACGCCGCCATGGGCAGACAAGAAAGCCATTGACGCGGTGTACGCAGAAGCGCGCCGCAAGACGCTGGAAACCGGCGAACTGCACGTGGTTGACCACATCGTGCCGAAGATTGGCAAGCTGGTTTGCGGCCTGCACGTGCATTGGAATCTGCGCGTGATCCACTGGCGCGAGAACGCGAAGAAAGGCGCGTTCACGTGGCCAGGCATGCCGTTTGAACAGATTGACCTGCTATGACCCAAAGCCGAACCTGCTGCATTGCTGGATGTCAACGTCAATACTATTGCGCCGGCCTGTGTACTACGCACTATCAGCGCCTCAGGCGCACTGACGGCGACAGCCTGCAGCCCGATGCTCGATACTACGCAGCACGCGATATGCTGAAGGATCGCCCAATGTCGCTGGTGCAGTTGGCCGACGCGATGCAGGTGTCGAAGCCTACCGCGCAGAAATTGGTACGCGAGCTGGGCGCATCCGTTCTGTTCGAAGTTCGGCAGCCCGGCAAGAACGGTATGCCGGCACCCTTTTACAGCACCCTGCGCAATGACGCGGCCCACGCGCTGTCGCTGATCCACAAGCACATGGTGGCGCGCCAGGACATGTCATCCGATGAGCTGGCGCAACTGACTGGCATCAACGCTGGCTCCACCCGCTGCTACATCAACTATCTGCACAACGCTGAGCTTGCCCATGTTGGACGCTGGACAAAGTCTAAGCAGCAGAACGAACGCCTGTGGAGATTCGGCCCAGGCGAGGATGCGCCGATGCCTGTGCCACTGACGCGGAAGGAAATCAGCAAGCGGCAGGTTCAGCGCTGCAACGACGACCACGATGCAAGGGACGCGCGCCGTTCCGTAATGAAACGGCACTACCTGCGGAACAAGGCAAAAGCGAAGCGCGACCCGATGGTGGCTGCACTGTTTGGAGAGGCAGCATGAACACTGCCAACCTGCCCGATGGCCGCGAAGTATGCACCAGCAGCGAGGAATGGCGCGCGTACTGCGAGGCCAAAACAGTTTTGTCGTGGCCGCTGGCCAAGCGCCGCGGCTACCTGTACGGCAGGCCGAACGAATACGGCAAGCCTGCCAACGGGGTGATGCAGAAGCGAGGCGAAGCAGCCCTGCGCAAGCTGGAGGACGAAATTCGTCTAATCTGGCAACAACGTCAAAAATGATTTACCCTGTTTGACGCCGATAGGGTAGCTCCCGAAGAGCGCTAGCTGAAGCGCCTGCGGCAGTCTTTTTTTTCAGCACGCAACCTTCTCAGCGAGGTTCACATATGGCCATCAGAGCCATCCGACAGAACAATCGAGGCCGTACCACATGAGCGCCGCCGCACAATACCGTGACCTGACCGAAGAAGAAATTTCGGCCGCGCTCGCCTACATCGACGCGAACGACCGCGACACGTGGGTGATGATGGGCATGGCGATCAAGTCCGAACTGGGCGCCGCCGGCTTCGAAGTGTGGGACGCCTGGGCGCAGACCGCCGGCAACTACAGCAGCAAGGACGCGCGCGATGTGTGGAAGTCCATCAAGCAGTCCGGCCGCACCACCATTGCCACGCTGATCCATGAGGCCCAGCAATTCGGGTTCCGCCTTAATGAGGCCCAGCGCGAGCCAATCCCCGCGCACGAAATCGAGCAGCGCCGCACACGGCGCGAAGCCGAACTGAAGCAGGCCGAGGAAGAACAGGCGCGCTATCGCGCCGAAGCCGCCCGCCGCGCGAACGTCATGTGGGAATCCGCGCAGGATATCGACGGCGACGGCCACCCATACCTGCAGCGCAAGAGCGTGCATGCCTACGGCCTGCGGCTGGGCGCGTGGCGCAATGGCGCGGAGAACGTACTGCTGGTTCCCATGCGCGACGCCAGCGGCGCCATCGTCAGCCTGCAGGCCGTCTTCCCGAACGAGAACCCGCAGCTGGGCCGCGACAAGGACTATCTGCCAGGCGGACAGCGGCGCGGCTCGTTCCACATGATCGGGGACAAGCCCGCCCACGGTTCCGTCATTGTGGTGTGCGAGGGCTACGCCACCGGCGCATCGATCCACCGCAGCACCGGATACACGGTGTTCGTGGCGTTCGACGCCGGCAACCTGCGCAGCGTGGCATCGGCCCTGCGGCAGCAGTTCGGGCATTCGGTCATCGTCATTGCGGCCGACGATGACCGATGGACGGACGGCAACCCCGGCATGCACCACGCGCGCCAGGCTGCCACCGCCGCTGGCGGCATCGTGGTGGGGCCGGTATTTGCCGACCTGTCCGGCAAGCCGAAGGACTTCAACGACCTGCACCAGCGCGAAGGCATCGAAGCGGTGCGCGAGCAGGTCAATGCCGTGGTGCCGAAGGCCGCTAACGATAGCGCCCTGCCCATCGACGCCGCGGTGAACCCGTTCATGTTCCCGCACGCCAGCGACAAGCAGCAGCCGCTGAACACGTGGGAAAACCTCGCGTGGCTGATGGGCGAATACGGCATCACGGCGCGGTACAACGAAATCCGAAAGGACGTGGAGTTGACCATCCCCGGCCGCATGTTCGGGGATGACAACCGTGACAACTGCAGCATTGATGAACTGACCAGCATCTGTTCGCGCAACCGCATGCCGGTGGCCAACCTGCTGGGCTATGTGCGCATCATCGCGGACATGAACCGCTATAACCCGGTGGCGGACTGGATCGCGAGTAAGCCGTGGGATGGCCGCTCGCGCCTGCTGGAACTGATGGACACAGTGCAGTCCGACATGCCGCCAGACCTGAAGGACACGCTGATGCTGCGCTGGCTGATTTCCGCCGTCGCTGCATGCTTCATGCCGCACGGCTTCAGTTCGCACGGCGTGCTGGTGTTCACTGGCAAGCAGGGATTGGGCAAAACCAGCTGGTTCAATCGGCTGGTGCCGAACGATCTGCGCGCCACGCTGGAAGGCGCCATTGTGGATCCGAGCAACAAGGACACCGTCATCAACGCCGTGGCGCACTGGCTGGTGGAGCTGGGCGAGTTGGATGCGACGTTCCGCAAGGCGGATATCGCCAGGCTGAAAGCGTTCGTCACGCAGCCGGTGGACAAGCTGCGCCAGCCGTACGACAAGAAGGTGTCCCAATACAGCCGACGCACGGTGTTCTTCGCCAGCGTGAATGAGGACCGCTACCTGGTGGACGACACGGGCAACCGGCGCTGGTGGACCATCCCTGTTACCAGGATCAACTACAACCACGGCATCGACATGCAGCAGGTGTGGGCCGAGCTGTTGCACCTGTGGCGCCAGGGTGAGCCGCATTGGCTCCAGCCGGATGAGCAGGCCATGCTGAATGACCTGAACGCAGAGCACGAAGCTATCGACCCTCTGGAAGAAATGCTGATGCAGCGCTTCGACTGGTCGCGACCCCAGTCGGGCATGGAAATGACCGCCACCGAAGTGCTACTGAAATTGCATTTCGACAAGCCCAACAAGGCTCAGGCCACGCACGCCAGTAAGGTGCTGCAGCGCCTGACAGGCGACAAGCCCCGGAAGTCGGGGAGCCGCAGGCTGTTCATGATGCCAGCGCTGGTGATTCCGCAGGGGTGATCCATCTAGGAATCGGGTAAGATCGTCAACTGTGTTGTGCAAAGCCCGCCCCTTCAGGCGGGTTTTTCTCGTTCTAGTTTCGTTCGACCGCTTCCCCGATTGAAGGACCAAGTGCAATGAGTGAGCCAAAGACGTTGGAATCTGTGGAGGAGTTCTTCTTCGGTGCGCCGCCGTATGCATCGTACGTACTGCCAGCCGACATGAAGATTGTTGAGCAGCTGTATGGACGCTCGAACGACAACCGTATTGACGGTCATTGCCCCAACTGCAACAAGATGACAACGTTCGTCATTAAAGGGCAACACGTCCCAAACGGCGACGATTGGGACAACATCCGAAAGCGGAATGCGTACGACTATTGCAAGATCATTTGCGTGCGCGACCATAACCACACCATTAACTACTGGTTCTGGATGAGGCGGATGACCATCGAGAAGGTAGGCCAGCATCCCTCCTTGGCTACTATCTCGAACGACGAGGTGGCACAGTACCGCAAAGGCATGAGCAAGGTGGACAGCCAGGAGTTCCACAAGGCCATCGGTTTGGCAGCTCATGGCGTCGGCGTTGGGTCATTCGTCTACCTACGCCGTGTTTTTGAACGGATGGTCTACGGCCGATTTGAGGAGTTCAAGGCAGCGGAAGGATGGAAGGATGAAGACTTCTACGGCCTACGGATGAACGAGAAGGTGCAGTTCCTGAAGGGCCACCTGCCGGCGTTCCTAGTCGAGAACGCGAAAATCTATTCCATCCTTAGCATTGGCATCCATGAGCTGGACGAGGCCACCTGCCTCCAATACTTCGATCTCATGAAGCACTCCATCATCATCATCCTGGAAGAGGATAAGAGGAAGAAGGAGGAGCTTGCAATGCGCTCCAAGTTCAGCAATCTCATCGCGAAGTTCGATCCCGAGAAGGCATGAGCCGTCCCTCCCGGACGCTGAAATCGTGCGCAATACCTATCCTACACAACCACGGAACCCGGCACAGCCGGGTTTTTTCATGCCTTGGGACTATAGGTAGTCCCATTTGGGACAAGAGAACACTACAGATAGTCCCACACTAACCCGTTGATCTGTAACGGTATTCCTATGCTTTGGGACTACTGGGACAACACATACACAAATAATACATACCGTAGTAGCTACGGGAGATAGGGGTACGGTAAGGGGTTTTATAGAAACGTAGTCCCTTTGGTCCCAGTAGTCCCAAATCTGTCCAGGATGCTCAATCTGCTCACCGGCGGCGCAGATTGCCGCGAACGAAGCCGCGTAGTTCTTCGAGGCCAGGCGTACGGACGAAAACGAGGGGGTTCCACGGGGCCAGCGCTTCTGTGACGGCTTCGAGCGAAGCCTTGCTGGTCAGGATCACCAGTTCGGTGCCTTGAGCTTGCAGGAACTCATTGAGCTTGCCGAACGCCGTTAGGTCAGCGTCTTTCGGCTCATCAACATGCATTGCAACAATGCGAGGATGCTTGGAGGCGCAGAGGAATGCCAGCGCCATTGGATCGTCGGCAACTTCCGTCGTTAAGGGAATTCCCCACTTCTGTACTGTGGTTTCTAGCTTCTGAGCTTCAGCCATCGTTGAGTGAGCCAAGACTAGATCAAGTTCACTCTCACCTACTACTCCGTTGCTCGCTCTCTGCCCTTGAGCAGTGGATTTCGAGCCTTTTCTAAGGGCCAGCTCTTTCTCAACGGACTCTTTGTATATCCGGCGATGGCCGCCTTGGGTTGTCCAGGCGGCGAGTTCCCCCTTGTCTACCATGCGTTGCACCGTGCCCGTAGAAACGCCGAGGAGTTTGGCGGCTTCGATGCTGCTTATCAGTCCGTCTTTCTTGGTCATTGTACGTTTCTCAGTGTGTGTGATGTGTCAATCATACCAGCGTTGATTACAGTGATACCGAATTAACGTACGTGACCAATATAGGATGACATAGGCATATCGTGTTTCATCCTTACGTCTGATATGTCCAATCTGATAAAATTGCCCGCACTATCAATGGCTTAGGGGCTTGTATGCGGCTTCCTGCAAGCGTGCAAGAGATTGCGGATGTGATCGGCCGCGAACGGGCTCTTTACCTGATTGGGCAGCTTCCGCGCTGCTACGTTGACCGCAAGGGACACAAGGGATGGCGGGTGATTCTGTACGTGCCGACATTACCTAGACTTTCCCCGGACCATCAACTGTCACAAATACTAGGTTGGAATGACGCCGAGAAGCTCGCGCGGCACTTTGGCGGAGAGATTCTGCAGCCCGCCAACTGCCGCGAAATCTACAGGGCTTACCGAGACAAGGTCATCATCGAGAAGATGTGTGCCGGCGCAAAGGCATCTGACGTGGCCGCCATGATGGAAATGACGGTCCGCCAGATTCAGAACATCGCGCGAGAAATAACACAAGAGGATCGCGGAGAGGCTGCCAACGACAATGCGCCCATTCTGAAACGGGCGCGCGCGGCGAATGGATAACTCCGAACACACAGGCTGGTTGATTGCGAAGATCGCCAGCGCCTGGGCTGCAGTTGGCATTGCCAGCTGGAACGATGCGGCGGGCTTTGCCGCATTCATGTACACGGCCTGGTTGATCGGGCAGAAAGCGTGGCGCGAGCATGTGCGCCCTTTTCTGCAGCGCCACGGCCTGGTGTCGAGTACCAGCGATGAATAAGCGCCTGGTGGCCGCAGTTGGCGCTGGGTGCGCAACTCTACTGACAGCCTATGTCCCGCAGTTCGAAGGCATGGTGTTGCGGGGCTACCGTGACCCGATTGGCATTGTGACGGCATGCGCTGGCCATACGGCCACTGCGGTACTGGGCAAGCCCTACACGCGCGCCGAGTGCGAACAGTTGCTGGCGGATGACCTGGTGGAGCACGCACAAGGCGTGCAGCGGTGCGTTACGGCGCCGATGAGCACCGGTCAGCGCGCTGCGTTCGTGTCGTTCGCGTTCAACGTGGGCACTCCGAAATTCTGCGGTAGCTCGATGGCGCGCAAGGCGAACGCTGGCGACATGGCCGGTGCATGTGCGGAACTGTCGCGCTGGACATATGCCGGCGGCAAGGTGCTGCCGGGGTTGGTGAAGCGGCGCGAGACTGAGCGGGCTATCTGTGAGGGGAAACTAGCATGAGCGAAGCATTTCGTTGTGGCCGCCGTGGTCCGTGGGCGGCCAATAGCCCGTTCAAGTACGACCAGGTGGAAAAGGGCGACCACTACCGCGATGGCGGCACCTGCAGCTATTGCGGCAGCGTGAGCCAGGAAGCGTTCCTGGCATTCATTGAGGCAGGCGGCGAAGTTGGCCCGACAGACAAGAGCTATAAGGCCTATCTGCACGGCACGGACACCGCACAGGCGCCTGGCATCAAATTCTATTTCCAGCACCTGGACGAAGCCGGCATGCGAAAGTTCATCGAGCTGGTGAACGCCAAGCGCATGCGTATTGGCTACCCTGGCCACTTCTACGTGCGGCCGTACTTCTGCGTGCCCGTGAAGGCGGACGCAGCATGATTCGCGCCGCCGCCGCCATCATCGGCGCACTCATGGTGTTTGCCGCGCTGTTCTTCGGTGGCGTCAAGGTTGGCACGAACGGCACCAATTCCGCCTGGCAGGCCAAGTACAACGCCGACCTGGCCAACGCAAACAAGCGCACCGCTGACGCCGAAAAGCGCGAGCGCGACAAGGAAGACCAGCACGCCGACGACATGGCGGCGCTGGACGCCAAGCACACCAAGGAACTGGCCGATGCGAAAACTATTTCTGATCGCACTATCGCTGACCTGCGCGCTGGCTCTATCCGCGTGCGGGACCGTCTCACCTGCCCCGCTGCCAGCGGACCCGGTACAGCCAGCCAGGCTGGCACCGGCGCCAGCATGGGTGATGCTGCCGCGCGCGGCGGACTTCAGGCAGCGGATGCTGAACTGGTGCTGCGAATTGCAGGAGAGGCCGACGAAGTAGCGGTGCAACTGGCGGCGTGCCAGGCGATTGTGCGTATGGACAGGGGGCAGTGATGGCGTGGCTGACGTACTGCGGGCTGTGGTGGGGCGTGGTGTTGCTCGCATGCAACACGCACCATAATGGTGCCGATGTGTTGCATAAACGCAACGTAACGGGTCCTTCTCGGCACCCCTAGCCTGCGGGGGCACTGCTCCCGCGCCACTCGATATCTGCGTGGCCTCTAAAACCACGATTTATGATTACCTGCGGTTATAAGGAATGGGCGTTCGACTGAACCGTTCGGGCCTGGCTGAACACGTTGGCGTTTCGCTGCCAACCGTTGACCGGTGGGTGAAAGAAGGCATGCCGGTGCTGCAGCGTGGCGGCCGCGGCGTGGAGTGGTCATTCGACCTGGCCGATGTAATACGGTGGTACGCAGACAGGAAGGCTGAGGCTGCCGGCGGAGCCACCGACGACCTGGAAGAAATCGAAAAGCGCACGGCCCGCGCAAAGATGGAGCAGGCCGAACTGGCGCTGGCCAAGGCCAAGGGCGAGGTGGCGCCCCTCCAGGAATTCGAACGCGCCCAGGCATCCATGATGGCCGCCATTCGGCAGAACGTCATGAACGTACCCCAGCGCGCGGTGCTGCAGCTGCTGGGCGAGACAGACGAAATGACGTTCAAGCAGAAGCTGCGCGCCGAGCTGACGCTAGCGCTTGAGCAGGCAGCCACCGCAGACCTGACACCGCCCGACGACGAAGACGAATCCGACGATGACGACGCTTGACCAGTTCAGCAACTGGGGCGCCGTCGCTTCCGCCATGCGTCGCGCGGCGGAAAACCTTGTGCCGCCGCCCGATATGCTGCCGTCCGTGTGGGCAGCAAAGAACGTGCGCATTCCGGTGGGCAACGCAATCCCCGGCCCTATCAATTTCGACAACGCCCCGCTGCAGCGCGGCATCCTGGACGCCATCAAGGAACCCGGCATGCGCCGAATGGACTTGATGCTGGCCGCGCAGACCGGCAAGACGACCTGTCAGCAGTGCATCACCGGCTATTTCATCGACCACGAACCGCGCAGCCAGATCATGGCGCAGCCGTCCGAGGGCGACATGGCGACGTTCCAGGAAACAAAGCTAAAGCCGATGCTGGAAGCGAACCCGAAAATCGCCAAAAAGATGGCGAAGGCGCGGGGCCGCCAGGGCGTGAACAACAGCCGCATGATTTCCTACGTCGGCGGCTGGCTGATGTTCAGCTGGGCCGGCAGCCCGAAAACTGCGCGCGGCCGTTCGGCGCCGGTCACGCAGGCCGACGAAGTGGACGGCTATGACGTGACGGCAGAAGGTGACTTCCTGGAACTGCTGGCGCAGCGTTCCGCGACGTTCGGTGACGATCGCCTGGACATTCGCAGCAGCACGCCAGTGGACTTGGAAACCAGCCGCATCCACAAGGGCTGGCTGGCTGGCGACCAACGCCGCTGGCACGTGCGCTGCCCGCACTGCGACGAACTGCAGTATTTCCGCTGGGAAAACGTGCGCTGGACTGGCCGCCAGTCCAGTGGCATCAAGGACGCGGAAAAGGACATTGCGCAAGAGCATGACCCCGCCAGCGCCATGTACTGCTGCGGTGGGTGCGGAAGCCTGTGGGATGACGGCCAGCGCATCGCTGCCATTCGCAACGCCGAGCGCGACGGCGGCGGCTGGATTGCCAGCAAGCCGTTCAAGGGGCATGCGTCCTTCCACGCACCGGAAATGGCTTCCACGTTCCGCCGGCTGCGCGACATTGTGCAGTCCTACCTGGACAAGCTGGCGCTTGGTGACCTGCAATCGTTCGTGAACGTGTCGCTGGGCTGGCCGTTTGCGGCCGGCGATAAGGCGGACCCGGATGGCCTGCTTGCGCGACGCGAGGAATACCCGGCGCAGGTGCCCATGGGCGGCGTGTGGCTGTCTGTCGGCGTGGACATGCAGGACGACCGCCTGGAATACGAAGTGGTGGCATGGGGCATCGGTGAGGAATCGTGGTCTGTGGATACCGGCGTGCTGTGGGGCGACCCGCTTGGCAGCGAGGTATGGAACGACCTGGAGGAGCTACTGGCCAACACGTACCAGCACGAAAGTGGTGCACTGCTGCGAATTGAAGCTGCCTGCGTCGACACCGGCGGCACTGGCGGCATGACGGCCGCGGCTTACGACTGGCTGCGTGGCAAGACTGGCCGGCGCATCTTTGGCGTGAAGGGGCTGGGCGGCTGGGGTATCCCCATCGTGGAAAAGCCGAACCGCAAGCAGACCGGCAAGAAGAAATCCAAGTTCACGGACCTGTTCCGCGTGGGCGTTGACGAAGCCAAGCTGGTGGTGATGCGCCGCCTGGCGCAGGCGAAGGAAGGGCCAGGCTTCTGCCACTTTCCGCTGCAGGACGAATGGGACGCCGAGCACTTCAAGCAGCTGACCGCCGAACGCCTGGTGGTCCGCTACGTGAAAGGCCAGCCGGTGCGCGAGTGGCGCAAGAACGATCGCGACAGGAACGAAAAGCTGGACTGCCGCGTGTACGCGTACGGCGCGCTGAAGATCATGCAGCCGAACCTGAAACGCCTCGCAGAACGGCTGATTCCGAAGGATCTAGCCGCCGCCCGCGAAACTCGCGAACAGTGGGCCGCAAGAGTGGCAGAAACCGCTGTGAAGGTCGTTGAAACGCTAAAAGACCCGGAAAAAGTCCGCGAAATCCTGAAAAAACAGGCCGATGCTCCGCCTAAACAGCCAAGAATCGAGCCAAAACCGGCCCAAAAACAGGCCGAAAAACAGCCGGAAATAACCCAAGAGGAACCCCCAGCGCCGACGCGGGAGACTGTCCGCATTCGACGTTCCAGCAGCCTGGGCACTCCAAAGCGCCGCGGCGGCTGGGTAAATTCCTGGTAATGGGGCTGTGAACGGCATTTTTCCCGCAAAAATCAGCGCTGGGCTGACATTCAGCCGCCTGGTTCGCCTAGACGACTACCCGGCGCCCGTGTGGGCGCTGTCCGCGATGTTTCGTGGTCCGTCCACCATCAACGTGTCGAGCGCGGCCGAGGGCGACCAGCACCGCCTGCGTGCCGAAGCGACGGCGACCACGCTGTGGACGCCTGGCGTGTACGCCTACAGCGTGCGCGCGACCAATGGCGCGGACGTGGTGGAGGTTGAATCCGGCACCATCACCATCGCACCGGACATGGCGAACACTGCGGACGGCACCGACCCGCGAAGCCACGCCCGCCGCGCGCTGGATGCCATTGAGGCAGTCATCGAGAAGCGCGCTTCGATGGACCAGGAGCGCTACAAGATCAATAACCGCGAGCTGTGGCGCACGCCGGTGTCCGAGCTGCTGAAGCTGCGAGACACGTACCGCGCGGAAGTCCGCCGCGAGGAAGCCGCCACGCGTGGCCGTTCGCTATTCGGCGCCGCCGTGCGCGTGAGGTTCTGACGTGTCCCCGGACGACTACATCCGCCAGGCGAAAATCACCGGCCGTCGCAGCATGCCAGCGACTGTCGAACAGGCCGCGACTGGCCGCCCGATGATGCCGCTTCGCCGCGGCATGCGTAGCCTGTACGCCGCGGGTCAGTCCGATCGCCTAACGTCAAGTTGGGGCACGATGCCGCTGTCGGCGGACATCATCATCATGCGGAACCAGCGCACGCTGGTGGCGCGTTCGCGCGAGCAGTGCGCAAACAATGACTACGCCAAGGCGTTCCTGCGCATGTGCCGGCAAAACATCGTCGGCCCGCACGGTGTGCTGATGCAAGCGCAGTCCCGCGACGACAAGGGCGCGCTGGACAAGCTGGCAAACGAAGCCATCGAGGCGGCGTGGTGCGAGTGGAGCAAGCCGGAAAACTGCGACGTGACCGGGAAGCGCTCCTGGCGCGCCATCCAGCGTTCGTGCGTGAATTCGGCAGCGAAGGACGGCGAATACATGGTTCGCCTGGTGACTGGGCGTGATGCGGGGCATTGGGGCTTCGCCCTGCAGACACTTGACCCGCAGCGCTGCCCTATCGACCTGAACGACGACCAGCCGCCGGGTGGCGGGTATATCCGCCACGGCATCCATTTCAGCCTGTACGGCCGCCCGCTGTGGTTTTATTTCACGACCACGGACGACCGGCGAGCCGACTACAGCTTCGGTGGTCACGATTACATCCGGATTCCGGCAGACGAGATCATCCACGGATTCCTAGAAGACATGGAAGGCCAGAAACGCGGCCTGCCGTGGATGGCCACATCGCTGTTCCGCATGCGGCACCTGAACGGCTTCGAAGATGCCGCCGTTGTGAACGCGCGCGTTGGTGCCGCGAAAATGGGTTTCATCCAGTGGCGAGAAGGCTACGGCCCCGCCCTGGACGATGACGACGAGGTTCCGGAAATCAACGCCGAGGCTGGCGTGTTCGAAACGCTGCCGGAAGGCGCCGAACTGAAGGAATGGAACCCGCAATACCCGTCCGGCGAGTTCTCCCCATTCTACAAAACCATGCTGCGTGGCATTTCCGCCGGCATGGGCGTGCCGTACAACGAGTTGGCGGCCGATCTGGAAGGGGTGAATTTCTCCAGCATCCGCCAGGGCACGCTGGACAGCCGCGAGCACTGGAAAGAGCTGCAGGAGTGGCTGACGGAAACGCTGATCCAGCGCGTATTCGACGCCTGGCTGCCGCGCGCCCTGCTGGCTGGCCGCTTCATCGTGAAGGGTCGTCCGCTGAAGGCCGAGCGCCTGCAGCGCTATCGCGCTGTCGATTGGCAACCGCGCCGCTGGCAGTGGATCGACCCGCGTGCGGACGTGGACGCCGCGGTGGAGTCGAAAAACAACATGCTGGCCAGCCCCGGCCAGATCATCCGCGAGCAGGGCCGTGACCCCGGCACCGTGTGGGCCGAGGCCGCGCGCGATGTGCGCGCCATGATCGACGCCTACGTTGCCGAAGGGCTGGACGAGGCGACCGCGAAAGAGCTGGTGCTGCTGTCAATGGGTCGACAGCCGCCGAAACCCGCACCTGGACCGAAGAATGAACAAACACCGACTGCATAGCCGCGCCATCGTCGCGGGACTAATCGGCGCCTGCTTGGCGCGTGACGCCAGCGACCGCCGCACGCTCGCGCCGGCCGACATCAATGGCGACAAGGGGCTGCAGCGCACATTCGAAGTGCGCGCAGCTGACGAAGAAAATCGAACCGTCGAACTGTCGTTCTCCAGCGAGCTGGAGTACCAACGATGGTTCGGTATTGAGATCCTGGACCACTCCGCTGGTGCCATGCGCATGGACCGCCTGAAAAGCGGCGCCGCGCTGCTGGTGAACCACGATTGGGACGACCAGGTTGGCGTTGTGGAGAGTGTCGAGATTGGCGACGACCGGCGGGGCCGTGCCGTTGTGCGCTTCGGGCGAAGCGCGCGAGCCAACGAGATTTTCCAGGACGTTGTGGACGGCATCCGCAAGCTAGTTTCTGTCGGCTACCGCGTACATGCGGCCAAGCTGGAAGAGACGCGCGAAGGCGACGTGGATGTGTACCGCATCACTGACTGGGAGCCTTACGAAATTTCCCTTGTGAGTGTTCCGGCAGACCCAAGCGTGGGCGTGGGTCGAAGCGCGGAAAAAACCCAAGAGGAACATAGGCCGGCACCTGTTGAAAATCGACGCAGTTCTGATATTCCGCCAAAGGGAATCAACACCATGGAAAAAATCCTCCGTGACGCAGCCGGCAACCTGGTGCGCGCACAAGTGGATGACGCCGGCAACATCGTGAAGGTGCTGGAAGTCATCGAACGCGCTGGCGAGTCCGCCCGCGCCGACCAGCAGCGCGGCCAAGACGCCGAGCGCGCCCGCGTTCGCACCATCACCGAGATGGGCACGCAGTACGGCCAGCGCGATCTGGCCATGGAATACATCGGTTCGGGTAAGACCGCCGAGGAATTCCAGCGCGCCCTGCTGGACAAGCTGAACGAGCGCACCGCCCGCCCGCTGGACGAGCAGAACCGCGCCGCCGACATCGGCCTGACCGACAGGGAAGTGCGCCAGTTCTCGTTCATGCGCGCCATCCGGTTCCTGGCCGACCCGAGCAACGCGCAAGCCCGCAAGGAAGCCGCGTTCGAAATCGAGTGCAGCCGCGCCGCCGCTGACGCCTACGGCAAGGAAGCCAAGGGCATCCTGGTGCCGGCCGATGTGCTGGGCCGTGCGTTCTCCACCACGACCCCGTCCGGCGCTCCCGGTTCGAACATTGTCGCCACTGAACTGGCGTCTGGTTCGTTCATCGAGATGCTGCGCAAAAAGTCCTGGGTTCTGAAGCGCGCCCGCAAGCTCGCCGGCCTGGTTGGCAACCTGGACATCCCGCGCCAGAAGTCTGGCACCGCCGCGTACTGGGTGGGTGAAGGCAACGCGCCGACCGCATCTGAAATCGGCGTCGACAAGATCAACCTGAACCCGAAGACGCTGGCAGCCTATTCGGACATCACCCGCCGCATGCTGATGCAAGCGACGCCGGACGCCGAAGCGCTGACCCGCGACGACCTGCTGAAGTCGATGTCTCTGGAAATCGACCGCGCGGCCATCTACGGCAGCGGCAGCGGCAACCAGCCGAAGGGTCTGAAGGCGTACACCGGCATCAACGGCGTGGACTTCGCCGCGACGAACCCGACGTTCGCCGAACTGGTCCAGATGGAAACTGAAATCTCCGCCGACAACGCGGACGTGGATTCCATGAGCTATGCGGCAAACGCCAAGTTCCGCGGCTATGCCAAGTCCACCCTGAAGTTCAGCGCGGCCGGTTCGGCAACGCTGTGGGAGGAAGGCGGCACCGTGAACGGCTACGCCTGCGACATCAGCAACCAGCTGATTGACGGCGACGTGTTCTTCGGCAACTGGTCGGACCTGCTGGTGGCAATGTGGGGCGGCCTGGACATCACCGTGGACCCGTATGCGCTGTCGACCAGCGGCGGCCTGCGCATCATCACGTTCCAGGACGTGGACGTGAACATCCGTCACCCCGAGTCGTTCTGCTGGGGCTCGTCGCTGGTAGCGTAAGCGGCGACGCTGTGAAGTGACCCGAGGGCCGCCAGCCGGCGGCCCCTATTTCATCCGCCAGAGAATCATGAAAGACACCCCGAAAAAGAGTTTCGTTCTCAAGCTGAAAAGCGCCATCGGCATGGACGGCCAGCTACTGCCGGCCGGAACGCTGATCGAGGTAAACGAACCCGAAGCCAAGGACCTGCTGCGTCGTGAAAAGGCCGAGCTGGTGACGGCACCGGACGAGGAACCGAACGCCGCAGAAGAAGGCGAGGAATCCACCGAGCAGACCGCCAACGGCCACAACGCAGAGGCGAGCGAGTAACTATGCGCCCTACCAATCTCATCGCACTTAGCGTTGCCGCAGCACTGAGCGCAACCAACAATGGCGTCGCCGTTGACGTGTCCGGGTTCACCGGGAACGGGTATGTCGTGCTGAATTCGTCCGCCACCGGCGGCGCTGGCCAAACCAGCGACGTGAAGCTGCAGCACAGCGACGATGGTGTGTCCGGCTGGGCCGACACCGGCGTGGCATTCGACCAGGTGACGAATGCTGCCGCGAGCTACCAAGCGAAGTACGTTTCCCTGGACCAGTTCAAGAAGTACGTGCGCGTGGTCAACACGCTGGGCGGCAGCACGCCGACCGTTACTGCCAGCGTTTCTCTGGTGGGCGACAAGGACCAGGGCTGATGCCCCATCCGGCCTGGGACAACCCCGCGGATTTCATCAGCCTGGACGACTTCGCTGTGCAGGCTGAAATCCAGTTTCAGGCCGGTGGCACGCGCACCGTGGCGGCGATTTTCGATGATCCGTACATGGACGCGAAGCTGGGCGAGTACGACATGGACACCAGCGCGCCACGCATCACGTGCGTGGAAGCGGATCTTGCTGGCGTGAAGCGCGGCGACGCGGTGGTGATCGCTGGCAAGACCTACGGTGTGACCCGTTACCCGCAGCCTGACGGAAATGGGCACGCGGTGCTGGAACTGGCGCCAGACGCATGATCCACTTCGACATCGACGCGGACGACCTGCTGCGGATTGGCGACGAACTGAACGCCACACCAAAGCAGGTTCGCCTTGCGCTGTCTCGCGCGCTGAACCGCACGGCCACCAGGCTGCGCGTGCTGTCCGAGCGAGGCCTAAAGAGTGAGCTGGAGCTGCGCCGCGTCTCATACCTGCGCAAGCGCCTGAAGTCCATCCGGCTGCGTGCCGCTGGCACCGAAGGCGTGCGGCTGTGGTACGGCCTGAACGACATGCCGGTGTCCAGTTTCACCGGCAGGCCGACGCAGACCGCCACCGGCGCGACGTTCCGTGGCCACGAATTCCCCGGCGCATTCGTCGCCCGCAGCGGCGCGAAAGGCCGACTTACTGTGTTCAAGCGCACAAGCAAGAAGCGGCTGCATATCGAGGAACAGCTGCTGCCGATCAAGGACCAGGCGGACGTGTTCGTGGAAGACCGAATCTTCCCAGACCTGGAAGACATTTTCTGGCCGATCTTCCGTCGCGAGCTGGCAGCACGCGTGAAATTCAAGCTAGGCGAAGCATGACGACACCACTGGACCTTGGCGCGCTGTTCGCGGCCATCATCACGGACGTGCAGGCCGCATTCCCTGACCTGCAGACGGTCGAGTTCCATCGCATCGAGCGCAAGGGGCTGGCCACGCCGGCCCTGCTGCTGGAGCTGACCGAACTGGAGGCGCAGCCCGACGCCGACCCCGGCACCGAGCAGCTGGCCGTAACGGCGCGTTTCGAGGCGCACGTGGTGATGGGGTTCCGCACGCCTGATGTGCGCACCGAAGTCCGCCGGTTCGCCGCGGCGTTCGCTGCCTGGCTGCGCCTGCGCCGTTGGCCAGGGATCCGCACCGACGCCGCACAGGTGATCGGCTGCTATCCGGACGACTTCGACCCCGAGCTGGACCAGTTCGAAACATGGCGCATCGAGTGGGCGCAGGTGCTGCACTTGGGCACGTCCGTGTGGACGAATGACGGCACCGTTCCCACCACCGTGCTGTCCTCCTGGTCGCCGGCCATCGGCCCCGGCAACGAAGACCAGTACACGCCGGTGGTGACGCCATGAACGGGTTCACGCTGGCCGAGCTGGAGCGGATGCAGGCTTGCATGATTCGCATGGGCACGGTGCTGGCCGTGGACGTGGCGAACGCCCGCGTGCAGTGCGACTGTGGCGGGCTGACGACCGACTGGCTGCCGTGGGCCACAGGACGCGCTGGCTCGACGCGGCGCTGGTCGGCACCGAGTGTTGGCGAGCAGGTGGCGGTGTTCTCGCCCTATGGCGACACGTCGCAGGGCTTCGTGCTGGTCGGGTTCTACCAGGACGCCCACCCTGCCCCGGCGGCGAGCGCCGACAAAGACACCACGGTTTTCCCTGACGGCAGCAGCGTGGAGTACAACAGCGGCAGCAACACGCTGACGGTGAACGTGGCCGGGGCTGGCAATGTCATCGTGAATTGCAAGCAGGCGACGGTGAACGCAGACAATGGCGTGACGCTGAACACGCCAGCCACGCACTGCACCGGCGCGCTGACGGTGGACGGCCTGCTGACCTACGGCAACGGCATCAGCGGTACCGGCGGCAGCAACGGGAACGCCATCAGCGGCAACATCAACCTGACCGGCGGCGACGTGGTAGCGGACGGAATCGGCCTGAAGGCGCACCACCACACCGAACACGACGGACCCGCAACCAGCGCAGCACAGGCGTAGCGGAAATAACCCAAGAGGAACAACACATGCCCGCAAGCAAGAATCGCGGGCATGAACGGCATTGACGCAACCACCGGCACGGCATTGGGCGGCCTGGCGCATCTGCGCCAGAGCATCCGTGACATCTTGACTACGCCGATTGGTAGCCGCGTGATGCGGCGCGAGTACGGCAGCCGTCTGTTCAAGCTGGTGGACGCCCCGCTGAACCGCGCCACCATTCTAGACATCTACGCCGCCACCGCCGACGCGCTGGCGCGCTGGGAACCGCGTTTCAAGCTGACCAAAACCAGTATTGCCAGCACGGATGGCGGCGCCGTGGTGCTGGACCTGACTGGAGAATACCTGCCTGACGGCCGCACCGTCACGCTGGACGGCATTAAGGTGAAGTAATGGCCGGCGCATTCACGGTTGTCAATCTCTCTCAGCTGGCGGCACCGGATGCCGTCGAAACGCTGGATTTCGAATCCATTCTGAGCGCGATGGTCGCCGACCTGGTGGCGCGCGCCCCGGAGTTCTCCGCCCTGGTTGAGAGTGATCCAGCCTACAAGGTGATGGAGGTTTGCGCGTATCGCGAACTGCTGGTTCGGCAGCGAGCGAACGATGCTGTGCGCGCTGTCATGGTCGCTTTCGCCAAGGGTTCAGACCTGGACCAGATCGGCGCGAACTTCAATGTGGCTCGGCTGCTGGTGACGCCGGCGGACCCCACTACCATCCCGCCAACGCCCGCTGTCTACGAGTCCGACGACGAGTACCGCGCCCGCATCCCGCTGTCGCTGGAGGGGTACACCACCGCCGGCAGCGAAGGATCGTATGTGTACCACGGCCTGAGCGCTCACGGCAGCATCAAGGACGTGGCCGCCGTCAGCCCATCACCTGGGCAGGTGACGGTGTATGTCCTGTCCCGCGACGGCGATGGCACCGCATCATCCGAAATCCTGAGCGCCGTTACCGCAGACCTGAACAGCGACCGCGTGCGGCCCATGACTGATCTGGTCACGGTACAGTCGGCCAGCATCGTGAACTACACCATCACTGCCGAGCTGGTCCTTTATCCCGGCCCGGATGCCAGTGTGGTGCAGGCTGCCGCGCAGGCCGCGCTGCAGCAGTACGCTGACGATGTGCATCGCATCGGCTATGACGTGAGCCTGTCTGGGCTGTACCAGGCGCTACATCAGCCTGGCGTTCAGCGCGTGAACCTGACGGATCCGGTGGCGAACATCAGTGTTTCGGAAGGCCAGGCCGCCTACTGCGCCGGCATCACGCTGACCGTGGCGAGCGGCACCGATGTCTGACCTGCTGCCACCGAACGCTACGCCGCAGGAGCGCGCGCTGGCGCTGGCTGCAGCCCGCATCAGCGACGTGCCGATGCGGGTGCGCGAGTCCTGGAACCCAGATAGCTGCCCTGCCAGCATCCTGCCGTGGCTCGCTTGGGCGTACAGCGTGGACGAGTGGGACGTGTCCTGGTCGGACGATCAGAAGCGCGCTTCCATCAAGCGCGCGGTGGCCGTTCACCGCTACAAGGGCACCATTGGCGCTGTGCGCGACGCGCTGGCGGCTATTGGCGTCAGCATCCAGGTGCAGGAGTGGTTCAACCAGGTTCCAGCAGGCGCCCCGTACACGTACAAGCTGCTGCTGGACGTGGACCAAATTGGCATTGAGCAGGCGACGCTGCAGAAAGTCCTGCGCGTGGTCGATTCGTCCAAGAATCTCCGGTCTCACATGGACCTGGTGCTGCCCAGCATCCGGACGCGAAGCCAGATTAACGTTGCTGGCGCGAACGGACTGGGCAGCGAAACCGCTGTAACGAACGGCGTTGACGACATTGGGTTGCTGATGGAAGGCGCCCGCAACGGGTTCCCAGAAACGGAACAGGCCGTGGATGGGCTGCACACGCTGCTGCACACCACGATGCCGGCCGCAAACTATTGGTGATGAAATGAGCCTCGCAGAAAAAAATACGCAGTTCGCCGCTGATGTGGATATCGCACACCAGATTGTGCACGGCCCTGCCAGTGGCGCCGGCTCGACCGTAACCACGGATGGCGGCCCTGTACGCTCGCTGGCCAAGCTGGTGGCAGACAAGGACGCCGATATTAATTCGGCAGCCAACGGCGTTCTTGCAAACGCTACGGCACAGGCCACGGCAGCCTCCGGCAGTGCCGCGACGGCAACAACACAGGCAGGCAATGCCTCTGCCTCCGCCTCTGCTGCAGCAGCAAGTGCTGCTGACGCGGGCAACGGGGTGAGCGGCATCCGCGCTGATTTCTCCAGCGCTACCGACCCTGCGAAGGGGGCGGCGCTGATGGGTTTCGAAGGTGGCACGGCCCGTGACGCCTTCAATGGGGTCTATCACGGGCTCATTGACCTTCGTAAGTTTGGCGCCAAGTTCGATGCGGCGCATGCCTTGAGTGGGGGTGCAATCTCGTCCGGCTCCGCTGTCTTCACCGATGCGAGCGCCGCGTTCACGCAGGCCGATGTCGGTAAGCTGTTCTATGTGGTTGGCGCTGGAGTCGGCGGAAAGCTGTTGTCGACCACGATTGCATCGCGCCAGTCTGCCACGCAGGTGACGCTCGCAAATGCCGCCTCTGTCACCGTGGCCAGTGCCGAGTACATCTACGGCACGGATGACACGGCAGCATGGCAATCCGCCGCAGCGAGTGTGAACAACGGGGTGCCATGCTCATTCCATGTGCCATTCGGTCTTTCGATCACGGATGGCATCGCTGTGAAGAACAACACCAGCTTCATCGGCCTGCAAGGTGACGGGTGGGCGTTCCAGAACACGAAGCGGGCGAGCGGGATCATCCTCAAGCCACAGTCCGCTGCGCCTGCGCAGGTCTATGGCACGAGCGCCAGCGTCGGGAATGTGCAACTAAAAAATCTGCTACTGGATGGCGCCTACCGCTTCCAGGGCAATACCGTGCACCGGTACTCGGGTGGCGCAATCTCGGTTGGGTCGAAGACCTTCACGGACAGCGCGAACGGAAATTTCACCTCCGCCGACATTGGCAAGAAGATTGCCATTTACGGGGCTGGGTCGAACGGCAACAATGTGCCTGGCGCCTGCTTTGTCTCGACCATCCAATCGGTCACGAACGCGACGACCGTAGTACTGGAGGATAATCACCCGCCCTCGATCACGGTAGCGAGCGCCGCGTACTCCTACGGCTTTTCGACCCAGCAGGGCAAGGACGGCGCGACGACGGCGAGCAGCGCAGTCTTTACCTCCGCCTCCGCGAACTTCACGAGCGCGGACATCGGGCGCCGGATGGACATTTATGGCGCGGCGCTGCCGCAGTGGGGCACCGGCGCGGACAGCTCGCACGGCGACGCGGTAGGCTCGATCATCAGCACGACGATTGCCAGCATCAACAGCACGACCTCAGTGAACCTGGCCATCAATGCGGACCTCACACTCATGAATGCGCAATGGCGCCTTGGCTGCGTGGATGCCATCTGGCAACCGCACTCGGCGGTCAGCCAGGATTCAATGTGGGACATAGAGCGTGTGGTGGCGAAGAACTACAGCGGCAACGGCTGGACGGTCGGTGCTCTGCAGCGCGCCAATCGCGCCGATCGCTTCTATGTCTGGCAGACCTTGTGCCAGGGTATCGCGCTGTATTCGTCCGACAACAACTTGCAGCGCTGCATGACCGCGCAGTGCGGCGAGGATGGGCTCTACGGTAACCAGTCCACCAACCACGTGTTTGGATTAGATACCTTTAACAACAACGGCAACGGCGTGTTCCTGTCGCCGTATGCCCAGATGTGGTCATTTGCAAGCTGTTCCATCGACAACAACGAGAAGAACGGCATGCTGGACTTCGCCAAGGGCACGATGCGGTTCGGCGTGCGCTTCACGTCGAACAGTCAGTGTCAGAATGGGTTGTATAGCGACCTGTCGGTATGCCGCCGCTATATTGGCGGGCCGAGCAACCAGAACCAGTGGGGCACCAGCCTGCTGGGTTGCTTCTGGGCGTATGCATCATCGCTTGGTTTCAAGCCTGCCTATGGCGTGGAGGCAGTCGGCCCCTTCCAGATTGCCGGCACGGGCGTCCAGTATGACGCCTCTGCGACCTTCCCATGGGTAACGAACTCGATTTCCTCTGGCTCCATCACTACCCTGCACCAAACGTCCTTCAGTATCCAGTCTGGCACCAATATCAACCTAGGCGGCAATAACAACTTTATCGGCAGTACTTCGATGGGCACGAAGCTTGGCAATGCCGCCAATGAACTGTGGGGGTTCTATGGAGCCACGCCTATCGTGCGGCCCACCGGCACCCCAGCCGCCGCGACGGATGCTGCGACGACGCAGAGCCTTGTGAACAGCCTGAGGGCGTCGCTGATCGCCCTTGGCCTTGTCTCGTAAGGGCAAAGTGCCAGAAGTGCTAGAATCGCCAAGACTAGGAATAGGCGAAATATGAAGGGTTACACGCTAAACGGTTCGGGCGGGATCATTGCGCTGGTGTGCTTTGCGCTGCTCATGGTGGCGACAGCGATTGCTGGCCAGGCGATGGCATTGGCGCTGATCGGGGCTGTTGGCGTTGTCGCCCTTGGGGCTGCGGCGCATTCGTTCCGAAAGTCCCCTACTGCGGCATTCGCCATATTTTTGGCGTGCGGCCTGTTTGTCTCGCAGTTCGGCTTTTCGAAAGTTGCGGATATTCTGGCCGTTGCCGTCCTTATTGCGTCGCTCGTCGCACACCCGCACAAGCAAAGAATTTTCCAGGGCGACAGGGCGACTCGGTTTTTCTTCTTTGCCATGGTGGCGCTGACGATAATAGCCACTGCCATTACAATCAAGCAAGGAAACTTCTCGGACTGGAATAGTGTTTATATCGACGCTAGAAACATGCTGTATTGGCTTGTTTTGCCGGTCGGGATTAGCGTTTGTTCATACGATGGGAACAGGTGGCATAAATTGTTGACCTGGATTGTTACGCTGTTTGCAGGTATCGCTCTCTTGCAGTTTGTCTTGGGCGTTGGCGTGGTTGGCCGCACGGAAGAATTGGAAACATTGGGCACCGTGCACTCTAATGTGACTCGCGCAACTTC
Source organism: Cupriavidus yeoncheonensis (assembly GCF_905397275.1). Taxonomy (GTDB): domain Bacteria; phylum Pseudomonadota; class Gammaproteobacteria; order Burkholderiales; family Burkholderiaceae; genus Cupriavidus; species Cupriavidus yeoncheonensis. Next base: position 36,446 of record NZ_CAJPUY010000010.1, on the reverse strand, counting down.
GCCGGCGAACTATTTCTGCGCGCTGTTTGTCTTTGTCACGGTGGCGGTATGGGCACACTATAAGAGACTTCGGTTGCGCTCGTTCTTTGTCGCGCTAATGGCAATTGCGTGCCTTGTTGTTAGTTTCGGGCGGGGCTACTGGTTTACCACTGCTGCAGGCATCTTCGTCGTTTTCTTCTTTGCAAGACCGGGCGCGAAGATCCGTATGATGTTTTTTGGTGCGGTCAGTATTCTGCTGATCGTGATAGCGGCGCAAGTCTATTCGTCGGATTTTGTCGACTCGCTGGTCGAGCGTTTCACCAGCGTTGGGGCTGAAGTGAAGTCCGGTCAGTCGCTGGGATGGCGTGAAATAGAGAATGACTATGCGATGCGCGCTATTATCGCAAATCCGCTTCGAGGGGCCGGCATTGGGGTGCCATACAAGCCGGCGCTCATCGATGATGATAATTTCGGTACGCAGCGAATCTACATTCACAACACGTACTATGGGCTTGTACTGAAGCTAGGGGTATTCGGCTTGATCGTGTTCGCCTGGTACTTGCTTGTGCTGATGCGCAGGATTATTCGGATACTCATGAGCCGAAAGTACGGCTGGCTAGGCGCTGCATACCTTGCATCTATAATGCAGTTTCTGGCGGCAAGCGTGACGCAGCCCGCGTTCACCACCACATTTGGCATTACGTTTTTCTGCTTCTTGGCAGTCGGGGTGTCAATCACATACCGACAACTGATGGCGGAGCGGCGGTATCACCGGCAGCAAATCCAGGCTCAATACGGCTGATCTAGCCTTTCGTATCGTCGTCCGGTTTGCGGTTGGCCCACTCAGACATCGCCCACATAACAAGGAACGCGGCACTCATTACCACGATCCACCCCTGTTCCTCGGCGGTCGCCCCCAGCGCAAGCGGAGTGCCGGACGCAATAGAGGCAATCTGCAGCACGCATAGCGCGGCTGCAACTCGGGTAAAAATCTTGGCGAGCAGTTTAAACATGGATTGCTTCTGAGCGTCGGTCAAAAGTAAGAACGGGCGACATGGTAGCAACTCCCTACAAACCTCGCTAGACAGCGCCGGAAATAACCCAAGAGGAAGCCCCGCCTCAACGCAGCAATCATGCGCGGAACATGCCGAATAGCGTCCGCACATGACATTCAAGACCATCCACACGAACTACGGCCTGCAGCGCATGGCTGCGGCCGAGGCGGCTGGGACGCCTATCAACCTGGTGGCCATGGCCGTTGGTGACGGCAACGGCAATCCGACCGCGCCCAGTGAATCGCAGACCGTTCTGGTTCGCGAAATCGCCGGCACGCGCGCGGCGCCGAACCGGATTTATCAGTCGCCGGACAACCCGCTGATGTATATCGCGGAGCTGGTAGTGCCGGCGTCGCTGGGCGGATTCACCATCCGGGAGTCCGGAATTTTCGACGCAGACGGTGGTCTGTTCGCGGTGGCTAACGTGCCGGCCACCTACAAGCCAGCCATCAGCGAAGGGGCGTTCGCTGATACCGTCATCCGCATGCAGTTCCTGGTGTCGAATGCTTCCGTTGTCACGCTGCAGGTTGACCCGAACGTGGCGGTCGCCACGCAATCCTGGATCGCCAACAACGTCACCATCCCCTACCTTCTGCCGGGCGGCACCACTGGGCAGTACCTCGCGAAGCAGTCCAACGCGAACGGCGACACGCACTGGGTGGACCCGACAGTAGCAAACGTTACGGTATCAACCGTGGACGAAGTGCAGACACTGGCGGCGGCACAAACCGCTGTCACGTTGGCCGTCTGCACCACGATTGGCCTGGCGGTCTATGTTGCCGGCGACCGTCTCCTGCCGTCCGACTGGACGCCGGATCCGGTGGACCACACGAAGCTGACCCTGGCGACATCCTACGCCGCAGGCACGAAAATCCATTTCGTACAGAACGATCCGGCCGCGTTTGTCCCCTCGCCGCTAATTCAGTCACAAAACCTTGCGGACGTGCCGGATAAGTCCGTCGCGCGCACAAACCTTGACGTGTACAGCCGCGGCGACACGGATGCCCGCAGCAAGCAACCCGGTGATGTGTTCCACACCGCGCGCGACACCGCCCCAGCGCGAAGCCTGAAGGCCAACGGCGCAGCCGTCAGCCGCACGGCCTACGCGGCGCTGTTTGCAGCCGTTGGAACCCGGTTTGGCGCTGGTGATGGGTTCAATACGTTCAACCTCCCTGACCTGCGCGGGGAGTTCATTCGAAGCTGGGACGATGGCCGCGGCGCAGATGGAGGACGTTCGCTTGGCAGCGCGCAAGCGGAATCGTTCAAGAGCCACGGCCACGCCATCAATGATCCTGGCCACGGTCACAGCATGTATGACCCAGGCCACTCCCACGGCGTATATGACCCAGGCCACTCCCATGACGCATATGTGGATGTGAACATTGGCCCGAACAATTTCAATTCCGGCTCCCTGGTAACGGGTGTGTCACGCTTTGGGAGCACGCAAGGAAAGCCGCAGGCCATCATGCCTAGCGGCACCGGCGTGTCGATCTATGGCAGCGCTACCGGCGTTGGTGTGAACGGTAGTAGCACCAATATCAGCCTCGGTGCGTCCGGAGGAAGCGAAACTCGCCCGCGCAACGTCGCGCTGCTGGCGTGCATTGCGTACTGATCGAAAATGAGCACAAAAACTGTCTACCAATTGGATGTGGCTGGCCACTTTGCTGGGGAAACCCTGGCGGACGAAAGTCCGCTTGAACCGGGTGTGTGGCTGATCCCACGCGGGTGCATCGAAATACCGCCGCCGAATGAGTGGCCAGAAGACAAGTGGCCGCGCTGGAATGGCGCCGAGTGGCAGCTGGTGACGAAGCCGCAGCCAGCCGAACTGCCCGACCCCGCTGAAAAGCTGCGTGCGTTCCTTCAGGCGAACCCGGATGTGGCGGCACTGGTGAGCCAGGCGGGCGAGTAGCCCGGAAATAACCCAAGAGGAACCACGCGCCCCTGCGCGCAAGAATCCACGAAACACGCAAGGACCTACAACCCATGCCCGAACAATTTCTGCATGGCGTCGAAGTACTCGACATCGACGCCGGCCCACGCCCGATTTCCACGGTTCGCACTGCCGTCATCGGCATCGTGGGCACCGCGCCGGATGCCGATGAGTCCACGTTTCCACTGAACACGCCGGTGCTGATCGCAGGCAGCCGCAGCTTGGCCTCCAAGCTCGACATGACCGGCGATGGCCTGGGGACGCTGCCTTCCGCGCTGGATTCGATTTTCGACCAGGCCGGCGCTGTGGTCATCGCCGTCCGCGTCGAGGCCGGCGTAAGCGACCAGGCGACGCTGGCCAACGTGCTTGGCGGCGTTGACCCGACCACCGGCCAGTACCAAGGCGTGCAGGCGCTGCTGGCCGCCGAATCCATCGTCGGGTACTCGCCTCGCATCCTGTGCGTGCCGGGTTTCACCCATCAGCGCGTGACCGGCGGCGTGACCACGCTGACCGGCGCTCAGGGTAGCGGCTACACGGACGGCACCTACGCTCTGACTGTCACCGGCGGCACTGGCGGCAGCGGCGCCGCGGGCACGGCTGTGGTGTCTGGCGGAAAGGTGACGTCGCGCACCATCACGAATCCCGGCAGCGGCTACACCGCCGCGCCGACCTTCGCACTGCCTGCCGGCGCTGGCAGCGGCACCGGGGCCACGTTCGTGGTGACGATTGGCATGGTGGGCAACGCCGTGGTGGCGGAGCTGGTCGGCATCGCCGAACGCCTGCGCGCCGTCATCATCGCTGACGGCCCGAGCACTACCGATGCGGCCGCCATCGCCTACGCTGGAGACTTCGGCAGCAAGCGCGTGTTTGTGGTGGATCCGCAGGTGCTGAAGACCGACGACGCCGGCAACCTGGTGACGGCGTTTTCGAGCGCGGCCGTTGCCGGCCTGATCGCGAAGACCGATAATGCCCTGGGCTTCTGGTGGTCTCCTTCGAACCAGAATATCAACGGCATTCAGGGCACTGCCCGCGCCATCGACTTCCAGCTGGGCGACACGGCTGCACGTGCCAACCTGCTGAACGAGGCGAAGGTGGCCACGATCATCCGGCAGGATGGTTTTCGCCTGTGGGGCAACCGCACGCTGTCGAGCGACCCGAAATGGGCGTTCCTGTGCGTGGTGCGCACGGCGGACATCATCAACGATTCGCTACAGCGTGCGCACCTGTGGGCCGTGGATCGCGGCATCACCAAGCAGTATGTGTCGGACGTAGTGGAAGGCGTGAACGCCTACCTGCGAAACCTGACCACGCTGGGCGCCATCCTGGGCGGACAGTGCTGGGCGGATCCCGACCTGAACACGACGGACCAGATCGCGCAGGGCAAAATCTACTTCGATTTTGACTTCACGCCCGTCTACCCGGCCGAGCACATCACGTTCCGTTCGCACCTGGTCAACAACTACGTGCAGACAATTTTCGACTAAGGGGAGCGCGACAACATGGCAGCTCGCGACGTACTGAAGAACCTGAACGCGTTCGTTGACGGACGCGGCTACGCCGGCCAGGTGGAGGAAGTCAACCCGCCAAAGCTGACACTGAAGACCGAGGAATTCCGTGCCGGCGGCATGGATGTGCCCATCGACCTGACGATGGGCATGGAAAAGATGGTCGCCGACTTCAGCCTGGCGGCCTATGACCGCGACGTGCTGGCGCTGTTCGGCGTGGTGGAAGGGGCATTCGTGCCACTGACCATTCGCGGCGCGCTGGAGTCGTTCGACGGCACGGTGAAGCCGATTGTGCTGACGATGCGCGGCAAGATCACCGAGCTTGACCCCGGCACCTGGAAGCCTGGCGAAAAGGCGAGCCTGAAGGCCACCATGTCGCTGGTCTACTTCAAGCAGGAACACGCGGGCGTGGTCATCCACGAAATCGACGTGGAAAACATGGTGCGCGTCATCAACGGCATCGACACCCTCGCAGCGCAGCGCGCGGCGCTGGGCCTGTAAGCAGCAACGGCCGGCTTAGTCCGGCCGATCATCACAGCGACCCATGAAAAACAAATTCGTCACCTATGGCGACGGTTACGCCGACGTAACCCTGTCGCGTCCGCTGGATGTCAACGGCGCGAAGCTGTCCACCATCCGCCTGCGTGAGCCCACCGTGCGGGACCAGCTGGCCGCCAGCAAGGTCAGCAGCGACGATGCCGAACAGGAGATCGCCCTGGCCGCGAACCTGTCCGATATTGCGCCAGACGACATCAAGGGCCTGACGTCGCGCGACTACACCCGCGTCCGGCAGGCGCTGCTGGGTTTTCTGGACTGAGCGCGGAGTACGTTCGATACGGGGCGCTGGCGCTCGCGTCCCACACCGGCTGGCAGCTCGCCGAAATCAAGCAGCTGACCGTGTCAGAGTTCCTGTTTTGGCTTGACGGATTGCCCAAGGAAAAATGAGCAGCAACAAGCGTTTAAACGCCGTTATCACCATTGGCGGCGCCATCGCGGGTTCGCTGACGTCGGCCATCACCGGCACCAAAGGCAAGCTGAACGAAGTCGGCAGCGCCATCCAGGCCATCGAGCGTCGGCAGCGCGAGCTGAACGGCCTCATCCGCGACCAGGAACGGCTGGGCCGCAACGGCTCCGCCATGCGTGTCGGCTATGCCCAGCGCGAGCTGGAAGACACGCATAAGCAAATCGCCGCCCTGCGCCGCAAGCAGGAACTGCTGCAGCGGGAATCCGCGCTGCATGAGCGCATCGGCAGCGTGCGCGCGAAGCTGCAAGGCGCATCGTTCGGCATGCTGGCTGCCGGGGGCGTCGGCGCGATGTCGCTGCGCGCACCACTGCGGGCGTTCACCGAGCTGGACGACTCGCTGACGAACATGCAGGTGGCGATGATGGACCGCACTGGCGGCCTGCCTGTGCTGTTCGGCAAGATCAAGCAGCAGACCATCGACCTGGGCAACAAGCTGCCCGGCACCACCGCCGATTTCGTCAACGCCGCCACGGCCCTGAAGGAACAGGGCATGCCGCTGGAAGCGATTGCCGGCGGCGCGCTGAAGGCATCTGCGCACCTGGCCGTCGTCATGAAGCTGGTGCCCGAGCAGGCCGCCGAGATGACCGCCAAGCTGCGCGAGGCGTTCCAGATCCCGGAAGCCGAGTTCGACCGCATGGCGGATCTGAGCCAGCGCGCGAAATTCGGTTTCGGCCTGAAGTCGGACGACCTGCTGCTGGGCGCGAAGTACTACGGCGGCAAGACGAACGCGCTGGGCCTGACCGGCGCGGAGAACGTCCGCAAGGTGTACGCCCTGCAGGGCATGGCCGCGCAGCAAGGCATGGATGGCTCGACGTTCGGCACGAACTTCGGCCAGATGCTGACGCGCTTGGGCATGATGCAGGAGCGCCTGCACAAGAATTCCAAGGAAATGAAGGCCGTCAGCGCCACGCTGAAAACAGCCGGCATCCAGCTGGAGTTCTTCAAAGACGGCAAGTTCAGCGGCGTCGACAACATGGTGCTGCAGCTCGACAAGCTGCGGAGCCTGACGCAAGAGAAGCGCCTGCAGGTGCTGACGCGTCTGTTCGGCGAGGAAGGTGGGCGCCCTGCCGACCTGATCGCGCGCAACGGCCTAGAGGGCTACCGCAAGGCGCTGGAGGCGATGGACGCCGAGGCGAGCCTTGACCAGCGCATCGACAAGTCGCTGACGTCGTTCAAGAACAAATCGGAGGCGCTGGCCGGCACCTGGACGAACTTCCTCGCCGCCACTGGCGAGCCGCTGGCCAACCTGTTCACGCCGGTGATGGGAAAGCTGAACGATATCGTCGGCGGCCCCATGATGAAGTTCGTGGACCAGAACAAAACGCTGGTGGGCATCGTCGGCGGTATCGTGGCCACGGGTTCCGGCCTGCTGATCGTGGGCGGCGCGGTGGCGGCCATCGGCTACGCCAGCACGTTCGCCATCGCCGGCCTGGTGTCCATCGGCAGCGCCTTGCAGACCATCGGCGCGGCCATCATGTTCATCAACCGCGGGCTGCTGATGACGCCGGTGGGACTGGTGGCCGCCCTGATCGGCGCGGCCTACGTCGCCGCCAAGGGCATCGACGCGAACGCCCCGAAGACCGCGAAGCCGGCGGACTTCGGCGAAACCGGTGGTGGGGCTGCTGTCGGCGCGCGCATGCGCCTGCCGCGTCGCGCCCTGCCCCAGCCTGCCATGGCAGGCGCCAGCGGCGGCACCACGACCGTCACCGACAACAGCAACACCACCATCAACGTGCAGCAGCAGCCGGGGCAGGACCCCCGCGCGTTCGCCGACCAGGTGGCGCGGCTGATCCAGCAACAGGCGGACGTGCGCCGGCGTGGCGCCCTACATGACGGAGCGAGCCAGTAATGGACGGATACACCACCGGCCAGACGATGATGATGCAGCTGGGTGGATACCAGTTCGGCATCGCCACGGCGGCCTATCAGGAGCTGCAGCGCACGTCGGAATATCGCTGGCCGAGCCAGGACCGGTTCGGCCAGGCCGGCGCACTGCAGTTCACCGGCGTCACCAACGAAGCCATCACGCTGCAGGGTGTCGTCTACCCCGAATATCGCGGCGGCGGCGGCCAGCTCGACACGCTGCGCGCGCTGGCGGCGCAGGGCCAGCCGCAGCTGATGGTGGCCGGCAACGGCACCCAGCTGGGCCGCTGGGTCATCGAAGCCGTGGACGAGCGCCAGGGCACGTTCGCCGCCGAAGGGCTGCCGCGTCGGCAGGAATTCGTCCTGAAGCTGCGGAAATTCGATGATGTGACGCCCGAGCCGGCGTCACTGGTGGACGCCGTCGCTGGGGGCGTCGATGTAGGCGTGCCGGCAGACGCGGACCTATCCACGCTGGCCGGTGCGAAATCGGCGGTGGCTGGCATGGCGCAGAGCGTGTCGGACGCGGCATCCAGCGTCATGGGCGCGGCGTCTGGTGCCATTGCCAGCGTGCGCGCCGCTGTGGCGCCCGCCATCGACGCAGGCCAGTCAGCGCTGGGGGCCATCAATCGCAGTTTCGAGACGGCCCGCGACCTGAAGCGCGCCGCCGACTCCACCGTGCGCCAGGTGCAAACCATCACGTCCGTGTTCGCCGCTGGGCAGGCGGCGCATGGCCTGTTCAACAAGGCCGTGGCGCTGTCGTCCGGTGCGTCGAGCGCCACCAGCGTGCTGACGAATGTAATGGGGGGCGCCAGCGGTGCAGGCGGATCGGTTATGCGCGTTCTGGCGTCCGCGAGGGCTGCCAGCGCGCAGGGCGAAACCGTGATCCGCAAGACGATGGCCGCCAGCAGCGACCTGTACGACAAGCTGACCAGCTGATATGGCAACCGAATACGTCACCAGTGACGGCGACATGGCGGACGCCATCGCCTGGAATTACTACGGCACCCGCGACGGCCGCACAGTCGAGCTGCTGCTGGACGCGAACCCCGGCCTGGCCGACTACGGGCCTGTGCTGCCGGCTGGCGTCACCATCACGCTGCCCGACTTGGCGACACCGGCCACCACCACGAAGGGCGTGAAACTGTGGGACTGAAACCGGAATTCCGCCTGATCGCCAACAGCGAGGACATCACGGCGGCCATCAAGGATCGCCTGGTGTCCCTGCGCTACACGGACGCCGCCGGCATGGACTCTGACATGCTGGAAATCGTTCTGGCCGACCACGACCCGGCCGCGCCGCTGATGGTTCCGGGCGATGGGGCCGAGCTGCAGCTGTTCCTAGGCTATGACGGCGCCGCCGAGTTTGTGGGGCTGTTCGTGTTTGACGAGCTGGAAATGGGCGGCCCGCCGGACGAAATGGTGATCCGCGCGCGCGCTGCGCCGTTCGCCGCGTCGAAGAACGGGAAGAACACGCTGCAGAGCCAGAAGACGCGCAGCTGGGCCGCCAACACGAAGCTTGGCGACATGGTGCGCAAGATCGCCAAGGAACACGGCATGGACGCCGCCGTGTCGAAGGCTCTGGACGCCACTCCCCTGCCCCACATCGACCAGGCCGACGAGTCCGACCTGCACCTGCTGGTGCGCATCGGCAAGCGTTACGACGCCCTGGTGAAGCCAGCCGGTGGGAAGCTGATCCTGGCCAAGCGCGGCGAGGCGAAGGCAGTGGGCGGAGCCGACCTGCCCACCGTCACCCTGACCCCGAACGAGCGCACCAGCTGGCGCACGGTCCAGAGCAAGCGGGAGACGGCCGGCATGGTGGTGGCCTACTGGCACGCCGTGAAGCAAGCGAGGCGGAACGAGGTCAGCGTGGGCAGCGGTGAGCCGGTGCGGCGAATCAAGCAGTATTTCCCCACGCAGGAGATGGCGCTGGCAGCGGCACGTGCAGAGCTGGCCAGGCGCGAGCGCGGGCGCATCACCCTGTCCGTCCTGATGCCGGGGCGCACCGACCTGGTGGCCGAGGCAAAGCTTGTGCTGCAGGGCTGGCGGCAGGGGGTGCCGACCGAGTGGCTGGTGACGCGCGTGGAGCACCGGCTGGATGTTGGTGGGTACAGCTGCGCGGTCGAGGCCGAGCAGCCGGATGACTCCACCACGGCATAGCAAAGATGTGGCAGAGTGACGCCCGATGATATGGCGCTATTTGCAGTGACGCCTACAGGGTATCCCCCGCGCTTGGTGGTATGTTTAGGGGTATCTAAAACAGCGCCAAGCGGCAAACCCTTATGGGACAAGGAATGCAAGGAACAATGAAAATCGCAAGCTGGAACGTCAACTCGCTCAAGGTCCGGCTGCCGCAGGTGCTGCAATGGCTTACGGAACAGGAGCAGGCCGGCGCGCCGATCGACGCGCTGTGCCTGCAGGAACTGAAGCTGCCTGACGACAAGTACCCGCTCGCGGAACTGGAGAATGCCGGCTTCCACAGCGTCTACACGGGCCAGAAGACTTACAACGGCGTTGCCATCCTCGCGCGCGATGCCAGCATGCCGGGCCCGACCGACGTGGTGCGCAACATCCCGGGTTTTGAAGATGCGCAGCAGCGCGTCGTGGCCGCCACGTACGGCGATGTACGGCTGGTCTGCGCCTATTTCCCCAACGGGCAGGCGCTGGACTCGGACAAGTTCGTCTACAAGCTGAAGTGGCTCGACGCCATGACGGCGTGGCTGCGCGAAGAGCTGGTCAAGTATCCGCGGCTCGCGCTGCTCGGCGACTTCAACATCGCCCCGGAAGACCGCGACGTGCACGATCCCGCCAAGTGGGAGGGCCAGAACCTGGTCTCGCCGCCAGAACGCGCGGCCTTTGCCGCGTTGGTCGAACTGGGCCTGGCCGACGCCTTCCGCAAGTTCGAGCAGCCCGAGAAGACCTTCTCCTGGTGGGATTACCGCATGTTCGCATTCCGGCGCAACGCCGGCCTGCGCATCGACCATATCCTGCTGTCGCCGGCACTGGTCGGCCATTGCTCCGCCTGCGCGATCGACCGCGTTCCACGCACCTGGGAGCAGCCGTCCGACCACACGCCGGTCGTCGCCACGCTCGACTGCCGCTGACCCGCACGCCACGCGCACGCAAGTTCGGGCAAGCCCGGCTCGCGGCGCACGGCGGGGGCGGCTACACTGCCGCCATGAAACTGGCCCGCCCCCGCCACTATCACCTTTCTCACCTGCCATGGCCGGCCCGCAAATCTGCACCGGCCAGCCCGCTCACGGCTCGGCACGCCGCCAGCAAGTACACACACCTGGACCAATGACCGCCTCCGCCACCAGCCCCGCCGTCCGGCTGCAGCGCCTGCTTCCCTGGACTCAACGCGTCTCCCGTGCCACCTTGCGCGCCGACGTGATCGCGGGACTGCTTGGCGCCGTCCTGGTGTTGCCGCAGGGTGTGGCCTTTGCCACGCTGGCGGGGCTGCCGCCGGAGTACGGCATCTATACGGCCGTGGTGCCATGCATCGTCGCCGCGCTGTTCGGATCGAGCTGGCATGTGATGTCAGGCCCGACCAACGCCAACTCGCTGGCGCTGTTCGCCATGCTGAGCCCCGTGGCCTTCGCGGGCAGCCCGGCATATATCGGCCTGGCGCTGTCGGTCACCATCCTGGTCGGACTGATGCAGTTCGCGGTCGGCACGTTGCGGCTGGGCACGCTGGCCAACTTCATCTCGCCCTCCGTGCTGCTCGGCTTCACGTGCGGCGCGGCCACGCTGATCGGCTTGTATGCGCTCAAGGACCTGTTTGGCCTGGCGGTGCCCACCGGCACCAGCGCATTTGGCGTGCTGCGCTTCCTGTTCGACAACGTCGACGCCATCAACTGGGGCGCCGCCACCGTGGGCGCCGTCACACTCGCCGCGACGCTGCTGTTCAAGCGCCTCGGCAAGCGGCTGCCGTTCATGCTGCTTGGCCTCCTGGCTGGCTATGGCGTGGCATTCCTGCTGAACCGGACCGGCTGGGGTGGTGGACACCATGTCAATGTCGTCGGGTCGATCCCTTCGGCGATCCCGGGCTTCCATGTGCCGGATATCTCCTGGCGCAGCGTGCCGGACCTGCTGGGCATTGCCTCGGCGCTGACTATCGTCGCGCTGGGGCAGTCGATCTCGATTGCCAAGGCGGTGGCGCTGCGTTCCGGCCAGCATATCGACGCCAACCGCGAGTTCATCGGCCAGGGGCTGTCGAATATTGCCGGCGGCCTGTTCTCCGGCTATATCTCGTGCGGTTCGCTCAACCGCTCGGTCCCCAATTTCGAAGCCGGTGCGAAGACGCCGCTTGCGAGCGTGTTCTCCGCCCTGTGGCTGGTGGCACTGGTGGCCGTCAGTGCGCCGTTGCTCGCGCAGATTCCCTTGGCCGCGATCGCGGCCATGCTGCTGCTCGTGGCGTGGGGACTGTTCGACTTTGCGCGCCTGCGCCGGATTGCCGCCCTGAGCCGCACCGAGTTCGCCATCGCGGTGGGCACCTTCGCCGCCACGCTGGTGATCCGCCTGGAGATGGCGGTTCTGCTCGGCACCATTCTTTCGCTGGTCGCGTACTTGTACCGCACCTCACGGCCGGCGGTGCGCAGCCTCGTGCCCGATGCCGACGATCCGGGCCGCCGCTTCACACCGCTGGACGAGTTGCAGCGGCCGCAGCCGGAATGCCCGCAACTCAAGCTGCTGCGCATGGAAGGCGCCATCTATTTCGGCGCCGTGCAGTACGTGACGGATCGGCTGCACTGGCTGCGCACCGTCAATGCCAGCCAGAAGCATCTGCTGGCCATGACCAAGAGCATGAACTTCATCGACCTGGCCGGCGCGGAAATGTGGGAAGCCGAACTGGCCGAACGACGCGCCACCGGCGGCGACCTGTACTTCCACCGCCCGCGCACGCAGGTACTGCAGACCTGGGAACAGACCGGGTTCACCACCAAGCTCGGGACCGACCACGTCTTTTCGACCAAGCGTCAGGCGCTGCACACCATCATCGCGCAGCTTTCCCCTGATATCTGTGCGCAGTGCCAGGTGCGGATCTTCGAAGAATGCGCGCAGCGCCCCGGCGCGCAAACGCACGCGGAAGCGCTGTGACGGCAGCGTCAGGATGACAGGTCGATTTATTGAGGCGGGAGACAGGCATCGGAAATAACCGGATGCCGCAGGGTAAGGCAGGTTGGCAGTCGCGGAGAACGCTCTACCGGAATGAGACTGATGCGAGATGGGCGCCCGCGGCTTGCCTGCGGCCGGCCGGGGCATCCATCCGGATCAGACCGGCGCCACGTGGGCGCGCTTGACGACGACCGGTTGCGGGACGCCCTGTTCAATCAGGACCACCGCTGCACGCTCGATCGTGTCGCGGCCGGCGCGGAAGGCTTCTTCCAGCGACAGTACCTGGTCCGCACTAAATCCTTCCCACAGTGCTTCGCGTGTCACGACGCACGTTACCTTCTCGCCATTGACGATGGCGTGGAACAACAAGCCTTCGTTATTGATGTCGTAGCGCTCTTGCTCTTGGAATTTGATTTCCATCGGTGCAGCCCTCCATATGCAAGTGGAGAAACATCCTAACATGGCCGGAGCGATATCGTATGCGCCGACCTTCGCTGATCCACTCAATCCAGTGACCTCCGGACAGGTGCACCGGTTCCCTCCATATGCGGAGCGATGCCGACGCCGCAAGCCGCTCCGCTTGCTCGCGCCCGAACTTCCCTGATGCGCACAGGTGTTTGACAAACTCAAAAATCATGTTAAAATCTTTTTCTTCGTTGGGGCGTTAGCTCAGTTGGTAGAGCAGCGGACTCTTAATCCGTAGGTCGAGTGTTCGAGTCACTCACGCCCCACCAGCGAATACACGACAAAAGGCCGGAAGCATCTGCTTCCGGCCTTTTATTTTTGGGCAGCGCCTTTGGCGCCTGCGGGGGCAGGCGCCGCGACACGCTCAGGCACCGCTGTCACGTGCGCGCTCGAACAGCGTCCGCGCGAGCTGGCGATGCCGTGACAACACGACCGGCAAGTCGGCCGTCAGCAACCCGCCATCCCGAACCACCTCGCGCCCGTTGATGACGCTGGTCGCTACATTGGCGGGCGTGCAGAACACCAGCGAGGCAACCGGGTCATGTCCGCCCCCGGTAAAGCCGACGGCGGACATGTCGAATGCCACGAAATCGGCCGACATGCCCGGCGCCAGCGCACCGATATCATCCCGATTGAGCACGCGCGCACCACCAAGCGTGGCAATCTCCAATGCCTCGCGCGCACTCATGGCCGCGGGACCAAATCCGACGCGCTGCAGCAGCATGGCCTGGCGCGTCTCGCCGAGCATATGCGCGCCATCGTTGGAGGCACTGCCATCCACGCCGAGACCAACCTTGACGCCGGCATCGCGCATGGCGCGTATCGGTGCAATGCCCGACGCCAGCCGCATGTTGGAGCACGGGCAATGGGCGACACCCGTGCCGGTGCGCGCAAACAGCGCAATCCCCTCCTCGTCGAGCTTCACGCAGTGGGCATGCCAGACATCGTGGCCAACCCAGCCGAGATCCTCGGCGTACTGGGCAGGCGTCAGCCCGAATTTCTCGCGCGAATAGGCGATGTCATTATCGTTCTCGGCCAGGTGCGTGTGCAGCGACACGCCATAGTGGCGGGCCATGAGCGCCGATTCGCGCATCAGATCGCGCGACACGGAAAACGGCGAGCACGGCGCCAGCACCATGCGCAGCATCGCGTGACGCGAACTGTCGTGGTACTGCTCGACCAGGCGCTGGCTGTCGCGCAGGATGGCGGCCTCCTCTTCCACCACCACATCGGGCGGCAGCCCGCCCTTGCTGCGGCCGACGCTCATCGAGCCGCGCGCCGCGTGGAAGCGCATGCCCATTTCCTGCGCGGCGGCAATCGAGTCATCGAGGCGCGATCCGTTCGGATAGAGGTAAAGGTGATCGCTCGTGGTCGTGCAGCCGGACAGCATCAGCTCGGCCATCGCGGTCTTCGTTGAGACACCGATCATCTCCGGCGTCAGGTGCGACCACAGCATGTAGAGATTGGTCAGCCAGGAAAACAGCTCGGCATCCTGCGCCGCGGGCACGGCGCGGGTCAGGCTCTGGTACATGTGATGGTGCGTATTGACCAGACCAGGAATCACCACGCGGCCGCGCATGTCGATGACCTGCGCGGCGCCGTCGTCGATCCTGCGGCGATACTGGGGCGGCAAGTCCGCCGTAGCGCCGACCCACTGCACCGCGGGGCCGTCGGCCACCAGCGCGCCATCGGGAATTTCTCGCCGTTGCTCGTCCATGGTGACTAACACGTCGGCATTCAGGGCAATCAGGGTCATGGCGGCAGTTCTCTGGCAGGTGGGCATGGCGCGAGTCTAAGACCCGCGCCGCCGATCCGAAAGCGCAGAATTTCGCCAACCATGTCCACAAAATGTGGACACCCTTTGACGCAACGACAGGGGATCGCTAGTGCACCTGGGCGAACAGCGCCGCCAGGGTCGTGCCAATACTCCCCGCCATCAGCTCAGCCGCCGGACTGAGTGCGCCGTGCGAGCGACCCACCAGCGCGAGCGTCTGGCGCCGCAGGTAGCGGTCACGCAGCGGCACCAGCACCAGCGCACCGCGCGCCCGCTCCTCCATGATGTCCAGCGGATTGAGCAAGGCAATGCCGCTGCCCAGCATGACCAGTCGCTGAATCAGCGCCATCGAGGTGGATTCGGCCGCCGGCGTCACGTCGATGGCATTGCGTGCAAAGGCATCGTCGAGAATGGCGCGGATGGAAAGCGATGGCGCCGGCAGGACCAGCGGATAGCCGACGCATTCACTGAGCAGGACGGACGGCTGCGCAGCCAGCGCATGACCGGGCGGCACCACGGCACCGATCTGCCAGTCACTCGTTGCCAGTACACGCAAGGTCGGCGCAGCGGGAAGATCGTAGCCAAGACCAAGGTCGGCGTCGCCCTGCTCCACGGCCGTGACGATGTCGGCGACAGGCAAGTCCACCACGCGCACGACGATGCCCGGATACCGCTGGCGGAACTCATGCGCCAGCGATGGCAGCAGCGACCCCGCCAGCCCCGCGGTGGCCGCCACGGTCACCTCGCCGCGCCGCGCGCCCTTGAATTCCTCGATCCGTTCGCGCAAGGCTTCGTGCTCGCGCAACGTCTGCCGGACGTGGGCAAGGACCAGTTCCCCAAGCGGAGTCAGGCGCAGGCGCCGGTTGATCCGCTCGAAGACCGGCGCGCCCAGCTCGGCTTCCAGGTCGAGTATCTGCCGGTTGATCGCCGTCGGCGCCACATGCAGATGCTGCGCCGCCTTGCGGATGGAGCCGCGGCGTACGACCTCGTCTAGATATCGCAGGATCCGGGCATGCATGGTGGTCTGGGTCGTCGCGCAGTTGGCATGGCCGATGCGCATCAGGAAGCTCGGCATTGTAGCCGCGAGTGCCGGAAAAGAAAGTTCAGCTCCCCTATTGCGTCTTACTAGATACCTTGCTACAATCTTTTTCTTCGTTGGGGCGTTAGCTCAGTTGGTAGAGCAGCGGACTCTTAATCCGTAGGTCGAGTGTTCGAGTCACTCACGCCCCACCAGCGAATTCCCGAAAAGGCCAGCCGCAAGGTTGGCCTTTTTGCTTTGACGCGCTTCCACCCTCCTCCAGACAGGCTTTGCGCCTGACACGGCAGCCTGCCTCATTTCTTGATACGCGGGTTCTTCCCGATATCACTTTCCGTCCTTTCCCTGTTGAATGGCCGTCGGCGCACATGACGGAACGCCGTTCCGTATCGCGGAACTAAATTTTCGCGATTTTGTTGGCTGGCTTTCGCACAACGAGGACCAGCCCGCCAAGCCAGGACCGGAGGATTCACCGACAAGCGCAGGCGAGACATAATCGTCCCGAAGAACGCCCCAACTATCCGGCCCGGCGACAATCAGTGAATGAAGAACGGAGGCACTCCTTGAAAGCAGTTCTCAAAGCAGGCACTGCAGCCTGCATCGCGGCCCTCGGCCTGTTCCACGGCGGCGCTCAGGCGCAGAGCTACCCGACCAAGCCGATCCGCCTGATCGTGCCGTTCGCGGCCGGCGGCACCACCGACATCGTGGCGCGCGCGGTTTCGGACGCACTCGGCCGCGAATTGGGCCAGCCCGTCGTGGTGGAAAATCGTGGCGGCGGCGGCGGCGCCATTGGTGCCGATGCACTGGCGAAGTCCACGCCGGACGGCTATACGCTGGGCATCGCCACCGTCAGCACGATGGCCACCAACCCGGCCACCAATGCCCGCAACCCGTATGACCCGATCAAGGACTTCGCGCCGATCACCAACCTGGTGAACGTGCCGAACGTGCTGACGGTCAATCCCAAGGTCCCGGCCAAGACCCTGAAGGAATTCGTCGCGCTGCTCAAGTCCAGCCCCGGCAAGTACAGCTACGCGTCGGCCGGCAAGGGCAGCATTTCGCACCTGGATGGCGAACTGTTCAAGGACATCACCAAGACCGACATGGTCCATATCCCGTACCGTGGATCGGGCCCGGCGCTGAATGACACGCTGGCCGGCCAGGTCAACGTCCAGTTCGACAACCTGCCGTCGTCGATGCCGTTCATCCAGGCCGGCAAGCTTCGCGCGCTGGCCGTGGCCGCGCCCAAGCGCGTGGAAGGCCTGCCCGACGTGCCGACTTTTGCCGAAGCCGGCATGAAGGACATGAACAACATGGCATGGTATGGCCTGGTCGCGCCGGCCAACACGCCTGCCGCCATTGTCACGCGCGTGCATGATGCCGCCGTCAAGGCCCTGCAGGACCCGGCCGTCAAGCGCCGCCTGGCGGACAGCGGCGCGTACCCCGACGGCAACACGTCGGCACAGTACGCCGCCCAGATCAAGCGTGAACTGGATCTGCGCAAGAAGATCGCGCATGACCAGAACATTACACTCGAATAAGGGTATTTCACACAACAAAAAAGCCGCCTGCCAAACAGCCGGCTTTTTTTGGGCCTCATTGCGCATAAATGTTCACGATCGGTGACTTGCCGATCCTTATTCTGCGTCAACTTTGACTTTGCACAGGACGGGGCTGGACAATAAGACGTTCAATACCTTTAGAAGAAATTTTTCACTTTGCGGACCAGCGCCGACTCGGTACATTAGCCGGGATGATCCGCCAAACTCGGCCCCAACCGGATCGCGCAGGCGCTGCGCGATCGCCACTCGCGAGGATGAAGATGCTCAAGAAGACCGTTCCGACCCTGATCGTTGCCGCGCTTGCCGCCTTTGGTGCAACCCAGCTCGCGTATGCGCAGAAGAACTATACGGAGGGCGGCGATCTGTACAGCGGCAGCCACACCAAGAAGAAGGCGAGCCCGAACCAGAGCCCGGCCAAGTCGGGCAAATTCGATCCGTACACCGACGGCGCCAAGCAGTCGACGAAAGCCGACCTGGCTGGCAAGAAGGTCGACCCGAACACCGACGGTGCCAAGTCCGGCAAGTTCGATCCGTACACCGACGGCGCCAAGAGCGGCAAGTATGACCCGTACACCGATGGCGCCAAGGCGCCCGCGGCAAAGTCACAGTAAGCCCATCCCATCTCGCCTGCTCCGCCAGCTCCGCGGAGCAGGCTGCAAACCGAAACAGCCCGCATTCGCGGGCTGTTTGTTTATGTTCTGCTATGGATGCCAGCGATCAGGCGGCCATCGCCTCGTGCGGCACGGATTCGCGCATGGTGCGCTGGTCGCGGTAGCGCACGTGCCAGGACAACGCCTCCTCAAGCAGGTGCGGCGTCTGCCCGCCAAGGCGGCTGGCGCGGCGGAAGTAATTATTCAGCACGTCGCGATAGGCCGGATCCGCACAGTTGTCGATAACCTGCCGGGCGCGTTCGCGCGGCGCCAGGCCCCGCAGGTCGGCCAGACCGTGCTCGGTCACGATGACATCGACATCGTGCTCGGTATGGTCGACATGCGACACCATCGGCACGATGCTGGAGATATCGCCGCCCTTTGCCACCGATTTGGTCACGAACACCGACAGGTGCGCATTGCGCGCGAAATCGCCGGAGCCGCCTATGCCATTCATCATGTGCGTACCGCCCACGTGCGTCGAATTGACGTTGCCGTAGATGTCGCACTCGAGCGCGGTGTTGATGGTGATGAGTCCGAGCCGGCGCAGGATTTCCGGATGATTGCTGATCTCCTGCGGCCGCAGCACCAGGCGCGACCGGTACCGCTCCAGGTTCGCCAGGAAATGCTGGTAGACCGGTCGCGACAGCGTGACCGACGATGCCGAGGCAAACGTGAGCCGGCCCGAGTCCAGCAACTCGATCGTGCTGTCCTGCAGCACCTCGGAGTACATCTTGAGGTCGTGGAACGGGGAGTCGATCAGCCCATGCAGCACGGCATTCGATATCGTGCCGATACCTGCCTGCAGCGGCTGCAGCGACGGCGACAGGCGCCCGGCGCGTACCTCGCGCCCGAGGAATTCGCTCAGGTGGCCGGCGATCTGGCGCGTGCCTTCGTCGGGCGGCAGCGCGCTGGACGGGCTGTCGTCCTTGCCGGTGATCACGATTGCCGCAATCTTCTCCGGATCGATCGGGATATACGGCAGGCCGATGCGCTGCTCGGCGGAAATCAGCGGGATCGGCTGCCGGTACGGGCGCTGCACCGGGAAATAGATGTCGTGGAAGCCCTCCAGCCCCAGCGGCATGTTCAGGTTGATCTCGACGATCACCTTGCGCGCGAGCATGGCAAAGCTCGCCGAGTTGCCGACCGAAGTGCTCGGCACGATGCCGCCCTGCTCGGTGATCGCAACCGCTTCCACCACGGCCACGTCGACCGGAGCGATCTGGCCGGAACGCAGCTGCTCGACCGTCTCGGACAGATGCTGGTCGATGAACATGACTTCGCCGGCGTTGATCTTGCGTCGCAGGGTTTCATCGGACTGGAAAGGCAACCGGCGCGCGATCACGTCGGCCTGCGCCAGCACCTTGTCGATGTCGTTGCCGAGCGACGCGCCGGTCATCAGCGTGATGCGCAGCGGCTCGCTGGCGGCGCGGCGCGCCAGTGCGAATGGCACTTCCTTGCAGTCGCCCGCACGGGTGAAGCCGCTCATGCCCACCGTCATGCCGTCGCGGATGAGCCCGGCTGCCGTGTCGGCAGAGACCACCTTGTCCAACAGTCTCGGCAGGCGAATGCGTTCCTTGTACATCTTCAACTCCGGTTGCCGGGCGGATCCGATCCGTCCGTGCCCCCTCCGCTCCTGGCGCAGGGTGTTGAAAACGCAGTGTAGCCACGCCACTACATTCCCACATGGATTTAAACTCATAGAAATCAGTCGGTTTTTTCATGGCAACTCAGTCGGCTCGAAGTGGCGGTCCTGCCCCTTGCTGGAGGGACGCGAACGCCGATGCATCACGGCATGACAGGACAAACCCTAGGGAACATACAAAAAACACTCGCTTCTGGTAGTGTCTGCCGCATCAGGAAAGACCGCCCCGATTTGACCCTGATTTCGAGGCGCGGCACCTGTGCCGCCCGGGCCGGCCAAGCTCCGGCCCAAGAGCGTTGTAATGTCGGCGACAGACATCAGGAGACGCCAATTCATGCATACCAAACCACTCGAACCCAACGAGCCGGTGGTCCTTGCCCTGGTCGATGCGGTCATTGCCTGGCAGGGTGCGTTGGAACAAACCCTTTCGACATCTGGCCTTAACTACGGCAAATGGACCTTGTTGCGGGCCATCTACCAGAACGCGTTCGTGCGCCATGAGCCGCTTGCGGGCACTATGCTGATCGATGCGGCGTGCGCCGAACGCATGCTGGGCGAGTTGCATGACGACGGTTGGGTCGAATTCGCCGGCACCGGCACCCCGCGTATCAGCGCTGCGGCCGAAGGTCGCGTCGAACGCGTCTGGGGAGCGGTAAAAGCCCTGCACTCGGTCTCGGTCTCGCCGTTCAGTTCGCACGAACGCGTGGCGCTGGGCACGCTGCTTCAGCGCATGAAGCTGACATTGAGCGATCATTCCGCCCGCCGCAGCCGCGGCACGGCTTCCGAGCCGATCACGGTGCCAACCCCAGCAGGCCGCAAGGCGGCCGGCGGTACCGGCGCGATGCAGTCGTTGTCCGCCTGATCCGCGCCGCCGGAAATCAGCGAAGGGCGCCAGCCGGTGCCATGCTGGTGGGCCACATCGCGTCCGCCGCTACGACTTTCCCCTCGCACCGTGCAGTTTTTTCCTAAAGTATGAGCATGCACCGGCACATGCACCGCCTGCGTCCAGACGAGCGGCATGGGCCGCCCGCGCCAGATACCGCAAGGAGGCACCATGCCGCAGGAGAACGAAGAAAAAGTCGCACACCTGCAGGAAGAGATGCTGGCGTTCGCGCGGGAACGGCTGCCCGCGGCGGGGTTCGAGCTGCTCGAACCGATTCTGCGCCATTACTACGACCAGACCGATTCCGATGACCTGATCCATCGGGAAGTCGCCGACATGTATGGCGCCGTGATGGCGCACTGGCAGACCGCGCAGAAGTTCGTGCCAGGCACCGCGCGCATCCGCGTGTACAACCCCAACCTGGAAGAGCATGGCTGGCACTCGGACCATACGGTGGTCGAGATCGTCAACGACGACATGCCCTTCCTGGTCGACTCCGTGACCATGGAGATCAACCGGTTGGGGCTGGTGCTGCACTCGGCGATTCACCCGGTGTTCCGCGTATGGCGCGGCGCCAAAGGCGGCATTGAAAGGATCGAACTCGGCGGTGCCGGCAGCGACGCCGAATCGCACCTGGAATCCTTCATCCATTTCGAGGTGGACCGTACCGGCGAGCCGGCGCGGCTGGAAGCGTTGCGCAGCGGCATTGCGCGGGTGCTCGGCGACTTGCGCGCCGCCGTCGAAGACTGGCAACGCATGCGCGACATTACCGAGGCCACCATCGGCACGATGGCCCGGATCCCCGACGCCGCCAGCGCCGAAAACACCGAAGGCCGGGCTGTCCTGCAATGGATGCTCGACAACCATTTCACGTTCCTCGGGCAGCGCGACTACCAGCTCATCTCCCAGGACCAGCGCTATTTCCTGCGCGGCGTGCCGGACACCGGGCTCGGCATCCTGCGCGAAAGCCTTCGTCCGCCTGAAGCTGAAGACCTGACGCCGCTACCGACCGCGGCCACCTCCATCATCCAGGGCAGTTCGCCGATTTTCCTGACCAAGGCCAATTCGCGCTCCACCGTGCACCGGCCGGGCTACCTGGACTACGTTGGCGTAAAACTGCTCGATGCAGACGGCAAGCTGTTCGGCGAGCGCCGCTTCGTGGGCCTGTACACGTCCACCGCATACACCTCACCGATCGCCGAGATTCCGCTGGTGCGGCGCAAGTGCGCAAACATCCTGGACCGCGCCGGCTTCCTGACCAAGGGCCACCTGTACAAGTCGCTGGTGACCATCCTCGAGCAGTATCCGCGCGACGAACTGTTCCAGATCGAGGAAGACGAGTTGTTCGACATCGCGATCGGCATCCTGCGGCTGCAGGAGCATCAGCGCACGCGCCTGTTCGTGCGGCGCGACCGCTTCGACCGCTTCGTGTCCTGCCTGGTCTTTGTCCCGCGCGACAAGTACAACACCGACCTGCGCCAGAAGATCCAGAAGATCCTGATGGGCGCCTTCCACGGCAACGCCTGCGAATTCACGCCGCTGCTGTCGGAATCGCCGCTCGCGCGCATCCAGCTCACCGTGCGCGGCGAGCCCGGCAGCATGCCGCAGGCTGACACCCAGGAACTGGAAGCGCGCATCGTCCAGGCCAGCCGCCGCTGGCAGGACGACCTGGCCGAGGCGCTGCACGAAAGCCGTGGCGAGGAGCAAGGCAACCGCCTGCTGCGCCAGTACGGCGGCTCCTTCCCTGCCGGCTATCGCGAGGACTACCCGGCCCGCACCGCCGTGCGCGACATCGAGTTGATGGACCAGGCTCTGCACGGCAATGGCAACGGCATCGCCATGAACCTGTATCGCCCGATCGAGGCGGTACCCGGTGCGTTCCGCTTCAAGGTCTACCGTGCCGGCGAGCCGATCGCGCTGTCGCACAGCCTGCCGATGCTCGAACACCTTGGCGTGCGCGTGGACGAGGAACGGCCCTACCTGATCGAGCCCGATAGCGGCGCGCCGGTCTGGATCCATGACTTCGGGCTGGAGATCGCTGACAGCGCCGGGGGCGCCGAATTCGACATCGAACGGATCAAGGCGCTGTTCGAAGACGCCTTTAACCGCGCGTGGAACGGCGAGATCGAGAACGACGACCTCAATCGCCTGGTATTGCGCGCCGAACTGGCAGCGCGCGATGTGACTATCCTGCGCGCATACGCGAAGTACCTGCGCCAGGTCGGCTCGACCTTCAGTGACGCGTACATCGAACGCGCGCTGACCGGCAATCCCGCGATTGCAACCAGGCTGGTGGCGCTGTTCGTCGCGCGCTTCGACCCGGCCGCGGCCGCCACACGCGAGGCGCGCTGCCAGCAATTGCTGACCGACATCGAGACCGCGCTGGACCAGGTCCCGAACCTCGACGAGGACCGCATCCTGCGCCTGTTCCTCGGGGTGGTCAACGCGACCGTACGCACCAACTACTTCCACCGCGATACGGGCGGGCAGCCGCGCCCCTATGTTTCGTTCAAGTTCAATCCCTCGAAGGTTCCCGGCCTGCCCGAGCCGCGCCCCATGTGGGAGATCTGGGTCTACTCCCCGCGCGTGGAAGGCGTGCACCTGCGCGGCGGCCGCGTGGCCCGCGGCGGCCTGCGCTGGTCTGACCGGCGCGAAGATTTCCGTACCGAAGTGCTGGGCCTGATGAAGGCGCAGATGGTGAAGAACACCGTGATCGTGCCGGTCGGTTCCAAGGGCGGCTTCGTCGTCAAGCGGCCACCGCCGCCGACGGACCGCGACGCGTTCCTGCAGGAAGGCATCGCGTGCTACCAGACCTTCCTGCGCGGCCTGCTCGACCTGACCGACAACCTGGTCGCAGGCGCCCTCGTGCCGCCGCCAGACGTGGTCCGCCTCGATGACAACGACCCCTACCTCGTCGTTGCCGCCGACAAGGGCACCGCCACCTTCTCCGATTTTGCCAACGCGATCTCGGGCCAGTACGGGTTCTGGCTTGGCGATGCCTTTGCATCAGGCGGCTCGGTCGGCTATGACCACAAGAAGATGGGCATCACCGCGCGGGGCGCGTGGGAATCGGTCAAGCGGCATTTCCGCGAAATGGGCATCGACACGCAAGCGACGGACTTCACCGTGGCCGGCGTCGGCGATATGTCGGGCGATGTGTTCGGCAATGGCATGCTGCTGTCACCGCATATCCGCTTAGTGGCAGCGTTCGATCACCGCCATATCTTCCTCGACCCCGATCCCGACCCCGTATCCAGCCTGCAGGAACGCACGCGCATGTTCGCCCTGCCACGCTCGAGCTGGGCCGACTATGACAGCAAGCTCATCTCCGCAGGTGGTGGCATATTCCCGCGCACGGCCAAGACCATCGCGCTGTCGCCGCAGGTACAGGCCGTGCTCGGCATCTCCGCCAGTACGCTGCCGCCAGCCGAACTGATCCACGCGATCCTGATGGCGCCCGTGGACCTGCTCTACAACGGCGGCATTGGTACCTATGTGAAATCCAGCCAGGAGACCCACCAGCAGGCCGGCGACCGCACCAACGACGCCGTGCGCGTCAACGGCGCCGAACTGCGCTGCAAGGTCGTCGGCGAAGGCGGCAATCTCGGCTTCACGCAACTGGGCCGCATCGAGTTCGCGCGCCAGGGCGGACGCATCAATACCGATGCCATCGATAACTCGGCCGGCGTCGATTGCTCGGACCACGAGGTCAACATCAAGATCCTGCTCGGCCAGGTCGTGGCCGAGGGCGAGATGACCGAGAAACAGCGCAACAAGCTGCTGGCCGAGATGACGGACGAAGTCGGCCTGCTGGTGCTGCAGGACAACTACTACCAGACCCAGGCCTTGTCGGTGGCAGGCCGCAGCAGCGGCGCACTGCTCGATGGCGAAGCACGACTTATCCGCTGGCTCGAACGCGCCGGCCGCCTCAACCGCGCGCTGGAATTCCTGCCGGGCGACGAAGAGATTGCCGAACGCAAGGCCGCTGGCGAAGGGCTGACTTCGCCCGAGCGCGCCGTACTGCTCGCCTACAGCAAGATGTGGCTCTACGATGAACTGCTCGTCTCGGATGTGCCCGAAGACACGCTGCTCGCGGACCTGTTGGTCGATTACTTCCCGGTGCCGCTGCGCCAGCGCTATGGCGATGCCATGCAGCGCCACCCGCTGCGCCGCGAGATCCTGGCCACACACCTGACCAACCTGCTCGTCAACCGGATCGGCGCGACGTTCGTGCATCGCATGATGGAGGAAACGGATGCCCGCCCCGCCGATATCGTGCGCGCCTGCCTGATCGCGCGCGACGTGTTCGGGTTGACGGCGCTGTGGCAGGACATCGATGCACTGGACAACCGCGTGGCCGATGCCGAGCAGGCGCGGATGTTCTGCGCCGTCGGCCAGTTGCTGGAGCGGGCCTGCCTCTGGTTCATCCGCTACCTGCGTACCGGCGGCACCGCCGAAGCGGGCCTGGCACGCTTCACGCAAGCGGCGCAATGGCTCACGCCGCAGTTGCCGACTGTCCTGCCGCAGGCTGACGCCGCGGTGTTGGCCGAGCGCACGCAGGCCCTGGCCGATGCCGGCGTGGAGCCGGCGCTGGCCCAGAAGGTCGCTGGCCGCGACATCTCCGCGGCCGCGCTCGATATCGCGGAAGTGGCGGCTTCTTCTAACCGTCCGCTGGAGCTAGTGGCAGGGGTCTACTTCGCGCTCGACACGCAACTGAGCTTCAACTGGCTGCGGGAACGCGCGCAGGCTTTGCCCGCCGATACGCATTGGGACCTGCTGGCGCGCACCTCCACGCTCGATGACCTGGGACGGCTCAAGCGCGCGCTGATGACCAGCGTGCTGGCGCAGTCCGGCGACTACAACACGGCCGAAGCGCTGCTCGATGCCTGGCGCGCGAGCCGGCAAAATGCGCTCGAACGCTTCACCCGCATGCTGACTGAACAACGTGCATCGGGCGCAACGGGACTGTCGATGCTGTCGGTCGCCATTCGCGAGATCGGCATGCTGGAACGAAGCTGAAGCGGCGGGCCGCGCCGCTCAGTCTTCGTCCGTGTCCGGCTCGCGTGGGCGGAACTCGATCCCGAGCAGCACCAGCAGTTCGAAGGCATCCGCGAGCAAGTGCTTCTGCCTGGGCAGCAGGCTGGCGTACGGCATGTCATAGATCGACTGGTGCGCCGCACGCTGGCCCTTCAGTCCCCGGTCCCGGGCGATGTCGGAAAGCAGCGCCGCAAAGCCCGACAGGTCCTGGGCAGACAGCGCGGAATTCAGCACCCTGGCAATGACTTCGGGCGACGCGCCTGCCCAGCCGATCAGGTCGGCGTTGGAGGCTGAATTGGGAGGGAGATCGGAAATTTCCATGGGCTGTCTAACGGTCCGTGACGCGGCTCCTTGAGCGCGAAGTGACGCAGCAATTACCCTACATGCGAGGGGTTCAATCAGTCCGCCAGCCCGCAAGGCCATCGAGCGGCCTCACCGCCGGCATAACGACGCAGCCCGACTCAGCCATTGTTCTGCACCCACTGGCGTGCCCAGGCAATGGTTGCCAGCCGCGCCTCTTCCGCCGTCGGATAAGCAGCAGGCGGCGCACCGCTTTCCAGCACGACTGCTCCCGCTTCCCAGATATCGCACACAGCCTTGAACCGGCCGACACCCAGCGCGTGACAGAACACGTGAACCATGAAGCCACGGTATTCGATGATGTCGGTGGCCGCTTCAGGCAATGGCTCCGATTCCAGCGCCTGCTGCTGTGCGGCGAGCGCGGTTTCGGCCGCCCCCGCTCCCACTTGCCGGTGCGCGCTTTTCGCCGCCCACGTACTGAGGCAAGCCAGCGCGGCACCGGACAGCAAGCCCAGCCCAAACCAACATGCCCTGCTTTGACAATGCGCCATGGCAGCCCCCAGGGTACGTCGAGCAACGCGCAGCGGCATTCCTGCCAGCATGTGGTTCAGGTTATACCAATGGCGGGAATACGGACTGCGCGATGGCATCTCAGCCACACCGGCACATTGACTTCCCCGACTAATGACGCAGACGCGCCTGGCCTTTATACTGTACATCCATACAGTATCGATAAGGGCACTGCCATGCCGCTCTATCAGTCCGATTCCATCTTGCTCGAAGCCCACTATTTCGGTGACGATGCGGAGTACATGCGCCTGACTTGCGCGCAGGTCAGTGTCGGCAACGGCGCCATCGTCGTGCAGGGCATCGAGCTACGGTACCTGCAAGGCTTGCGCTGGACACCCGACTTCCTGTCGTTCGACGCCAGCGGCGATCACCACCGATACCCGGTCGGCCGACCAGCCCTCATCGGCCCCGACCGCGCGCAGTTCGCGCTGCTCTGACCGCCCCGACCTGCGCCAGCCACACCGACACCATGCACGCCGACACTACCGCCGACCGACTGATCCACGCGCTGGGCCTGCAGCCCCATCCCGAGGGCGGCTACTTCCGCGAGACCTACCGGAGCAACGAGAACGTCCGATGCAGCGATGGCCGGGTTCGCAGCGCGTCGACCGCTATCTACTACCTGCTGCGCGGCAGCGATTACTCCGCCTGGCACCGCATCCGCTCGGATGAACTGTGGCACTTCCATGCCGGCACGCCGCTCGATGTCCATGTACTGACGGCAGACGGCAGACGGCCAGCTTGTCACGCATCGCCTTGGCAATCCGCTTGAATATGCGGGCGCGGTGTTCCAGGCTATGGTGCCCGCCAACCACTGGTTTGCCGCCGAACGCGTGTCGTCAGGGTCCGAGGATTTCTCCCTGCTCGGGTGCACTGTTGCGCCCGGGTTCGAGTTCAGTGAATTCGAACTCGCAGAGGCTTCTGACCTTGCGGACCGGTTTCCAGCGCATTCCGCAATCATCCACGGACTCGCGCGCCGCACCGCGTGAACGCTCGCGGCAAGCCGACTGGAGTTTCCGCGCCTGCGTGCTACGATGCCTCAAAGAGCCCGGGAGATATCCATGGTCCAGAAGCGCTACTACGAACTGTCCGCTGCGGAACGGGACGCTTTCGAAGCAGCCTGTGGCCGGCATGGCTTTGTCGCTGAAGATTTCGAGGTCAGCATGCAAGAGGACCCTGCCAATGCGCAAAGGACCATCGGCGTCGGGCGCGTGGTAGGCAGCCAGTTCGAGGAATATGCGACAACGGACGGAATCGCCTGGGTGGTGTTGTTCGAGCGCGATCTGGCCGATGACGCCTTTGGGTTTCCGTTGGCGGATTAATGAGGACGTGGCGCAACGCGGCCATGAATGCTACTGCACGTGACGACATTCCCCTACTTGCGTGCCGTTTGGCGTGCTCATGGTGCCGCCTCCGAGGTTCGATCGATAACAATCTCGATCCGCCGATTCAATGCCCTGCCAGCTTCGGTCCGGTTATCGCCGACTGGTCCGCCGCGCCACGGCCGATGATCGAAATCCGGCCATGTCCGGCACCATGTTCCTGCAGATAGCGTGCCGCCATTGCACGCGCCCGCGACAACGCAAGATTTGACGCACCACCACCCCGCTGTCCCACCGAAGCGTCGGTGTGTCCAATCACGGTGACAAGATCATCAGTAGCCCCCAGTACCGTCACAAGCTGGTCGAGCTGCCGCGCGAGCTGCGGCAATATGTCGGCCTTACCGGCGGTGAATCCCATATCGCTGCTGAAGAGCAAATAGACGCGATCTCCCCTCTTGCCCAGGCTCGTGGCACCCGATGCGATGTCTGGCGCCAGCAGACGGGCAATGCGCTGATCCACCCGCTCCAGGCCTGTCAATCGTTGCCGCGATCTCCGCCTCGACCTCTACCGCCGTCACCACCGCGATTTCCCCCACGGTCATCAGCGCGGTTGCCGCCACGACCACTACCTCGGTCTTCGCCACGCTCAGCGCGGCGGTCCGAGCCGCGATTCTCCGCTCGCTCATTGCCGCGATTCCACCCACGCTTCTCACCGCGGTTTTCGCGTTGATTTCCACCACGGTTCCAGCCGCGGTTGTCACCGTCGTTCCAATCGCGGCCCCTGCCGCGCTTCTCGTCCCGGTCCCAGCCACGATTCCAGTCATCGTCCCATTTATGGTTACCGCCGTGGTATCTGCCACCGCTCCAATCAGAGTAACCGCCACCGTAGTATGGGCGCGAGTATCCGCCGTGGTAGTAGCCGTCATCGTAGGGGGCGACAGCGCAGCCGGTGAGAAGTGCTGCCGTGGCTACGGTGAGCACGAGATGGGGTTTCATGGTGACCTGCGTTTGCAGTTGGCGAATTTGCCGCAAGAATACCGACGGGTGCCACTCCCAGTTGTAAGAAATCGTGTCCCGCTGCGCGAGGTCGCAGCATGCAGGGACCAGTTCCCCTTCCGACAACGCCATCAACCGCGACCCCGAGGCTGTGGCGATGCACGCCATGAACCATCCGCAGACTGAGCATCACTGTGAGAGCGTGTGGAACGTGGATCCACTGGGCCTTGTGATGGTGGCCGGCGAGCAGTTCAAGATAGCCGACATCGGCATGCGCATGCTGGTTCCGCCTAAGCTGTATCAGGCCCAAGGCTTCCCGAGCACCTACGTCTTCGCACCGATTATTGACCCCGCCGATCCTACGCTTGCGTTCCTACGCGAGGCACCGATGTGCATCGGCAAGATGAAGGCTTACCGCCTGCCACAGCACGCCCAGATTCGCATGTGCGGCAACAGCGTCAGCCCACCGATGGCGGCAGCACTGGTAAGCGTCAACGTGCCTGGGATGGCGAGTTGGTCTGCGAAGGAATCGAGACGATTTGGAGTAGCCGCATGAGGCTACAAGCCGGTCTTAGTGTTCTCGACGCAAGCCTTTGCGTAAGCAATTGCTTCGGCCATCGCCTCTTCCTCGCCATTGAACGCGGCCTTGATCTTGTGTCGCAAGCCGGGGACAAACTCGTTTGCGTGATCAATTCTGCGCTCGAACAATACCGATGCCTCCCAGGCTCCAGATTTCGACTTCCAGACCGTGCAGTGGCAGTAGTACTCCCCTTCTTCGACCCAGGCATGGCTCGACATGGCGCCCTCCCATCGTTTCCGAGGAATCCTAGCATGACGAAAGAACGCCCCATACTCTTCGCCGTACCAGGTCACCCGCGCCGGCGCGCGGGAGGCCAATCCGTGGGTGTGGGTAGTGGAATTTCGGAGGGTTCAGCCGTGATCATCGACCCAGGCTTTCGCCCACGCGATCCCCGCTGCCGCAGCCAGCGCGAACGACGGGTAGTACCCCAAAGGGTCCGCTCCGTCCAAGACGCGACCATCTATTTCAACTGCACCGGAGGCCTCGAAGGATCCGTCGGCAAACTGTCTCGCAAAGCCGCGGACGGTGTAGCCCTGGTAGCTTTCGATTGTCATGGCCACCTCCATTTGGGAGGAGAATCGTAGCATGCAGCGCTTGACCATCCAGACCCTCGGCTGCGAGGCCGGCTGCCTCCTCTCCGACTGCGAGCAGTACCGGTACCGCCTCTGGCGCGTCTGGGACGAGACCCGCCCCGCGCTGGGTTTTATCATGCTCAACCCATCGACGGCTGACCACGGGGTGAACGACCCGACGATCACCCACTGTCTGCAGCACGCCATGGCAGGAAAGTACGGGCGGCTGGAAGTGGTCAATCTGTTCCCGCTGCGGTCAACCAACCCGGATGGCCTACTGACGCATCCCGCTCCGATTGGCCGTGAGGACATCGCCAACAGCGCAGTCATGGACGCCATCGACCGTTGCGCGATGGTGATCTGCGCCTGGGGTACTCACAAGGCCGCGCCCGAGCGCGCGGTTGAGCTGCTACGAATCATCAGGATGTGTGGGCGTGGAAATCTGCTCCATCACCTGGGGCTGAACAAAGACGGCAGCCCAAAGCATCCGCTCTACATCGCGAAGACGAAGCGGCCGGAGCCATTCACTGCGATACCCACCACATAGCTAAAACGGGAATGCCCACCACAGCTATTTCTGGGTCCGAAACACCGACGAAAAGTGGATCAAGCTGTGCCGCGTCGACGAGGGCCAGACGCGGATGTTCGAGCGCTTGGCCGAGGAAAAGCTCAAGACCGAGATCGACGGCGACGAGGGCAGTATGTCGCGCCTAGTCTCCATCTACATGGAGCAACACGCTAAGCAGTACGCCGAATCATTCCGGAAGGAATGGTGCCGCCGCGGCGAGGACGTACGCAAGGCCTTCCGCCAGCACAGCATTGAAGAAGTGGATCACGGTGCGGTGCAGGACTTCCTGCTGGGCAACTGGCCGGACAAGCTGCCGACCCAGACCGCCATGAAGGGATGGCTATCCAAGTTTTTCGCCTGGGTGGTTCTGGGCCGGCACATCACCGTCAACCCGTGCCGTGAAGTCGCACTGAAGAAACCGAAGACGCGCAAGGTTTACATCCCGCACGACCATTTCCTTGCCATCCGTGCCGCCCTGGCCGCCTACAAGTACAAGAAGGCCGTCCGAGGGGAGGTGCAGGAGGTGACGGCCAAGGTGCCGACCGGACCGGAGATGCAGGTTTTCGTCGACCTTTGCTATCTCACCTGCCAGCGGTCGACGGACGTCCGCGAGTTGCGCTGGTCGCAGGTTGATCGCCAGGCCGGCGTGATCCACTTCGTGCCCAGCAAGACAGCGGACAGCAGCGGCGAGGCGGTGGATTGGCCCATCACGCCAGAGATTGAGGAAGTGCTACGCCGCGCCAAAGAACTACGCCGCAGCATCAAGGTGCAGGCTCTGGCTGATGACTTCGTGCTGGTGGACCGCCGTGCGAAACCGAAGACTGCGGCAGCGTGGCGGGACGCGCTGGCGCGCGCGTGGAAGGCAAGGATTAAACGGTGAAGGACATCCGGGCCAAGGCGCTCGCGGACGCGAAGAAGGCGGGGTACGACATCGAGGCTCTGCAGGTGGCCGGTGCGCACACAGATCGCGCAACCACCGAGGGCTACATCAAGCAGCGCGAGGTGCCGGTGTCGACCGTTCGCTTAAAACTTCCTGCTGCCTGAATATTGGATGTCATCCAA
Source organism: Cupriavidus yeoncheonensis (assembly GCF_905397275.1). Classification (GTDB taxonomy): domain Bacteria; phylum Pseudomonadota; class Gammaproteobacteria; order Burkholderiales; family Burkholderiaceae; genus Cupriavidus; species Cupriavidus yeoncheonensis. Next base: position 4,953 of record NZ_CAJPUY010000010.1, on the reverse strand, counting down.
AAATATGGGTAGCAACGCTACCCCGCTTGGAAAGTAAAAAACCCGCTTGGCCTTACGCCAAGCGGGTTCTATCTGGTCGGGGCGAGAGGATTTGAACCTCCGACCACCTGCACCCCATAAAGGTTCTCCAAAATCCAAACTCGCCCAAAGGAATCCTCTCTATCGCCCATAACTCCTTGTTACACAAGGATTTAAACGATATGATATCTCCTGTATCAGCCTACTGATACCAGTCTAATCCTGCCGATCGGTAGGGGTAAAAGTAGGGGAAAACGGGAGAAGCAATGCCTGCACTCACTGAATTGGCGCTGAAAGCCCTGAAAGCCGAGGCAGACGGCCAGACCTTGCGCGACGGCGGCAACCTCACCGGGAAGGTTCGTGTGAAGGTATCCGGCGCCGTATCGGTGTCCTTCGTCTACACGTACAAGCGCGATGGCAAATTCCGTGACCTGTCATGCGGAACGTGGCCATCGGTATCACTGAAGAGCATTCGTCTCGCGCGAGATGCGGCCCGTTCCCTGCTCGAACAAGGTGTAGACCCTGCAGAACGGAAGCGCGTCAATAAGCTCGAAGCCCGCGCCGAGGAACAGGCGAAGATCGCGCAGCTACAACAGCATCTCGCCCGCCCTACTCTTCGCGCGGTGTACCAGCAATGGGTGACAGCCGAGCTATCGAACCGGAAGGATCAAGGCGCGGAGACCAAGCGCGGCATCGAGAAGGATGTGATCCCCGTCCTCGGCGACCGCCACGCCGACGACATCAAGCGCGCCGACATCATGGCGGTACTCGACAAGGTGAAGGCCAGGGGCGCGAACCGGTTGGCAAACAGATTGCTCGCAGAGCTACGGCAATTGTTTTCGTTTGCCCTTGTGCGCGAGATCGTGACGGGCAACCCGACGATCGGCATTGAGAAGAAGCACGTTGGCGGCGCGGAAGTCGAACGCGACCGCGTACTCACCGAATCCGAGCTACGTGCCCTACGTTCCGCGCTCGAAGCCGCGAATCTGCCAGACAGCACAAAGGCCGCCCTTTGGTTGCAGCTGGCAACGGCCTGCCGCATTGGTGAAATTATTAAGGCAAGGCGTGCTGATATTGATCTGGATGCCGCAACGTGGGTCATCCCATCCGAGCATTCAAAGAACGGTAAACCGAACGTAGTCCACCTGAGCGCGTTCGCCTTGGGGCACATGTGGACATTGGTTGCCCTGTCGGGCAGTAGCGCATGGCTTATGCCTGCTTCAAAAGGTGATCGCCACGCTGACTTAAAGGGGATCACGAAGCAGGTGTCCGATAGGCAACTGAAGTACTACGACCGGACGACGCCACACAGCAAACGGACTGCAACACATCGAAATGCGCTCGCCCTAGGAGCCAGCCGATGGACGCCTCATGACTTGCGACGCACCGCGGCAACGCTCATGCAAGCTTGCGGCATCTTGCCGGCCATCATAGAAAAATGCCTGAATCACACTGACGAGAATCGGATTCGGCGCACGTATCAGGTGCATGACTACCGCGATGAGAAGCGCCAAGCGTGGGACTTGCTCGGGCAACGGTTGGCCTCACTCTCAAGCAATAACGTAGTGGTACTGACGGCACTTACAGCCAGCCATTAATTTCCCCATTTGCATCCGCGCCAGATACATGGCATCCTATAAATGCGCCTGATGCATGCGCATCCCAATGGAGTGGGTCGTTTCAAACCGAATTCAATAGTCGTCCTGCAATGGGGCGGCGAAACCCACTCCGGTGCTCAATTCCCCTCTTTGATGGATGAACGCCGGTTTAATTAGCCGGCGCACATTGTTGCGCCATGAATGGACGTACATCATGGGCATCACCTATTTGAACAGACCTGCAGTGCCCACAGCCATTGCTCCTCCGGTTGCTGCTGAACCGACCCCCGAGCCGAAGAAAAAGCGCGGAAGCGGACACGTCAAACCGAAAGCGCCGTTGATTACATTAGATCAACCGGGCAGGCTCCGCATTGCGAACCTCTTGGCACTGTATGGCCGCAAGTCGCCAAATACCCTTCATACGTGGCTTCACCTCGGGAAAATCCCTCAGCCTGACGGTTACGACGGCAAGAGCCCGTATTGGCTTACCAGCACGATCCGTGCGCATCTGGAGTCCAGCAAGTAACTGCGCTGCAGCTAAATTGCAGAAACATTGCAGCTACTAGCTGTGATAGAAAAAAAGAAACCCGGATCGCGAAGACACGCGCCATCCGGGCTATCTACATACCTAGCGAGGGCAAGTAAAGCGCTTCTATTGTAGTAGCGCCTCGCCCGGTTAACAACTGGATTATGAGGTGGAAAATGAGCATTATCGATGCAAAGGCTTGCACCCAGCTCGACGGGGTTGCCGTGACTCAACTCGCCCCGGCTAAGGCCGTCATGGTCGTTGGGGATGTGAGCATGACATCCGCTGCTAACAAAGCCCCTGCAGATACCCCCGATGCCCCTGCAGTGGCATCCATGACGATTCCCGATATGGGAAGCTTCACTGTTCTTGCGACAACGCAAATCAACACCAAGGTACATCAACCCTGCGCGAAATGGCAGTACACCCCACAGGGAGACGGACACGACCGGGCTCGGTCCGCATTGGCGTGGCTTGATCCTCAAGACTGGAAAAGTCTCGCCATGCCTGCCAAGGCGGCAAAATTGCCACAAGCGGACTTTCTTGCATGGTCCGCAACCGGTGGCGTCAGTGAAAAAGAAGCGCTGAGCACATGGAGCAAACCGTCCGGCGGGACCGGCACATATGCTCTTTACGTTAGAGCGAGCGACAACGGCTGGCCCGACCCAGGCAAGGAAACACCCGAACAGCAGGCGGAGGCGAAAAAGGCGGCGAGGGCCGCAAAGAAACTTCTGGCGGCGCAACAGTCTGCTGCGAGTGCCATCCCCTGCCCCGCCCCCTTTCCTGGCCCGATGGAGAAGCTTGTCGAACTGTCTCTGCGCTACCAGAACCGCCAGCAACCAGAGTTGACAACAGCTGCCTCACTTGCCGCAATGTCGGCGTGCCTCCATGGTCGCTGGGCGCTCACCGACCGGCTGCGCGGCAACCTGTACGTGATTGGCCTGGCCGACAGCGGATCGGGCAAAGATGCGCCCCTTGACCTCGTAAAGATGCTCGTCAGAATCGCAGGCGGTCACGCAATCTCGAACGTTGGTTCGGGTCAGGGCCTAGAAGAATCCTTGAGGCACAACCCAGAGCGCCGCGTGTCGCTGGTCGTCGATGAAGTGGCGCACATGATCGGGGCAATCAGCAACCCCAATGCCGCCGACTATCAAACGGGCGCCGAGAAGCGCTTGCTGGAGCTATTCAGCGCGTCCCGAAGCTACGTCACCACCCGCGTACTTGCCGACACGACGAAGCCGTCTGAAATACTGCTGCATCCCTTCGTGACGCTCTTCGGGACCACGACCCGCGAGAAGATGTGCGGTATCTCGTCCAGTGTGATCGATACCGGCCTGCTCGGGCGGTGCTTGATTGTGCAGGGTCGGGACTTCCCGACCCTGGAGCTGTATCCGCAGCAGGGTAACCTCTACGGCGAACTCGAAGAGGCACTCGGCGCGATAGCGAAGTCCGTCTATGATTTCGGCCCGACCATGCTGAAGATGGAAGACGGCGTTAACGCGGTGGAACTCTCGCCAGAAGCACGTGATCTTGAACTTAAAGCCAAAGTAGAACACGACGACCTCGCGCGGAAGGCGGACAAGGTTCGGCGCGTACTGCTCAGTCGTGCTGTCGAAATGGCGAAGCGTATCGCACTAGTATTGGCAGCGTGGGATCAGGTGCAGGTTGTGACAGCCACGCATCTCGATTGGGCGCTACGTTTCGTGCGGTACTCTCATATATGTCTGCTCGCGTTCGTTGACACGATGACGGATAGCGCTGTCATCAAGAATGCCAGGAAGATCGAGGCGCTCATGCGCGATGCTGTCGAGGGTCGCAAACCATTCGGGGACTTGCGCTACAAACAGTTCAATCATATCGCGGAAGATGAGGAGCGCGTGTTTCACAGCGCCTTACTCCACAAATCCAAGCTCGACGCCGACAGGTTCAAGCGGAGTATCGCGCATCTCGAATCGGCAGGCGTCATCTTGATCGAAGAGCGGGAACGCACCGGGCCTGGTCGGGGCTCGGAAATTTTTTACCGGCTGGTCGACTAGCGAAAAAAAAAGGGAATAGATTCCCCGTACCCATTCAATTCGCTGAGAAGATCGGGAACGGGGAATCCCTAGCCGGCATTGGGCTTGCGAGATTTTTTCGATAAAACTCCCCCAGTTCCCCAGGGGGAGGACACAATACCTGAAGATTACATTTTCCTCGCACGTGGATAAGGGAATTCAAGCAGCAAGGGCGCAGGGATAGGAGAATCGGGAGAGCTTTATATATTTTTCTCTGAAACCCATGCCCAGTAACTATTTCCCAGTTCCCCAAGCACTGGGGCCCGAATGGGAACTTGGGGAATTCATTCCCGCTGTCGGCACTTCCCTGCCCGCCTTACGGACCAACGCCCAACGGCTCGAACAGCCGCCAACTGACCCTGGTGATACCAACGCAGGGCTGTAACCACAGTATCCGAGTCGCTCGGACCTGTTGCCGTCAGATCCAACGCAGCGGATGCCGACATTGCCGGTAGACCGTCCACACATTGAGGCTATGCACTTGCGCGGGCTAATACTGTACTGGCTGGCATTCGGTGATGAGAGTTTTTGCAGAGCGAGCGGCGAAAGCCGTTGTGCCCCGATCGACCTGATTGATTGCAATTACTCGGCTTTCCTAAGACTTCAAGACGCCGCCACACCAGACGGACGCATTGCTTGCAGCACCCCCCGGCGGCCACCCAAAGTGCCCCACTTATGGCCACCCAAACTGCTCCACCCTAGCCACGGTGATCTGACGCATTGAACACGGTGCGTCGGGCGCCGCGAAGCTCGACAG
>NZ_CAJPUY010000009.1 GCF_905397275.1 Cupriavidus yeoncheonensis | reverse complement strand
ACAGACAGATTCAATTCCTCCATTCGTCGTTACGTAGCACAGCTAAAAGTAGACAGGCCCGCATACTGATTTGGTTGCTCCGCAACCGACACTACTAGATGGGGCTTGTCGAATCCGGGCCTTCTACGCGCCCACGCGCATGCAGGACTATGCCGGAAACATCCGGCGGATAGAAGTTTGTGATGGCCAACAGCCCTCACGCAACGATGACCCGGAACTTGAAACTGACAGCAACACGACATCCTGTCGCTTTGAGCAGAATTTAGTGGACCATTGTTAGCGAAAAACCTTGACTCACTTATCATCATAGAAGTCAGTATGACTCCCCTGAGGGCAAGAAGGCTGGCCCGCCGCGAGGAATCAAACGCGGGTTAGCATGACTGCCAGAGCCGCACAGTGTGGACAGTGCTGTGAAGCGTCAAGACATTATTTCTCGACGCTGGAAGTCGCACGTCCCTGTGGACGGCTTCTGGTCGGTCAGCGTGTACGATGCGACCGGATACTTCGCGCCCAATGTGCAGGGGGCCTACACCATCAACAGCCTGACGGCGAAGCGGGGGGCGACGGCACGGTGTCGATCCGCGTCGGCGAATGCGGGCCGGACAGCCCGAACTGCATTCCAGTCACGCCGGGGTGGAGCTACATGGTGCGGTTCTACCTGCCGCGCGCGGAGATCCTCGACGGGCGGTGGGAGTTTCCCGATGCGCTGCCGGTGCCGTGAGCGGACGCCATCAGCAAAAAGAGGGTTCGCTTCTTACGGGCAGAGTGTCCGCACGACTTCCGAAAGCCGCCGTGCCTGCTGCAGGATTTGGGGGGCGGATATGGCTCGGTAGTGGCCGAAGATCAGGCCAGCCCTACCACCCCGCTACCGCCCTGCACGTTGATCTCCCCGCATATCGAGCACGCTCGTGCCCAGGCCTTCCTGGCGCGCCAGCTATTCCGGACAAGCATAGCCGCCACCCGGTTGCCTCGAATGGTTCGGCTTTGGCAGGCCACATGCATATCCGGCCAGTATCAACGCCAGGGCCACTGAAATGGCGGTGCGCACGGCGTTTTGCATGGTTTCGCATTCGTGAATGAGGACGGCCGAATATAGAGGCAGCCCAGTGCGCGCTCGCATACTAAATTCTGGGGAGCCGGAATCCCTTTTGCATCCCGGCCTGTGTCGCAAGGGGCGTCGGCGAGTCGCCGCATCGCCGCATCGCCGGGAGGCTACGCGCAACTAGTCGCAAAAAGCGACGCAATCAATCGAGCGCTTCAGTCACTGCGGCCATACCGGCTCGGCGACTGCCCTACGCATCGGCTGAACGCCACGCTGAAGGTGCTTGTCGACCCGTATCCGACGCGCTCGGCAACCTCTGCGACGGGCAGCTTCTCATGCCGGAGAAGCTGCTTGGCGATCTCCATGCGCCAACCCAACAGATACTCCATTGGCGCCACCCCCACCGCGCGTGTGAAGCGGTCATAAAACGCCGAGCGCGACAGCGCCGCCACACTCGCCATCTCTCCGACCGTCCACGCGTGGTCCACTTGGGCATGGAGTTGCTTGAGCACCGATGCCAGGCGCTCATCTCCCAGCCCGCGCAGCAGGCCCGGGGGTGCGCCGCCGCCTGCCGTCAAGCGCATCGCTTCGATGAGCAGCATGCCCACCAGGCGCGAGAGCATGAATTCGCTGCCCGGCTTCTGGTCTTCGTACTCTTCGCCAACCATCTGCACTAGCTGTGCCAATCGCGCCGAGCCTTGCACATGGACCACCGACGGCAGCAAGGACACCAGGAGTCCGGGGTCGGCGCGGTCGAACATGAACGCGCCGCCCAGTGAACGCATATCCGGTGCCCCGTGGATTTCCCCATGGCGCAGTTCGCCTCTGCCTCCAGCCACGACCTTGGGGTCAATGAAAACCGGTGGCGCCGGCGAAAAACTGGAAATCGTGAAGCCCGGCGTCGTCGGCAACAGGACGAAATCGCCCTCGCTGATGGTAATTGGCTCGTGCCCGTCAACGGCGAGCAGGCAGCTCCCCTCCAGGACGATACAGAAGCTCGGTTGGCCATACTCGGAATAGCGGACGGCCCAACTACCCTTGCCGCTGATGACATTGGCAAAGACAGCCCGTGGCTGCAGGAGCCGGACAATTTCAGTCAACGGATCGCTCATGGAAAACCGGATGAATACTAAATAAATGAGGACGAATCAGCGTAGATCATCCGATCATCGTGCCATATCGTTACCCCTACATCAAACCTACCGGAGTGAAAGTGATGAAAACCGTTCTGGTTACCGGCTGCTCGTCGGGCTATGGCCTGGAAATCGCACGCTACTTCCATGCGCAAGGCTGGCATGTCCTTGCCACGATGCGCGAGCCACGGGAAGGCTTGCTGCCTCCGTCCACCCGGATGCGGCTTCTGGCGCTGGATGTCACCCAGCCCGAGAGCATCGCTGCGGCGATCAAGACCGCGGGCCCCATTGACGTGCTGGTCAACAACGCAGGCATCGGCGTCGTAGGCGCATTCGAGGCGACGCCCATGGCCACTGCCCGCGAGGTGTTCGAGACCAACACGTTTGGCGTCATGGCGATGATGCAGGCGGTGATTCCCCAGTTCCGGGAGCGAAAGGCCGGCGCAATCGTAAACGTGACCTCCAGCGTGACGCTCGCGGCCATGCCTCTGGCTGGCGTGTACACCGCCAGCAAGGCGGCTGTCGAGGGCCTGACCGGCTCAGTGGCCCACGAGCTCGCGGCCTTCAATATCCGGGTCAAGCTGGTCGAGCCGGGCTACGCCCCCACCACCCGTTTCACCGAAAACGGCACAGCACGCATGCAAGGCCTGATCCCCGAGTCCTACGTCGCCTTTGCGCAACCCATCTTCGCGGCGTTCGCCAAACCGGCCGCCGTGACTAAAGAGCGCGACGTGGCCGAAGTTGTGTGGCAGGCCGCGAACGACACCTCGCAGCGGCTGCGCTTCGCGGCCGGCGCAGACGCGGTCGCGCTTGCCGCACTCCGCTAGACCTTCGCCTTGAAGATGGGGCCGACCTCCTCGGGACAGCCTCGCAGGCGACGACCAGTTCGTTGTCGAGTGTGCAGGCTGTGGCGACGCGGAAAACTGTTCCAGGCGGATGGTGCGCGCAGAACTTATGGCATGGATACGCTGAATATCCGGGCGTTTCGGTACGCTGGCGGACAGCACCCCGGGGCAGGCCTGAGCTATACATCCATTGAGAACAAAAATCAGCGCCGATGGGATGCACCGAAAATCTGTACTTTCACGTGTCGAGCCGGCCTCTTTGGAAAGGTGAGGAATATGTCTGACGACTGTCCCGGTACGATCATCGTGACTTATCACTGCAGCCCTCGGGACTGGTATTTTGCAGAGGTTGATCCCGAAGCGGGCATCTGCCGCTTTGGCCCGTTCGACAGCGAACATGCAGTCCATGAGGTTCTCGCTGTCATTTACATTGACACCCCGCATCTTGAAGTCATCGACGCCCTGGCCGACTACGACGACGTCACGATCTGGCGCACGGCAACAGGAGCCAGCGCAGCCCCTGCGCGTCAGGCATCGCCCGGCTGAACCGCTATCGCGAACAGCTACTCTGGGACGCGCAATACATACGCCCATGGCGTGGTAGCGGCTTGGATGCAGCGTGGCTCCTCAGGGAGGCCCTTCGCTCAAATCTTCGATATGTCCGGCAACAGCCGCTCGAACTCCCGCTTCACGACTGCGTAGCACTCGCATACCCGCTTCTCCAATCCTGCCCGGTCGAGTACAGCGATATGCCCGTGGCTGTAGCGAATCAGGCCCGCGGCCTGGAGCTTCAGTGCGGCCTCGGTCACGCCGGAGCGCCGCACCCCGAGCATGTTGGCAATGAGCTCCTGTGTCATCGTCAGGTCGTTGGAGGGCAGCCGGTCAATGCTCAGCAGCAGCCATCGGCACAGTTGCTGGTCGATGGAGTGATGGCGATTGCAGACCGCTGTCTGCGCCATCTGGGTGATAAGGGCCTGCGTATAGCGGAGCAGCAGGTGCTGCAACGGCCCGCCGCGCACGAATTCCTGTTTCAGGATCGCCGCGCTCAGGCGGTATCCGTGCCCGGCGCTTTGCACGATCGCGCGGCTCGGGGTGGTTTCCCCGCCCATGAAAATCGCAATGCCCACCATCCCCTCGTTGCCGACGATTGCGATCTCGGCAGACGCGCCGTTTTCCATCACATACAGCAGCGAAATGATCGAATCGGTCGGGAAATAGACCGAGCGCAGCTGATCGCCCGACTCATACACGACATGACCCAATGGCAACTCCACCAACGCCAGGTGTGGCGCAAGGCGCTCCCAGTCGGTCGCCGGCAGCGCGGCGAGAAGACGGTTGGACTTCGGATCATGCGTGATGCTCATGACTGCATCTCCCCGGCCAGAAGAGGTTGAGATCGATGACATCGGACTGCCCCAGAGCCGGACGCCGGACCACGGGACGGTAGAGGATCACTTGCGTCTTCAAATATAGATCGGCGGATCGGGCAGGCAAGTGTCGGAACGCGTACACGTATTCCAACTCGGCCCGGCCCGCCCGGACAATTGCGTGCCAATGGAATAAATGCCCCGATCCGTACGCCTGCGGACGGCATTCCCCTGCTCCCCGGGTCATAGTTCCCATGGTTGCCGCGTGCCTCAGGCAGGGTGACCAGGACGCCCGCGACACCAGCGGGACGATTGTCCATCCTCCCTTCCCGGACCACGGAGTGGTCCCATCCATGATCCTGAACCTGAGTCTTGCCTTCCCGCTGCGCCCGTTCGGCTCGCCCTCCGTGGTGCCGCCATGGGATAGCACGGCGCCGATACGGGAGGAGCTGTTCGGCATTGAACGGCTGGAACTGCACGCGCAAAGCCTCGCCACGGCCCAGCCGGTGACGGTTTCGCCCCGACGTGTGCGGTCCCTGCGCAGCCGCCTGAGCGAAAATGCAACCGCCCTGCTGGCCGCCTATCGGGCTAACGCCGCCCAGCTGGAAAGCGGGGCCGAGGTAGCGCCGGCCGCGGAATGGCTGCTCGACAACTATCACATCGTGGAGGAGCAGATCCGCGAGATCCGGGACGACCTGTCGCCCGGCTACTATCGCCAGCTCCCCAAGCTCGCGGAGGGGCCATTCGCAGGCTATCCGCGAGTCTTCGGGGTGGCCTGGGCCTTTGTCGCCCACACGGACAGCTACCTCGACCCCGACATCCTGCGCCGCTTCATTGCCGCCTACCAGCGCGTCCAGCCGCTGACGATCGGCGAACTGTGGGCAGTGGCGATCACGCTGCGCATTGTGCTGGTCGAGAACCTGCGCAGGCTCACCGGGCAGATCACCGCCGGGCGGGTTGCCCGTGCCGATGCCGATGCGCTGGCCGGACGACTGCTGGCCACAGGAGGTGCCAGCGCGGCGCTCGAGACCGATATCGCCGTGCGCGCCAGCACGCCACTGTCCGAGGTGTTTGCCGCGCAGCTTGCCAGGCGCCTGCGCGACCAGGACCCAAGGACCACGCCGGCGCTGGGCTGGCTGGAGGCGCGCCTCGGGTTGCAGGGCACTTCCGTCGATGAAGTGGTGCTGCACGCGCAGCAGCGCCAGGGCGCTTCCAACGTGACGGTGCGCAACATCATCACCAGCATGCGCCTGATTTCCGATATCGACTGGGCCGAGTGGTTCGAGAGCGTCAGCCTTGTCGACGCGCGGCTGCGTGCCGGCAGCGCCTTTGCGCAAATGGATTTTCCGACCCGCAATTTATATCGCAGCGCGATCGAGCAACTGGCGGGCAGCGCCTCATGCACGGAGCTCAGCGTTGTCGAGCTGGCGCTCGGCGGCACGCCAGGACTCCGCGCATCGGACGATGCGGACGAGGCCGAGCGCCGCTGCGATCCCGGCTATCACCTGATCGGCCCGGGCCGGCGCGCGCTCGAACGTGCCATCGGGTTTCGCGCCCCGCCCCGCCTGTGGATCAGCCGCTGCAGCAAGCACCTGGGCCTTGGCGGCTATGTCGGCGCGCTCGCGCTCGTCACGGCTGGCCTGCTGGCATTCGCGCTGTGGATGTTGCCGGCCGCCAGCCTGGCACCCGGCTGGCTTGTGCTGCTGGCGCTGATCTGGATCGTGCCGGCCAGCGAGATTGCCGCCACGCTGGTGAATCGCGCGCTTGCCGGGCGGCTGAACGCGACGATCCTGCCCGGCCTGGAACTCAAGGCCGGCGTTCCGCCCTCGCTGCGCACGCTGGTGGTGGTGCCAACCCTGCTGACCGGCGAGGCCGACCTGTGCGAGCAGATCGAACGGCTGGAGGTGCATCACCTCGCCGGCGCGGGTGGCGACCTGACCTTCGCCTTGCTCACCGATGGCGTCGATGCGGATCAGGAAGTGAAGCCCGGCGACGTCGCTTTGCTTGCCGTGGCCAGCACGGCGATCGCCCGGCTGAACCAGCGCCACGGCCCTGGTCCGACCGGCGACCGCTTTCTGCTGCTCCACCGCCGGCGCGTCTTCAATGCCGTGCAAGGCCGGTGGATGGGCTGGGAGCGAAAGCGCGGCAAGCTGCATGAGCTGAACCGCCTGCTGCGCGGCGCCAGCGACACGAGCTATGTGGCCGTCGACGGGCAAGCGCCCCAGGTGCCGGCCGGGGTGCGCTACGTCATCACCCTGGACGCCGATACGCGGCTGCCGCGCGACGCTGCGCTGCGGCTGATCGGCAAGATGTCCCATCCACTGAACCGGCCACGGTTCGATGCGGCCCGGCAGCGCATCGTGGGCGGCTACGGCATTCTCCAGCCGCGTGTCACGCCTTCGCTGCCGATCGGCCGTGAGGGGTCGCTTTTCCAGCGCGTCTTCTCCGGGCCGGGCGGCATCGATCCCTACGCGGCGGCGGCCTCCGACGTCTACCAGGATCTCTTTGGCGAGGGCTCCTTTACGGGCAAGGGCATCTATGATGTCGATGCTTTTGAAGCTGCCCTCAGCGGCCGGGTGCCGGAGAACACGCTGCTCAGCCATGACCTGTTCGAAGGGGTGTTCGCACGTGCCGGGCTGGCCTCCGACGTTGAGGTGGTCGAGGAGTTTCCCGCGCGCTACGACGTGGTGGCCAGGCGGCAGCACCGCTGGACACGTGGTGACTGGCAACTGCTTGGCTGGATCTTCGGGCACCACAAGGGCATCCACACGGTGCCGGCCATCGGCCGCTGGAAGATGCTGGACAACCTGCGCCGCTCGCTGCTCGCCCCCCTGCTGTTCGCGAGCCTGGTGCTGTGCTGGTTCCTGCCCTGGCCGGCGGGGCCAGTGGGAACTATCCTGCCGCTGTCTGCCCTGGCCATTCCGGCCGTCCTGCCCGGCATCCTGTCCGGCCTGCGGCACCGTAGCGGCATGCGCCTGCGCAACCATGTGCAGGCGCTGCTCGCAGACCTGCGGCTAGCCGCCACGCAGATTCTGCTGGGGCTGGCCTTCGTGCCTGACCAGGCCTGGCGCACGGGTGACGCCATCGCCCGGACGCTGGCACGGCTGTTCTACACGCACCGCTATCTGCTCGAGTGGACCACGGCTGCGCAATCCGCCACGCGCCCGCGGCTGGACCTGACCGGCTTTTACCGGCTGATGGTCGGCGGCACCCTGCTTGCGCTGTCGATGGCCGCCGTCGGCGTGGGACTGTTGCCGTCGTCGTGGCCGCTCGTGCTGCCCTTTGCGCTGCTATGGCTGACGGCGCCAGCCCTTGCCTTGTGGACCAGCCGTGCGCCGGCCGTCGGGCGCCGGCTCACCCTGCCGGAGGCCGACGCGCTTGCGCTGCGCCTCACCGCGCGCCGCACCTGGCGCTTCTTCGAAACCTTCGTCACGCCGGCGGACAATATGCTGCCGCCCGACAACTTCCAGGAGACACCCAGGCCCGTCGTGGCGCACCGGACCTCGCCAACCAATATCGGGCTCTACCTGCTGTCGGCCATCGCTGCGCGCGACTTCGGCTGGGCCGGCACCACCGAGACGGTCGGGCGCATGGAAGCGGCGTTCGCCGCCATGCGCAAGCTGCCGCGCTACCGCGGCCACTTCCACAACTGGTACGAGACACAGGGCCTGCAGGCGCTGCATCCCGCCTACATTTCGTCGGTCGACAGCGGCAACCTCGCCGCGCACCTGATCGTGGTCGCGAATGCCTGCGAAGAATGGGCAATCGCCCCTGCGCCAGATCCTTGCCACGGCCTGGCGGACACCGTGCGGCTGGCAGACGAGGCGCTGGCTGCGCTACGCCTTGCGCACAGCGGCCCCGGACGACAGCTCGGTGCAGTGCTGGCCGAGATCCACGCCCTGCTTGCCCGCTCGCTCTCCATGGCAACACGGGCACCGGCGCTCAGGCGACTCGCGCAGAAGACCGTCAGTCTGGTACATGACATTGCGTCCGCCGCCGGCGATGACAGTGTTGCCGACCTGGCCTTCTGGACCGACGCGCTGCAACGCGCCGTCACCGAGCATGAGCGCGATCAGCGGCAGCAGGCGGAAGCGCCGCAGGCGCTGGCCGCCAGGCTGACGGCGCTCGCGCACACTGCACGTGAACTGGCGCTGGCGATGGACTTTGCCTTTCTGCTCGATCCGGCGCGCAAGCTGCTGTCGATCGGCTATTCGCTTGCCGACAACCGGCACGATGCCAGTTGCTACGACCTGCTCGCCTCCGAAGCGCGGCTCGCCAGCCTGTTCGCCATTGCCAAGGGGGACGTGTCAACCTCGCACTGGTTCCGGCTGGGGCGCATGGCGACACCACTTGGCAAGGGCTCGGCACTGATTTCGTGGTCGGGCTCGATGTTCGAATACCTGATGCCGTCGCTGGTGATGCGCGCCCCCTCCGGCAGCCTGCTTGAACAGACCGCGCGCCTGGTGGTGGCGCGCCAGCAGGGCTACGGGCAATCGCTGGGGATTCCGTGGGGCGTTTCCGAATCGGCATACAACGCGCGCGACAGGGAATTCACCTACCAGTACTCGAACTTCGGCGTCCCCGGCCTGGGGCTCAAGCGCGGCTTGTCCGAGAACGCGGTGATCGCCCCTTATGCCACGGGGCTGGCGGCCATGGTCGATCCGCAGGCCGCGCGCGACAACTATCGTCGCCTGGCCGAACTCGGCGCCCTTGGACGCTACGGCTTCTACGAGGCGCTGGACTACACGCGCGCGCGCCTGGCGGAGAGCGAGACGGTTGCCATCGTGCGCAGCTTCATGGCGCACCACCAGGGCATGACCATCGTTGCCATCGCCAATGCCCTGCACGATGGCCGCATGCGCGAGCGCTTCCATCGCGAGCCGATGATCCAGGCCTGCGAACTGCTGCTGCAGGAACGCATGCCGCGCAACGTCGCTGTCGCGCATCCCCGCGCGGAGGAGGTGAAGGCCTCGGCTGCGGCGGTACTGACGCAGGACTCCGCAGTGCGGCGGTTCGCGGCGCCGGCATCCGGCAACCCGGTCACCCACTTGCTGTCCAACGGACGCTATGCGGTGATGCTGACCACCACGGGAATGGGCTACAGCCGTTGGCGCGACCTGGCCGTGACGCGCTGGCGCGAAGATGCCACCCGCGACGATTCGGGCTCCTTCATCTTCCTGCGCGATACGCAAAGCGGCGTCACCTGGTCTGCCAGCGCGCAAACGGGCACCGATGGCAAGCACGCCGGCGAAGTGGCCTTTGCCGAAGACTGCGCCGAATTCGTGCGACACGACGGCAGCCTGACCACCATCCTGGAAGTCCTGGTTTCCGGCGAGGACGACGGCGAGGTCCGCCGCGTATCGCTGGTCAACAACGGACGCCGCCCACGTGAGATCGAACTGACCTCCTACGCTGAAGTGGCGCTCGCCACGCGCGCGTCTTATGACGCGCATCCGGCCTTCTCCAGGATGTTCATCCAGACCGGGCACCTGCCGGAGTCCGGCGCGCTGACCGCAACGCGCCGCCTGCGCTCGCCCGCGGAGCCACCCGTGTGGGCCGCCCACTTCAGCGTGGTGGAAGGCGACCTTGTCGCCAATCCGCAGTATGAGTCCGACCGGGCGCGCTTTCTCGAAGACGGTCGTGCGCCCGCCGCGTGCGCGGTCGTCACAGCCGGACTGCCGCTCTCGAATACGGTCGGCACCGTGCTCGACCCGATCTTCTCGCTCAGGCAGCGTGTGCGGATTGCGTCCGGGGGCAGCGCGCGGGTAGCCTTCTGGACCGTCATTGCGTCGTCGCATGCCGATCTGCTGGCCCTGATCGACAAGCACCAGGACCGCAACGCGTTCGACCGGGCCAAGACGCTGGCCTGGACGCAGGCCCAGGTCGAGCTTCGCCACCTTGACGTCGACGCGGCGGAGGCGGCCGACTTCCAGCGTCTGGCCGCCCCGCTGCTCTATGCCGACGCCCGCTTCCGGGCCCCGCCGGACGCCATCCTGCGCGGCGCGGGTCCGCAATCGGGACTGTGGCCGCTGGCGATTTCCGGCGACTTGCCGATTGTTCTCCTGCGCATCGACGAGATCGAGGACATCGTCCAGGTGCGCCAGTTGCTGCGCGCCCACGAGTACTGGCGCATGAAAGGGCTTGGCGTCGATCTGGTCATCGTCAACGAGCGCGCCTCGTCCTATCTCCAGGACCTGCAGATAGCGATCGAGACCGCGGTTCGCAGCAGTCATTCGCAGAGCCAGACGGGCGAGGAATCGGTGCGCGGATCGGTATATACCTTGCGTGCCGACATGATGGCTCCCGAAACCCGCGCCCTGCTCCAGTCGGTCGCGCGCGTCGCGCTGATTGCCCGGCGTGGCCCGATCGCGAACCAGCTCGCCCGCCTGCCCGCCGCGCTCGCCCCGCTTCCCATACCCGTCCGGCGCCGCAAGTCCGCGCCACTGCCAGTGCCGTCGGTGCCCCGGCTCGAATTCTTCAACGGGCTGGGCGGCTTCGACCAGGACGGGCGGGAATATGTGGTGGTGCTGAACGCCGGCCGGTCGACCCCTGCGCCATGGATCAACGTGATCGCCAATCCCGGCTTTGGCTTCCAGGCGTCGGCCAGCGGCAGCGGCTACACCTGGGCGGAGAACAGTCGCGACAACCAGTTGACGCCGTGGTCCAACGACGCAGCCACGGACCCGTGCGGCGAGGCCATCTATGTTCGCGACGAGGATACCCACGAGATCTGGAGCGCCACCGCGCAACCGATCCGGGACAACGGCAGCTATATGGCCCGCCACGGGCACGGCTACAGCCGCTTCACGCATGAGGCCAACGAGATCGGGCTGGCGTTGCTGCAGTACGTTCCGCTGGACGATCCGATCAAGATCTCGCGCCTGACGCTGCGCAATCTCTCCGGCGTCCCCCGCCGCCTTTCCGTGACGGCCTATACGGAATGGGTGCTGGGCACCTCCCGGGGCGCCTCGGTGCCGTTTATCACGACGGCGCCGGACCCAACCACCGGCGCTCTCCTGATCCGCAATCCGTGGAGCACGGCGTTTGCGGGTCGCGTGGCCTTTGCCGATCTGGGCGGCAGGCAGACCGCCTGGACCACGGACCGCACCGAATTCCTTGGCCGGAATGGCGGCCCTGAAGCGCCTGCGGCGCTGCTCCGCGAGGCGCCCTTGTCCGGCGCGACCGGAGCGGGCCTGGACCCCTGCACGGCCTTGCAGTGCCATGTCGAGCTCGCCGCCGGCGAGACTGTCGAAGTCGTCTCGTTCATCGGACAATGCGCCTCGGCTGCTGAAGCCAGCGCGCTGCTTGCGCGCTATCGCAAGACGGATCTCGACGACGTGCTGGCGACCGTGACCCGGCACTGGCGAGACCTGCTTGGCGCGGTACAGGTCAGGACGCCGGACCGGGCCATGGACATCATGCTCAACGGCTGGCTTCTCTACCAGACGCTTGCCTGCCGCATCTGGGCGCGCTCGGCCTTTTATCAGGCAAGCGGAGCGTACGGCTTCCGCGACCAGTTGCAGGACGGCCTGGCGCTCGCCCTTGCCAGTCCCGACGCAGTGCGGCGGCATCTGCTGCGCGCCGCCGGGCGGCAGTTCGCCGAAGGCGACGTTCAGCACTGGTGGCTGCCGCACTCCGGCCAGGGCGTGCGGACCAGGATCTCCGACGACCGTGTGTGGCTGGCGTTCGCTACCGCCAGCTACATTGCCGGCTCGAACGACACTGAAGTGCTGGACGAGATGCTGCCGTTCCTGGAAGGCCGACTGCTGGACCCTGCCGAAGCCGACGCCTTCTTCCAGCCGATGGTCTCGGATGTATCGGCCTCGCTGTTCGAGCATTGCGCACGCGGCATCGACAGTTGCATGGCGCTGTCCGGCGAGCACGGGCTGCCGCTGGTCGGCGGCGGCGACTGGAACGATGGCATGAACCTAGTCGGGGCCGGCGGCAAGGGCGAGAGCGTCTGGCTGGGCTGGCTGCTGCTACGTACCCTCGTCATGTTCGCGCCGCTGGCGCAGACCCGCGATGCCGGGCGCGCAAGCCGCTGGCGCGCGCATGCGGCCTTGCTGCGCGAGGCGCTGGAGCGGGAGGCCTGGGACGGCGACTGGTATCGCCGCGCGACCTTCGACGACGGCACCTGGCTGGGCTCCAGAGACCGCGAGGAATGCCGGATCGACGCCATTGCACAGTCCTGGGCCGTGCTGTCGGGCGCGGCCGACCCAGTCCGTGCCCGCGCAGCGATGGCCTCGCTGGAAAAATACCTGGTGCGCCGCGAGGACGGGCTGGCGTTGCTGTTCACGCCGCCCTTCGACAAGGGCACCCTTGACCCCGGCTACATCAAGGGCTACCCGCCCGGCCTGCGCGAGAACGGCGGGCAGTACAGCCATGCAGCGATGTGGGCAGTCCTCGCATTTGCCAGGCTCGGCGAGGCCGACAAGGCCGTAGAACTGCTCTCGCTGCTCAACCCGATCAACCATGCACTGACACCGCTTGCGGTCGAGCGCTACAAGGTCGAGCCCTATGTGGTTGCGGCCGACGTCTACTCGCTGCCACCTCACACCGGCCGCGGCGGATGGACCTGGTACACGGGTGCTGCGGGATGGATGTATCGCGCCGGACTGGAAGGCATCCTGGGCATCCGAAGGGAGGGAGACCGCCTGGTCGTTGCCCCCTGCATTCCGGCCTCGTGGCCTGGCTTCAAGGCCACCGTCAACGTGGCGTCGACCCGTTACGAGATCAGCGTGGAAACGCGATTGCACCGCGCGGACGGCATCTCGCAGGCGCTTCTTGACGGCGCCGGCATCCCGTTTGCCGACGGCCTGGCCAGCGCCCCGCTGGATGGGGGCGAGCACACGCTGGTGGTCCTGCTTTGATGTCCTGCCGGCCTCCGCGCCGGCAGTGCCCTGCACCGGGCCTGATCAGCATGCCAACGACAGGGGTGGCCGCTTATGGAATTACGCTCCTCCCATGATGCAACACCTCGGGCACCCCTCGTCCCCCTCCGTGGGGGGCGCTACCTGTGCCGGACCGCTCTAACCTGCGGCCCATGTCGTCAATGCAAGAGCGGGATCGAGGGATCGAGGTATGGACAGGCGCACGCCACAACGCAAGGGCCCTCTCTCGGGCATCCGCGTACTCGAAGTAGCCGGGATCGGGCCAGGGCCCTTCTGCGGCATGTTGCTGGCGGATCTGGGGGCGGACGTGGTGGTGGTCGATCGCCCGCAGGCTGGCGAGGACGCGATCGACCTTGGCGCGGGCGCTATCTCGCGGCGGGGCAAGCGGTCGCTTGCCCTCGATCTGAAAGCCGAAGCCGGTCGCTCGACCATGCTGCGGCTTGTCGAGCACTGCGATGCGCTGATCGAAGGCATGCGGCCCGGGGTGATGGAACGGCTCGGTCTCGGGCCCGATACCTGTCTGCGGCACAACCCGAGTCTGGTCTACGGACGCATGACCGGCTGGGGGCAGGACGGTCCGCTTGCGCAGGCAGCGGGCCATGACATCAACTACATCGCCCTGTCCGGATCGCTGTGGTATGCCGGCCAACCGGGCGAGCCGCCGATGGCGCCACCAAGCCTCGTGGGCGACATTGGCGGCGGCGCCATGTACCTCGTGGCCGGCCTGCTGGCCGGGTTGCTGCAGGTGCGGGCCGGTGGTCCGGGGCAAGTGGTGGACGCGGCCATCGTGGACGGCAGCGCGCATATGACGTCGCTGCTGCTCGGCCTGCAGGCGGGCGGCCACA
Source organism: Cupriavidus yeoncheonensis (assembly GCF_905397275.1). Classification (GTDB taxonomy): domain Bacteria; phylum Pseudomonadota; class Gammaproteobacteria; order Burkholderiales; family Burkholderiaceae; genus Cupriavidus; species Cupriavidus yeoncheonensis. The sequence continues at coordinate 273,059 of NZ_CAJPUY010000009.1, read as the reverse complement.
TGCAGCGCGCGCGCGGGCGCAGCATGCTCGACGGGCCGCACTGGTATAACGCTTACCGCTGCGCGGACGGCGAATTCATCACAGTCGGCGCGCTGGAGCCCAAGTTCTACCGCGAACTCCGTGAGCGGCTTGGACTGGCGGACGACCCCGCCTATGCCACCCAGCACGACGCCGACCAGTGGCCCGCGCTGCGCGAACGGCTCGCCGCCCTCTTCGCCACCCGCGACCGCGCGACCTGGTGCGAACTGCTGGAAGGCACCGACGCCTGCTTCGCGCCTGTGCTGAGCCCCGACGAAGCAGCCGCGCATCCCCACCTGCGTGCCCGCGGGGTCTACACGGAGGCCGACGGCGTGCTGCAGGCGAGCCCGGCTCCGCGCTTCTCGGGGACGCCGGCTGGCATCCCCGGGCCCATCCCGCGCCGTGGCGAACATAGCGCCGCCGTGCTGGCAGACTGGCTCATCCGCCGCTAGAACAAAGAGACGGCCCAATTACGAACAGAAACACCCGAGGACAGGCTGCGCCAAGCGCCGCCCCGGGGGCATGGAGACCAACATGAGAATGAACTTCGCCAACCTGACCGCGCAGATCGCGATGCAGCACCGCGACCGCGAGGCGCTGGTCAACACTGAGCGCAACCGCCGCTTCACGCACGGCGAGCTGCACCGCTACACCAATCAGGTGGCGAATATGATCCGCGACCGCCTGAACCTGCGCCGCGGCGACATCTGGCTCTGCATCCTGGAGAACGACAGCCTTTCGCTGCTGCACGCCTGGACCGCGCTGAAAGGCGAGGCCGCCGCCTGCTGGACCAATTTCCGCGATGCGATCGAAGAGCACCGCTGGCAGGTCGACTTCATCCGACCCAAGGTCGTGTTCATCGAAAACAGCCTGATCGAGACCCATTATCCGATGCTGCGCGAACGCGGCATTACGGTGGTCTGCATGGACCCGCCCGCCGCGCCGCGCGAGGGCCTGCTCTGCTTCAACGACCTGCTCGAAGGCGTGCCAGACACCAACCCCGGCGTGGAGAGCGACACCACGCGCGACGCACTCATCTACCGCTTCACCGGCGGGACCACCGGCAAGAGCAAGTGCGCGCAGTACACGATGGACAACTGGCTCGCCAGCCGGGATTCCTTCTTCGCCGCCGGCGAGACCTGGATCGACCGGGACACGCGCTATCTGCACATGGCCCCCGTCAGCCACGGCTCGGGCCTTGGCCTGCTGCCCACGATGTTTCGCGGCGGCTGCACCGTCACGCAAAACGTGCCCGATATGCGCCAGTGGTGCCGCAATGTCGAGGCGCACGGCATCACTGTCGCGATGATGGTGCCGACGCTGCTCTATCGCCTGCTCGACTTGCCCGAGGCGACCGGCCATGACCTCTCCACTCTCGCCACCTGCTTCTACGGCGCCGCGCCGATGAGCCCCAACAAGCTGCGCCAGCTCCAGCAGCGGTTCGGGAATATCTTCGTGCAGGCGTATGGCTCGACCGAGTGCATTCAGCGCGTGGCGGTACTGACCAAAGCCGACCATGCGACGGCATCGGACGAGCGTCTCGGCTCGGCCGGCCGCGTGACCGGGCAAGCGGAGGTGGTGGTCATGGACGAAGCGGGCAAAGAAGTGGCGCCCGGCGTCACGGGCGAACTGTGGCTGCGCTCGCGGGCGGTGATCTCGGGCTACTTCGACAATCCGGAGGGCACGGCAGCGGAGTTCGAGAACGGCTTCTGGAAATCCGGCGATCTGGGCTATGTGGATGCCGACGGCTTCCTGTTCATTGTCGACCGCAAGAAGGACATGATCATCACGGGCGGCTTCAACGTCTACGCCAATGAAGTGGAGTCGGCGCTCAGCTCGCACCCGGCGGTGGCGTTGTGCGCGGTGGTCGGCGTGCCTGACGAGCAGTGGGGCGAGACCGTGCACGCCGAGGTGATCCTGCGCGACGGGTGCGAGGTCACCGAGGAAGCGCTGATCGACCACGTCAAGGCGACGATCGGGCGCTTCAAGGCGCCGAAATCGGTGGCGTTCGTGACGGAGATTCCGGTCAGCGTGGTCGGCAAGGTGCAGCGCCGGCAGGTACGCGAAAAATACTGGAAGGCGCATTCGCGCCGCGTGGCCTGATGGCCCTGGCGCCCCCGTCTCCCTTGCGGAAGCGCGTGCGAAGGGGGGGCGCTGGGGCTTCACCCGGTCACGGCTCGCGATACCACGCCACCCCATCGGCATCTTCCTGCGCGGCGATCTCGCCGCGGTACAGCAGATAACTCAAATACGCCATCGCCTCACCGGTAGCGAGGCAGTAGCGGGACAGCTCGTCCGGCGACACCGGTGCCGAGAACAGCGCGGCAAAGACATCGACCGCGCGCCTTGGCGCCATTAGCGCCCTGCGCAGCGTGTCCAGCTTGCGCTGGATGCCGGCCTCGAGCGCGGCCAGCCGCCCATGCAAACCGGAGAACGGCTCATTGTGCGCCGGCAGCACCAGCACGTCGCGCGGGACTTCGCGGCGCAGCTTGCGCAGCGACGCCAACCATTCTGCCAGCGGGTCCGCCTCGGGCTCGGACGGCTGCACCGAGACATTCGAGGAGATGCGCGGCAGCACCTGGTCGCCGGAGATCAGCAAGTTCAACCCATCGCAGAACAGGCAGGCGTGTTCGGGACAATGGCCGGAACCGACCACCACCCGCCATGGGCGCCCGCCGATGCTCAGGGTCTCGTCATCGCTGATGCGGCGGAAGCTGCCCGGCAGCGGAAAGACAAGGGACTGGTTGCGGCCATATGACGCCGCATGCGCCGCGATGGCATCGGCGCCCCACCCGGCGCGTCGGTAGAACGCCATCGCTTCCATTGACAACGTGCTCGTGCCTGCGTTCGCCGATGCCTGAGCCGAGAGGTATTCCAGTCGCGTCATCCACAGCCGCGCACCGGTGCGCCGCGTGAGCCAGCCGGCCATGCCGACATGATCGGCATGCAGATGCGTGACAAGCACGCGCCGCACCGGCCTGCCGCCCAGCGGACCGCTCAGCAGTGTCTCCCAGTCGCGCGCCACGCCGGGCGTGTGAATGCCGGTGTCGACCAGCGTCCAGCCGCCCCTGTCTTCCAACGCCCAGAGGTTGATCGCGCCGAGCGATGAACCTGACAGCCGCATGCGGATCCACATGACGCCGGGCGCCACCGCGCGGATGGAGCCGGAGTCGGGCGGGTCGCCGCAGGGATAGACAAGTTCGTCGATGGTGTCGGATGCCTCCATCGGTACCTCCCGATATTGCGAAATGAAATAAGCCGGCGCATGTTTCGCGCCGGCAAGGACGTGTCGGACCGGGTCTGCTCCGTCTCGCTCAGACGAACGCGGAAACCCCGGTCAGCCGGCGCGAGATGAACAGCCGCTGGATCTCGGTAGTGCCATCCGGGATCGGAATGATGATCGCCTCGCGCAGATACTTCTCGACCATGAACTCCTTGGTGATGCCATTGCCGCCGTGAAGCTGCACCGCCTCGCGGCAGGCCTTGACCGCCGACTCGGTGGCAAAGGCCTTCGCCATCGATGCTTCCAGGTCGCAGCGCACGCCGGCGTCGATCATGCCGAATACACGCTGGCACATCAGGCGCGACGCGTCGAGCAGCATGGCGATGTTGGCGATCTTGGCCGCCACCAGCTGGTGGCTGGCGATCACCTTGCCGAACTGCTTGCGCTCGGTGGCGTACGCGATCGAGTCTTCCAGCGCGGCGCGCATCAGGCCCACCGACAGCATGCCCACATGGCCACGCGCCATCTCGAACATCTTCATGGTGTTCTTCAGGCCATCGCCCTCGCCTTCGATCAGGTTGCTGTCGGGCACGCGGGTGTCACTGAAAAACACTTGTGCCGTCGACTGCGAATTCAGCGCGATCTTCTCGATGTTGCGGGTTTCGTAGCCGTGCTCCTTGCGGTCGACCAGGATGTGCGACAGGCCCTTCTCGCCCTTCATCGTGCAGATGATGAAGTCGGAATAGTGGCCGTTGGTGATCCACGTCTTTTCACCGTTGATGATGAAGTGATCGCCATCGCGGTCGCCGCGCGTGCGGATTTCGGCAACATTGGAGCCGACGTCCGGCTCGGAGATGCCCGCGCAACCGAACAGTTCGCCGGCCAGGATGCCCGGCAGATAGCGGTCGCGCAGTGCGGGGGGGGCCGACAGCAGGCGGCGCGCGACGCCGTTGTTGATCATCACGCAGATGCCCAGGTCGCACGACACGGCCATCAGTTCCTCGAACAGCATGCCCTGGGCCGTATAGGTCCATCCCATGCCGCCGTGCTCGACCGGGATGGTGCAGCCCGGCAGGCCGAACTCGGCGATCTGCGTGGTCAGTTCGCGCATCTTCTCCTTGGGGATGAAGCGGTCGCGATACTCCTTCACCACCGGCTTGATCTTTGCGTGCAGGAACTTGCGGAAGGCCTCGACGGCCAAGTTTTGGTCTTCGTCCGGGAGTTGGTATGGCATCGTATTACCTCATGTATTTGTTTGCTGCGCGGATGGATCAGTAGCCCTTGAACTGCGGCTGGCGTTTCTCGGCGAAAGCGCGCAGGCCTTCCTGGATATCGTATGAGCGCTTGTGGTCGCGCAGTTCCAGCAGTTCGTGGCGGATGGCGTCGGCGGTGCTCTTGTCGCACGCATTGGCGGCAACGCGCTTCATGCGGGCCAGCACCAGCGGGCTCTTGCCGGCAAGCTTGTCGGCCAGCGCCTGGGCGCGGTCGAGAAGTTCGGCGTCGGGCAGTACTTCGTTGACGAGGCCGCAGGTCTTCAGGTCGGCAGCGCTCAGCGTGTCGCCGGTGAACAGCAGGTAGCGGGCCACGTTGTCGGGCACCTTGCGCGGCAGCAGTGCCGCGCCACCACCGCCCGGGAATACGCCGAAGTTGGAATGCGCGTCGCCGAGCTTCGCGCTCTGCGCTGCCAGCACGATGTCGCACGACAGCACGATCTCCATGCCGCCGGCCAGCGCAATGCCGTTGACGGCAGCGATGACCGGCTTCGGGAAATTGCGCAGCGTGTCGAAGAACGCGACGATGACGTCGAGCGAATCCTTCTCGCCCGGCTGCAAGGCCGCGTGGCCCGCCTTCAGGTCGGCGCCGGCGCAGAACGCACGGCCGGTGCCGGTCAGCACCACCACGCGCACGGCGGGATCGTCGCGCCAGGCATTCAGCGTGACGGTCATCGACTCGACCATGTCGCGCGTCATGCTGTTGAGCTTGTCGGGGCGATTCAGCGTCAGCCAACCGACCGCGCCTGCCAGGGCTTGGGTCACATTCATCTCATTTCTCCAGGGTTCGATGTCTCGGTTGATGTTCGGTATCGCCACTGTACGAATCGACCCCGGGTGGTCGCACACCCCCTCGGGGGTGGTCCGAGCGGCGCACCCACCCCGCCAAGTCGCGCCTTGACCGCTATTTCGTCGCAGAGCGTTGCATCAAGACAGATTGTTATGCTCTACTTGCGCGGGACCGTCGCCCATGCAGGTGGCGACAGGCAAAGGGGAGACACGATGCGCGTTGCGGCGGAAGTGGTGCTGAGCGCCGGCGAGCGGGAAGCGCTGGGCGCGCTGGCGGACGCGTCCGCCGACCCTCGCCTTGTCCAGCGCGCGCGCATTGTGCTGCTTGCCGCGCAGGGAATGCCGAACAAGGACATCGCCGACGAACTCGGCCTGGGACGCGCGCAAGTGTCGCGCTGGCGCGAGCGCTTCGTACAGTCACGTCTGGCCGGGATCGAGCACAACCTGCCTCGCGGCGCGCCGCCGGTGAAGATCGATCTGGTCCGACTGGCGGAACTCACCGCGCAAGGCCGCCCCGACTCCCCCGAGCCGTGGAGCACCCGCAGACTGGCCGACGTGCTCGGCGTCAGCGCCGCGACCATTTCCCGTCATTGGAGCGCGGTGCAGGCCGGCGACAGAGGGCTGGCACCGGCCGACCTGCCGGATCTGTCGGGCCGACGGATCGAAATCGTCGGCGTCTATGTGCGTGGCGGCGAACATGCGCTGGTGCTGGCGAGTGGCGGTGCGGGCGCGCGCCCGCCCGCTTCGGACGACACCGGCGCACGGCGCGTAGGCATGACGGCCCTGCTCGACGCGCTCAAGACGCTCGGCAACCCCGAGGCCGATGAACCCGCAGACCAGGCCCACTGGCTCGCGTTCCTGCGCGGCGTCGAGCGCGCCGCGCCGGACGACGCCGCGCTCCATGTGCTGTGCGACAACTACGCCACTCACCAGCGCCCCCCGGTGCGGCGGTGGCTGGCGCGGCATCCGCGCATCCAGGCGCATTTTCCCGGCGCGTCGGCATCGTGGCTGCGCATGGTGCAGCGCTGGCTGCGTGCGATGGATACCGCCACGCTGCGCCATGCCATGCAGGCCGGCCCGGCAATCGTGGCAGCCATTGCCGACCACGGCGAGCGTCGCGAGGGAGGACGGCCGTTCCTGTGGCTCTCGTCCAGATTCGCTGTTCGCGGACAAGCCAGCGGCGCACCCGACAGCATGGGCGCGAGCGTCCGGGTGCCGGACCTCGAGGCCGCACCCGCCAACGCCGTTCCGCCCCGCGCCATCAGCATCGAACCGGCGAAGCTGGCGCCGCCGCGTCCGTCGCACCTGCTGTTCGCGCGCGACGCGCTGATGTCGCGCCTGCAAGACGCTCGCCGCCAGCGCTGCATCCTGCTGCAAGCCGCGGCCGGCAGCGGCAAGACCGGCACGCTGCTGGCATGGCGCCGCCTGCTGCTGGGCCTCGACTATGACGTGGCGTGGCTAACGCTGTCGCACGACGATAACTCGCCGTCCCGCTTCCTCGACAGCCTGAGCGCCGCCCTCGCGCAGACCGTGCCGGCTGTGGACGATCCCACGCTGTGGCCCGATCCGGTTGGTGCGGACGCGCTTGAACATCGCGTGATCCGCCTTGTCCAGGCCCTGGCGCAACATCCGCACGACCTCGTGCTGATGCTCGACGACTTGCGCCATATCGACGATCCGGACGTCTTCCGTGTGCTGCAATGGCTGCTCGACTACGCGCCGCCGAACCTGCACCTCGCCCTCGCTGCGCGCACCGCACCGCCGCTGTCGCTGACGCGCCTGCAAGCGCGCGGCCTGGCGACGGAAATCGGCATGTCCGACCTGCGCTTTTCGGCCGAGGAGACCGAGGCTTACCTCGCCGAGCAGGCAGAGGGCGCCCTGCCCGGCGACGCCGCCGAGATCCACCGCCTGACCGCGGGCTGGGTCACCGGCTTGCGGATCATCGCCAGCGAAATGCCTGGACGTCGCCATCCCGGCTGGCGCGACGCGAAAGCACATGCCATCGACGCCGTCGGCGACTATTTCGATCGCGAGGTGCTTTCCGCCCTGCCCGCTGCCGACGTCGAACTACTGGCGACGATGGCCATGTGCCAGCGCATCAGCGGCCCGCTGTGCGCCGACGTGCTGCGCGCTGTGGACGATGGCCCCGCGCTGTCGGCCCGCCTGGCCAGGCTGGAAGCAGGCGGCTTCGTGCTGGCCCGTACCGACGACGCAGGCGACGAAACGTGGTACCGGATACATCCGCTGTTGCGCGAAGTCCTGCTCGCGCGGCTCGCCGGTGTGCCGGAGGCCGTCGTGCAGGAACGCCACGGCGCAGCCTGCGCGTGGTTTCGCGCGCACGGCATGCTCGACGACGCAGTTCACCACGCCGTGCAGGCTGGCGATGTCGACGCCGCGGCCTGCATGGTCGAAGACTGCGCCTACGATCTGCTCGTCAAGGGTGAACTCAGCCGCCTCGTCGGCCTGCTGCGGCGCCTGCCCCTGGCGGAACTGCGCGCGCGCTTCGGCCTGCTGCTGGTGTCGGCCTACTACGCGATGTACACCTGCCAGTTCGACGTCGCGCACGAAAGCCTCGCGCGCATCGCCGCCCGGCGCAAGGCGCTCGACGGCCGGCAGCGCTACGCCGAGGCGCTGGTCCGGGCCGGCCTAGCGCTGCAGCAGGACGACCTCGACACCGTACTGGCGATGGTCCCGATCCTGCGCGACGGCATTCCGCCCGAAGCGGACGACTTCAGTTGGAACTGCCGCAGCAACATCCTCGGCTGGGCCTACGTCTACCAAGGGCAGTACGACCAGGCGCGCGCGGTGGTCGAAGAGGCCGCCGCGCGCGGCGCGGGCACCCGCAGCCGCTTGCTCGGCGACTGCCTCACCGCGATGAGCCTGACCGTCGAAGGACGACTGGGCGAAGCCGAACGGGCCGTGCGCGAAACGCTGGAAGCGTCCGGCGCGCGCGGGGCCGCCGCCATCGGCCTGTCGTCCATGAGCGCCGGTCTGCTGGCCGACATTCTCTATGAGGTCAATGACACCGAAGCCGCCGTGGCGCTGCTGGAGCCGCGCATGAACGTGCTGGAGCGCGCCTCGCTGCCCGATACGGTGCTGCACGCCTGTCGCGTGCTATCGCGCGCGCACTGGCTGGCCGGACGGCTATCGCAGGCCATCGCCGCCATCGACCGGCTCGAATCCTACGCCGGGCGCTTCGGCATCGACCGCCTGCTGGTGGAGGCTTACGCCATGCGGCTGCACTGCCACCATGCGCTCGGCGAAACGCAGGGTGCCAATACAACGTTGCGGCAACTGGACGCCATCGGCAGGCGCCATGCCGATGAGGCGACCGAGACCGCGCGGCGCGTGCAGTCTGTGGTCCGGCAAGCGCACGACGATGTGCTGTTCCAGACGTGCGATTTCGACGCCTTCGTCGCGCGGGCGACGCGGAAACCCGAACGCGCCTCCCTGCATCCGATGCACGCGGCCAGCCTGGAACTGCGGCTGGCGCTCGCGCAGCACCGGCTTGGCCGGCCGCAGCCCGCGCGCGACCATCTGCGCCGCGCGCTCGTCATCGGCCACCAGCTTGGTCTCGTGCGCACGCTGCTCGATGTCTCGCCCGACCTGTTCGGGCAGGTCGGCGCCCTGCTGGACGCGGCGCCGCTCGACCCGGTTCTCGACTTCTACGTCAAACGGCTGCGGGCCGAAGATGCCGGCGCTCCCAGCCGGGCAGCCGCGCAACCGGGCGCCGAGGCAATCGACCAGTTGAGCGAGCGCGAACGCGAAGTGCTCGAACTCGTCGCCCAGGCCATGCCCAACAAGAAGATCGCGGTGGTGCTCAACCTGGCGCCGGAAACCATCAAGTGGCATCTGAAAAACATCTACGCCAAGCTCGGCGTCAGCGGACGGGGCGGCGCGGCCGCCCGGCTGCGTGACCTCGCCGCCGCCAGGCCTCGCGCGCGGCGCTGACTCAGTTCGGGACGCATCCCGCTGCTGCGCAGAATCGTCGCTTCATCCGAAACGCGCGTGCCCGGCATCCCGCCCGCGCCACCCCCACCGGGGTGTGCCCTCGCCGCGCCGAACGGCAATCATGGGGCATAGCGAATACCCCAAAGGAGAAGCGACGTGAACAAGCAATGCGCAATCATCGGCGTCGGCATGACGCCGTTCGGCAAGTTTCCCGACCAGACCGTCCGCATGATGTCCGAACAGGCGGCCCGCGCGGCGCTGGCCGATGCGGGCATCGCAGCCAAGGATGTCGATCAGGTCTATTTCTCGAATGCAGTGGCGGGGCTCATCACCGGGCAGGAAATGGTCCGCGGCCAGGCGGCGCTGCGCTTTCTCGGGCTGCAGGGCCAGCCGGTCGTCAACGTCGAGAATGCCTGCGCATCGGGCAGCACGGCGTTCAACCTGGCCTGGAATGCGGTACGTAGCGGCCAGGCGCAGGTCGCGCTGGTGGTCGGGGCCGAGCGGATGACGCATGAGGACAAGCGCGTGTCATTCGGCGCACTCGCCAAGGCGGTGGATCTGGAAGAGGAACTGCCCACCCATGTCGGCTCGGGCAGCGGCTCGATCTTCATGGACATCTACGCCGAGAAGACCCGCAAATACATGGCCGCGACCGGCTGCACGCGCGAGGACCTGGCGCAGATCGTGGTCAAGAGCCGCCGCGCCGCGTCGCTGAATCCGCTGGCCCAGTTCCGCACGCCGACCACCGTCGAGGAAGTCCTGGCGAGTCGCGTTATCAGCGACCCCCTGACGCTGCAAATGTGCTCGTCCATCGGCGATGGCGCCGCCGCCGTCGTGCTGTGCTCGCCCGCGTTCCTGAAGAAGATGACCGCGCCGAAGCCGGTGTGGGTCGGCGCATCGGTGATGGTGTCGGGCACGCCGGACGCGAGTCTCGATCCGGCAGCGCTGCGCGCCACGTTCAGCGCGTACGAAGCGGCCGGCGTCGACCCGCGTGATCTCCACGTGGTGGAACTCCATGACGCCTCGGCGCCGTCGGAAGTGATGTACTACGAGAGCCTCGGCTTCTGCGCGCCGGGCGAAGGCGTGGGCCTGCTGCGCAGCGGCGCGACCGACTTGAACGGGCGCATCTCGGTCAATCCGAGCGGTGGCCTGCTGAGCAAGGGCCATCCCATCGGCGCGACGGGCGCGGCGCAGATCGTCGAACTGACGCAGCAACTGCGCGGCGAAAGCGGTCCGCGTCAGCGCGAGGGCGCGAAGCTGGCGCTGGCCGAGAATGGCGGCGGACAAGTGGGACTCGACGGCGCCGCGGCAGTTTCGACGATCCTGCACGTCTAAACGCAATGGCCTCTCCCGCGTGTGCGGGAGAGGCCATTCGCCACGAATTGCGCGTCGACTATTCCGGCTGGATGCCCGCCGCCGCGATCATCCGCTTCCACACCTGCTGCTCCGCCTGACTTGCTTTCGCCGGATCCGCGCCCGTGCCTGATGAAGGAAATGGGAGCCGTCAGTCGCGCTGCAGCATGTCGGGCGACGACGGCAGATGGAAGCCCTCGAACGGCTTGCTGTTGTTGTGCGGCTCGAAGTGGCACGACCTTGCCGTGGCGGCCGCGCCGTCGATGCGCAGGCAAGCGCCGCTGACGAAGGCCGCGGCGGGCGACAGCAGATAGACGATGGCGGCGGAGACCTCGGCGACGTTGCCGTAGCGTTGCAGCGGGATACTGGCCAGTCGGTGACGGATGGCTGCGGCGCCGGCCTCGCTGTATTGATCGAAGCCGCTCGAAGCGATCAGCCCCGGCGCAACGGCATTGACCCGCACGCCCGCGGCGGCCCATTCGCACGCCGCCGTTTCGGTCAGGCTCATCATGCCGCAGCGCGCGGCGCCGGAATGCGCGTAGCCAGGCAGGCTGCCGCTGATCGCCGCGACCATATTGACGATGGCGCCGCCGTGCCGGGCCATCCAGCGGTTGTAGACCTCGCGCATGAAGATGAAGCCGCCCGTCAGATTGGTGCGGACGACCGCCTCGAAGCCGTCCGTCGTGAAATCCTTCATCTCGCCGTAGAACTGCCCGCCGGCATTGTTGACAAGACCGTCGATGCGGCCCTGTTGCGCCAGCACCGCGGCAACGACCCCGGCTACCTCCGCCTCGTTCCGGATGTCACAGGGATGGCTGCTCGCCTTGCCATGCTGCGAGCGGATTTCCTGGCACACCGCGGCGAGCTTGGCGGCCTTGCGGCCGACCAGCGCGACGTGGGCGCCGAGGGCGGCAAGTTCATGGGCCGTGCAGCGTCCGATACCACTGCCGCCGCCGGTCACGACAATGGTTTGACCCGCGAACGCGGCAGGCCGGTAAATCGATTGGTAGGGCAAGACTCGTTCTCCGTTGCGATGTGCTGCACCGGGCGAGTCGTGGCGTCGGACTGGCTTCGACTTCGGTGCACCGTCGCATGATCGCCGGGCGAGCCGCTGGCGGCGCACCCCGCGAGGGGTGGCGTTTCATGGGGAAAGAGGCTTGTCGGTGGCCGGCCGAATCTGTGCGGGGGGAAGCGTCACGTACGGAGCTCGGTGGAGTCGCTTTGGACCAGTTGGGCCAGTCAAGCCATTTGGCGGCAGCCCGAAGTGCTCGCCTCACACTATCTGGAGCGGCTTCTCCGACGTCTGCCAGCTCGATCGGCTGGATGGCGATCAGCAACGGGATCGCCCGACTATCCCCGGCCGCACACCGGCGCCACGGCGTGCCATTTCATGCGAAACATCCGAGCACCCAGCCGTCCCTCGTTCCGGGACCGCCCCCCAGGCCGGGGTGTGCCCTCCCCCCCTCGCAAGCCAATCATTCAACAAGAGGAAAGAAAGGCGACACCGGTGCAGGCGCCGTTCCTGCAAGGAACGGCAGCCGGCATCGTTTGACGCAGCGCGAATCGCTGCCCCCGCATCACCATCAAGCAACGAAAGGAAGACCTGCATGAGCACATTCACCGCTTCCGCCAGGCGCCGCACGGCGGCATTCGGCATGCTGCTGGCCATGGCGTGGCCGGCCGCCGCACAGAACTACCCCGAGCGCATGGTGCGGGTGGTTTCAGTGTCAAGCGCCGGCACCGGTGCCGACAGCTACACGCGCCTGCTGGCGAAGTATCTGGGCGAGAAACTGGGACAGAGCTTCGTAGTGGACAACAGGCCCGGCGCTAACATGATGATGGCCGGCGAGTACGTGGCCAAGGCAGCGCCGGACGGCTACACGCTGCTGCTGGCGACGTCGGGCACGATGGCCGCCAACCCCAACCTGTTCAAGCACCTGCCCTACGATCCGCGCAAGGACTTCACGCCGATCGCACGCTTGTCGATGCTGCCGGTTGCGATCGTGGTGCCGGCCACCTCGCCATACCACAGCGTGTCCGAGCTGGTGGCCGGCGCGCGCGCCAGGCCTGGCAAGCTGAACTACGGCACCGCCAGCGCGCCCTCCCAGGTGGCCGTGGCAGCCTTCAACGAGGCAGCCGGCATCAAGGCCGTCAACGTGCCGTACAAAGGCATGGCGAACATGATCACCGACCTGATCGGCGGCACCATGGACTACGGCCTCACCGACGTTGCGTCGGCGGTGCCGCAGGTCCAGGGCCGCAAGCTGCGCGCCCTCGCGGTCATGAGCCCGAGCCGCCTGGCCCTGCTGCCCGAGGTGCCCACCCTGGCCGAAGCCGGCGTGGCCGGGGTCCAGGTCGCCAGCTGGACCGGCCTGTTCGCTCCGGCTGGCACGCCGCAGCCAATCATCGACAAGCTCGCGCGGCTGAGCCTTGAATTCGTCAATTCGCCCGCGGCCCGCACCCACTACGCCGAGCGCGGCACCCTGGCCTTCCCCGCCACTGGTCCCGAGCTCGGCAAGAGCATCGTCGAGGACCAGAAGATGTGGAAGCGCCTCATCCAGATCGCCGGCATACAGCCGGAGTGAGCGCAGATCGCGGCTTCCGGCCTGCGCACGGCCTGCGAAATCCATCACAAGTTGCAGGGCCGTGCCGGCGAGCGCCAGCTTGCCCGTCCCGCCATGGGCCTCACACACGGTTCTGGCGGCGTGCCCTGCCAGGGCATTGCGTCTGGGCCTGGCCCACTGGCGCACTGACGCCAGCCGGTCCGATTTCATTCGTTGCATAGGAGAGTTTCAACCATGAGTCTGCTTGAAGGAAAAGTCATCATCGTCACCGGCGCTGGTGCCGGCGTGGGCCGCGGCATTGCACTGGAAGCGGCACGCCAGGGCGCGCGCGTGATCGTCAATGATCTCGGTGTCAACATGGACGGAAGCGGCGGCAGCGCCGGCCCCGCCCAGGAAACCGTCGACCTGATCAAGGCTGCCGGCGGCGAAGCCGGCGCCAATACCGACAGCGTCGCCGAGTGGGGTTCCGCGCAGAAGATCGCCCAGCAGGCCCTGGACCTGTACGGGCGCATTGACGGCGTGGTCAACAACGCCGGCAACCTGCGCGACGTCATCTTCCACAAGATGAGCGAGGAAGAGTTCGATGCGGTGGTACGCGTGCACCTGAAGGGCAGCTGGAACGTGTCGCGCGCCGTTGCGCCGCATTTCAAGGCGCAGGAAGGCGGCGCTTTCGTGCACATGACCTCGACCTCCGGGCTGATCGGCAACTTCGGCCAGGCCAACTACGCCGCCGCGAAGCTGGGCATCGTCGGCCTGTCCAAGTCCATCGCGGTGGACATGCAGAAATTCAACGTCCGGTCGAACTGCATCGCGCCGTTCGCCTTCACGCGCATGGTCGGCAGCATCCCGACCAACACCCCGGAAGCCGCCGAGCGCATGAAGATCAATATGACGCTGGAGGCCGGCAAGATCGCGCCGTTCACGCTGGCGCTGCTGAGCGACCAGGGCCGCCAGGTCACCGGCCAGGTATTCGGCGTACGCAACAACGAGATCTACCTGTTCTCGCAGCCGCGCCCGATCCGCACCGCGCATGCCAGCGAAGGCTGGACCGTGCAGTCGTGCATCGAGCGCGCCATCCCCATGCTGAAGGGGTCGTTCTACCCGCTCGAGCTGTCGCGCGACGTGTTCCCATGGGATCCGGTCTGATCCACCAAGGTACCCGCCGCGGCACGGGCAACCCGCACCGCGGCGATATCCAGTTTTGCCGCGATCCATCAAAGCAGAGACATTCATGAAGTTCGTCAAACAATTCCGGTCTGCCCACCTTGCGCTGGTCGCTGCCAGCGCGGCGCTGGCAAGTACCGCCAACGCGCAGTCCGTGACGCTGTATGGCCTGATCGATACCAACCTCGAGTACGTCAACAACCAGTCGCGCACCGGTGCCACCGTGCCGCCGGGGCCGGCGGAGAATCGCTTCGCCATGCTGACCGGCGGCATTGGCGGCTCGCGCTGGGGCCTGCGCGGCGTCGAGGACCTTGGCAACGGACTCAAGGGCCTGTTCGTGCTGGAAAGCGGCTTCAGTTCGGATGACGGCAAGATGGCCAACAGCGGCAGGCTGTTCGGGCGCCAGGCGTTCGCTGGCATTGACAGCCCCTACGGCAAGCTGACCTTCGGACGCCAGTACACCTCGATCTTCGATGTCCTGGCCAACTTCCAGGCAGGCTTCTACCAACCGCAATACGAGCCGGTCGTGGCGTACCTCGGGCGCTACTATCGCGAAGACAATGTGGTCAAGTACGGCGCAACGTTCGGCCCGGTCGAGGTCGCCGCACACTGGTCGTTCGGGGTCGATACCGCTTCGCCGGCCACCGCTGGCGAGGTGCCGGGCAGCTTCCGCTCCGGCGCCGCATATGGCGGCGCCGCAAGCTACACCTCGGGGGCATTCGGCCTTGGCCTGGCCTATGACGAGGTAGATGCCCCGACCACGGCGGGCGGGCCGCCGGGCAAGGCAAAGCGTGCCGCGGTGGCAGGCAAGTATGCCGCCGGCAAGGTACGCCTGGTAGCAGGCTACCGCTGGGGCCGCAGCCAGAACCCGGCGGATGTCGAGATCCTGCGCGACAACTACTACTGGGTCGGCGGCACTTACTCCTTCACGCCGCAGCTCGAATCCACGCTGGCCTACTACTACGACGACGTGCGGCAAGTGGCCAACCCCGTCAACGGCACCTTGCTCGGCAACATCAAGAACCCGTGGCAGGTGATGTTCACGACCAAGTATTTCTTCACCAAGCGCACCAGTCTGTATCTCGCCACCGCTTACTCGAAGAACGCCGGCCTGAATTTCGACACCTCGGTGGGCGGCCTGGGCACCGGCTACTACCTCGGCGCTGGCAAGAACAGCCAGTTTGCCGTGACCCTGGGCATGCGGCACATCTTCTGACGAACCCCGATCCATTCTGCGGGAATTGAACGAGCAATCGTCGGCGTCGGCATGGCCAGCATTGGCAAGTTGCGAATGCTGGCAGATACCGCGGTCAAGGCCGCGCTGGACGATGCCGGCCGGCAGCGGTGTGGCGCCTGGACAGATCACCTCCCGGCTTTCTGCTTGGCGTCAGACGCGAGTATGAATTCATGGAATACCCCGGAAAAGATTGAATTGGACAGGCCTGACAGCGCGAGCGAGCATAAGTAAAAAGATCAAGCGCGATCCGGCCGATGTGTCTCACCCCGTCGGCCGTTTCATTTCAAGATGGCAAGGATGCAAGGAGACTTATGAAAGCCGCAGTGCTGTATCAAGCCAATTCCCCGTTTGTCATTGAAGACATCGGCATGTCGAAGCCAGGGCCGAGCGAGGTCCTGGTGCGTGTTCTGGCTTGCACGTTCTCCATCCTCGGCGCTGCGGCATCCGTCATGCCGGCCTGCGCCCAGAGCCATGCGCCCATAACCCCCACGCCACCGGCAGTCGCCGTCACGCTGGACAACTACATACGTGCGGAGAGTGACAGGAGTCTCGAATCCGTGGTTTGGCGGAGCGGGTTCGGCAAGTTCTTCAACCAACGCGAGCTCGCGCCAATCGACCGGCAGATCGTGGTACGCCCCAATCGCGATACGCTCTATTCGCTGGGGGTTGTCGACCTTGACGCAGGCCCGGTGACCATCACGATGCCGGATGCAGGCAAGCGCTTCATGTCGCTGCAGGTGATCGATGAAGACCACTACACGCACGCCGATATCTATGGCGCCGGCACCTATACCTTCACGCGCGAGCGCATTGGGACGCGCTATGCCCTGATGGCTGTCCGAACGCTGGTCGATCCGGCGAACCCCCAGGATGTGGGGCAGGCCCACGCCTTGCAGGATGCGTTGAAACTGACACAGAAGCATCAAGGCAAATTCGAGATCCCCAATTGGGACCAGGCTGAACTGACGAAGCTGCGTGAAGCCCTGCTTGTGCTGGGGACGACTGTCCAGGATACGAGAGGCATGTTCGGCGGGCCCCGCCAGGTCGATCCGGTGCGGCGCCTGGTTGGCACCGCACTGGCCTGGGGAGGCAGCCCCGAAAAAGATGCCTACTACCTGCCGATCACGCCGGCGAAGAACGACGGCGCGACCATCTACAAGCTCACCGTCGGGGAGGTTCCGGTCGATGGCTTCTGGTCGGTCAGCGTCTACAACGCCAAAGGCCTGTTCGAGCCAAACAAGTTCGGCTGGTACTCGCTCAACAACATCACGGCGAAGAAGAATCCGGACGGCAAGGTGGAGATCCAGTTCGGGGGCTGCGATGCGGCAACAGTGAACTGCCTGCCAACCATGCCGGGCTGGAACTACCTCGTTCGCCTCTATCGCGCGCACCCGGACATTCTGAGCGGCAAGTGGACGTTCCCGCAGGCTCAGGCCGTCAACTGAACAATCTGACCGGCATATTCCTGACCAAGCAGCACGCGATCGCGCAGATGAAGCCACTACGGTCCGGGGGCGCGGTGGTCATACGGCGCAACAGGGTGGTCGGTGCACGTGTCTCACAACAATGCGGAGAGGAAACATGCGCATGCAAGACAAGGTTGTACTCATCACGGGCAGCGGCACGGGCATCGGCAAGGCCGCGGCATTGCGACTCGCTCGCGAAGGCGCAACGATCATCGCAACGGACATCGATCCCGCCGGCGCCAGGGCCACTGCCCAGGCTGTGGAGTCGCTCGGTGCCAGGGCCATGGCGTTGCCGCTCGACGTCAGCAGCGAAGACCAATGGAAACAGGTCGTCGAGGAAGCACTCGCGGCCTTCGGCCGCATCGATGTCCTCTTCAACAATGCCGGCATCTGGATCATCAAGGCGCTGGCCGAGACCACGCTGGAGGAATGGAACCGACTCATGTCGATCAACGTGACCGGGACCTTCCTCGGCATGAAGCACGTCATGCCCTCTATGGCCAGACAAGGCAAAGGTTCCGTCATCAACGCCTCGTCAGTCGCCGGCCTCGTCGGCGCGGCAGGCAATGCGCTCTATGGCGCCAGCAAGGGCGCCGTACGCCTGCTGACAAAGGATGCGGCCATCGAGTACGCGAGCCTGGGCGTGCGCGTCAACTCGATCCATCCCGGGCTGATCCAGACTGCCATGGCCGACTACGCCTCGGCAACCATGCGCGCCAGCCAGGAAGAGCTCGGACAGCGGCTCGCCCCAATGGGCCGCGTGGGCAAGGCGGAAGAAGTCAGTGACCTGGTCCTTTTCCTGGCGTCGGATGAGTCGTCCTATATCACCGGCGCCGAACTGGTCGTGGACGGAGGCCTGACCGCGCGGTAATGCCGGGCCATGTCATGCCGCCGGCGTCAGGCGCGAGTATGAATTCATGGAATACCCCGGAAAAGATTGAATTGGACAGGCCGCACAGCGCGAGCGAGCATAAGAAAAACGAGATCAAGCGCGATCCGGCCGAGGTGTCTCACCCCGTCGGCCGTTTCACTTCAAGATGGCAAGGAGACTTATGAAAGCCGCAGTGCTGTATCAAGCCAATTCCCCGTTTGTCATTGAAGACATCGGCATTTCGAAGCCGGGGCCGCGCGAGGTCCTGGTGCGGACCGCCGCGGTCGGGGTGTGCCATTCCGACCTTCACTTCGTTGAAGGGTCGCTGCCGTTTCCCCTGCCCGCGGTGCTGGGCCACGAGGCCTCCGGCGTCGTCGAGCAGGTGGGCAGCGAGGTGCGCACGGTCAAGCCGGGCGATCACGTCATCTCCTGCCTGTCCGCTTACTGCGGCCATTGCGACCATTGCCTGACCGGGCACCTGTCGCTGTGCATGTCGCCAGACACGAAGCGCCGCGATGACGAGGAGCCGCGCCTGCTCGCCAGGACCGGCAAGGCCATGCCGCAGTATATGAACCTGTCGGCGTTCGCCGAGCAGATGCTGGTCCACGAGCATGCACTGGTGGCGGTCCGGCGCGACATGCCGATGGACCGCGCGGCCCTGATCGGCTGCGGCGTGGTGACCGGGGTCGGCGCTGTCATGCATACCGCGAAGGTGCAGCCGGGCGAGACCGTTGCCGTGATCGGCTGCGGCGGCATCGGGCTTGCCGCCATCAACGGCGCGGCGATTGCCGGGGCCGGCCGCATCATCGCCATCGACCGCCTGCCGGGCAAGCTCGAACTGGCGCGCAAGTTCGGCGCGACGGACGTGATCGATGCCAGCAGCACCGACGCCGTGCAGGCGGTGCGCGAACTCACCAGCGGCGGCGTCCATCACGCGCTCGAAGCCATCGGGCTCAAGCAGACCGTGGAGCAGGCCTTCGGCATGCTGCGCCGTGGCGGCACCGCGACCGTGGTGGGCGTGGTCCCGCCCGGTGTCGAGATCGGCATCAAGGGATTCGAGTTGATGGAGGAGAAGCGCCTGCAGGGCTGCCGCATGGGCTCGAACCGCTTCCCCGTCGACATGCCGCGCCTGGTGGACTTCTATCTGTCCGGCAAGCTCAAGCTGGACGACATGATCTCGCGGCGCATGCCCCTTGAAGGCATCAACGATGCATTCGACGAACTGCGCCGCGGCGAACTGGCCCGTTCGGTGCTGATGTTCCCGCAGTAAGTCATCCCCATACCGCCCGCGCGACGCGGGCGACTCCGACCGATCAATGCGACGCGTGGCGCTGCCCTGCCCAGGGGCGGCTTTCGCCCTGCACCGGCACCGTCGCGCCCAGGACAGGTGGTTCACATGGAACAATTCGACGCAATCGTGGTGGGTGCCGGCTTTTCCGGCCTTTACATGCTGCACAAGCTGCGCGAGCAGGGCATGAGCGCCCGCGTATATGAAGCCGGCGACAACGTCGGCGGGGTCTGGTACTGGAACCGCTATCCCGGCGCCAAGTGCGACGTCGAGAGCATCTACTACAACTACACCTTCTCCGACGCGCTCTACAAGGAATGGACGTGGACCACCCGGTATCCGGACCAGCCGTCCATCCTGCGCTACCTGAATCACGTCGCGGACCGGTTCGACCTGCGCCGCGACATCCAGTTCAGGACGCGCGTCACCGCCGCCCACTACGACGAGAAAACGCGCGCATGGCAGGTGAAGACCGACGACGGCAAGACTGTGGCTGCCCGCTACTTCATTTCGGGCGTCGGCTGCCTGTCGGCGGCCAACCGGCCGGACATCAAGGGCCTCGACAGCTTTCGCGGAGAGGTCTTCCACACCGGCACCTGGCCGCACCGGCCGGTGGACTTCACCGGCAAGCGCGTCGGCGTGATCGGCACCGGTTCCAGCGGCATCCAGGCCATTCCGGTCATCGCCGCGCAGGCAGACCAGCTCTACGTCTTCCAGCGCACGCCCCAGTACAGCACGCCGGCGGCGGACCGTCCCTACGATGCCGAGCATATGCGCGAGGTCAAGGAAAACCTCGGCGAGATCAGGACCCGCATTCGCGATTCCTGGTCCGGGGTGCCACGCTCGCCCATCGCGATGGACCGCAGCGCGCTGGCCGAGCCCCCCGTGCAGCGCCGGCAGACCTATGAGGCCGCATGGCAGCACGGCGGCTGGATCCATTCGTCCTACAACGACCTGATTACCGACGCTCAGGCCAACGAGACCGTGGCGCAATTCGTGCGCGACAAGATCCGCAGCATCGTGAAGGATCCGCAGGTAGCGGACAAACTGACGCCGGACTATCTCTTCGGCACCAAGCGCCCCGTCATCGACACGAACTACTTCCAGACCTACAACCGCGACAACGTCACGCTGGTCGACATCAGGCAGGACCCGATCACCGAGATCACGCCGGACGGCGTGCGCACCGCAGGCACTGAGTATGCACTGGACGCGCTGGTGCTGGCCACGGGCTACGACGCCATCACGGGGCCGCTGTTCCGCATCGACATCCGCGGCAAGGACGGCATGAGCCTGCAGGACAAATGGGCGGGCGGCAAGGAGATCCACACTTACCTGGGCCTGGCCAACGCGGGCTTTCCCAACTTCTTCACGATCACCGGCCCGCAAAGCCCGTCGGTGCTGAGCAACATGGTGTGCTCGATCGAGCAGCACGTCGAATGGATCGCGGACTGCCTGTGCCACCTGCGCGACGAGGGACTGGACACCATCGAAGCAACGGTGGCCGCAGAGCAGACGTGGAGCCGGCACTGCGCCGAGGTCGCCCACACCACCCTGTTTCCGCGCGGGGAGTCCTGGTACACCGGTGCCAACATCCCGGGCAAGACGATGCCCTTCCCCATCTATGTGGCGGGCGTGAACGTCTATCGCGGCATTTGCGACAAGGTGGCCGCCAACGGCTACGAAGGCTTCGCGCTGACCCGTTCCGGCACCGCGCGCTGATCGCCGCTGCCAGCAGCCAATCTCTCCCCTTCTTCTGAGAACCGCAAGCACATGGCCCTTGATCCGAATGCCAGGTACATCCTCGACCTGATGGCGGCGGCAGGTAATCCGCCGCTGCACCAGCGCACGCCCGAGCAGGCGCGCGCCACGCTGGCGATCCAGCCGCTTGCCGGCGCGCCGGAGCCGGTCGCCAGCGTGGAAGACGGTACCGTGCCGGCCGGCGACGCCGAGCTGCCGGTGCGCATCTATCGGCCCGAAGCCACAGGTCCGCTGCCCGCGCTGGTGTACTACCACGGCGGCGGCTGGGTCATCGGCAACCTGGACACCGTGGACGTGCCCTGCCGCCGGCTGGCCAACCGGGCCGGTTGCGTGGTGGTGTCGGTAGACTACCGGCTCGCGCCCGAGCACAAGTTCCCCACGGCTGCCGAAGATGCCTACGCCGCCGCCCGCTGGGTAACGGCCAATGCCGGCGTGCTCGGCGTCGACCCGGCCCGCGTTGCCGTGGGCGGCGACAGCGCCGGTGCCAATCTCGCCGCCGTCGTGGCGCTGATGTCGCGCGACCGTGGCCACTTCCGCCTGTGCCACCAGACGCTGCTTTATCCCGTCACGCACCACGCGTTCGACACGGCGTCCTACCGTGACAACGGCGAGGGCTACTTCCTCACGCGTGACGGCATGGCCTGGTTCTGGAACCACTACCTCGCCGACACGCAGGACGGCAGGCATCCCTATGCCTCGCCACTGCTGGCCCCGGACCATGCCGGCCTGCCCCCGGCGCTTGTCATCACCGCCGAGTTCGATCCGCTGCGCGACGAGGGCGAAGCCTACGGTCACCGGCTGGCCGCAGCCGGCGTCCCGGTCGAGGTGACGCGGTACGACGGCATGATCCATGGCTTTTGCTGGATGCCCGGCGCGCTGGCGCAGGGCGGACAGGCGTTGGACCAGGCCGGCGAGGCACTCAGGCGCGCCTTCGCGGCGGCGCCGGCAACCCCCATCAACCACTAACCCCATCCCGGTGAGGAGACCAGCATGAAGCGACTCGATACGTTCTACATCCATGGCGAATGGGTGCCGCCCGTCGGCGAGGCCTCGTTCGTGGACATCGTCAATCCGGCGACCGAAGCGACAATCGGCACCGTCGCGCTCGGCGGGGAGGCCGACGTCGACCGTGCTGTCGCGGCGGCGCGCGCGGCGTTCCCGGCATGGTCCGGTTCAACCCGTGAAGCGCGCATCGCGCTGCTGGAACGCGTGGCCGAACTCTACAAGGCGCGCATGCCCGCGCTGGCGGATGCCGTCACGGCCGAAATGGGCTCGCCGCTCTGGTTCAGCCACCAGCGTCAGGTGCCGGCCGGACTGGCGCAGATCCTCTCCACCCTTGCCGCGCTCAGGACCTTTGCCTTCAGCGCGCAACAGGGCACGACGCAGGTCCTGCGCGAGCCAGTCGGCGTGGTTGCGCTGGTGACACCGTGGAACTATCCGCTGAACCAGATTGCCGCCAAGGTCGCCCCGGCCCTCGCGGCCGGCTGCACCATCGTGCTCAAGCCCTCGGAAATCGCACCGCTCGATGCGCACCTGTTCGCGCAGATCCTGCATGACGCGGGCGTGCCGGCCGGCGTCTTCAACATGCTCTACGGCGACGGCCAGCTGGTCGGCCGCGCCCTGTCGCGCCACCCCGACGTGGCCATGGTCTCGATCACGGGATCGACGCGGGCCGGCGTCGATGTCGCCATCCATGCGGCGCCCACGGTCAAGCGCGTGGCGCAGGAACTGGGCGGCAAGTCGCCGTGCGTGATCCTGGATGACGCCGACCTGAAGACGGCCGTGACCACCACCGTGGTCGCCTGCATGATGAATTCCGGGCAGACCTGCATTGCCCCGACCCGCATGCTGGTGCCGCGCAGCCGCCATGCGGAGGCAGTGGCGATCGCTGCCGCCGTGGCCAACAGCCTGCCGGTGGGCGACCCGCTGGACGAGGCCAGCAAGATCGGGCCGCTGTCCAGCCGTCGCCAGTACGAGCGGGTGCAGCAGATGATCGAGACCGGTATCCGCGAGGGCGCGCGGCTGGCGGCCGGCGGCCCGGGCCGGCCGCAAGGGCTGGACGGCGGCTTCTTCGCCCGTCCCACGGTGTTCGCCGAAGTCGGCAACCAGATGGCGATTGCACGCGAGGAAATCTTCGGCCCGGTCATGAGCATGATTCCGTACGACGACGAAGACGAAGCGATCGCCATCGCGAACGACACCGACTATGGCCTCGCCGCCTATGTCTGGAGCGGCTCGCCGGAACGTGCCGCGCGCGTGGCAGGCGCAATGCGTGCCGGCACGGTGCAGGTCAACGGCGCGACCCTGGACTTCACCGCGCCGTTTGGCGGCTACAAGGCGTCCGGCAACGGACGCGAGTTCGGCGAGTACGGGCTGGCGGAGTTCCTGGAATTCAAGGCCGTGCTGCGTACGGCCTGACCGTATCTCCGTGCGCTGGTGGGACCGGTCCTGCCGGTCCCGCCGGGATGCCGCCTCCGGTAGCCGGCATGCACACGCCGTGGTCGTCATCGCCCCGGGGCGCGGCGAGTTCATGGGCCAGCATGCGGCTCTCCATGTCGCTGCGCGGCCGGCCATCGGCGTGTATCTCCTGCAGCATTGCAATGAGCGCCTTCGCTGCCGGCTTCGGCTCCCATTGCTTGCGCACTGCGCAGTCGATGCGTACGGGCGGGATCTGGCAGACATCATGCAGCGTGACGAACCGCTCGCGGAAGTATCCGGTCAGGGAGAAGCCGGTATCCGCCAGCCCGATCGCATCGGAGCACTCCACCACCTTGCATGACAGCGCAAGGCTCTCGATCTTGTGGCAACGGCCGACCCAGTCGTCGCCGCAGAGTCTGGCCAGCGACGGATAGAGCGACGAGTGCCAGATCTCCGAGGGCAGGATGAGGGGGAAGTCCGTGAGCCGGGCACTCGCCGGCGCCTTCCCGGCCAGCAGCGGATGCCCGCGCCGGACAAAGGCTTGCGGGCAGATCGCGGCGATGGGCTCGCACTGAAACTGCGGCCGGTCCCTGAACATGGATTCCATGCCGATGGCCACATCCACATCGCCGCGTTCGAGCATTTGCAGGCCGCGTTCCTTGGTGCCCGAGCAGAGGTCGAGCCTGATTTCCGGGGTGCGCGCCAGCAGGCGCTCGATGCCACGGGCCAGCAGCCATTCCAGCGTGGCGGGAAACACGCCCACGCGCAACGTCTGCCTGCCAGGTTCCGGCTTGGGCATGCCAAGCAGGTCGGCGGCATCCGCCAGCAGGCGTAGCGCGCGCTCCAGGAAGACCTGGCCCTCCTCGGTGGGCACCACGCCCTTCGGGGTCCGGCGGAAGATGGGGTATCCGAGCCGCCGTTCCAGCTCGGCGACGCTCTTGGTCGCCGCCGACTGCGTGATGCCGATCGTATCGGCGGCCCTGGAGAAAGAACCGAAGCGGCCAACCGCGACCGCGTGCTTCAGGCGTGCGTCCATCTGGTATTCCCCTGCAGAAGGCTCCGCGCGGGGCACCCGCCGCCGCGCGACTGCCGGTCAGTCCTTGTAGGTCGGATCCATGCGCTCCACCTGGCGCAGCAATGCGGGCCATTCCCGCCTGCCAAAGGTGTTGTCGCGGGCGTCCATGACGGCGCGCGTGTCGTCGATGGCCTGCTGGTCCGGCAGGGTCAGCCCGGTACCGCATGCCATGGCGTCTACCTGCGTGCGGCAGGCCATCTCCAGCCAGTACATGCGGCTGAATGCCTCGGCCACGCTCGGCCCCACGGCAAGCAGCCCGTGGTTGCGCAGGATCACCACTTCATGGTTGCCCAGGGAATTGACCAGCGGCGCCTGCTGGCCGAGTTGGAGCACCGGGCTGTCGAAGTCGTGGTAGCCGGTCTTGCCGTAGAAGCGCAGCGCGGTCTGCGTCATGGGCAACAGCCCGGACGCCAGCGCCGACAAGGCCATGCCGGCACGGGTGTGGGTGTGGATCACGCACGAGACGTCGGGCCTGGCCTTGTGGATGGCCGTGTGGATCACCATGCCGGCGCGGTTGACCTCGTAGCCATGCGCGTTCTGCGGTGCCAGCAACACCTTGCCATCGAGGTCGATCGTGATCAGGCTCGACGCACAGATCTCGGAGTAGAGATACCCGTAGGCATTGATGAGCAGGTGCTCGGTGCCTGGAATACGCAGCGTGATGTGGTTGTAGATGAGGTCCGTCATGCCGTACCGGTCCATCAGCCGGTAGCATGCGGCGAGTTCCACGCGGGCGCGCCACTCGGCCTCGCTGACGAGGCCTCGCACGGCGTCCTGGGGAACGGAAGTCTGCTCGTTCATGTCTGGCTCCTCATTCCACGTGGATGTTTCCGGCCTTGATGACCTTGCTCCAGCGCTGGCTCTCCGCATCAAAATACCGGTTGACCTGCGCCGGGGTCATGACATCGGCTTCCATGCCGTACTCGGCGATGCGCTTGCGGACCTTGTCTTCCTGCAGCACTTCGGTGGTCGTCTGCGCCAGCTTGTCGATGACGTGCTGCGGCGTCCTGGCCGGCGCCACGATGGCCAGCCAGGACATTGCCACGGCATCCGGATAGCCCGACTCCGCCAGCGTGGGAACATTGGGCAACGCCGGCACTCGCTTCGCGCCGGTGAAGGCGATCGCGCGCAGCTTGCCTGACTTGACGTAGGGCCCGAGCAGTTGCAAGGTGTCGACCGTCATCTCGACGCGCCCGGCGAGCACGTCCGGCAGGACGGCGGCGGCGCCCTTGTAGGGCACGTGATCCAGCTTGATGCCGGCGTGCATGGCAAACAGTTCGGCGGCCAGGTTCGCGGTGGAGCCGGCGCCCGAGGTGCCGTAGCGCACCTGGTTCGGGTGTGCCTTGGCCCATGCCACCAGTTCCTGCACCGAGTGGACCGGCAGGTCCGCATTCACCACCACCAGCAGCGGCACGCGGGCCATCATTGCCACCCCGGTCAGGTCTTTGAGGGGATCGTAGGGCAGCTTGCTGTAGAGCAGCGGATTGGTGACATGGGCCGGCGACGTGGTCAGCAGCGTATAGCCGTCCGGATCCGACTTCGCCACGTAGTTGCTGCCGATCTGCACGTTGCCGCCCGGCTTGTTCTCGATGTAGAAACTGGTGCCAAGGCGCGCGCCCAGCCTGTCGCTGACGAGACGGGACACCGTGTCGATCGGTCCGCCCGCGACGGACGGCACGACGACCTTGACCGGCCGTGCCGGGTAGGACGGTTCAGCCGCCCGGGATGCGTTGATGCCCAACACGGCCGCAGCCGCGATCGCCAGCGTGGGGGCGAAGCGCCGGAATGCGCTCATGGTTTGTCTCCTGCTTGTTCTGGTTATGTAGTCGTGGATGCCGCGGCCACTCAGTGCCGCGGCTCATCGTCATGGTTGGAAGCGTGTACCGGCTCGGCGCCGGGCCGCCCCCCCCTCAGTCGAGCAGCGCAACCTGTACGTCGCGCCGGCCCTCATAGGGATTGCGGCCGTGCCATACCTGCAGGTTGTCGAGGATCATGACGTCGCCGTTGCGCCAGGGCCAGCTATAGGTGAACCTGTCGCATACCGCGTTGATGTGGTCGACCTCCTCGTTGCTGAGCCGCTGTCCGTTGGCGAGGAACATGCCGGTCGGGTACTTCTGGTTCTTGCGCATCTCCGGGTTCAGGACTGCCATCGCGGTGTGGTCGCGGTGCAGGCCCGAGCGGTACAGCTTCGTGCCCGTGACGGGGTGGTTCAGGAAGGGCTCCAGCGTGGCGAAGACCGTCAGCGAACCGTCGTCATGCCACAGCGGCTGCAGGCCGCGGCTCGCGCATCGCGCCTCGACCTCGGCAGGATCTTCGGTGCCGAAGGCATGATTCCAGCCGTACCGGTCCTGGTCTTCATACGACGACTCGACAGTGTCGCTCTTCGGGCCATAGCTCAGTGCCGAGCGAATGCCGATGGCGGCGATCTTCTCGACCAGTTCTGGCCCGATCCCTTCGACGAACTGGCGCGCGTCGGCAATTGTGGTTTCGCCGCCGACGGGCGCGGTGAGCCGGGAGAAGAAGGCGATGCGCCCGGGATAGTGCCTGCGGTACGCCATCTCCGAATGCACGCCGAGCCTGACGCCTGCGTCCAGGCGAGTCGATTCCATCACGCGGCCGGAGATCTGCAGGCGGGGGGCGCGTCCACCGACATAGCCGTCCTGGAACGGGGGGAACTGCTCGACGATGTCGGCAAAGTCCTCGGTCTCCGGTGTGGGAAAGCCGCGCAGCACGATGCCGCCATGGCGGACGATGAGTTGCTCGAGCGCGGGCTTCACCCGTCGCGTCCAGGCGCGGAAGCGGTCGCGGTCCAGCAAGGCCCCGCCCTTCGGCTCGATGAAGAGCGGCGGCTGCCCTGCCGCGCGCTCGTGACATTGGACATCATCGCCCAGGGCGGAGATCAGGCTCGAATCGAGCGCTTCCGGGATCGTATTCATTGCAGTTTTCCTTTGTGTCGGCGGGCGAGGCCCGGCCGCTCTTTGAATTCGGTTCAGACCATGCATGTGTCGGAGGTCAACTGTACGGAGCGAGGGGAACGTCAGTGATTCCCCGTCTGGGCGCGGTGATTCCGATCTGGAATACTGGCAACAGCTCACACCATGGAAGCGATATGCGGACAGACGACCTTCGAGCCTTTATGCTCGTGGCGCAACATGGCAGCCTGCATCGGGCCACCGAGCACATGGGCGTGACGCAGTCCGCGCTTTCCAAGGCGCTCGGGCGGCTGGAAGCGGATGCCGGCATGCGCCTGTTCGAGCGCTCTTCGCGCGGCGTGACGCTCACACTGGTGGGCGAATCGCTGCTGGCGCGCGCGCGGCAGGTGGTGCTGGCCACGCATGACTTCGAACAGGAAATCGAGGCCCAGCGCGCAGCCCGCTCAGGAAAGATCCGGCTTGCGGCGACGCCCTATCTCGTTGCCACGGTGCTGACACCGGTGATTGCGCGGTTCCTCGCGCATCGGCCCCTGGCAAGCTTCGCCGTCGAGACGCGCCTCACGCTGGGCGCGATCCAGGCGCTGCAATCCGGCGAGGTCGACTTCGCCTGCGGCGGACTCACCGCCGACGTGCCGGACGATGTTTGCCGTGCCCCGCTGCAGCCGCTGAACCTGCGCATCGTCGCCCGGGAAGACCACCCCCGGAGACCGGCCTTCAGGACACTGGCCGACCTTGCCAACGAGCGTTGGGCCCTGCCGCAGACCTCGTCGAGCCTTTATCAAGTGTTGGGCCACCAGTTCGCCGAACTCGGCCTGCCGCCGCCGCGCGTCTCGGTGGAATGGACAGGCTCCGGGGTCCCGATTGCCGAATTGCTGCGCAACACGGACCTGCTTGGGCTGCTGCCGCATCGCGCGCTGACGGGGCCGGATGGCCACGGCTTGTGCGTGATTGCCGATGGCGTGAGGCTGCCCGAGCCCGAGGTCGCCCTGCTATGGCGCGACGACGGCTATCTGTCCCCGCTCTGTCTCGAATTCCGCGAGGCGCTGGTGGCGTTCAACCGGGAAGGCGAAATCGACATCACGCACAAGCCCAAAGACTAACCTTGCAGTAGCTCGGGCTTCACTATGGACTGACGCCGAGACAACGCGCAACTCGCACCTCGCACCTCGCAGTGCGACTTCCGTGATGCTTGCCGTGACATCCTGAATGCCAGGATCAGAATGGCTCAAACGCTTCAAGAGGATCCAATAGCTGTATTCGCGCCTCGCCTTCGGCTACGGAGGCAACACAGGGACGTTGGTTCGGTGTCTCGGGAAGGCCCATTTGGATGCAGTTGGATAGCGCCGCAGAAGCAGGTCTTCAACGCATCATCACGCTCGCTAGCGGAAAGCGCTCGGAGCGAATGGCCGAAATGAGCGCGTCTCGGCGTCGCCAATTAGTGCCGAGCCCGGGCTGAGCCACGCCGGCCTTCTTTGCGCGCTGGGATAAGATGGGGGGTACAAAAAACAAAACCCCGGAAGACCGCGATCTTCCGGGGTTCGCCGCCATTGCTGGCGGAGACGGAGGGATTCGAACCCTCGATCCAGGTTTTGGCCCAGATGCTCCCTTAGCAGGGGAGTGCCTTCGACCTCTCGGCCACGTCTCCCAAACTTGCGTTGTCCGAGGGAGCCGAACAACGAAGCGCAAATTCTAGCGACACCTTCGTGGTTGGTCAACGAAAAATCGATCACTCAACACAAAAAATTTCGGCGTCGCCAGAAGAAAACTGACGAACGGATCAGGCCTGTTCCAGTTCGAATGCCTTGTGCAGCGCGCGCACGGCGAGTTCCATGTACTTCTCGTCGATCAGCACCGAGATCTTGATTTCCGAGGTGGAGATCATCTGGATGTTGATGCCTTCTTCGGAAAGCGTGCGGAACATCTTGCTGGCGACGCCGACATGCGAGCGCATGCCCACGCCGACCACCGAGACCTTCGACACCTTCGGGTCGCCCGAAACGTTGGCCGCGCCAACGTGCGGCTTGACGCTGTCGGTCAGCAGCGTCAGCG
The DNA here is from genome assembly GCF_905397275.1 of Cupriavidus yeoncheonensis. Lineage (GTDB taxonomy): Bacteria > Pseudomonadota > Gammaproteobacteria > Burkholderiales > Burkholderiaceae > Cupriavidus > Cupriavidus yeoncheonensis. The sequence continues at coordinate 243,628 of NZ_CAJPUY010000009.1, read as the reverse complement.
TGCGCTGGTAGTCGCCGCGCGGCACGGTGAACGTGAAGTCGGTCTTGCCGTCCACCGACTGGTTCTGGATGATCATGTCGACGTCGATATTGGCGTCGGCGACCGGGCCCAGGATCTGGTACGCGATGCCCGGCTTGTCCGGCACGCCCAGAACGGTGATCTTGGCTTCGTCACGGGCAAATGCGATGCCGGAGATGACTGCGGCTTCCATGTTGGAATCTTCCTCAAAAGTGATCAGCGTGCCCGAGTTGATTTCGTTCTCGAGCGGCATGAGCGGGTCGGTCAGCGACGACAGTACGCGGGTCTTCACGCGGTACTTGCCGGCGAACTCCACCGAGCGGATCTGCAGCACCTTGGAGCCCAGGCTGGCCATTTCCAGCATTTCCTCGAAGGTGATCTTGTCCAGGCGGCGGGCGTCTTCGACCACGCGCGGATCGGTGGTGTACACGCCATCCACGTCGGTATAGATCAGGCATTCGTCAGCCTCGATGGCGGCAGCAATGGCCACGGCCGAGGTGTCCGAGCCGCCACGGCCCAGCGTCGTGATGTTGCCCTCGTCGTCGATGCCCTGGAAGCCGGTGATGACCACCACGCGGCCGGCGTCGAGATCGCCAAGGATGCGCTCGTCGTCGATCGACTCGATGCGGGCCTTGGTGTAGGACGAATCGGTCTTCACCGGCACCTGCCAGCCCGTGTAGCTGACCGCGTCGATGTCTTCGCCGTGCAGCGCAATGGCCAGCAGCGCGACGCTGGCCTGTTCGCCAGTCGAGGCGAGCATGTCCAGCTCACGCGGATCCGGCTGAGCCGAAATCTCCTTGGCGAGTCCCAGCAGGCGATTGGTTTCGCCCGACATGGCCGAAGGCACCACGACTACGCGGTGACCGGCGCGGTGCCACTTGGCTACGCGCTTGGCGACATTCTTGATGCGTTCCGTGGAACCCATCGAAGTGCCGCCGTATTTGTGAACGATGAGAGCCATCTTCTTGTCGACGCCAGCGATTGTGCAAAGCCCTTGAAAATACACGAAGCGAGCCCATCAGGCAAGGCGCAGACGCGTTGGACTATGACGGAAAGTGATGTGGGCGACCAGCCCCGGGCTGCTCGCAGCTTGCCCCGATTGCCGCCTGCACCCACTCGACACGCCAGCGCGGCGCGTGCGGCGCTTCGCCCCAGCGGCGGTGCATGCCAAGGCCCGCAGCCATCACCAGCACATCGCCGGCCCACAGCAGCGGCAGCCAGCATCGCCGCCAGCGTGGCACGCCGGCCTCCTGGTAGGCCTGCTTGAGCGCGCGCGCGGGGCCACCGGGTCGAAGCACGATGCGCTCGCCGCCGTGGCGCCCTGCGAGCCGTAGCGGCTGCCGCAACATGGCTTCGGGCACGCCAAAGGTATCGTCGCGCGTGAAGTGCAGTTCGCCGCGCCAGGCCGGCACCACGATGCGCGCCTCGCCACGCCACGAGAACGCCTGAGGCGCGGGCAGCGTGTCGGGCTCGCGCCTGCAGGCCAGGACCCTGCCCTGGAATCTGCGCAGCACCAGGCCGTCATGCGCAATGGCCGGCTCGCCGCCACCGTGGTCGAGCAATTGCTCTCGCATCGCGGCCAGCCTGGCCGTCGACGGCGCACGGGTGCCGAGGTCGCGCAGCCAGAGGCGCAGCACGGCATCGGCATGGGATGCCGGTAATGCGCAAAGGCCCGGCAGGTCCAGCTCGGCCAGTGTGTCGGCATCGCGCCCTGGCACAACCAGGCGCGCCAGTGCGGCGCCTGCCAGGTCGTCGAGCATGCTGGCGGCCTGCGCAAAATGGACCGCGGCCTGCGCAACATTTGCGCGCAACGCGGGAAATGCCTGCTCCAGCTGCGGCAATTGCGCGCGCAGCGCGTTGCGCGCGTAACGCGTGCTGTCGTTGGATGGGTCTTCGATCCACACCAGCTCATGCGAGGCGCAATAGCCATCGATATCGGCGCGCGGCACCTCCAGCCAAGGCCGCAGCAATACGATGTCGGCGTCTTCGTCCAGCCGGCGCGTGGCGGGCATGCCGGCCATGCCCGCCACGCCTGCGCCGCGAAAAAGCCTGAGCAGTACGGTTTCGACCTGGTCGTCGAGATGGTGGGCAAACAGCAGCAGTCCGGCACCGCTTGCGCGGCACATCTCGCCGAGCGCCTCGTAGCGCGCGCGCCGCGCGGCGGCTTCGATGCCCTCGCCCGTGCCGGCTTGCACCGAGACACGCCGCACGAAATAGCCCAGCTGCCAGCGCGCGCACAGCTCCGCGCAGAACCTGTCCCAGTCGTCTGCCTGCGCCTGCAGGCCATGATGCACGTGCAGGGCCACCACGCGGGCCGGCAGGTTCCATGCGGACACCGCGGCCTGCGCGGCATGGAGCAGCGCCACCGAATCGCGGCCGCCGGACAGCGCCACGGCCACCACCATTGCGGCCGGACCGGACCCCGCACCACCAGAAACAACAAAGGCCGCACTGGCCTGGAGGGCCTGTGCGACCTTGTCGGTCAGGCGCTCGGACAAGTCAGTCCTGGACGCCGGTTTCCTTGAACTTGCCATAGGCGAGCAGGCGCTCGTAGCGGCGCGCCTGCAGCTCCTTCACGCTCACGCCCTGGAACTGGCGCAGCGATTCGGCCAGCGAACGCTTGAGCATGGCGGCCATGCCCTTGACATCGCGGTGAGCGCCGCCCAGCGGCTCGCTGACGATCTTGTCGATCAGGCCCAGCGCCTTCAGGCGGTGGGCGGTCAGGCCGAGGGCTTCCGCGGCTTCCGGCGCCTTCTCTGCCGTCTTCCACAGGATCGAGGCGCAGCCTTCCGGCGAGATCACGGCGTAGGTGGCGAATTGCAGCATCTGCACCACGTCGCCAACGGCAATGGCCAGGGCACCGCCCGAACCGCCTTCGCCGATGATCGTGGCGATCAGGGGCACCTTCAGGCCGGCCATCACGTAGAGGTTATGGCCGATCGCTTCGGACTGGCCACGCTCTTCGGCATCGATGCCGGGGAACGCGCCCGGCGTATCCACGAAGGTGAAGATCGGCAGGCCGAACTTGTCGGCCAGTTCCATCAGGCGCTTGGCCTTGCGATAGCCCTCGGGCTTGGGCATGCCGAAATTGCGCATGGCGCGCTCTTTCGTGTCACGCCCCTTCTGGTGGCCGATGACCATGCACGACTGGCCGTTGAAGCGGGCCAGGCCGCCAACGATCGAAAGATCGTCGGCAAAGGTGCGGTCGCCATGCAGCTCGTGGAAATCGGTGAAGATCTCACGCACGTAGTCGAGCGTGTACGGGCGCTGCGGATGGCGGGCGATCTGCGCAACCTGCCACGGGGTCAGGTTGGCGTAGATGTCCTTGGTGAGCTGCTGGCTCTTGCCAGCCAGCCGCGAAATCTCTTCGGAAATATCGACAGCCGAATCGTCCTGCACAAAGCGCAGTTCTTCGATCTTTGCCTCGAGTTCGGCAATGGGCTGCTCAAAATCCAGGAAGGTGGTTTTCATAAAATCACACGTACCTGTCTGTGAAGGGGCGCATTCTACCGGAATTTAGCCGCTATCTTTGCACCGGGCAGATAGCCTTTACTGCACCTGCAGCTACTTTTTGTTACGACTATGCCTAATACGTCACCGGCAACGGGTCGAGACTACGCCACATATACCACGTCGCCACCGTTCGCCAGGGTTCCCAGTTTGCCGCGACTTCGCGCGCCTCGCTACGGGTCACGGGCTCGCCGCTGAAGTAATTGGTCGAGATGGCGTTGATGAGCCCGACGTCATCCAGGGGCAGCACGTTGGGCCGCATCAGATTGAACATCAGGAACATCTCGGCCGTCCAGCGGCCGATGCCGCGGATCTGCGTCAGCTCTGCAATGACGGCTTCATCGTCCATCACCGCCCATTCGCTCACATGGACGCGGCCAGCCTTGAAGTGGTCCGCCAGGTCGGCAATGTACTCGGCCTTGCGCCGCGACAGCCCGCATGCGGCCAGCTTTTCAGGCCCGGCGCGCAGGAACTGCGCAGGCGTCAGCTTCGGGCAGGCGTCGACCAGGCGCTCCCACACCGATTGCGCCGCCTTGACCGAAATCTGCTGACCCACCACCGATCGCGCCAGCGTGATGAACGGATCGCCGCGCGACACCAGATGCGCCGGGCCGTACGTCGGGATCATCTTGCGCAGGATGCGGTCGCGCTTCATCAGGTCGGCACAGGCCTCATCCCAGTACGCCGGGCGTACGGCATCGACGACGGTCTCGACCGGCAGCGGCAATGCCTCGGCTTCCGGCAGCACGACCTTCCCTTCCTTCGCGCTGCCCTTGGCGGCACGGGAAGCGGGGGTCTTGGCCGGCGTGGCGGGCTTGCGCGCGGCAGCGTTCAAGCACGCCTCCATTCGGTCGCACCGCCCGGCTTGTCTTCCAGCACGATGCCCGCGGCGAGCAGTTCCGCGCGGATGCGGTCGGCTTCGGCGAAGTTGCGCCCGGCCTTGGCGGCCTTGCGCGCAGCGATCTGTGCCTCGATCTCTTCCGGCGTGGGGCCATTGGCCTGCTTGCCGCCCTGCAGGAACGTGTGCGGGTCGCGCTCGAGCAGGCCCAGCGTGCCGGCCAGTCCCTTGAGCTGGCGGGCCGCCACGGAGGAGCCGGTCCGGTTGATCTCGCTGGCCAGGTCGAACAGCACCGACATGGCGATCGGCGTGTTGAAGTCGTCGCCCATGGCCTCGGCAAAGCGCTTCGCGTGCGGCTCATCCCAGTCAACGGCATAGCCGCCGGGCTGGGTGTCCTTGAGCGCGGTGTAGAGACGGGTCAGCGCGTGGCGGGCGTCGTCCAGATGGGCATCGCTGTAGTTCAGCGGGCTGCGGTAGTGCGCGCGCAGGATGAAGAAACGCACGACTTCCGGGTCGTACTCCTTCAGCACTTCGCGGATCGTGAAGAAGTTGCCGAGCGATTTCGACATTTTCTCGTCATTCACGCGCACGAAGCCGTTGTGCATCCACACATTGACGAACGGCTTGCCGCTCGCGCCCTCGGACTGGGCGATCTCGTTCTCGTGGTGCGGGAACTGCAGGTCCGCGCCGCCGCCGTGGATATCGAAATGCTCGCCCAGCAGCGTGCAGCTCATGGCCGAGCATTCGATATGCCACCCCGGGCGGCCCATGCCCCACTTCGAGTCCCACTTGCTCTCGGGCGGCTCGCTTGCCTTGGCCGACTTCCACAGCACGAAATCCAGCGGGTCCTGCTTGGCATCGTTGGCCGTCACGCGCTCGCCGGCGCGCAGGTCTTCCACCGACTTGCCGGACAACTTGCCATAGCCATCGAACTTGCGCACCGAGTAGTTCACGTCGCCATCGGTCGCCTGGTAGGCAAGGCCCTTCGCTTCGAGCTTGCCGATCAGGTCGAGCATCTGCGGCACGTAGTCGGTTGCGCGCGGCTCGTGGTCCGGGCGGACGATGCCCAGCGCGTCGGCATCCTCGTGCATGTACTGGATGAAGCGCGTGGTCAGCTGGCCGATCGTCTCGCCGTTCTCGGCCGCGCGGCGGATGATCTTGTCGTCGATATCCGTGATGTTCTGGACGAAGGTCACCTCGTAGCCCGCGGCGCGCAGCCAGCGGTGCACCATGTCGAACACCACCATCACGCGCGCGTGGCCGACGTGACAGTAGTCGTACACGGTCATGCCGCACACATACATGCGGACCTTGCCGGGTTCGATGGGCACGAATGGCTGTTTCTCACGCGCGAGCGTGTTGTAGATGTTCAGAAGCTGCATGAAGCAATGAGTGTGATGTGAGGTGCCTGCCGGCACGCAGTCGTCCGGCCCGCGACGGCGTCGTCGGGCCCGGCGCGATGGTGCACGCACAAACACCGGAGCCCCATATCTTACCGGAAGCGCCTTGCCGCCACGCACTGCGAGCGCAGCCCCCGGCGGCGCCCCGGCGCGGCCGCATGCACGCGCGTCGTGCCAGCTGTGCCGCTTTGCTAGAATGCCGCGGAGTATAACGGACCCTCCTTCAATGAGCCTGACCCTGCCCACCGAGCGCCTCGCCCCAGCGCGCCGCGCCATGACCGCACTGGCCGTCCTTGCCGCGCTGGCAGGCACCGCCCATGCGCAGAACGGCCCGCTGTCCCTGGCCGCCCCGACCGCGCCGCCATCGGGCCCGCGCTCGGCCGATCCTGGCATGGCCAAGGCCGAACGCGCCGCCGCCGGCAAGCGCTACGACGAAGCCATTTCCAGCTACGACCGCGTGCTGGCCACCAACCCGCGCAATGCGCAGGCCCGTTTCGAGCGCGCCTGGGCCATGGCGCAGGCTGGCCGCGAGGACGAGGCGATCCAGGCCTTCGCCGAAATGGCGCAGGACTTCCCCGAACTGCCCGAGCCGCACAACAACCTGGCGCTGCTCTACGCGAAGCGCGGTGACCTGAAGCGCGCGGAAGCGGAGCTGCTGCTCGCCACGGAGGTCAAACCCGCCTTTGCCGTTGGCTATACCAACCTGGGCGACGTCTACCGCCGCCTGGCCGAACAGGCCTATGCCGAGGCCGTGCGCCGCAACCCTGGCGACGTGCGCGCCAGCTCGGCGCTGCGTCAGTTGCGGCCGGCCGGAAACCCGGCAGGCCCGGCGTCCCCGGCTGTGATCCACGCGCCTGCCAGCGCCCCGGCCGCACGCTGATACCGCCAAGCCCCTTTCCTCTTCCGTCGCCGGGCCGCCAACGCCCGACGCAATCTTCAAGACTACCGGAGCCGCAGTCATGATCCGTTCCCGCCGCATCCTCCTGGCCGGCCTGAGCGCCGCCGCACTGGCCCTGTCCGCCCTGCCGTCCATGGCCCAGCAGACGCAGAAGGCCGAACGTGTGCAGTTCGTCACCAGCCAGGGCAAGTTCACCGTCGAGGTCTATCCCGACGCGGCGCCCAAGACCGTCGCCAACTTCATGGAGTACGTGAAGAGCGGCTTCTACAGCGGCACCATCTTCCATCGCGTGATCAATGGCTTCATGGTGCAGGGCGGCGGTTTCGACCGCGAGATGAAGGAGAAGGCCACGCGCGCGCCGATCCCACTGGAGGCGCAGAACGGCCTGAAGAACAAGGCCGGCACCGTTGCCATGGCACGCACCGCCAACCCGAATTCCGCCACCGCGCAGTTCTTCGTCAATGTGGTGGATAATCCGAATCTCGACTACCCGCAGCCGGACGGCAACGGCTACGCCGTATTCGGCAAGGTGGTGGAAGGCATGGATACGATCGAGAAGATCAAGAACGTGCCGACCACGGCCTACGGCCCCATGCGCAATGTGCCGGCCGCGCCCATCGTGATCGAGTCGGCCAGCATCATTCAATAAACACACCGTACAGAGGAAAGCCCCATGTCCAAGGTCCAGCTCCAAACCAACCAGGGTCTCATCACCATCGAACTCGACGCCGAGAAGGCTCCGAAGACGGTCGAGAACTTCCTGTCGTACGTCCGCAAGGGCCACTATGACAACACCATCTTCCATCGCGTGATCAAGAACTTCATGATCCAGTGCGGCGGCTTCGAACCCGGCATGAAGCAAAAGGGCACCGACGCCCCGATCGAGAACGAAGCCGGCAACGGCCTGAAGAACGACAAGTACACCGTGGCCATGGCGCGCACCAATGCGCCCCACTCCGCCACGGCCCAGTTCTTCATCAACGTGGTCGACAACGACTTCCTGAACTTCAGCTCGCCGACGCCGCAGGGTTTCGGCTATGCCGTGTTCGGCAAGGTCGTCGAAGGCACCGACGTGGTCGAGCAGATCAAGGGCGTGCGCACCGGCAGCTCGGGCTTCCACCAGGACGTGCCGCTGGAAGACGTGGTGATCGAAAAGGCCGTGGTCGTCGAGTAAGTACGCGACCCATGCCTCACGATTGCGGCTTCATGCAGCCTCTCCTGCCGGCAACCACACCGTTCGGGCCGCGCGCATGACCGCAATCCCCACCACGCCGGTGGCCGGTCCCCTCGAGGTACAGGCGCCGGCGTGGTTCATTTCCGACCTGCACCTGACCCCGGGCATGCCCCGCACGCTGGCCGCGTTCGAGCGCGTGCTGGAGCGCGCCGCCAAAGAGGCCCGCACGCTCTTCATCCTGGGCGACTTCTTCGAGTTCTGGGTCGGAGACGAAGAGACCAGCTCCCCGTTTGCCACGCAGGTGGCGATGGCGCTGCGCGCGCTGGCCGGGCGCGGCGTGCCGGTCTACCTGATGCACGGCAACCGCGACTTCCTGTTGGGCAAGCGCTTTGCCAGCGCTGCGGGCGTAACCTTGCTGCCCGACCCGACTGTCATTCTCTGCGCCGGCCAGCGCGTCGTGCTGAGCCACGGCGACATGCTGTGCACCGATGACGAGCGCTACAACCGCTTTCGACGCTGGACCCGCAAGCCCTGGGTGCAGCGAGTGTTCCTGGCCCTGCCGCTGTCGGCACGGCTGGCGGTGGCGCGGCGCCTGCGCGCCGACAGCGAAGCCGGACGCCTGCGCCAGCTCGAGCAGGGCCTGCCGACCCAGGTCGTATACGGCGATGCCACGCCGGCCGCGGTGACGGCACTCCTTGAAGCCTGCGATGCGCGGCTGCTTGTGCATGGCCACACGCACCGACCCGCCCGACACCAGGACGTCTCGAGCGTGCGCTGGGTGCTGACCGACTGGGACCTCGACGGCAGCCATCCGCGCGCCGCGGTGCTGCAACTGGACGAGGGCGGCTTCCAGCTGCTACCGCAGACAGCATAAGGGGCAGCCCAGGCTGCCCCTTATTGTCTTCCCGATTCCGTCTTCCCGCTTCCGCGCTTACTTCATCAACCTGCGCAGTTCGCTCGCGTCGAAGCGGTCGTTCGGCGTGTTCTCCAGGTGCTCGCCCAACCGATCCAGCGCGGCCAGCACGGCCTCGACGCGATCGTTCTGCTTGGCCGCATTGTCGATCAGGCCCTTGAGCGCGAGCGAGACCGGATCATCCGCGTTGGGCGTGATGCCATACGCGGAGAACTCCTGCTTCGCGCCTTGCTGCGATGTGGGCGCATCAGCCAGGATGATGCGGGCCGGCACGCCCACGGCTGTCGCGCCAGGCGGCACGGGCTTGAGCACGACGGCATTGGAGCCGACGCGCGCCCCAGCGCCCACCTCGAAGCCGCCGAGCACCTTCGCACCGGCACTCACCACCACATTGGCGCCCAGCGTCGGATGGCGCTTCTGCCCCTTGTACAGCGACGTGCCGCCCAGGGTCACGCCCTGGTAGATGGTGCAGTCGTCGCCGATCTCCGCGGTTTCGCCGATCACCACGCCCATGCCGTGGTCGATAAAGACGCGGCGGCCCAGCTTGACCGCCGGGTGAATCTCGATGCCGGTGAGAAAGCGCGACCAATGCGAGATCCAGCGCCCGAGCCAGTGGAATCCGGCATTCCAGCAGGTATGGGCAAAGCGGTGGAACACCACGGCATGCAGGCCGGGATAGCAGGTCAGGACTTCAAGGCGGCTGCGCGCGGCGGGATCGCGCAGCATGATGGTGTCGATATCTTCCTTCAGGCGAGAGAACATCTTGGTCGTGTCGTGTTGCCGCGCCGTGCGCCGGCCACGACGGCATCTGCCGTGGGCTCGGTCGCCGGCGGGGTCATTGGCCGGTGAAAACGGGATCAGGGAGTGTAAGAGATTTGCTGCCCCGATGCCGCCAGGGTCATTGGCTTCGACGCGTGTTCAACATCGCCCGGACAGCTGCACGCGGCCAGCCCCCGGACTGCGCGCGCCATGGCGCATCGCTGCGGGAAAATGCGGGACCTGGGCCGGGTTGTGCGCCACCGTTCAGTGCTCCTCTTGCCGGGACGGCGCTGCCGGCCCGGATTGCTCTGGCTTGCCGGTACTCTTTCGCACCGCCACCAGCATGTGCTTGGCAATACCGCGCAGGATATTCACTTCCTCGCGCTCCAGCCCCGCACGGGCCAGCAGACGCCGCAGGCGCGACATCAGCTTGCGCGGATTGCCGGGATCGAGGAAGCCGATCGCTTCCAGCCCCTGCTGCAGGTGTCCGAACATCGATTCGACCTGCTCCGCCGTTGCCGGCTCACCAGCATAGCCGATATTGCCACTGTCGTCCGGCGCGCCTTGCACGCGATCCAGCAACGCCAGGCGCATCTCGTACGCGATGAGCTGCACCGCCTGGGCCAGGTTGAGCGAGGTATAGGCGGGATTGGCCGGGATATGCGTCACCGCCGCGCAGCGCTCGACGACTTCGTTGGGCAGGCCATAGCGCTCGTTGCCGAACACGAACGCGACTTCGTCTTCGGCGCGCGTGGCCAGTGCTGCGGCGCCGCGCGCAGCGGCGTCGCGCGGCAGCACGCGCGGCGGGCCGAACTCGCGCTGTCGCGCGGTCATGGCCACGGTCTGCGTGGCACCCTCCAGCGCGGCCTCGATGCTGTCGACGATCACCGCGCCGGCCAGCACGTCATCGGCGCCGCTGGCCATGGCCACCGCGTCCGGATGTTCACGCACGGCCGGCTCGCGTGGCGAAACCAGCACCAGGCTGCCGAAGCCCATGGTCTTGATGGCGCGCGCCACCGAGCCGACATTGCCGGGGTGGCTGGTCTCCACCAATACAAAGCGCACGCGGGCGAACATCCCGTCCGCGGGCGTGGTCGCTGTGGCCGTTCCGACGGCCTGGCTCGTGTCGTTTGCCGGATTCATATACAATTCAGCTTCATTTTTGGCGCGGCGCCGATATTTTGCCTGCTCGCGAGAAGCTTGCGGCACATATGGCGACGCCCCACGTTCTTCTACAATTCGTTGTGTTGTCAGCTGCCGGGGGCTCGGTGCGCGAATCTGTTCGCGCCGCCGCGAGGTTCCGGCCGGCCTGGAGAGATTCATGCATCCGATGCTCAATATCGCCATCAAGGCGGCCCGCAAGGCAGGTTCCATCATCAACCGCGCGTCGATCGACGTCGATCTGGTGCGCGTCTCGCGCAAGCAACACAACGATTTCGTGACCGAGGTCGACAAGGCTGCCGAAGCGGCCATCATCGAGATCATCCGCACGGCCTACCCCGAACACGCCATTCTAGCGGAAGAGTCCGGCCAGTCCTGGGCCGAGGGCGAAGACAACCACGAGTACACCTGGGTCATCGATCCGCTCGACGGCACCACCAACTTCATCCACGGCTTCCCTCAGTACGCGGTATCCATTGCCCAGCTGCATCGCGGCGTGCCGACGCAGGCAGTGGTCTATGATCCGACCCGCGACGAGCTGTTCACCGCTTCCAAGGGCGCCGGCGCGTTCCTGAACAACCGCCGCATCCGCGTAACGCGCCGCGACAAGCTGGCCGACTGCCTGATCGGCACCGGCTTCCCGTTCCGCGACCTGGAGGGCGTGGAAGAGTACCTGGAGATCTTCGCGCTGATGACGCGCAGCTGCGCCGGCCTGCGCCGCCCGGGCGCCGCCGCGCTGGATCTGGCCTACGTGGCCTGCGGCCGCCTGGACGGCTTCTTCGAAAGCGGCCTGAAGCCGTGGGATATGGCCGCCGGCATGCTGCTGATCTCCGAATCGGGCGGCCTGGTCGGCAACTATGCCGGCGAAGCGCGCCAGTTGGAGCAAGGCGAAGTCCTGGCAGGCAACCCGAAGGCGTTTGCCCAGATGGTCCGCCTGCTGTCCCCGTACTCGCTCGACAACGCCAGGCCCGCCACGATCTGAGCGCGTTCCGCCTGCCAGACGCCCGCCAGCCCGGCGGGCGTTTTTGTTTTTGCGCCCGGCCGGCAACGTCAGGGCCGCGATGATCCAGGTCAAGACCATCGCCCCCCAGGTTCCTCAGAATAGGCATGTTGATGCACCTTTTTGAGGAGGCCAGTATGTTCCCCGAGTACCGCGACCAGATTTCGCTGCTGAAGACCCAGGACGCCCATTTCGCGCGGCTGTTCACCCGGCACAATCAGCTCGACCAGGAAATCCGCAACATGGAAGCCGGCATCGTGCCCGGCACTCCGCTGGAGATCGAACGCCTCAAGAAGGAAAAGCTCCAGCTCAAGGATCAGCTCTACGCCATCCTGCGCAAGGCGCACGCCTGACATGGCAGGAACCCTCCACAACGACACCTCGCCCGGCGCAGTCCGCGCCGCCGCCCGCGGCGACGTGCTGCCCACCAATACCGCCCGCTCGGCCGAACGCAATGAAGTGAACGATGCCGTCGACGCGGCCGTCCAGCTCGCGGCCAGCAGCCTGCAGGACGTCATGTCCCAGCAGGATAACGACGGCGTGCTCGACGCCATCCGCACCCTGATGGACGGGCTGTCGCCAGACGAGGCCGGGCAGTTGCGCAGCCTGATCCTCGAAGGCGATCCCGGCGCCTGGCAGTCCGGCAGGAAACGGCACCCCGACGAGGAACTCTCGGCCGGCTGGCGCGAAGGTGCCTATCCGTACCAGAACCTGATGTCGCGCCGCAATTACGAGAAGCAGAAGTACCGCCTGCAGGTGGAACTCCTGAAGCTGCAGGCCTGGGTGCGCGAGACCGGCCAGCGCGTGGTGATCGTATTCGAAGGCCGCGACGCGGCCGGCAAGGGCGGCACCATCAAACGCTTCATGGAACACATGAATCCGCGCGGCGCCCGCGTGGTGGCACTCGAGAAGCCGACCGAATCGGAGCGCGGCCAGTGGTACTTCCAGCGCTACGTGCAGCACCTGCCATCGGCCGGCGAAATCGTGCTGTTCGACCGCTCGTGGTACAACCGCGCCGGCGTCGAGCACGTGATGGGCTTCTGCTCGCCGCAGCAGTACCAGGACTTCCTGCAGCAGGCGCCCGAATTCGAGCGCCACCTGGTCCGCAGCGGGATCCACCTGTTCAAGTTCTGGTTCTCGGTCAGCCGGCACGAGCAGCGCCGGCGCTTCAAGGAGCGCGAAGTCCATCCGCTCAAGCAATGGAAGCTGAGTCCGGTCGACATCGCCTCGCTCGACAAGTGGGAAGCCTACACCCGCGCCAAGGAAGCGATGTTCGCGCATACGGACACGGCCGACGCGCCCTGGACGATCATCCGTTCCGACTGCAAGAAGCGGGCACGACTGAACGCGCTGCGCTTCATCCTTTCCCGCTTCCCTTACGCCAACCGCGACACCACCGCGATCGGACAGCCCGATCCGCTGATCGTCGGACGCGCGATCGCCAACTGACCACCCATCCCTCTTACCCTTCCGTCTTTGAAAGGCAATCCATGTTCAAGCACGTCCTGCTCCCGGTTGATGGCTCCGATCTTTCGCACAAGGCAGTTTCCGCCGCCATCGAGTTCGCGCGCGCGACCGGCGCCCGGCTGACGCCCTATATGTGCGTGGAAGAATATCCCTACGTCCTGTCGACCGATTCCAGCCACGAAATGCGGGACGTATTCAAGCAACGTGTCGAGGCTGCCGCCAGGCAGGAACTGTCGCGCGTCGAGGCCGCCGCGGCATTGGCCGGCGTGCCGTGCACCGGCCACGTCTCCACGGCCGCCGCGCCGTTCCGCGGGATCATCAACAGTGCGCAGGATCTCGGCTGCGACGTCATCTTCATGGCCTCGCATGGTCGCAGCGGTATAGCCGGCCTGCTGCTCGGCAGCGAGACACAGAAGGTCCTGACGCACAGCGCGGTCCCCGTGCTCGTGTTCCGCTGATACCGCATCAGCGCCCTTCCCGCCGCCGGTTTCCACGGCGGACTCCGGCATGGCGGCCGCCATGCCGGTCCTCACCACGATTTCCCCGCCTCGCCCACTGCGGCCACAAGCCCGCCTGCGGTAAACTCCCTGCTTTGGCCGCCCGGACACAAACCGGGCCGCATCCGCACGCCGCGGAATCACATGCCGACGAAGAGACGGCAACGACCCGCAACGCTGTGCGCAAGGCGTTGCCCGAGTTGCCGCAAGGCCATGCCAGACAAGGGAATGCAGGAGAAAATCGAAGTGAATCAGGAAGTTGCAAAACCCCTTGCGGAGAAGCACACGCCCATGATGCAGCAATATTTACGCATCAAGGCGGACCATCCGGAAACCCTCCTCTTCTACCGGATGGGCGATTTCTATGAGCTGTTCCACGACGACGCCGAAAAAGCCGCGCGCTTGCTCGACATCACGCTGACCGCGCGTGGCAGCTCGAACGGGGTGCCGATCCGCATGGCCGGGATTCCATTCCACTCCGCGGACCAGTACCTCGCCAAGCTGGTCAAGCTTGGCGAATCCGTGGCGATCTGCGAACAGATCGGCGATCCGGCCGCGAGCAAGGGGCCGGTCGAGCGCAAGGTGGTTCGCATCGTCACGCCGGGCACGCTGACCGATGCCGCGCTGCTGCCGGACAAGATCGATACCTTCCTGATGGCCGTGCACCAGCAGACCACGCGCCGCGGCGTCAGCAAGACGGGCCTGGCCTGGCTCAACCTGGCGAGCGGCGAACTGCGGCTGATGGAATGCGAAGCGGCGCAGCTGGCGCGCGAACTCGAACGCATCCGCCCGGCCGAACTGCTCTATGCGGACGGCATCGAACTGCCGGCCGTTGCGTGCGCGCGCACGCGCCTGCCGGAGTGGCATTTCGACCAGGACGCCGCTACGCGCCGCCTGCTGGAGCAACTTGGCGTGGCCAGCCTGGAACCGTTCGGCTGCGCCGGCCTGGGCGCTGCGATCGGCGCGGCAGGGGCGCTGCTGAACTATGCAGCAACCACGCAAGGCCAGTCGCTGCGACATGTACGCGAAATCAAGGTCGAACGGGAATCGGAATTCGTCGGACTGGACTCCGCCACGCGCCGCAACCTGGAGTTGACCGAAACGTTGCGCGGCGGCGAATCGCCCACGTTGTTCTCGCTGCTCGACACCTGCGCCACCACCATGGGCAGCCGTGCACTGCGTCACTGGCTGCATCATCCGCTGCGCGATCCGGCCCTGCCGCGGGCACGCCAGCAGGCCATCGGCGCACTGATCGACCACGGCATCGAGGACCTGCGCAGCGGGCTGCGCAAGCTGGCCGACGTGGAGCGCATCACCTCGCGCCTGGCGCTGCTGAACGCGCGCCCGCGCGACCTGTCGTCGCTGCGCGATACGCTGCGCGCGCTGCCCCACGTGCGAGCCTGCCTCCCGGCCGAGCCTGACAGCTCGCTGCTGTCGCTGACGCTGGCCGAGCTTGGCGTGCCGCAGGCCTGCCTGGACCTGCTGGTCTCCTCTGTCGCCGAGGAGCCCGCCACGGTCATCCGTGACGGCGGCGTGATCGCGCGCGGTTACGACGCCGAACTGGATGAGCTGCGCGATATCTCGGAAAACTGCGGCCAGTTCCTGGTCGACCTGGAAGCCCGCGAGCGCACGCGCACGGGCATCGCCAACCTGCGCGTGGAATACAACCGCGTGCACGGCTTCTACATCGAAGTCACCAACGGCCAGGCCGACAAGGTGCCGGACGACTACCGCCGGCGGCAGACGCTGAAGAATGCCGAGCGCTACATCACGCCTGAACTGAAGGCCTTCGAGGACAAGGCGCTGTCGGCGCAGGACCGTGCGCTGGCACGCGAGAAGCAGCTCTATGACGGCCTGCTCCAGGCGCTGCTGCCGCATATCGGGGAGCTCCAGCGCGTGGCCGGCGCGCTGGCGCGTCTTGACGTGCTCGCGGCCCTGGCCGAGCGCGCCCAGACGCTGGACTGGTCATGCCCCGAGCGTGTTTCCGAGAACGTGATCGACATCGTGCAGGGCCGCCACCCGGTGGTGGAAGGCCAGCTTGCCGCTGAATCGGTGCCCTTCATCGCCAACGACTGCCAGCTTAACGAGGCGCGCAAGCTCCTGCTGATCACCGGTCCGAACATGGGCGGCAAGTCGACCTTCATGCGCCAGACCGCGCTGATCGTACTGCTCGCCTGCGTGGGTGCCTACGTGCCGGCCCGGCGTGCCGTGATCGGCCCGGTGGACCGGATCTTCACGCGCATCGGCGCGGCAGACGACCTGGCCGGCGGGCGCTCCACGTTCATGGTCGAGATGACCGAGGCGGCAGGCATACTGCACCATGCCACGCCTGCCAGCCTGGTGCTGATGGACGAGATCGGCCGCGGTACCTCGACCTTCGACGGGCTGGCGCTGGCATGGGCCATCGCGCGTCACCTGCTGTCGCACAACCGCAGCCACACACTGTTTGCCACCCACTATTTCGAGCTCACGCAACTGCCGCAGGAATTCCCACAGGCGGCCAACGTGCATCTCTCGGCCGTGGAGCATGGCGACGGTATCGTCTTCCTGCATGCCGTGCAGGACGGCCCGGCCAGCCAGAGCTACGGCCTGCAGGTCGCTCAACTCGCCGGCGTGCCTCAGCCCGTGATCCGCGCGGCGCGCAAGCACCTGGCATGGCTCGAGCAGCAGTCGGCCGAGGCCACGCCTACCCCGCAGCTGGACCTGTTTGCCCCGCCGCCGACTCCGGATATCAGCGACGAGGACGAACACGCCACCGCCGCAACCGGCGTGCGCGCTGGCACGCTGCCACCGGAGCAGGCCGCCGTGCTGGACGCACTCGCAGACCTGGATCCCGACAGCCTCACGCCACGGGCTGCCCTGGACGCGCTCTACCGGCTCAAGATGCTGGCGGACGAGGCTGTCGACGCCGCATGAACGCTTCGGGCAGCCGGCCGCGCGGCCGGCCTTTCGTGCTTGCCGCCTTGCTGCCTTTGCTGACGGCCATGTCGGTGTCCGCCGCGGAACCGGTGCGCCGCGCAGGCAAGCCTGCGCCCCCGCCAGCGACCATCCGCATCGCATTGCTGTCGGACCTGCCGCAATGGCCGGCCGCCGAAGAGCGCGTGGCCACCCTGCTCGACCATCTGGCCGAGCGCAAGCTCGACCTGGTGGTCCACGCGGGCGGCATCAAGGGCGATACGGAGTCATGCGGCGATGCGGTCCTGCAGGCCAGGCAACACCTGCTCGACCAGTCGCCGCTGCCACTGCTGTATGTGCCGGGCGAAACCGACTGGGCGGAATGCCACCAGCCGGTCAATGGCAACTTCGATGCCGTGGAGCGGCTCAACCGCCTGCGCGAATTGTTCTTCCCGGAAGACGCCACGCTCGGCAAGCATCCGCGCCCCGTGGTGCGGCAGTCTGACCAGGCAATGTTCCGCAGCTTCCGCGAAAACGTGCGGCTCAGCTTCGGCAACGTCCTGCTGGTCGGCCTGAACCTTCCCGGCGACAACAACCACTACCGCAGCGAAGGGGGCCGCAACGGCGAGTTCGAGGACCGGCGCGAAGCCAACCACCAGTGGCTGGCGCGCGCGTTTTCGCTCGCGCAGCAGCGCGGCATGACCGGCATCGTCATCATCGCGCATGGCGATCCGCAGTTCGGCAACGGCTGGGAAAAACGCGGCAAGCCGACGTTGCTCGACGGCTTCATGCGCCGCCGCCCGCGTGACGGCTACCTGGAGTTCAAGCGGCAATTGCGCGAACTCGCCGGACGCTACCGCGGGCAGGTGCTGCTCGTTCATGCCGGCAGCAATGGCTTCTACACCGACAAGCCGCTGCGCGACGCGGCAGGCAAGCCGATAGCGAGCTTCATGCGCGTCGCGTTGCCGGCCGGCACGGCAGCACAGTGGACTGAGCTGATCGTGACGCCGCAGGCGTCCTCGCCTTTCGCGGTGGTGCTGAAGGATGGGGTCGGCAGCTAGCCGGCTAGCCTCTCAAATGCAAAAAGAGCCGGAATATCCGGCTCTTTTGCTGAGATCAAGACTGCAAGGCGTCAGTGCAGCGTGCGCGGCGTGTCGTCCTCGTCTTCGTCAACCACTTCGACACCCGAGGCGCCGTGCGCATGGCCATGCTCGATTTCCTCGGCCGTGGCTTCACGCACTTCCGACACCTTCAGCCAGAAGCGCAGCGCCATGCCGGCCAACGGATGGTTGCCGTCGAGCACCACCTTGTCTTCGGCCACGTCGGTCACGGTGTAGATGACGGAGTCTTCGTCATCGCCATCTTCGGGCATGCCTTCGAACTGCATGCCGACTTCGAGCGGCTCGGGGAAACGGTCGCGCGGCTCGACCTTGACGAGGTCGGCGTCATAGTCGCCAAACGCGTCTTCGGGCTCCAGCTGCAACTGGGTTTCGAAGCCAGTGTCGTGGCCGTCGAGTGCTTCCTCGATCTTGGGGAACGTGCCATCATAGCCGCCGTGCAAGTAGACCATGGCCTCATCCGATTCCTCGATCAGATTGCCTTGCGTATCCGACAGCTTGTACATCACGGACACCACCGTGTTCTTAGCGATTTTCAATTCTTGACTCCATGAACGATTCCGCATTATACGCGCACGCTCTACCACCTGGCCCCGTCGATCCGGATGCACCGCTCGGCCTTCTCGGTGGCATGACGCCCGCTGCATTCATGCGTGATATCTGGCAACGCAAACCGCTCCTGATTCGACAGGCGTTTCCTGGAATCGTGCCGCCTGTGTCGCGCGAGGCGCTTTTGTCACTGGCCGACCGGAACGAAGTCGAGTCGCGCCTGGTGACGCACTTTCGCAACAGATGGAAGCTCGAACAAGGTCCCTTTGCCGCCGAAAACCTGCCGTCCCTCAAGGCGAAACAGTGGACCCTGCTGGTGCAGGGTGTCAACCTCCATGACACGGCCGCCGCGGACCTGATGGGCCAGTTCCGCTTCGTGCCCGACGCCCGCCTGGACGACCTGATGATCAGCTACGCCACCGACGGCGGCGGCGTCGGCCCGCACTTTGATTCCTACGACGTGTTCCTGCTGCAGGTTTCGGGCCGGCGCCGCTGGCGCATCTCGTCGCAGACGAAGCTCGACCTGCTGCCGAACCTTCCGCTGAAGATCCTGGCCGACTTCAGCGCCGAAGAGGAATGGGTACTGGAACCCGGCGACATGCTCTACCTGCCGCCGCAGTACGCACACGATGGCACTGCCGAAGGCGAATGCATGACCTGCTCGATCGGCTTCCGCGCCCCCGCCTATCGCGAGCTCGCGGGTCATTTCCTGGCCTGGCTTTCCGAAACGGTGGAAGACAACGAAGACCTCGGCGGCCGCTATGCGGACCCCGGCGAGCGCGCCGCAAAGAATCCCGCGCATTTGCCCGCGGGCATGGCAAAGGCTGTCGCGCAGCGTCTCAAGGCCCTGCAATGGAACAGCGCGATGGTGTCGGAATTCCTCGGCACCTACCTGTCCGAACCCAAGCCTACGGTCGAGTTCGCGGAAGTGCCCGATATCCCGATGCGCCAGTACGCAAAGCTCGCGCGCACGCACGGGGTCGTATTGGCCCCCGGCTCGATTGCTCTCTATGACGGCACGCATTTCTTCCTGAACGGCGAAGCTTATGAGCCGCCGCCCGAACTGGCACGCTGGCTGCACAGGCTGGCCGATTATCGGCAACTCTCCGCTGCGGAAATCAAGGCATGCGCAGAACTGCCTGACCTGCTCGACACGTTCCATCACTGGACGCTGGAGGGCTGGCTGCAGTTGTCACCGGCGGCACTGTAATAATGCGTAACATTGCAATTCCGTAAATTTCGACGCTACACAAGCCGGGAAAACGCGGATATAATCGTCGGCTGGCTAGTACTGTGTACCACTGCATTTTGTCGGCACCGGGAGAGCCTCTATTTTGCAGTTCAAGAGCGATAATTACCGGTAATTATTCATCGCCTGTTTTTTTGGTTATTACAAGTTAAAGGACGAACAATGAAGAAGTCTCTCCTGATCGCATCGCTGCTGGCCGCTGTTGCTCTCGCCGCTTGCGGCAAGAAGGAAGAAGCTGCCGCTCCGGCCGCTGACACCGCCGCTCCGGCTGCTGCTGCCCCCGCCGCTGAAGCTTCGGCTCCCGCCGCTGAAGCCCCGGCCGCTCCGGCTGCAGAAGCATCGGCCCCGGCTGCAGAAGCCTCGGCTGCGGCTGCTGATGCTTCGGCCCCGGCTGCCAAGCAGTAATTGCTTCGTACCAACAAAAAAACCGACCTTCGGGTCGGTTTTTTTGTTTCTGCGCCGCTTGCAGCGGCACCTCATCCGCGGACTGACTGCCAGTCCAGCCCCGCCTCCTGATCCGCCACCAGCACGTCCGACGGCAAGGCGCCGAGTGCCGATGCCAACGCGGCCGTGGCCAGTTCCACCGTATTGTTCTGCTTGCTGAGGTGCGCCGCGACCACGCGGTTCAGTCCGCCATGGGCCACCTGCGCAAGGATGCTGGCTGCGACCTCATTGGCCAGATGACCGAAGTCGCCGCCAATGCGTCGCTTGAGTGAAGCCGGGTAGACCGAATTGCGCAGCATCTCGCGGTCGTGGTTGCATTCGAGCACCAGCGAATCGACACCCGACAGGCGCGCCGTGACATAAGGCGTTTCCATGCCGATATCGGTCAACACACCAAGACGGGCCTCCCCGTCGGACAGGACAAACTGCAAGGGCTCGCGCGCATCGTGTGGCACGGTATAGGGCAACACCTGTAGGCCGCCGATGCTGAAGACATGGTCGGCGGCACAGACACGGACATCGGCCGCGTTGGCGCCCCGCAAATGGCAGGTCGCCAGCCATGTGCCATGACTGGTGTGTACGGTCAGGCCATGACGCGCCGCGAAAGCATAGGCAGAGCCAACATGATCGCCGTGCTCGTGCGTCACCAGCACGGCGTCGAGCTGGTCCGGCGTGACGCCCAGGCGCTCGAGGCGCCTGGCGGTCTCGCGGATGCCGAAGCCGCAGTCCAGCAGGATACGGGTGGTGGTTCCTTCGCGGGATTCGACCAGCAGCGAGTTGCCCTCGCTGCCGCTGCCAAGAAAGGCAAAGCGCATCATGCCTGCGCCCGCCTCATTGCATGCCGTGCAAACCGGGCCGGATGGCCCGTTCGATCCGTCTGCACGCGAGCCGTCAGTGGAGTTGCTCGTCGAGCAGCGAGAGGATGCGCTTGCCGACTTCGCCGTTCTCCGGCTGGCCAGCTTCGTTGAGCACCGTCACGAGCGTGCCCGATCCGGTGCCCTTGAGCGCCACGCGATACTTCTTGGCAGTCTTCGGATCATCCGGCTTGGTGAACAGCTTGGAGAAGAAGCCACGGCTGTCGACGCTGGTACGCGGATCGACATAGCGCACGTAGTACAGGCCCTGGGCGCGGTCGCGGTCTTCCACGGTGAAGTTCACGCGATCGAGCGACAGGCCTACAGCACGCCAGGCACGGTCGAACGGCTCGGGCAACTGCAGCGCCGGAGCGCCGTTGACCTGCGCCAGGTAGGACTTGCCGGCTGCCGAGGAAGCGTCGCCCGCGGCGGCCGCACCAGCTGCCGCCGCGCCGGTGGCTGCTGCGGCGGCGCCCGCCGCTGCGCTGCTGCCAGCCGGCGCCGGGTTCTTTGCCATCTGGTTGGCCTGCTCCTTCTGCACGCCCAGGCGTTGTGCCAGGCGCGAGAGGAATTCGGCTTCCAGTTCCGGATCGGCCGGACGCGGCGTCCAGACCGTGGTCGACTTGTCGACACCGGTCAGCTGCTCCTGCGCGCCGCGATGGCTGATGAAGACCTCGAGCGTGCCGTTCTGCGAGCGCTCGACACGCGTGCGGAACTTGTCGCGCTCCGACGTCGAGTACAGGCCGTCGAACACCTTGCCAATGGTATTGCGGATAATGTCCTGCGGAATCTTGGCGCGGTTCTCCGCCCAGTCGGTTTCCATGATGCCGGTCTCAGGGGAATCCTGGACCAGCAGGAAACCGCTTTCCTGCCAGAAGCCGCGCAGCGACTGCCACAGCTGGTCGGCACGCATGCCGTTGCTGATCACCAGCCAGCGCTGGTTGCCGTCACGCTCCATGCGAACGCCCTGCGCCGAAGGCAGGACGTTTTCGGTCGGCGAGGCTTCGCGGGTCTTGGTCGCCTGGCTGTAGTTCGACAGCGTCGACGTGCCGCTCTGGTCGGGCACGGAGTAGCGGCGATCGCCTTCCAGCTTGGTCAGGTCCGGCGGGATATCCAGTGACGGGGTACGCTTGGAGGCCGACGACTTGTAGTCGATCTTGTCCGGCTGCATCGCTTCATTGATGCTGCTGCAGCCCGTGATCACGCCTGCGGCAAGCACGGGCACAACCAATGCGGCGCGGCGGACTTGCATCGCGCCACGGCGGTTAAGCTTGAGTTTCATTGACACGCAATCCTAGTTGATAGAGCGGCACGGGTGCGCCGGAAATCAGCGCAGCAGGCCGGCGGCGGCCAGTGCCTTGCGCACGGTCTCGTGATTGGACTCGGACAGCGGCGTGAGCGGGAGGCGGATGCCGCCTTCCATCTTGCCCATCTGCTGCAGTGCCCACTTGACCGGAATCGGGTTGGCCTCACAGAACATGGCCTGGTTCAGCTCGATCAGTTCCATGTGCAGGCGGCGCGCGGTGACTACGTCGCCCTTGAGCGCGGCCGCGCACATCTCGTGCATCTTGCGCGGCGCCACGTTGGCCGTGACCGAGATATTGCCCTGACCACCCAGCAGGATCAGCGCCACGGCAGTGGGATCGTCGCCGCTGTAGATCGCAAAACCCTCCGGGGCGTCCTTGATCAGTTGCGCGGCGCGGTCGATGTTGCCGGTCGCTTCCTTCACCCCGACGATGCCAGGCACCTGCGCCAGGCGCAGGATGGTGTCGTTGTTCATGTCCGCGACCGTGCGGCCCGGCACGTTGTACAGCATCACGGGCAGATCCACCGCCTCGGCGATGGTGCGGAAATGCCGGTACATGCCTTCCTGGGTCGGCTTGTTGTAGTACGGCACGACCTGCAGCGAGGCATCGGCACCAACCTTCTTGGCGAAGGCCGTCAGCTCGATGGCTTCATTGGTCGAGTTGCCGCCGGTACCGGCGATGATGGGAATCCGCTTGCCAGCCTGCTCCACCGCCACGCGAATCAGTTCGCAGTGCTCGTCCACCGTGACGGTGGGCGATTCGCCGGTGGTGCCAACGATCACGATGGCATCGGTGCCCTCGGCCACGTGCCAGTCGACGAGGGCCCGCAGTGCCGGATAGTCCAGGCTGCCGTCCTCATGCATCGGGGTGACGATGGCAACAATGCTGCCGGTAATCTGTGTCATAACGTTAGGGAATTCGGGATGCGAATAGCAGGATTGTACCGGAACCGCCGGCCGCTCCGACTTATGTTCCGACAAGGGATTACATCAGGCGTATCAACGTGTGAAGCGCCATTCTCGCGGACAGGTGGAGCGTCACTTCAGGCCGGCAGCCGGTACCGTGGCGGAGCGCTGTCAGCCGCCGTTTTCGGCACCTCGCGTACGGCACACAGGCGTTGCACAAACGCCGTTCTGGGCACTTCAAGCACGCCATCCTCATAGCCGATCACACGCAGGCCATGCATGCGCGCCACTTCCAGCAATTCGCCGGGTTGAAGCAGGAAATCTGGCCGCGAAGGCTTGCCGACGGTCTCGTTTCCGCTGGCAAAGGTCTCATACAGCAGGACTCCGCCGGGTGCGAGCGCGTCGGCCAGATCGGTCCACAGCGGGCGGTGGAGGTAATTGGTGACGATGACGGCATCGAACGGCGCCTCGTCGGCAAGCGGCCATGCGCCCTGCTCGAGGTCTTCCACGCGCCCTGCGACAGGCGCCGGCAGCGCCGCAACGGCTTCGGCATCGCGATCGACACCGACCACCGCATGGCCGCGCCCGGCAAACCAGCGCGCATGCCGGCCACTGCCGCATGCGAGGTCGAGTACCCGGCCAGCCGGGCGCACGAGATGGGCCCAGCGCGTGACCCATTCAGACGGAGCGCCGGTCGGCGCGTGAGCGAGCATGGACGGGCACCCTACTGCAGCAGCATGATGATCGGCCGCAGCATCAGCTCCACCACCGAACTGAGCAGGTTGATCACCGGCCGCATCCAGACCGAGGTGATCACGCCGGCCGCCACCAGGGCCAGGACGACGAAAATGCCGTACGGCTCGATGCGCGACACCGAATAGGCCACGCGCGGCGGCAGCAGCGCGGTCAGCACGCGGCCGCCGTCCAGCGGCGGAATCGGGAACAGGTTGAATGCGGCCACCACCAGGTTGACCAGCACGCCGGCGCGCGCCATTTCACTGAAGAACGGCTCGGACACACGTCCCCAGGCCAGCCCGATCGCGATCAGCGCCCACAGGAAAGCCTGCACGACATTGCTGGCGGGGCCGGCCAGCGCCACCCACATGCCGTGCCAGCGCGGGTTGCGCAGCCGGCTGAAATCGACCGGTACCGGCTTTGCATACCCGAATACGAACTGTCCGCTCGTCAGCAGATACAGCAGCAGCGGCACGGCAATGGTGCCGATCGGATCGATGTGCCGCGCCGGGTTCAGGCTGACGCGTCCCAGCGCATAGGCCGTGGTGTCGCCGAAGTGCTTGGCCACGTAGCCGTGCGACGCCTCGTGCAGCGTGATTGCGAACAGCACCGGCAGGGCATAGACGGCAAAGGTCTGAATGAGGGAGGAATCCATGAGGCTTATTGTACTGGTCAGGCTGGCCGCCGGATCACGCGGCGGCAGGAATTCAGAGACCGAAACGCGCGATATCGCCCCTGCCGGCGCGCACCAGTTCCGGCTCCCCGCCGGTCAGGTCGATCACGGTCGTCGGCTGGGCCGGCGCAGGGCCACCGCAAACCACGAGGTCCAGCAGTTTTTCGAGCCGGGTCCGGATCTCCGACGGATCGTTCATCGGCTCCTCGTCGCCGGGCAGCTGCAGCGTGGCGGTCAGCAGCGGTTCGCCGGCTTCGGCCAGCAGCGCCAGCGGGATGGCGTGATCGGGCACGCGCACGCCGATGGTCTTGCGGGCCGGGTGCGACAGCCGGCGCGGCACTTCCTTGGTCGCCTCGAGGATGAAGACATACGGTCCCGGGGTGGCGCCCTTGATCCAACGGTACTGCCGGTTGTCGACGCGTGCGAAGCTGCCCAGCTCGGACAGGTCGCTGCACATCAGCGTGAGGTGGTGCTTGTCGTCGATGCCGCGCAGCCGGCGCAGGCGCTCCACGGCCGCCTTGTCGTCGAGCTGGCAGCCGAGCGCGTAGCTGGAATCGGTCGGCAGCGCGATCAGCCCGCCCTGGCGGATGATCTGCACGGCCTGCTTGATGAGTCGCGACTGCGGGTTAAGCGGGTGGATCTCGAAGTACTGTGACATGGCCGGGCTCAGGTGCGTACTTGGACAGGATTCGCGGCCGGCGGCCAGGCATCTTCACCCGCGCCAGCCCGGCGGACTGGGCCGGCTACCAGTCGTGCCATACCGGCGTGACCGTGGATGGCAATGGCGGCAGCGCGCCCAGTTCCACGCGCCCCTCGCCGGGGCCATGGAAGTCCGAGCCGCGCGATGCCAGCAGGCCATAATGGCTGGCCACATTGGCGTAGCGCCGGTACTGGTCCGGCGTGTGGCTGCCGGTCACCACCTCGACCGCGCCACCGCCCAGTGCCGTGAACTCGTCGAACAGCGCGTCGTGCTGCGTATCGGTGTAGTTGTAGCGGCCCGGGTGGGCCATCACGGCAATGCCGCCGGCCGCGCGGATCCAGCCAATGGCCTCGGACAGCTTCGCCCAGCGGTGGCCCACGTAGCCCGGCCGCCCCTCGGACAGGTACTGGCTGAAGACGTCGCCGATCGTGGCGCAGTAGCCCTGGTCCACGAGCCAGCGGGCGAAATGCGTTCGCGAGATCAGGTCCGGGTTGCCGACGTGCTTGAGCGCGCCCTGATAGGCGCCCTCGATGCCGACCTTCGCCAGCGCGTCGCCGATGTCACGGGCCCGCCGCGCACGACCCGAGCGCGTCTCGGCGAGGCCATCGATCAGCTCGGGGCAGAACGGGTCGATCCGCAGGCCGACGATATGCACGGTCTGCCCGGCCCACGTCACCGAGATCTCGACGCCCGGGACATAGCGCATGCCCAGGGCCTCGGCCGCGGCACGCGCCTCGGCCTGGCCACCGACCTCATCATGGTCCGTGAGCGACCACAACTGCACGCCGCCGGCATGCGCGCGTTCGGCAACAGCGCGTGGCGACAATATGCCGTCGGACACGGTGGAGTGGCAGTGCAGGTCGGCGTTGAGTGTATGGGGGTCGGGCATGTGCTTATTCTACTCCCGTATGTGCCTTGGGGCTGGCTCGACCCGTGCGCGACGCCGCCACGCAAAGCCCTTGCCGGCAACGCTGGCGTCGGCGGCATGGCGCCGGCGGCGCGGTATAGTCGGGTTTTGGATTCCCCGCCGCACCAAGCCAATGTCCACCGACAACACCACTGCCCAGCCCGGCGCCGCCGACACCACCAGCACTGACGTGCTCATCGTCGGAGCGGGCCCGGTCGGCCTGTTCGCCGCATTCCAGGCCGGCGTGCTGGGCCTGAAATGCGAGCTGATCGACGTACTGGATCGCGCCGGCGGCCAATGCACCGAGCTGTACCCCGAGAAGCCGATCTACGACATCCCTGCCGTGCCCGGCTGTCTGGCCCAGGACCTGGTGGATCGCCTTCTGGAGCAGTGCGCGCCCTTCGCCTTCCCGATGCACTTCAACCTGCGCGCCGAAAGCGTGGCCGAGGTACAGCCCGCGCCGGGCGACGGCCATGCCCGCCTGCTTGTGACGACCGACACCGGCAAGCGCTTCGACGTTGCCGCCGTGCTGGTCTGCGCCGGTGCCGGCGCCTTTGCGCCGCAGCGCGTGTCGCTGCCGGAAGCGCCGGGGCTGGAAGACCGCCATGTGCACTACGCGGTGCGCGATGTGTCGCGCTTCGCAGGCAAGCGCGTGGTCGTCGCGGGCGGCGGCGATTCCGCGCTGGATTGGGCGCTCGCGCTGCGCAAGGTGGCGGCTCGCGTCACCCTGCTGCACCGGCGCGAAGGCTTCCGCGCCGCCGACGGCACCGTGGCCGAGATGCGCGCGGCCGTGGCGGCCGGCGAGATGGATTTCGTCGTCGGCATGCTCGGCGCGCTCAAGACCACGGGCGATGGCAGCGATGCCGCGCTCTCCGAGATCGAGGTCCGCAGCCGCGACCGCGTCCAGACCCTGCCCGTGGACGAACTGGTGGCGCTTTACGGACTGGTCTCGGAACCCGGCCCGATCGCGCAGTGGGACATGGACATGCGCGCCGGCCGCATCCTGGTCGACACCACCACGTACGAAAGCTCGCGGCGCGGCATCTTCGCCGCCGGCGACATCGCCTACTACGCCAACAAGCAGAAGCTGATCCTGTCAGGCTTCCACGAGGCCGCGCTGGCCTTGCGCAAGGCCTATCACTACGCGTTTCCCGAGAAGTCGCTGGTGCACGTGCACACCAGCAACAACGCGGCGCTCAAGGAAAAGCTCACGCACGCCTGAGGCACACGCGTTCAGGCGCAGAACGATTCGATCAGCGCCGCGACCGCAGCGGGCTGGTCATGATGCAGCATGTGGCCCGCATCATCGATCACCGCCTCGCGGAAATCGCGAAACGCGCGGAAGCGCTCGCGGAATTCCTCAAGCGTCTGCTTGTGTGCGATATGGCGCAGCGTCTCCGAGTCGCGGGCTTCCACGTGCAGCACCGGGGCGCTCACCTGCGCCCAGATCGCCATGACCTCATCGAGCCGGTACAGCACCGGATTCACCAGCTTGTGCGCGGGATCACCGAGGATTTCCCAGCGTCCGGCTTGGTTGCGGCGCGACCAGTGCTCGGCGAGGAACGCGGCGCGATCATCCGGCAGGCGCGGATTGGTCTTCTGCAGGCGAGCCGCCACGCCGGCCACTTCGTCGTAGGCGCGCAACTCCGGCCCTTCGCGCAGTTCATCGAGCCAGCGCGCATAGCGTTTCGGCGCCTGCTCGGCGCGTGTCTGCGTCATGCCAAAGCCCTCGAGATCCACCACCCGGCGCACGCGCCCGGGGCGGATGCCGGCGTACAGGCAGGCCACGTTGGCACCCATGCTGTGCCCCACCAGGTCCACCTGCCCTTCGGGCTGGTAGTGGTCGAGCAGTGCTTCCAGGTCGGCAACGTAGTCGGCAAACCAGTATGACTGCGTGCCCGGATAGCGCGTCGGCCAGTCGCTTTCGCCAAAGCCGCGCCAGTCGGGCGCGATCACGTGCCACTCGCGCTCCAGGCAGTCCACCAGGAACTGGAACGATGCCGCCACGTCCATCCAGCCATGCAGCATGAACAGCCTGGGCGCGCCCGGTGTTCCCCATTGGCGCACGTGGTAGCGCAGCCCTCGCAACGTGATAAATTCAGAACGCGAGGTTTCCTTGATTGTCATTTGTCTCCCCTGGTTGCGGACTTTCCCAGCCTGGCCCGGCCCCGGGAGCCGGCGCGGAAGCCCGCTTAGAATCGAACGATCGTTCGCAGAATTATAGCGAGACTGACAAGGAGACAGCAGCATGGCAGCAGCGGCCCTGCCGGCAAGCCGGCGCGACGACTACGAGGAGCTCTACGACACCTTCCGCTGGGCGGTGCCCGCGCACTTCAACCTGGCCGAAGCGTGCTGCGGCCGCTGGGCACGCGACCCGGCAACCGCCGACCGCATCGCGGTCTATACCGAGCATGAAGACGGGCGTCGCGACGCGTTCAGCTTTGCGCATCTCCAGGCGGAAGCCAACCGGCTGTCCGCGGCACTGCGCGCGCTTGGCGTACAGCGCGGCGACCGCGTCGCCATCGTGATGCCGCAGCGCATCGAGACGGCCATCGCCTACATGGCGGTCTCCCAGCTCGGCGCCATCGCCACACCGCTGTCGATGCTGTTCGGGCCGGAGGCGCTCGCTTACCGTATCAGCCATAGCGAATCCGTCGTGGCGATCGCGGACGAGACCTCGATCGACAACGTGCTCGCCGCGCGACCGGAATGCCCGACCCTCGCCACCGTGATCGCCGCCGGCGATGCGCGCGGCCGTGGCGACCACGACTGGGACGTCCTGCTGGCCGCGCAGCTGCCGGCCTTCACGGCCGAGCAGACCAAGGCCGACGAAGCCGCCGTGCTGATCTACACCAGCGGCACCACGGGTCCGCCCAAAGGCGCACTGATCCCGCACCGGGCGCTGATCGGCAACCTCCCTGGCTTTGTCTGCTCGCAGAACTGGTATCCGCACGGCGATGACGTGTTCTGGAGCCCCGCCGACTGGGCCTGGACCGGCGGACTATGGGATGCACTGATGCCGGCGCTCTACTTCGGCAAGCCGATCGTAGGCTACCAGGGACGGTTCTCGGCCGAGCGCGCATTCGAGCTACTGGAACGCTACGGCGTCACCAACACCTTCCTTTTTCCCACGGCGCTGAAGCAGATGATGAAGGCCTGCCCCGAGCCGCGGCAGCGCTACACACTGAAGCTGCGCGCACTGATGAGCGCCGGCGAAGCCGTCGGCGAAACCGTCTTCACCTGGTGCCGCGATGCCATGGGCGTGGTCGTCAACGAGATGTTCGGCCAGACCGAGATCAACTATATCGTCGGCAACTGCACGGCACAGCATGACGACGCGTGCCTGGGCTGGCCGGCGCGGCCGGGTTCGATGGGCCGGCCCTACCCCGGCCATCGCGTCCAGGTCATCGATGACGAAGGCCGGCCGTGCGCGCCCGGCGAGGGCGGCGAGATCGCGGTCTGCGCCACCGACATCCACGGCCATGGCGACCCGGTCTTCTTCCTCGGCTACTGGAAGAACGAAGCCGCCACGGCCGCGAGATACGTGGAGCGCGACGGCCTGCGCTGGTGCCGCACCGGCGACCTGGCCCGCATCGATGCCGACGGCTACCTCTGGTACCAGGGCCGTGCCGACGATGTGTTCAAGTCGTCGGGCTACCGCATCGGTCCGAGCGAAATCGAGAACTGTCTGCTCAAGCATCCGGCCGTGTCCAACTGCGCGGTGGTGCCCTCGCCGGACACCGAGCGCGGCGCGGTGGTCAAGGCCTTCATCGTGTTGACGCCTTCGGTGGCGCGCTCATTCGACAGCGACGCCGCGCTGGTGACCGCGCTGCAGGAGCACGTACGCGGCCAGCTCGCGCCTTACGAGTACCCGAAGAAGATCGAGTTCATCGACCAGTTGCCGATGACGACTACCGGGAAGGTCCAGCGGCGGGTGCTCAGGCTGCTGGAGCAGGAGCGTGCGGGCGGCAAGCGCTAACCCGCCGAGGCCTCCAGCCACGCCAGCTCGTCCTCGTCGAAGCCGGCGGCGCGGCGCGCATCGAGGTTGAACGGCCCGCGCAGCTTCGGCGCGCGGTGCTGGTGCGCCAGCGCGGCATAGGTCGATACGGGATCCAGCCCGCGCTGCGCGCACAGCCATCGGTACCAATGGTTGCCGATGGCCACGTGCCCCACTTCATCGCGCAGGATGATGTCGATGATGGCAGCGGCCGCGTGGTCACCGGCCCCCGCCAGCTTCGCGCGCACCGGGGGCGAGGCATCGAGCCCGCGCGCCTCCAGCGTGCGCGGCACCAGCGCCATGCGCGCCAGCACGTCGCCCGCGGTGCGGTCGCACATCTCCCACAGGCTGTTGTGGGCGGGAAAATCGCCGTAGCCAAAGCCAAGCGTGCCGAGATGATCGGCCAGCAGCGTGAAATGGAACGCCTCCTCGTCGGCCACGCGCAGCCAGTCGCGATAGTAGTCCGCCGGCATGCCGGCGAAGCGCCACACGGCGTCCAGCGCGAGGTTGATGGCGTTGAACTCGATATGGCACAGCGCGTGGATCAGGGCGGCGCGGCCGGCATCGGTATGCAGGGAGCGACGACGCTCGACCTGTTGCGGCGGCACCAGTTCCGGCCGCGGCGGGCGGCCGGGGATAGACAGTGCGGGCAGCGCCGCATCGACCTCAATGTGGTCTTCCGTGCCCAGACGGCCGCGGTCGGCCTCCGCGAGGTCACGGAAAAGCGCGCGCGCGGCATCGGCCTTGTCCCGCGCATCGGTGAGGCAAAGCACGTCAAGCGCCTGCCGGCGCAACGTTTGTGGAGAATCAGGCAAACGGGCGGCGGGTGAAATCTCTGGCATGGGCGTAAAATCCGGTCTGCCGCCATTGTAGAGCCACGCCGGGCGTGCCCGGCCCCGCGTGCGGCGTGCCGGCGCACCTGGCCGACCGCACCGCAACTCCCCGGCGCTCTTTAAAGACGCGCGGCAATCCCCAGATAACTACTTTCGTGCAGGAGATTCCATGGCGCTGTACCAGCTCGGCGAACTCGTTCCCAATATCGACCCGGACGCTTATGTGGCCCCGGAAGCCACCGTCATCGGCAACGTGACCATGAAGTCGCGCGCCAGCGCATGGCCGGGCGTCGTGATCCGGGGCGACAACGAACCGATCGTGGTGGGCGTGGACACCAATATCCAGGAAGGCTCCGTGCTGCACGTCGACCCGGGCTGCCCGCTGACGCTGGGCGACAAGGTCTCGATTGGCCACCAGGCCATGCTGCACGGCTGCACCGTCGGCGAAGGCTCGCTGATCGGCATCCAGGCCGTAGTGCTGAACCGCGCGGTGATCGGCAAGGAATGCCTGGTTGGCGCAGGTGCCGTGGTGACCGAGGGCAAGGTTTTTCCGGATCGCTCGCTGATCCTTGGCGCGCCGGCCAAGGTGGTGCGCGAACTGACCGACCAGGACGTGGCCAATCTCTATCGCAATGCCGAGACCTATGCCACGCGCCAGGCCATGTACAAGCAACAGCTCAAGCGGATCGACTGACACGCGCCGCGGCCGCTACAACCGATTGACAGACAGATTATTGTGACCGATACGACCACTACCGACACCCTGCAGAAATTCCTGTTCGACGCGGCCCCCGTGCGCGGCGAACTGGTCCGCATGGAAGCCACCTGGCGCGAAGTGCTGAGCCGCCACGCCTATCCCGAGCCCGTGCGGCGCGTGCTGGGCGAGATGATGGCTGCCGCCGCGCTGCTGTCGGCCAACCTCAAGTTCAACGGTGCGCTCGTGATGCAGCTGCATGGCGACGGCCCGGTGCGCATGCTGGTGGTGGAGTGCCTGTCCGACCTGTCGATGCGCGCGACGGCCAAGCTGGCCGAAGACGCGCGGATCACCGACGACGCCACGCTGACCGAACTTGTGAACGTCCACGGCCACGGCCGCTTTGCCATCACGCTCGACCCGAAGGACAAGCTGCCGGGCCAGCAGCCCTATCAGGGCATTGTGCCGCTGGCTGACGCCCATGGCCCGCTGGCCAGCATGAGCGCCGTGCTGGAGCACTACATGCAGGCCTCCGAGCAGCTCGACACTCGCCTGTGGCTGGCCGCCGATGACCATGCCGCGGCCGGCATGCTGCTGCAGAAGCTGCCGTCCTACGGCGGCACGCAGGTAGTCGGCGAGACCGGCTCTGCGCTTGCCGGGCACGGCCGTGCCCAGGATCTGGACACCTGGGACCGCGCCTGCCAGCTCGGCAACACGCTGAAGGCGCAAGAGCTGCTGGCCGAAACGCCGGACACGCTGCTGCGCCGCCTGTTCTGGGAAGACCTGCAGGCGACCGGCCTGCGCGTCTTCGATCCGCTCACCCCGCACTTCCAGTGCTCGTGCTCGCGCAACAAGGTGGCGGGCATGCTGCACTCGCTGGGACAGGAAGAGATCGACGGCATCGTGTCCGAGCGCGGGAATGTGGAAATCCACTGCGATTTCTGCGGCCAGCGCTACGAATTCGA
This sequence comes from Cupriavidus yeoncheonensis, assembly GCF_905397275.1. Lineage (GTDB taxonomy): Bacteria > Pseudomonadota > Gammaproteobacteria > Burkholderiales > Burkholderiaceae > Cupriavidus > Cupriavidus yeoncheonensis. The sequence continues at coordinate 211,168 of NZ_CAJPUY010000009.1, read as the reverse complement.
CGCCGTGGACTGCGCCCAGCTGTTCACACCGTCGCATGTCGCCACCGGCGCGGGCGAAGGCGCGCATCACCATCACTGATCCGGGACCGGCCCGCAGGGCCGGTGATACGGCGGGTATGTCGGGTGCGAACCACCCTGCGGGGCGCAAGTCCAACAGCTAAGCTGTTATCGATGGCGCCGGCTCCGACAAGCTGGCGCCCGATGTTCCCGCCAGTCCTCGCCGCCATGCCCGTTGCCCGCGTCCTCCGCTCCCCGCCTGTCCTGCCAGCCTTGCTGGCTGCCGCGCTGCTGGCCGGCGGCTGTGCCGCTCCGGTGCCGCGCGATCTCAACGGTACCCCCGCCACTGCCCGCCTGGCCCCCGATGCGGCTTCCAACGCGCCGCTCAGCGGCGAACGGATGCAGCAACTGGATGCCCTGAACCAGCAGATCCTGCGCGACCAGGAGGTGGCCATCGGCCGCCAGCAGGCCGCCGAGGCAGCCTACCGCGCGGCGTACGCCTATCCGAATACGAGCTGGAACCTGTTCTATGGAGGCTGGGGCGGCGGCCACTGGGGTGGTGGCGTGAGCGTCAGTTCGCCCGGCTACTGGGGCGGCTACCCGTACTACGGGTGGTAATACTGGCGGTACACATGGCAAGGCCGCCCGCAATGGGGCTGCCAACAGGCGTGATCAGGCGCTCAGTGGCGGCCGGTAGCGGCGGCCGAATTCGGCGGTGGCGGCAGCGGCGGCGTGGCACTGACCTTGGGCGCCGGCGCGACGAACTGTACGAACACCTCGCCGTCCTTCACCATGCCCAGTTCATAGCGGGCACGCTCCTCGATGGCGCCGGTGCCGTCTTGCAGGTCCTTCACTTCCCCTTCCAGCTTGGCATTGCGCAACTTCAGCGTCTGGTTGCGGGTGGCCTGCTCCTGCACCTGCCGGTTGAGTTCCCAGACTCGCAGCCAGCCGCCCTTGCCGAGCCAGAGCGGATACTGGATGGCAAGCAGCAGTACGAACAACAGCAAAGAAATCAGGCGCATGAGGCGTGGCGGACGAAAATTTCCGCACAATGATGTGCGAACTCGGGCCGGAAGGCAATGCCGGCCAGATTTCGATACAAATCCGGATACAAAAACGGCGGCGGCACGGATAGAGTCCGTGCCGCCGCCGTCAGGCGCGCATCAGGCGCCCGCCTGGGTTCAGCGCAGGTTGTAGAACGCGCTCTTGCCCGGGTAGCTGGCGATATCGCCGAGGTCTTCCTCGATGCGCAGCAGCTGGTTGTACTTCGAGATACGGTCCGAACGCGACAGCGAACCGGTCTTGATCTGGCCGGCGTTGGTGCCCACCGCGATGTCGGCGATGGTGCTGTCTTCGGTTTCGCCCGAACGGTGCGAGATCACGGCGGTGTAGCCGGCGCGCTTGGCCATCTCGATGGCGGCGAAGGTCTCGGTCAGCGTGCCGATCTGGTTGATCTTGATGAGGATCGAGTTGCCGATGCCCTTCTCGATGCCTTCCTTCAGGATCTTGGTGTTGGTCACGAACAGGTCGTCACCCACCAGCTGAACGCGCGTGCCCAGCTTCTCGGTCAACGTCTTCCAGCCGTCCCAGTCGCCTTCGGCCATGCCATCCTCGATCGACACGATCGGGAACTTGTCGCACAGGTTGGCCAGGTAGTCGGCGAACTGCGTCGACGACAGCTTCAGGCCTTCGCCTTCGAGCTGGTACACGTCTTCGGCTTCGTGGTAGAACTCGCTGGCGGCGCAGTCCAGCGCCAGCAGCACGTCTTCGCCCATGCGGTAGCCGGCCTTCTCGACGGCCTGGACGATGGTGTTCAGGCACTCCTCGTTGGACGAGAAGTTCGGGGCGAAGCCGCCCTCGTCGCCCACGGCGGTGGACATGCCCTTGTCGGCCAGGATCTTCTTCAGCGCGTGGAAGACCTCGGCGCCGCAGCGCAGGGCTTCACGGAAGCTGGTCGCCGACACCGGCATGATCATGAATTCCTGGATGTCCAGGCTGTTGTTGGCGTGCGCGCCGCCGTTGACGATGTTCATCATCGGCACCGGCATCTGCATCGCGCCCGAACCGCCGAAATAGCGGTACAGCGGCAGGCCGGCTTCTTCAGCAGCGGCCTTGGCCACGGCCATCGACACGGCCAGCATGGCGTTGGCGCCCAGGCGGCTCTTGTTCTCGGTGCCGTCCAGGTCGATCAGGGTGCGATCCAGGAAGGCCTGCTCGGAAGCGTCCAGGCCCATGATGGCTTCGGAGATCTCGGTGTTGATGTGCTCGACCGCCTTCAGCACGCCCTTGCCCAGGTAGCGGCTCTTGTCGCCGTCGCGCAGCTCGATGGCTTCGCGCGAACCGGTCGACGCGCCCGACGGCACTGCCGCGCGGCCCATCACGCCGGATTCCAGCAGCACGTCGCATTCGACGGTGGGATTGCCACGCGAGTCGAGAACCTCGCGACCGATGATATCTACGATTGCACTCATGAATTCCTCTCTGACTGTTGATTCTTGCTGCTGCTGATTACTGCAACCTGCTCGTGTGTCAGGGCGATGTCACGCGCCCGGAAAAGGCAAAAAAGGGCTTGCCGGCTCAGGCCGCGCCCTCCACCACGATCATGTTCATGCGCGCCGCGTGTTCGCGTGCCTTGCGGGCAGCGCGGTAGGCCTCCCCGTCATGGAAGGCCCTGGCGGCTTCGAAGCTCGGAAATTTCAGCACGACGACGCGGGTCGGCGCCCACTCCCCTTCAAGGTTCTCGGCCTTGCCGCCGCGCACCAGCACTTCCGCGCCATGGATCTGCATGGCCTTGCTGGAGAGCACCTTGTATTCCTCGTACTGCTGGGGATCGGTCACGTCGACGTACGCGATGATATAGCCCGCGGCCATGCTGTATCTCCGGATGTTTTGTATTGTCTTTCGATACGGTTTGTCACGGCCCGATCAGCGGCGGTGACAAACCGGGGCCTGCTCAGGCGCAGGCGGGCCAGCCGAAGTTGTCTTCGAGGAAGCCGGCGCGCTTGACCAGCGTGTCGAGGTCCTTCAGCACGGCCAGCAGTTCCTTCATGCGCGACAACGGCACCGCGTTCGGGCCATCGGACATGGCCTTGCTCGGGTCCGGGTGCGTTTCCATGAACAGCCCGGCTACGCCGGTGGCCACCGCGGCACGCGACAGCACCGGCACGAACTCGCGCTGGCCGCCCGAGCTGGTGCCCTGCCCGCCCGGCAACTGCACCGAGTGGGTGGCGTCGAACACTACCGGGGCGCCGGTCTCGCGCATGATCGCTAGCGAGCGCATGTCCGAGACCAGGTTGTTGTAGCCGAAGGACACGCCACGCTCGCAGGCCATGAAGACGTCGTCCGGCAGGCCGGCTTCGCGCGCGGCATCGCGGGCCTTGTCGATCACGTTCTTCATGTCGTGCGGCGCCAGGAACTGGCCCTTCTTGATATTCACCGGCTTGCCGCTCTGGGCGCAGGCACGGATGAAATCAGTCTGGCGGCACAGGAACGCCGGCGTCTGCAGCACGTCGACCACGGCCGCCACCGGCTTGATCTCATCGATCTCGTGGATGTCGGTCAGCACCGGCACGCCGATCTCGCGCTTCACGGTCGCCAGGATCTCCAGGCCCTTTTCCATCCCCAGGCCGCGGAACGACTTGCCCGATGAACGGTTGGCCTTGTCGAACGACGACTTGTAGATGAACGGGATGCCCAGCTCGCCGGTGATCGCCTTGAGCTCGCCGGCGGTATCCAGCGCCATCTGCTCGGACTCGATCACGCACGGGCCGGCGATCAGGAAGAACGGTTTGTCGAGGCCAGCCTCGAATCCACAGAGTTTCATCAAAGTCTCCTGCTCGGCGCCCGGCTTCAGGCGCCCTTGCGCTGCTGGCCGGCCAGCGCGGCTTCGACGTAGGCCTTGAACAGCGGATGGCCGTCACGCGGCGTGGAGGTGAATTCCGGGTGGAACTGCACGCCGACGAACCACGGGTGCATCGACGCCGGCAGCTCCATCATCTCGGGCAGGTTCTCGGTCGGCGTGCGCGCGGAGATCACCATGCCGGCATTCTCCAGCGTCGGCACGTAGTGGTTGTTGACCTCGTAGCGGTGGCGGTGACGCTCGTTGACCTCGGCACCGTAGATCGACGCCGCCTTGGTCCCTTCACGCACCGGCACGCGCTGCGCGCCCAGGCGCATGGTGCCGCCCAGGTCGGAATCGGCCGAACGCTGCTCGACCCGGCCTTCGCGGTCCACCCACTCCGTGATCAGCGCGACCACCGGGTGTTCGGTTTCCACGTTGAACTCGGTCGAGTTGGCGTCGGCCATGTCGGCCACGTGACGGGCAAACTCGATCACGGCGAGCTGCATGCCCAGGCAGATGCCCAGGTACGGGATCTTGTTCTCGCGGGCGTACTGGATCGCGCGGATCTTGCCTTCCGTGCCGCGCTTGCCGAAGCCGCCCGGCACCAGGATGGCGTCCAGCGGGGCCAGCACTTCGAGGTGACCCGATTCCAGTTCCTCGGAATCGATGTACTCGATGTTCACGCGCGTGGCGGTGTGCATGCCGGCGTGGCGCAGCGCTTCGATCAGCGACTTGTACGACTCGGTCAGGTCGACATACTTGCCGACCATGCCGATGGTGATCTCGTGCTCGGGATTTTCCTGCGCGTTGACCAGCTTCTGCCACATCGACAGGTCGGCCGGCTTCGGGTCCAGGCGCAGCTCTTCGCAGATCAGGCGGTCCAGGCCCTGCTCGTTGAGCATCTGCGGGATCTTGTAGATGCTGTCGGCATCCCACACCGAAATCACGGCGTCCTGCGGGATGTTGGCGAACAGCGAAATCTTGGCGCGCTCGTCGTCCGGGATCGGGCGGTCGGCGCGGCACAGCAGCGCGGTCGGCGAAATGCCGATTTCGCGCAGCTTCTGCACCGAGTGCTGCGTCGGCTTGGTCTTCAGCTCGCCGGCGCTGGCAATGAACGGCACCAGCGTCAGGTGCACGAACGCGCAGCGGTTGCGGCCCATGCGCAGGCTCATCTGGCGCGCGGCTTCGAGGAACGGCAGCGATTCGATGTCACCCACGGTACCGCCGATTTCCACCAGCGCCACGTCGGCCTTGCCGTCGTGCGAGGCAGCGGCGCCCTTCTCGATGAAGGCCTGGATCTCGTTGGTGATATGCGGGATCACCTGCACGGTCTTGCCGAGGTATTCGCCGCGGCGCTCCTTGCGGATCACCGATTCGTAGATCTGGCCCGTGGTGAAGTTGTTCGACTTGCGCATCTTGGCCGAGACGAAACGCTCGTAGTGGCCGAGATCGAGGTCGGTTTCCGCACCGTCTTCCGTGACAAACACCTCGCCATGCTGGAAGGGGCTCATCGTGCCGGGATCGACGTTGATGTAGGGATCTAGCTTGAGGAGGGTGACTTTGAGGCCGCGCGACTCAAGAATGGCCGCGAGCGAGGCAGCAGCGATGCCCTTGCCGAGCGAAGAGACGACGCCACCGGTGACGAAGACGAATTTGGTCATAAACCGAGCTTGCCGGGGAAATCGGGATTATACATGAGACCCCGTTCCCCGCAGGCCCGGAAATTGTGACACCGGCGGATTGGCGGCATGTCTGCGGCATGCCTGCGGCGCATTCGCCGCTTGCGGCTCAGCGGCCCTCGCGCCGCATCCCGGCGATCAGTTCGCGGATCAGTTGCGCCGTCTCCCGGGGCCGTTCCATCGGGTAGAGATGCCCGCCCTCGATGAAGCGCAGGTTCTCGCCGACAAGCTTGCGCGTCGCGCCAAGGCCACATTGCCGCACCTCGCGCGAGCGCGTGCCGGCCACGAATCCGACCGGCACCGGCGCGCCGCGCGCCACCTTGCGGCCCAGGCTGGTCGGCAGGGTGCGGTAGATCCAGTATTCGACCTCGCGGTTGAAGCGCAGCTGCCGCTCGCTGTCCTTGCCGGTGGGCTCGGTCCCATGCACCGCATAGTCGCGCAGCATGTCCTGGTCCCAGATCGCGAAATTGGGCTTGGACCGGAAATGCTCCCACACCGCCTCGGTATCCGGCCAATGCGTGCGCCGGTTCCTGGTCACCGCGGCCGGGCCCGGCTTCTCGTCCATGCCCAGCAACTGCGCGGTCTTCAGCAGCGACGCGCGCCAGCCGGCGATGATCGGCGAATCGAGCATCACCACGCCGCGCACCCACTCGGGGCGCCGCAGCGCGGCCATCAGCGACAGGAAGCCGCCCAGCGAATGCCCCACCAGCCACACCGGCTCGCGGTACTGGCGCTGCAGCGAATCGAGCAGTTCCTCGACCAGGTGCGGCCAGCCAAGCGTCACCGGGAACTCGGGCCGGTGCCCGTAGCGCTCGACGGCGCGGAACTCGAAATCGCCTTCAAGCTCGGCGAACAGCTTCCGGTACGTCGGCACCGGAAAGCCATTGGCATGGGAAAAGTGAATGATCTCGCGCATCGCCAGCCCTGCTCAATCCTGGGTGCGCGAACGCTCGCGCGTGGCCCGGACCGGCTGTCCCCAGCTGTCGGCCTCGCCCGTGCGCGCCAGCGGGAATTCCGCTTCGCGCGCGGCATCCCATTCGGGGTCGCTGATCTCGCCGAACACCTGGCGCAGACGCTGCCCCCAGGTATCGCGGATCATGCGGAAATAGGCGTTCTTTTCGTCGATATTGGCGAAGCGCGTCACGCGCAGCGCATCGGCCTCATAGACCAGCAGGTCCAGCGGCAGGCCCACCGAAATGTTCGACTTGAGCGTGGAATCCATCGAGATCAGCGCGCACTTGGCGGCCTCGCCAAGCGGCAGCGACGGATGCACCACGCGGTCGATGATCGGCTTGCCGTACTTGGCTTCGCCGATCTGGAAATAGCAGTTCTCGGGCGTGGCCTCGACGAAATTGCCGGCCGCGTAGACATTGAACAGCCGCACGCGCTCGCCGCGGATCTGCCCACCGAAGATCAGGCTGACGTTGAACTCGATGCCGGCATCGCGCATCGCGTGCGCATCGCGCTTGTGCACCTGGCGCACGGCATCGCCGACGATGGAAGCGGCCTCGAACATATCGCGCGCGGTCCACAGCGATCGCTTCTCGTCGCGCCCCTCGGCCAGGCACTGGCGCACCGACTGGCTGATGGCCAGGTTGCCGGCGGTCAGCAGCACCATCACGCGGTCGCCGGGCTCTTCGAACACCGTCATCTTGCGCGCGGTGGAAATCGCATCGACACCGGCGTTGGTGCGCGAATCGGAAAGGAACACCAGGCCGGCTTCTAGCCGCATGGCAACACAGTAGGTCATGGTCTTGTCGGGGTCGCTTGGAACCGAGCGGGGTTGCAGCGGGAATTCTAGCCTCCGGCGGACACCCTGCGGGACCGGTGCCGGCAGATTCGAGACAGTGCTCGGATTTCGCGCGCACCGGCGGGCACAGCGCGCTCGGGCGTCAAACCGGTGCATCCCGCACGCCAGCGGCACCACGACCGCGCCCGGGCCACACCGCCTGTCCGTCAATCCGCCAGCGGCGTGATGGCAATATTCACCTGCAGGGTCTCGCCGCTACCGCCTTCGAGAATGCCCCGCACGGGTGCCGCGGACTGGTAGTCACGCCCGACCGCCAGTCGCACGTGCCGCTGATCCGTCACACAGCGATGCGTGACGTCGATGCTGCACCACAGGTCCTGCCCGGCATCCAGACAGACATCCGCCCAGGCGTGGCTGGCCAGTTCGGTGGCAGCCGGGTCGTAGAAGTATCCGCTCACATAGCGTGCGGGAATACCGAACGCGCGGCACGCTGCCACCATCACCTGCGCCTGGTCCTGGCAGACACCGCTGCCAAGATGGAACGCCTCGGCGGCGGAGGTGCCAACGTGCGTGGTGTTGGCCGCATAGCGCACATGATCGGCGATGCCTCCGGCCAGTGCCAGCAGCGCCGGCACTTCATGTCCGGCCGCCAGGAACGGCGCGGCGAATGCCTGCATCTCCGGCGGGGCGGCGGTCAGCGGCGTGCCGCCGACAAAGTACAGCGGCGACACCCGCGCCTCGCCCGCAGCCGGCGCATCGCGAAAGGCATGATGCCCGTCGCGCCCGGCATCATCGTGCCCGGTCGAGACCTGCACCTCTCCGATCGCGGTAATGGCGATGGTATCGGCCGGCCCGCTGACGGTGAAGTTATGGACGATATTGCCGAAGCCGTCGCGGGCCTCGGAAAGGTTGCCAGGTGCCTGCAGTTCCCAGGCCTGAACGGCCTGCAGCGGGCCCGAGCGCGGCGCCAGCCGCAGTTCGTGCACGCTGCGCCGCACCGGCTCCGCGTAGTGATAGACGGTCTGGTGATGAATCTTGTATTTCACGGTGTTCGGAAGACCGCGGCGACGACTGCTGCACATGGCGTGCTCTCCGCGGCATCCGGTCCGGCAGCTAGGCCGCCAGCAGCGGCACCAGGAAATCACGGCTGATGCCGTTGCCGAGGTCGCCGATGCGCTCCAGGAAGCTGGTCAGGAAAGCGTGCAGCCCGACAGCAAAGATGTCGTCGATGCGGGCATATTTCAGGTCGGCGTGGAGTTTACCAGCCTGGCGCTCGGTCTCCCCCGATTGCTGGTTGCCGACCAGCGCCAGGATGGCCACTACCTCGTCCATGCTCGACACCAGCGAACGCGGCATGTCCGGGCGCAGGATCAGCAGTTCGGCCACGCGCTGCGGCGTGATCACCGCGCGGTAGACCTTGCGATAGACCTCGAAACCCGACACCGAGCGCAGCACCGCGGCCCAGTGGTAGAAATCGTTCTGCTCGCGATTGGGATCGCTGTCGTCCGAGCCCGACGCCTGGAACTTGACGTCGAGGATCCGCGCGGTGTTGTCGGCGCGCTCCAGGAAGGTGCCCAGGCGCATGAAGTGGAAGGCGTCGTCCTTCAGCATGGTGCCGAACTGCACCCCGCGCGCCAGGTGCGAGCGGAACTTGACCCACTCGAAGAAGCGCGACGGGTCTTCCTGCAGTTCGCCGTCCGCGATGATGCGCTGCACATCGAGCCAGGTGGTGTTGACGGTTTCCCAGACCTCGGTGGTCAGCGAGCCGCGCACCGCGCGCGCGTTCTCGCGCGCCGCGCGCAGGCAGCTCATGATCGACGACGGGTTGGTCATGTCGCGCACCATGAAATCGATCACGTCGTCGCGCGTCAGCAGCCCGTACTTGTTGTCGAACGCCCGCGTCAGCTCCGAGATGTCGAGCATGGCCCACCAGCCCTGCTCCGCCACTTCGGCGGACTGCGGCAGCAGCGAGGTCTGGTAGTTGACGTCCAGCATGCGCGCGGTGTTCTCCGCGCGTTCGGTATAGCGGGCCATCCAGAAGAGATGGTCGGCGGTGCGGCTCAGCATGGGGTTCTCCTCGCAATGCGGTCTTGGCGGCTTGGTGGCGGAGGGCTCAGCGCTCCAGTACCCAGGTGTCCTTGGTGCCCCCGCCCTGCGAGGAATTCACCACCAGCGAGCCTTCGCGCAGTGCCACGCGCGTGAGCCCGCCCGGCACCATGCGCACCTCCCGCCCCGACAGCACGAACGGGCGCAGGTCGATATGGCGCGGCGCGATGCCCGCTTCGACATAGGTCGGGCACGTGGACAACGCCAGCGTCGGCTGGGCGATGTACTGCTCCGGCCGCGACTTCACCACCTCCCGGAAGGTATCGATCTCCGCGCGCGTGGCCGCCGGCCCCACCAGCATGCCGTAGCCGCCCGCGCCATGGGTTTCCTTGACCACCAGGTCCGCCATGTTGTCGAGCACGTATTGCAGGTCGTCGGGGCGCCGGCACATATAGGTCGGCACGTTGTTGAGGATGGCCTCCTCGCCCAGGTAGAAGCGGATCATGTCGGGCACGTACGGGTAGATCGACTTGTCGTCGGCCACGCCCGTGCCGATCGCATTGCAGATGGTCACGTTGCCCGCGCGGTAGACCGACAGCAGCCCCGCCGCGCCAAGCGAGGAATCGGGCCGGAACACCAGCGGATCGAGGAAATCGTCGTCCACGCGCCGGTAGATCACGTCGATGCGCTGCGGACCCTGCGTGGTGCGCATGTAGAGATGGTCGTCCTCGACGAACATGTCGCTGCCTTCCACCAGTTCCACGCCCATCTGCTGCGCCAGGAAGGCGTGCTCGAAGTACGCCGAGTTGTACATGCCCGGCGTCAGCACCACCACGGTCGGGTCGGAAATGGCCTGTGGCGAAACTCCGCGCAGCATGTCCAGCAGCAGGTCGGGATAGTGGGCCACCGGCGCCACGCGGTTGCGCGCGAAGAGGTCCGGGAACAGGCGCATCATCATCTTGCGGTTTTCAAGCATGTACGACACGCCCGAGGGTACGCGCAGGTTGTCTTCCAGCACGTAGAACTCGCCCTCGCCGGCCCGCACGACGTCAATCCCGGCCACGTGCGCGTAGATGTCGCGCGGCACGTCCACGCCGAGCATCTCGGGGCGGTACTGGGCGTTGTTGTAGATCTGGTCCGGCGGGATCACGCCGGCGCGGATGATGTCCTGCCCGTGGTAGATATCGTGGATGAAGCGGTTCAGCGCCGCCACGCGCTGGCGCAGGCCCTTGTCCAGGGTGGCCCACTCGCTGGCTGGGAAGATGCGCGGGATCACGTCGAACGGAATGGTTCGCTCGGTGCCGCTGTTGGATTCGTCCTTGTCGCCGTAGACCGCGAACGTAATGCCCACGCGCCGGAAGATCAGGTCCGCCTCGGCGCGCTTGTTGGCCATGGTGTTCTCGGACTGCCGCGCCAGCCAGTCCGAGAATTGCCGGTAGTGCGGCCGTACCAGACCGCTCTGCAATGCCTGCCCCGCCTGGATGACGGTATTCCTCTCGTCATCCCGCCAATCCAGCATCTCGTCGAAATAGCGCGCCGCCATGATGGCCCTTCCCTCCGTGGAAATTGGGGGGCGTCCTGGTCGCCTGGCCTGCCGGTCTCCCGCCGGAATCGCCGCCCCTTGTTTTGTGGCTCTACAGACTGTCGAGTGACTGGCCCTTTCAGCATACTTGTGCCAGCGAAAGCCGCAAGTCCCCGCGGTTTGCGCGGCACGGAAACGGGTTAAGCAAGATGCCTGCCAGTGTTGCGGCAGGCGGGCGCACCGGGAGGATCAGCGCGAGGCGGCGGCGCGGTGGCGTTCGCCGTCGGCGAGGATGGCCTGCACCAGCGCCTGCGGCGTCTGCCGGATATCGAGCACGAGCGCGCCCTGGGGCTCCTCCAGTGTATCGAGCTGGCTCTGCAGCAGAGCCGGGTTGAAGAAGTGGTCCGTGCGCGCGGACAGGCGCGAGCCGATCACCGACGCATCGCCCTTCATGTAGACGAACGTCACGCCGCCGTCCGGCGGCGTCAGCCGGTCGCGATACACCTGGCGCAGCGCGGAGCAGGTGAACACGTGGGTCCGGCCCTCGGCCCGCGCGGCATCGATGGCCGCACGCATGGCGGCCAGCCACGGCCAGCGGTCCTCGTCGGTAAGCGGAATGCCCGCGTGCATCTTGGCCTTGTTGGCGGCGCTGTGGAACTCGTCCGCGTCATGGAACGCGCAGCCCAGGCGTTGCGCCAGCATTTCGCCAACCGTGGATTTGCCGCTGCCGGAAACGCCCATCAGGATATAGATCATGTCTGCTCCATCGATCATGGTGTCGGATGGTTTGCCCCATCCTTGTCGGTAGCCTGGCGCCGGCACGCGGCGCGCAGGTGCCCGGCTGGCGGCTGGCACCGGCCGGGGGAATCGGGTCAATCGGATGAAACGGGCCCCTTGGCCCGGCTATTGTGCGACGGAATGGGCCGCCGTGGCGGTTCCGGGCGCAGTGGCCGCCGGCGTGGCGTCCGCCTCGGACAGGTCGAGTGCGCTGCCGCCCTCTTCCGCCATGCGCGCGTGGCGCCGGAACAGGCCGAACAGGCCCCGGCCCACGCTGAACCGGTCGAAATCGTCAGCCGGCGCGGGCGCCAGCGGGCGCGCCGCGAACTCGGCCGGGTCACCGAGCCAGGCGAGCGTGCCGGCAACGGCGTCCATGCGCACCAGGTCGCCGTCGCGCACGCGCGCCAGCGGGCCGCCGGCCAGCGCCTCGGGGCCCATGTGGATCACCGCGGGCACCTTGCCGGACGCGCCGGACATGCGGCCATCCGTGACCAGCGCCACGCGGTGCCCTGCGTCCTGCAGCGCACCGAGCACGGGCGTCAGGCGATGCAGTTCGGGCATGCCGTTGGCATTGGGTCCCTGGAAGCGCACCACGGCCACCACGTCGCGGTTCAGCTCGCCCGCTTCGAAGGCGGCCTGCAGGGCCTCCTGCGAATCGAACACGCGTGCCGGGGCCTCGACCACGCGATGCTCAGGCGCCACGGCGGAGACCTTGATCACGCCGCGGCCCAGGTTGCCCTGCATCAGGCGCAGGCCGCCTTCGTCGGAAAACGGCTCGGCCGCGGTGGCGAGCACCTGTGCGTCGCCGCTGGCGCTTGCGCCATCACGCCAGCGCAGGACGCCGTCGGCCAGCACCGGCTCCTGCGTGTAGCGCGCCAGGCCTGGGCCGGCCACGGTCTGCACGTCATCATGGACGAGTCCGGCCTCCAGCAACTGGCGAATCACGTAGCCCGTGCCACCCGCGGCGTGGAAGTGGTTCACGTCCGCCGAGCCGTTCGGATAGACGCGCGCCAGCAGCGGCGTGATGCGGGACAGGCGGTCGAAATCGTCCCAGTCGATCAGCACGCCCGCGGCGCGCGCCATCGCCACCAGATGGATGGTGTGGTTGGTGGAGCCGCCGGTGGCCAGCAGGCCGACCATCGCGTTGACAACGGCACGCTCGTCGACGATGCGCGCCATCGGCAGGTACTCGCCGCCGCGCGCCGACAGTGCCAGCGCGCGCTGCGCCGCCGCCGCTGTCAGCGCATCGCGCAGGCCGCTGTCGGGGTGGACGAAGGCTGCGCCGGGCAGGTGCAGGCCCATGATTTCCATCAGGAACTGGTTGCTGTTGGCGGTGCCGTAGAAGGTGCAGGTGCCGGCGCTGTGATAGGCCTCGCACTCGGCTTCGAGCAGGGCCTCGCGGCCGACCTGGCCGGTCGCGTAGAGCTGGCGCACGCGCGCCTTTTCCTTGTTCGGCAGACCGCTCGCCATCGGCCCGGCCGGCACGAACACGACCGGCAGGTGGCCGAACTGCAGCGCCCCCATCACCAGGCCCGGCACGATCTTGTCGCAAACACCCAGCATCACCGCGGCGTCGAACGTGTTGTGCGACAGCGCCACCGCCGTGCTCATGGCAATGGCATCGCGCGAAAACAGCGACAGCTCCATGCCGGGATTGCCCTGCGTAATGCCGTCGCACATCGCCGGCACGCCACCGGCCACCTGCGCCACGGCGCCCACCGCGCGTGCCGCTTCACGGATCACGCCCGGATAGCGCTCATACGGCTGGTGCGCGGACAGCATGTCGTTGTAGGCCGTCACGATGCCAAGGTTCGGCGCATGCTCCACGCGCAGCTTGAGCTTGTCGTGCGCCGGCAGCGCGGCAAAGCCATGGGCCAGGTTGGCGCACGACATGCCGCGCAGCGGGCCCAGCTCCGCCTGCGCACGCTCGCAGCGCGCCAGGTAGGCCTGCCGGCTGGCGCGGCTGCGCTCGGTAATGCGCCGGGTCACGGCAAGGATTTCGGCATGGACGGCGTGGGGCATGGCTGAACGTTCCTGTGGGAAGTCGGAGAGGATGAGTTCGCCCCCGACGTGTAGATTTTCTACATTATAGCGAGACAAGAATCGCACAGGCAGCCTCCTTTACATCACAAATTCCTCAGAAGCGCCAGAATACGGGAAATCCCTAGCGCAATTTCAGGTCAACCCTCCGCCTCCATGGGGCTGGGTCGCTGTAGAATATCTACATCACGATCCTGACCGCGACACCCGCCACCGCCATGCGCGACCGAATTCTTGCCGTTTACGACACGCTCCGCCCGTCCGAACGCCGCCTGGCCGACTATGTGGCCCGCCATGGCGCCAGCGTGATCCGGCTTTCCATGCCGGAACTGGCCGAGCGCGCCGGCGTGTCGCAGCCCACCATCGCGCGTTTCTGCGCGGCGCTGGGCTATGACGGCTTCCGTGAATTCAAGCTGCAGTTCGCGCAGAACGTGGGCGGCGGCACGCCCTTCGTCCACCAGGACGTGAAGCCGGACGACGGCCCGGCCGACATTGCCGGCAAGGTATTCGACCGCACCATCGCCACGCTCATGAGCGTGCGCAATGCGCTCTCGGCGGACCAGGTCGAGCACGGCATCCGCCTGCTGGCCGCCGCGCGCCGGATCGAGTTCTACGGCTGCGGCAATTCGGGCATCGTCGCGCTCGACATCCAGCACAAGTTCTTCCGCCTGGGCATGCCCACCACGGCTTACTCCGATCCGCATGTATTCAGCATGTCCGCCGCGCTGCTCGGGCCCGGCGATGTAGCGGTGCTGGTTTCCAACAGCGGCCGCACCTGGGACATGCTGACCGCCGCCACCCTGGCCCGCTCCAGCGGCGCGAGCGTGCTGGCGCTGACGCATAGCGGCTCGCCGCTGGCGAAGCTGGCCGACGTCTGCGTGTTCTCGGACGTGGAGGAGGACAGCGAAGTCTATACGCCCATGACATCGCGCATCTGCCACCTCGTACTCGGTGATGTCCTGGCAGCCGGCGTGGCGCTGGAACGCGCCGACACCGTGGCGGCAGGACTGCAGCGCGCCAAGGCCCATCTGCGCGAGCGCCGCATCGGCGGCGCCGAACCCGCGCGGGCACCGCAGGAAGCGGATGCGCCATTGCCACCCGCCACCCGCAAGGCAGCCGCGCGGCCCCGCTCCCGCACTGCCGGCTGATGGCGCGCCGGCTATCGCGGCGCCTCTGGTGCGTCGCGCCAGTAGCGACGCTCCACCTGGCGGAACGCCTCCAGCGAATAGCCTTCGCCATGCGTATCCATGGTGACCGCGCCGGTTTCGTCGGTGCGGTAGCGTTGGATGCCCGCGTTGCCATAGCGCTCCCACACTTCGGCTCGCGGATGCTTGTAGCGATTGAGGTAACCAAGCTGGAACACCGCCGCATCGGGGCTGACGGCCGCCAGCCACTCGGGACTGGACGATGTGCCGCTGCCATGGTGCGGGACCACCAGAACATCGGCACGCGCCAGCGCCGCAGGTAGCCGCCCGGCCAGCTCACGTTCCTCCTCCCGTCCGATATCGCCGGTCAGCAACAGGCTCCGGCGGCCATTGTCCACACGCAGCACGCAACTGCGCGCATTGCTCGCGACGGCCGCATCGCGGGACTGCTCCGCCGCCGGATGCAGCACGGTGAACTGCACGCCATCCCACTCCCAGTGCTGACCAGCCCCGCACGCCCGCCATTCGGTCTTGCCAAGCAGCTCGTGTCCCGCCGGGGCGGCGGTGGATCTTGCATCCACTGTCACGGCCTCCATGACGTGCCGCGCTCCGCCCGCGTGATCGATATCCTCGTGACTGACCATCAGGTGGTCGAGCTTGCGTACACCAGCCGCGCGCAGGTAGGGCATGACGACCTGCGCTCCCGCACTGCCGCCCGAGGCATAGGCTGGCCCGGCGTCATAGAGCAAGGCATGCGTGCGCGTCTGCACCAGCACGGCGGTGCCCTGCCCCACGTCGAGCATCACCGCGCGGAATTCTCCGGATGCAACCTCATCGCCACGCGCGAGCACCATGGGCAGGATCAACAGCAGCCCGTGCAGCCGTGTGCGCAGTCCGAATGCCGGCGGCGCCAGCAGGACGAGTGTGCCCAGCAGGGCCAACGCCGTCTCCAGCGCGCCGGACTGCGCCGTTTCCCAGACGGCCCATTCGGGCGAGGCCAGCCACCGCAGCAGCACCGCCAGCCACGCCAGTGCCTGATGCGCAATGGCCAGCAGTGGCCCGGCCAGGATTGACGGCATCACCGCGCCCAGCAGCGCCAGCGGCGTAACCAGCATGCTCACCACAGGAATGGCGATGGCATTGGCAAGCGGGGAAATGACGGAGAACTGCCGGAACAGCAGCAGCGTGAGCGGCACCAGCCCGAGCGTGACGGCCCATTGCGTGCGCGCCGCGGCGGCCAGCGCGGCACGCACGCGTGGCCAGAAGCCTCTCGCCGGCGTTTCGGCACGTGCCGCCGCCAGGAAGATCACGCCGACTGCGCCGAACGACAGCCAGAAGCCCGGCAGCAGCACCGCCCACGGGTCCAGCAACAGCGCGACGAACGCCGCCCACGCAAGCACCATCGACGCCGGCGGCGTGCGCGCGCCCCAGGCGGCGAGCGCGGCGATCGACAGCATCGCCACGGTGCGCAGCGCCGGGATCTGCAACCCGGCAATGAGCCCATAGCCCAAGCCGGCCAGCACGGCCGCCACGAGCCCCGCCTGCCGCGCCGGGCACCGCAACGGCAGCGGCCGGCGCAAGCGGCGGCCCAGGCCAAAGGAATGGCGCCACGCCCAGCGCATCAGCGCCGCGGCCAGACCCGCGATCATGGTGATATGCAACCCTGAAATGCTGATCAGATGACCCGTGCCGGTGCGGTTGAACAGCAGCCAGTCTTCACTGTCGATACCGCGCTGGTCGCCGACGACCAGCGCCACCAGGACCGGCCCGAAACGGGCGCCAGGTGGCAGCACGGCACGGATACGGTCGCGCAGCGACGCTCGCTGCGCCTCGATGCGCCACGCGAGCCGCTCGCCGGCCGCTTCCAGCGGACCATTGCGCACGCTGCGCACGTACCCCGTCGCGCCATAGCCCTGCTCGAGCAGCCAGTACGCGTAGTCGAAGCCGTACGGATTGGCCAGCCCGCGCGGACGGCGCAATCGCACCGTGAACGCATAGCGCTGGCCCGGGCGCAATGCGGCGGGGGCTTCGCGCCAGTTCAGGACGATGCGGTCCGGCACGCGTTCGCCGCGCGGCGCGGCCTCGACCGTGAAGGCAAAGCGTGCGCCTGGCGCCAGTTCGGCAGGCAGGCCGGATACCACGCCGGTCACCTCGATGTCGCGCGCCTCGTGCCGCGTCGCCAGCCAGTCATCCATGCGCAACTGCGCGCGCCACGCGGACCAGCAAAAGCCCACGGCGAGCCCCAACAGCACGGCCGCCCCGCGCGCCAGCCAGCTTGCAGGCCGGTGCGCAAGCCGCGCCACGGCCAGCGCGATCAGGGCAGTCAGCAACAGCGCTGCCATGGCCAGCATCCCGGCCGTCGGCACGGCGCCCTGCCGCTGCAAGGTCCAGCAGCCGGCCACGAAACCCAGCAGGATCAGGCGCACGAAGCTTTCCCGGCAAGTCCAGAGGGTCTTCCTTGTACCCCCGCGTTGCCGGGAAAAGCTTGTCAGCGAGTCAGGACTTGTTGTCGGCCGGGTTGGCGCCTGCTGGCGCCATCGCGTCGGCAAACGCGGCCAGGCGCGGCAGCGCCGCCACCGAGTTGCGCCACATGGCCTGCGCCAGCGCGAGTGGCTCCAACTGGCGCAGTTCACCGAGCACGCTCGCCACGCCTGCCACTTCGGCCGGCGTGTTGCGGGCCTTGTGCTGCTCGCCGAACTGGTCATCGGACAGCCACGCCGGAGCGATGTCCGGCGCATCGGTTTCCAGCACCAGCGCCTCGAGCGGCAACTCGGTGGCCAGCCGGCGGATCTGCCGCGCGCGGCTGAAGGTCACGTTGCCGCCGAAGCCCAGCCTGAGCCCCTGGTCGATAAGGCGGCGCGCCTGCTCGTGGCTGCCGTTGAAGGCATGGGCAATGCCCTGCCGCACGCCCAGCTTGCGCAACTGCGCGCAGACCTGGTCCTGCGACTTGCGTACGTGCAGCAGCACCGGCAGGTCGAACTCGCGCGCGATCTTCAGCTGCTCGATGTACAGCCAGGTCTGGTGTTCGGCATCGAGGCCGGAGACAAAGAAGTCGAGGCCGATCTCGCCAATGCCGACAAAGCGCGGATCGCCGATCGACGCCGTCACCTCCCTGCGCAATGCATCCACGTCAGCCTGCGCCGCAGCGGCCGAGCACAGCGGATGGATCCCGAGCGCATAGACGCAGCGTGAATCCTGCCGCGCGAGCGTGCGCACCGCGTCGAAATTCCACACCGCCACGGCGGGCACCACGATGCCGGTCACGCCGGCCGCCGCGGCCGCGTCGGCAACATCGGCGCGGTCAGGGTCGAATTCGCTGGCATCGAGATGGCAATGGGTGTCGATCCACATGGCACGCAAGTCCTGAAGGGGTTCCGCCGGCGGGGGTAGCGCGGATTCCACAATTTTCGTACATTTCCGGATCGGCCGATGTGATGTTGAGCGCGCCTGGGCGCGCCGCGGCCTATCCAAGGAGCTTGCATGAAGGCAATCCACCTGACGGGCAGCATCCTCACCGCAGCCGTCCTGCTCTGCGCCGCACCCGCCGGCGCCCAGTCGATGCGCTGCGGCGGCTACCTCGTCCGGAACGGCGACGGCAAGGCCGAGATCCTGCAGAATTGCGGCGAACCGGTCTACCGCGACGCGTTCTGCAAACCGCTGCCGAACGCCGCGGCCAGGGCTGCCGCGCAGGATGGCAGCGTCATCACCCCCGCCTGCGAGAACGTCGAGGAGTGGACCTACAACCCCGGCTACGGCCAGTTCATGACCATCCTGCTGTTCACCGAAGGCCAGGTCCGCGCGATCCGCTACGGTAACCGCGTGCGCTGAGCGCCGCGCACGCGGCCGGAGGCGTCAGCGCTCCTGGTGGATGTGCCCGTCGCGCAGCCGCAAGACCCGGTCGCAGCGGCTGGCAAGGTCCAGGTCGTGCGTGACGATGACAAAGCTCGTGCCCAGTGTGCGCGACAGTTCCAGCATCAGGTCGTACACGCCGCCCGCGGTGTGGTCGTCCAGGTTGCCGGTCGGCTCGTCGGCCAGCACGCAGGCAGGCTGGCCGACCAGCGCGCGCGCAATGGCCACGCGCTGGCGCTCGCCGCCTGAGAGTTCGCCGGGGCGGTGCCTGGCACGGCCGCCCAGGCCGACGCGATCGAGCATGGCCTGCGCCGCGGCGCGCGCCGCGGACTGGTCCAGGCCGCGGATGCGCATGGGCATGGCCACGTTGTCCAGCGCCGTGAATTCCGGCAGCAGGTGGTGGAACTGGTAGACGAAGCCGAGCGACCGGTTGCGCACGACGTTGCGCTCGCGCTCGCGCAGCGCCGTGAACGGCTTGCCGTGCAGCGCCACGCGGCCCGCATCGGGGTTGTCCAGCCCGCCCAGCACATGCAAAAGCGTGCTCTTGCCCGAGCCCGAGGCGCCGACGATGGCCACCTTTTCGCCGCCGTCCACGCGCACGTCCACGCCCTTGAGGACTTCGACGTCGAGTCCGCCCTGCCGGAAACGCTTGAACAGGCCTTCGCCGAGCAGCACCGGCGTGCCCGTGCGCGGCTGCCCGGCCACGGGTGCGGTTTCAGTTTGCAGCATGGCTTCACTCATAGCGCAGCGCCTCCGCCGGATTGACGCGGGCGGCGCGCCAGCTTGGGTAGAGCGTGGCCAGCGTGGCCAGCACGAAGGAAATGATGCCGATGGTGGCGATATCGTTCACACGCGGGTCCGAAGGCAGTTCGCTGATGAAATAGATGTCGCGCGGCAGGAACTGCACGTGCAGCAGCCGCTCGATGAAAGGCACGATCACGTCGATGTTGGTGGCGATCAGCGTACCGCCGGCCACGCCCAGCAAGGTGCCGATGAAGCCGATGGCCACGCCCTGCACGATGAAGATCTTCATGATCGAACCCGGCTGCGCCCCCATGGTGCGCAGGATGGCGATGTCAGCCTGCTTGTCCGTCACCGTCATCACCAGCGTCGAGACCAGGTTGAACGCGGCCACGGCGATGATCAGCGTCAGGATGATGAACATCATGCGCTTCTCGGTCTGCACCGCCGCGAACCAGTTGCGGTTCTGCTTGGACCAGTCGCGCAGGTAGAGCTCGCCGGACAGCGTGCCGGCCAGTTCATTGGCCACCTGCGGGGCACGCTGCATGTCCGCCAGCTTCAGGCGCACGCCGGTCGGGCCGCTCATGCGGAACAAGGTCTCGGCGTCGCGGATGTTCACCAGCGCCAGCGCGCTGTCGAACTCGAAATGGCCTGACGAGAACACGCCCACCACGGTGAACTGCTTCAGCCGCGGCAACACCCCGGCCGGCGTGATGGTGCCCTGCGGCGCCAGCAACGTGATCTTGTCGCCGACCTGCACGCCCATCGCATTGGCCAGCTCGTTGCCCAGCGCGATGCCGAACTCGCCCGGCTGCAGGCTTTCCATGTGGCCGGCCCTGAACTGCTTGCCGATGTCGGACACCTTCGGCTCCTCGGCCGGGTCCACGCCGCGCAGCAGCACGCCGCGCACCGCGTCTTCGCGCGTCAGCATGGCCTGGGCCGCCACATAGGGGGCGGCACCGACGACTTCCTTGTTCTGCGCGGCTTCGGCCGCGGTGCGCTGCCAGTCGGGCAGCGCCGACGGCCCGATCACCTCGATATGCGACAGCACCGACAGCATGCGGTCGCGCACTTCCTTCTGGAAGCCGTTCATCACCGAGAGCACCACGATCAGCGCGGCGACACCGAGCGCGATCCCCAGCATCGAGATCATCGAGATGAACGATATGAACGTATTGCGGCTGGCGCGCTTGCTTGCGCGGGTATATCGCCAGCCAATCTGCCACTCGTAGGGAAATTTCAAGAGGGTTCCTGTTGTTTCGGAAAGGCGCCTGTGCCCGGGGCGGCCCGGCAGCGCCGGGAGCCCCGCGCCACACTCGAGGCTGGCGCCGGCCAGCCGGAAGTTTACAATCTCGCCACCATGATGACGCACCTGACCCTGATTGTGCCCTTTTCCGTCCCGCCCGGCGCCGGCGACGATGCCACGGACGACGTCGTGCCCGGCGCGCTGCTGCGGCAGTTGGAGTTGCCCGCGCTCGGAAAGTTGCTGACCCGGGCCACGCCCGGCCAGCGCGAGCGGCACGACGACCCCTGGCTGCGCAGCCTGCCGCACGAGCGCTGGCTGGCCGGCAAGGCCGGGCTGGACACGGCCAGGGTGCCGATGGCGCCCTATATGCGGCTGGCCGACAGCGGCGGTGCCGCGCCGGCGGATAGCGAAGCCTGGACCTGCCTGCAACTGGTGCATATCCATGCCGCCCGCGACCACCTGGTGCTGATCCACCCCGACCAGTTGCGCGTGCGTGACGAGGAAGCCGCGTCGCTGCGCGCCGCCATCGAGCCGCTGCTGCGCGAAGCGGACATCACGCTCGAGGCGCCCGGCGCGGCGCGCTGGTACCTGCCGGAAGCCGTATTTGGCCCGCTCGACGCCACCACCCCGCTGCGCGCCACGGGCCGCAATATCGACATCTGGCTGCAGGATGGCGCGCGCGCACGCGACTGGCGCCGGCTGCAGAACGAGATCCAGATGACCTGGTTCGACCACCCGGTCAACCAGGCACGCGAGGCGGCCGGGAAACTGTCCATCAATTCCGTCTGGCTGTATGGCGGCGGCGCGATGCAGCCGGTGGCCAGGCTGGCCGACACCATTCTGGCCAGCGATCCGTTCCTGGCCGGCCTCGGGCTTGCAGGGGGCAGCCGTATCGCGCCTCTCCCCGCCGGATTTGCCGGCGTGCAGGCCGACGGCCCGGTCATGGCAATGCTGGACAGCGCCACCGAGGCCCATATCGCCCAGGACTGGGGCCTGTGGATCGAACGCATGCATGCGCTGGACGCCGACTGGTTCGCACCCGCGCTGCAGGCACTTGGCGACGGCAGCATTGAAGCCATCACGCTGGTGCTCGGCGGCGAGAACCACTTCGCCGAATTCACCGTGCGCCGGGCCGACCTGCGCAAGTTCTGGCGCGGCATGGGCCAGCGTGGCGACTGGCGCGCGCTGCTGTCCGACCTGGCCTTCACCGCCTGAATCCCGAATCCAGAAAAAGCAGACCACCCCATGACCCGGATTGCCATCCGCCCCTATTCCGCCGAGCACGCCAGCACCCTGGCGGCTGCCGGCCTGCACCCGACCCTGGCCCGCATCCTGTCCGCGCGCGGCGTGGCGCGGCCCGCCGAGCTTGCCACCGAACTGCCGGAGCTGATGCCGCCCACGGCCATGAAGGGCATCGGCCATGCCGCCGAGTACCTGGCCGACGCCATCGCCGCACGCAAGCGCCTGCTGATCGTGGCCGACTATGACTGCGACGGCGCCACCGCCTGCGCCGTCGGCGTGCGCGGGCTGCGCATGCTGGGCGCGCAGGTCGATTTCATCGTCCCGAACCGCTTCGAGTACGGCTACGGGCTGACCCCGGAAATCGTCGCGCTCGCCGCAAGGCAGCAGCCCGACGTGATCGTCACGGTCGACAACGGCATTGCCAGCGTGGATGGCGTGGCGGCCGCCAACGCGCTCGGCATCGACGTGGTGGTGACCGACCACCACCTGCCCGGCTCGGAACTGCCCGCGGCCGCGGTGATCGTCAATCCGAACCAGCCCGGCTGCGAATTCCCGAGCAAGAACCTGGCCGGCGTGGGCGTGATGTTCTACGTGCTGCTGGCATTGCGCGCCGAGCTGCGCCGGCGCGGCGCGTTCACGCCGGCCACGCAGCCGCGCCTGGACGTGCTGCTGGACCTGGTGGCACTCGGCACCGTGGCCGACGTGGTCAAGCTCGACACCAACAACCGCATCCTGGTCGCGCAGGGCCTGCGCCGCATGCGCGCCGGGCGCATGCATCCCGGCGTGGCGGCGCTGTTCCGCGCGGCGGGACGCGAGGCCACGCGCGCCAATACCTTTGATCTTGGCTTCGGCCTGGGCCCGCGCCTGAACGCGGCCGGCCGGCTCGCCGACATGTCGCTGGGCATCGAATGCCTGCTCACCGACGACGCGAACCGGGCCTGGGAAATCGCCCAGGAGCTGGACGGCATGAACCGCGAGCGGCGCGATATCGAGGCCGGCATGCAGCAGGAAGCGCTGCAGATCCTGGAGCAGCCGCTGGCCGGCCCCGATCCGTCCGCGCGCTTCACGGTCAGCATCTTCAATGACACGTGGCACCAGGGCGTGATCGGCATCGTGGCCTCGCGGCTGAAGGACAGGTTCCATCGCCCGACCATCACGTTCGCCCCGGGCGACGATGCCACGATCAAAGGCTCGGGCCGCTCGATCCCCGGCTTCCACCTGCGCGATGCGCTCGACCTGGTCTCGAAGCGCCACCCCGGCCTGCTGGTGAAGTTCGGCGGCCACGCCATGGCCGCGGGCCTGACGCTGCGCGCCGATACCTTCGAGCAGTTCCAGGAAGCGTTCGAGGCCGTGGGCCGCGAATGGCTGACGGACGACCAGCTCGCGCGCGTGATCGAGACCGACGGCGATATCGAGGAACAGTGCTTCAGCCCGGAATTCGTCACGCTGCTGGAGCAGCAGGTCTGGGGCCAGGGCTTTCCGGCGCCGACCTTCTGTGGCGAGTTCGACGTGCTGCGCCAGAGCGTGCTCAAGGGCAAGCACCTCAAGCTGCAGCTCGGGCGCGGCCGGCAACGCTTCGACGCGATCTGGTTCAACCACGCCGACGAGCTCGGCGCCAGCGCGCAGGTGGCCTACCGGCTCGACAACAACACCTTCAACGGCGCCACGCGCGTGCAGCTCGTGATCGAGCACGCGCAGTAGCCTGCGCCGCTAGCGCTACCCGCGTGCCGGCAGGTAGTTGGCCGGATCGACCGGCTTGCCGTTGCCGCGCACCTCGAAGTGCAGCTCGCTGCCGCTGCCGCCCATGCTGCCGACGTCCTGGCCCGCGGCCACGCGGGCGCCTTCGCTGACCAGCGGCTTGTCGAGATTGCCGTAGACGGTCAGCCAGTCGTCGTTGTGCTTGACGATCACCAGCATGCCGTAGCCGCGCAGGTTGCCGACGTGGATGGCCCAGCCCGCTGCGGCGGCCTTTACCGTGCCGCCGGGCGGCACCGCAATGGTCAGGCCCTTGCTGGCGGGCGGCGAGAAGCGCGACGTGACCTTGCCGTCAGACGGCCATTGCAGCCGGATGGCGCTGGCAGGCGCCTGCGACTGGCCGCCGCTGTCCGCGCGCGGCGCATCCGTCACAGTCTGCGACGGCGTGCCGGCTGAAGCGGCTGTCGCCGTGCCGGATCCCGGTGGCCTGACCCGGATCAGCTGGCCGACTTCGATGCGGTCGGCGCTGGGGAGGTTGTTCCAGCGCACGAGGTCGCGCACGTTGCGGCGCTGCTTGCGGGCGATGGAATAGAGCGTGTCGCCGCTTTCTACGCGGTAGAAGCCTTCGGGCGCGGGTTCGGTGGACATCGTGCCGCAAGCGGCGGCCAGCGCGGTGGAAACAGCTGCGATCATCCATCCGAGCATCCGGCGTCGGCCGGCGGTTTCGTGTCTTGTTGGCGTCATTCGTCCCTGTGGAGGTGGTCTTCGGGAGGGCGGCTAGCGGCCCTGGCGCGGCTCTATTATCGCCGCCCGCGTCGCACGGCCCTCCGGGTAGACCATCGGCAGGCGCTTGCGTTCGCCGCGCAAAGGGCTGCCAGCGCCGCCGCGACGCCGAAATACGCCCCGAGTCCGCTATAATTCAAGGTTTTGGAAGCGCAGGATCATCATGGAAGCAGAACGCCTCAACGCCATCTCCGGTGCAATCTCCGATCTCCGTTCCCGGACGGAAGATCTACGGGGGTATCTTTGACTACGATGTCAAAGTAGGAAGGCTGGAAGAAGTCAACGGATTGCTGGAAGACCCGGACGTCTGGAACAACCCCAAGCGCGCCCAGGATCTCGGCAAGGAAAAGAAAGCACTCGAAGGCGTGGTGAGCGTCCTCGGCAAGCTCACGGACGACCTCAACGGTGCCGATGAGCTGTTCGAACTCGCCAAGGAAGAAGGCGACGACGACACGCTCGAATCGATCGAGACCGACGTCAAGGGCTTCGAGGAAATCGTGGCCGGCATGGAATTCCGCCGGATGTTCTCGGGCGAGATGGACCAGGCCAATGCCTTCATCGACATCCAGGCCGGCGCCGGCGGCACCGAAGCGTGCGACTGGGCCTCGATGCTGCTGCGCCAGTACCTGAAGTACTGCGAGCGCAAGGGCTTCAAGGCCGAGGTGCTCGAAGAGTCCGAAGGCGACGTGGCCGGCATCAAGAGCGCGACGATCAAGATCGAGGGCGAGTACGCCTTTGGCTACCTGCGCACGGAAACCGGCGTGCACCGCCTGGTGCGCAAGTCGCCGTTCGACTCGTCGGGCGGGCGCCATACCTCGTTCTCGTCGGTGTTCGTGTATCCGGAAGTCGACGAGTCGTTCGAGGTCGAGGTCAATCCGGCCGATCTGCGCGTGGATACGTATCGCGCGTCGGGCGCCGGCGGCCAGCACATCAACAAGACCGATTCGGCGGTGCGGATCACGCACATCCCGACCGGCATCGTGGTGCAGTGCCAGAACGACCGTTCGCAGCACCGCAACCGTGCCGAGGCCATGTCGATGCTGAAGTCGCGCCTGTACGAGCATGAGATGCGCAAGCGCCAGGCCGAGGCCGACAAGCTCGAAGCCGGCAAGACCGACGTGGGCTGGGGCCATCAGATCCGCTCCTACGTGCTGGACCAGAGCCGCATCAAGGACCTGCGCACCAACGTGGAAATGTCCAACACGCAGAAGGTGCTGGACGGCGATCTGGACCCGTTTATCGAGGCCAGCCTCAAGCAGGGACTGTAAGGCCGCTGCCGTGCCCGCCCCGCGGGCATGGCGCCGGACCGCATCCGCCAACCATGCACCGCCCGCCGCGGGCGGCGTTCCAAACGGGGCATCATGAGCGAAGCAGACCACCTCTACATCATCACCGGCGCCTCGCGCGGGCTCGGTGCGGCGCTGACCAATGCGCTGCTCGTGCCGGGCAACCGCCTGGTATGCGTGGCGCGCAGCCGCAACCTGGAACTGGAGCGCGTCGCCACCATGAGCGGCGTGCCGGTAGCCTGGCACCTGCAGGACCTGTCGCAGCCCGCGTCGGCCGCCGGCTGGCTGTCCAGCGTGCTGGACAGCCAGGACCGGCCGGCCAGCGCCACGCTGATCCTCAATGCCGGCGTGGTCGAGCCGATCGGCCCCGTGTCGCGCCTGCAGGAAAGCACGCTGCTGCCGCACCTGCTGACCAACCTGGCCACGCCGATGATCATGACCGGCGCGTTCCTGGAACGCACGGAGAAGTTCGACTGCCCGCGCAAGGTGCTTGCCATCTCGTCCGGCGCGGCGCGCCGCCCGGTCGAAGGCTGGAGCGCCTATTGCGCCGGCAAGGCCGGCCTCGACATGTTCATCCGCTCGGTCAACGCCGAGTACGCCGGCGCCCCGGCACCGCGCACGGTTCGTGCCGTGGCGCTCGCGCCCGGCGTGGTCGACACCGGCATGCAGGACACCATCCGCAATGCCGATTTTGCCCAGGTGCAGCGCTTCCGCGACCTGAAAGCGAATCAGCAGCTTGCCTCAGCGGAAGAAACCGCCGGCCGCATCCTTGCCTACCTGCACCGCCCGGACTTCGGCAGCACCGAGCTGGACGACCTGCGCAATTACTGAAGCCATACTGAATCCGTGCGCGGCTTGCCGCGCACGTCCCGACAAGACACCATGACCGAACCCACCCGCGCCCAGGCCGCACCGGCCTCCCCGACCGCAGAAGTGCCCGCCGCCGACGAAAACAAGATCATCGCGGAGCGGCGCGAGAAACTGGCGGCCCTGCGCCAGCAAGGCGTGGCCTTCCCGAACGATTTCCGTCCGACGCACCAGGCCGCCGCACTGCACGCGCAGTACGGCGAGACCGACCAGCCTGCGCTCGAAGCCACCCCGGTCGAAGTGGCCATCGCCGGCCGCATGATGCTCAAGCGCGTCATGGGCAAGGCCAGCTTTGCCACCGTGCAGGACGGCAGCGGCCAGATCCAGTTCTACATCACGCGCGACAAGGTTGGCGAAGACGTCTACGCGGCCTTCAAGCACTGGGACCTCGGCGACATCATCAGCGCGCGCGGCGTGCTGTTCCGCACCAACAAGGGCGAACTGTCGGTGCAGGTGCAGGAGTTGCGCCTGCTGTCCAAGTCGCTGCGCCCGCTGCCGGACAAGTTCCACGGCCTGGCCGACCAGGAAATGAAGTACCGCCAGCGCTATGTGGACCTGATCGTATCGCCGGAAACCCGCAACACTTTCCGTGCGCGCACCAACGCGATGTCGTCGCTGCGCCGCCATATGGCCGACGCCGGCTTCATGGAAGTGGAAACGCCGATGCTGCACCCGATCCCGGGCGGCGCCGCGGCCAAGCCGTTCATCACGCACCACAATGCGCTGGACATGCAGATGTTCCTGCGCATCGCGCCCGAGCTGTACCTGAAGCGCCTGATCGTCGGCGGCTTCGAGCGCGTGTTCGAGATCAACCGGAACTTCCGCAACGAAGGGGTGAGCCCGCGCCACAACCCCGAGTTCACCATGATGGAGTTCTACGCGGCCTACACGGACTACCGCTGGCTGATGGACTTCACCGAAAACCTGATCCGCCAGGCTGCCATCGACGCCAGCGGCACCGCGGTGCTGAACTACCAGGGCCGCGAACTCGACCTGTCGAAGCCGTTCCATCGCCTGACCATCTGCCAGGCCATCCAGAAGTTCGCGCCGCAATATACCGACGCGCAGCTGGCCGACGCCGAGTTCCTGCGCACCGAGCTGAAGAAGTTCGGCGTCAACACCAGCGCGCCGCAGTTCCTCAATGCCGGCCTTGGCACGCTGCAGCTCGTGCTGTTCGAGGAAACCGCCGAAAGCCAGCTGTGGGAGCCGACCTTCATCATCGACTACCCGGTGGAAGTCTCGCCGCTGGCGCGCGCCTCGGATACGGTGCCGGGCATCACGGAGCGATTCGAGCTGTTCATCACCGGCCGCGAGATCGCCAACGGGTTCTCGGAGCTCAACGATGCCGAAGACCAGGCCGACCGCTTCCGCAAGCAGGTCGAGCAAAAGGATGCCGGCGACGAAGAGGCGATGTACTACGACGCCGACTACATCCGCGCGCTGGAATACGGCATGCCCCCGACGGGCGGCTGCGGCATCGGCATCGACCGCCTGGTGATGCTGCTGACGGACAGCCCGAACATCCGCGACGTCATCCTGTTTCCGCACCTGCGGCGCGAGGACTGAGTCCGGTCGCAGGCATGCTCTGCCAACCAGTGAAGCCCCGCCTCTTTGGCGGGGTTTTTCTTTGGCGCGCGCAAAGGGAATCCCGCATGCAGGGATGCCCCGGGGCGTGCCGGTTAGCGCACCTCATGTATAATCCCACGCCCTTCCCGCGCCGCGGCCATGTCCCAGATCCTAGTCAGTCAACTGCGCAAGACCTATCGCATCCATGAGCGCGACCCTGGCGTGCTCGGGGCATTGCGCGCGCTCGTACGGCCACGCTATCGCACGGTCGAAGCGCTGGCCGGCGTGTCGTTTGCACTGGAGCGCGGCGAGCTGCTCGGCTTCATCGGCCCGAACGGCGCGGGCAAGTCGACCACCATCAAGATTCTTGCCGGCATCCTGCGCCCTGACGGCGGCCATGTCGAAGTCAACGGGCGCGTTCCTTTCGCCGACCGCGAGCGGCACGTGGCGCGCATCGGCGTGGTCTTCGGCCAGCGCACGCAGCTCTGGTGGGACCTGCCGGTTGGCGACGGCTTCGCGCTGCTGCGCGATATCTATCGGGTCGATCCGGTCCGCTTCGCGCGCACGCGCGACGAACTGGTGGCGTTGCTGCACCTGGAGCGGCTGCTCGACCAGCCCGTGCGCCAGCTGTCGCTGGGGCAGCGCATGCGCGCCGAGATCGCGGCGGCCTTGCTGCACGAGCCCGACATCCTGTTCCTCGACGAGCCGACCATCGGGCTCGACGCCCCCTCCAAGCTCGCGGTGCGCGACTTTATCCGGCGCACGAACCGGGAACGCGGCACCACCGTGCTGCTGACCACGCACGACATGCACGACATCGAGGCGCTGGCCCGACGCGTGATCGTGATCGGCCACGGCCGCGTACTGGCCGATTGCGGCGTCGAGGCCTTGCGGGACCAGGTGCTCGACGCTCGCCGGCTCGATGACGGTTTGCCAGAGGATGCCGAGGACGAGGGCATGACCATCGAGGCCGTCATCGCACGCTTCTACGCGATGCACGGCGCGGCGGAGGCCTAACCGATGATGGCGCCGCGCGAGCTCGCGCGCCCCTACCTTGCCGCGCTGCGGTCCCGCTTCCTGCAGATGCTGCAGTACCGCGCGGCGGCATACGCGGGCTTCGGTACGCAGTGCTGGTGGGGCGGCATCAAGGTGATGGTGCTGGCAGCGTTCTACGACAGCGCCACGGCGCAGGGTTCGCCGCTGTCGCTCGCGCAGGCGATCACCTACACATGGCTCGCGCAGGGCCTGTTCGCGCTGCTGCCCTGGATGGGAGATCCCGAGGTAGCACAGGCGGTGCGCACCGGCGCCGTCGCCTACGACCGGCTGCGGCCCGTGAATGCCTATGCGTTGTGGTTTGCACGCTCGGCCGGCTGGACAGCGGCGCGGGTGCTGCCACGCGCGGCCTTGATGCTCGCGTTCGCGGGCATCGTGATGCCGGTGGTCGGACTTGGTGAATGGGCCTGGAAGCCACCTGCCGGCTTCGCGGCGGGCATGGGCTTCATCGCCTCGGCACTGTTTGCGCTGCTGCTGTCCACATCGCTGGTCATGCTGCTCAACGTCGCTGCCGCTGCGGCGCTCAATGAACGCGGCATCAATGTATTGATGGGGCCGGTGGTCATTGTCTTCTCGGGCAACCTGCTGCCACTGGCGCTACTCCCGGACGCCTGGCAGACCGTCTTGCTGGTGCAGCCGCTGGCGGGCGTGATGGATATTCCGGCCCGCATCTACTTCGGCCAGTTCGGCGGCATGCAGATGCTCGCCGCGCTGGGCCTGCAATGCCTGTGGATCGTATTGCTGGTTGCCGCCGGCCAGGCGGCCATGGGGCGCACGATGCGTCGGCTCGAGGTGCAGGGCGGATGAGGCGCATGGGCTCGCTGGCGCTGTTCGCCCGCCTGATGACGGCCTCGCTGAGCGGTCAGGCACGCTATCCCGGCTCGGCATTGATGCTGACCGTGGGGCAGTTCCTGGGCACCAGCATAGAAGTGATCGCAATCTGGGCGCTGTTTCACCGCTTCGGCAACGTGCAGGGCTGGAAGATTGGCGAAGTGGCGCTGTTCTACGGGCTGGTGAACTGCATGTTCGCCATCGCCGATGCGCTCGGGCGCGGATTCGACGTCCTGGGCACGACATTGTTGCGCACCGGCGAATTCGACCGTCTGCTGTTACGCCCCCGCCCGCTGGCACTGCAATTGATGGGGCACGATGTGCGCATCAGTCGCCTGGGACGCCTGCTGCAGGGGCTGCTGGTGCTGGCTTTCGCCACAGGGCAGGCTGATATCGCATGGGCGCCAGCCTCGATTGCCATTGCGCTGTTCGCCCTGGCAGGCGGGGTCGCGCTGTTTCTTGGCATCCTGGTGCTGCAGGGCACGCTGTCGTTCTGGACGATCGAAAGCCTGGAGGTCGCCAATATGCTGACGTACGGCGGCGTGGAGGCGGCGCAGTATCCGATGGCCTTGTATGCGCGATGGTTCCGGTACGTGCTGACCTTTGCCGTTCCGCTGGCCTGCGTCGCGTACTACCCGGTGCTGGCCATATTGGGCAAGGCCGACCCGCTCGGAGCGCCTGACTGGATGGGGCTGGTATCGCCGCTGGCGGGCTTCGCCTTCCTGGCCGCAGCCTTCTGCGCGTGGCGCGCCGGGGTGCGCCACTATGCATCGACAGGCAGCTAGGCGCTGAGCGCTACCCATCCTTGCGGAATATTTCGTAACAATGAGGCCCCGCGGCGGCTCGGCAACCGTTTCAGCACTTTGCTATGCTTTTTGAGCGTCCCCCGGCACATCGGAACCCCCAAGATGCATTGCGCCAACCGCAGGACCCTCCGGATCTGGCAACGCGTCATGCCTCTGGCAGGCGGACTCCTGCTGGCCATGCTTCAGCATGCGGCACATGGACAGGAACTCCTGCTGCTGGGCGGCGTGCACACCAACCCGCCGATCCACGGTGACGACGAGCGCAGCGCGGTCTATGCCTACAGCTACCAGCAGAACCTCGCGGACCACTGGTATGCGACCTACACCTACCTGAACGAAGGACACGTCAGCGGCCACCACCGCGACGGCCATGCTGCCCAGCTATGGTGGCGCTGGCTGACGCCGGGCCGCCAGCTTGCGTTGTCGGTGGGTGCGGGCCCTTATCTGTATTTCGACACTGCCGATGAACTGCCCGACGGCAGCTACCGCAACCATCACGGGGTCGCGCTGCTGGCCAGCGCGGCGGCGACCTGGTATGTCAGCGGCGGCCCGTGGCTGGTGCAGGCGCGGTATGACCGCGCGCAGGCCTGGACGAGCTTCACCTCGAACACGGTGCTGCTTGGCGTCGGCTATCAGCTCGATCACGGCCGGCGCGACGGGCCTTTCATTGGAGGCACCCGTACCAATGTCCTGACCGGCGACGAGCTGACGGTATTCCTTGGCGCCAGCATCGTGAACAGCTTTCATTCGGAAACGGGTTTCGCGGCGGCCGCGGAGTATCGGCACGGCTTCTGGCGAGGCGTGGAAGGGACCGTCAGCTACTTCTCGGAGAGCAACTCCGACCTGGTCCAGCGCCGCGGCGTGGCGGCGCAGGCCTGGCTGGGCGGCGGCTTCCTTGACGAGCGGCTGACCCTGGGCGTCGGCGCCGGCCCGTACTACGCAACCACGCTGCATATCCGCGGCCCGGGCGCGGAGGGCTCGCCTTCGCGCTGGGCTGGCCTGCTGACGATGTCGGCGAGCTACCGGGTCAGCAGCCACTGGCTGGGCCGATTGTCGTGGAACCGGGTGATGACCGGCTACGACCGCGATGCCGACCTGTTCCTGGCGGGTGTCGGCTATCGCTTCTGATGGTGCCGGGGGCTCAGTTCGCTTCCTCGATCCACGCCGCCTGGATCGCTTCGAGGATCTTCTCGCCCGAGCGCTCGGGCAGGTCGCTGAAGCCGTCCAGCTCCAGCACCCACTTGCGCAGGTCCGTGAAGCGGATCGTTACCGGATCCACGTCGGGAAACTTGTCATACAGCGCCGAAGCGATGTCGTAGGTGTCGGTCCACTTCATGGGGTTCTCCGGGCCTCAGTGGCCTTCCTTGGCATGGTTGATGGTGTACTTCGGGATCTCGACGGTCAGGTCTTCGTCGGCGACGATAGCCTGGCATGACAGGCGCGAATTGGGCTCCAGGCCCCAGGCCTTGTCGAGCAGGTCTTCTTCCTTCTCCTCGGCATCGTCGAGCGAGTTGAAGCCCTCGCGCACGATCACGTGGCAGGTTGTGCACGCGCACGACTTCTCGCAGGCGTGCTCGATGTCGATGTCGTTGGCCAGCAGCGCGTCGCAGACGCTGACGCCGGTCTTGGCTTCGATCACCGCCCCTTCCGGGCAGTATTCGGCGTGGGGCAATACGATGATCTGTGGCATGTCGTGTCCTGGTATTGATTCCTGGTGGTGCAAGGGCCGGTGATCAGCCGAGTTCCTGCACCTTGCGCCCGGCCAGCGCGCTCTTGATCGAGCGGTCCATGCGGCGGGCGGCGAATTCGTCGGTGCCGCGCGACAGCGTCTCGACCGCGGCCTTGATGGCGTGATGATCTTCGCCGGTGGCAATGTCACGTACCGAGGCAATCAGCGCCTCGACCGCGGCACGCTCGTCGGCGGACAGCAGGTCGCCGTCCGTCTCCAGCGCGCGCGCGGTGGCTTCGACCAGGCGGTCGGCTTCGACGCGCTCCTCGGCCAGCGCGCGGCTCTTCATGTCGTGCTCGGCTTCGCGGAAGCTTTCCTGCAGCATGCGCGCAATGTCGTCGTCGGCCAGGCCATACGACGGCTTCACGGTGACCGACGACTCCACGCCCGAATGCGTTTCGCGCGCGGTGACCGACAGCAGGCCGTCAGCGTCGACCTGGTAGGTCACGCGGATGCGCGCCGCGCCGGCCACCATCGGCGGAATGCCGCGCAGTTCGAAGCGCGCCAGCGAACGGCAGTCGCTGGCCAGCTCGCGCTCGCCCTGCAGCACGTGGATGGCCATGGCGGTCTGGCCGTCCTTGAAGG
This sequence comes from Cupriavidus yeoncheonensis, assembly GCF_905397275.1. Lineage (GTDB taxonomy): Bacteria > Pseudomonadota > Gammaproteobacteria > Burkholderiales > Burkholderiaceae > Cupriavidus > Cupriavidus yeoncheonensis. The sequence goes on along the minus strand of NZ_CAJPUY010000009.1, from coordinate 178,092 downwards.
TGGTGAACTCCTGCGCGCGCGCCACGGGAATGGTGCTGTTGCGCGGAATGATCTTCTCCACGAGTCCGCCCATGGTTTCCACGCCGAGCGACAGCGGAATCACGTCCAGCAGCAGCCAGTCCTCGCCGGGCGCATGGTTGCCGGCCAGCAGGTTGGCCTGCATCGCGGCGCCGAGCGCGACGACACGATCCGGGTCGAGATTGGTCAGCGGCGGCTGGCCAAAGAAATCGCCGACTGCCTTGCAGATCGACGGCATGCGCGTGGCACCGCCGACCAGCACCACGCCCTGGACCTCGTCGGCCGCAACGCCAGCATCGCGCAGCGCCTTGCGCACGGGCGCGAGGGTCTTCTGCACGAGGTGCGCGGTGATGGTGTTGAAGACCTCGTCAGTCAGCGCCAGGTGCACGATCTCGCCGGATTCCAGCACGGCGTCGATCACGGTGCTGTCGTTTTCCGACAGCGCTTCCTTGGCGGCGCGCGCGCGCACCATCAGCAGTCGCATGTCCTGCGCCGACAAGGGCTGCAAGCCCGCCTGCTCGACGATCCAGCACAGCAGGCGCTGGTCGAAATCGTCGCCGCCAAGCGCGGAATCGCCGCCCGTCGACAGGACCTCGAACACGCCCTTGGTCAGCTTCAGGATCGAGATATCGAAGGTGCCGCCGCCGAGGTCATAGACCGCGTAGAGGCCCTCGGACGCATTGTCGAGGCCATAGGCGATCGCCGCCGCGGTGGGCTCGTTGAGCAGGCGCAGCACTTCCAGCCCGGCCAGGCGCGCGGCGTCCTTGGTGGCCTGGCGCTGCGCTTCGTCGAAGTAAGCCGGCACGGTGATGACGGCGCCGACCAGGTCATCGCCGAGCGAGTCCTCGGCGCGCTGGCGCAGCGTCGCCAGGATCTCGGCCGAGACTTCCACGGGGCTCTTCACGCCCGCAACGGTCTTGATCTGCACCATGCCGGGCGCATCGACGAAATCGTAAGGGCTGTGCTCGTTGTGGGCCACGTCCTTCAGGCCACGGCCCATGAAGCGCTTGACCGAAACGATGGTGTTCTTGGGGTCGCGCACCGCCTCGTCCTGGGCGCGGTAGCCGATATGCGTGGTGCGGTCCGCCAGGTAGCGCACCACCGAGGGCAGCAGCGCGCGGCCGCGATCGTCGGCCAGGACTTCGGGGATGCTGTTGCGCACCGCCGCCACCAGCGAGTTGGTGGTGCCAAGGTCGATGCCAACGGCCAGCCGGCGTTGATGGGGCGCCGGCGACATGCCGGGTTCGGAAATCTGGAGCAGTGCCATGATGTTTCTTCGCTTTCTCGTGCGCGATGGTGACCGCCGCGCAGGCGGCTTTCGCGACGGGCGCCATTGTCACATGGCCCCGCCAAACGTGCCGGGACTACTCTTCCAGCCGGTCGATCGCTTCGCTGGTATCGTGTTCGATCTTCTCGATGAACATCAGCTGCCGTACCGCCGCACCCGCGGCCTGGTTGTCGCCGGCGTCCAGCAGCGCGCCAAGCGCCGCATGCCGCTCGCGCTTTTCCTGGCGCAACGAACGCAGCAGGCCATCCAGGCGACCGATATCACGGGACTCGACGGCGTCCTGCAAGTCCTCGCGCCATTCCATCTGCTGCATCAGGAACGCGGGCGACATGGCGGTGTTGTTCTCCGCCTGCACATCCACGCCGCGCAAACCCAGCAGGTAGATCGCGCGCTTGAGCGGCTGGCGCAGCGTGCGGTAGGCCTCGTTGGCATGCGCGGCCCACTGCATCGCCACGCGCCGCTCGGCGTCGCCCGCATTGGCGAAGCGGTCCGGATGCGCCTGCGACTGCACGGTACGGTAAGCGGCATCCAGCGCCGCCTCATCCACGCCGAACTGCAATGGCAAGCCGAACAGCGCAAAAAAATCGTCTTTCAACAGCTTCCCCAACAAAAAGGAGCGGCCGCGCCGCCCCCTTGTGCATTCACGTCAACCGCCTCCGGCGCGCCGCTGCTCAGGTTCCCGCGCCCAATCGGCCGGCGCTTCGTTGCGATCGCATTTCAGGCAGTTCACCGTTGCGCCAAGCCGGGCCGCCCTGCCCCGCTCCGTGGCCGTCCACGGCCGCAGTTGCCAGGGCGGATTGTGGCGCATGTGCTGCCCGTGCCCGCAATCGAGTTCGGCGACCCAGTCGCCTTCCTCGTCCCGATGGAAGCCGACGATGCAGCGTTCCATCCGGTACCGTCCGCGCCGGCGTTCAGACCGTGAAGGACTCGCCGCAGCCGCACTCGTCCTTCACGTTCGGATTGTTGAAGCGGAAACCTTCGTTCAACCCTTCGCGCGCGTAGTCGAGTTCGGTGCCGTCGATGTACGGCAGGCTCTTGGCGTCGACAATGACCTTGATGCCGTGCGTCTCGAACACCTGGTCTTCAGGATGCAGCTCGTCAACGTATTCGAGCTTGTAGGCCAGGCCCGAGCAGCCCGTGGTCTTCACGCCAAGGCGCAGGCCCACGCCCTTGCCGCGGCGCTCCAGGTAACGGGCCACGTGCCTGGCGGCCTTCTCGGTCATCGTGATCATCGTTGCGTCTTCCCTTCTACGTTCGGAACTCAAGAAGCTCAGGCGGCCTTCTGGTCGGCGGCCGGGTGCTTCTTCTTGTAGTCCTCGACGGCGGCCTTGATGGCGTCCTCGGCGAGAATCGAGCAGTGGATCTTCACCGGTGGCAGTGCCAGTTCTTCGGCGATCTGCGTGTTCTTGATATCCAGCGCCTGGTCGACGGTCTTGCCCTTCACCCACTCGGTCACGAGCGAGGACGAGGCAATGGCCGAGCCACAGCCATAGGTCTTGAACTTGGCGTCTTCGATCACGCCGGCTTCGTTCACCTTGATCTGGAGCTTCATCACGTCGCCGCAAGCCGGGGCACCGACCATGCCGGTACCCACGGTGTCATCACCCTTGTCAAAGGAGCCGACGTTGCGGGGGTTTTCATAGTGGTCGAGAACCTTGGTGCTGTATGACATTTTGCTTACCTCGTGCGTAATCTTTTATGGGGGTCGTGCATGCGGGCGGCGCTCAGTGCGCGGCCCACTGGATCGAATTCAGGTCGACGCCGTCCTTGAACATCTCCCACAGCGGCGACAGGTCGCGCAGCTTGCCGATCTTGCTCTTGAGCAGTTCGACGGTGAAGTCGATTTCCTGCTCGGTGGTGAAGCGGCCGACCGTGAAGCGGATCGAGCTGTGCGCGAGCTCGTCATTGCGGCCCAGCGCGCGCAGCACGTAAGACGGCTCCAGCGAGGCCGAGGTGCAGGCCGAGCCCGACGACACCGCCACGTCCTTGATTGCCATGATCAGCGACTCGCCTTCGACGAAGTTGAAGCTGACGTTCAGGTTGTGCGGCACGCGCTGCTCGAAGTCGCCGTTCAGGTAGACCTCTTCCATGCTCTTCAGGCCGTTCCACAGGCGATCGCGCAGCATGCGGATGCGCTCGTTCTCGGTCGCCATTTCCTCGCGGGCGATGCGGAAGGCTTCGCCCATGCCGACGATCTGGTGCGGGGCCAGCGTGCCCGAGCGCATGCCGCGCTCATGGCCGCCGCCGTGCATCTGCGCCTCGATGCGCACGCGCGGCTTGCGGCGCACGTAGAGCGCGCCGATGCCCTTCGGGCCGTAGGTCTTGTGGGCCGAGAACGACATCAGGTCGCACTTCAGCGTGTTCAGGTCGATCGCTACCTTGCCGGTCGCCTGCGCGGCGTCGCAATGGAAAATGATGCCCTTCTCGCGGCAGATCGCGCCGATCTGCTCGACGTCCTGGATCACGCCGATCTCGTTGTTCACCAGCATCACCGACACCAGGATCGTGTCCGGGCGAATGGCCTGCTTGAACACTTCCATGTCGATCAGGCCGTCGTCCTTCACGTCGAGGTAGGTCACCTCGAAGCCCTGGCGCTCCAGCTCACGCGTGGTGTCGAGCACGGCCTTGTGCTCGGTCTTCACCGTGATGATGTGCTTGCCCTTGCCCGAATAGAAATTTGCGGCGCCCTTGATCGCCAGGTTGTCCGATTCCGTCGCCCCCGACGTCCACACGATTTCACGCGGATCGGCGCCGACCAGTGCGGCCACCTGTTCACGCGCCTCTTCCACCGCACGCTCCGCATCCCAGCCATAGGCGTGGCTGCGCGACGCGGGATTGCCGAACTGCTCGCGCAGGTACGGAATCATCTTGTCCGCCACGCGCGGGTCCACCGGTGTCGTGGCCGAGTAATCCATGTAGATGGGGAAATGTGGGGTGCTCATCGTTATGACTGCCTTCTGTTCAGGGGGACCGCTGATCGCTTGCTTCGCTGCTTGCCTGCCGGGCGCTTCAGGACTGCGCCAGGCTGAAAACCGAATTCACCACCCGGGCGCGGACTGGCTTCTCTGCCGCGTCCGCCTTGCCGCGCACTGCGGGTGCCGCCTGCTGCACGGCGGCGTCTTCGCGCATGTCGTGCAGGACGGCCGGCTGCTTGGCGCGCTGCTGGTCCACGAGGTTCTTGAGGGAGACGGAATCGAGGTATTCGACCATCTTCTGGTTCAGCGTCGCCCACAGTTCGTGGGTCATGCAACGCCCGGAGCCGTCGTCTCCGTTACAATTGCCCTTTCCACCGCACTGGGTGGCATCGAGGGGCTCGTCCACGGCGATGATGATGTCCGCCACGGTGACGTCTTCTGCCTTGCGCGCGAGGCTGTAGCCACCGCCGGGGCCGCGCACGCTTTCGACGATCTCATGCCGGCGCAGCTTGCCGAACAGCTGTTCCAGGTAGGACAGCGAGATCTTCTGCCGCTGGCTGATGCCGGCGAGCGTGACGGGTCCCTGATCCTGGCGCATGGCCAGGTCGATCATCGCAGTTACCGCGAAGCGGCCTTTGGTGGTCAGTCTCATGATGCAGGGCTTAATACTTGATCGTTTCCGTCAAGTATAAAGGTACCCGAGTAATTCAGTCAACTACCCCTACGGCACTGCATCAAGCCCGGCGGCTGCCCGCAACCGGCTCCGCGCCTGCCATCCGGGGCGGCACGATCAGTGACAGTGGGTGCTTCAGGATGCGGCGCCGCACGGCCGCGCTGAGTTCGGCCCGGTCCACCCGCCTCAGGCTACGTGACCGCAGCGCCATATTGAAGGCCAGCGCGAAGCTCACCGCCACGTTCAGCACCCCCATCAGCGCGATGCCAGCCACCGCGAGCCAGAGCGAAGGCAGCCGCAGCGCCTCCAGTCCCAGCACCCCGAGCGCGGTGCCCACCGAGCCCGTCGAAAGCGTCACGTGCCGCACTTCCATATGCGGACCGACGAAGCTCAGGATTTCCGGCCCCAGCCCCAGCAGCAAACCCAGCGACACATTGGCGCTGATGCCGGACATATTGCGCTGCCAGAAGTCGGCGAGCCGCTGCGCCCCGCGCTCGCCCAGCACATAGCGCAGGCGGCGGTTGTAGGCCATGACGTCGTGCACCTTATGCAGTGCGAACCAGTTGTCGGCCCAGCCCGCGATCAGGCTCGACAGCCACAGCAGCACGCCCGTGAACACCGCGTAGAGCGGAGTCGGCCCCACGATCGAGAACGATTCGATGGTGGCAATGGCCTTGGCCGGCGTGATCAGGTTGGCGCCCAGGATCTTGTTGGCCAGCCACTGGATCGCCAGCGCGACAGGAAACACCACCGCCAGGTTGCCGAAGATGGCGGCCGCATTGGACCGGATCATCGCGATGGTATCGTCGACGAACACTTCTAGCCCTTCAGGCCGCCCAACCGCATCGAGCCGGTGCGCGAGTGCCGGGCCGGTCATGGCGGGCTGCTTGGTGGCGAGCGTGAAATGCGCGAAATGGATGATTAGGAAGCTGCCCGCGTAATTGAGCGAGGCGAGCAGCCCTTCGATGAACTTGTCGAGGTGCAGGCCGTAGATCAGGAACTTCAGGTACACGGTCGCAACGGTGATCAGCCCGCCACCGGCCGCCGCCCGCATGAGTTCGCCATACTCCTTGCGGTCGCGCGTGATGTAGTGCTCGCCGGTCTCGGCCGAGCGCTCCACCACCCGGCGCGCCAGTTGCGCGAACGAGGCGCCGGCCAGGTCGGACACACTGCGGCGCGCCTGCGTGGAACGGATCAGCTCCGCCACCAGGTGCGCGTGCATGCCAGGACGACCCGGCTCCACCCATGCGGCCAGCAGCAACTCGATACGCGCGAGCTGAACCTTCATGCGCTCGATCTGGAACACGACCTCCACCGAGACCCCGTTCTCCTCCAGTTCCGCATAGACCTGGAGGGCGGCGGCATGGCAGCCGTCGAGCAGCGCGCGGAAATAGTTCAGGCGATGGCCGAAGGCCTCGTCAGCATGCGTCAGGCCGGGCTCGCACAATGCCTTGATGGCGCTGTCGAGCTGGTAGAACGGCGTGTCTTCCACCCTGCCCCGCAGGCGCGAGCGCACGGACTGGCTCAGGCCGGTGGCGCGGACCTGGCTCACGAGCACGGCGATGCTGGTCGACAGCATGTGTCCGAGCGCCGCCCAGTAGCGGGCCATCGCCTGCGCACCTCCATCGGCCTCACCCGCAGCGGTCATGCCCGCGCGAAGCACGCGCGCGAGCCGGGCAAGCAGTTCGTCGTCGAGGGCTTCGACCCATTCGGCATCGTGCTGCCCGACGAACAGCAGCGCGAACAGCGCCGCCATGTCGCTGCGGTTCGGCGGCGGCGGCAGAAAGCGCGCCTGCAGGCGGTGGACCATCTCGCTGACGAAGCCCGGATGGGACGCCACGCCGGTATCGCAGAACAGCGCGGTGGGATCGTTGTCGCGCACGATGCTGCGCATCGTGGCGCCGAATCGTTCCGCCCAGTCGGGATGGCGTTCCAGCACCTGCACCAGGTAGCGCATGCGCACATGTTCGCGAAAGCTGCGCGTGCCGCGCCCGGGGCCTTCACCGCCATCGACCTCCACGCCGGCCATGCCGTCGCGGCGGATCCAGAAGCCCAGTTCGATCAGCCACCGGTTGCGCTCCGCCAGCGGCGCATCCGGGTCCGTCGCCGTCAGGATGGCGTCGAGTTGAAGGCTTGCATTGCGCGACTCGCGCCATTTCCGGAACAGGGTTCGAAGCATGCATTCTCACAAGGGATGGCGGAACGTCGGCGCCGCGCCTCAGGCGGGCGCGTTAGGCGCACCTCAGGCGAGCACCTCAGGCGGGCGCATCACGCAGACGCTGGCGCAGCATGTCGACGATGCCATCGCAGGCATCTTCCACATAGTCGAGCACGCGCTCGAAACCGTCGACTTCGCCGTAATAGGGGTCGGGCACCTCGTCCGCGTCGTGACGGGTGGCAAAGCTCATCAGCAGCCGCAACTGCCGTGCATCGGCCTGCGGACACAAGGCGGACAGGCGTTCGAGGTTGTCCCGGTCCATGGCCAGCACGAGGTCGAAACGCGTGAAATCCGGCAAGCCGACCTTGCGGGCCCGCAGCGCCGACAGGTCATAGCCGCGCCGTTGCGCATGGCGCTGGGTGCGCGGATCCGGGGCGCGGCCAAGGTGGTAGTCATGGGTGCCGGCCGAGTCGAGCTCGACCAGGTCGCCAAGCCCGGCCGCGGCGAGTTTGGCGCGCAACACCGCCTCGGCCGTCGGCGAGCGGCAGATGTTTCCCATGCAGCACATCAGGATGGCGTATTTCTTCATGGCTTTCTGCCTGGTGAAATGGACGGAAGCGGCCAGCAGGCGGCACCCACCCGGCGCAAAGCACCAGCCGTGGGCCGGACCCTACCCGGTGCCGCGTGGAGGCCTTGCCGGCGAAGGACGCGATTTTAGCGCCGCCAGCCGGCGGCAGGCCGCCAGAGCCGCTAGAGCCGCTTGGCCAGCCGCTCTCCGTGCGCAAAGCCGGCGATCTCCGCGGCTTCGGCAGACTTGTAGTGGTCGGTGATCAGGGATTTTTCGATCAGCGTCGCGGTCGCGCGGATATTGCAGCCCGCGCGGCAGACGCGAACCGTGTATTCCCACTCGCTTTGCGAGCGAAGCCGCACCTGGACCTGCACTTCGTGGGTTTCATAGACCTTCTTCTTCCATTCGCCGATTTCGGCCATGACCGTCTCCAGGAATGATGGGCGTGCCCGCGCCTTGCGCTGCTCGGTGCTAGTTGACCTCGCCGGCATCAATGGTGCGCATGGCGGCGGCCTCCGCCATGGCGACCGCGGCCTCGGGCGTCGGCGCCCTGCCGGCCAGCGCCTCGAACGTCGGGCCGGAAGTCTCGCCGAAGGCGTCGGCAATCCTGACCTGCGCGGCAAAGCCGCCACCAGCTTCCGGGACCGCGCTCGCGACCACGACATAGCCCCCGTATTCGAACCGTCGTTCCATATCGGGCTCCCGCGCGTTCACGGCAGCTTGGCTGCCAGGACTTCGATCTTCTGGATCGGCGGTGCGCCAACAAACAAGTCCGGCGCCCTGGCGATCAGCGCTGCCGCCACCTTGCCCGCCAGATGCGCATCACGCGAAGCCTCGTCGGGAAAGGCATCGAAGATGCCAAAGCGCGATGGCCCCAGCCGCAGCGCGAACCAGGCCGTGGTGCCAGCCTCCTGCTGGACCAGCGGCAAGCCGTCGTTCAAGAACCGCTCCACCTCCGCTTCCTTGCCCGGCACGGCTTCGAGCGGCACCCACAGCGCAACCTTGACCATGGCGTATCTCCTGATCTGGCGTAACGCATTTCACTATAGGCCAGCACGCGCCCCTGGCGCGCCGGCAAAGCCTTCGCGCCCCTTCCGCATTCTGAAATGGGTTCTTAAGCCGACGGCAGCGGCGCCTCTTCGCCGCTGGCGCCGAACAGCTGCGCCTTGAGCTTGGCGAGCTGGTCGCGCACTTGCGCCGCCTTTTCGAATTCGAGATTCCTGGCGTGATCCATCATGAGCTTTTCAAGGCGCTTGATCTCCTTCGAAACCTGCTTCTCGCTCATATCCTCGTAGCGGGCACGCTCCTGCGCCGCCAGCAGTTCGGCCTTGACCTCGCCCGCATCGTAGACGCCGTCGATGATGTCCTTGATCCGCTTGACCACGCCGCGCGGCGTAATGCCGTTGGCTTCGTTGAAGGCCACCTGCTTGGCGCGGCGGCGCTCCGTTTCATCGATGGCCCGCCGCATCGAGTCCGTCATGCGGTCGGCGTACAGGATCGCCGTGCCGTTCACGTTGCGCGCCGCCCGGCCGATGGTCTGGATCAGCGAACGCTCGGCGCGCAGGAAGCCTTCCTTGTCCGCGTCGAGGATGGCCACCAGCGACACTTCGGGGATATCCAGCCCCTCGCGCAGCAGGTTGATACCCACCAGCACGTCGAAGGTGCCCAGGCGCAGATCGCGGATGATTTCCACGCGTTCCACGGTGTCGATGTCCGAGTGCAGGTAACGCACCTTGACGCCGTTCTCCGACAGGAACTCGGTCAGCTGTTCGGCCATGCGCTTGGTCAGCGTGGTCACCAGCACGCGGTCGCCAGCCTCCACGCGCAAGTGGATCTCGGACAGCAGGTCATCCACCTGGGTGCTGGCCGGGCGCACGAGGATGGTCGGATCGACCAGCCCGGTCGGGCGCACGACCTGTTCCACCACCTGCCCGGCATGCTCCTTCTCGAACTGGGCCGGCGTGGCGGAAACGAACATCACCTGCCGCATCTTGCGCTCGAACTCGCCGAACTTGAGCGGCCGGTTGTCCAGCGCCGACGGCAGCCGGAAGCCGTACTCGACCAGGGTGGTCTTGCGCGCGCGGTCGCCGTTGTACATGCCGTTGAGCTGGCCGATCAGCACGTGGGATTCATCCAGGAACATCAGCGCGTCCGGCGGCAGGTAGTCAACCAGCGTCGGCGGCGGATCGCCGGGCCTGGCGCCCGACAGGTGGCGCGAGTAGTTCTCGATACCTTTGCAGAAACCCAGCTCGGACAGCATTTCCAGGTCGAAGCGCGTGCGCTGCTCCAGCCGCTGGGCCTCGACCAGCTTGCCTTCCTTGTGGAAGAACTCCAACCGTTCGCGCAGTTCGGACTTGATGTCCTCGATCGCGCGCAGCACCGTTTCGCGCGGCGTCACGTAGTGGCTGGACGGATAGACCGTGAAGCGCGGAATCTTCTGACGCACGCGGCCGGTGAGCGGGTCGAAGAACTGGAGGGACTCGACTTCGTCGTCGAACATCTCGAGCCGCACCGCCATCTCGGCGTGTTCGGCCGGGAAGATGTCGATGGTATCGCCACGCACGCGGAAGGTGCCGCGCTGGAAATCGGTCTCGTTGCGCGTGTACTGCATCGCGATCAGCCGCGCGATCACGTCGCGCTGGCTGACCTTGTCCCCGGCGCGCAGCGTCAGGATCATCTGATGGTATTCGCTCGGGTTGCCGATACCGTAGATGGCCGACACCGTCGCCACGATCACCGTGTCGCGGCGCTCCAGCAGGCTCTTGGTGGCGGACAGGCGCATCTGCTCGATGTGCTCGTTGATCGACGAATCCTTCTCGATGAACAGGTCGCGCTGCGGGACGTAGGCCTCGGGCTGGTAGTAGTCGTAGTAGCTGACGAAATACTCGACGGCGTTGCGCGGGAAGAACTCGCGGAACTCGGAATACAGCTGTGCCGCCAGCGTCTTGTTGGGCGCAAAGACAATGGCCGGGCGCCCCATGCGGGCGATCACGTTGGCCATGGTGTAGGTCTTGCCCGAGCCCGTCACCCCTAGCAGCGTCTGGAACGAGAGGCCGTCGTCCACGCCCTCCACCAGTTGCCGGATCGCCTCGGGCTGGTCGCCGGCCGGCGCGAACGGCTGGTAGAGCTGGAACGGCGAGCCCGGAAAAGTAACGATTTTGTCTTCGTCCAGGGCCGGCGCGGCTTCGGCAAGGTTTGACATAGGCAGCTAGGGGAAAAACCTGAGAAAGGGGGGCGGATACGCTAGAATCTTGGGGTTGCACAGGCCGCTTCAAGCCGTCAACGCCAGCAAGCAGGTCTGCCGCACGCCCCCCAGCGCAGTCCGAAGCATTCTACGCCTTCCCGTTTTCTTACATTGCCGACCACGAGAGTCCAAATGAGTTTGTTTTCTGCCGTCGAAATGGCCCCGCGCGACCCGATCCTGGGCCTGAATGAAGCTTTCAATGCCGACACCCGCGCCACCAAGGTGAACCTGGGCGTTGGCGTGTACTTCACCGACGAAGGGAAGATTCCCCTGCTGCGAGCCGTGCAGGAAGCGGAAAAGGCGCGCCTGACGACCGCCACCCCGCGAGGCTACCTGCCCATCGAGGGCATTGCCGCCTATGACCAGGCCGTGCAATCGCTGCTGTTCGGCAAGGAATCGCCGCTGATCACTGAAGGCCGCGTCGTGACGGCACAGGCACTCGGCGGCACCGGCGCGCTGAAGATCGGCGCCGACTTCCTGAAGCGCCTGTACCCGGCCTCCAAGGTCGCCATCAGCGACCCGAGCTGGGAAAACCACCGCGCGCTGTTCGAATCGGCCGGATTCGAAGTGGTGAACTACGCTTACTACGACGCGCCCAGCCACGGCCTGAACTTCGCCGGCATGCTGGAATCGCTGAAGTTGTACCCGGCCAACACCATCGTCGTGCTGCACGCCTGCTGCCACAACCCGACCGGCGTCGACCTGTCGGCCGACCAGTGGAAGGAAGTGGTCGCGGTGATCCAGGAACGCAACCTGATCCCGTTCCTGGACATGGCCTATCAGGGCTTTGCCGATGGCATCGACCCGGACGGCGCGGCCGTGCGCCTGTTTGCCGATTCCGGCCTGCCCTTCTTCGTGTCGAGCTCGTTCTCGAAGAGCTTCTCGCTGTATGGCGAACGCGTCGGCGCCCTGTCGATCGTCACCACCAGCAAGGACGAAGCCCAGCGTGTGCTGTCGCAGGTCAAGCGCGTGATCCGCACCAACTACTCGAACCCGCCGACGCACGGCGGCACCGTGGTCGCCACCGTGCTGAACAGCCCGGAACTGCGCGCGATGTGGGAGCAGGAGCTGGCCGAAATGCGCGACCGCATCAAGCTGATGCGCCACGCGCTGGTCGACAAGCTGGCCGCCAAGGGCGTAAAGACTGACTTCTCGTTCGTGAAGTCCCAGCGCGGCATGTTCTCGTACTCGGGCCTGAACTCGGCGCAAGTGGATCGCCTGCGCAACGAGCACGGCATCTACGCCGTCGGCACCGGCCGCATCTGCGTGGCCGCGCTGAACAGCCGCAACATCGACGCCGTCGTCGACGCGATCGCCGCAGTGCTCTAAGCGCCGCAATGTCGGGTACTGTCGACACGCCGACAGTGCCTGCCATGATGCAGGAAACAACAAAAGGCAGCTACGGCTGCCTTTTCTCTTGGTCATGCCGTTTTGTCATGCGGAATTAAGGCCTTTGGGCTATTGTCTTTTCCCGTTGCCGCCGTACCTTAGGGTATATGCTGCACAGCACGATCGTTTGCTTGCGTGCATAATCGGCACGCAAGTCCAAGATAGTGCCCCCTCCAGAAAGACGTATTACCAGGCCAGACCGCCATGCTCTACCAACTGCATGAGTTCCAACGCTCGATGTTGCACCCGCTGACCGCGTGGGCACAGGCGACCGCCAAGACTTTCACCAATCCCCTCAGCCCATTGTCCCTGGTTCCCGGCGCACCCCGCCTGGCGGCCGGATACGAACTCCTGTACAGGCTCGGCAAGGAATACGAGAAACCCTCATTCGACATCAGGTCGGTGCGCTCGAACGGGCGCGAGATCCCGATCGTCGAACAGACCATCCTGGAAAAGCCGTTTTGCCGGCTGGTCCGCTTCAAGCGCTATGCCGACGATCCGGACACCATCAAGCTGCTGAAGGACGAGCCCGTGGTCCTGGTGGCCGCGCCGCTGTCCGGCCACCATGCCACGCTGCTGCGCGATACCGTGCGCACCTTGCTGCAGGACCACAAGGTCTACGTGACCGACTGGATCGACGCCCGCATGGTGCCGGCCGAACACGGTCCGTTCCACCTGTCGGACTATATCTATTACATCCAGGAGTTCATCCGCCACATCGGCGCGGACAAGCTGCACGTCATTTCGGTGTGCCAGCCGACGGTGCCCGTGCTGGCGGCGATCTCGCTGATGGCCTCGGCCGGCGAGCAGACGCCACGCACCATGACCATGATGGGTGGGCCGATCGACGCTCGCAAGAGCCCGACGGCGGTCAATTCCCTGGCAACCAACAAGTCGTTCGAGTGGTTCGAGAACAACGTCATCTACACCGTGCCGGCCAACTACCCCGGCCACGGCCGCCGCGTCTATCCCGGCTTCCTGCAGCATGCCGGCTTCGTGGCCATGAATCCGGACCGCCACCTGTCGTCGCACTATGACTACTACCTGAGCCTGATCCAGGGCGATGCCGACGACGCGGAAGCCCACGTGCGCTTCTACGACGAGTACAACGCCGTGCTCGACATGGCGGCCGAGTACTACCTCGACACCATCCGCGAAGTCTTCCAGGAGTTCAGGCTGGCCAACGGCACCTGGGCCATCGACGGCAATCCGGTGCGCCCGCAGGACATCAAGGGCACCGCGCTGCTGACGGTCGAAGGCGAACTCGACGATATCTCCGGCGCCGGCCAGACCGCCGCGGCGCACGAACTGTGTGCGGGCATCGCGGACGCGGACAAGCACCACCTGTCCGCGTCCAAGTGCGGCCACTACGGGATTTTCTCGGGCCGCCGCTGGCGCGATGAAATCTATCCGCAGTTGCGCGAATTCATCCGCAAGTACCGGTAAACGGTCCGCCTGCCATGCAAAAAACGCCCGCACTGCGGGCGTTCTTCATTTGGGCCTGCCAATGACGCGCGAGGAACTCAGCGTCGCAGGTAGCTCAGCAGCATCTCCGTGTGCAGCTCGGCGAACCGCTCGTGCTCGTCCTGCGACGCCACGTCCCTGCCGATCACCGCGCTGATCGTGTAGCAGTTCGACAGCACGTAATAGCCCAGCGCCGAGATGGTCAGGTAGAACTGCGGGACATCGACGTTGTCACGGAACAGCCCCTGCTGCTGGCCGCGGCGGATGATGTCCGCCAGCACGTTGACGATCGGGTTGACAAGCTGGTGCAGTTGCGCCGATTTCTTCAGGTGACGCGCCTCGTGCAGGTTCTCGCTGTTGACGAGCCGGATGAACTCGGGGTGCTGGTAGTACCAGTCCCAGACGAAGCGGGCCAGCGTGCGGACCCCCGCGACGGGATCTTCGTCCGTGATGTGCAGCTGCTCCTCCGCAGCCCTGAATTCCGCGTACTGCTTCTCCAGCACGGCAAGGAAGAGCCCTTCCTTGCTGCCGTAGTAGTAATACAGCATGCGCTCGTTGGTCTCGGCACGGCGCGCGATCTGGTCGACACGGGCGCCGGCCAGGCCGCCCTTGGCAAATTCCTCCGTGGCCGCCGCCAGGATGCGGCGGCGCGTGCCCTCTGGGTCCCGTTTCGTTCTGGTCTCGTTTGACATGGGGTAAGGGTCGATGTTTGCGCGGATTATGGCACAGCCGCGCGCGCTTCTGGCCGGCTGGCCGTCGCGCATGATGGCCGGTTTTGCCCGATCGCGAAATCGGGGATAATCCGTGCGGCGCACGGCCCGCAGAGGCCGGCCCGCACTTCCGCCGGCAACCCGCCGTCGCCGCGAACCTTTCCCCTTCCCGCCATTCTTGCTGTTGTCGTGAGTTCCGCCCACACCCTCGCAGACCGCCTTGAGGCGCTGCTGCCGCAAACCCAGTGCACCAAGTGCGGCTTCAACGGTTGCCGTCCGTACGCCGAAGCCATGGCCAGCGGCGAAGCCGCCTGCAATCGCTGCCCGCCCGGCGGCGCGGAGGGAATCCGCCGCCTGTCCGCGCTGCTCGCCACCGAGCCGCTGCCGCTCGATCCGGAACGCGGCGTCGAGCACCCGCGCGCCGTGGCGCGCATCGACGAAAGCCTGTGTATCGGCTGCACGCTCTGCATCCAGGCCTGCCCGGTCGACGCCATCGCCGGCGCGGCCAAGCAGATGCACACCATCATTCCGGACCTTTGTACCGGCTGCGACCTCTGCGTGCCGCCCTGCCCGGTCGACTGCATCGACATGGTGCCGGTCACCGGCCAGCGCACCGGCTGGGACGCCTGGACGCAGGAACAGGCCGATGCCGCCCACGCACGCTACCTCGCGCGCAAGCAGCGGCTGGTGCGCGAGCGCGAGGAGAACGACGCCCGCCTCGCGGCCAAGGCCGCCGCCAAGCTGCAGGCGCTGCAGGCCGAAGCCGCGCAATCCGACACCGAGCGCGCGGCACAGGAACGCAAGCGCGCCATCATCCAGGCCGCTATCGAACGTGCGCGCCAGAAGCAGCAGGCCGCCCGGCCCGGCAATGCCGAAAGCGCGCCGCGCCCGGGGCAGGACGATGGCAAGGACAGCGCCCCGGACAACGACAACAACACCCCACCAGAACAATGAACGCTGCCAAGTCCCGTGCGCTGTTCGAGACCCTGCGCGAGGTCAACCCGGCGCCGGCCACCGAACTGGAGTACAGCTCCCCGTTCGAGCTGCTGATCGCCGTGCTGCTGTCGGCGCAGGCCACGGATATCGGCGTGAACAAGGCCACCCGCAAGCTGTATCCGGTTGCGCATACCCCGCAGCAGATGCTCGAGCTCGGCGAGGAAGGACTGATCGGGTATATCAAGACCATCGGCCTCTACAAGACCAAGGCGAAGCACGTGATCGAGACCTGCCGCATCCTGGTCGAGCGGCACGGCGGCAAGGTCCCGCCCGACCGCGCCGCGCTGGAGGCGCTGCCCGGCGTGGGCCGCAAGACCGCCAACGTGGTGCTCAACACCGCGTTCGGCGAGCCGACCATCGCCGTCGACACGCACATCTTCCGCGTGGCCAACCGTACCGGTCTGGCCCCGGGCAAGAACGTGCAGATCGTCGAAGACAAGCTGCTCAAGGTGGTGCCCAGGGAGTTCCTGCACGATGCCCATCACTGGCTGATCCTGCATGGCCGCTACGTGTGCAAGGCGCGCAAGCCCGAGTGCTGGCACTGTGTGATCGAGCCCCTGTGCGAGTTCCGCGACAAGACCGAGGCCCCGCGCGGCTGAGCGTCGCCCAAAACAAAAAAGACCCGCCGAGGCGGGTCTTCTTCATGGCGCGCGCAGATGTAGTGTCTCAGACCACGCGGCAGGCCTCGTCGAACGACAGGCGCGGCAGGCGCGGATACAGCTTGTCGCCTTCGCCGTAGCCCAGATTGCACAGGAAGTTGACTTCCCACTTGCCGTCCGGGAAGAAGGCGGCGTTGACCTTGTCGGCATCGAAGCCGCCCATCGGGCCACAGTCCAGGCCCATGGCACGCGCGGCCAGGATGAAGTAGCCGCCTTGCAGCGAGCTGTTCACCAGGGCATCGCGGGCGATCTTGGCTTCATTGCCGGCGTACCACGAACGGGCGTCGGCATGCGGGAACAGCTTGGGAAGCTGGTCATGGAAGGCCTTGTCGAAGGCGATGATGGCCGTGACCGGCGCCGAACGGGTCTTGTCCGCGTTGCCGGCCGAGACGCACTCGACCAGGCGTGCCTTCTCGGCGGCGCTCTTGACGAAAACGATGCGCACCGGGCAGCTGTTGGCCGCGGTCGGGCCGAACTTCATGGCTTCATAGACCTGGTGCAGCACGGCGTCATCCACGTGACGATCCTGCCAAACGTTGTGCGTGCGGGCTTCGGTGAACAACTGGGCCAGGGCTGCCTGATCGATCTGGGACATGCGCTCGTTCCTGTACATTGGGTGAAAGGGAACGCGAATTGTACCCAAGGGCCGCGTTACGCCGATGCAGCCGCTTTGATCAGGAAATTCAATTCTCTTGCGTCCTGGCCGGTGCGCTGGCGCGACGGGTCAGCCACAGCACGCCGGCAAGGATCAGGCCGCCGCCAACAGCTTGCGCGCCACTGATATGCTCGCCGAGCAAGGCCGCGGCCAGCGCCACCGTGACGACCGGCTCTAGCGTGGACAGCATCGACGCCTGTGCCGCCCCCAGTCGCTGCAGCCCGGCAAAGAAGGTCAGGATCGCCAGCACCGTGGACAGCAGCGCGATGCCCAGCATGGCCAGCCAGCCGCCCGCGGTCGCGGGGAATTGCGGTGGCATGCCGGCACTCAGGCGCAGCACGCTGATCGTGCCGTAGACCAGCGCCGCCGCGGCGCAGATCACCGTGGTGGTGGCGAT
The DNA here is from genome assembly GCF_905397275.1 of Cupriavidus yeoncheonensis. Taxonomy (GTDB): domain Bacteria; phylum Pseudomonadota; class Gammaproteobacteria; order Burkholderiales; family Burkholderiaceae; genus Cupriavidus; species Cupriavidus yeoncheonensis. Next base: position 160,958 of record NZ_CAJPUY010000009.1, on the reverse strand, counting down.
CGCATTGACGCCCGCCGTAACGCGGGCGCCGACGATGATGTAGACCGAATAGATCACGGCAGCCGCCAGCCCCAGCGCAATGCCGAGCGGACTGCCCTCGCCACCGCCCACGGTGAGCCCCGCGCCCGCCGAGCACAGCACCAGGGCAATCACCGCCGCGGTCGTCAGGCGCTCCTTGAGGAAGATGGCCGCGAGGATCGTGACAAAGAGCGGATACAGGTACAGCAGCAAGGCCACCAGGCTGGCCTGCGCATGGTTGAGCGCACTGAAGAAGCAGAACGACTGGCCGACATAGCCGATGCCGCCCATGGCCGCCAGCGCCAGCACGCGCTGCCACGACGGCAGCCGGATGCCCCGCCCGCGCATCACGAAAGCCAGCGCCACGGCAGCCAGCGTGAAACGCACGGTCAGCAGGCCATAGACATCGGCACCTGCCTCGTAGGCGAAGCGGGCGAAGATCGCCATGGCACCGAAGGCACTCGCGGACAGGGCAATCAGCAGCACGCCGACGAACTTTTCGCGGGCGCGTTCGGAGACAGCGGACGTGGAAGCGGTCATGGAGAACGTTGGACGGCGGGCAAATGGGCCAATCCCGCATTCTAATGGCGTCGGCGCCACCAGCAGCACGGCAGCGAGCGCTCGTTTACAATGACGCCACCATGTTCAATCCGTCCCGTGAAGAAGTCCGCCGGTTCTTCTGCGATGCCTGGCAGAAGCAGCTTTCCGGCGGCGTCCTGACCCCGCTCGAAGCCATTGCCGTCGACTGGATCGGCGAGCACCCGGAATACCAGGCGCTGCTTGCCGACACCGAAGGCGCGCTGGCGCAGGACTTTACGCCCGAAAAGGGCCAGACCAACCCGTTCCTCCACCTGGCCATGCACCTGTCGATTTCCGAGCAGGTGTCCATCGACCAGCCCCCGGGCATCCGCCAGGCCTACGAGACGCTGACGCAGCGCCTGGACTCGCCGCACGAGGCCCAGCACCAGGTCATGGAGTGCCTGGGCGAGATGCTGTGGCAGGCACAGCGTACCGGGCTGCCGCCCGACGGCGCACACTACGTCGACAGCGTCCGGCGCCGCGCGTCGCGCTGATCCACGCAAGCGCCGGCGGCCAGCCCGGCCAGGCCGCCTGCGTACAATTCGTCACAACCGTCATCGGGTGCCGTGGTAGGCTTGCGCGCATTGCCATCCGCCTGCGCCGAAGTCCAGCCGGACTCGGCGCATCCCGATATGCCCCAGACGTCACAGCCCGCCCGTGCAGCCAACGGGAAGTGGAAGCGGTTCTGCCTGGTGCTTGCCGCCGCCTGGCCCCTGTCGGGCCACGCCGCGGTTTCGATGCTGCAGCCGCCCCGCGTCATCGACGGCGCACAGCCGCTCGCGCTGAGCTTGCTGATCAGCGCCGAGACCGGAACGCGCCGGTACGAGGTTCCCGATACGCTCGAAGTCACCGCCTCCGGTGATCTCCAGGCGCCCGTAAAAGTCATTCTGCGACGCGTGGAACCGGGCCCCGCCATCCTTTCCCTGCGCAAGGGCGAAAACCGGACGATCCGCTATGCCGCCGAACTGCCGCCCGGCTTGCGCGGCACGATCCGCCTGGACGTCACCGGCATTGACGCCGCACCGGTACTCGTCACGCTGAACCAGCAGGCCGCGCCTGGCCAGCCCGCCGCGGCACCGCTGGCGGCTGCCCCTGCCACGCCGGCGCATGAGGCCGAGCCCGCCGACAGCACGCCGACAGTGGTGGTACCGGTCGCCTCGGCCGCGCAGCCAGCCCCGGCCCCGGCAGACCTGCGCGACAGCGCACGCCTGTCGTTCAACGACCCGATGTACTTCATCGTCGGCGCGCACGACGGCGGCAATGCCAAGTTCCAGTTCAGCTTCAAGTACCGCATCTTGGAAGGCAGGGACCCGGCCTCCCGGCGCCTGATCGACAACCTCTACTTCGCCTACACGCAGTTCTCGCTGTGGGACCTGTCGCAGGATTCCAAGCCGTTCCGCGACACCAATTACCGGCCGAGCTTCTATTACTACCTGTCCGACACGGGCGTGCACAACGCGGCCATCAGCCGCCTGTCGCTGGCCACCGGGCTGGAGCATGAGTCCAACGGCCGCAGCGGCGACGAATCGCGCAGCATCAACACCGTCTTCTTCAAGCCGACTTTCTATTTCGGCGACCAGAACAACTGGCACTGGCGCGTCGCGCCCAAGCTGTACGCCTATCTGGAGAAAAACGACAACCCCGACATCGCGCACTACCGCGGCTACATGGACCTGGACCTGGCCTACGGCAAGGCGGATTCGTGGGAATTTGCCGCGACGGTGCGCAAGGGCACGCGCAGCTGGTACGGCAGCGTCGACGCCCGCGTGACCTATCCCCTCGCGCGGCTGATACCGGGCACCGCCGGATATCTGATGGCCGGCTATTTCGTCGGCTATGGCGAAAGCCTGCTGGACTACAACCACAAGCTGCCCTGGCAGTTCCGGCTGGGCTACGCGCTGTCGCGCTAGCCGGCGAGCGGCTTGCCCTGCGCCTTCAGGCGCGCGTTGGCCACCGCCGCGGCGAACTGGCCATGGCCGTGCCAGCCGGTGGCGCGGCCAAGCTTCTTGCCGTTGCGGAAGAACATGAAGACCGGAATGCCATGCAGGCCGAAGCGCCGCCCGAGTTCAGGATGCGCGTAGACATTGGCGTGCAGCCAGTGCAGGTCGAGCGCGCGGATCGGCTCGGGACTGGCCAGCATGGCCTGCTTCGCCATTTCGCAGTTGAAGCAGTCCACGCCCCAGAAGAACACGCATACCAGCTTGTCGCCAGCCGCGGCAATGGCAGCGTCGATCGAGGCATCGTCCACCGGCTGCATGCCGAACGCGTCAAAAGTGCGATGATCAAGGTGCGCATCGGATGGCGGTGTGATACCGCCCGCTGTATCGCTCATGGCTCGCCTCCGTGAATGGCAAGACGCCCCGGGGCCAGACTGGCCACGGGGCGTCGATGGTCGTATCGGCGGGCGCTGCCGTTCAGGCGCACTCGCGATCTCCGCTTACTTGGGTGCCGAAACCGTCACCAGCGCCGGACGCAGCACGCGATCCGCGATCATGTAACCGCGTTGCAGCACCATCACGACCGTGTTGGCGTCCTGCTCGGACGGCACCATCGAGATGGCCTGGTGGCGGTGCGGGTCGAACTTGTCGCCGACCGGGTTCAGTTCCACGATCTTGCCGCGCTCGAAGGCAGCGGCCAGCTGACGCGCGGTCAGTTCGACGCCCTCGCGCAGCTTGGCGATATCGCCCGAGCCGTCCGCCAGCGCGGCCTGCAGGCTGTCCATGACGGGCAGCAGGTTGTCGGCGAAATTCTCGATGGCGAACTTGTGCGCCTTGGACACATCGTCCTGTGCCCGGCGGCGGATGTTCTCGTTTTCCGCCACGGAGCGCACGTACATGTCGTAGTGCTCGCGCGCCTTGGCTTCCAGCGCGGCAAGCTGCGCTGCCACATCCTCCACGGCGGCAGTCTCCGGCGTGGCGGCCGCGGCGTTGGTAGCCGCTTCGGCGGCGGGCTCAGGCGTCGGGGTGGATGGCGTCTGCTTCTGTTCTTCCATGTCGATCCATATCAATGCATTGTCGCGGCCGTCCGGTGCGGGCCGCGGTGGGTAAATCGGCGTGTGTCCCGCAGATCTGGTGGCAACACGACTTATTTCAAGAGTGGTTGCAAAGAGACCCGGAAACACAACGTTACAAACACCCCCCTTGTGAAATCGACCGCTTATTGCTTTGTTGCACCGCACTCACTAAGATTCTTATCAAGAAAAATGACAAAAATACCGGGGGGCTGGAGTTGAATCACATTTGTGCCTCTTCCGAAAGGTTGGCCATGCACAAGCTGCCTGTCGTGACGCTCTGCCTGCTTGCCGCGCTGTCGGTAATGACAGTATTCATCTGCCTGTCCGGCGCTCTCACGCCGCGCGATACGGAGTATGGCAGCGGCAAGGCCGTCTTCAAGCATTACCTCGTCCAATACGTCAACGTCAACCAATAGACCACGCTGGCTGACATTGATTCTTCAACGCGGTCGCACCGGCAATTGCCAGTACGGCCGCGTTGTCGCGTTCAGCTCCTGAAATCGTCAATGCGCCGCCGGTCCCGCTTGGTGGGACGGCCCTGCAACTGCGACGACGGTTCGGGCTGGAAACGCCGCTGCTCCATTTCGGTTTGACGCCGGGCCTGGCTGGCCTCGGTTTCGGCATAGAGCGTCTGGGCCACCGGAGCCGGGCCGCGCGCCTGCGCAATGCCCTTCACCACCACTTCCCAACGCTGCTGATGGGCTTCCAGCACGATCATGTCGCCGGGCCGGACCTCGCGCGAATTCTTGCATGGCTGGCCGTTGACCGTTACCTTGCCACGCTCGACGGCCTCGGCCGCGAGCGAGCGCGTCTTGAAGAAACGCGCGCACCACAGCCATTTGTCGATGCGCAGGCGCGCATCGGGCTCGAAACTGACGTTCATGCTGCGGCTCCGCGGGTCTGCGCCCGGCTGCGGCGCGCTTCCAGTTCATGCGGATGGGGCACGTTCAGCGGCCAGCCTTGCAAGTGCTGCAGGGCAATCTCCGCCAGCGCCGCGATCCAGGCCTGGGCATCGTTCATGCACGGGATGAAGTGGAACTGCCTGCCGCCCGCCACCATGAACTCGGTCTGGCCTTCCATGGCAATCTCTTCCAGCGTCTCGATGCAGTCGGCGGGAAAGCCCGGGCAGAACACATCGACCCGGCCCGCGCCGACCTTGCCCAGTTCCGCCAGCGTGGGCGCCGTATAGGGCTGGAGCCATTCGGCCTTGCCGAAACGAGACTGAAACGTCACCTGATACTGTCCTGGCTGCAGGCCCAGCGCGTCGCCCAGCAGGCGTCCCGTCTTGAGGCACTCGCAATGATAGGGATCGCCCAGTTCCAGCGTGCGGCGCGGCACGCCGTGGAAGGACAGGATCAGCTTGTCGCCGCGCGCGAAATCCGGCATGCCATGCTGTGCCCAGTACGCGCCGACCTGCTGGTGCAGCGCCGAGATATAGGCGGGATGGTCATGGAAATGCTTCACGAAGCGAAGCTCGGGCTGGTTGCGCCACTGGCCGAGCACGCGGAACACCTCGTCGAACGCCGTGGCCGTGGTGGTGCCGGAGTATTGCGGATACATCGGCAGCACCAGCACCTGTTCGGTGCCCTGGCGGCGCAGCGCCTCCAGCACGGACTCGACCGAGGGATTGCCGTATCGCATCGCGCACGCGACCGTGACCTCGTAGCCCTGCTGGTTGAGCAGGCGCTGCAGCGCGTGCGCCTGGCGCTCGCTGTATACGAGCAGCGGCGACCCCGTCATATGCGCCTCGCGCAGCCAGATCGACTCGTACTTGAGGGCCGAGGCACGCGAGCGCAGTGGCAGGATCACCCCATGCAGCAGCGGCAGCCAGGCCAGGCGCGGGATCTCGACGACGCGCGGATCGGAAAGGAACTCCTTCAGGTAGCGCCCCACCGCCTTCGGCGTCGGCGCGTCGGGCGTGCCCAGGTTGACCAGCAGGATGGCCGTGCGCGGCGCCTGGCCGTGCTGATAAGCCGGTTCGGGAGAAAACGTCATGTCGCTTCCGATATGGCCGGGCGGCCGGATGCCGCCGGGCTGTGGAAATGGGGACGCAGACTGTGTGACCCGTCGGACGGGCCCTAGTTCTGGCTCAGGGCACTCGACAGCAGCCGTGCCGTGATATCGACGATCGGGATGACCCGCTCGTAGGCCATGCGGGTCGGGCCGATCACGCCGAGCGTGCCGACGATCTGGCCGTCCACCTCGTACGGCGCGGTGATCACGGCCATGTCTTCGAGCGGCACCAGCTGGCTTTCGCCGCCGATGAAGATCTGTACGCCCTGCGCATGGCTGGACACGTCCAGCAGCTGGAGCAGGCTGGTCTTGTGCTCGAACATGTCGAACAGCCGCCGCAGCTTGTCCATGCTGGAAGCCAGGTCCTCGACTTCGAGCAGCTTGCGCTCGCCGCTGATGAAGACGTGGTCGTCCTCTTCCTCCATGGCACTGCTGCCGGCCTCGACGGCCGCCTGCATCAATTGCGACATGTCGCGCCGCAAGTCCCGCAGCTCCACGCGCAAATGGTCGCGCACCGCGTCGAAACTCATGCCCCCGTAGTGCGCATTGAAGAAGTTCGCCGCTTCGATGAGCTGGGCGGGGGTGTATGACAGTTCGGTCTGGATGATCCGGTTCTGCACATCGCCCTCGGGACTGACGATGATCAGCAGGATGCGCTTGTCCGACAGCCGCATGAATTCGATCTGCCGGAACGACTGCGCGCGCCGCGGTGTCATCACCACGCCGGCAAAATGCGAAAGGTTGGACAAGGTCCGCGCGGCGGCGGTGATCATGCGCTGCGGGCCGAGCTGCTGGCCGCCGAGCTGGCCCTGGATCTGGCCGGCCAGCTCCGTCATTTCCACGCCGCCGCGTTCGATCGCCTTGACGGTCAGCATGGTATCGACGAACAGGCGATACCCCCGCGGCGTGGGAATCCGTCCCGCCGAAGTGTGCGGACTGGAGATAAAGCCCATCTCCTCCAGATCGGACATCACATTGCGGATGGTGGCCGGCGACAGGTCCAGCCCGGAATACCTGGACAGGGTCCGGGAGCCGACCGGCTGCCCTTCGGCAATGTAGCGCTCAATCAGGGTCTTGAGCAGCGTTTTCGAACGTTCATCCATGATGCCCCGATTTTACGCAAGTTTTACCGCTTCGGGCGCCCGGGCGGTCCCCTCCACATGGCGCGCCCGCCCCATGCTGGCAACGCTCACGGCGGTATGGTCTAATCCCCGCATGTCTGCCCCCCCCAAAACCAGCGCCTTGCGCACCCCGTTCAAGACCGTAGCCCTCGTGGGCCGGTACTCGACTGCCGGCATCGAAGGCCCGCTGGAGGAGCTCGCATCCTACATTCTGCGCAATGGCCAGGATGTCGTGTTCGAGCGCGAGACCGCGCTGGCCACCGGGCTGACCGGCTATCCCGCACTGACTGCCGAGGAGATCGGCCGGGAGGCAGACGTCGCCGTGGTGCTGGGCGGCGACGGCACGCTGCTCGGCCTTGCACGCCAGCTCGCCGGCCACAATGTGCCGCTCATCGGCGTCAACCATGGCCGGCTCGGCTTCATGACGGATATTCCGCTCGAAGACGTGCAGTCCGTGCTGCCCGACATGCTCGAAGGCCGCTACGAGGCCGAGACCCGGCTGCTGCTGGAGTCCAGCGTCGTGCGCGATGACAGCCGCATCTTCTCGGCGCTGGCCCTGAACGACGTGGTGGTCAACCGCTCGGGCATTTCCGGCATGGTCGAACTGGCGGTGTCGGTGGACGGCAATTTCATGTACAACCAGCGTTCGGACGGCCTGATCGTGTCGACCGCCACCGGCTCGACCGCCTATGCGCTGTCCGCCGGCGGCCCGATCCTCCACCCGACGCTGTCAGGCCTGGTGCTGGTGCCGATCGCCCCGCACTCCCTGTCCAACCGGCCCATCGTGCTGCCGCAAGAAGCCGAGGTGACAATCGAGGTGGCGACCGCGCGCGACGCCAGTGTCAACTTCGACATGCAGTCGCTCACCTCGCTGCTGCCGGGCGACCGCATCGTCGTGCGGCGCTCGAAGAAGACCATCCAGCTGCTGCACCCGGCGGGCTACAACTACTACGCCACGCTGCGCAAGAAGCTGCACTGGCACGAGTACCCGACCGAGGACAACCGCCTCTGAGCGGCCCACCCGTCCGCACCGACCCAACCCTTTCACCGCCACGATGCTGCGCAGCCTGTCCATTCGCGATTTCGTCATCGTCGATACGCTCGACCTCGATTTCCAGTCCGGCTTCACTGTCTTCACCGGCGAAACCGGCGCCGGTAAATCGATCCTGATCGACGCGCTGGCGCTGGTGCTGGGCGAGCGCGCCGATGCCGGCATCGTGCGCGAAGGCGCCACGCGCGCCAGCATCAGCGCCACCTTTTCCACGCACGCGGCCCTCGATGCCTGGCTCGACGAGCGTGAACTGGGCAGCGCGGACGACGGCGACGGTGACGCCCGCACCGTGCTGCTGCGGCGCACGGTGGACGCCGGCGGCCGCAGCAAGGCCTTCATCAACGGCGCCGCCGCGACGCTGGCCCAGTTGCGCGAGGTAGGCGACCAGCTTGTCGACATCCATGGCCAGCATGCCCACCAGCTGCTGCTGCGCCCCGACGCCCAGCGCCTGCTGTTCGACGCCCATGCCGGGCTGACCCAGCAGGCCGGGGCCGTGGCCGAGTCGTGGCGCGCGTGGCGCGCCTGCGTGCGCCAGCGCGAGGCGGTCGAGCACCAGTCGCGCGAAATGCAGCTCGAACGCGAACGGCTCGAATGGCAGGTCGGCGAACTCGAAAAGCTCGCACCGCAGCCCGGCGAATGGGAAGAGATCCAGGCCGAATACAACCGCCTGTCCCACGCGGCCGGCCTGATCGACGGCAGCCGCGCCGCGCTCGATGCCTTGTCCGAAGCCGACGGATCCGTACTGTCCGCGCTCAACTCCATCGTGCACCGCGTGCAGCAGCTCGCCGACGTCGACCCGGCGCTGCGCGACGTGCTCGCCGCGCTGGAGCCGGCGCAGGTACAGGCCGAGGAAGCCGCGCATTCGCTCATGCGCTATGTCGACCGGCTGGAACTCGACCCCGAGCGGCTCGACGCTGTCAACGACCGCATGCAGGCGCTGCACGCCACGGCGCGCAAGTACCGCCTGCCGCCCGAGCAACTGGCCGACGAACTGCTCGCGCGCCGCCAGCAGCTCGACGACCTGCAGTCGGCGCAGGACATCAACAAGGTGCTCGCGCGCGAGGCGGCCGCCAAGGCTGCCTACCTGACGCTGGCCCAGCACCTGAGCCTGGCGCGCAAGGAAGCGGCCCAGGCCCTGTCCACGGCCGTCACCGAGGCCATGCAGGGCCTGTCGATGGCGGGCGGCAGCTTCGTCGCCGCGCTCAACGCGCTGGAGGAAGGCCAGAGCTATGGCCTTGAACAGGTGGAATTCCTGGTCGCCGGCCACGCCGGCGTCAGCGCCCGGCCGCTGGCCCGCGTGGCCTCCGGCGGCGAACTGGCCCGCATCAGCCTGGCGATCTCGGTCATCACCAGCGAAGCATCGCCCACGCCCACGCTGATCTTCGACGAAGTCGACACCGGTATCGGCGGCGCGGTGGCCGAAGTGGTCGGCCGGCGCCTGCAGGAACTCGGGCGCGCGCGCCAGGTCCTGTGCGTGACGCACCTGCCGCAAGTGGCCGCGCAAGCCGGACACCATCTGCTGGTCAGCAAGGAAACCACGGGCGACGGGTCCGGTTCCGTCACGCGCTCGCGCATCCGCGCGCTCGATGCCGCCGGCCGCGTGGTGGAAACCGCCCGCATGCTCGGTGGCGCGACGGTGACTGCCACCACGCTCCAGCACGCCGAGGAAATGCTCGCGCAAGGCGCGCGCGCGACCGGCGGCAAGGAAGGCCGGCGCTCGCGGCGCAGCGCCGGCTGAGCCGGCCAGCGCCCTCAGGCCGCTGGCAGCCGCCGTCGCCAACTATTCACGCATTCACAGGAGCAAACCATGACCCGCCCACTGCCGTCCGCCGGTCGCCGGCGCGCCTTCGTGCCGGCACTCGCCGCCGCGGCGGCCGCCATCGCGGCACTGCTGGCGCTGCCCGGCTGCCAGGCCCAGCCCAAGGCATCGCAACCTCCGCGCGGCGCCATTTCGGCTGACCGGGTGGTGGGCGACATCATGGTCCGCTTCACCGCGCCCGACGTGAACGTCTCCGAGGAAGCCGGCAAGCTGCTCGACACCATCGAGGGGCCGATCCGCTACGTGGTCAAGCGGCCGCTGTCCGGCGGCGTGTGGCTGGTGACGGCCATCAGCGCATCTCCGGATGCCACCATGGACCAGGCATTGGCGACGTTGCGTGCGGCACCGCGCATCGGCACAGCCGAGCCAGACCGCATACTCAAGCCCAACCACACCATGCCGGTCAGCCGCGACATGCCGGCGAGCTGAGCGGCCGACTCATGCTCAGCCGGGTCAAGCCTTCGGCACGCTTGCGGAACCAGACCTGATCGTATTCGCTACCTAGCATTGTCCCGGGCGCTGGCAGCCATGCCGCCAGACTTCCCTGGGGCGCACCGGGAGGTGTTCATGCCGCACTTGTCGCACCGCGTTTCCAGGCGCAGCCGCGCCGCTGTCCTCCGATGGTCGGCCACAGTGCTCGTGGGGCTGGGCTGGGCGCTACATGCCCCGGCCACGCTGGCGGCCGACGGGGCTCGGGCCGCTCCTGCCTATACCGGCAATGTCATCGTACGCTGGCGTGATGCCACCATCACGCCCAGTGCCTCGGCCGTGAACGGCGCGCCGGGCGCAATGGCCGATGCCAAGCAGGGCGCCCCGGGCGTGGAAGACCGCCTGCAGCAGTTGGGCAGCCACTCGGGCGTCAATCTCGCCGTGCGGCGCAGCATGGCCGGCAATATGGAACTGCTGGGCACGGCCGACGGCAGCCATCCGGACCCGGAGGCACTGGCGGCCAGATTGCGCCAGGACCCGCGCGTTGCCGACGCCGTGCCTGACCGCTGGCTGCACCTGCACGACACGATTCCCAACGATCCCGAGTTCGCCTCGGCCCAGCCGTACATGATGGGAACAGGCACCGCCATCGGCGGCGCCAATCTGCCGCACGCGTGGGACCGCTCGCGCGGCAGCACGAGCATGGTGGTCGCGGTGCTCGACACGGGCACGCTGCCCCACCCTGACCTGGCCGCCAAGCTGCTGGCCGGCTACGACTTCATCAGCAACACCACCATCTCCAATGACGGCGACGGCCGCGACGCCGATGCCACGGATGCCGGCGACAATGTGCCGGTCAACTTCGTCTGCCCCGGCAGTTCCACGCCGACCACGGAGGCCACGCCCAATTCCTGGCACGGCACGCGCGTGGCGAGCGTGCTCGGCGCCCTGACCAACAACGGACTCGGCATTGCCGGCGTCGACTGGAACACGCGCATCCTGCCGGTGCGGGTCTCCGGACGCTGCGGCGCCCTGCTCTCCGATACCGTGGACGGCCTGCGCTGGGCCGCGGGCATCAGCGTGCCCAATGTGCCGGACAATGCCAACCCCGCGCGCGTGGTCAACATCAGCCTGGGCGGGGGCACTTGCACCAGCATCGAACAGCAGGCCATCAACGACGTGGTCGGGCGCGGCGTGTCCGTGGTCGTGGCCGCCGGCAACAGCGCCGGCGCGCTGGAAGCGCCAGCCGATTGCAGCGGCGTGATTGCCGTGACCGCCCATGCCAACGACGGGGAGAACGCCAGCTTCGCCAATGTGGGCTCGAACATCGCCATCAGCGCGCCCGGCGGCGGCTGTGGCAACTCCAAGGTGCTGAACGGCGCCTGCACGACCGTCGTGTCGTTTATCCGCACGCTCACGAACAACGGCACGACATCGCTGGGCGCCTACACGATCAGCAATTCGCAGGGCACCAGTTTCGCCGCGCCGATGGTATCGGGCGTGGTGTCGCTGATGCTCGCCGTCAATCCGTCCCTGACACCGGCACAGGTGACTGCCGCGCTGAAGAGTTCGGCCCGGCCGCATCCGTCCGGTACCTTTTGCACGACCAATCAAGGCGTATGCGGCGCCGGCCTGCTCGATGCCGATGCCGCGCTGAGCGCGGCGGCCAACTCTGCCGCTGCCCCGCCGGCAGCGGCGCCATCCGGCGGCGGCGGCGGTGGAGGCGGCGGCGTAACGACGCCATGGCTGGCTGCCGCGCTGGCCGTGGCCGGACTGCTCGCTTTCGCGCTCCGGCGCCGCGCCTGAGCGGCCGCGACTTCAATGCGGGGCGGGCGTGCGCCGGCCCCGCCACCACTCCTGCAGCAGCCAGCAAGCCAGGCCGGCCACGGCGCCGGCGGCATGCGCGGCGCGGACAACTCCAAAGCCCCAGGACGGCTCGAACACCACCGGCGCCAGCCATGATTGTTCCACCCACACCTTGGCGATGACGCCAAGGCTCAGCAGCACCCCCACCGCTCGCGGCAGGCCGGGCACGCGCAACACGCTCAGTGCCGCCCACAGGGCCAGCCCGTGCAGCGCGCCGGACAATCCGCCATACCAGCCGATCGCCGGCACACGCAGCAGCGCCACCTGCACCGCGATGCCGCAGGCCACCAGAACCAGCAGTGCCTCACGTACGCGCACGGCACGGCCGGCCAGCAGCAGCAGGCCCGCGGCGGCGCAGGCATCGGCAAGCCAGTGGCGCCAGTCCAGGTGGACCCACATGGCCGTCACCAGCCGCCACCACTCGCCGCCGCCACGCACGGCGTCGCGCAGGTAGAGGCCGTGCGCGTGCAGCCACGGCACGAAGCTCATCAGTGCCGACAGCCCCCAGACCAGGGCGATGGCGGCCAGCATGCCCGGCCACGCTGCACCGGGCCGGGCGAGATCAGGCTGCACCGAACACGGCCCGCCAGAGCGACACCACGCGCGAGGTCAGTTCCGCCACCTGCGTGGCGGGCACGCGGGCCTGGTCCTGCCCGTCCAGCCGCAGCTGGTGCTGCAGCGCGCGGAACTGCCGGTAGGCGTCGCCCACCTGCACCGCCAGCGTGGCGTCGATCAGGCCCAGCTCGCCGGCTTCGCGCAGCAACGCGATATTGCCGGCGTTGCGCGTGAGCTGCGGGTGGGTCCGGCTATGCAGCAGCACCAGGTACTGCACGGTGAATTCGATATCCACCATGCCGCCGCGGTCGTGTTTCAGGTCGAAAAGCTGGGTCGGGTTCGGATGCCCTTCCGCCACCTTGCCGCGCATCTGCACGATCTCGTCGCGCAGCGCGGCGGCGTCGCGCGGCTGGCGCAGGATCTCGTCGCGCAGCGCCTCGAAGCGCGCGCCGATCGACGCATCGCCGGCGCAGAAGCGCGCCCGCGTCAGCGCCTGGTGCTCCCAGACCCACGCGGTGTTGTCGCCTTCGCGCAGCTGGTAGCGGCGGAACGCTTCGAAGCTGGTGACGAGCAGGCCCGCCGCGCCATTGGGGCGCAGCCGCATGTCCACGTCGAACAGCGAGCCGGCCGCGGTATGGCTGGTCAGCCAGGTGATGAGGCGCCGCGCATAGGCCGCGTACACATCGGGCGCGCGCTCGTGCTCGTCTTCGTACAGGAAGATGATGTCCAGGTCCGAGGCATAGCCAAGCTCCTTTCCGCCCAGGCGCCCATAGGCGATCACGGCGAAGCGCGGCGTCTCGCAATGGCGCGTGGCGAGCTGGCGCCAGACCGTTTCCAGCGTGGCCTCCAGCATGGCGTCGGCCAGGTCGGAGAGCCGGTCCGCGATGTGCTCGACGGTCAGCAGCCCCTGCAGGTCCTGCAGCAGGATGCGGAAGGTCTCGGCATGATGCTCGCGGCGCAGGACGTCCATCTGCTGCTCGATCTGGCCGTCCGCGTCGAGCAGGCGCTCGGACAGGCGGCGGCGGAACGCCGGCCAGTCCGGCGCGCCGGCCAGCGCATCGCTGTCGAGCAGTTCATCGAGCAGTTGCGGATGGCGCGTCAGGTACGTGGCCGCCCAGCGCGACGCATGCAGCGTATGCGCGACGCGGTCCATGGCCTGCGGGTATTCCGACAGCAGCGAGAGATACGAAGCGCGGCGGCTGATCGCCTCCAGGAAATCGATAAAGCGCGTGATGGTGCTGTCCGCGTCCTCCTGCCTCGCCGCGAGATCCAGCGCGCGGTTGACGAGCTGGTCGAAGCGCACCCGGCTCGATTCCGACAGCGCACGGTAGCGCAGCGACGTGGCGATGGCCCGCAGCCGGTCCAGCAGGCCCGGGCAATCGGTGAAGCCCGCTTCCTGCAGGCGCTGGCACGGCGACACCTCGGTATCCGGGCCGCTCTGGTCGGGCCCGTCCTGCGTGCCGCGCGCCTGCTGGTCTTCCAGCACGATGCCGGGCCACAGTGCCTCGCACGGCGAAGCGTCGGGATCGGAGAACGTGGCCTCGAACTGCTGCGCCACCGGCTCCTGCAGCGCGGCCAGCTTGCCCAGCAACCCGGGCCAGTCGGCGCAGCCCATCATCTGCGCCACGGCGAGCTGCTCTTCCGGCGTGGTCGGCAGGTGGTGGGTCTGGGCGTCGTCGCGATACTGCAGGCGGTGTTCGAGCTGGCGCAGGAAGCGGTAGGCATCGGCCAGCTGCGCGGCCTGGGCCGCGGGCAGCAGGCCCCGGTCGACGGCAACGGCCAGCACTTCGAGCGTGGGCCGCACGCGCAGCGCCGGATCCTGCCCGCCGCGGATCAGCTGGAACACCTGCGCCATGAACTCGATCTCGCGGATGCCGCCGCGGCCAAGCTTGATATTGAATGAACGCTGGTTGACGCCGTGCCCGGGCAGGCCGCCGCTGCGCTTGGCCGCCTCGCTGCGGATCTGCGCGTGCAGCGAGCGGATCGCCGCGATCACGCCATAGTCGAGGTAGCGCCGGAACACGAAGGGCATGGTCAGCCGCGCCAGCAAGTCCGCCGTGCGCTGCGCGTGCGGCGTATCGAGCGCCGACACCACCCGCCCCTTGATCCACGCGTAGCGTTCCCACTCGCGGCCCTGCACCACCAGGTACTCCTCGAGCATGCCCAGGCTGCAGGCCAGCGGACCGGCATCGCCATTGGGGCGCAGGCGCATGTCCACGCGGAACACGTAGCCGTCGCCGGTCACGTCGGCCAGCAGGTTGATCAGGCGCCGGCCCAGCCGGATGAAGTATTCGTGGTTGGACAGGCTGCGCGAGCCGCCATGGGTCTCGCCGTCCTCGTCGTACAGGAAGATCAGGTCGATGTCGGACGAGACATTGAGTTCGCGTCCGCCGAGCTTGCCCATGCCGACCACGACAAGTTCCTGCACCTCGCCGCTGTGCTCGCCGACCGGCCGCCCGAAGGTGGGAGCCAGGTCATCTCCAAGCATGGCGAGGCCGTGCTGGATGCAAAGCTCGGCGAGATCGGTCATGGCCCCCGTGACCTCGGCCAGCGTCGCCTCACCGCGCAGGTCGCGCTCGATCGCCACGCACATGACATCGGCGCGCAGGCGCCGCAGCGCGCGCTTGACCGACTCTTCCAGGTCGGCCGACGGCTCCTGCAACGCCTTCAGGCGCTCGCTCATCCAGGCCCGGGACAGCGGCCGCGTTGCCGCGGCGGCCACGATGCCCGGCAACTCCGGCCGGGCCAGCAGCACGCGGCGCACGTAATGCGAACACGCGGCCGAGTACAATACGTGGCCCTCGAAATCGACCGGTTCCGGCCCCGTGGCAGCGGTAGTGGCGAATGCGCCGCAAGCCATGTCGCACAGCGGCCGGCCGGGCGTGGCGCCTGCGCCATCCTGGCCGGGTTGGTTTTCGGCGGTGTTGCCCACCGCGGAACTCGTCGGATCAGAGGCAGTCATTCCAGTAGCTTGAAATGCGTGAACAGATGCGGCGCCCCCGCGGCATCCCTCGCGCGTCAGGTGTTTGCAACATACAAAGGCCGGGCGCCAGATTGGAGAGCGGCTAGTATTGTCGGATAATCTGCGCATGTCCAGCCGCGCCCCAAACCCCGCTGACGGCCCCACCCCCAACGCGGGCGCGGGTAGCCAGGAGGCCGTCGCCAGCCTGGCCGCTTCCATTGCTTCCCCGTCGATCGCTGCGCCGGCTTCGCCCGCGGAGCGCGTGCGGGCGTTTGCGCGCGGCTGCGCCGGCTTGCTGCGCGCGGCCGTGCGCCATCCGGTCTGGCGCGGCCTGGGCCGCACGCTGTTGCGGCTGGCGCTGGCCCTGGCCGCGCTGGCGCTGGTGGCGGGCCTGATGATCCGCTTCGTGCTTTGGCCGCAGGCGTCCGCCGCGCGGCAATGGCTGGAAGACCGCGGCTCGCTGGCGCTGTCGGCGAAACTGACCATCGATTCGCTCGATACCTACTGGAATGGCTGGCACCCGGCCTTCCGCGCCCACGGCCTGAAGGTCGTCGACCCCCAGCAGCGCACGCTGCTCTCGGCCGGCGCGCTGGACGGCCAGCTCTCCTGGCGCTCGCTGTTCAGCATGAACCTGCAGTTCAAGACGCTCAGCGCGACGCAGACCGATGTACTGGTACGCCGCACGCCCGAGGGCAAGCTGCTGGTTGCCGGCATGGCCATTGACACCGTCGGCGGCAACACCGACGACAACCGCTTCCTGGACTGGCTGATGGCCCAGGGCAAGATGGACCTGCGCGACGGCAGGCTGCGCTGGCTCGACGAAAAGGGCCACCTGCCGCAGCTTGACGTGGCCCAGATCCATTTCAGCGCCCGGCGCAGCGGCCAGCACCATGAAATCAGCCTGGAAGCGCAGTCCGAGGCGCTGGCGCCGCGGCCGCTGGTGCTGCGCGCAAGCCTGCGCCACGACTACCTGCGCAGCGCCGGCAACTGGCGCCACTGGTCCGGGCAGGCAAACTGGGACGTCACGCAACTGCAGTTGCCGGTCGTGCAACGCTACCTGACCGTGTTCGAGCGCGTGACGGGCGGCAGCTTCAGCACCGACGGCTCGGTCGAGTTCCAGGGCGGCCGCATCGTGCGCAGCCAGGCCCGGCTGCGCGGCAGCGGCATCGACCTGCAACTCGCCGGCGCCAGCGAGGCGCTGCAGCTCGCCAATGCCCAGGCCTTCCTCCTGCATCGCAGCGACCGTGACGGCAGCAACCTGCTGACCATCGACACCCTGCTCTGGCAACCGCGGCCCGCGGCCGGCCCGCCTTCGGCCAATGACACCGCGTGGCGCGAAGGCATGCGCAAGGTCACGCTGGGCTGGGCCAGGGACAACAAGGGCGAGCTGCGCAACTTCTCGCTGAAGGCACCGACGTTCGACCTGAACACGGTGCGTGCGCTGGCCACGTCGATGCCGGTCGATACCGCGGTGCTGCGCCAGCTGCGCGCGCTGCAGCCGGCCGGCCATATCGACAACCTGAACGTGACCTGGAACCGCGACCGCGCGGGCGTGCTCGAACGGCGCCCCGGCAAGGCGCACTACGCCGTGCAGGGCACGCTGCGCAACGTCTCGGTCAGCGGCCAGCCCGCGGTGCCCGCGGTCGGGGCCAGCGGCAAGCCTCGCCTGGGCACGCCGGGCTTTGCCAACCTGTCGGGCACGTTCAGTTTCGACGACCGGCAAGGCACGGTCCGTTTCGAAGGCGCCAACGCCGCGCTGGTGCTGCCGGGCATGTTTGAAGAACCCCGCCTGCCCTTCGACCAGATTGGCGGCGACGTGCGCTGGACCCGCCAGGACGGCCACATGACCGTGAACTTGGAGAACATCCGCTTCGCCAATGCGGATACGGCTGGCACCGTAAGTGGTACTTGGCACACCGGTGGCGACAGTGAAGCGGGCATTGCCGACCTGGGCGGCGAACTCAGCCGTGCGCAGGTGGCACGGGTGCCGCGCTATCTGCCGCTGGGCATCCCCGCCGGCACGCGCCACTACCTGGCCGACGCGCTGGCCGGTGGCGAGGCCGCGGGCGTGCGCTTCGTGCTCAAGGGCGACCTGACGCATTTCCCGTTCCACGCGCCGCATGAGAAGGCGGGAGACTTCCGCGTGGAAGTGCCGATCCGACAGGTCAGGTACCAGATCGCCGCACAAGAGACCAACCCGGGCGGCGCCCCGCTGTGGCCGACCTTTGCCGATATCGACGGCCAGGTGCTGTTCGAGCGCGGCGGCATGTCGTTCCTGGCCCGGCGCGCCTCGGTCCAGGGCATTGCCGGCGTGACGCTGCAGGACGTGAACGGCCGCATTGACGACCTGAGCGACCACGGGCGCCTGGAGATCGATGGCGGCGCCAGCGGCGCGGTGCAAGGCTTCCTGCGCTACATGGCCGCCTCGCCGGTGCGCGAGTGGACCGGGCACGTGGCGGACAACGCGCGCGCGCAAGGTAATGGCGAACTCAGGCTCAAACTCGACATGCCGCTGACCAACGCCAATGCCACGCGCGTCGACGGCACCTTCCGCTTCCCCGGCAACGATGTCGTGCTCAACGCGCAAACCCCGCAACTGGGCGGCGCCAGCGGCGTCATCGCTTTCAACGAGCGCGGCTTCCAGCTCGAGAACATGCGCGCGCGCTTCCTCGGCGGCGAAGTCCGCATCGGCGGCGGCTCGCAACCCGACGGCAGCGTGCGCGTTACCGCCAGCGGCAATGCCACGGCGGCAGGCATGCGTGAAGCGGCCTCCGGTTCCGCCGTGGCAGCGCTGGCGGCCCGGCTGGAAGGCAACACCGCCTACAGCGCGGTGTTCAGCGCGCGCGAACGCCAGATGCAGGTGCAGGTCAGCTCCGACCTCAACGGCATGGCCATCGGCCTGCCCGCGCCACTGGCCAAGCCCGCGGCACAGGAAATGCCGCTGCGTTTCGAACTGCGCCCCGCCCCGGCCCGCCCTGGACTGGAAGAGATGGTGGTGCAGCTGGGCGGCGCGCTCAATGCGCGCTACCTGCTGCGCCCCGACCGCAATGGCGGCGACACCGAGGTGGTCGCCGGCGGCATCGGCCTGCAGCAGGCTGCACCGCAGCCCGCAAGCGGCGTCACGGCGGCGGCCACGCTCGACCAGTTCGATTTCGATGGCTGGCGATCCGCCCTCGCCAGCCTGGGCGGCATGCAGGGCGACGGCAGCCGCCGCGCCAGCCCGCCCGCGTTCCTGCCCGAGCGTATCAACGCGCGCATGCGTACGCTCAGGGCCGCGGGCCGCACCATCGACGACGTCACGGTCGAGGCCATGCGCGAGGCCGGCGGCTGGGACGTGAACCTGGACTCGCGCCAGATCGCCGGCAAGATGCAGTGGCGCGCCGAGGGGCCGTCAGGCTCCGGCGCCATGCGCCTGCGCCTGAGCCGCCTGAACGTGCCCGACGCGAGCGACGAACACAATGTCGTCGACGCCATTGCCAGCAGCATCGACACGCTGCCGTCCATCGACCTGGTGGCCGAGCAGTTCACGCTGCGCGGTCACGATTTCGGCAAGCTCGAGGTCGTGGCCCGCAGCGGCAAGAACGGCGATGAACCGGTCTGGACACTCGAACGGCTGCTGATCGAACAACCCGGCGCCACACTGACCGGCAGGGGTACCTGGCGCGTGCCGCGCCGGCTGCGCGACGGCGACCTGGCCAACGCGCCGCGCCGCACCGCACTGACGTTCGCCATCGACATCCGCGATGCCGGGGCCACGCTGGAACGCCTGGGCCTGCCGCACACGCTGCGCGACGGCAAGGGCAAGCTCGAAGGCCGCGTGGCATGGCGTGGCTCGCCGATGTCGATCGACTACCCGACCCTGGCAGGACGGCTGTCGCTCGACCTGGAGAACGGCCAGATCCTGAGCGTCGAGCCCGGTGCGGCGCGCCTGCTTGGCGTGCTCAGCCTGCAGGGCCTGCTGCGCTTTGCCTCGCTCGATTTCCGCACGCTGTCCGGGCGCGGCCTGCTGTTCGACCGTATTTCCGGGTCCGGCACGATCGAGAACGGCGTGGGATCGATCCAGGACTTCGAACTCAGGAGCCCGCAGATCATTGCGAGCATGTCGGGTTCGGCCAACCTGCTGCGCGAGACCCAGGACCTGGATGTCCAGGTGGTACCGCGCATCAATGCCACCACCACGTCGGTGGCGGCCGCCTTCATCAACCCGGTGCTGGGCATCGGCACGCTCGCCGCTCAGTTGCTGTTCGCCGACGAGTTCTCCAGGGTGTTCACGCAGCACTACCACATCACCGGCAGCTGGGCCGACCCGCAGATCGGCAAAGTGGGGGACAATAAGGCGCAACCCCCGACGTACCAGAACCGCACCGAACCGGCCCTGTCGCGCTGAGCACCGGCATCGCCGCGGCGCGCTGACCGAGGAAACCGTCCATGCAAGCCCCCGCCCCGTTTCGTGTTGCCGCCATCCAGACCGTGACCGGCACATCGCTCGATGCCAACCTCGCCCGTGCCGATGCGCTGATTGCCGAAGCGGCGCGCGGCGGTGCCGAGCTGGTGCTGCTGCCGGAGTACTTCTGCATGATGGGCCAGCGCGAAGCCGACAAGATCGCCATCCGCGAACAGGACGGCGACGGCCCGGTGCAGCAGTTCCTGGCCGATGCCGCGCGGCGCCACCGCATCTGGCTGGTTGGCGGGACCTTGCCGATGTGGTGCGGCGACGACGCGCGCGTCTACAACACCTCGCTCGCGTTCGACCCGCGCGGCGAACGCGTGGCCCGCTACGACAAGATCCACCTGTTCGGCTTTACGCGCGGCGCGGAAAGCTATGACGAATCGCGCACCATCCTGGCGGGCAGCACGCCGGTCAGCTTCGACGCGCCGTGCGGACGCGTGGCGATGTCGGTGTGCTACGACCTGCGCTTTCCCGAGCTTTACCGCGGGCTCGCGGGCGACGACGGTGCCAGCTTGATTCTGATGCCGGCCGCCTTCACCTACACCACGGGGCAGGCGCACTGGGAAATCCTGCTGCGCGCACGGGCCATCGAAAACCAGTGTTATGTGCTCGCCGCCGCACAGGGTGGCAAGCATGAGAACGGCCGCCGTACCTGGGGCCACTCGATGCTGGTCGATCCGTGGGGCGAATTGCTGGCCGTGCTGCCCGAGGGCGAAGGCGTGGTCAGCGGCGTGATCGACCCCGCGCGGCTGGCCGAAGTCCGGCAGAACCTGCCCGCGCTGAAGCACCGGGTGCTGTAGCATTGGCGGAAGCTTCCGCCCAACCTGATTCACGGCGCCGGCCACCCATGCCGGCGCCCCAGCAAGAAAGAAAGGACTGTTCATGAACGCCGGCGATCTCGGAATCCGCAACCTTGCCACCGCGCAGCAACTGCTGCTGACGCCGTACGGCCTGGACGAAGCCAAGCTGCAGCGCGTGCTGGCCGATATCTTCACGCACAAGGTCGACTATGCCGACCTGTATTTCCAGTACACCCGCAACGAGGCGTGGAGCCTGGAAGAAGGCATCGTCAAGTCGGGCAGCTTCAGCATCGACCAGGGCGTAGGCGTGCGCGCCGTCTCCGGCGACAGGACCGCCTTCGCCTATTCGGACGACATCAGCCTGCCGGCCCTGTCGCAGGCCGCGGCAGCCACGCGTACCATCGGCCGTGCCGGTGGCGGGCGCGTCAAGGTGGCCGGCGAACTGGCCTCGCAGACGGGCCGCAACCTGTACACGCCGAACGACCCGCTCGAGTCGATGGCGGCCGCCGAGAAGGTAGCGCTGCTCGAACGCGTCGAGCGCATGGCGCGCGCCAAGGACCCGCGCGTGGTGCAGGTCATGGCAGGACTGGCCGGCGAATACGACGTGGTGCTGGTGGCGCGCAGCGACGGCGTGATGGCCGCGGACGTGCGTCCGCTGGTGCGCGTGTCGGTCACGGTCATCGCCGAACAGGACGGCCGGCGCGAGATCGGTTCGTCCGGCGGCGGCGGCCGCTACGCCTACGGTTATTTCACCGATGCGCTGCTGCAGCAATACGTGGACGAGGCCGTATCCTCGGCGCTGGTCAACCTGGAAGCCCGCCCCGCGCCGGCCGGCGCGATGACCGTGGTGCTCGGCCCGGGATGGCCCGGCGTGCTGCTGCACGAAGCGGTCGGCCACGGCCTGGAGGGCGACTTCAACCGCAAGGGCTCGTCGGCGTTTGCCGGCCGCATGGGCGAGCGCGTGGCCGCCAAGGGCGTGACCGTGGTGGATGACGGCACGCTGGCCAACCGCCGCGGCTCGCTGAACCTGGACGACGAAGGCAACCCGACCCAGTGCACCACGCTGATCGAGGACGGCATCCTGCGCGGCTATATCCAGGACACGCTCAACGCGCGCCTGATGAAGATGCCCGTGACCGGCAACGCCCGCCGCGAAAGCTATGCCGCGCTGCCGATGCCGCGCATGACCAACACCTATATGCTCAACGGCGACCGCGATCCGCAGGAAATCATCGCCAGCGTCAAGCGCGGGCTGTATGCGGTCAACTTCGGCGGCGGCCAGGTCGACATCACCAACGGCAAGTTCGTGTTCTCGGCGAGCGAGGCCTACATGATCGAGGACGGCAAGATCACCTATCCGGTCAAGGGCGCCACGCTGGTCGGCAACGGCCCGGAATCGCTCAAGGACGTCACCATGATCGGCAACGACATGCGACTGGACTCGGGCGTGGGCGTGTGCGGCAAGGAAGGCCAGAGCGTGCCCGTGGGCGTCGGCCAGCCGACGCTGCGCATCGAGAACATGACGGTGGGCGGCACCGCCTGAGCGTGACGGCCGCGCCATGCGCATGGGGAAGCCTGGCGCGGCACTTGCCAACCCTTGCAAAAGGCGCTATAAAGATGCTTCGCGATCGCGCAGGTAATCGCCGCGAGCGGAATTTTTGACGATGTTCGCGCAATTTCCTGCCTTTCTGTCACGCAGCGCAGCATAAATGCCGCGCTTCGAAACGAAATCGAATTCAAGCTGGCCACAGCCAAACCCTTCTCCGCCATGTCCGCTAAGTTTTACTTTTACTTTTTTAGCGAACCCACACCGCTGGCGGATAGGGAGGGACGGCTGTAAGCGCCCCGAACCGAAAAGAAAAAGCCGCCAGCAAGACTGGCGGCTTTTTTTATATCCGTCGCTATACCCGACTCGCCCTGACAACTTCCACGACCTCACAAGACCGGACTCATCATGCTGAAGAACACCGACGACCTGCGCATCCGTGAACTCAAGGAACTGCTGCCGCCCGCGCACCTGATCCGCGAGTTCGCCTGCTCCGAAAAGGCTTCGGACGTGATCTACGCCGCGCGCCAGTCCATGCATCGCATCCTGCACGGCATGGATGACCGCCTGATCGTCATCATCGGCCCCTGCTCGATCCACGACACCAAGGCCGCGCTCGAGTACGCCAAGCTGCTCAAGGTCCAGCGCGACCGCTTCGCCAACGAGCTGGAAGTCGTGATGCGGGTCTACTTCGAGAAGCCGCGCACCACGGTCGGCTGGAAGGGCCTGATCAACGACCCGTACATGGACGGCAGCTTCAAGATCAACGACGGCCTGCGCACCGCGCGCGAGCTGTTGCTGAACATCAGCGAGATGGGCGTGCCGACCGGCACCGAGTACCTGGACATGATCAGCCCGCAGTACATCGCCGACCTGGTCAGCTGGGGCGCGATCGGCGCGCGCACCACCGAATCGCAGGTGCACCGCGAACTCGCATCGGGACTGTCGTGCCCGGTCGGGTTCAAGAACGGCACCGACGGCAACGTGAAAATCGCCGTCGATGCCATCAAGGCCGCGTCGCAGCCGCACCATTTCCTGTCGGTGACCAAGGGCGGCCACTCGGCGATCGTGTCGACCTCGGGCAACGAGGACTGCCACATCATCCTGCGCGGCGGCAAGGCGCCGAACTACGATGCGGCCAGCGTGCAGGAAGCCTGCGACGCCATCGCCAAGTCGGGCCTGGCCGCGCGCCTGATGATCGATGCTTCGCACGCGAACAGCAGCAAGAAGCACGAGAACCAGATCCCGGTGTGCGAGGACATCGGCCGCCAGCTCGCCGCCGGCGACGACCGCATCGTCGGCGTGATGGTCGAGTCGCACCTGGTGGCGGGCCGCCAGGACCACGTCCAGGGTACGCCGGTGGAATGCCTGACCTACGGCCAGTCCGTGACCGATGCCTGCATCGGCTGGGATGACTCGATCCAGGTGCTGGAAACGCTGGCCGAAGCCGTCAGGGCCCGCCGCCTGGCCAGCGGCAGCGGCAACTGATACGGCTCGCCCTGATCGATGGCCGGTGTATCCGCCGCATGCGGCGCTACATCCGGCCGTCGTTCGACGCGCCGCCGCAGATGTCGACCATCCCGGTCGTGACCTCCGCATAACGCAGCATTTTCCCGCCGTAGCCGTCCATGAAGGCGCGGGCGCCGGCCGCGTCGCGGAAGCTGGCGATGGCAGGGCCCATCGGCCCGCGGCGCTTGCTGCCGAACACGTACACGCCCGTGGTGGCGTCGAACCAATGGCCGCGCGGACTCTCCCAGTCCGCGAGCGCCATGTCCTGCACGAACACCGCGCGCACCGGCCTGGCCTGTTCGGGCCTGAGCAGCGTGTGGAACATCTCCACGGTGTCGCAGAACCAGTGCGGCCGGGCATCGCCGGCATAGAAGATCTGGGCCTTGGGACCGGGGTAGTCGGCCAGCAGCATGCCATCGAGGTCGCAGGTACTGGCGGACTCGATTTCGGCCGGTTGCACGCGGGCCTCCTTTACCTGGCTGCACGCTGCCAGGACGGTCAATCCACCGGCGGCAAGCAATAAGCGACGGCGCATGGTTATCATCAACGGAACCTCCGGGCTGCAAGGACCAGCGGCACGGCAATCCACGCCAGCATGGCCCCGCTCATCAGCCACGGATCGGCCAGGGACGGCGGGACAATACCGGCCACGCCGCTGAGGCCGCGCAGCTGGTCCAGTGAAAAGACATTGAGAATGCGGAAGATATCGGCCGGGTTGAGCAGCAGCAGCCAGGCCAGCCAGTCGCCGCTGAACAGGCCGGCGGCAAAGCCGCCCGATCCACCCGAAGTGCCGGGCTGGCCGCTGCTGGCGACCAGCAGCCCGAGCAGCAGCAGGTCGAATACCAGCACGAAGAAGAACCACAGCGCGATGGCCATGCCCGATGCACGGGTACGGTCGCGGCTGCGCACGGACAGCAACAGGGCCATGCTCAGGAATGCCAGCCCGAGCAGGACGGCACTCAGCACGAAGCCAAGATACGGGTAGAGCCCCGGCCAGCCGAACCGCTCGTACAGCAAGCCCGCCATCAGCGCGAACCCCGCTATGGTCGAGCAAGCCAGCGCCCCGGCCAGCCCGAGGTATTTGCCCAGCAGCAGTTCGCCCCGCGTCAGCGGCAAGGCGAGCAGCAGGTCGAGCGAGCCCCGCTCGCGCTCGCCGACGATGGCATCGAAGCCGAGCAGCAGCGCGATCAGCGGCACCAGGTAGATCACCAGGCTGACCTGGCTGGTGACCACGAACTCGATCGAGCGCGGCCCCAGCGTGCCCTGCTCCGCGCCACCGAAATAACTGATGGCGACCGAGAAAACCGTAAAGACCAGCGCCACGGCCAGCACCCAGCGATTGCGCACGCGATCCCGGAACTCCTTGCCCGCCAACGTGGCCACCTGTCGAAATTCGAAGTGGATCATGCCGGTCTCCCCAGCCCCAGGAACAGATCTTCCAGCGAAGGCTCGTGGATGTGCAGGTCGAGCCAGCGGCCGAGCGGTTGCAGCGCCGCCAGCACGGCCATCTTGGCCTGGGGCACGCAGCGCACCGTCAGGTCCTGTCCGGTCGCGCCCTCGCGTATCTCGAGCGCCAGTCCCGGCTCCGCCTGCAAGCGGCGGATGGCGGCGGGCCTCGCGCCCGGCTCCAGCCGCAACGCCAGGGTGACGGGCAGGCCAAGCTGCGCGCGCAGCGCCGCAACGCTGCCGACTGCCTGCATGCGGCCCGCCGCCATCACCGCGAAGCGGTCCGCGCGCTGTTGCAGTTCGGCCAGGATGTGGGAGGTCAGCACGATCGTCACGCCTGCCGTGCGCAGCCCCAGCAGGATCTCGTAGAAGTCGCGGATCGCGGCGGGATCGAGCCCATTGGTCGGCTCGTCGAGGAACAGCACGCGCGGCTGGCCCAGCAGCGCCTGCGCAAAGCCGAGCCGCTGCCGCATGCCCTTGGAGTACTCGCGCACAGGGCGCCTGGCCGCATCCGCCAGGCCGACACGGGCGAGCATCGCTTCGCATGCATCGGGCGATACGCCCTTGAGCCGGGCGAAGAAGTGCAGCGTCTCGCGACCGCTGAGATTGTCATAAAGCACCAGGTTCTCGGGCAGGTAGCCGATGCGGCGCCGGGCCGCCCTGAATCCGCGGCCGCCCACGGACGCTCCGGCCACTACCAGTTCGCCTTCGCTTGGCGGCACCAGCCCGAGCATCATCTTGAACAAGGTGCTCTTGCCCGCGCCGTTATGGCCGATCAGCCCGACCAGTTCGCCCTGGCCGACGACGAAATCGACGTGGTCCACCACGCGGTGCGCACCGTAGCGTTTGCCGACCCCGCGCAGCGCAATGGCGGGCGTTGCCAGGTCACTCTCCTTGATATTGCTTGTCACGCCATTCACTCCAGTTATTGCGGGCCGGCCGCATGCGCGGATAGGCGTCGACGACGCTGGGCACGCGCAGGACCGGGAACTGCCTGCCTGCAAGGCGCAACGCCTGCAGCGCCGGGCTGCCGAGCAACAGCCGCATGGCGGGATAGCGCCAGCCCAGGCGATCGACCAGGTCGTTGGCCTCGTACGGCATGTCGCCGATGCCGTCGCCGTCCCGGTCCCAGCCCAGGTAGTTGCTCCAGTAGTTGCCCTGTCCCTTCTCCGCAGGCGAGCGCCCGCCCCAGGCCTCGTCGTGCGCGCCCACGTAGCGGACCTGCTCGCGATTCCCGATCAGGTCGTTGCCCTGCACGACGTTGCGCGTGGACCCGGCCGAAAGGTGAACGCCGATGGCGTTGTTCACGATCAGGTTGCCGCGCAACTGCGCGTACTCGACGTCGTAGATGAAGAAGCCGCGCCGGTTGCCGGCCACGACGTTCCCTTCGATGACCGAGTCCTGCAAGGTGCGCAGCATGATGCCGTGGTCCGCGTTGCCCCATGTGCGGTTGTTGCGCACGACCTGGTCGCGCACCTCCATCAGCGCGAGGCCGCCGCGGTTGTCATAGCTATCGTTGTCCTCCCACAGGTTGTAGTAGGAATTCATGTAGTGCGTGCCGTAGCGGCTGTGGTGCAGCCGGTTGCCCCGGAACACCGCGTGATGCGAGACATCGACGTACAGCGCGTCGCGCACGAAGCTGATGTTGTTGTCGACGATGCTGGCACCGCGCGTGTTGTAGAGCTGCACGCCATTGCCGCGCTGCGCGGAGTTGTAGTCGCGCTTGCCGGTGATGGTGTTGCCTTCGATGCGAACGTCGTCGGCCTTCTCGATCCACAACCCGAACAGGTTGTAGGTGAGGTCGCAATGCCGCACGACCGCCCGGTGGGCGCCGGGGCGGATGTAGATGCCGGCATTCTGGTCCTTCAGGCTGTCGCCGGAGTCGCGCACGATCAGGCCTTCCACCACGACATCCGGCGCGGTGATCCGCAACGTGTCGCCGCGCAGGCCGCCGCTCAGCGTCGGGCGTCCGACGCCGCGCAGCGTGAGCGCCTTGTCCACGAGAAAATTGCCCTCGTGGCGTCCCTTCGCGATCTCGATCACGTCGCCGGGGCGCGCAGCATCGATGGCCGCCTGCAGGTCCTGGCCGGGCAGCACGTGCCAGGTCGTCGCCGCCTGCGCGCCGCACATCGCCAGGCCGGCAAGCAGCAGGGCAAGGAATCGCTTCATCCCGACAGCGCCCCGGCGCCCTTCAGCACCAGGAACAGCACGGCGCCGGTCAGCAGGTTCTTGAAGCCGACGTAGCACAGCATGTCCATGACCGAGGCCTTGCGGAAGCCTGCCCGCCACCAGGGCCCTTCCTTGACGTAGGCGCGCCCTTTCAGGCGGATCAGCACTTCGTAGACACTCCAGCCGAACCACCAGCCGATCACCGCGCCCGATGAAAGCCGTCCGGCCGCGGCCAGCATCCAGGCCACCGACGCCGCGAGCGCGATGGCCAGTCCCGCGACCTGCAATGCCCGCGTCGAGTGCCAGCCTTCGGCGCTCCATGGCCAGAGATGGTCGCGCAGCTCTGCCGCCATCCAGCGCCAGCCGCGTGTCCCCGCGTACGGCGGCGTGACCGGATCGGTGGCCATGCGCGGGTCCGCACGGAGCGGCTTGCCACCCGCCGCCGGTGCCACTGCCGCTGTCGCCGCCGCTGCCGGCACGGTTTCGATCGGGATGAAATAGCCGTCGCGGCCGATCGGCGTGATGAGCAGGCCGTCGCGCGCGCGGCGTTTGCGCTCGCGTGCCAGTGGCGGGCAAGCCGATGCGTCGGTATAGAGCACCATGCAGTCCAGGCAGTGCAGGCACTCGCGATGGTCGATGCGGCCGTCCGCATCGATCGCCATCGAACCGCAGCCGTTCGCACACGCCTTGCACTGGTTGCAATCCACCTTGCGGCGCAGGCCGAACCAGCGGAACGTACTGGGCATCGCCAGCGCCGCGCCCAGCGGGCAGAGATACTTGCAGTAGGGACGCTCGACGAACAGCGACAGTGCCAGCAGCGTGCAGGCAAAGAGCCCGTACGGCCACGCGCGATGGCTGATGCCGACCAGGAACGTGGTCTTGAACGGCTCGACTTCCGCCAGCACTTCCGCCAGCCCCATCGAGAACATCGACACGGCCAGCAGCCCGAAGAAGATGCCGTACTTGAGCCACTTCAGCCGGTCGTGCCAGGCGCGCGGCAACTGGCGCTGCCACCGCTTCAGTCCGATCAGGCGGCCAAGCTTGAAGATCGCCTCCGACAAGGAGCCGAACGGGCACAGCCAGCCGCAGAACAGGCCGCGCCCGAACAGGAACACGGTCAGGATGATGAAGACCCAGAAGCAGAAGATGAAGGGATCGCTGAGGAACAGTGCCCAGTTCCACTGGAACAGCAGCGAGTGGAACCATGTCAGCACCTGCGTGACCGACGGCTGCGCCATGGCGCCAAAGCCGACGAAGACGACGCTGATGGCCCATGCCGTGTACTTGAATCCATTGACCGGCCATTTGTTCCTGTGGGTCGCGCGGCGTGTCAGCCGGTCGCGCAGCGCGTAGACGATCGTGACCGCACACAGCAGCGCGGCAAACAGCGCGATCTGCGGCAGGCGCGCGCGCCACACCTTGTGCCACGCGGCCTCCGACTCCTCCACCCTGGGGCGGCCGCCCTGCAGCAGCGCGTCCGGGAGCCAGTAAGGCGCGTCGAAGCTGGCGAAGCTGCGCACGCCGGTGGCGCGGTCGACGCGATTGCCCAGAAACGAAAGCTTCCACGGATACGCTGCCGAGAACGCCGGCTTGCGAATCACGAAGATGGCCGACTCTGTGTACGACGGCGCACCTTCGGCGGCAATGCCGTAGAGGTTCAGGTAATCCAGGTCGTGGAACGTGAAGGCATCCGCGCCCTGGCGGACCTGCACGCGGTCGTAGATGCCACCGCGCACGAAGCCCGAGCCCTTGAACGACTCGGCCCCTGCCGTGCGGATCACGAAGATGGCCTGCTCGCCGGCACCGAGCTGGCTGCGCAGGCCTTGCCAACCCGCATCGCCGAGAAGGCTGCGCCCGAGGTCCGGATGGTTCAGGTCGCCGAACCAGAGTTCGATGAACGGGCCCGAGGCCGCCGGCAGCCCGACCTGTGCCGGGCGGACCAGCAGGCGCTGCACCGCGCCCATCGCTGCCATCTCCGCCCAGCCGTAGCGCTTGCCGGCAGCCGCGAAGTTCGCCGGCTCGCGGTGGGACGGCGCGAGGATCCCGACCTGCCGCGCCACGGCCGCGGCCGCTGTCGTCAGCACCTGGTTCTGCGCGATCACCGTCACCGTGGCGCCGGAAATCGCGTCGACGCCGACCACGCCTTCATCCGGACGCGACTGGCCGACTTCGACTTTGTCGGCGACGGACTTGCCCAGGTACTGCTGGTTGAAATTGAGCAGCGCCGATTCAGGAATGCCCAGCAACAGGATGGGCTCCGAATGCTTGAGCACCTTGATCCCGACATAGCGCCCCTGCGTGTCCATGCCGATCAGCGTGACCACGGGCTTGCCGGAATAGGCTGGCGTATCGGTGATGTCAGTCGACAGCATCACGTAGCCCAGCAGCTTCTTCGCTCCGTCTGGCGCGCTGCCGTAGGCTTCCACATAAGGTGGCTGGCCCTTGCGGTGGGAAAAGCTCGTCGCACCGGGCAGCACTTCGGCACACGGCAGCAGCGCGCACAGGTCCGGCGCTTGCGCCAGGCCCGGCGGCAGCGCGGCTTCGTAGGCTGCGGCGCGCGCGGCCGGAGCGCTTGACAGCAGCAGCCATGCGGTGATCAGAAAGACGAGCCACTGGCCCGGCTTGCGCATTGTGTTGTTCGCGAACATGGGGATGCCATCGGGGGTGTGGGCAGTGTGCTGCCCCGGGGGCCACGCGCCAGGCAGGCGTGGCCCCGGATGTCGAACGCTTTCCGGCTCAGGCTTCGACAATCATGCGGCTGCGCATTTCCAGGTGCAGCGCATGGCAGAAGTGGGTGCAGTAGCACCAGAACACCCCCGGCTTGTCGGCGATGAATGTCACCGACGCTGTCTGCTGGGGATTGACGATGAAGTTGACGTTGTACTTCGGGATCGCGAAGCCATGCGTCAGGTCTTCGATCTTGTCCAGGTTGGTCAGGATCAGCGTGACCTCGTCGCCCTTCTTCAGCTTGAACTCGCGCAGGCTGAATGCCGGCGCCTGCGAGGTGATCCTGACCGTGACCTTGCGGCCATTGCGGAATACGCCCGAGTCCTTCGGATCCTTGACCGCATTGGGAAAATCATCGAGCGCATAGACCTGCTTCGGGTGCAGCAGCTCGCGCTTGAAGATGATGAAGTCATGCGGCTCGCTATGCACCGGATGGTCGGCGAGCAGCACCATCTTGTCGCCCGAGATATCGATGAACTGCTCGTTCTCCGGATGCAGCGGCCCGACCGGCAGGAAGCGGTCCTTGGAGAACTTGCAGCCCACGGCGAGATACTTGCCGTCCGCCGCGACGGTCTCGGATTGCGAGGCGTTCAGGTGTCCAGGCTGGTATTGCACGTCAAGCCGGTCGATGACGTACTTGGCATTCTTGTCGCCCTTGTGGAAGCGGATTGCCGCATCGACATTCCATTTCACGACCTGGCTGTCGAGGAACAGCGTGGTGTAGGCATTGCCGCGGCCATCGAATGCCGTATGCAGCGGCCCCAGGCCCAGCTCCACCTCGGCGACGATGGCGTCGTCGAGCTTGTCGAGCTTGCCGTCGAACCAGTCCAGCACGCGCGCGAGTTCGATCACGGTACCGGTCGGCGACAGCTTGCCCGCGCAGATGAAGTACTTCTGGTCCGGGCTGGCATTGACGCCGTGCGGGTTCTTGGGCACCGACACATAGGCGGTCAGCGCGGTCTTCGGATCCTGGTTCGCGGCATGCGTGCCATCCACCACGGGGACTTTCGAGTCGCCGATCCGCTTGAATTTGCCGTCCCTGATCGCGGCCTCGATCCGCGCCACGTTGAAAAACAGGCAGGCATCGCGCTCCGCGGACATCATGTCCTCGTAGTGGGCGCCCATTTCCGTGTTGTACTGGTTGGTGGCGGCCAGCTTGCCGTCGTAGGACGTCGCCACCAGATCGCAGTTGCCGTCGATCAGGACCTGCCAGCGCACCTCCATTGTTTCCGCATCGACGCAAGTGAACAGCGAACGGTACTTGCCTGCGTCTTCGGTCGCGATATTGGGCAGAGGGATGGCAAACTCGGCACCGCAGAACACACGCGTGGTGTAGTTGATCTTCTGGTCGACCGGGTCGCGCTTGTCCGGGAAGATGCCATGAAAGCCCTGCACATTGGGCAGTTCGGTGATCTTGTCGCAGACCATGTAGTCGAGGCGAATACGTGCCAGGCGCGAATTGATCTTGTCATTGACCCACGCATAGCGGCCATCGTAGTTGCCGTCCTTGTAGGACGCATGCACGTGGTGCGTATCGCCGATGGTGTACTTCAGGTTGCCGTCCGGCCGCGTCCCCATGACCGCGCGGGACTCGTTGGTAATGCCCCAGCCGACCAGCGCATCGGGCACGAAGCACGGAATGCGATGGATCTCGCGGCCCGAAGGCAGCCCGAGCACCCGCATATCGCCTGCGTGGCCGCCGCTCCAGAGGCCATAGTAGGTATCGAGCTCGCCGGGCTTCAGGTGAATGCTGGCGGCCTCGTGCGCCGCTGCGGCGCCGCCACTGGCCGCCGCCGGTGCGGCCGTGGCCGCGTTGCCGCCCTTGTCCGTGCATGCCGCAACACCGGCCAGACCGGCCAGCGCCGCGGTGCCGATGAAGCGCCGCCGCCCGGGCGCCGCCGGCGTATCCGGTTGCGACACATGCTCCTGCAATTGCCTGCTCATCTTCGATTCCTCGATCCGTCGTTGCAAACGGCGGATGAATTTCCGCCGACTTTTCTTTCTTCTGTATCCGGATCGGAATCTTCAATTCACTCGCTCCTTGTGGAATTGACCATCGTCATGGAATTGCTAGATGTGCATCTGAAATGCATCTTTAAAAATGCAGAGCGGACAGAATAAGCGGCGCGAGAAATCATTCGCCCATCTATCGAGCCGAAGGAACTGTCATGCTTAAAAAAACCCTGCTAGTAATGCTGTCATCCGCCGCCGCCATTGCAATGGCCGGCTGTGGAAAACAAGACCCTGCAGTACCCGCTGCGCAATCCGCTCAGCCGGTGGCCGTCGCCGCGGCCACCACACCTGCCGCGGGAGCCGGTGCAGCGCAAGCGAATGGCGGCGAAGAGAATGCGCTTGGCAAAAGCACGTTCGGCCAGGTCTGCGCCATGTGCCACGCGGCTGGCGTGGCCGGCGCGCCCAAGCCTGGCGACAAGGCCGATTGGGCACCACGCATCGCACAGGGCAATGACGTGCTCTACCAGCACGCGCTCGAAGGCTTCACCGGCAGCAAGGGCATGATGCCCGCGCGCGGCGGCAACCCGTCCCTCCCGGATGACAAGGTCAAGGCCGCTGTCGACTACATGGTCGCCCGTTCGCGCTGAAGCCGATCATGCAGAAGCCCCGAATCATCGATGCCGGGCGCCGGCGCAGCCTGCGCGGTATGGGCGGTCTGTCCCTGCTGGCCACCGGCATGTTCGTACGGCCGGCACTGGCCGACCCCGCGGTGCATCGCGTTTCGCAGCCGCTCATGGGCACACGCGTCGACATCGTGGTCCAGTGCGCGAGCGCATCGATGGCCCGCGCTGGCATGATCGCGGCCCTGGCCGAGATGGCTCGCCTTGAGCAGCGGATGAGCCGCTACCGGCCGGACAGCGAAGTGGGCGAACTGCAGCGCTGCGCGGGACGCCGCGCGGCGCGCGTGTCCCCGGAACTGTTCGCGTTGCTGCGCACAGCGGCGGACCTTTCCGCGCGCAGCCAGGGCGCCTTCGACGTGACGATCGGCGCCTACGCGGGCTGGCGCTTCGAGGCGCCCGGCGTTCATGTTCCCGATGCCGTCGAGCTTGCGCGCGAGCGCCCGCTGGTGGACTACCGCCAGGTCATGCTCGACGAAACGCGCGGCGAAGTGTTGCTGCGCCGGCCCGGCATGCGGCTGGACCTTGGCGGCATCGCCAAGCTGCCGATCCTTGACGCAGGCATGCAGACGCTGCGCCGCCACGGGCTGCATGACGCCATGGTCAATGGCGGTGGCGATGTCATGGCGAGCGGCCAGCTTCAGGGACGGGACTGGCGCGTGGGCGTGCGTGATCCTCGTGCACCGGAACGGCTGCTGGGGGTGCTGTCGGTCAGCAACGGCGTGGTCGCGTCATCAGGCGACTATGAACGCTGCTTCTTCCGCCATGGCCAGCGCTACCACCATGTCCTGAATCCTCGTACCGGCATGCCGACCGACGGGCCGCATGGCGTCACGCTGGTGGCGCCCTCCATCGAGGCCGTCAACGGACTGGGTGCCGCGATCATGGTGGCCGGCGAAGCTGCGGGCAGGCAATTGCTGGCGCCACTGCGCGGCGTCGACGCGCTGATTGCCGGAGCCGGGCAGCCGTGGATGTCGGAGGGCATGTCGCGGCGCCTTCGCATGGCATAGGGACAGCCGTCCAGACGCAAAAAAGCCGCCCCCTGACGGGAAGCGGCTCCTGGCGACCACAAGACGAAAAAGCAGGCGAAAAAGCAGCCGAAAAATCGCCGCGGGGTCTTTTACTTCTTCAGCACCAGGTCGCCCGGCAGCGACTCGATGTAGGCGGCGATGTCCTTCAGTTCCTTGCGCGTGAACGGGCGCGGCTTGCCGGCCTTGTCCGTGACGGCCGGGTTGGCGTTGACCTGGCCGGCCATGATCGCGTTGGAGCGGCCCACCTGCGGCACACCCGAAACCTGGTACGACATCAGCGCGTGGTAGAGGTAGTCGGCATGCTGGCCGGCCAGCTTGGGATAGTCCGGCGAGATCGGGGCGTTGAGTCCCTGGCCGTGGCAGGCCACGCAATTGCCCTTCTCCACCAGCGCCTTGCCGGCGGCGAGATCGGCTGCCGAGGCAGTGGCTGCGGAGGCACCCAGCACGAGTGCGCCAATCGCGAACGAAAGCGTCTGAAGCGTCTTCATGGTTGCGGTGTCTCTCACTTCAAGGTGTTGTTCTGCGAACCGGCCTTCTGCTGCGAGTAGTAGGCCGCCACGTCGGCGATGTCCTGGTCGGTCAGCGTGGCCGCAATGCCGCGCATGGTCGGATGCTTGCGATCGCCCTTCTGGTAGCCCTTCAGTGCGTTCTCGATGTACTTGGCGCTCTGGCCGCCCAGCATCGGGACTTCATAGACTTCGGGGAACGACGCACGATAGCCCGGAATGCCGTGGCATCCGATGCACATTGCAACCTTGTCCTTGGCAGCGTCTCCATTGCCCTTGACTTCCTGTGCCAGCGCTGCCGTTGCAGCCGCGCCCAGCACCACCATCGTGAGGAGCTTTTTCATTGTCTTAGCGGATTGGAAGTTAAACCGTGCGTGACCTGCCCTGCCGGGCGGAGACGGTTTCAGAATGCTTCTGCGGGAAGCCTGGCAGCCGGTGGCATTGCCGGGTAGCAATCCACCACACTGTCGCATCCGGTTCATTGCCGGGATGTGGAACACCATTCTGGAACCACCTCTCGCAATCACAAATCACCGCGACCCGTTCGGACCGCGGGGACTTCTGAACGCGGACTGCCGGATGCTGGAGAACTGGACGTGGGGGCGCGTCAAACCGCCGCATTGTACAGCAGGCGGCACCTGGCAGTCCAGCCGCCGACCGGGGAGCAACCCTAATGTCAGCCGGCTCCAACACGAACCGCAAAGGTCTTTTATACTGACCCATCCAGGAATTCCGAACGACCGTTCGCGGATGCTGCCAGTCAACGGTGCCATGATGCCATGGCGCCATGGCACCGCAAGGCGGGTCCGGTTTCCATAACGATAGCGCGCGTGACAGCGCGAAGAGACTGCGCTAAACACGCCGACCCGGCCTCATCCGGCCAGATACCCGGCCGTCCACTTCAGGTTGCCTCATGTCAAACACCGCCAACGCTTCCGCCCAAGCCTCCTCCCAGCAGGTCCGCCAGCAGGTCAAATTCGAGGGCAGTGACCAGTATGTCGCCACCGACGACCTCAAGCTGGCCGTCAATGCCGCGCGCACGCTGCAACGGCCGCTGCTGATCAAGGGCGAGCCGGGCACCGGCAAGACCATGCTGGCCGAGGAAGTGGCCGCGGCGCTGGGCATGCCGCTGCTGCAATGGCACATCAAGTCGACCACCAAGGCACAGCAGGGCCTGTATGAGTACGACGCCGTGTCACGCCTGCGCGACTCGCAGCTCGGCGATGACCGCGTGCATGACATCCGCAACTACATCGTCAAGGGCGTGCTGTGGCAGGCCTTTGAAGCCGACGAACAGGTGGTGTTGCTGATCGACGAGATCGACAAGGCCGACATCGAATTCCCGAACGACCTGCTGCGCGAACTCGACCGCATGGAGTTCTACGTCTACGAGACGCGCGAGCTCGTGAAAGCCAGGGATCGTCCACTGGTGATCATCACCTCGAACAACGAAAAGGAACTGCCGGACGCCTTCCTGCGCCGCTGCTTCTTCCACTACATCAAGTTCCCGGATGCCGAGACGATGCAGCAGATCGTCGACGTCCACTACCCCGGCATCAAGCGCGAACTGGTGGCCGCGGCGCTGGAATCGTTCTATGAGATGCGCAACCTGCCGGGCCTGAAGAAGAAGCCGTCGACGTCGGAGCTGATCGACTGGCTCAAGCTGCTGATGGCCGAGGACATTCCCGCCGAGGCGCTGCGCAGCCCGGACAAGAAGGCCGCGATCCCGCCGCTGCACGGCGCGCTGCTCAAGAACGAACAGGATGTGCACCTGTTCGAGCGTCTGGTGTTCATGAACCGCGCCAACCGCTGATGAGCGACTTCATCCGACCCGTCACGCTGTCAGGCCGGCACGCCACGCTCGAGCCTCTCAGGGCCGAGCATGCGGAAGGCCTGCGCGCCGCGGCCGCCGACGGCGACCTGTGGAAGCTGTGGTACACCACCGTGCCCGCGCCGGAGCGCATGGAGGCCGAGATCGCGCGTCGCCTGGGGCTGCAGGAGCAAGGCTCGATGCAGCCGTTCGCGGTGCGCGACGCCGATGGCGAGCTGGCGGGCATGACGACATACATGAACATCGACGCGGCCAACCGGCGCGTGGAGATCGGTTCCACCTGGTACGCGTGCCGCGTGCAGCGCACGCCGCTGAACACCGAATGCAAGCTGATGCTGCTGCGTCATGCGTTCGAACAGCTGGAGTGCATCGCCGTGGAGTTCCGCACGCACTGGATGAACCACCAGAGCCGCACGGCCATTGCGCGCCTGGGCGCGAAACAGGACGGCGTGCTGCGCAACCACACGCGCATGCCGGACGGATCGCTGCGCGACACCGTGGTGTTCTCGATCATCGCCAGCGAATGGCCGGCGGTGCGCAATCACCTGCAATTCCAGCTCGAGCGGCCGCGCTGATGCGCGCCGCCTGCTGCCACTGATCGCGAGGCACCATGCTGATCGATTTCTTCTTCTCGCTGCGCCACGCCAAGCTGCCCGTCTCGGTCAAGGAATACCTGACCATGCTCGAAGCGCTCAAGGCCCAGGTCATCACGCCGTCGATCGACGAGTTCTACTACCTGTCGCGCATGACGCTCGTCAAGGACGAGAAGCACTTCGACAAGTTCGACCAGACCTTCGGCGCCTACTTCAAAGGCGTGGAAAGCCTGGTCGACTGGAAGTCCGACATTCCGCTCGACTGGCTGCAGAAGACGCTCGAGCGCGAGCTCTCGGCCGAGGAAAAGGCCAAGATCGAGGCCATGGGCGGACTCGACAAGCTCATGGAACGCCTGAAGCAACTGCTCGAAGAGCAGAAGGAAAAGCACGAAGGCGGCAACAAGTGGATCGGCACCGGCGGCATTTCGCCGTTCGGTCATGGCGGCTACAACCCCGAGGGCATCCGCATCGGCGGACCGTCCAAGGGCAACCGCACGGCCATCAAGGTGTGGGAAGCGCGCACCTACAAGGACTATGACGACCAGGTCGAACTGGGCACGCGCAACATCAAGGTCGCGCTGCGCCGCCTGCGGCGTTTCGCGCGCGAAGGCGCCGACACCGAACTGGACCTGGACGACACCATCCATGCCACGGCCGCCAATGCCGGCCTGCTCGACATCAAGCTGCGCCCCGAACGCCACAACAAGGTCAAGGTGCTGATGCTCATGGACGTCGGCGGCTCGATGGACGACCACATCAAGCGCGTGGAAGAGCTGTTCTCGGCCACCAAGACCGAGTTCAAGCACCTCGAGTACTACTACTTCCACAACTGCCTGTACGACCACGTGTGGAAGAACAACCGCCGCCGCCACGCGGAAAAGCTGGCGACTTGGGACTTGCTGCACAAGTACACGCCCGACTACAAGATCATCTTCGTCGGCGACGCCACCATGAGCCCGTACGAGATCCTGCAGCCCGGCGGCTCGGTCGAGTACAACAACGCCGAGGCCGGCTCGGTGTGGCTGAACCGCATGACCGAGCAGTTCCCGCACTTCGTCTGGCTGAACCCGGAACCGGAAGGCCTGTGGCAATACCGCCAGTCGATCACGGTCATCAACCAGTTGATGAAGGGACGCATGTATCCCGTCACGCTGGCAGGACTGGAATCGGCAATGAAGGTGTTGTCGAAGTAAGGGTTGTCGAACAACGACGAGAGGCGCCTGCGGGGCGCCTCTTTTTTTCAGATGAGGATTCGTCCTTCGTCGGCGCCCTCCATCAGCCACGCGCGGAAGGTCTGCAGGGCCGGCAGATGCTGCTTGTGCTCGGGATAGCACAGGTAATAGCCCTTGTTGCTCAGCACCCGCGCCGGATGCGCGACTACCAGCGCGCCGTTGGCCAGCTCTTCCTCGATCAGGCAACGCGGGATCAGGGCGATGCCAAGCCCCGACAACGCCGCCTGCGTCAGCAGCGAGAACTGGTCGAAGCGCGCGCCGGCCCACGCGTCGCGCGTGGGCACGCCAAGTTCCGCGAACCAGTCCGGCCACGCTTCCGGCACCGTAGTGTGGTGCAACAGCGGATACCGCAGCAATGCGTCGGGCGACCCCACCGTGCCGTGCGGCGGTTCGCCAAGCAAGCCCGGCCGGCACACGGGCACGATTTCGCGGCCGATCATGTAGTCCGCCACGCTGCCCGGCCACACGCCCACGCCGAAGCGGATGGCCGCGTCCAGTTCGGGCTCGTCGAATACATAGCCCTGAGCGTGCGGGATGAATTCCAGCTTCACTTCCGGGTGGCGCGCGAAGAACTGGGGCAGCCGCGGGATCAGCCACTTGGCGCCGAGCGTCGGCATGCTCGCGATATGGAGGGTCCCGGCCTGCTGCTCGCGGCCCGCCGCCTCGACCGTCGCGGCCTCGATTTCATCCAGCGTCGGACGGATACGCTCCAGGTAGCGCGCCCCCGCCGGCGTCAGCTCCAGCCGCTGCCGCACCCGTTCAAACAGTTCCACGCCGAGCAGCGATTCCAGGCTGCGCACCTGCTTGCTGACCGCCCCCTGCGTCACATGCAGGTCCCGGGCGGCGGCAGTGAAACTATTGTGGCGGGCAGCCGCCTCAAATGCCTGCAACTCGGTCATCGACGGCATCATACGCCGCATACATCACCTCAACTTCACGACCAAATGGAATGATCGTGCGATTTTATTTCGTTTGCCGGCGCCTTGCTGGCGCGAGCAGAATCGGGGAAACCGCTTTTCTCCCCGCTCCGATTCCTTCCTGCTCCGCAAAAACCATGCAACGTCGACAAGTTTTCCGCGTTCTCGTCGCGGCCTCGGCCGCTTTTGCCGCCTGCGCGGCGCTGCCC
This sequence comes from Cupriavidus yeoncheonensis, assembly GCF_905397275.1. GTDB lineage: Bacteria > Pseudomonadota > Gammaproteobacteria > Burkholderiales > Burkholderiaceae > Cupriavidus > Cupriavidus yeoncheonensis. The sequence goes on along the minus strand of NZ_CAJPUY010000009.1, from coordinate 121,936 downwards.
GCCGCAGCCCAGACCCATTATCCGAACAAGCCGATCACGCTGGTGGTGCCGTTCCCGGCCGGCGGCACGACCGATATCGTGGCGCGCATCGTCGCCGACAAGCTGGGCCAGCAGCTCGGCCAGGCCGTGGTGGTCGACAATCGCGGCGGCGCGGGCGGCAGCATCGGCACCGCCTACCTGGCCAAGGCCGCGCCGGACGGCTACACGCTCGGCATCGCCACGGCCTCGACACACGGCATCAACCCGGCGGTGTACCCGCGGCTGTCCTATGACGCCACCAAGGACTTCACGACCATCACGAACCTGGCCTCCGTGCCCAATGTGATGAGCATTCATCCGTCCGTGAAGGCCACCGACATGAAGTCGTTCATCGCGCTGGCGCACTCGCAGCCGAACAAGCTGGCCTATGGCTCGGCCGGCAACGGCAGCGTGTCGCACATGATGGGCGAGCTGTTCAAGATGAGCAGCAAGACCGAACTGCTGCACGTGCCATACAAGGGCGTCGGCCCGGCGCTGAACGACGCACTGGCCGGCCAGGTCCAGGTGCTGTTCGACAACCTGCCGTCGTCGCTGCCGTTCATCGAAGGCGGCAAGCTGCGCGCGCTGGCCGTGGCCGCGCCCAAGCGTGTGGCGGCACTGCCGAATGTGCCGACCTTCGCCGAACTGGGCCTGCCCGAGGTGAACGACGCCGCATGGTTCGGCCTGATCGCCCCCGCGAACCTGCCGGCCGACCTGCAGGGCAAGCTGAACGCGGCAGCGATCAAGGTGCTGGCGTTGCCCGAGGTGAAGGCTAAACTGGAAAAGCTGGGCGCCACGCCGGTGGGCAACTCGCCTGCGCAGTTTGCCGCGCAGATCAAGAGCGAAGTGGCCAAGAACAAGCGCGTGGCCGTCGCGGCCAAGATCTCCCTCGACTGATTGCCGCCGTACCATGACCGAAGCAGACCGAAATACCGCGGACAGTCCGTACCAGCTTTACCAGCCGGAGGGCCCGGTGAGTGCGCTGTTCCTTGACTCGCCGCACAGCGCCACCGTCTATCCCACGGACTTCCGCCCGGATGCGAGCCTGCCCCTGCCGCTGCTGCGGCAGGCCGAAGACACCTTTGTCGACGAACTCTACGCGGGCGCCCCGGCACGCGGCATTCCGCTGCTGTGCGCGGGCTTTCCGCGCAGCTACCTGGACGCCAACCGCGCGCTCGAGGAAATCGATGAAGCCCTGCTCGACGCGCCGTGGCCCGGCGCGAAGCAGGTAACCGCCAAGACCCGTCTCGGCAAGGGCCTGGTCTGGCGCGTGCTCGACACCGGCGAAGCGATCTATGACCGCAAGCTGAGCATCGAAGAAGTGCAGTCGCGCATCAACCGCTGCTACCTGCCTTACTACGCGCAACTGCAGAAGCTGGCCGATCATGCGGTTGCCGAGCACGGGGCGGCATGGCACATCAACTGCCATTCGATGCCGAGCCAGGCGGCGCAATACGCCACCGAGTTCCCGGGGCTTCAACACCCCGATTTCGTCGTCGGCGACCGTGACGGCACCACCTGCGACAAGCGCTTCACCGACCGCGTCGAAGGCGTGCTCAAGGACATGGGCTATGACGTCTGGCGCAACCACCCGTACAAGGGCGTGGAAATCGTGCGCGTGGTGGGGCAGCCGCAGACCGGCCGCCACAGCCTCCAGCTCGAGATCAACCGCAAGCTCTACATGGACGAAGCAGGCCTGAGCCACACCGCCGGCTTTGCCAAGCTGCGGCACGATCTGAACACCATGCTCGACGAGCTGCTGAAGTTCACGCGCTCCATGCCCGCTCGCGCCCTGCGCTGAGCCGCGGCAGCAAGTGTCCCGGATGCAGCGCGCTGCATCCGGGTTCACCTCAGTTGCATAACAGACAGGCTCTCTGATATGGCCTCGCGATCATTGATGTATTAGAAGAATGGGTAACAAAGTTTAGGAACTTTGCAAGATAGGTTTCCTCTATCATGGCAATCCTTTGCGAACCCACGCTTGCCGGAATGGCAAGACAGACACCGTGATCCGACGAATTTCCAGACTGATCGGCAGCCGCCTCAGCATGCTGGCCGCCGCAGTAACCGGTGCGTTGGTGCTGGCGGGCTGCGCCAACATGCCGGCTGATGGCACCGACGCCGCCAGCAGCCAGTCCGCGGCCGCGGCCGCACCCGCCCGCCCCGCCGTCGCGCCCGCCCCGGCAGCGCCCGCCACCGAGCCGACCAAGACCATCAACCTGCCCGACCGTGGTCGCGTCAGCCTTGCCGAATACCGCGCGAAGATGCGCGAGCAGCTGATGAAGACGGAGAGCGCCACCAGCGACGTCGCCGACTGCGCTGCGCATGCCAGCTGGGTCGTGCCGCGCTCGGCCACCTACGACGCGCTCAAGATCCCCACTGGCGCGCTCGCCAGCGGCCAGGCCACGGTGGAATCCTGGAACGGACGCTTCTCGCAGGGCAAGCAGGCCGTTCCGGTCAACTCCGTGGTGACATTCGCCGCACTGGCGCACAAGCGCCGCGGCGAGGAGCCATGGCAGCCGGTCAAGGTCCGCTGCGGCTATGACGAGGGCATGATGCTGGCCTATGAACTGCTGGACGGCAGCGGCGCCACGATCTCGGAACCCGCGGCCGCGCCGGCCGTCCAGACGTCCGGCCACGCCTCCGCCGGCAAGAGCCACAAGGGCGCGAAGGGCGGCAAGTCCAAGGGCTCGTCGACGGCATCGAGCAAGAGCAGTTCATCGGGCAAGTCTTCGGCCAAGGCGTCCTCGTCTTCGTCCAAGTCGACCGGCAAGAGCACGAGCAAGAAGCAGTAGCCGACCCCATGCAAAAAGGCCCGCCATGACGGCGGGCCTTCGTTGCTCGCTGCGGCCGGCCTCAGCCTAGAAACTCCAGGACTGCCGCCAGCATCGCCGTGCCCAGCAGCGCGCTGCGCGCGCCATTCCAGCCGACTACGGCATCGGGCAGGTCCGCGTTGTCCTTGAACGGCATTTCCAGCGTCAGCGACAGGCAGCCGAAGGTGTGGCCAATGTACTTCGACGCCAGCTTGAGCGCGTCGGCGTTGTACTTGCTGGCCGCATAGCCGTGCACGTCCTGGAAGTCGGGCGTGACGCGCTTGAACGCTTCGATGAAACGTGCCTGCTCGTCGCGCTGCTTCTCGGTGAAGCTCGGCAGCATCTCGCTGCCGGCGACGAAGTTGTAGGGCAGGCCCTCGTCGCCGTGGATGTCGAAGAACAGGTCGCAGCCGGTGGCTTCGATCGCGCGGCGCACGTGCCAGACCTCGGGGCTCGTGTCCGGGCTCGGCGTCATCCATTCGCGGTTCAGGTTGGCGCCGGCGGCGTTGGTGCGCAGGTTGCCGCGCGCCGAGCCGTCCGGGTTCATGTTCGGCACGATATGGAACACGGTGCGTTCGAGCAGCCGGCGCGCGACCGGGTCATGCGCCCACATGCCGGTGCCCGTCAGGCGCTGCAGCACGCCTTCGCAGAACCACTCGGCCATGCTCTCGCCGGGATGCTGGCGCGCGATCATCCAGATGGTCTTCTTGCCGGGGCCGGGCTGGCCCACGGTGACGCGGGTCAGATCGCGGCCATCGACCGTGCTGCCGAGGTGCGACAGCTTCGCCAGCGGCGAGCGCTGGCAGGTCGCCAGCAGCGACAGGTGGCGCTCTTCCGGATAGGGCTCGAAGTACGCCAGCCACACGCTGTCATGTTCGGGCGTGAACTCGACGGCGAGCACCTGGCCGTCATAGCGCGTCGGCACGCGGAACCAGTTGGCGCGGTCGTACGATGCCACCGCGCGGTAGTCGCGCCAGCCGTCCGGATAGGTGCACTCGCCGGCGTTCAGGAACTGCAGCCGGCACGCCTGCCCCGCCGCGCCCTGCAGGCGGAAGTGGAACCACTGGCGGAAGTCCGCGTGGGAATCGGCGCGGATGCGCAGGCGGATGTCGTCGGCATGGTCGAGCGCTTCGACTTCGATCGCGCCGGAATCAAAGTGGGTCGAGATATGCAGGCCTGAGGTCATGGCGGGCAGCTCCGTGGAGGGGTTCAGTCTTCGAGGCGGCGGCGGAAGACCCAGCGGCCGTCGTCCGAGGCGGCGGCATCGAACGCATAGCCGTCTTCGGCAAAGCGCTTGAGCGCGGCCGGTTCCGTGACGCGATGCGTGACCGCATAGCGGGCCATGGTGCCGCGCGCGCGCTTGGCGTGGAAGGAGATGATCTTGTAGCGGCCGCCCTTCCAGTCCTCGAACACCGGCGTGATGATGCGCGCATTCAGCACCTTGGGGCGCACCACCTTGAAATATTCTTCCGACGCCAGGTTGACCAGCGTGGGCGCGCCCTCGTGCTTGAGGCCGGCCATGTCAGCGTTGAGCAGCTGCGTGACATCGTCGCCCCAGTACGCATAGAGGTCCTTGCCCGCGGCGGTATCGAGGCGCGTACCCATCTCGAGGCGGTAAGGCTGCATCCAGTCCAGCGGGCGCAGCACGCCGTACAGGCCGGACAGGATGCGCACATGCTTCTGCGCGAAGCCCAGGTCATCGGCCGACAGGCTCTTCGCATCGAAGCCGTCGTACACGTCGCCGTTGAAAGCCAGCACCGCCTGCTTGCTGTTGGCGGCGGTGAACGCCTCGGACCAGTCCGCGTAGCGCGTGACGTTGAGCACCGCAAGCTTGTCGGAGATGTCCATCAGCGCGCCGACGTCCTGCGGCGCGAGCTTGCGCAGGCGCGCGATCAGCGCGGCGGAACGGTCGATGAAACGGGGCAGCGTATGGGTCTTGATGCGCGCGGGGGTCTCGTAGTCCAGGGACTTCGCGGGGGACAGGACGATGAGCATGGCAGAATTGCGGGAAACACAAAGCCAAGATTGTAGCGAATGACCAACCCGACTTCCGACGACACCTCAGCGCCCCGCCCCGCCGACATCACATCCGGCGCCAGCCCAGCCCCTCGCGTGGTACTGGACTCCAATATCTGGGTCGACCTGCTGGTCTTCGGCGACCCGCACGTCACGCCGATCCGCGCCGCTCTGGAGGCCGGCACCATCGCGCCGGTCATCCGCGCCGATTGCCGCGAAGAACTGCGCCGTGTGCTGGCCTATCCGCAATTCGCGCGTTTTGCCGTCGATATCGAAGCGGCGCTCGCGGTCGTGGACCGCTTCAGCACGCTCGAGCCCCTGCCCGCCCAGGAACACGCCGACGCCATCCGGCTGCCGCGCTGCAAGGACACCGACGACCAGAAGTTCGTCGAGCTCGCGCACTTTTCCGGGGCCGCCTGCCTGGTGTCGAAGGACAAGGCCGTGCTCAAGCTCAGGAGCCGGCTGCGCCGTTCCAGCGGCGTGGAAGTGATGACGCCGCCCGCATTCGGCCAGTGGCTGGCCGCGCTTGCCGCCGCAGCCTGATCGCCCCGAATCCCTTTAGAATGGCCGCTGTTGCCGCCGCAGCCGGTCCGGCAAGCCGTTTTCCGCCATTGCACTCCATCGTCGCAGCCATGTCCGCAGATTCCACCCTTGCCCCGCTGACCCCGCCCGTGTCGCGCCTGCCGTCGGTCGGCACCACGATCTTCACTGTGATGTCGGCGCTGGCGGCCGAGAAGAACGCCGTCAACCTGGGACAGGGGTTTCCGGATTTCGATTGCGATCCGCGCATCGTCGATGCCGTGACCAACGCCATGCGCGCCGGCCACAACCAGTACCCGCCGATGGCGGGCGTGCCGCGCCTGCGCCAGGCCATCGCCGACAAGATCGCCACGGTGTACGGCCACCGCTACAGCTGGGAAAGCGAGATCACCGTCACGGCCGGTGCCACGCAGGGCATCCTCACCGCCATCCTTTGTGCGGTGCATCCCGGCGACGAGGTGATCGTGCTGGAGCCGTGCTACGACAGCTACCTGCCCGCGATCGAGCTGGCCGGCGCGACCGCCGTGCCGGTCACGCTGGAAGCGCCGGAGTTCCGCGTGCCGTTCGACCGCCTGGCCGCGGCCATCACGCCGCGCACGCGGATGATCCTCATCAACACGCCGCACAACCCGACCGGAACGATCTGGCGTGCCGCCGACATGGACAAGCTGGCGCAGTTGCTGGCCGGCACCGACATCCTGCTGCTGTCGGACGAGGTCTACGAGCATATGGTCTATGACGGCCAGCCGCACGCCTCGGTCTCGCGCCATCCGGAACTGGCACGGCGCAGCTTCGTGGTTTCGAGCTTCGGCAAGACCTATCACGTGACCGGCTGGAAGGTCGGCTACGTGGCCGCGCCGGCGGCGCTGTCGGCGGAATTCCGCAAGGTGCACCAGTTCAATGTGTTCACCGTGAATACGCCGGTGCAGCATGGCCTGGCCGACTACATGGCCGACCCGGCGCCGTACCTGGAACTGTCCGCCTTCTACCAGGCCAAGCGCGACTATTTCCGCGCGGGGCTGGCCAGCACGCGCTTCAAGCTGCTGCCGTCCGAAGGCACGTACTTCCAGTGCGTGGATTACTCCGCGATCTCCGACCTGAGCGAGGCGGATTTCTCCATGTGGCTGACGCGCGAGATCGGCGTGGCGGCGATCCCGGTCTCGGCCTTCTACACGCAGCCGCGTGAATCCGGCGTGGTGCGCTTCTGCTACGCCAAGAAGGAAGAGACGCTGGCACTGGCGCTGGAGCGGCTGGCAAAGCTCTGAGAGCCGCGCAGCAGAAACAGAAACGCCCGCGGCATGCCGCGGGCGTTTGCGTCTGGCACGGCAGCCGTGCTTACTTGTTCCGGCTCAACATCAACTCGGTATTCGCCTTGCGGTCGGCATTGACCTTCTGCACCGACGGCCGCTCCGACAGCGTCTTCAGATAGTCCTTGACCGGCAGGTCGGCCAGCAGGTCCTTGCCGTAGATGATCTTCGTGCACGACGACACCAGCGGCAGGTGGACCGCCGCGGCGCAGTCGGCCAGCGTGAAGGTATCGCCCGCGATATAGGGCGAGAACTTCGCCAGCCTGGCGAACGCCGGGATGTAGCGCGTCAGCAGCTTGAGCTGGCGCTCCTTCACGTTATCGCTGACCTTGCCGCCGAAGAACGCTTCCGGATACAGCTCGCGCACGGTCAGTTCCAGGTACAGCTCCAGGAAAGTGACGATCTCGCGCACCTTGCCGGCCTGCAGCGGATCGCGCGGCAGCAGGCGGCGTCTGCGGATAGGCGGCTTCCAGGTATTCGTTGATCACCTCCGACTCGCACAGCGAGCCCGATTCGGTGATCATGTAGGGCACCTTGCCCGCTGGCGTCGCTGCCAGGTCGGTCTCGCCGATCCACGCCAGCACCTCCTCGAACGGCACATTCTTTTCCAGCAGTGCCAGCTTGACCTTGTTGTAGTAGTTGCTCGCGGCAAATCCGCACAGTTTCAGCATCTCGTCTCTCTCCTTTGGAATCCACGCTTGCGGGCACAAGCCTGCAGCGATTGTGAACCATCCCGGTCTTCTGGTACCGCCGGACTGGCCGATCAGCGCACGCCGCCTGCCTTCCGGCCATTTCCGGAAAGATGCATAAAACGTACGATCGTGCTAATTTAACCACAACTTCAGGGACGCAATATGAGCACTTTCACCATCGACACGCTCGGCATCGTCGGCACCGGCGCCATGGGCCGCGGCATCGCCCAGATCGCCGCGCAGGCGGGCCTGACCGTCAACCTGTACGACGCCAACCCGCAAGCGGTGGAGGCCGCGCGCAAGTATCTGCAGGATACGCTCGGCAAGCTGGCCGAAAAAGGCAAGATCACGGCGGCCGACGCCGAGGCCACGCTGGCCCGCGTGAAGCCGTGCGGCGCGCTCGAAGACCTGGCCGGCTGCGACATGGTGGTGGAAGCCATCGTCGAGAAGCTCGAAGTCAAGCGAGATCTCGTGGCGAAGCTGGAAGCCGTGCTGCGTCCCGACGCGGTGATCGCCTCGAACACCTCGTCGCTGTCGATCACGGCGATCGCCGTCGGCGCGAAGGAGCCGGGCCGCGTGGTCGGCTACCACTTCTTCAACCCGGTGCCGCTGATGAAGGTGGTCGAGGTCATCGACGGCCTGTCCGGCAACCCGGCCGTGGGCGATGCGCTGATGGCGCTGTCGCGCCGCATGGGCCATACGCCGGTGCGCTGCAAGGACATGCCGGGCTTCATCGTCAACCATGCCGGCCGCGGCATGAATATCGAAGGCCTCAAGGTCGCGCAGGAAGGCGTGGCCGGGTTCGCCGACATCGACAACGTGATGCGCGAGCAGGCCGGCTTCCGCATGGGGCCGTTCGAGCTGATGGACCTGACCGGGCTCGATGTGTCGCACCCGGTGATGGAGTCGATCTACAACCAGTTCTACCAGGAGCCGCGCTACCGCCCGTCGCCGATCACGGCGATCCGCTCGGTCGGCGGCCTGGTCGGCCGCAAGGCCGGTGCCGGCTTCTACCGCTACGTGGATGGCCAGAAGCAGGTTCCGGCCACGGCCGCGGTCCCGTCGGCACGTCCGGCCAGCGTGTGGGTCAGCCGCGCCAATGAACGCGGCCACGCCATGGTGGCGAAGCTGCTCGGCGCGCTCGGCGTTACGCCTGAGAGCGGCGACCAGCCGTCCGCCGACGCGCTGATCGTCGTTACGCCGCTGGGACTGGACGCCACCACCACGGCGCTCCAGCAGGGCCTGGACGCCTCGCGCACGGTGGCCATCGACACCCTGCTGCCGTTCGACGCCACCAGGCGCCGCACGCTGATGACCACGCCCGCCACCGGCGCCGCCGCGCGCGACGCCGCGCACGGCCTGTTCGCGAGCGACGGCGTGCCGGTCACGGTGATCCGCGACTCGGCCGGTTTCGTGGCCCAGCGCGTGCTCTGCTGCATCATCAACATCGCCAGCGATATCGCGCAGCAGCGCATTGCCTCGCCGGCGGACATCGACCTGGCCGTGAACCTGGGCCTGGGCTACCCGAAGGGACCACTGGCCCTGGGCGATGCCGTCGGCCCGCAACTGGTGCTGGAGACCTTGCGCAATATGGAAGCCCTGACCGGCGACATGCGCTACCGTCCGAGCCCGTGGCTGTGGCGCCGTGCGGGCCTGGGCCTGTCGCTGCTGACCGAAGAGAACTGAGGAGCCTCGGCTCCCCCACCCCCGCAACACCCGAGGCTGCCCATGACCGCGCAACTGCTTTCCTCCCGCGTCGACGCGACGCTGGTGCTGACCATCTCGAACCCGGAAGCGCGCAACGCGCTGCATCCGGACATCTACGCCGCTTCGTTCGAGGCGCTGAACGCCGCCGCCAGCGATGATTCGCTGCGCGCGGTCATCATCACCGGTGCCGACGGCATCTTCTGCGCCGGCGGCAACCTGAACCGGCTGCTCGGCAACCGCTCGAAGCCGCCCGCGGTCCAGGCGGAAAGCATCGAGACGCTGAACCACTGGATCGAAACGCTGCACGCGTTTCCCAAGCCGGTCATCGCGGCAGTGGAAGGCCCGGCCGCCGGCGCGGGCTTCTCGGTGGTGCTGGCCTGCGATTTTGTGGTGGCCGCGAGCGACGCCAAGTTCGTCATGGCCTACGTCAAGGTGGGCCTGACGCCCGACGGCGGCGGCTCGTACGAACTGGCGCGCGCGCTGCCGCGCGCATTGGCCAGCGAGCTGATGATGGAAGGCAGGCCGGTCGATGCCGCCAGGCTCGCGCAGTTCGGCATGGTCAACCGCGTGGTGCCGCCAGGGCAGGCGCTGACCGAAGCCCTGCGCCTGGCCGAGGGACTGGCCGAGCAGTCGCCGCATGCGGTCGGCCGCATCAAGGGCCTGATCAACCATGCGGCCTCGGCCTCGCTGACGGAACACCTGGCGGCCGAGCGCGATAATTTCGTGGCCGCGCTGCACCACCCGGACGGCGGCGAAGGCATCAGCGCCTTCCTCGAAAAGCGCAAGCCGCGCTACCGCTGAACGTTGCACTGAACAACGCGGCGCCTCACGGCGCCGCCGCAGCCAGCCCGCGCAAGACGGGTCTGCCCAAGAATGGGAGACATGCATGGAATTGCCACCGTCCTCACGCCGCCGCATCTACTTGATGCGCCATGGCGCCGTCTCATACTTCGATGAAGGCGGCCGTCCGGCACTGCCTGAAATGGTGCCGCTCAACGAGACCGGCCGCATGCAGGCCACCGCCGCCGGGCGCGCCTTCGCAGCCGAGAACATCCGCTTCGACCGCGTCATCGTCAGCGGCCTGCCGCGCACCGTGGAAACCGCGCAGCGCGTGCTGGCCGAACTGCCGGCGATGCAGGGCGTGGTGCCCGAGATCTGGCCGGAACTCCGCGAAATCCGTGGTGGCGACCTGTCGGCCATTGCGACCGAGGACCTGCGCGACGCCTTCGTCGGCGCCTTCGAAGGGGAAGTACCCGAGCACAAGCGCTTCCTGAACGGCGAGACCGTCGGCGAGTTCCTGGACCGCGTCCTGCCGGCCCTGCAACGCCTGCGCGATCAGCCGGACTGGGATACGCTGCTGCTGGTCCTGCACGGCGCCACCAATCGCGCCATCCTGTCTCAGGCCATCACCTGCGGCCGGCGCGTATTCTTCGGCTCGCTGCTGCAGACCGCGGGCTGCATCAATGTGCTGGACATGGGCGACGATGCGCTCGACTGGGTCGTGCGCATGACCAACTATTCGCCGCCCACGCCGGTGCACAGCGGCACGCGCCACACCACGATGGAAGTCCTGCTGCACCAGTACCTGCGCGGACGGCAGCCCGCTGCCTGAGGCGCCAGCCCGAACACCGAACGTCATACCCGATACCATCAGAACATCACCGGAGACAGCATGAGCAGCAACGTATCGCACTTCGAAGGCACGCGCCCCGTGGCGGACCAGCAGCGTTTCGACATGGCCGCGCTGGAAGCCTGGATGCGCCAGCATGTGGAAGGCTTTGCCGGCCCGCTGAGCGTGGAGCAGTTCAAGGGCGGCCAGTCCAACCCGACCTTCAAGCTGGTCACGCCGGGCCAGACCTATGTGATGCGCGCCAAGCCCGGCCCCAAGAGCAAGCTGCTGCCATCGGCCCATGCGATCGAGCGCGAATACCGCGTGATGGCCGCGCTGGCCGGCACCGACGTGCCGGTCGCCAGGATGTATGCGCTGTGCGAGGACGAATCGGTGATCGGCCGCGCCTTCTACATCATGGAGTTCGTCAGCGGCCGCGTGCTGTGGGACCAGTCCCTGCCGGACATGACGCCGGCCGAACGTGGCGCCATCTACGACGAGATGAACCGCGTGATCTCGGCCATGCACAGCGTCGACTACCAGGCCATCGGGCTGGGCGACTACGGCAAGCCCGGCAACTACTTCCAGCGCCAGATCGAACGCTGGAGCAAGCAGTACAAGCTGTCGGAGACCGAGTCGATTCCCGCCATGGATTCGCTGATGGACTGGCTGCCGCAGCATATTCCGCAGGAAGACGCGGACCTCACCTGCATCGTCCACGGCGACTACCGCCTCGACAACCTGATGTTCCACCCGACCGAGCCGCGCGTGCTGGCCGTGCTCGACTGGGAACTGTCGACGCTGGGCCACCCGATGGCCGACTTCGGCTACCACTGCATGAGCTGGCATATCGCGCCGGGCCAGTTCCGCGGCATCGCGGGCCTGGACCATGCCGCACTGGGCATTCCCGACGAGGCGACCTATCGCCGCCTGTACGAGCAGCGCACCGGCCGCGCCATCAGCGGCGACTGGAACTTCTACCTGGCCTTCAGCATGTTCCGCATCGCCGGCATCCTGCAGGGCATCATGAAGCGCGTGGTCGATGGCACGGCCTCCTCGGCGCAGGCGCTCGACGCCGGCAAGCGCGCGCGCCCGATGGCCGAGATGGGCTGGGAATACGCGAAGAAGGCGAAGCAATAAGCACCTGACTGCCAAGCCTGGATTCTGTCGGGCAGGCCTAGTCATCAGACAACAGCGCGCCATGGCGCGCTGTTGCGTTTCCGGCGCTGTAACCCGCGACTTCGCGGGGTTATTGGGGGTATCTCAGTATTTTCCCGGTATCAGGATCGCGCAAAGCCGTCTACTATGCAAGCCATGTTGTATGACGACTGATAATTAAGCGATTTCCGGAGATATTGTATGACCTCTCGCCGCATATTCCTGCAGCAGGCCTCCAGCCTGGCCGCGCTCGGCGCGCTTGGCGGCGCGTCCGTGGCGCTGCCGCGCCTTGCCCATGCCGCCGATGCGTGGCCCAATCGCCCGATCCGGCTGATCGTGCCCTACCCCGCCGGCGGCTCGTCGGACATCATCGCCCGGATGATCAGCAAGCAGCTTGGCGAGGCACTCGGCCAGCCCATCGTGGTCGACAACCGCCCCGGCGCCAACGGCAATATCGGCGCGGCCATGGCGGCGCAGTCCGGCACCGACAACCACACCCTGCTGCTCTGCGACGTGGGCGCGCTGGCCATCAGCCCCTCCGTCTATACCAAGCTCACCTTCAATCCGGGCAAGGACCTGAAGGGCGTGGCGATGCTGGCCTACTCGCCGCACCTGCTGGTCGTGCATCCGTCGGTCAAGGTGTCGAACCTGAAGGAACTGGTCGAGTTGTCGCAGAAAACGCAGTTGAATTTCGCCGTCACGGCCATCGGCAGCGCGCCGCACCTGGCCGGCGTGGCGGTGGCCCAGGCTACCGGCGCGAAGTGGCAGTACGTGCCTTACAAAGGCGGCTCGCAGGCGATTGCCGATACCGTTGGGGGCACGGCACAGGTGCTGATGAACGGCATGCTCGCCACGCTGCCGCAGGTGCAGGCCGGCAAGCTCAAGCTGATCGCGGTATCCAAGCGCACGCGCATGCCGCTGGTGGGCCAGACCCCGACCATCGCCGAACAGGGCGTGCCCGGCTTTGAGTCCGGCACGTGGCAAGGCGTGATGGCGCCGGCCGGCATGCCCGATGCCATCGTGAACCGGGTCAACGCGGAACTGGTCCGCATCATCCGCTCGCCCGAGATCCGCGCACAGCTTGCCGGCCAGGGCGCGGAAGTGGTGACCATGACGCCAGCGGAAACCGGCCGCTTCTACCAGACCGAGGAAGCGCGCTGGGCCAAGGTGGTCAAGGTTGCGGGCGTGAAGCTGGACGCCTGACGGCGCCAGCGCGTTGAAGAAAGCCTATTGAAGACAAAAAAGGCGGGACCATGAATCCCGCCCGCTTCATGCCTCGTGCGCTCATTCCCCGAGCGCCACCCCTTCGCGCCGCGGGTCGGCGCCGCCCGCCCAGACCAACCTGCCGTCCGCGCGCTGACGCCGCATGATGGCCTGGGTGCCGCTCGTCATCTCGATTTCAGCTACCTGATGACCGCGCTGCTTCAGGGCCTCGGCCAGTGCTGGCGTGACCAGCCCCTTTTCCAGTTCGGTCGGCCCGTTGCGACTGCCAAAGTTGGCCATGCCGATGGCCGCCTGCACGTCCATGTTCCAGTCGAGCAGGCCCACCAGCGTCTTGGAGACGTACTCGATGATCTGTGAGCCGCCCGGCGAGCCCACCGTGCCCAGGAACTTGCCGCTTTCCCGGTCGAACACCAGGGTCGGCGCCATCGACGAGCGCGGGCGCTTGCCGGGCTCGACGCGGTTGGCGACGGGCTTGCCGTTCTCGCTCGGCAGGAAGGAAAAGTCCGTGAGCTGATTGTTGAGCATGAAGCCGCGCACCATCAGGTGCGAGCCGAAGTAAGCCTCCACGGTGGTGGTCATCGAAATCGCCCCGCCGCGGCTGTCCACGGCGACGATCTGCGACGTGGACACACGCGGCGGCGAGCGGTCCGGGGCGAATGCCACCGCGGTACCCGGAGGCACGCCTGGCTGCGCCTTGCCCATGCTCTTGTCCTCGATCAGCGCCGCGCGCTGCTCCAGGTACGCGGGGCTGACCAGGCCAGCGATGTTGACAGGCAGGAAGTCCGAATCGGCCACGTAGAGGCCGCGGTCGGCATAGGCCAGGCGATCGGCCTCGGCAATCGCGTGGACGGCATCAGGATTGGCTTCCATCACGGCCGGCGTACTGACCGCCGTGGGCTTGAGCGCCGCCAGGGCGTACTTCGGGTTGCGCGTCTCCAGCGCCTGCAAGGTACCGAGGATCTGGGCCAGCGCGATGCCACCGGACGATGGCGGCGGCATGCCGCAGATCTTCCAGCGCTTGTAGTCGGTGCAGACCGGCGCCCGCACCTTGGCCCGGTAATTGGCCAGGTCGCGCGTCGACAGGCTGCCCGGATTGGCGCTGCCGTTGACCTTCGCGACGATATCGCGCGCAATCGGGCCGGTGTACAGCGCATTGGCACCGCTCGCAGCGATCGTGCGCAGCGTCTGCGCGAGCTGAGGATTCTTCAGCATCGTGCCGGCCGGCTTGGGCTTGCCCTGCGCATCGAGAAAATATGCAGCCATCTCGGGGGAGTTCTGCAGGAACTTGTCGCTGGCCACTTGCGCGTACAGGCGCGGCGAGATCGGGAACCCGTTCTCGGCCAGCGAAATCGCCCGCTGGAACAGTTGCGACCATTTCAGCTTGCCGTACTGGCGGTGCGCCATTTCGAGCGCGCGCATCACACCGGGCGTGCCCACCGAGCGCCCGCCGATCTGCGCCTCGCTGAACTCCATCGGCTTGCCGTCTGGCCGCAGGAAGAGGTTCTCGGTGGCGCCGGCCGGCGCGGTCTCGCGTCCGTCGAAGGCCTGCACGCGCTTGCCATCCCAATACAGGATGAAAGCGCCGCCGCCGACGCCCGACGCCTGCGGCTCCACCAGCGTCAGCACCGCCTGCATGGCAATGGCAGCATCGATGGCCGAACCGCCCTGGCGCAGCGCGTCGCGTCCGGCCTCGGTGGCAAGCGGATTGGCCGCGGCGGCCATGTACCGGTCGGCATAGACCGTCGACATGTCGGTGCGGTAGCCCGACGCAATCTCCGGCGCGGGTGGCAGGGCTGCCGTGGCGGGAGGCGCCTGCGGCGCCGCTGGGGCGGCGGGCGCCGCTGGGGCGGCGGGCGCCGCTGGGGCGCCGCTTTGCGTGCCGCAGGCGGCCAGCAGCGCCGAAAACGCCACAATCGTCGAACCGCGCCAGATTGTCCGGGATGCAAGCAGGTGGGCCATGCGATATCTCCGCCAGGAACGATGTGCCGATTGTAGTGGCCGCAGGCGCACCGCGGTGTCGGACAAAGCCTGACAAGAACCCACTGGCTCCCGCCGGTGGGGCATGGCGAGGTGGCGAATGCGGCTCAGCGCGTCATGAAGGACCAGCCCAGGTTGACCGCCTGCCCGCCAAGCTTGCCGCTCACGGCGACGTTGTAGCGCTGCCCGCTGGCCAGCGGCGCCAGCGGCGTGCAGATCGCCAGGCCACGCGCCGCGCCGGACAGGCCGGACGAGTGGCTGTCCACCTTCAGGCAGTCGACATTGCGGCCCTGCGCGTCCGTGATGGTGAAGGTGTCGGCATCGAACTGCAGCGAGGTATTGATCGCCTGCAGCGACACCGGATAGCCCATGGTCTTGCCGTCGTAGCCGGGAGCCGGATTGGGGCTTTCCGAATTGACCCAGCTGGCCGGCACGTCGGCCTGCCCGTCGAACGGATACGCGACCATCTGGCTGTCCGTGCCGCCCTTCGAGGCATCGGCGAGATCGACGGTCTGGTAGTAGTAGGCTGCGGTGCCGCTGCCGTTGGGGCCCACGCTCTCGGCATAGCCGCTGCCCGCGGAACCGTAGCTGCCCAGCAGCGCGGCGCGGTGGAATGGCGCGTTGACGAGGTCCGATACGAGCGAGTCCTTCGGCGACAGTGAAAGCTGCGCGTTGGCTGCCGATGTCCACTTGTTCGCCGCCGCCACCACCTCTGCGTTGGCATTGGTCGGATACGCGGCCTGGATGCGTGCATCTGGCGTGGCGCCGGTGTAGCCGGGCTTGCCCGAGACTTCGTCGTGCGTCAGCGTCTGGTTGGCCAGCATGTAGGCCGTGTGGTTCTGCGCCACGCTGTTGAGCGCATCGCGGGCGGCCAGCGGCGGCAGGCCGACCTGCTCGCGCCGGTAGTTGGCATAGCACAGGCCCGCGCTGCGCGCGTCGTCGAGCACGCGATAGTTGCCGACGGCGCTGCCAAGCGCGGGCAGCAGCGTCACGCCGCCGCCAGCCGGCGCGGCAGGCCTCGCGCCGCTGACCGTATAGCAGCCGCCCGCGGTGGCCGGCGTGGATGCGGCCTGGGTCGAACCGCTCTGCCCCGATGGCTGTGCGCTGCCGGTCGCGGCAGCACCGCCGCCGCCATTTCCGTCACCACCGCCGCCACAGGCGGCAAGGACCGACAACAGCGCGGCGCCGCACAACGTCCGCATGCGCAGCGGCACGGCGCGTGATTGGAATGAAATGGATGCGTTTTCAACAGGCAAGCGTTTCCCGGTCATCGATCTGGATAGTCGTGGTGCTGATGGAGAAACTGCCCGTGGCAGCCCGGCAATGCGGGCGCAGCAGGACATCACCGGTACGCAGGCGCGGGCTTGCGGGGTGACCCCGGGGGCAGGCGTGACCCGGTGATGGTAGGGAGGGGGTAGGCGCGCGTCCAGCGCGCTAACAATGGCTTACGTGTGACCCGCGCGCACTGCACCGCGCGATCTCAGGTCGCGGAAGCGGGCTCGGGCGTGCCGCCGCCGAGCGCTGACATCACTGTCATGAGCTGCTCGCGCAGCCAGCGATTGGCGCCGTCGTTCTCGCCGCCGGCATGCCAGTACAGGTGCAGCTCGAGCGACGGCACCTTGAAGGGCAGCGACAGGATGCGGTTGGCATAGGGCTCGTTGGCGATGCGCGCGTAGCGCAGCGGCAGCGTGGCCAGCAGGTCCGTGCAGCTCACCACGCGGCAGGCCGCGGCGTAATGCTGGCAGCGCAGCCGTACCCGGCGCGTCAGCCCCATGCGGTGCAATGACTGGTCTTCCAGCCCGGCGCCGCGGCGCCGCGACGACACGTGCACGTGCTCCGCGGCCAGGTAGCGCTCCAGCGTCAGTTCCTTCTTCACCAGCGGATGATCGCGGCGCGCCAGCACGACCATCGGGTCCGCCATGAACGGAGCGTGATGGATGGCGGGCGATACCGGCAGCAGGATGTCGATCGCGGTATCGATGGTCCCGGCCAGCAGTTCGGATTCCATCTCGCGCCGGTCAAAGCGGATCGCGGCGATCTCCACCTGCGGCGCCGCCGCCGTCACGCGCGCCATCAGCGGCGGCAGCAGCGTGGATTCCAGCGCGTCGCGCATGCCGATGGTGAAGCGGCGCACGGTGTTGGCCGGATCGAAATGCGGCGTGTCCTGCAGCGTACGCGCGAAGGACTGCAACGCCGTGCGGATCTCCGACGCAAGCGAACGCGCCAGCGGCGTCGGCGCCATGCCCTGTCCGCGGCGCTCGAACAGCGGGTCATCGAACAGGCCGCGCAAGCGACCCAGCGCATGGCTCACGGCAGGCTGCGTCAGGTTGAGCTGGCGCGCGGCCGCGGTGATGCTGCCTTCGCTGTAGATGGCGTCAAACACCACAAAGAGATTGAGATCGATGCGGGATAGCTGCATGGCAGCCATTCTGGCACGGAATGCAGGACATTGATACTGGCAAATCCAGAAAATTCATTTTTGTTATTACCAAGTTTCGGATAGAGTGCATTGCATCGGCTCATGCCGTCGTACGCTGCTGACTGACCGTACCAAAACCGAGTCGCCGGACCCCCGGCGCACCACCACCTGGTTACGAGGAGACCCCATGCAATTCGAATACACGCCGAAGGTCAAGGAGATGCAGGCCAAGCTGCTGGCCTTCTTCGACCAGTACATCTACCCGAACGAAAAGCGCTTCTACGAAGAGGTCAACGCCAATCGCCAGGCCGGCAACGCCTGGGTGCCGACCAAGCTGATCGAGGAACTGAAGCCCAAGGCGCGCGAAGCCGGCCTGTGGAACCTGTTCCTGCCGCGCTCGCCGCGCGCTCCGCAAGGCCTGTCGAACCTCGAATACGCGACCCTGTGCGAGATCATGGGCCGGGTGCCCTGGTCGGCCGAGGTCTTCAACTGCGCCGCGCCCGACACCGGCAACATGGAAACCCTGGAGCGCTACGCGTCCGAGGAGCTGAAGGATCAATGGCTGGAGCCGCTGCTCGCCGGGGAAATCCGCTCTGCCTTCCTGATGACCGAACCCGCGGTTGCCTCCTCCGATGCGACCAACATCGAATGCCGCATCGAGCGCGACGGTGACCACTACGTGATCAACGGCACCAAGTGGTGGTCGTCGGGCGCCGGCGATCCGCGTTGCAAGGTCTACATCGTGATGGGCAAGACCGACCCGAACGCGGGCCGCCACGAGCAGCAGTCGATGATCGTGGTGCCGGCCGACACGCCGGGCATCACCATCAAGCGTTTCCTGCCGGTGTTCGGCTACGACGACGCGCCGCACGGCCACATGGAGATCGAACTGAAGAACGTGCGCGTGCCGGTTTCGAACATCCTGCTGGGCGAGGGCCGCGGCTTCGAGATCGCGCAGGGCCGCCTCGGCCCGGGCCGTATCCACCACTGCATGCGCAGCATCGGCGTGGCCGAGCGCGCGCTGGAACTGATGTGCAAGCGCAGCCTGGAACGCGTGGCCTTCGGCAAGCAGATCGCCCGCCAGGGCGTCACGCAGGAACGCATCGCCGAAGCCCGCTGCGAAATCGAGATGGCCCGCCTGCTCACGCTCAAGGCCGCCTACATGATGGACACCGTGGGCAACAAGGTGGCCAAGGCCGAGATCGCGATGATCAAGGTGGTGGCCCCGAACGTGGCGCTGAAGGTGATCGACTGGGCGATCCAGGTGCATGGCGCGGCCGGCGTGTCGAGCGACTTCCCGCTGGCCAACTGGTGGGCACACCAGCGTACGCTGCGCCTGGCGGATGGTCCGGACGAGGTGCACCGCAACGCCATCGCCAAGCTGGAACTGGCCAAGCACATGGGGCTGGACCCGAAGGAAGTGAAGATGCCGGTGACACGCGGCTTCTGAGCACGCTCCCGCAAAAGTTGCCGGCCACCCCTGCCGGCAATATGGAAACGCGCAGCCTGGCTGCGCGTTTTTTTCTTCTGTGCTTAAATCCTCCGGCCTTCCCCCCGAATTTCCGTATCGCAGCCAGGAGAGTTCTTGCGATGATCGATGTCTATAGCTGGCCGACAGCCAACGGCCACAAAGTCCATATCATGCTCGAGGAGTGCGGCCTCGAGTACAAGGTCCACCCGATCAACATCGGCGGGGGCGACCAGTTCGGCGAGGACTTCCTCAAGATCAGCCCGAACAACAAGATCCCGGCCATCGTGGACCCGGACGGGCCGGACGGGCAGCCGATCTCGCTGTTCGAGTCCGGCGCCATCCTGCTCTACCTGGCCGGCAAGACCGGCAAGTTCCTGCCGGAAGACGTGCGCGGCAAGTACGAAGCGCTGCAATGGCTGATGTTCCAGATGGGCGGCGTCGGCCCGATGCTGGGCCAGGCTAACCATTTCCGCCTCTACGCGCCGGAAAAGATCGAGTATGCGGTCAATCGCTACACCAATGAAGCGAAGCGCCTGTACGGCGTGATCGACACGCGGCTCTCGCGCCACGAATGGCTGGCCGGCGAGCAGTACACGATTGCGGACATCGCCACCTTCCCGTGGCTGCGCGGCTGGCAGAACCAGGGCATGGAGCTCGACCAATACCCGCACCTGAAGCGCTGGTTCAACACCATCGCCGAACGCCCGGCCGTCAAGCGCGGCGTGGAAGTCCTGGCCGGTGCGCGCAAACCGCTGCAGGACGACAAGGCGCGCGAAATACTGTTCGGCGCCACGCAGTACAAGCGTCACTGACGCACGACTACTCCCGGGCGGCTTGCATGCCGCCCCGGGCGACGCCGCCGCTCAGGCCGGCACGCACGCCTCCTGGCTTCCGTACGGCGCGTGCGTCATCTCCATGACACCGCACCGCGCCCCGGGCAACAGTCGCGAAGCATCGCAGGCATCCCGCATCCCGGCCTGCGCCGCTCCACCGCAAAACAGCAAGCCGGTAGCGGGCAGCAATGCCTCCAGGCTGTACGACTCATGCGGATCGGGCACGAACAACGTCCCGGGCTGTATGAAATTCAGATAATTCTCTCCGCCCTGCGACCAGCGTATGCAAAGTCCGCCGCGGTGGCATAGCGCCCAGCGCAGGCCGCCGACCTGAACGCACTCCCCTGCCGGCAATTGCGCGAATCCGGCGTGCATGACCGGCGTCGGCTGCGTGCCGCCGCAGACAAATTCCAGTTCGTCGCTGACGTCGTCGCGCATCGTAGCCACGCATCCCAACGCGCCGCATGACAGTTCACCTTGCAACAAGGTGTCTTCGAATGACGTGGTGTCGCCAGGAGCCGAACTATCATCGGGCACGACGCGGACCAGGATGCTGTCGAGCGCCGCGCGGACCTCCATCGGCATGCCCGGCACCGGCGCAAACATGTCGGCGCAGCCGATCAGCACCGCCTCGTGACCCGGCGCGGCGATGCGGATGCCTCCGCGCAGGCAGGCCCACCATTCGCCGCGCGTGGCCATGAAGGCGCGCTGCGTTTGACCGGCCGGCAGGAAGACGTAGTCGCACGTGCTGCCCGGCCCCGCACAGGCCGGCAGCAAGCGTGAATGAAATCCGATATGAAGGTCCGCTGGTGCGGCACGGCCGCGGCTGAAGGCGCGCATGGGCGCGTCGAACAGCGAGTAGATCTGCATGGCAATCCCCTGACAGAGCGAAGGAGACACGATGGTCCCCACAGACGCAACGACACCCGCGCATTCGACGCGAGCCTGCCCTTGCGTGTTGCCCCGTTTGGCACGGCCATCAGGCCGCCCGGTTCCAGCCACGGTGCTGCGCCTTTTGTCTTGCACATCCCTTGAACTGCGGATCAGGCACCAATGGTGAGTGCGAATATAAGTTGTCGTGGCCGCAGCGTCAAACTCCTAGTGTCCTGTTCCGCAGCTATGTCACATCGATCATGACTGACCAGACTCTCAGACAATTCGGATTGCATCTTGCCACGCTGCGCAAGCAGCGCGGCTGGTCGCAGGAAACGCTCTCGCTGGAAAGCGGACTGGCCCGTTCGTACCTGAGCGGAATCGAACGCGGCAAGCGCAACCTGGCGCTGCTCAATATCTGCATGCTGGCGGACACGCTCGGCGTGCCGCGTTCGGAGATGCTCGACTTCCCCAGGCAGGGCAGCACCGGGGTGCAGGTGGAAGAGCCGCGCCCGGTGTTCGGCAATGCGCAGAACGCCGCGATCGAGGCCACGCTGCGGCACATGGCCGAACTCAACGAAGCCGAGGTCGACCTGGTAGCGGCCGTGGCCCGTGCGCTGGCGCGCAAGGGCAGCTTCAGGCAAGGGTAAGGCTCAGACGCCCAGCATGCCCTGGCGCTCGATGAAGCGGATCACCTCGTCCAGCCCCCGCCCCGACTTGACGCTGCCCATCACGAACGGGCGCTCCCCTCGCATCTTGCGCGCATCGCTTTCCATCACCTCGAGCGACGCGCCGACATATGGCGCCAGGTCGGTCTTGTTGATGACGAGCAGGTCCGACTTGGTGATACCCGGGCCGCCCTTGCGCGGGATCTTCTCGCCGCCGGCCACGTCGATGACGTAGATGGTCAGGTCGGACAGCTCCGGGCTGAACGTGGCCGCCAGGTTGTCGCCACCGGACTCGATGAAGACCACGTCTGCATCCGGGAACCTCGCCAGCATGCGATCGACGGCTTCGAGGTTGATCGACGCGTCTTCGCGGATGGCGGTGTGCGGGCAGCCACCGGTTTCCACGCCCATGATGCGCTCGGCAGGCAGCGCACCGGAGATCGTCAGCAGCCGCTGGTCTTCCTTGGTGTAGATGTCGTTGGTGATGGCGACCAGGTCATAGCGGTCGCGCATTGCCTTGCACAGCATCTCCAGCAGTGTGGTCTTGCCGGAACCGACGGGACCGCCGACGCCGACGCGCAGCGGAGGGTACTTCTTGGTACGAGCCTGGGTCATGATGGCTTCGGGATTCAGGAACGGAACAGCCGGGAATACTGCGTTTCGTGGCGTGACGAAAGCAGGCCCAGCATCGGGGAAAAGGTGGAAAGCTGCGGCGGCGATGCCGCGGCGCGCTGCGCGGCCTCATCGACCGCGGCCAGCACCGCATCGTGCAGGCGCCGCAGCATGTGCTGCCCGGCCACCTGGCCAAGCGGCACCGCCTTGATGGCGGCGGCAACCTGGTTCTCCGCCCAGTTGAAGCAATAGGCGGCCAGGCCTTCGCGCTCGTCCACCTTCAGCGCCACGCAAGCCGCGGCGAAAGCGGTAGGCAGGCACGTCGGCGACAGCGTGGCCAGATGCGCGCGCAAGGCTTTGTCGCCCCACTCCATCTGCCCCACCAGCTTCGCCAGCGACCAGCCCATCTGCTCGGTTTCGAGCCGCAATTCGGACGTCTCGCGCGTGGCGTGAAACCAGCCGTTCCATTCGCGTACCGCATCGATGTCCAAGGTGCGCCAGTGGCGATGGAGCAGCAGCCACAACGGGGCTTCGCACTGCGCCTGCACATGCAGCAGGTTGTCGCGGATCCAGCGCTCGGCGGAATCGGCATCGCGCACGTAGCCGCAGTCGATGGCGCCTTCAAGACCTTGCGAGTAGCTGAAGCCGCCGATCGGCAACGCCGGGGAGGCCAGGTGCAACAGGGAGATGAGTTGGCGCAGCGGTGTCATGGTCGGCGTGATTTCACGCGCTCAGTGCTTGTGTCCGCAGTCGGGGCCGTGGACGTGCCCTTCTTCGCCATGATCATCGTCATGGCCGCGAGGGTGCGAGTGCGAGTGCGAGTGCCCATGGTCATGGTCATGGTCATGGTCATGATGGTCATGGTCATGTCCATGGCGCTCATGGAATACCGCCTGCGCCGCCGCATAGTCCTCCGCGAACGTCGCATCATGGCCGTGCTTGTGGCCGCCGCCATAGGCACCCGCTTCGGGCTCGAATGGCGCGTCGGCCGGTGCGGCCTGTACGCCAAGACGCGCAAGCATGTCGGCCAGCACCGGATCGAACTCCAGCCGCAAATAGTCGTGCCCCACTTCGACCGGTGTATGCCGGTTGCCCAGGTGATACGCCGCGCGCATCAGCGCGTGCGAATCGACGGCGCGCACTTCCAGTACGCGCTCGGGCGCGGCCTGCACTTCGACAAAGCTGCCGTCTTCGGCCACCAGCAGGTCGCCGCCGCGCAGCACCGTGCCGCGCGGCAGGAACAGCGCGGCTTCTTCACCGTTGTCGAGCACCGCGCGCAGGCGGCTCTTGCTGCGTTCGGCGAACGGCAGGACCAGCTTCGGGGCACGGCGCACCAGCACGGCGGCAATGCCGTGCGGGGCGCTCAGGACTTTGTCGATCTTCAGCATGCAGGCAACGCGGAGAATGTCAGAACAGGAAGTAACGCTGCGCCATGGGCAGCTCGGTCGCGGGCTCGCACATCAGCAACTGGCCATCGGCCACGACCTGGTAGGTCTCGGGGTCGACGGTGACATGCGGCTGCCAGTCATTGTGCACCATGTCGCGCTTGCTCACCGTGCGCGTGCCGCGCACCGCCGACAGCGTCTTGGCCAGGCCGTAGCGCTCGCCGACGTTCGCCGCGAGTGCCGCCTGCGAGACAAAGGTCAGCGACGAGCGGTGCAGCGCCCCGCCCGCCGACGCGAACATGGGGCGGTAGTGCACCGGCTGCGGCGTCGGGATCGAGGCATTGGGATCGCCCATGGCCGCGGCGGCGATCATGCCGCCCTTCAGGATCAGGCTTGGCTTCACGCCAAAGAACGCCGGACGCCACAGCACCAGGTCCGCCCACTTGCCCACTTCGATCGAACCCACTTCATGCGCAATGCCATGCGTCAGCGCCGGGTTGATCGTGTACTTGGCGATATAGCGCCTGACGCGGAAATTGTCGTGCCCGCCGCGCGCATCGTGCGGATCGCCCGGCAGCTTGCCGCGCTGCGCGGCCATCTTGTGCGCGGTCTGCCAGGTGCGGATGATGACCTCGCCCACGCGTCCCATGGCCTGCGAATCGCTCGAGATCATCGAGAACGCGCCAAGGTCGTGCAGGATGTCTTCGGCCGCAATGGTCTCGCGGCGGATGCGGCTTTCGGCAAAGGCGATGTCCTCGGCAATGGCCGGGTCCAGGTGGTGGCACACCATCAGCATGTCGAGGTGCTCGTCCAGCGTGTTCACCGTATAGGGCCGCGTCGGATTGGTCGACGACGGCAGCACGTTGGCCTCGCCGCACACCTTGATGATGTCCGGCGCATGGCCGCCGCCTGCGCCTTCGGTGTGGTACGTGTGAATGGTGCGGCCCTTGAACGCGGCAATGGTCGCCTCGACAAACCCGGCCTCGTTGAGCGTATCGGTGTGGATCGCCACCTGCGTATCGGTCGCATCGGCCACGGACAGGCAGGTGTCGATTGCCGCGGGCGTCGTGCCCCAGTCTTCGTGCAGCTTGAGGCCGATGGCGCCGGCCTCCACCTGCTCGAGAATCGGCGCCTGCTGGCTCGCGTTGCCCTTGCCCAGCAGTCCGATGTTCATCGGATACGCGTCGACGGCCTGCAGCATGCGCTCCATGTACCACGGCCCCGGCGTGACGGTGGTCGCGAACGTGCCCGTGGCCGGGCCCGTGCCGCCGCCGATCATGGTGGTCACGCCGCTCATCAGCGCCTCTTCGATCTGCTGCGGGCAGATGAAGTGGATGTGCGTATCGATGCCGCCTGCGGTCACGATCATGCCCTCGCCCGCAATCACCTCGGTGCCGGGACCGATCACGATGGTCACGCCCGGCTGGATGTCCGGGTTGCCGGCCTTGCCGATCCCGGCAATGCGACCGCCCTTCAGGCCGATATCCGCCTTGACGATGCCCCAGTGATCCACGATCAGCGCATTGGTGATGACCGTATCGACGCAGTCCTTCGCCATGCGCTGGCTCTGCCCCATGCCGTCGCGGATCACCTTGCCGCCGCCGAACTTCACTTCCTCGCCGTAGATCGTGAAGTCCTTCTCGACTTCGATCACGAGCCCGGTGTCGGCCAGGCGCACGCGGTCGCCGGTGGTCGGGCCGAACATTTCGGCATAGGCCTGCCTGGAGATCTTCACCATCACAGCGCTCCCATGATCTTGCCGTTGAAGCCGTAGACGATGCGGTCGCCGTCGAGCGCCACCAGTTCCACGGTACGCGCCTGGCCCGGCTCGAACCGCACCGCAGTGCCGGCCGCGATGTTCAGCCGGAAGCCGCGCGCGGCCTCGCGATCGAACGACAGTGCAGCGTTGGTCTCGTAGAAATGGAAATGCGATCCGACCTGGATCGGGCGGTCGCCGGTGTTGGCGACAGTCACGCTCACCGTGGGCCGGCCGGCATTGAGTTCGATTTCGCCATCGGCGGGCATCAGTTCACCGGGGATCATCATGGTCTCCTCAGGCAACCAGCAGGCTGGCACCGTACAGCGCCACGCCCGCGCCGGCCACGCGCGCGAGCCAGCCCGCGCGATGGCGCAGGTACGTGCCAGCGACAATGCCGAGCAGGTGCAGCGCCATGGTTGCCACAGCAAAGCCGCCGACATAGGCCAGCACGGCGGACAGCGCCGCGGCCGTGCCGGGCAGCTCGGCGCCGTGCGCATAGCCATGGAACACCGCGAAGCCGCCCACGACTGCCATGCCCGCCCATGCCGGCAGCTTTGCGCGAATCGCCACCAGTACGCCCACCACCAGCAGCGACGCGGCGATCATCGGCTCCACCGCGGGCAGCGCCAGCCCGGCCAGTCCCAGCGCGGCGCCGACCAGCATCAAGGTGACGAAGGCCAGCGGCAGGCGCAGCGTATCCGCGGCCGAGCGCGCACCCAGTGCGCTCCAGACACCCACTGCCGCCATCGCCAGCAGGTGGTCGGCGCCGGTGAACGGATGCAGCACGCCTGCCCACAGGCTGGCGCCGACGGTGGCGGCATCATGGCCGGGATGGGCAAGTGCAGAGGCGGCGGCGAAGGACAGCGTGGCGCCCAGGGCCAGGCGCGAGCAGGCGGAACGGTTCATGGCGACTCTCGGTGGATGTTGTTGGTATGGTCGGGGGTTGATCCGGTACGGCGTCAGACGATGGGATGGTGCACGGTGACGAGCTTGGTGCCATCCGGAAACGTCGCCTCGACCTGGATCTCGGGGATCATCTCGGCCACGCCGTCCATCACGTCTTCGCGACCCAGCACGGTGGTGCCTTCGTGCATCAGCTCGGCCACGGTGCGGCCGTCACGCGCGCCTTCCATGATCGCGGCAGTGATGAGCGCCACCGCTTCCGGATAGTTGAGCCTGAGCCCGCGCGCGCGCCGGCGCTCGGCCAGCAGTGCAGCAGTGAAGATCAGCAGCTTGTCTTTCTCTCGTGGTGTCAGTTCCATCGTCGGTGTCCTTGTTGTTCCCGCATGCCTTGTTCCGGTTGTCTCTCACGTGGCCCACAGGCGCAGCGGCCGTGCCGGCACGCCGTGGATCGGCTCGCGCAGCGCGCTCCACGCGTCAACCATGAGCTGCCGGACCGGTTCCATCTGTCGGCCCAGCACGCGCAGCAGCAGCATCGACTGCGCCGGTGACGACAGGCACGTCACGCCGGCACGCAGGTCGGCCGTGAGCGGCAGGCGCTCGGCCAGCGTCTCGGCGAGTTCCTGCGTGGCTGCGCTACCCACCGCCCAGAGCGTGCCCAGCACGCACATGCCATCCAGCCCGGGTACCGCGCCGCGCAATGGCGATGCGGCGTCCAGGTGCGATTGTTCGATCCATAGCGCGCGCCCTTCGCAGCGCACCTGCGTGTCCAGCCAGAGCGAGCCCCGCGCCCACTGCTCACCGGACGCCTGCCGCCCGAGCACCACGGCATCCCAGCCGATCGCGCTGCCGCCCGGTGCAACCGCCAGTTCGGTGGCAATGCGCGCGCGCGCATCGTCGAACACGATGTTCTCCTGCGGCAGCCAATCGAGCCGGGCGCCTTCATCGACGGTCAGCCGCACATGCTGGGACGCGTCACGGCCGAGCGACTTGTACCATTTGGTGGCACCTGGCGTCGCGATGACCGCGTGCGTGCCGGTTTCCGCATGCAGGGTGATATCGAGGCTGTCGCCGCCCGCCACGCCAGCCGGCGGATGCAGGATGACGGCGTGGCAGATGCCGCCTTCGGGATAGAGCGGCTTCTGCACCATCAACGGGCCCTGATGCTGGCGGACGGCCAGCACGGTGCGCGCGCCGCGTGCGGCAAAGCGCAGGCGCAGGCTGGCCTGCCATGCAGGCGGCATGGCCACGGTGGCAGGAAAATCAGGATGACGCATGGCTCGATGAATGGACCGGCGATGCAGGCGGGGACGAGCCGCGGCACGCGCCGCGGGGTATGCCGCAAATCATAGCGCGCCCGCCGCCGCCACGGAAGCGCAGCGCGCGGCACTCGCCGACCCGCCTTGCACCATTACACGGCAATCAGCTCCCGCACGCCGTCCTGCTCCATATTCGCGCCCTCGCCCTTTGCCACGACTTCGCCCCGGCTCATGACCACGTAGTGGTCGGCAATATGGCGCGCGAACTCGTAGTACTGCTCGACCAGCAGCACCGTCATGCCGAACTCGTCCACCAGCAGGCGCAACGCGCGCCCGATGTCCTGGATGATCGACGGCTGGATACCTTCGGTCGGCTCGTCCAGGATCAGCAGGCCCGGCTCGCTCATCAGCGCGCGGCCGATGGCAAGCTGTTGCTGCTGCCCGCCCGACAGGTCGCCGCCGCGGCGCTGCCGCATGGTGCGCAGCACGGGGAACAATTGGTAGATGCGGTCCGGCACGCCCGTGGGCCGCGCGCGGCTGGCGGCGCCGATCAGCAGGTTCTCTTCCACCGTCAGCCGCGGAAAGATCTCGCGCCCCTGCGGCACATAGGCCAGGCCAGCCGAGACCCGCTCATAGGGCGCCTTCTTCTCGAGCGCGTGCCCATCCCACTGGATACTGCCGCTGCGCGTGGGCACTACGCCCATCAGGCACTTGAGCAAGGTGCTCTTGCCTACGCCGTTGCGGCCAAGCAGCGTGGTGAGCTTGCCGCCTGGCACCTCGAAGCTGACATTGCGCAGGATGTGGCTGCCGCCGTAAAACTGGTTCAGTGCATTGACCTGCAGCATGGCTATCTTCCCAGGTAGGATTCGATCACGCGTTCATCGCGCTTGACGCTATCCAGCGTGCCTTCGGCCAGGACGCTGCCTTCGGCCAGTACCGTGACCTTGCCCTCGCCGCCGGCCAGTGCCGCGACGAATTCCATGTCGTGCTCGACCACCATCATCGAACAGCTGCCGCGCAGGCTGTTCAGCAGCGCGGCGAGCTGCATGGTCTCCTCATCGGTCATGCCGGCCACGGGCTCGTCCAGCAAGAGCAGTTGCGGCTGCTGCATCAGCAACATGCCGATCTCCAGGCGCTGCTTCTGGCCATGCGAAAGCAGACCCGCGGGGCGGTACGCCTCGTCCTCGAGCCCGGTCAGCGCCAGCGTTTCCTCGATGCGGCGATGCCCTTCCCCAGTGAGCCGCGCGCGCAGCGACGACCACCAGCGCTTGTCGGCCTTCATCGCCAGCTCCAGGTTTTCCCACACGGCATGCTGCTCGAACACCGTCGGCTTCTGGAACTTGCGGCCGATGCCGGCCTGCGCGATGCGCGGCTC
This sequence comes from Cupriavidus yeoncheonensis, assembly GCF_905397275.1. Taxonomy (GTDB): domain Bacteria; phylum Pseudomonadota; class Gammaproteobacteria; order Burkholderiales; family Burkholderiaceae; genus Cupriavidus; species Cupriavidus yeoncheonensis. Next base: position 93,321 of record NZ_CAJPUY010000009.1, on the reverse strand, counting down.
GGTCATGCGCATCAGGTCGATGGTCTGGCCCAGGAACACGCGGCCACTGACATTGGCATTGCGCGGACCGGTCTTGCCGGTGATGACATCCATCATCGTGGTCTTGCCCGCGCCATTGGGGCCGATCACGCAGCGCAACTCGCCGTCGTCGATCGACAGGCTCAGCTTGTTGAGCGCGCGGAAGCCGCCGAACTGAACCGTCAGGTCTTCCAGGTAGAGAATCGGGCCATGCGAGACATCGATCGTGCCCGGCTCCACCACGCGGCCGAGGCCCGTGGCGTTGCCGCTTTCCGCCTGGCCGTATTCGAGCGCCGCGTTCATGCTTCACCTCCGGTGCGTCCCGCCACGGCGGAACTGGATACAGGCTCCTGCGCGACCGGTTTCGCCGGCATCGCACTGCGGCTGCGCTCGCGCAGGCGCTTCAGCAGGCCGATCACGCCATCAGGCAGGTACAGCGTGACCAGCACGAACATCGCGCCGAGCAGGAACAGCCAGTACTCGGCGAAATAGGCCGTGAACATGGTCTTGGCGCCGTTGACGAGGAACGCCCCGATCACCGGTCCGATCAGCGTGCCGCGGCCGCCCACCGCCACCCAGACGGCCATCTCGATGGAGTTGCCGGGCGACATCTCGCCCGGGTTGATGATGCCCACCTGCGGCACATACAGGGCGCCGGCAATGCCGCACAGCACGGCAGAGAACGTCCACACGAACAGCTTGTAGCCGAGCGGGTTGTAGCCCGAGAACATCACGCGCATCTCGGCATCGCGCACGGCGGTCACGACGCGGCCCAGCTTGGATGTCACGATATAGCGGCAAGCCACGAATCCGGCGAGCAACGCCAGGAAGGTCAGCACGAACAGCGCGGTGCGCGTCTGCGGCGCGGCCACGGCAAATCCTGCGATGCGCTTGAAGTCGGTGAATCCGTTGTTGCCGCCAAATCCCGTTTCGTTGCGGAAGAACAGCAGCATCGCCGCATACGTCATGGCCTGCGTGATGATCGACAGGTACACGCCCTTGATGCGCGAGCGGAACGCGAAGAAGCCGAACAGCCAGGCCAGGACGCCGGGCACCAGCACCACGAGCAGTAGCGCGTAGCCCAGGTGCTCGGTGCCGTGCCAGAACCAGGGCAGCTCCTTCCAGTCGAGGAACACCATGAAGTCCGGCAGGTCGCTCTTGTACACGCCTTCACGGCCGATCGCACGCATCAGGTACATGCCCGTCGCGTAGCCGCCCAGCGCGAAGAAAAGCCCGTGGCCAAGGCTCAGGATGCCGCAGTAACCCCACACCAGGTCCAGCGCGATCGCCGCGAGCGCATAGCACATGATCTTGCCGATCAGCGTCAGGGCGTAGGCCGACAGGTGCAGCGGATGGCCTTCGGGCACCAGCAGCGCGCAGACCGGTACGCCGATGGCAACCACCACCGTCAGGGCCGCGAGCAAGGCCCAGCCGCGCCCCGTGAACAACGGTTGACGCTCCGGCACGGCAAGGCGAAACGGCGCCGCCGGCGAATTGGAATGAAAGCTCTGCATCATGCCTCCGCGCTGCGCCCCTTGAGCGCGAAAAGTCCCTGCGGGCGCTTCTGGATGAAGAGCACGATCAGCACCAGGACAAAGATCTTGGCCAGCACCGCGCCGTAGAACGGCTCGATGAACTTGTTGATGAGGCCGAGCCCGAAGGCGCCGACGATCGTGCCTGCCAGCTGCCCTACCCCGCCCAGCACCACGACCATGAAGGAATCGATGATGTAGGCCTGGCCCAGGTCCGGGCCGACATTGCCGATCTGCGACAGCGCGCAGCCACCCAGGCCGGCGATGCCCGCGCCGAAGGCAAAGGCGTAGCTGTCCACCTTCCACGTACGCACGCCCACGCAGGCCGCCATGGTGCGGTTCTGCGTCGTGGCGCGCACGAACAGGCCAAGCCGCGTGCGGTTGAGCACGGCCCAGGCGACGGCCACCACGGCCAGCGCGAACAGGATGATGACGATGCGGTTGTACGGAATCACCAGGCCCGGCATCCACTCGACACCACCGCTCATCCAGGCCGGATTGGCCACTTCCACGTTCTGCGCGCCGAACAGCGTGCGCACGGCCTGCATCAGCAGCAGGCTCACGCCGAAGGTGGCCAGCAGCGTTTCCAGCGGGCGGCCATAGAGATGGCGCAGCACCAGCCGTTCCAGCACGAAGCCGACGACACCCGCGGCCAGGAACGAGGCCGGCAGCGCCGCAGGCAGGTACCAGTCGAACGCGCCGGGCGCATAGGTGCGGAACAGTGTCTGCACCACGTATGTCGCATACGCGCCGATCATCAGGAATTCGCCGTGCGCCATGTTGATGACGCCGATCAGCCCATAGGTGATCGCCAGTCCCAGCGCGGCCAGCAGCAGCACGCTGCCCAGGCTCAGGCCGGCGAACAGGTTGCCGATCAGTTCGGCACGGCGCTGGTCACTGCGCAATGCATCGAGTGCCTGCTGCGCGGCCACGCGTACCTCGACATCCGGCTCACGATACTTGCCATCGCTACCCCGCTCGACCAGCGGCGCCAGCTTCTGGCGGCTTTGCGGATTGCTGTCGCGCCCGAGGACACGAATGGCTTCGAGCCGCGCTTCGCGCTGGGCGGTATCGCCGGTGTTGGTCTCCTCGGCCAGTACGATAGTGGCCCAGATCACATCCAGCCGTGCGCGCAGGCCGGGATCGGCCTCCACCTTGCGCGCGGCTTCCACGCCGGTGCGCGAGGCGTTCCCGGGCTGGTCGTACAAGGTGTTGACGGCCTGCGTGCGTACCGCGATATCGGGCGACTGCAGCTGCAGGCTGCTGGCCGCGCTATCCACGATCGCACGCAGGCTGTTATTCAGGGTCAGTGATTCCAGTTCATCGGCCTTGACCGTGACTGGCTTGCCGGTGACGGCATCGACGGTCTTGTCGCCTTCCTGGCGCACCATGCCCACCGACGGGGCGTATTGCAGCGCATCGTCCTGCAGCGCCTTGAGGATCGGGCCGGCCTGCTCCGGCGGAGCCTTGGCCAGCGCGGACAAGGCTGCGGTCTTGGCATCGAAATCGTCCTCGGCCAATGGCTTCAGGTCGGCCTGCGTCAACGCCGCAGCCCATGGCGCCGTGGCCAGGAGCAGCGCTGCCAGCAAGGCGCGCAGCCACGGCATGGCACGAACGGATATCGAATAGCGCATAAAAGTTGGCAAGTGCGAGGGTAATGGCAGACTGGGAACTACCCCCTCTCCCGCACGCGGGAGAGGGGCGTTGCTTCGTAACAGCGAAGTGGACTTACATCACCTTGTCCGGCTTGCCTTCGTTGCCGGCGATGAACGGGCTCCACGGCTGCGCGCGGATCGGCTTCGCCGTCTTCCACACCACGGAGAACTGGCCATCGCCCTTCACTTCGCCGATCATCACCGGCTTGTAGAGATGGTGGTTCTCGCCCATGGTCAGCGTGAAGCCGTCGGGCGCCTTGAAGGTCTGGCCGTACATGGCGGCACGCACCTTGTCGGGGTCCGTGGTGCCGGCCTTCTTCACGGCCTGCGCCCACATATGGATGCCGACATAGGTGGCTTCCATCGGGTCATTGGTCACGCGCTTGTCGCCGCCGGGCAGGTTGTTGGCCTTGACCCATGCCGCCCACTGCTTCTTGAATGCCTCGTTCTCGGGGTTCTTGACCGACATGAAGTAGTTCCATGCGGCAAGGTGGCCCACCAGCGGCTTGGTGTCGATGCCGCGCAGTTCTTCCTCACCCACCGAGAAGGCCACCACCGGCACGTCCTTGGCCTTCAGGCCGGCATTGCCGAGTTCCTTGTAGAACGGCACGTTGGAGTCGCCGTTGATGGTGGAGATCACGGCCGTCTTGCCGCCCTGCGAGAACTTCTTGATGTTGGCGACGATGGTCTGGTAGTCGCTGTGGCCGAACGGCGTGTAGACCTCTTCGATGTCCTTGTCCGCCACGCCCTTGCTCTTCAGGAACGCGCGCAGGATCTTGTTGGTGGTGCGCGGGTACACGTAGTCGGTGCCCAGCAGGAAGAAACGCTTGGCGCCGCCGCCTTCCTTGCTCATCAGGTACTCGACCGCCGGAATGGCCTGCTGGTTGGGGGCCGCGCCCGTGTAGAAGACGTTCTTGGACATCTCCTCGCCCTCATACTGCACCGGGTAGAACAGCAGCGAGTTCAGCTCTTCATAGACCGGCAGCACCGACTTGCGCGACACCGAAGTCCAGCAGCCGAACGTGACCGCGACCTTGTCCTTGGTGATCAGCTGGCGCGCCTTCTCGGCGAACAGCGGCCAGTTCGAAGCCGGATCCACGACCACCGGCTCCAGCTTGCGGCCGAGCACGCCGCCGCTCTTGTTGATCTCGTCGATGGTCATCAGCGCCACGTCCTTGAGCGACGTTTCCGAAATGGCCATGGTGCCGGACAACGAATGCAGGATGCCGATCTTGATCGGCTCCTTGGACTGGGCCATCGCCAGCGGGCTGGCGCCGATCATTGCCGCGGCGGCTACCGCCGACAGCTTCAGCATGTCACGTCGTTTCATTGCAGCTCCCTTTGTCGTTTGGTTACGGGACTCAACGCACCCCGGGTGGTGCATCTGCAACTAGCGTGCCATGAGGCACGCGGCTGCCGGCACGCGGCCAGACGCCGCCGGGCGCCCGGCAACAGACAATTCGTGGGAGGTTTCGCGCGAAAGCACCATGCTGGTGCTGCGCCGTGGGCGGCCCTTGCGCACCGTCATCGGGCACGGCGCAATCGGGTGCAGGTGGGCGCCCGGTTCCAGGATTCCGGGGGCTGAGGGGAAAAGACCGCCGCGGAGTTTTGCGGCGCCACGGTGCATGGGGCACCGCCACAAACAGGAACGGGGCCCGAAGGCCCCGTTCCGCGATCACCGGAGGATGATTACTTCATCATCCACGGCATCATGTTCGCGTTCATGTTGTGCATGATCCAGAGCGAGCCGGCCAGCACGATGAACAGGATCAGCAGCGTGAACAGGAACGACATCACGTTCCAGCGCTGCTGCTTCGAACCATCCATATGCAGGAAGTACTTCAGGTGCACGACGACCTGCACCGCGGCCATGCCGAGGATGATCAGGAGGGTCGTGCCACGGTCCATGGTGCCGTCCATCACGATCTTGAACGGGATGACGGTCAGGATCACCGCCAGCACGAAGCCGATCACATAGGATTTGAAGCTGCTGTGGCCGTGCGACTCGGCGTGGGCCGACGCTGCGTGTTGCTGTGCCATTTACATTGCCCCCATCAGGTAGACCACGGTGAAGACGCCGATCCAGACGACGTCCAGGAAGTGCCAGAACAGGCTGAGGCAGTTCAGGCGCTTGGACATCACCGGGGTCAGGCCCTTCTTGCTGACTTGCCACATCAGGACCAGCATCCACACCATGCCGCTGGCAACGTGCAGGCCGTGGGTGCCCACCAGCGTGAAGAACGACGACAGGAACGCGCTGCGGCTCGGGCCGGCGCCTTCGGCGATCAGGTGATGGAATTCATTGATTTCCATGTACATGAACGCGGCGCCCAGCAGGAAGGTGATGCCCAACCAGACCAGCACCCGCACCTTCGAGCGGTTCTGCAGCGAGATCATCGCGAAGCCGTACGTGATCGACGAGAACAGCAGGATGAAGGTCTCGGTGAGCACGTAGTTGAGCTCGAACAGCTCCTTGCCCGACGGGCCGCCCGCCACTTCGCCGCGCAGGACGGCGAACGCGGCGAACAGGCACGCGAACAAGATGCAGTCGCTCATCAGGTACAGCCAGAAACCAAAGATGGTGTTCTCGCTGGTGTCGTGGTGCGCGTGGTCGTGCGTCTCGTCGTGCGAGTGCGCATGAGCCGGGGCTTGCGCCGCCCCGAAGCGATCAAGGACTTCTGTCGACATGGTCATCAGGCCTGCGAAGCAATGCGCTGCAGTTGGCGCGTTTCAATCTGCTCGACCTCGGCGGCCGGCACGTAGTAGTCGATGTGGTCATCGTTGGCGCGGCGGATGAACGACACCACCATGCCGACCAGGCCAACGGCGGCAAGCCACCAGATGTGCCAGACCAGGGCAAAGCCAAGCACCAGGCTGTACAGGCCCATCCAGAAGCCCGCGCCGGTGTTCTTCGGCATGTGGATCTGCTCGTAGCCGCTGGTCGGCATGGTTTCGCCGCGGGCCTTCATGTCGGCGAACGCGTCCAGGTCACGCACCACCGGGGTGTGCGCGAAGTTGTAGAACGGCGGCGGCGACGAGGTAGCCCATTCCAGCGTGCGGCCACCCCACGGGTCGCCGGTCACGTCGGCCAGCTTCTTGCGGTCGCGGATCGACACGACGATCTGCAGCACCTGGAAGAAGATGCCCAGCGCCACGAACACCACGCCCACCACGGCCAGGTACAGCCACGGCGTCCAGGCCGGGTTGTCGGTGTGGTTCAGGCGACGGGTCATGCCCATCAGGCCCAGCACGTACAGCGGCATGAAGGCGAAGTAGAAGCCCACCAGCCAGCACCAGAAGGCGTACTTGCCCAGACGCTCATTCAGCTTGAAGCCGAACGCCTTCGGCCACCAGTAGGTGATGCCGGCCAGGTAGCCGAACAGCACGCCGCCGATGATCACGTTGTGGAAGTGGGCGATCAGGAACAGGCTGTTGTGCAGCACGAAGTCGGCTGCCGGAACGGCCATCAGCACACCGGTCATGCCACCGATCACGAAGGTGATCATGAAGCCCAGCGTCCACAGTACCGGCGTGGTCATCTGCACGCGGCCGCGGTACATCGTGAACAGCCAGTTGAAGATCTTCACCCCGGTCGGGATGGAGATGATCATGGTCGTGATACCGAAGAACGCGTTGACGTTCGCGCCCGAGCCCATCGTGAAGAAGTGGTGCAGCCACACGATGAACGACAGCACCATGATGGCCGCGGTCGCGTACACCATGCCCTTGTAGCCGAACAGCTTCTTGCCCGAGAACGTCGCGATGACTTCAGAGAAGATACCGAACGCCGGCAGGATCAGGATGTACACCTCGGGGTGGCCCCAGATCCAGATCAGGTTCACGTACATCATGGCATTGCCGCCGCCATCGTTCGTGAAGAAGTGCATGTCGAAGTAGCGGTCCAGGCCGAGCAGTGCCAGCGACACGGTCAGCACCGGGAAGGCGGCCACGATCAGCACGTTGGTGCACAGGGCGGTCCAGGTGAACACCGGCATGCGCATCAGGGTCATGCCCGGGGCGCGCATCTTCAGGATCGTCACCAGGAAGTTCACGCCGGTCAGCAGCGTGCCCAACCCTGAAATCTGCAAGGACCAGAGGTAGTAGTCCACCCCTACGCCAGGGCTGAAGTCCAGGCCGGACAGCGGCGGGTAAGCGAGCCAGCCGGTCTTGGCGAATTCGCCAACGCCCAGCGAGACGTTCACCAGCATGGCGCCCGACACGAACAGCCAGAACGACAGCGTGTTCAGGAACGGGAAGGCCACGTCGCGCGCGCCGATCTGCAGCGGCACCACGAGGTTCATCAGACCCGTCATCAGCGGCATGGCCACGAAGAAGATCATGATCACGCCGTGGGCGGTGAAGATCTGGTCGTAGTGTTCCGGCGGCAGGACGCCGTGGGCACCGTTGGTGGCGAGCGCCAGTTGCGCGCGCATCATGACCGCGTCGGAAAAGCCGCGCAGCAGCATGACCAGCGCGACCAGGCAATACATCACGCCGATCTTCTTGTGATCGACCGAAGTGAACCACTCATTCCAGAGGTAGCCCCACTTCTTGGAATACGTGATCGCGCCTAGCAGCGCAGCGCCGCCGATGGCGACGCCGGCCAGTACGACCATGATGATCGGCTCATGAAACGGAATCGCCGACAAACTCAATTTGCCAAACATCATTGCTCCTAGGATTGCGCGCCCAGCGCCGGTTTGGCCGGCGTGGCCATGGACACCCGCTCTTCGCCGAGCGTGTTACGCGACGTGCAGATCGGGCCGCCATCAAAGCCTTCGCGGGCCATGGCGTGGCCGTCGTTGCCCATGTACTGGTGCAGGACGCCGGTGAACAGGCCGTCTTCGACCTTGCCGTAGTAGGCGACCGGCTCCGCTTCGCTCGGCTTGGCCAGGACCTTGTAGTCCGCGCTGGCGAGCTGACGTTCGGAGGCGCGCACCCTGGCAACCCACGCGTCGAACTCGAAGTTCGACATGGCCGTCGCCTTGAACTTCATGCCCGAGAAACCGCCGCCGCTGTAGTTGGCGGACATGCCGTCATACGTGCCGGCTTCGTTGGCAATCAGGTGCAGCTTGGTCTCCATCCCGGCCATGGCGTAAACCTGGCTGCCCAGTTGCGGGATGAAGAACGAATTCATGATCGAATCGGACGTGATCTTGAAGTTCACCGGCGTGCCCACCGGGAACGCGATCTGGTTGACCGTCGCGATCTTCAGTTCCGGATAGATGAACAGCCACTTCCAGTTCATCGCCACCGCCTCGACCGTGATCGGCTTCTGCTTCGATTCCAGCGGCTTGTACGGATCCAGATCGTGCGAGGACTTCCACGTGATGATGCCCAGCGCGATGATGATCAGGCAGGGAATCAGCCACACCACGACTTCGATCGCAGTCGAGTGCGACCAGTCGGGTTCATAGCGTGCCGAGGTATTGCTTGCGCGGTACTTCCAGGCGAACACCAGCGTCAGGACGATCACCGGCACGACCACCAGCAGCATGAGCCAGGTGGCGATCAGGATGATGCCTTTGATGTCGACGCCTACCTGCCCCTTCGGGTCGAGCAGCGTCATGTTGCAGCCGGCGAGCAGCAAGAGCAGGCCGAGGCTTGGCAGGGACCGCGTCCACCGCGGCAGTATGGGTTTCTTCATGTCACGACTGGTTTGGTTAGGCCGCGCTTGGGCAAAGCGTGGCTTCACCGCCTGATGCCGGAAGCAAGAGGCGTTGGGCTGAGGGAAAACCGGAAGGACGTGTCCTTAGCTGGCGTTGGGGTCTGGCGGATTTAACGCCGGATGACCATGCGGCCTGACAACGCCATGAACACGGAAGGACAACTGACGACTGCGCGAGCGGCCCGCCTTAGGCGGTGGCACTGCGGCACCTGATGGCCGAAACCGCGAACGGTCCCGGCTCGATACTGCGGCCGGGTAGCGTTGAACCACGAAGTTTTTGCACTTCCCGGCAAGCTTGCCTTGTGGGCAAGCGCGGTTTCCGGCCGGAATGTGCAACACGTAAAACATCGTGGGCGCGACTGTACCGCAATGCAGCATTACGGGTAAACCCAACAGCACAGAACACACTGTTCAGAAAAGCGGACAATTCTCAAAAGAGTCGCTTAAGACACTGTAAATGTGTTGCAGCGTCCTCATTACCGTCAAGAATTGAAAGGAGCCGCCTGTCGACGGCTTTTTTCTTCCTGTATCAACAAAACAACAATGGCTCAGCCGTAGCGGCGGCTGATGGACTCGGCCACGCACACCGGACGGTCGCTGCCCTCGCGTTCGATCGTCACTTCCCAGGTCGACTGGGCACCCACCAGTTCGGGCGACTTGGGCAGCGGGTCGAGCCGCTCGACCTTCTGCAGCTTGATGCGCGCGCGCAGCTTGCTGCCCACCGGCACCGGTGCGGTGAAGCGCACGCGGTTCAGGCCGTAGTTCACACCGATCTTCGACGGCATGTGCAGCGCGTTGTGCATGAACTTGGGCACCAGCGACAGCGTCAGGAAGCCGTGCGCGATCGGGCCGCCATAGGGCGACTCCTTTTTGGCGCGCTCGACGTCGACGTGGATCCACTGGTGGTCGCCGGTCGCTTCGGCGAACAGGTTCACCTGTTCCTGAGTGATCTCCATCCAGTCGCTGACGGCGACCTCCTGTCCTTGCAGGCTTTCCAGTTCTTCGAGCGATGCGATAGTGCGCATGTCGGTTGTCTCCTCGGTGTTTGAGTTAAGGGGGATCTCAGGCGGGGCGGCGGCCGTACATGCCCATGCCCTTGACCGTGCAGACCAGTTCGCCGCGCTGGTTGGTGGCTTCCCACTGGGTGTGGACCACGCCGCGATCCGGCTTGGATTGCGACGGCCGGGAATCCAGCACATTGAGCACGACAGTCAGCGTGTCGCCGGCATGGACCGGTTTCAGCCAGCGGATCTCGTCGACGCCCGGCGAGCCCATGCTCGCCGACTTGCCGGTGGTGCTCAGCACCAGCAGCCGCATCATGATCGAGCACGTCATCCAGCCGCTGGAGATCAGCCCGCCATAGATGCTCTTGGCGGCTGCCTCCTTGTCGATATGGAACGGCTGCGGGTCATACTGGCGGGCAAAGCCGAGGATCTCTTCCTCGGTGACGAGGTAGGAGCCGAGTTCGCGGCGGCTGCCGACGGCAAAGTCCTCGAAATACAGCATCGGTCATGTCTCCGTTGTCGCTGGCTGTTGACTGGTCATCGCGATAATCGCATGGCGGGTGACGGTGTGCGTCCGTATTTGCCGAACCCGCCCCTAACTGCGCGCAAAGAAAAAAACCGCGCCTGGACTACGGCGCGGTTTCGGCTGGCATCGCCGGGATCAGGCAGCTTGCTGGAAGCTCGCCTGGGCGGCGAACCGTCCCAGGTGGTGGTCGACGTCACCGAACGTGGTGTTGATGAGCGTCAGGCGCTTGAACATGTGCGCGGCCGGCAGTTCGTTGGTCACGCCCATGCCGCCGTGGATCTGCACCGCCTCCTGGCCGACGTAGCGCGCGGCCTGGCCGACGCGGGCCTTGGCTGCGGAAACGTAGCGGCGGCGCTCTTCCGGCGTCGCCTCTTCGAAACGGGCCGCGGCCAGCAGCGTGATCGAGCGCGACTGTTCGGCCTGGATGAACATCTCGACCATGCGGTGCTGCAGCGCCTGGAAGCGCGCGATCACCACGCCGAACTGCTGGCGCGTCTTGGCATATTCAAGCGTCGCGGCGTTCAGTGTGTCCATCACGCCCACGGCTTCGGCGCACAGCAGCACCGCTGCGTAATCGGCGACCTGCTCGACCTGCTCGAAGGCCTTGCCGGCTTCGCCGAGCCGTTGCGCCGGCGCGTCCTGGAACGTGATATCGGCCGCGCGCAGGTTGTCGATGGTGCGGTAGTCCTTGATGCTGACGCCGGCACCCCTGGCATCGACCAGGAACAGCGAGATGCCGTCACGATCGGCGTCCGCGCCGCCGGTGCGCGCCGACACGATCAGCTTGTCGGCCTGGCCGCCATGCAGCACCACGGTCTTGCGGCCGTTGAGCTTGCCGTCGCGCGCGCTCACGCGCACATTGTTCAGTTCATAGCGCGCCTGCGGCTCGTTGAAGGCCACGGCGAGCTTCAGTTCGCCACCGGCCACTTGCTCCAGCAGCGCTTCCTGGCCACCGGCCAGGCCCAGGGCATAGGCACCGACGACGGTCGCGAGGTACGGCTCGACGATCAGGCCGCGGCCCAGTTCCTGCTGCACCACCATCATGTCCAGCGCCTTGCCGGCGAAGCCGCCCTGCTCTTCCGGCACCGGCAGCGCGGTCAGGCCGAGTTCGACCAGCGAGCCCCAGGCCGACTCGCCATAGCCGGCCTCGCTCTCATAGCGCTTCTTGCGCGACTCGAAGTCGTAATCCTTGTCGATGAAACGGCGTACGGCGTCAGCCAGCTGCTTTTGTTCGTCGCTGAGATTGAAGTTCATGTTCCGTGTCTCCTCACAGCCCCAGGATCATCTGGCTGATGATGTTGCGCTGGATTTCGTTGGACCCGCCGTAGATGGAGGTCTTGCGATAGTTGAAGTAGTAGGCGGCCAGCGGCGCGGCGTCGTCGTAGCCGGTCACCGCGTGCTCATGCTCGCACTCCAGGTAGGCAGGGTCGAACGGCTGGGCGTACGGGCCGACCGCTTCCACCATCAGCTCGGTCAGCAGTTGCTGGATCTCGGTACCCTTGATCTTCAGCATCGAAGCTTCCGGACCAGGGCCCTTGCCCGCGGCTTCGCTCGACACCACGCGCAGCACGGTGATCTCCAGCGCCATCAGCTCGATTTCCAGCGCGGCAACCTTGGCGCCGAACACCGGATCTTCCAGCAGCGGCTTGCCGTTCTTCTGCTGCTGGCGCGCGACGCGCTTCAGGAAGCCCAGCTCGCGCTTGGAATTGCCGACGCGGGCAATGCCGGTGCGCTCGTGGCCGAGCAGGTACTTGGCGTAGGTCCAGCCCTTGTTTTCTTCGCCAACGCGGTTTTCCACCGGCACCTTGACGTTGTCGAAGAACACTTCGTTCACCTCATGCTCCTCGTCGAGCATGATGATCGGACGCACGGTGACGCCCGGCGTCTTCATGTCGATCAGCAGGAACGAGATGCCCTCCTGCTTCTTGGCTTCCGGGTCGGTACGGACCAGGCAGAAGATCATGTCGGCATGCTGGCCGAGCGTGGTCCAGGTCTTCTGGCCATTGACGATGTAGTGCTTGCCGTCCATCGTCAATTCGGCGCGGGTCTTGACCGAAGCCAGGTCCGAGCCCGAGCCCGGCTCGGAGTAGCCCTGGCACCACCAGTCGGTGCAGTCCAGGATGCGCGGCAGGTAGTATGACTTTTGCTGCTCGTCGCCGTACTTCATGATCACGGGCGCGACCATGGCGACGCCGAAAGGCAGCACGCCGGGCGCGCCGACGCGAGCGTTTTCCTCATCCCAGATATGGCGCTGCGTGGCGTTCCAGCCGGTGCCGCCGTATTGCACGGGCCAGTGCGGTGCCGACCAGCCCTTGCCCGCCAGGATCTTGTGCCAGCGCACCAGGTCGTCGCGGTTGGGCCGGCGATGGTTGAGCACCTTGCCGCGGATGTCCGCCGGCAGATTGGCTTCCAGCCAGCTACGCACTTCCTCGCGGAAGGCGTCGTCGGACGCCGAGTAATTGAGATCCATGCCCGTCTCCAGTGATGCCGGCACGGTGCCGGCAAGTAGTCTGCCTGCGCGTCTTGCGCCGACAACCACGGGCACAGGACGCAATTCAGTGAGCCGTCTGCTTCAAAGCATCCGGCACCACGAGCGGGATTGTTTCGATGCCCTCTTCCGCCAGCGCCTGCACCTCCTCCGGGGATGCCGAACCGCGGATACCGCGCTCCGGTGCCTCGTCGTAATGCATGCGCCTGGCCTCCTCGGCAAAGCGGTCGCCCACGTCCTCGGTCTGCGCCATCACCTGCCGCACGGCCTTCATATAGGCCGCCTGCAAGGCTTCCAGGGCGGCCGGCGCTTGCGCCGCCTGCCCTGCCTTCGCCTGGCCGCGCTGCACCTGCGTCGCGCCCGAGAGATTCAGGCGCGGCGCGCTGGGCAGCCGGCTCACGGCATGGTCACCGCAGACCGGGCACTGGACGAGGTCACTTGCGATTTGCGACTGCGCATCGTCCTCGGAGGAAAACCAGCCCTCGAAACGATGGTCTTGCGCACAACGCAGGTCGAGCACCTTCATGATCTTTCCAGCCCGTCAAAAGCAATAGTATCCGTGAAACCAAATTTTGTGAACGGTCGTGCTAATTTTTTTCGGAAGGGATTTCCCGCATCCGAATGATGCGAAACGCACACCGCTCTACTGCTGGCCGCTGTTGCCACGCCTCAGCGCGGCACCGGCTGCTCGCCGGGCTGCCACACACCCGAGATTACCTTCTCCAGCCAGAACGCGCCGATGATGGTCTTCACGTCGGTAATGCGGCCCTGGCGCACCCAGTCCAGCACCTGGCCGGCCGGAACGATGAAGGTTTCGAGGAACTCGCCTTCATCGAGCTTCGCGTGCCCCGCGCTCAGGTCGCGCGCGAGGAACACATCGATGAATTCGGTCGAGTACGAAATGACGGGGTGGATGCGGGTCAGGTAATCCCAGCGCGCCGCGCTGTAGCCGGTCTCCTCTTCCAGCTCGCGCTCGCCGCAGCGCAAGGCGCCTTCTTCCGGGTCGAGCTTGCCGGCGGGGAATTCGAGCATGACTTCACCGACCGGGTAGCGGAATTGCCGCTCCATCAGCACGGTGCCGTCGTCGAACAGCGGAATCATCATGACCGCGCCGGGATGTACGACGTACTCGCGGCCAGTCTGCTTGCCGTCGGGCAGGCGGACGATGTCTTGCTTCAGCGTGAGGAATTTGCCGCGATGGACGGTTGCCGAAGCAACGCAGACTTCCTTGAGCCCTTCATCGCCTGATGGCGGGGCAAGGTTGTCGTGGGTCTTTTCCGTCATGAGCACTCCGGGTGAATGGCACGCCCGGCGGCTTCATGACCGGCTTCAGGCCGTGCGGTGTTTGACGAGGTACTGCCAGGTAAAGCCCGGGAAGGCGAACACCAGCATCATGCACGCCGTAATGGCGTAGAACTGCCAGCCCAGCGGAAAGGCGTTGCCGAGGCTTGCCTCCACCGCAAAGCCGGCCAGGCCGGCTGCCAGATAGAGGCAGATCAGTTCCACCAGCCGCAGCCACAGCGGCTTGCGGCTCCAGCGCAGCGGGACCACCGCGAACAGGCGCTGGTTGATGAACGGCAGGTTGGCACAAACCAGTGCCAACAAGATGACAAACCAGCCGCCCGTCGGGGAACTCATGCCTTCTGGCCTCGTACGTTCAGGAGGCCAGCGTTGCGCGGATGGCCTGGTAGCACAGGTTCATCAGCGCAGCCGGGAAGATGCCCAGCAGGATCACTGCCGCGCCGTTCAGGCTCAGCACCGAACGCAGGCCAGTGGTGGCCTCCAGCGGCTCTTCGCCGACCGGTGCGTCGAAGTACATCAGCTTGACCACGCGCAGGTAGTAGAAGGCACCGATCAGCGAGAACAGCACCGCGACCACGGCCAGCCAGGTCATGCCGGACTTCACCACGGCTTCGAGTACCGACAGCTTGGCGTAGAAGCCCACAGTCGGCGGAATGCCGGCCAGCGAGAACATCATCACCAGCATCAGGAACGCGAACCACGGGTTGCGGCGCGACATGCCCTTCAGGTCTTCCAGCGTTTCCGCCTCGAAGCCCTTGGTGGTGCGCAGCAGGATCAGGCCGAAGGTACCCAGCGTGGTCAGCAGGTACGTGACCGAGTAGAACATCGCCGAGCTGTAGGCATTCGCCGCGCCATCCGCCTTGTTGGCCACCACGCCGGACAGCATGCCCAGCAGGATGAAGCCCATGTGCGAAATGGTCGAGTAAGCCAGCATCCGCTTCAGGTTGGTCTGGACGATGGCGGTCAGGTTGCCGATTGCCAGCGACAGGACGGCCAGCACCACCAGCATGGTCTGCCAGTCCGCGGCCAGCGGCAGCAGGCCTTCCACCAGCACGCGCACGATCAGCGCGAATGCCGCCACCTTCGGGCCACCGGCGATCAGCAGCGTCACCGCGGTCGGCGAACCCTGGTAGATGTCCGGAATCCACATGTGGAACGGCGCGGCACCGAGCTTGAACGACAGGCCGGCGACGATGAAGACCACGCCAAAGGCCAGCATGGTGGTGTTGACACGGCCCGACTCCACCACGCGGAACACTTCGCCCAGGTTCAGCGAACCGGTCGCACCGTACATCATCGAGATGCCGTACAGCAGGAAGCCCGAAGCCAGCGCGCCCAGCACGAAGTACTTCATGGCCGATTCCGACGTCACGCGCGAATCGCGGCGCAGCGCCACCAGCGCGTAGGACGACAGCGACAGCAGTTCCAGGCCCAGGTACAGGGTCAGGAAGTTGTTGCCGGTGATCATGACAATCTGACCGCCCAGCGCGAACAGCGAGAGCTGGTAGAACTCGCCCGCGTACATGTCGCGGTCGGCCAGGTAGCGGCGGGTGTAGACCAGCGTCATGAACAGGCCGGCCGAGCAGAATGCCGACAGCACATTGGCCAGCGGATCGATCACGACCAGGTTCGCAAAGGCGTAGTGCGTCTCGCCGGCCGACGCATTGATGCCGAACCAGACGGTCAGCACCAGCGTGAACAGCAGCGACAGCGGGTAGGCGACGCTTTGCTTGCCCTTGCCGCGGGCAAGGTCGATCCAGTTGACCGCGGCAATCGCGACCGCGAGGAAAATGATCGGCGCCACAGAGGCGAGAGTCGAGGACGGTTGCATAGTGTTATCTCTCCCCGATTACAGCTTCGACTGCGCCACGTGGGACAGCAGGTTGACCACCGAAGCGTGCATCACGTCGGTGAAGGGCTTCGGGTGCAGGCCCATGTACAGCGTCATGATGGCGAGCAGGCCCAGCATCAGGAACTCGCGCTTGTTCAGGTCCACCAGCTCGCGGACGTGCTGGTGCACGATGTCGCCGAAGATCACGCGCTTGACCATCCACAGCGAATAGGCAGCGCCGAAGATCAGGGCGGTGGCGGCAAGCAGGCCGATCCAGAAGTTGTACTCGACCGAGCCCAGGATCACCATGAACTCGCCTACGAAACCGGAGGTCGCCGGCAGGCCGCAGTTGGCCATCGCGAAGAACACCGACAGCGCGGCGAACTTCGGCATGGTGTTCACCACGCCGCCGTAGTCGGCGATCTGGCGCGAGTGCACGCGGTCATACAGCACGCCGATGCACAGGAACATGGCGCCCGAGATGAAGCCGTGCGAAATCATCTGCACGATGCCGCCTTCGATGCCGATTTCATTGAAGATGAAGAAACCGAGCGTCACAAAGCCCATGTGCGCGATCGACGAGTACGCCACCAGCTTCTTCATGTCGGCCTGCACCAGGGCCACCAGGCCGATGTAGATCACGGCGATCAGCGAGATGGTGATGATGAAGGCGGCCAGCGAATGGCTTGCGTCAGGCGCGATCGGCAGCGAGAACCGCAGGAAACCGTAGGCACCCAGCTTCAGCATGATCGCGGCCAGGACCACGGAACCGCCGGTCGGCGCTTCCACGTGCGCGTCGGGCAGCCAGGTGTGCACCGGCCACATCGGGACCTTGACGGCGAAAGCCATGAAGAAGGCGATGAACAGCGCGATCTGCTCGTTCATCGACAGCTTGGCCTGGTGCCACTGCAGGATCTCGAAGGTACCGGTCTTGTTGTACAGGAACAGCAGCGCGACCAGTGTCAGCAGCGAGCCCAGCAGCGTGTACAGGAAGAACTTGAACGCCGCGTACACCCGGTTCGGGCCGCCCCACACGCCGATGATGATGTACATCGGGATCAGCGTGGCTTCGAAGAACACGTAGAACAGCATGCCGTCCAGCGCGCAGAACACGCCGACCATCACGCCGGACAGGATCAGGAACGAAGCCATGTACTCGGCCACGCGTTCGGTGATCACTTCCCAGGCCGAGATCACGACGATCACGGTGATGAAGGCGGTCAGCACGACGAACCACATCGAGATGCCGTCAACGCCAAGGTGGTACTGGATGTTGAAGCGTTCGATCCAGGACGACTTCTCCACGAACTGCATCGCAGCGGTGGATTTGTCGAAGTGGAACACCAGCGGCAGCGTGACGATGAAGCTGGCGATTGAGCCGAACAGCGACATCCACCTCACGTAGCCGGCGCTGCGGTCTGAGCCCGAGGCCAGTATCAGCAAGCCGAAGAAGATAGGCAGCCAGATTGCGAAAGACAGAACCATTTCTTTGTTTTCCTTACTCGGTGCCTATCACTTGGTGCCGATCACGCCCGTGATCGTGAGCGTCAGCAGCGCCAGCATGCCCACGATCATCGCGAATGCGTAGTGGTAGATATAGCCCGATTGCAGGTAGCGGCTGGCCGCGGCGAACGAAGCCACCACGCGCGCCGAACCATTGACGAACAGGCCGTCGATCAGGCTCTGGTCGCCGCCCTTCCACAGGCCGGTACCCAGCAGGCGCGCACCGCGTGCGAACACAGCCTGGTTGAAAGCGTCCATGTAGTACTTGTTGTCGAGCAGCTTGTACAGGCCCGAGAAGCGGTTCTTGATCGCCTCGGGAATGTCCGGACGCTTCATGTAGAAGAACCATGACAGCACGACACCGGCAATGGCCAGCCACAGGACCGGGGTGGTCAGCGAATGGATCGCCATCGGCACCCAGCCGTTGAAGGCTTCTTCGAGTTCCTTCATGGCATGGTGGTTCTCGCCGACGAAGATCACGTCCTTGAATGCCACGCCGTGCTTGAAGAAGTCGCCGAACAGCATCGGCTCGATGGCGATCGCACCGATGATGACCGACGGAATCGCCAGCAGCACCAGCGGCAGCGTCACCACCCACGGCGACTCGTGCGGCTTTTCGCCGGCGGCCAGGCCATGGTGGTGGTCATGCGAGACCTCTTCTTGTTCGTGGTCGCCTTCGTGGCCGTGGTGAGCATGGTTCTGGCCCCAGCGCTCCTTGCCATGGAAGACCAGGAAGTACATGCGGAACGAGTAGAACGCAGTCACGAACACGCCGGCCAGCACCGCGAAGTAGGCAAAGCCCGAACCCGCCAGGTGCGATTCGGCCACCGCTTCGATGATCGAATCCTTCGAGTAGAAGCCCGAGAAGAACGGCGTGCCGATCAGCGCCAGCGAACCCATCAGCGAGGTGATCCAGGTGATCGGCATGTACTTGCGCAGGCCGCCCATGTTGCGGATGTCCTGGTCGTGGTGCATGCCGATGATGACCGAACCCGCGCCGAGGAACAGCAGCGCCTTGAAGAAGGCGTGGGTCATCAGGTGGAACACGGCGACCGAGTACGCCGAAGCGCCCAGCGCGACGGTCATGTAGCCGAGCTGCGACAGCGTCGAGTATGCGACCACGCGCTTGATGTCGTTCTGGATGATGCCCAGGAAGCCCATGAACAGGGCGGTAATGGCGCCGATCACCAGCACGAAGGACAGCGCGGTGTCCGACAGCTCGAACAGCGGCGACATGCGGGCCACCATGAAGATGCCGGCAGTCACCATGGTTGCGGCGTGGATCAGCGCGGAA
This sequence comes from Cupriavidus yeoncheonensis, assembly GCF_905397275.1. Classification (GTDB taxonomy): domain Bacteria; phylum Pseudomonadota; class Gammaproteobacteria; order Burkholderiales; family Burkholderiaceae; genus Cupriavidus; species Cupriavidus yeoncheonensis. The sequence continues at coordinate 74,500 of NZ_CAJPUY010000009.1, read as the reverse complement.
ATCGGGGTCGGGCCTTCCATCGAGTCAGGCAGCCAGACGTGCAGCGGGAACTGCGCCGACTTGCCCATCGCGCCGATGAACAGGCAGATGCAGGCTACCGTCAGCATCATCCAGTCGGTGCCCGGGAAGATCACCGTGGCAAGCTTCTCGCGGGCGGCGAACACGTCCGAGTAGCTCATGCTGCCGCTGTAGGCCAGCAGCAGGCCGATGCCCAGGATGAAGCCGAAGTCACCGACTCGGTTCACCAGGAACGCCTTCAGGTTCGCGAAGATTGCCGTCGGGCGGGTGTACCAGAAACCGATCAGCAGGTACGACACCAGGCCCACCGCTTCCCAGCCGAAGAACAGCTGCAGGAAGTTGTTGCTCATCACCAGCATCAGCATCGAGAAGGTGAAGAGCGCGATGTACGAGAAGAATCGGTTGTAGCCGGGGTCTCCGTCCATGTAGCCGACGGTGTAGATATGCACCATCAGCGACACGAAGGTCACCACCACCATCATCATGGCCGTCAGGGAATCGACCAGGAAGCCGACCTCCATCTTCAGGTCGCCGATGGCCATCCACTCGTAGACAGTGCCGTTGAAGCTGGCGCCGTTCATCACGTCGAGCAGCACCATCACCGACAGCACGCAGGCAATGGCCACGCCGAGGATCGTCGCGGTGTGGGCCACCATGCGGCCGCCGCGCGACTCCGAGGAAAACAGACCAAAGAACTTGGTGCCGAACAGGCCGGCGATCGCTGAGCCGACTAGCGGCGCCAGCGGAATCGCAAGCAGCAGGTTGGGGTTGAGCGTGGTTGCCATAGGACGCTTATTGGTGTGCGAGCGGTGAGCGGTCTTGTTTCATTGCGTAGTGCGTCATGGATCAGTACTTCAGGGTATCCATGTCGTCCACGTTGATCGTGTCCAGATTGCGGAACAGCACAACCAGGATTGCCAGACCGATTGCCGACTCGGCAGCGGCCACCGTGAGGATGAAGAAAACGAAAACCTGACCGGCCAGGTCGCCCATGTAGTGCGAGAAGGCGACGAAGTTCATGTTCACCGCAAGCAGCATGAGCTCGATCGCCATCAGCAGCACGATCACGTTCTTGCGGTTCAGGAAAATACCAACGATGCTGATCGCGAACAGGATCGCACCGAGCACGAGGAAATGGGCGAGAGAGAGCACAGCGTTTCTCCGTGGCTTTAGTTCTTGTTGGCGGTCGCCGCGGCATCGGCCTGGGCGGACTGGCTTTCCGCCGGCATGGACACCAGGCGCACGCGGTCAGCGCGGCGGGTCCGCAGCTGCGACGAGATATCCTGCGCCTTCACGTCCTTGCGGCGGCGCATGGTCAGCGCAACCGCCGCGATGATGGCCACCAGCAGGATGATGCCGGCCACTTCGAAGGCATAGATATAGTCGGTGTAGATGAGCTTGCCCAGCGCGGCCGTGTTCGAGTAGCCCGGCTCCTGCGAACCGGCAGCCACCACCGGGGCGACCGTGCCGATGAAATTGCGCACCAGCACGATGGCCATTTCAGCAATGATCAGCGCACCGACGACCGACGCGAGCGGCACATAGGTCCAGAAGTCCCGGCGCAGGTGTTCGATGTCGATATCGATCATCATCACCACGAACAGGAAAAGCACCATCACGGCGCCGACATACACCAGCACCAGCAGGACGGCGAGGAATTCCGCCTTGAGCAGCAGCCAGATCGCCGCAGCCGTGAAGAACGACAGCACGAGGAACAGTGCGGAGTGCACCGGGTTCTTCGCGGTGATGACCTTCAGTGCGGAGAGCACCAGCACCAGCGCAAAGACGTAGAAGATGGTGGTCGTGAGTTCCATGGTCCGTGTCGGATCCTCTCTTGGCCTTCGGCACAGACTACCCCTGTGGGTGGCCCGCGCTTGCGGCATCCTTCCATTGGCCCCTTGCGGAGCCCGATTCAAATTCACTGGGCGGCACCGGCGACGCCGGCGCCAGCCGATCTCAGCGGTACTTGGCGTCCGCAGCCTTGGCTGCGGCAATCTGTGGCTCGTAGCGGTCGCCCACCGCCAGCAGCATGTCCTTGGTGAAGTACAGATCGCCGCGCTTCTCGCCGTGGTACTCCAGGATCGGCGTTTCGACGACCGCGTCGACCGGGCAGGCCTCTTCGCAGAAGCCGCAGAAAATGCACTTGGTCAGGTCGATGTCGTAGCGCGTGGTACGGCGGGTGCCGTCGGCACGCACGTCGGACTCGATCGTGATCGCCAGTGCCGGGCATACCGCCTCGCACAGCTTGCACGCGATGCAGCGCTCTTCCCCGTTCGGGTAGCGGCGCAGCGCGTGCAGGCCACGGAAACGCGGCGAGATCGGCGTTTTCTCTTCCGGGAACTGGACGGTGACCTTGCGCGCGAAGAGATAGCGGCCGGTCAGCGCCATGCCCTTGAAGAGTTCCTTCAGGAGCAGGCTGTTGAAGAAGTCCTTGATGGCGAGCAGCATGACGATTGCTTCCTAGTGTTTCCCGAGGCGCGCGCCGCAACGGTGCAGTGCGCGCGTCCTCGCCTGGCGGTTCAGTGCCAGATATTCCAAGGCGACTTGATCCAGATCGCCACGATGATCAGCCAACCCACGGTCAGGGGAATGAACACCTTCCAGCCCAGGCGCATGATCTGGTCATAGCGGTAGCGCGGGAACGAGGCACGAATCCAGATAAAGACCGACAGCAGCAGGAATACCTTGATCAGCAGCCAGAAGAAGCCGGGGATCGCGTTGGTCAGGAAGCTCGAGAACGGAGGCGCCCAGCCACCCAGGAACATCAGCGCGGTCATCGTCGAGATGATGATCATGTTGATGTACTCGGCCAGGAAGAACAGCGCGAAGCCCATGCCCGAGTATTCGATCATGTGACCCGCCACGATTTCCGATTCGCCTTCCACCACGTCGAACGGGTGACGGTTGGTTTCCGCCACGCCCGAGATGAAGTACACGCCGAACATCGGCAGCAGCGGAATCCAGTTCCACGACAGGACGTTGATGCCCATGTCGGCGAAATAACCCGCGTTCTGGCTGTTGACGATGGCCGACAGGTTCAGGCTGCCCGACACCATCAGCACCGTCACCAGGGCAAAGCCCATGGCGATTTCGTACGACACCATCTGCGCCGCGGCGCGCATGCCACCCAGGAACGCGTACTTGGAGTTCGAGGACCAGCCGGCCAGGATCACGCCGTACACGCCGACCGAGCTGATCGCCATCACGTACAGCAGACCGGCGTTGACGTTGGCCATCACGACTTCGGCCTGGAACGGAATCACGGCCCAGACCGCCACGGCCGGCATCAGCACCATCAGCGGGGCAACCAGGTACATGCCCTTGCTGACTTGCGTCGGCGTCATGACTTCCTTGAGCAGCAGCTTCAGCACGTCGGCAATCGGCTGCAGCAGGCCCAGCGGACCCACGCGGTTCGGGCCCAGACGCACGTGCATCCAGCCGATCAGCTTGCGCTCCCACAGAATCAGGTAGGCCACGCACAGCAGCAGCGGCACCACGATAAGCACGGCCCGGATGAGGATCCACAGCGGCGTCCAAGCGCCGCCGAAGATGGCGTGGCCTTGCGAGGTAATCCAGTCGATCATGTTGCGTTCTCGCTATTCTTGTATGGCTCAGGCCGTCCCGGCTGCTGCTGCAGCCTTCTGGCCCGCCGACAGGTCCACAGCCTTCTCGACCTTGACCGTGCCGAACATGGCACCAAGGCTCACTGCGGCCGGCGTCGCGGCCGGGACACGCACGGTGTTGGCCGGCAGCGTGTTTTCCAGCACCCCCGGCAGCACCACGCTACCCTCGCCCTGCGTCACGCGGACCGGATCGCCCGACTGGATACCCAGGCCGGCGAACAGGTCGGCCGACAGCGCCACCTGCTGCGCGCGGCGGGCCGCGGCGGTCAGCTGCAGCGATTCGGCGCGGCGCACGATCGGGTCGGCGTGGTAGATCGGCACGTCGGCAATCCGCTCGATGCCATTGGCAGCGGCCGCGGTCACGCGGATCGGCGCGTCGGTGGCATTGCTTAGTTGCGGCGCAACCGGCGCGGCCAGGACTTCGGCACGAACGGCTTCCGCGCTGTCGTAATCGAAACCGGCGACGTCCAGCAGGTTGCCCAGCACGCGCAGGACCTTCCAGCCCGGACGCGACTCGCCGAGCGCGCGCACGACACCGTTGAAGCTCTGCGCCAGACCTTCGCAATTGACGAAGGTGCCCGCGGTTTCCGTGAACGGCGTGACCGGCAGGATCACGTCGGCATACTGCATGGCCGCTTCCGAGCGGAACGGCGACAGTACCACCACGGTGCCAGCCTGGCCCAGCGCGGCTAGGGCCTTGCGCGGATCGGCGGCGTCGAACTCGGGTTCGGTATTGAGCAGCACGTAAGCCTTGCGCGGCGACTCCAGCATCGCCTGGGCATTGGCACCGCCCTGCGCCGGCAGCGCGCCGGCGATATGACCGCCGACCGTGTTCGCGGCCTCGGTCAGGAAGCCCAGCGTGGCGCCGGTTTCCGTCGCGATCCACTGTGCCAGCGCGTGCAGCGCGGCGAATTGCGGGTGACGCACGGCCTCGTTGCCGAGGAACACGGCACGGCGCTCGCCCGACAGCAGCGCTTCCGCGGCCTTGCGGGCAGCCTCGCCACCATCAAAGCCTTCGGTGCCGGCAGGCGCGGCAACGCCCTTGGCCTTTGCCACGGCGCTGGCAACACCGGCCAGCGCTGCAGTCCAGCCCGACGGCGCAACGTCGATGCGGGCGGCCAGCGGCATCAGCAGGTCTTCACCGCCGGCGCCGAGCACCGCTACGCGGGCTCCCTTCTTGCCAGCCTGGCGCAGGCGCGAAGCCAGCAGCGGGTGGTCCTTGCGCAGCGACGAGCCGATCACCAGCACGCGTTGCAGCGTGGATACATCAGCCACCGGCATGCCGAGCCACGGCGCACCCTTCAGGGCTGCCGAGAAATCGGATTGGCGCAGGCGGAAGTCGATGTTGTCGCTGCCCAGGCCACGCATCAGCTTGCCCAGCAGGTACAGCTCTTCGAGCGTGCTGTGCGGGCTCGCCAGCGCGGCGATCTGGTCGGCGCCATGGTCGCGCTTGATGCTCGCCAGGCCGTTGGCCACGTATTCGAGCGCGGTCTGCCAGTCGGTTTCGATCCACTGGCCACCCTGCTTCAGCAGCGGGCGGGTCAGGCGGTCGGCGCTGTTCAGGCCTTCATACGAGAAGCGGTCCTTGTCCGAGATCCAGCACTCGTTGACGTCCTCGTTCTCCAGCGGCAGCACGCGCATGACGCGCTGGTTCTTGCTCTGGACCACGAGGTTGGCACCGAGGCCGTCGTGCGGCGACACCGACTTGCGGCGAGCCAGTTCCCAGGTACGGGCCGAGTAGCGGAACGGCTTGCTGGTCAGCGCGCCGACCGGGCACAGGTCGATCATGTTGCCGGACAGTTCCGAATCCACGGTCTGGCCGACGAACGTCGTGATTTCCGAGTGCTCGCCGCGGTTCAGCATGCCCAGCTCCATCACGCCGGCCACTTCCTGGCCGAAGCGCACGCAGCGGGTGCAGTGGATGCAGCGGGTCATCTCCTCCATGGAGATCAGCGGGCCCACGTTCTTGTGGAACACCACGCGCTTCTCTTCCTTGTAGCGCGACTCCGATGCACCGTAGCCCACGGCCAGATCCTGCAGCTGGCATTCGCCGCCCTGATCGCAGATCGGGCAGTCGAGCGGGTGGTTGATCAGCAGGAATTCCATCACGGACTTCTGTGCCTTGACTGCCTTCTCCGAATTGGTGAAGACCTTCATGCCAGGCGTCACGGGGGTGGCGCAGGCGGGCAGCGCCTTGGGCGCCTTTTCAACTTCAACCAGGCACATGCGGCAGTTCGCCGCGATGGACAGTTTGCGGTGGTAGCAGAAGTGCGGGATGTAGGTGCCCAGCTTGCGGGCGGCTTCCATCACGAGGCTGCCTTCTGCAACCTCTACCTTCTTGCCGTCGATCTCGAGTTCAACCATGTTCTGCCACGCTTAGATGTAGGCCGGAACCATGCACTGCTTGTGTTCGACGTGATATTCGAACTCTTTCCAGTAGTGCTTGAGCATGCCGCGGACCGGCATCGCCGCGGCATCGCCGAGCGCGCAGATGGTGCGGCCCATGATGTTTTCCGCGACGTTGTTGAGCAGGTCCAGGTCTTCCTGGCGCCCTTCTCCGTGTTCGATGCGATTGACCATGCGGTAGAGCCAGCCGGTGCCTTCTCGGCACGGCGTGCACTGGCCGCACGACTCTTCAAAATAGAAATACGACAGGCGCAGCAGCGAGCGCACCATGCAGCGCGTCTCGTCCATGACGATCACGGCGCCCGAGCCCAGCATCGAGCCGGCCTTGGCGATCGAGTCGTAGTCCATGTCGGACGCCATCATCATCTCGCCCGGCACCACCGGTGCGGACGAGCCGCCCGGGATCACCGCCTTGATGCGCTTGCCACCACGCATGCCGCCGGCCAGTTCCAGCAGCTTGGCGAACGGCGTGCCCAGCGGGATCTCGTAGTTGCCCGGACGCTCGACGTCGCCGGAGATCGAGAAGATCTTGGTGCCGCCGTTGTTCGGCTTGCCGAGCTTCAGGTAGTTCTCCGGGCCCATGGCCAGCAGGAACGGCACCGCGGCAAACGTCTCGGTGTTGTTGATGGTGGTCGGCTTGCCGTACAGGCCGAAGCTCGCCGGGAACGGCGGCTTGAAACGCGGCTGGCCTTTCTTGCCTTCCAGCGATTCGAGCAGCGCGGTTTCCTCGCCGCAGATATAGGCGCCGTATCCGTGGTGGGCATGCAGCTGGAAGCTGAAACCCGAACCCAGGATGTTGTCGCCGAGAAAGCCGGCGGCGCGCGCTTCTTCGAGGGCTTCCTCGAAGATCTTGTATTCGTTCCAGATCTCGCCGTGGATGTAGTTGTAGCCCACGGTGATGCCCATCGCGTACGCGCCGATGGCCATGCCCTCGATCAGCGAGTGCGGGTTGAACCGGATGATGTCGCGGTCCTTGAACGTACCGGGCTCGCCCTCATCGGTATTGCAGACGAGGTACTTCTGGCCGGGGAACGTACGCGGCATGAAGCTCCACTTCAGGCCGGTCGGGAAGCCAGCGCCTCCGCGGCCGCGCAGGCCCGAGGCCTTGACGTCGGCGATCACCTGCTCGGGCGGGATCTTCTCGGTCAGGATGCGCTTGAGCTGCTGGTAGCCACCACGCTTGACGTAGTCTTCCAGGTGCCAGTTCTTGCCGTCCAGGCCGGCCAGGATCAGCGGCTGGATGTGGCGGTCGTGCAGAGAGGTCATGTTACTTTGCCCCCTTGGCGGCAGCGTCGGCCTTCAGCTCTTCGACCAGCGCGTCGAGCTTGTCGTCGCTCATGAAGCTGCACATGCGGGTATTGTTGACGATCATTACCGGCGCGTCGCCGCAGGCGCCCATGCACTCACCCTCTTTCAGGGTGAAGCAGCCGTCGGCAGTGGTCTCGTTGTAGTCGATGCCGAGTTTGCGCTTGAGGTACTCGCCGGCCCGCTCGCCGCCCGACAGGGCGCACGGCAGGTTGGTGCAGACGGCGAGCTTGTACTTGCCCACCGGCTTGGTGTCGTACATGTTGTAGAAGGTCGCCACCTCTTCCACCCACACGGGCGGCATGTCGAGGTAGCTGGCGACGAACTGCATGACTTCGGGGGAAACCCAACCCACCTCGCCCTGCGCCACGGCAAGCGCCGCCATCACGGCCGACTGCTTCTGGTCGGCCGGATACTTCGCGATCGCGCGATCGATTTCCTTGAGAGCTTCTGCTGATAGCATGGTCATTGCAGTAAAACGGCGGAGGCAGCGTACCGGGGCTTGCCTCCGCAGGTTTTGCAGCCGTCGCTGCCTGTTCCGCCGGCGGGCCTGAGGCCCTGCCGTTCCGCCGCGGGTTTCCCCGCCGCTCCCTGCCATCGCGGCAGGAAAGCGCCCGGATCGTCGTCCGGGCCGGCGGTCCGTGATTAGCGGTCGATTTCGCCGAAGACGATGTCCTGCGTACCGATGATCGTCACCGCGTCAGCAATCATGTGTCCCTTGGCCATCTCGTCCAGGGCGGCCAGGTGCGCATAGCCGGGCGCGCGAATCTTCAGGCGATAAGGCTTGTTCGCGCCGTCCGAGATCGCATAGATGCCGAATTCACCCTTCGGATGCTCAACCGCTGCATAAGCCTCGCCTTCGGGCACGTGAATGCCTTCGGTGAACAGCTTGAAGTGGTGGATCAGCTCTTCCATGTTCGATTTCATGTCCACCCGCGACGGCGGCGCAACCTTGTGGTTGTCCGTGATCACGGGGCCCGGATTGCGGCGCAGCCATTCGATGCACTGCTTGATGAGGTGGTTGGACTGGCGCATTTCCTCGATACGCACGAGGTAACGCGCGTAGCAGTCGCCGCCCACGCCCACCGGCACATCGAAGTCCAGCTTGTCGTACACCTCGTACGGCTGCTTCTTGCGCAGGTCCCAGGCAATGCCCGAACCACGCAGCATCGGGCCGGTGAAGCCCATCTGCAGCGCACGCTCCGGGCTCACCACGCCGATATCCACCAGGCGCTGTTTCCAGATCCGGTTGTCGGTCAGCAGGGTCTCGTACTCGTCGACGTACTTCGGGAACCGGTTGGTGAAGTCCTCGATGAAGTCCAGCAGCGAGCCCGAACGCGCTTCGTTCATGACCTTGATGGCACGCTCGTTGTGAACCTTGGATGCCCGATATTGCGGCATTGTGTCAGGCAGGTCGCGATAGACGCCGCCCGGACGGTAGTAGGCCGCGTGCATGCGCGCGCCCGACACCGCCTCGTACATGTCGAACATGTCCTCGCGCTCGCGGAAAGCGTAGAGGAACACCGCCATGGCGCCCACGTCGAGCGCATGCGCGCCGATCCACATCAGGTGGTTCAGCAGGCGGGTGATTTCGTCGAACATCACGCGGATGTACTGCGCGCGGATCGGCACATCAATGCCGAGCAGCCGCTCGATTGCCATCACGTAGGCGTGTTCGTTGGACATCATCGACACATAGTCGAGACGGTCCATGTAGGGAACGTTCTGGATCCAGCTCTTCTGCTCGGCCAGCTTTTCGGTGGCACGATGCAGCAGGCCAATGTGCGGGTCAGCGCGCTGGATCACTTCGCCGTCCAGCTCCAGCACCAGGCGCAGCACGCCGTGTGCGGCCGGGTGCTGCGGGCCGAAGTTCAGGGTGTAATTCTTGATATCTGCCATGGCGCGTTATCAGTGCTGCGTGCCGCCGTAGTTTTCCTCGCGGATCACGCGCGGCGTGATTTCGCGGGGCTCGATCGTGACCGGCTGGTAGATGACCCGCTTCTGCTCCGGGTCATAACGCATTTCCACGTAACCCGAGGTCGGGAAATCCTTGCGGAACGGATGGCCGACAAAGCCGTAGTCGGTCAGGATGCGGCGCAGGTCCGGGTGGCCTTCGAACACGATGCCGTAGAAATCGAAGGCTTCACGCTCGAACCAGTTGACCGAATTCCACACGTCGATCACCGACGGCACGACCGGGAAATCATCATCCGGAGCAAACACGCGCACACGCACGCGCCAGTTGTGGGTCACGGACAGCAGGTGCGATACCGCGGCGAAACGCAGGCCGTCCCAGGCGCCATTACCGTACTCGGAATAGTCCACGCCGCACAGGTCGATCAGCTGCTCGAAACGCAGCGTGGGATCGTCGCGCAGGATGCGGGCCGTTTCCAGGTAGTCGTCAGCCTTGACGATCAGCGTCAGTTCGCCGGTCGCCTCGATCAGTTTCTGCACGCGCTTGCCGAGAGCTTTCTCGAGCGCGGCCTTCAGGGTCTCAAGCTTCGCCATGTCAGCCCTTGCGCGCGATGGTGTTGGTACGCTTGATCTTGTTCTGCAGCTGGATCACGCCGTAGATCAGCGCTTCGGCCGTGGGCGGGCAGCCCGGCACGTAGATGTCCACCGGCACGATGCGGTCGCAGCCGCGCACCACCGAATACGAATAGTGGTAGTAGCCGCCGCCATTGGCGCAAGAGCCCATCGAGATCACCCAGCGCGGCTCGGCCATCTGGTCGTAGACCTTGCGCAGCGCGGGCGCCATCTTGTTGCACAGCGTGCCGGCCACGATCATCACGTCCGACTGGCGCGGCGACGGGCGGAACACCACGCCGAAGCGGTCCAGGTCGTAGCGCGCGGCGCCGGCATGCATCATTTCCACGGCACAGCAGGCCAGGCCGAAGGTCATCGGCCACAGCGACCCGGTGCGGGTCCAGTTGATCAGCTTGTCAGCGGTAGTCGTGACAAAGCCTTCGTTGAGAACGCCTTCGATTGCCATTTCACATCACTCCCAATCGAGCGCGCCCTTTTTCCAGATGTAGACGAAGCCCACGATGAATTCCAGCAGAAACACGCCCATGGCGATGAATCCCGCCCAGCCGATATCCCTCAGGGCGACGCCCCACGGGAAAAGGAAGGCGGTTTCGAGATCGAACAGGATAAAAAGGATGGCGATGAGGTAGTAGCGCACGTCGAACTTCATGCGCGCGTCCTCGAACGCTTCGAAGCCGCACTCGTACGGCGACAGCTTCGCGGGATCTGGTTTGTTCGGGCCGAGAATCCGACCAATCGACATCAACGCTATGCCGAGCACAACGCCGAAGATGATGAAGATGAGAACGGGGAAGTAGGCTTCGAGTGTCAAGGTACGGCCAGCCTTATCTGGAATGTTGTCAACAGCACCAGCTGAAGCGGCGTCCTGTTGCCCACCCCAGGCGCTATGCCGAAACCTCCGGCGCGCCGCCTTGCGGATTGCCGAAGTCCCCTTGCCAGGAGCATTGCCCGGCAGCGGACTTCGATCAAGTTTTTTGGTGCCGACGGCGAGACTCGAACTCGCACAGCTTTCGCCACTACCCCCTCAAGATAGCGTGTCTACCAATTTCACCACGTCGGCTGGGGGAGAAACAATATTGCCTGGCGCCGGGTTTTCAGGCCCTTCAGAGCTTTTGCAGAGGCTTTTGCCTTTGCTTAAGCCCCATCGCTGGGGAATCGTTTCAAGCCTTGGATTCTAACCCGCTTTGCTGCATTGTTCAACGCACAACTGCAAAAAAAATCAGGAATCGAATACAAGGCCGCTCGATTATTTCGGAACAGCAGGTGCAGCCGGAGCCGAGGCATCCGCAGCCGCTGCTGCAGGCGCCGAAGCACCAGCCGCAGCCGGCGCGGAAGCCGGGGCCGAGCCCATCACGCCCAGCGACGCGGCAGGCTTGTAGTTGCCCATCAGCGTCAAGCTCAGCGTACAGATGAAGAACAGCGTCGCCAGCACCGCAGTCGTACGCGACAGGAAGTTTGCGGAACCCGTCGCGCCGAACAGGCTGCCCGAAGCACCTGACCCGAACGCCGCACCCACATCGGCACCCTTGCCGTGCTGAATCAGCACCAGGCCGATGACGCCCAGCGCCGACAACACCTGCACCAGTACCAACAATGTCTTGAAAATTGCCATTTGGATAAAGTTTGCGTTACTTGCCTGATCGGATGTCCGGCGCGACAGGCATTCAGGCGTTGCCGATCGCGAGAAAATCTTCCGATTTCAACGAGGCTCCACCAATCAGCCCCCCGTCGATATCGGACATGGAAAACAGTTCGACCGCATTGTCCGGCTTAACACTGCCGCCGTACAGAATGGCCATGCGCTCGGCCACGCCGGCGTCGCGCTCGCGAACCTTGCCACGCAGGAAGGCGTGCACGGCCTGCGCCTGCTCACTGGTCGCAGTCTTGCCCGTGCCGATCGCCCAGACCGGCTCGTAGGCCAGCACCACGCGACCCAGCTGTTCGGCCGACAGCGCATCGAGGACCGCCTGCAACTGACGACCCACGACGACCTCGGTTTGGCCGGCTTCGCGCTCAGAAAGCGTCTCGCCAACGCAGATCACCGGCAGGATGCCGAATTCCAGAGCACGCAGGGCCTTGGCGGCAACCACCGCGTCGGTTTCCGCATGGTAAGTGCGACGCTCCGAGTGGCCCACCAGCGCGTAGGTGCAGCCAAACTCGCCCAGCATGGACGCCGCCACTTCGCCGGTGAAGGCACCGCGCGCCTCGGCGGACACATCCTGTGCGCCCCAGACCACCTGCGAGCCATTCAGCAGCGCCTGGCATTGTGCAAGATAGGGGAAAGGTGCGCAGACTGCCAGCCGCGCGCGCGCCGGTGCAGCCTTGATTCCCTCGAGCAGCGCGGCGTTGGCGGCCAGGCTGCCGTGCATCTTCCAGTTGCCGATGACGAGCTTTTGTCTCACGGGGTCCCCTCCCAAATCAAACCCGCTATTGTAGCTTGCGGCAGGGGACGGGCGCTACCGCGCGCGGCCAGCCCCGCGCGGCAACGCTTCAAGGCAATTACCAGGTCAGGACGATCTTGCCGATGTGCTCGCTGGACTCCATCAGGCGGTGGGCTTCGGCCGCCTGGGCCGCCGGAAAGACCTTGTGGATCACCGGCTTGATCTTGCCCGCCTCGAGCAGCGGCCACACTTGCTGATGCAAGGCCTGGGCGATCTGCCCCTTGAATGCCGCGGACCGCGGACGCAGCGTGGAGCCCGTGACCGTGATGCGGCGGCGCAGGATGTCGCCAAGCGGGATTTCCGCCTTGGCGCCACCGAGCAGGGCGATGATGACAATGCGACCGTCATCGGCAATGCACTTCAGCTCGCGGCCGAGATAGGAGCCGGCCACCATGTCGAGGATCACGTCGACGCCCTTGCCTGCGGTCAGCGTGGCAACTTCGGCAACGAAATCCTGGGTCTTGTAGTTGATGGCGCGGTCTGCGCCGAGATCCTCGCAGGCCTTGCATTTCTCGTCGGTGCCGGCAGTGACGAACACCTTGTAGCCGAGCGCCTTGGCAATCTGGATCGCGGTCGTGCCGATGCCGCTGGAGCCCCCCTGGATCAGCAGTGTCTCGTCCTTGCCGCGCGGGCCCTGGCCCAGGTAGCCGCGGTCGAACACATTGCTCCAGACCGTGAAGAAGGTCTCCGGCAGCGCCGCGGCTTCGATATCGCTCAGGCCCTTCGGGGCCGGCAGGCACTGGGCCACCGGTGCCGTGCACAGTTGCGCATAGCCGCCGCCCTGCACGAGCGCGCAGACGCGGTCGCCAACCTTGAGTCCGAAGCGGTTATCCGCATGGGCAAGATCTCCGCCGACCACCACGCCTGCCACCTCCAGGCCCGGCAGGTCTGAAGCGCCGGGCGGCACCGGATAGTTGCCGGTGCGCTGGAACACGTCCGGGCGATTGACGCCGGCGGCGGCGACGCGGATCAGGATCTCGCCGGCACCGGGCACCGGGTCGGGGCGCTGCGTCTCCTGCAGGACTTCGGGCGCACCGTATTCGCGAATTTCGATGGCTTGCATTGCTGCTCCTTGTCTTGGTCTGGCGCGCGAAGCGCTGAGGCCATCGCGGCGTGTCGGTGAGAGCGGTCGCTCAATTGGGTTGCCCGGCAGTGTAAACAAAAAAACGGCTGGACATCGCCAGCCGTTTTTCCTCCATGCCGCCCGATGGCGGCGCCGGACCCAGCTTACTGCTGCTGGTCCGAAGGAGCCGCCGGGGCCGGTGCGGCCTCGGCGTTGTTCTGCGGGCTGATGCTGCCGCCCTCTTCCGCCAGCGCGGCCTTCAGCGACAGGCGCAGACGGCCCTTCTCGTCAGCCTGGATCAGCTTGACACGCAGTTGCTGACCTTCCTTCAGCCAGTCCTTGATGTCCTTGACACGCTCGTTGACGATCTCCGAGATATGCAGCAGACCATCCTTGCCCGGCAGGATGTTGACGATCGCGCCGAAGTCCAGCAGCTTCAGCACCGTGCCGTTGTAGATCTTGCCCACTTCGGCTTCGGCGGTGATGCCTTCGATGCGGCGCTTGGCTTCGGCCATGCCATCGGTCGAGGTCGAGGCGATGGTGATGGTGCCGTCTTCCTGGATATCGATGGTGGTGCCGGTTTCCTTGGTCAGCGCCTGGATGGTCGAGCCGCCCTTGCCGATCACTTCGCGGATCTTGTCCGGATGGATCTTCATGGTGATCATGCGCGGAGCGTGCGCCGACAGTTCGGTGCGGGCGTGGCCCATGGCACCCTGCATCGCACCCAGGATATGCAGGCGGCCTTCCTTGGCCTGCGCCAGGGCAACCTGCATGATTTCCTTGGTAATGCCCTGCACCTTGATGTCCATCTGCAGTGCGGTGATGCCGTTGTCGGTACCCGCGACCTTGAAGTCCATGTCACCCAGGTGGTCTTCGTCACCCAGGATGTCGGTCAGGACGGCAAACTTGTTGCCTTCCAGGATCAGGCCCATGGCCACGCCGGCCACGTGCGCCTTGACCGGAACGCCAGCGTCCATCAGTGCGAGGCAGCCGCCGCAGACCGAAGCCATCGACGACGAACCGTTGGATTCGGTGATTTCCGAAACCAGGCGAATGGTATAGGCGAACTCGTCGTCCTTCGGCAGCACCGGGATCAGTGCGCGCTTGGCCAGGCGGCCGTGGCCGATTTCGCGGCGCTTCGGGCTGCCCACGCGACCGGTCTCGCCGGTGGCGAACGGAGGCATGTTGTAGTGGAGCATGAAGCGGTCGCGGTATTCGCCGGCCAGCGCGTCGATGATCTGCTCGTCGCTCTTGGTACCGAGCGTAGCCACCACCAGCGCCTGGGTCTCGCCGCGGGTGAACAGCGCCGAGCCGTGGGCGCGCGGCAGGACCGACGAACGGATCTCGATCGGACGCACGGTGCGGGTGTCGCGGCCGTCGATACGCGGCTCGCCGGCCAGCACCTGGCCGCGGACGATCTTGGCTTCCAGATCGAACATGATGTTGCCGACTTCCACCTTGTCGGCTTCCACGCCGGCGGCGGCCAGCGCGGCCGCCACGTTGGCGGACACTTCCTTCAGCTTCTGGCTGCGGGCCGACTTCTGGCGCAGCTGGTAGGCTTCCTGCAGCAGCGGCAGCGCCACTTCGGTAACCTTGGCGATCAGCGCTTCATTCTTCGGCGCGGCGGTCCAGTCCCACTCGGGCTTGCCGCCTTCACGGACCAGTTCGTGGATCGCATTGATCGCGATCTGCATCTGCTCGTGGCCATACACCACGGCGCCCAGCATCACTTCTTCCGACAGCTGGTTGGCTTCCGATTCCACCATCAGCACGGCACGCTCGGTACCGGCGACGATGAGGTCGAGATCCGAAGTCGCCATTTGCGGGCGGGTCGGGTTCAGCAGGTACTGGCCGTCCTTGTAGCCAACGCGGGCAGCGCCCACCGGGCCGCTGAACGGAATGCCCGACACGGCCAGCGCGGCCGAGGCGCCGATCAGCGCGGGGATGTCAGCCGGCACATCCGGGTTCAGCGACACCACGTGCACGACCACCTGCACGTCGTTGTAGAAGCCTTCCGGGAACAGCGGACGCAGCGGACGGTCGATCAGGCGCGAGGTCAGCGTCTCGTTTTCCGACGGACGGCCTTCACGCTTGAAGAAGCCACCGGGGATCTTGCCGGCAGCGTAGGTCTTCTCGATGTAGTCGACGGTCAGCGGGAAGAAGTCCTGGCCGGCCTTCGGGCTCTTGGCGGCGACAACGGTCGCCAGCACGACGGTGTCTTCCACGTCGACCAGCACGGCACCGCCAGCCTGGCGGGCGATTTCACCGGTTTCCATGCGGACCGTATGTTGGCCCCACTGGAACTGCTTGACTACTTTGTTGAACATGGACATTTGCATTCCTTGTCTTGCGTGCACGCCGGAATCATTGCTCGGCGCGCGCCGCCTGCGTTCTCAGCCGCAGGCTAACTGCCGGAATTGGTCGCAGTCGCAGGGAAGTGCTATGCCATTCCAGCGCGGCACCGTTGCCGATGCCGCGCTGGAATGACACAAAGCCCTGTTTCCTTGGCCGATCCGGATTTGAAACCCATGAAAAAGAGCAACTTACTCCGTTGCGGGGCTTGCCGCAACGGGGGACCGGCGGATCGGAATTCCCCCAAGTCCAGTGAAGCGAAGATCACTCATCAACGTGCTGCATTTCGAGGCAGGCACGCGTTGGCCGGCCAGAAATGCAAAATGCCTGCCCCAGCAATGCTGAAGCAGGCATCGAGGCATCACGCGAAACCGTGCAAACCCTGGAATCGCGCTGCCATGCCAGCCAATCCTTACTTGCGCAGGCCCAGCTTTTCGATCAGGGCGCGGTAACGATCAGCGTCGTTGGACTTCAGGTAGTCCAGCAGGCGACGACGACGGCTCACCATGCGCAGCAGGCCGCGGCGGCTGTGGTGGTCCTTCATGTTGGCCTTGAAGTGCGGGGTCAGGTCGTTGATGCGGGTGGTCAGCAGGGCCACCTGAACTTCGGGGCTGCCAGTGTCGTTGGCGCCACGGGCGAACTGCTTGATGACTTCGGACTTGTTGGCGATTGCCATGATGATTTCCTTTCACTTGCGAACGCCACAGCGCGGGATGCGCCGCTTGCGTCGTGCCATGCATAAACTGGCATCTGCCCTCACGCCGGCAATACCGGGTGACGACAGCCGCGGATTATAGCGGAAAGGCTTACCGGGGGCCAGCCTCGCCTTCGGCCCCCAGGCACAGGGCGCTATGGGCGCTGCATGCGGCACGTCGTCGGCAGTGTGGTCTGGGCCGTCTTGAGCTTGCGCACCGTGCGAAAGCCGTAGCCGGAGCCCTCGTTGTCGAATCGCACGGCGCCGCCCCGCCGCTCCATGACCGAGACATAGAGCGGCTGCAGTACCTGGTGGTCCTCGGTGCGGATGGTGGCCTCATGGAAGTCGTTGACGTAGCGCATGTTCTCCAGCGCAAGGGCAACCTGCACGGCATCGGTCGAGCCGGCCTTCTCGATCGCGCGCGCCAGCATTTCCACCATCATCTGCATGCGCAGGTGCACGTAATCGTCCCTCGGCTCGGGGTAGCGGGCGCGGAACTGTTCATAGAAGGCGTCCGAGGCCGCGCCACCCACGTTCGGGTGCCATTCGGCCACGGCCAGCACACGGCCCACGCCGGCATCGCCCATCGCGGCGGGTGCGCCGAGTCCATTGCCGTAGAAGGTATAGAACTTTGCCTGGAGGCCGCCTTCGCGCGCAGCCTTGACCATCAGGGTAAGGTCATTGCCCCAGTTTCCGGTCACCACGGCGTCAGCCCCGCTGGCCCTGATCTTGGCGATGTAGGGCGCAAAGTCCTTGATCTTGCCGATCGGGTGGAATTCATCGCCGACAAACTGCACGTCCGGCCGCTTGGCCGCCAGCATGTCGCGCGCGGAGCGCGACACCTGATGGCCGAAGCTGTAGTCCTGGTTGATCAGGTAGACCCGGCGCACCGCGCGGTCCTGCCGGATGACTTCGGCCAGTGCCTGCATGCGCATGTCGGCGCTGGCGTCAAAGCGGAAATGCCAGAAGCTGCAGTTTTCGTTGGTCAGGCTGGGGTCGACGGCCGAATAGTTCAGGAACAACACCCGAGCGTCGGGCTGCCGCGCATTGTGGCGGTTGATGGCCGCGACCAGCGCGCTCGCCACCGCGGAGCTGTTGCCCTGCAGGACAAAAGGAATGCCCTTGTCCACGAGGCCGCGGAACTGGATCAGGCTTTCGTCGACATTGCCCTTGCTGTCGAAGGTAACCAGCTCCATGGGACGCTTGCCCTGAGCCGTCTTCACTCCGCCCCGTGCATTGATCCGCTCGATCGCGATGCGCAGGTTTCGGACCACGGCGTCGCCGGCATTGGCGAACGGCCCGGACAGCCCGTCGATCATGCCGAGCCGGATCGGCTCCTGCGCCTGGGCTCCCGCTGCCAACCACATCAGGCCAGCCGCCAGCCAGCCCTTCGCCAGTTTCCACATGCCATGTCTCTCCACGAAAGGGCGCATGGTACGGCAGTGCCCGCGCCGCCGCAATTCGCAACGCCGCGTCGCCCCAGCAGGATGCGGAGTCCATGCGCGGACTTGCCGAAAGTTTGCGGTAAAAAGGCGTGCATGATGCACGTCAGCGGGCATGACTTGCAGCCGCAGATCACGTCGGATCCACGGTACGAGCCGGCCCGACGGCGCAGGTAAGGGGGCTCTCACATGAAAACAGCCCGCGGACCACGTATGGTGGCCGGCGGGCTGGTTCTGGCGCTCAGGCCGGATAGGCCCTTCGCCGCCGGCGCCACTCCGGATAGGAGCGGCGCCAGGATGCGGGTCTGAAAATCAGATCTGCGGGTTGATCTTCTGGACGGCCTTGTCGTGCAGCTTGTTCAGCGCGGCCAGGTAGGCCTTCGCCGAGGCCGCCACGATATCCGGGTCGGTACCGACGCCGTTGACGATACGGCCGGCCTTGGACAGGCGCACCGTCACCTCCCCCTGCGCCTCGGTACCGCCGGTGATGGCATTCACCGAATACAGCACCATCTCGGCGCCGCTGTGCACCTGCGACTCGATCGCGTGCAGCGTGGCATCCACCGGACCGTTGCCCTCGCCTTCGCCAGCGTGCTCCTGGCCGTCCATGTTGAAGACCACGCGGGCACGCGGACGCTCACCGGTTTCCGAGCGCTGCGACAGCGAGATGAAGCGGTAGTGCTCGTTGGCGTCATGCTGGGCCTCGTTCGAGACGATGGCCATGATGTCTTCATCGAAGATCTCCGACTTCTGGTCGGCCAGTTCCTTGAAGCGGCCGAAGGCGGCATTGACCTCGGCTTCGCTTTCGAGCTCGACGCCCAGTTCCTGCAGGCGCTGCTTGAACGCGTTGCGGCCCGACAGCTTGCCCAGCACGATCTTGTTGGCGCTCCAGCCCACGTCCTCGGCACGCATGATCTCGTAGGTGTCGCGCGCCTTCAGCACGCCGTCCTGGTGGATTCCCGAGGCATGCGCGAACGCGTTGGCGCCCACCACGGCCTTGTTCGGCTGCACCACGAAACCGGTGATCTGCGACACCAGCTTCGAGGCCGGCACGATCTGCGTCGTATCGACGCCGACGTCGAGGTTGAAGTAGTCGCGGCGGGTCTTCACGGCCATCACGACTTCTTCGAGGCTGGTATTGCCGGCGCGCTCGCCCAGGCCGTTGATCGTGCACTCGATCTGGCGCGCGCCGCCCAGCTTCACCGCTGCCAACGAGTTCGCCACCGCCATGCCGAGGTCATTGTGGCAATGGACGGACCACACCGCCTTGTCGGAGTTGGGGATGCGCTCGCGCACCGAACGGATCAGGTCGGCGTAGCCCTCCGGCACCGCGTAGCCCACGGTATCGGGCAGGTTGATGGTGGTCGCGCCTTCGGCGATCACGCCTTCGAGCACGCGGCACAGGAAATCCATGTCCGAGCGGCTGCCGTCTTCCGGCGAAAATTCGATATCGTCCGTGAACTGGCGCGCAAAGCGCACGGCCAGGCGAGCCTGCTCGTACACCTGGTCCGGCGTCATGCGCAGCTTCTTTTCCATGTGCAGCGCGGAGGTGGCGATGAACGTATGGATACGGAAGGAATTGGCGGGCTTGAGGGCCTCGGCAGCGCGGGCGATGTCCTTGTCGTTGGCGCGGGCCAGCGAGCAGATGGTCGAGTCCTTGACGACCTGGGCAATCGACCGGATGGCTTCGAAGTCGCCATTGGAACTCGCCGCAAAGCCAGCCTCGATCACGTCGACCCTCAGCCGCTCCAGCTGCTTCGCAATGCGGATCTTCTCCTCGCGCGTCATCGAGGCGCCGGGCGATTGCTCGCCATCGCGCAAGGTGGTGTCGAAAATGATGAGTTTGTCAGACATTGTGGAGCTCCTGGGCTTTATCGTGTGCTGTCCCCGCCATCGTGTCGCCGGGTATCGCCTGTTCCGCGCATCCCTGATGCGGGAATGCAAAACGCCCCGGCGTGCATCGATGCAGGCCGGGGCGTTGGAAAATTCCTTGGTGATTCCGCGCTAAGGTATGGGTAGCCTTAGCGCACGCGCGTCCCGACCTGATGGCCTAGTAGGCCACCTAGGGTGGTGCGGGCGAGTAGGGCTTGGCGCGAAATCATGGCAACGAATATAGCGGAGTTGCCGCGCGCGTGCAAGACGGGGAATCACGGGCGCGGCGGGTGCCGGCCTCAGCCCTTCGGCGGGATCCGCAGTTTCTGGCCGGGATAGATCTTGTCGGGATGCGACAGCATCGGCGTGTTGGCCTCGAAGATGCGGTTGTATTCGGCGCCGTTGCCATAGGCTGCCTGCGAGATCGCCCACAGCGTGTCGCCCTTGACCACGGTGTGCCACTGCGACTCGGACGACTCCACGTTGACCGACATCTTGTCTTCCACCTTGTCCACGCCTTCGACGTTGCCGCAGCACAGGATGATCTTTTCGCGCGTGGCCTGGTCAGGGGCCACGCCGAACACGGTCACCAGCCCCTGGGAGCCATCCACTTGCACCATCAGCCCGGTGGCGTCGAGTCCCATCTTCCTGATGTACGCCTCGATGGCATCGCCGGCAGCCCGGTTGGCCGCATCCACCTTCTCGGCCGATGCGTCGGCCGCCGCGGCGTCCTGCGCAGCCTTGGCCTCGCCGGTGCCGAACAGCTTTTCCCCCGCTTCCTTGATGAAGTCGAACATGCCCATGACATCCTCCTGACGGTGAGTGGAAAACACAGAATGCATGCCACGGTTGCAGCCATGGCAATCCGGAACCGGTGAAGCCGCGTCCGCAAAGCACGAAGGGCGCCGCAGCGCCCCTCCCTCTTCGCGTCGCTTAGTGATTACCGCTATCGCGCGTCCGCTTCGCTACCCCGGGTTGGCCGTGGATGCCTCGCCAGGCCCACAGTACGTAGCCTGAGATCGCGTACGCGACAAACAGCGCAAACAGTGCGACCGGCGGGTCGGTCGATACCAGCACGAACAGCACGAGAACCAGCACCATCATGCCGAACGGCACGCGGTAGCGGACATCGAGCGCCTTGCCGCTGTAGAACGGTGCGTTCGACACCATCGACAGCCCGGCATACAAGGTGATGCCGAACGCCACCCACGGCATCCACAGCTCCTTGACCGGCAGCTTGTTGTCGATGACAAGCCAGACAAAGCCCGCCACGAGCGCGGCTGCGGCAGGGCTCGGCAGGCCCTGGAAAAAGCGCTTGTCGACCACACCGATATTGGCGTTAAAGCGCGCCAACCGCAGCGCCGCGCAGGTGCAATAGACAAAGGCTGCTATCCAGCCCCATTTGCCCAGGTCGTGCAGGATCCATTCGTACATCACCAGGGCAGGCGCCACGCCGAACGACGTCATGTCTGACAGCGAGTCGTACTGTTCGCCGAATGCGCTCTGCGTATTGGTGATGCGCGCCACGCGCCCGTCCATGCCATCGAGCACCATCGCCGCGAAGATGGCGATGGCCGCCACGTCGAAACGCATGTTCATGGCCTGCACGATGGCAAAGAAGCCCGCGAACAGCGCTGCCGTGGTGAACGCATTGGGCAGCAGGTAGATACCGCGCCGGCGCGGGCGTGGGCGCTCGTAGACAATGTCCTGGTCATCGGCGGCATCGTCGTCGTCCAGGTCGTCCGCGCCGCGCAGCTGGTTGTGGCGGAACGGACGCAGGTGCGTCACGTTGCCATTGGAAATCCGCTTGTTGCGTCGGTGGAAGGCAACCATTACAGCGCTCCTGTCTGGTGGTCGCTTACTTCAGTTCGTCCAGCTCGGCGAGGATCGTCGACGATGCCGACACCTTTTCGCCGATGGTGACACGCGGCCGCGCACTCAGCGGCAGGTAGACGTCCACCCGGGAACCGAAACGGATAAAACCATAGCGCTGGCCGCGCGACAGGTTTTCGCCCACCCTGGTGTAGCACAGGATGCGGCGTGCCACCAGGCCAGCCACCTGCACCAGCGTCACGATCTGGCCGTCAACGGCGCGGCGGATCACCACCGCGTTGCGTTCATTTTCTGTCGATGCCTTGTCCAGGTCGGCGTTGACGAACTTGCCCGGAAAGTATTCGAGCTTCTCGACCTTGCCGTCAACCGAGGCACGGTTCGAATGCACGTTGAACACGTTCATGAACACGCTGATCTTCAGCGCTTCACGGCCGGCATAGGGGTCCTGCACTTTTTCCACCGAGACGATACGCCCGTCGGCGGGTGCCAGCACGGCATTCGGTTGCGCGGGGATCGGCCGCGGCGGATCACGGAAAAACTGGAGCACGAACAGCGTGATGATCCACAACGGCAATGCCCACCAGAAACCCGCGCTGGCATGCACCAGCAGCGAGATGAGAAAGGCGCCGGCCAGGAATGGCCAGCCTTCACGGGCGATCAGCGGATGAGGATAGTTCATGCAGTGCTTGTTTGGTTGAGAGGAAAAGGTACGATCGCGCACTCAGCTGCGGCAGACGCGGCCACTGGCGGGCCCGACGGCACCAATGCGGAGCAGGATAAGGCACGCTCCGCCCAAAGTCTGACAAGGATAACAAAAAGCCGTTCAGGCCCCGCGAATCCCTTCCCACTATAGAAGGCATCCACGAGACACTGAACGGCCGTGGCCGTACCACCCGTCGGGCGGCACGACCCTCAAGCTCGCAGGCAGCTTAGTTCTTCGACTGGTCGACCATCTTGTTCTTGGCGATCCAGGGCATCATGGCGCGCAGCTTCTCGCCAACCACCTCGATCTCGTGCTCGGCATTCAGGCGGCGGCGCGACGACAGGGTCGGGGCGCCAGCCTTGTTTTCCAGCAGGAAGCTCTTGGCGTACTCGCCGGTCTGGATGTCCTTCAGGCACTGCTTCATCGCCTTCTTGGTCTCTTCGGTCACGACGCGCGGGCCGGTGACGTATTCGCCGTATTCCGCGTTGTTCGAGATCGAGTAGTTCATGTTGGCGATGCCGCCTTCGTAGATCAGGTCGACGATCAGCTTCAGCTCGTGCAGGCACTCGAAGTAGGCCATTTCCGGCGCGTAGCCGGCTTCCACCAGCGTTTCGAAGCCAGCCTTGATCAGCTCGACGGTGCCGCCGCACAGCACAGCCTGCTCGCCGAACAGGTCGGTTTCGGTTTCTTCGCGGAAGTTGGTCTCGATGATGCCGGCACGGCCGCCGCCGTTGGCGGTGGCGTACGACAGGGCGATGTCACGGGCGGCGCCGGACTTGTCCTGGTGCACGGCGATCAGGTGCGGCACGCCGCCACCCTGGGTGTAGGTGGCGCGCACGGTGTGGCCCGGGGCCTTCGGCGCGATCATGATGACATCCAGATCGGCGCGCGGCACCACGGCACCGTAGTGCACGTTGAAGCCGTGGGCGAAGGCCAGCGCGGCGCCTTCCTTGATGTTGGCGTGCACTTCGTTCTTGTACACGTCGGCGATCTGCTCGTCCGGCAGCAGGATCATGACCACGTCGGCGCCCTTCACGGCCTCGGCCACTTCCTTCACCTGCAGGCCGGCGTTGGCGGCCTTGTTCCACGACGCGCCGCTCTTGCGCAGGCCGACCGTCACGTTCACGCCCGAATCCTTCAGGTTCAGCGCGTGGGCGTGGCCTTGCGAGCCGTAGCCGATGATGGTGACGTTCTTGCCCTTGATCAGGGAGAGGTCGGCGTCCTTGTCGTAAAACACTTTCATGATAATTCCTTCAGTCTCGATCTTTGTATGAGGAGGCGGCATCATCAGGCGCATCTCGTGTGCGTCCGGATCGCACCGCCCGGGGGGATACTGCGAAAACTTTCAGCGTGCGTTGCGGGACGTCCCGGTCAGACCTTCAGGATGCGCTCGCCGCGGCCGATGCCCGAGCCGCCGGTACGGACGGTCTCGAGGATGGCGGTGCGGTCGATGGCATCGAGGAACGCATCGAGCTTGACGCCGTTGCCGGTCAGCTCGATGGTGTAGGTCTTCTCGGTGACGTCGATGATGCGGCCACGGAAGATGTCGGCGGTGCGCTTCATTTCCTCGCGCTCCTTGCCGACCGCGCGCACCTTCACAAGCATCAGCTCGCGTTCGATGTGCGCGCCCTCGGTCAGGTCGACCACCTTCACCACTTCCACGAGGCGGTTCAGGTGCTTGGTGATCTGTTCGATCACGTCATCCGAACCGGTCGTGACGATCGTCATGCGCGACAGCGACGCGTCTTCGGTGGGCGCCACCGTCAGCGTCTCGATGTTGTAGCCGCGAGCCGAGAACAGGCCGACCACGCGCGACAGCGCGCCTGGTTCGTTTTCCAGCAGGACCGAAATGATGTGTCGCATTACAGGTCCTCCGCGCCGAGCAGCATTTCCGAAATGCCCTTGCCCGCCTGGACCATCGGCCAGACGTTTTCGGTGGGATCGGTCTGGAAGTCCAGGAACACGGTTCGGTCCTTCAGGCGGAAGGCCTCGCGCAGCGCCGGCTCGACGTCGGACGTCTTTTCCACGCGCATGCCGACATGGCCATAGGCCTCGGCCAGTTTCACGAAGTCAGGCAGTGCATCCATGTAGGAATGCGAGTAGCGGTTGTCGTATTCGATTTCCTGCCACTGGCGCACCATGCCCAGGTAGCCGTTGTTGAGCGAGCAGATCTTGACCGGCGTGTCGTACTGCAGGCAGGTCGACAGTTCCTGGATACACATCTGGATCGAGCCCTCACCCGTGATGGTGACGACTTCCTTCTCCGGGAACGCCTTCTTGATACCCATGGCATACGGCAGGCCCACGCCCATCGTGCCCAGGCCACCGGAGTTGATCCAGCGGCGCGGCTCGTTGAACTTGTAGAACTGCGCGGCCCACATCTGGTGCTGGCCGACGTCGGAGCAGATGAAGGCATCGCCCTTGGTCAGTTCCCAGATCTTCTCGACCACGTACTGCGGCTTGATGATCTCGGAGCTTCGGTCGTACTTGAGGCAGTCCACCGAACGCCATTGCTCGATCCGCTCCCACCACTTGGCCAGGGCCTCGCGCTTGGGCTTGATGTCGCTGGCCTGGAGCTGGGCGATCAGTTCCTGCAGCACGTCCTTGACATTGCCGACGATGGGGATGTCCACCTTCACGCGCTTCGAGATCGACGACGGGTCGATGTCGATGTGGATGATCTTGCGCGCCTGCGAGGCGAAGTGCGCCGGATTGCCGATCACGCGGTCATCGAAACGCGCGCCGATGGCAATCAGCACGTCGCAGTCCTGCATGGCCATATTGGCCTCGTACGTGCCGTGCATGCCGAGCATGCCGACGAACTGCTTGCTGCTGCCGGGGAACGCGCCCAGGGCCATCAGCGTGTTGGTGACCGGGTGGCCCGTGATGGCGGCCAGCTGGCGCAGTTCCTCGCTGGCGTTCGCCAGCACTACGCCGCCGCCAGCGTAGATGTACGGACGCTCCGCGCCCTGCAGCAGCGCCACGGCCTTGCGGATCTGTCCCGAATGCCCCTTGTTCACCGGGCTGTACGAGCGCATGTCGATGGACTTGGGGTACTCGTACTTGCAGGTGTTGCGCGAGACATCCTTGGGAATGTCCACGACCACCGGGCCCGGACGGCCGGTGGAGGCAATGTAGAACGCCTTCTTGATGGTCGAAGCGAGGTCGCGCACGTCCTTCACAAGGAAGTTGTGCTTGACGATCGGCCGGGTAATCCCGACGGTATCGCATTCCTGGAAGGCATCCTGGCCGATCGCGTGGGTCGGCACGTTGCCGGTGATCACCACCATCGGGATCGAATCGAGATACGCGGTGGCAATCCCCGTGACGGCATTGGTCACGCCGGGACCCGAGGTCACCAGGGCAACGCCCACCTTGCCGGTTGCCCGCGCATAGCCGTCTGCGGCATGGACCGCGGCCTGCTCGTGGCGCACCAGGATGTGCTCGAACTTCGTTTGCTTGTGGAGCTCGTCGTAGATATACAGCACTGCGCCGCCGGGGTAGCCCCAGACGTACTCGACGCCTTCTTCGGCAAGTGCGTGAACGAGAATTTCCGCCCCGATCATTTCGGGTGCGGCAGATGAATTGCTGTCTGCGTGGGAGAATTCCGCGCTGGGCATGTTCATTTCAGTCCTTTGCAATTTTCGGCAAAAAATTGTTTGGATGCTCTCTGCCGGGCTTGTGGCTCGGGTTCAAGCGGTGCGCGTCTGCATGGAAGACCGCCTCATAAGCGGCCGGATGAGACAACCACTGATGTCGTGTGAACCGTCGATGATACTGCAATGCACCAGCGCGGTCTACGGTCTTTTTTGAGTTCTCCGGCCGGCACTTTGGAGGTAGGTTCTTGTATTAGGGACAATACAGAAGTGGTCATGGCCACTTGTTTTTTGCTAGCATCGCACCACTCCGGGTACGCCGCGAGCCGTTCGCAGCACATCCACCAGCATAGAGATACCGTCTTTCACCCGCCTGCATGGCTACCGACCAGGAACTGTCCGATTTTCTCGCCAGCGTTGAGCGGCGCGCCTTCAAGCAGGCGGTCTTTGCCGTGCGCGACGACGAAGCCGCGCTGGACATCGTCCAGGACGCCATGATCAAGCTGGCGGAAAAATACGGCGACAAGAGCGCCGCGGAATTGCCCCCGCTGTTCCAGCGCATCCTCCAGAACACCATTCACGACTGGTTCCGCCGCCAGAAGGTGCGCAACACCTGGGTGTCGCTCTTTTCGACGCTGCGCGACGAACGGGATGGTGACGACAACGACCTGCTCGATACGCTCGAAGCCCAGGCCGGCTCCCAATCAGCCGAGAGCAGCGCCGACAAGGTCGAGCGGGCACAGGTGATGCACATCATCGAGCAGGAAATCCAGCGTTTGCCGACGCGTCAACGCGAGGCATTCCTGATGCGTTACTGGGAGGATATGGACGTCGCCGAAACCGCCGCGGTCATGGGGTGCTCAGAAGGCAGCGTCAAGACGCACTGTTCCCGTGCCACGCATACCCTGGCGCAAGCATTGCGCGCACGGGGGGTTCGACTATGAGCAGAAACGACAGAGAAATTCAGGAACTACGCTTCGCGCATGAGGTTCGCGCTGCACTCGACGCATCCGCCGACGACTTGCCGGCCGGTGTGAGCGAGCGGCTGGCGGCCGCGCGCCGCATGGCGCTGGCCCACAAGAAGGCCGAGGCCCCGGTGCGCGTGCCGCAATTTGCCATGCCGACCGGCCACCACGTGCCGTCGTTCGACGATGAAGACGACTCGGCCTTGCACCGGGTCGGTGCCTGGCTGAAGCGGGGCGCGCTGGTCTGGGCCCTGGTCGCGCTCGGCGCCGGCCTGATCGGCATCTATCACTGGCAGCAACAGAAACGCGTCGAGGAACTGGCGGACATCGATGCTGCCATGCTGCTCGACGACCTCCCCCCCACGGCATACGCCGACCAGGGCTTCCACGTGTTCCTGAAGCGCGGGCAATAGACATGGCCCGCGCGACTTCCCGCTCCGACGCAACACGCCGCCGGCTGGAAACCCTTCTGCTGTCGGGTTTCTGTGCCGCCGCCATCTGGTGCCTGACACCGCCCTCCGCCCATGCGCAAGGGCCGGCGTCAGCGCCGCAGGCCACGCAGGCTGTCAATGCACACCCCGCGTGGTCGGAACTCACACCCGTCCAGCAGCGCATCCTGGGGCCGATGCAGCCACTATGGGACACGCTACCCGAATTCAACCGGCGCAAGTGGCTGCGTATTGCCGAACGCTACCCGAAGTTTTCGCCGGACGAGCAGGCGCGACTGCAGACCCGGATGGCCGAGTGGGTCAAGATGACGCCGCAGCAGCGCCGCCTTGCGCGTGAGAATTACCAGATCACGCGAGCCCTGCCGGCGGAAAAGAAAACCGAGGCCTGGGACAAGTACCAGCAGTTGCCCGAAGAGCAGAAGAAGAAGCTGGCTGCCGCCGAGCACGTGCCGCACCGGCCAGGCGCCGTCAGCGCGCTGCCCAGTGGCAAGCGCCTGCCCAGCGACACCAGTCGCCAGATTCACCAGGACAAGAAGCCCGCCGCGCTGACCGCCAGGCCGGCCTCGGCGGCCGCCGCCAAGGCCGGTACCGCCGACGCATCGGTTGCCGCGCCCGCCGTTCCCGCCGCATCGCCGCCGGCGAACGCCCCGGCATCCCCCGCACCGCCGGCCGTGCCGGAAGGCGGGTCCGAAGCCGCTGCCGCCACCCAGGCCGACAGCACCATCCGGCAGTAAAGCGACCCGCGGACGGGCATTTGGCATAATCGCCGGATTCCGCACGTGACCGGGCCAGGCTTGGTCAGCGCCGGACCGCCTGCCCAAGGTCCCAAGGTCACCCGTTTCCGTGCCATGCCTGCCGCTACCCTCGCTCCGTCGTCCGCCACCGCCTCCCATCCGCCCGCCCCGCCGTTGAGCCGCCGCATCGCCTGCATGCTGTACGAGGGTGTGCTGCTGTTCGGCGTGATGAGCGCCTCGACGGCGCTGTTCCTGCTGGTCCGCCCGATGCTGCAGAAGCTTGGGCTGGACACCCCTTACGCGATCCAGGGCTGGAGCTTCGTGGTCATGGGGTTCTACTTCACGTGGTTCTGGCAGCGTAGCGGCCAGACGTTGGCCATGCAGACCTGGCGCATGCGGATCGAGACCGCCCGGGGTGAGCCGCCGCGCTGGCCGCAGGCGGCGCTGCGCTACGTGCTCGCCTGGTTGTGGCTGCCGCCTTCGGCCGCCCTCGGGCATTGGCTCGGCCTGGTGAAAGGTCCGTTCGTCGGCGTGCTCTGCGCCGGGCTCCTCGTGTGGATCCTGCTGGCCTGGCTGGACCCGCGCCGCCAGTTCCTGCATGACCGCCTGGCGCGCACGCGCCTGGCCGACCTGCGACCACCGCGCCCATGACCCTGGGCGCCGCCGGCGCACGTCGCGTCGCGGTAATGCTGCAGGCGGTCACGGCGGCCGGCATCGGCTGGCAACTGACGCAGCACGCTGGCTGGACCTGGCCGGTGGCACTGCTTGCCGGCATCGCGGCGGTGCTGGCCGGACTTGCCGTGGGCATCGGACTGGCCTTCGCCATGACGCGTCGCGGTACCGGCGTCGCGCGCCACCAGCGCCCTCCTCCCGCGCCGGCCGGGCTTGCCAGCGGCAGGCTGCCGCTGCGGCCCGCCCAGGCGATCCGGTGCTTTGCCAATGAGTACATCGCGGTATTCCGCATGTTCAACTGGCTGCAGCCGTTCTGCTCTCACCGCCGGTACGTGCAGCCTGCGGACACGTTCGCAGCGCGCCCGATGCCCACCGTGCTGCTGGTGCACGGCTACGCCTGCAACCATGCCGTCTGGCTGGACCTGCAACCCGCGCTGGCGGCCGCCGGCTACCCCTGCGAAGCGATCGACCTGGAGCCAGTCCTCGGTGATCTCGACGACTATGCCGACGCCCTGGGGCGCCATATCGGCCAGATCAAGGCAAGTACCGGCCAGCCCCCGCTGCTGGTATGCCACAGCATGGGCGGCCTCGTGGCGCGGGCGGCGCGGGCGCGCTCCGGCGAGAACACCTGCGCCGGCATCGTCACGCTTGGCACCCCGCACCACGGCTGCGCACTGGCCCGCTTCGGAGCCGGCCGCAATAGCTGGCAGATGCGCTGCGGCAGCCCCTGGCTGAGCGCTCTGGCCGAAGCCGAGGCACCTGCCTTGCGCACGCGCCTGGTATCGATCTTCAGCTGGCACGACTCCATCGCCGGGCCGCCGTGTACCAGCTGGCTGGATGGCGCGCAGCACAAGACGCTGACAGGTATCGGCCACGTATCGCTGCTGCGCGATCCGCGGGCCATCACGGCCGTGCTCGAAGCGCTGGCCTCGCTGCGCGCAACAGCGTCCTGATACCCCGGCGCAGTGCTGTCGGATGGCGGCAACGTTTCATATGTCATTCATGTTTCCGTCACGGCTCCGTCATGGCGTACTGGCTGAATGCAGCCATCGCCGTCATCGGGGCCACCATGGTTCAAGCAATCCGATCCGCACTCGGAATTCTGTCGGGAGTCTCGCACAGGCTGCGTGGCAGCCCTGATCCCGAACTCTCGCAGATCCTGTCGCGCATGGCCGCGCTCGCGGCCTTCGTGCCGCCGCCGGCCGAGCCCCCCGCCCCCCCCGCCCTTCCCGCGCTGGCACCACCGTCCGATGCCAGCCAGCACTTCCCGCCCGAGCCGCACCCGATCCAGCAGTACCGCGCGATCTGGCTGTCCGACATCCACCTGGGCACCGCCGGCTGCCAGGCCGACTACCTGCTCGATTTCCTCAAGCACAACGAATCCGAACGGCTCTACCTGGTCGGCGACATCATCGACGGCTGGCAGCTCCGGCGCGGCTGGTACTGGCCGCAGAGCCACAACGACGTAGTGCAGAAGCTGCTGCGCAAGGCGCGCAAGGGTACCGAAGTCATCTACGTGCCCGGCAACCACGACGAAGTCGCCCGACAGTTCGACGGCCTGGCGTTCGGCGACATCACGGTGCGCGAGGAAGCCGTCCACGTGACGGCCACCGGCAAGCGCCTCTGGGTCGTGCACGGCGACCTGTTCGACGGCGTGGTGCAGCACGCGCGCTGGCTCGCCTACCTCGGTGATTCGCTGTACACGGTGATCCTGGCGATGAACCGCCACTTCAACCGCGTCCGCGCACGGCTCGGCTTTCCTTACTGGTCGCTGTCGCAGTACCTGAAGCACCAGGTCAAGAACGCGGTCAACTACATCAGCTCGTTCGAGCACGCCATGGTCGACGAGGCGCGCCGGCGCGGCTGCGACGGCGTGGTGTGCGGCCATATCCACAAGGCAGAGATCCGCGACGTGAACGGCCAGCTCTACTGCAACGATGGCGACTGGGTCGAAAGCCTGTCCGCGCTGGTCGAGACCATGGAGGGCGAGCTGAAGATCGTCTACTGGACCATGCTGCTTGACCCGCCTCAGGCCCCGCCGCGCAAGCGCCGCCGCGCGGCGGCCATCACCGGCTGACCCGCCCGATCCCGCCATTTCAAGAACGCGGCCACACCACCGAGGAGTCCGCATGAAGATCCTGATCGTCACCGATGCCTGGGAACCGCAGGTCAATGGCGTGGTGCGCACGCTCAAGTCGACCCGCCGCGAGCTGGAGGCCATGGGCCACACGGTGGACATGATCACGCCGCTGGAATTCCGCACAATCCCGTGCCCGACCTATCCCGAGATCCGCCTGTCGCTGCTGCCGTCGGCGCGCGTGGCGCAGCGCATCCGCGACTTTGCGCCGGACGCCCTGCATATCGCCACCGAGGGCCCGCTGGGCATGGCCGCGCGCCGCTATGCGCTGCGCCGCGAAATGCCGTACACCACGGCCTACCACACGCGCTTCCCGGAGTACGTGCAGGCGCGCTTCGGCATCCCGCTGTCGTGGACGTACCGCTTCCTGCGCTGGTTCCACGGCCCCGCGCAGGCCGTGATGGCGCCGACGCCCGTGGTGCTGGATGACCTGCAGCGCTACGGCATCGGACACTGCGTGCTGTGGACCCGCGGCGTGGACCTGGACGTCTTCAAGACGCAACGCGTCAACGTGCTCAACACCGCGCATCCGATCTTCCTCTATGTCGGCCGCGTGGCCGTGGAAAAGAACGTGGAGGCCTTCCTGGCACTCGACCTGCCAGGATCCAAATGGGTGGTCGGCGACGGCCCCGCGCTGGGCTCGCTGCGCGCGCGTTATCCGGGTGCCAACTACCTCGGCGTGCTGAGCCAGCCGGAACTGGCCAGGGTGTATGCTTCGGCTGACGTCTTCGTGTTTCCCAGCCGCACCGATACCTTCGGACTGGTGCTTCTGGAAGCTCTGGCCAGCGGGCTGCCGGTGGCGGCCTATCCCGTGACCGGCCCGATCGACGTGCTTGGCGACAGCCCGGCCGGCGTGATGCACGAAGACTTGCGTGAAGCCTGCCTGGAAGCGCTGCGCATCGACCGCACGACCGCCCGCGCCCATGCCGAGCGGTTCTCGTGGCGTGCCGCCTCCGAGCAGTTCCTGGCGCACCTGCGTCCGTTATCGGCCGACGGCAGTACCGGCAGCGCGGGCGAAGTGCCAATCCAACCAGCCTCGCAGAACCATGCCGAAACCACCTCAGCCGCTGCCGTCCGATCCGTCGCTGCGGGGGCAGGCACCTCGCCCGCCAAGCAGTGATTACTCGATCGAGCAGAACCCGCACAAGGGCAATCGCGGCCTGGCCCGTGCCTGGCATGCCGCGATCAACTCCCTGTCCGGGCTGCGCTACGCCGTGCTCGAGGAAAGCGCGTTCCGCCAGGAGCTGACGCTGGTGGCGATCCTGGCGCCATGCGCCTTCGTGCTGCCCGTCGGCACGGTCGAGCGCATCATGCTGCTCGGCACGCTGCTGGTGGTGCTGATGGTGGAGCTGCTGAACTCGAGCGTCGAGGCGGCAATCGACCGCATCTCGCTGGAGCGCCACAGCCTGTCCAAACGCGCCAAGGATTTCGGCAGCGCCGCGGTCATGCTGGCGCTGATCCTCTGCGGCGGCACGTGGATCGCGATTGCCGGGCCGCACGTCATGCACTGGTTGCGCCAGCTGGCAGGCTGAGCCCCCGGGGCGCGGGGAACACAGACGGCGAACACAGGAGGCGCAAAAGGCAGGCCGGGCCGATTGCTTATAATCGCTACCCTGCCCCGATTCACCGATCGCCCGGACGCCCATGGAACCCAAACCGCAAACCGGTCCCCGCCGCACGAGGGACCGCATCCTCGACGTCTCGCTGCGCCTGTTCAACGATGTCGGCGAACCCAACGTCACCACCACCACCATTGCGGAAGCCATGGAGATCAGCCCCGGCAATCTCTACTACCACTTCCGCAACAAGGACGACATCATCAATTCCATCTTCGTGCGCTTCGAGCAGGAGATGGAACGACGCCTGAAGCTGCCCGAGGACCACAAGGCCACGCTGGACGAGAGCTGGGGCTACCTGCAGTACATGTCGGAGTTCCTGTGGAACTACCGCTTCCTGTACCGGGACATCAACGACCTGCTTGCGCGCAACCGCATGCTGGAGACCAACTTCAAGCGCATCGTCGGGCAGAAGAAGCGCTTTGCGCTGGAGATCTGCAACCAGTTCATCGACGATGGCGAGATGGAAGCCACGCCGGAGCAGGTCGAGGCGATCTGCACCAACATCGTCGTGATCGCCACTTACTGGCTGTCGTTCCAGTTCGTGCAGCATCCGCGCCAGTACAACGACCCCGCGCAGATCCGCGGCTACCTGCACGGCTCCAGCTACCACATCTTCTCGATCCTGGCACCTTACCTGCGCGGCCGCGCACGCGAGGCGTTCGACCAGCTCGCGCGCGAATACGCCGCGTCCAGGGCACTCCAGGAAAACCCGTCAGACAAGGACAAGCAGTGAAATCCGTTTGCGTGTATTGCGGTTCCAGCCCCGGCCACCGCCCCGAGTATGCCCAGGCCGCCCGAGCGCTCGGCAAGGCCCTGGTGGAAAACGATATGTCGCTGGTCTATGGCGGCGGCAAGGTCGGCCTGATGGGCATGGTTGCCGATGCCGTGCTGGAGCACGGCGGCACCGCCATCGGCATCATCCCCGACGCGCTGATGCAAAAGGAAGTTGGCCACCGCGGCCTGACCGAACTGCATGTGGTGCGCAATATGCACGAGCGCAAGCAGATGATGGCCGACCGCGCCGATGCCTTTATCGCCATGCCCGGCGGCGTGGGGACTTTCGAGGAGCTGTTCGAGACTTTCACGTGGCTGCAGCTCGGCTACCATGCCAAGCCGGTCGGCCTGCTCAACGTGGCGGGCTTCTATGACGGCATGCTGGGCTTCCTTTCGCACGCGGTGCAGGAAGGCTTCCTCAAGCGGGTGCACGCCGACCTGCTGCACGTGGCCGACACGCCGGCCGCGCTGCTCGGCAAGCTGGGCAACGCCCCGCGCGAGATTGTCGACAAGTGGCAGGAACGCCGCGACGAGACCTGAAGCAAGGTCCCGGGGCCGGGCAAGCTGCGGCGCTCAGAACCTCGAGCCCGGCTCCTTCAGGAAAGCCAGTTCCTCCGGCGTGCTCTGCCGGCCCAGGATGGCATTGCGGTGCGGAAAACGACCGAAGCGCGCGATGACCACGCGATGCTTTTCCGCCCAGTCCACCACATCTACCTTCCCCGCCGTATCCTCGCGCAGCTGCGTCGTCAGCCGGACACTCTCGTCCTGGTCCTGCAGCGACTCCGAGTGCTCGAACGGCAGGTAGCAGAACATGCGGTGGTAGCCGGTCGGCAGTTCGCGGTCCATGCCGCCTTCAACGATCCGCCGTGCCAGCGCCAGTGCCTGGGCGTCGGTCGCGAAGCAGCGCGGGTCGTTGCGGAACAGGTTGCGGGGGAACTGGTCCAGCAGCACCACGCGGGCGCAGGCGCCTTCATGCGTGGCGCACCAGTCCTCGCCGTCATCGGGGTCGCCGGAGTGCGCCGTCTCCCACAGCGTCAGGAAGCGCGAGCGGATCACGTCGTCGAACGCCGCGGACTTGGTGAACCATTCGCGTCGTTCCGTATTCCAGACCGGCGAGCCATGGTGGCCGAACCAGAACTCCAGCAGTTCGTGGGCGGCTTCGGGCAACTTGTCTTGCATCGTCCTACCCTCTCTTGAGGTGATCCGGGCCGCTTCAGCGGGCCACGTTGCGCATCCAGTCGGCGGTCTCGAACAGGGCCTTCATCAGGCGCATCTGCAGGTCCTCGGACAGGCCGATGTCCTGCATCGCCAGCGCCATGCAGCGCATCCACTGGTCGCGCTCGCTGATGCCGATCTCGAACGGCATATGGCGCGCGCGCAGGCGCGGATGGCCAAAGCGATCGATGAAATGGTTGGGACCGCCCAGCCAGCCGCACAGGAACCAGAACAGCTTGTCGCGCGATCCGTCCAGCGAAGGCGGATGCAGCGCGCGCAGCCCGGCGAACTCGGGTTCCAGGTCCATCAGGTCGTAGAAGCGATCCACCAGTTCGCGCACGCGCGCTTCGCCGCCGATCAGGTCGAAGGCGGTGGCCTCGGTGCCGGCCTTGCCGGTCGATTCGGGTTCGGTGCTCATTCAGATACTCGCAAAGCGCGGACCGGACGCCAGGGCATCACGCATCACGCAATGTCGCCAGCGCCGGCTGGCGCAGCACATCGCGCAGGCCCAGCCATCCGCCCGCAAAAGCGCACAGCATGCCAGAAACCACGCCGATCGGCACGATCCACGGATTGAAGCGATAGGGAAAGTCGAAGACGTGCTGGGACAGCCCCCAGCCGACCGCGATCGCGCCAAGACTGGCCAGCAAGCCGGCGAGGCCGCCGACCACCAGGAACTCCGCGTACTGCGTCTGCCTGACCTGCGCGGCCGACGCCCCCAGCGCCTTGAGCAGGCCGGCATCGCGCATGCGCTCGTCGCGCGCGCCGGACAGTGCCGCGTACAGCACCGTCACGCCGGCTGCCAGCGTGAACACGAAGAGGAATTCCACCGCGGCGATGACCTGGTCCAGCACCGCCTGGATCTGCCGCAGGATCAGGTCGGTGTTGACCATGGTGATGTTGGGAAAGGCCGCGATCAGCCGGTTGCCAAGTGCCGCGCTCGCGGTCGGCAGGTGGAAGGCGGTGATGTAGGTCTCGGGCAGCCCCTGCATGGCGGCCGGCGGCAGGATCACGAAGAAATTGACGCGCATCGATCCCCAGTCGAGCTTGCGCAGCGATGTCACGGGCGCCTGCACGGTCTGGCCGGCGACGTCGAAGCGCAAGGTATCGCCGAGCCGGATGCCGAGCGTTTTGGCGATGCCCTCCTCGACCGAGGCGCCCGCGCCGGAGCCATTGAGCCAGTGTCCGGCCACCACCCGGTTGCCTTCGGGCAGCGCCTCGGTATAGGACAGGTTGAACTCGCGCTCGACCAGGTTGCGCGCGCGCCCTTCGGCGTAGCTGTCCGCACGGACCGGACGTTCGCCGATCTGCGTGAGGCGGCCGCGCACCATCGGGTACAGCAGGTCATGGATGCCCGCTGCGGCCAGCATGCCGCGCAGCGGCTCGCGCTGGTCGGGCTGGATGTTGATGATGAAGCGGTTGGGCGCATCGGCCGGCGTCGCGTTGCGCCACGAATCGACCAGGTCGTTGCGCGTCATGCCGAGCAGCAGCAGCGCCATCAGGCCCACGGCAAGGGCCACGGTCTGCAGCACGGTCACGGCGCGGCGCCGCTCCAGCACGGCCAGCGCGAAGCGCCAGCCCACGGCGGACCGGCCGGCCAGCCGGCCACGCAGCGCGCGCGACAGCAGCATCAGCAGCCCCAGCGCCAGCAGCGCAAACACGGCGCCGGACGCGGCAAACCCGCCGGCGGTCGTCAGCCCGAGCCGCAGGTCGCGCGCCGCCACCAGCAGCAGCGCGACGAAGGCGCCCAGGCCCAGCGCGTAGGCCGCCCACGCCGACACCGGCGGCGGCCCGATATCACGGCGCAGCACGCGCAGCGGCGCGATGCGCGTCAGCGCGAGCAACGGCGGCAGGGCAAAGCCCGCCAGCAGCACGAGCCCTGCCAGCACGCCCACGACGGCCGGCAACAACGACGGCTGCGGCAGCGAGACCTGCAGCAATCCGCCCAGCGACAGCAGCAGCCCGTAGTGCGCCAGGTAGCCCAGCACCACGCCCACCATGGCGCCCGCCGCGCCGAGCAACAGGAACTCGATGCCGAAGGCCGCCAGGATCTGCCGGCGCGACAGCCCCATGCACTTGTAGACCGCGCACGCGTCGGTGTGCCGCTGCATATAGCGGCGCGCCGACATGGCGATCGCCACCGCGGCGATCATCGACGACAGCACGGCGACCAGCGACAGGAAGCGTTCGGCGCGGTCCAGCGTGGCGCGCATCTGCGGCTGCCCCGATTCGAGCGATTCCACGCGTGTGTTGCGCAGCTTGAGGCGTTCGATCTCCCCGGCCGCCCAGCGCTGGTAGGCACGGCCCGCGGCGTCGGGGCCCGCGACCAGCAGGCGGTAGCTCACGCGGCTGCCCCAGCCGATCAGGCCGGTGCTGTCGAGATCGGATAGCGGCATCAGCACGCGCGGCGCGAAATTCATGAAGCCCGCGCCACGATCGAGTTCCTGCGTGACGATACGGTCGATGCGAAACGTGCGGCTGCCAAGCTGCAGGGCATCGCCCACGCGCAGCCCCAGCGCACCGAGCAGCGCCTCGTCCACCCAGACCGTGCCGGGCGCCGGAATGCCTTCGGCGGCCTGCTCCGGCCCGCCGGGCGTGGCGGCCACCTTCAGCTTGCCGCGCAGCGGATAGCCGGGGCTGACAGCCTTGAGCGCGGCGAGCTGGCTCGGTGCATCAGCGCCGGCCGGGGCATCGACCCGGCGTGCCGTCGCCATGCTCGGGAAGGTCACGGTGTGCGCCACTGCCAGTCCGGTCTCGGCGGCATGGCTGGAAAACGCGGCATCGAACGGATGGTCGGACACCAGCAGCACATCCGCCGCGATCATCTGCCGCGCGTCACGCTCCAGCCCCAGTCGCATGCGGTCGGCGAGGAAGCCGACGCTGGTGAGCGCCGCGACCGCCAGCACCAGCGCAAACAGCAGCAGGTAAAGCTCGCCGGCCCGCCAGTCGCGCCGCGCCATGCGCAGGGCCTGGCGCCAGGCGGAGAATCGGCGTCCTTGCGGCACGGCAGCAGCAACGGGTAGGGAAATGGCGGTGTCGGGCACGGAAGCAGGCTCGGTTGGCATCAGTCGTGGTTCCAGTCTCGTTCACGGCGCTGCCGGACTGGCAAGCGGGCGGCGCGCGGGGCCGGGACAGGCGGTCAGGTTCGTCTTGCGGGCGGCCCCGGGCGATCCGTGCGGTTGCGCAAGGTGGCATGCAGGCGGCGCACGCCGCGCCAGAGCTTGGGCAGCAGCCAGACGGCAATCACCAGGAAGACGGCCAGCAGGACCAGGAACAGCACCGGCATGAAAAAGGACAGCAGCAGGCTGCCGGTTGCCGTCACGTCCTCGGTGAATGAGGCCGCCCAGTTGGAAAACGGTTCCGGCGAGACATTGATCAGCGCGCGCGTGCCGGCCTTGGCAACATGGGCCGTGCCCGCCAGGGTCCCGCCGACCAGCCCCGCCGCGACCATCCACTGCGGGTCCATCTGGCCGAACGCCGCCGCGGCAAGGATGGCGCCGGCCGGAATGCGTATGAAGGTATGAATGCTGTCCCAGACCGAATCAAAGCCCGGGACCTTGTCGGCGATGAATTCCGCCAGCGCGAGCACCGCCGCCACGCCGATCACCCACCAGGAGTCCAGCGCCTGCAGCCCGGGTGGCAGGTGCAGCCAGCCCAGCCGCGAGAGCGCGCCGGCAGTCAGGACAGCCAGGTAGAGGCGAAAGCCGCTGGCCCAGGACATGCCTGCGGCCAGCGCGGCGGTTTCCAGCATGGGGCTCCTTGCAATGGCGGGACGATGACACAGGCCATTGCAAGGAGTGTAGCGCGAACGCCGTGCCGGCAATCAGGCTCAGTCCGGCCGGCGCAGCCAGCGGCTCAGTTGCCCTCCTTGCCGTCCGCCCCGTACCACGGCAACGCTTCCTGCGGTGTCAGGATGCCGGCGGGCTCGGCCATGGCGTAGCCCGGCAACGCCTCGATGCGGCGCGCGAAGGCGGGATCGGCCAGCAAAGCCAGCAGGCCCGACATCCAGCCCGCGGTCTGGTCGTTCTTGCGCAGCGCCAGGTAGTACGCCTCGCGCGTCAGTGGCACGAAGCCCAGGCCCAGCGCCTCGGCGTTCATGCGCAGGCCGAAGCCGACCTGCGCGCGCCCTGCATGGACCGCTTCCGCCACCTTTTCGTTGCTGAATTCGGGTTCGTCGTAGCCGGAGATCTGGTCCGGATAGAGCCCCTGGGCGTTCAGGAGCTGGTCGAACAGCATGCGCGTACCGGAACTGCGCTGCCGGTTGACGAAACGCGCCTGAGTGCTCACCAGATCATGCAGATCATGGATGCTGCCGACCATATCGGGCGCCACGATCAGGCCCTGCTCGCGCCACGCCAGGCGCAGCAGGCGCACAGACGCGGGCCGCAGCCACTTGCGCAGGGTCAGGTGCGCCACGGAACCCGCCGTCTGTACCGGCGAAACATAGAACCCAGCCAGCTCCGACTGCCGTTCCTGCAGGCAGATCAGCCCTTCGACGCTGCCGCAGAACACGGTGTCGAGTTGCAGCCCGGGGGCCTGGTCCCTGAGGGCACCGGAAAGAACCTCGATGGCGGGATCGTGGCTGCCGGAAAAATGCACGCTGGTCTGGGGCTGGGCCGCGTCGTCGAGTTCGGCAATGAACTCGGCCATGGCGCGCTGCACAGCGGGGTCGATGGTCTCGCGCAGCCGCATTTCGGCGCGCAGCAGGCGTTCGCCAAAGCGCGTCAGGGACGCGCCGCGGCCGCGTTCCATGTCGAGCACGGAACGGCCGAGCATGGCCTCCCAGGTCCGCATCACGCCCCAGGCATGGCGGTAGGACAGGCCGATCTCGCGCGCCGCGCGATGCAGCGAACCGGTCTCGCGCACGGCCTTGAGCAACTGGAACACCTTGCCGTTGGCACGCGGGTTGTCGTCCGCGGCAATCACCGGGAACAGGTCAAAACGGAATGTCATATGTTTTGCCCTGCATATTTACACATTGAATCGGCTTGACTGACAATGAATCACCCCGCATTTCATGTAGTTTTCTGCATTCTCCATGACCCGCCAGGCCATGGCAATTATGTTTCTAGAAACATAACTAAAGGAACCCACATGTCACGGCCCGCATTCCGCAAGCTTCCCGTCGTAGCCGGCATCGCCTGCCTGATGGCGCTCTGCGCCGCCCAGGCGGGCGAACTGAAGCTGGCCACGACCACCAGCACGGAAAACTCTGGCCTGCTCAAGTACCTGCTGCCGAAGTTCGAGCAAAAGTCCGGCGTGAACGTCAAGGTCATTGCCGTGGGCTCGGGCAAGGCCATGAAGATGGGCGAGATGGGCGACGTGGACGTGCTGCTCGTGCACGCCCGCAAGATGGAAGACGAGTTCGTGGCGGCCGGCTACGGCGTCAATCGACGCGACGTCATGCACAACGACTTCATCGTGGTGGGTCCGGCCAGCGACCCGGCTGGCATCAGGGGGGGCAAGGATGTCCTCGCAGGCTTGCGCAAGCTGGCGGGCAGCGGCAGCAAGTTCATCTCGCGCGGCGACAATTCAGGCACCGACGTGATGGAGAAGGACTACTGGAAGCAAGTCGGCATCGAGCCGAAGGGCCAGCCCTGGTACGTCAACGCGGGCCTCGGCATGGGCGAGGTCCTGACCATGGCCGCGCAGATGCCGGCCTATACGCTGTCGGACCGCGCCACCTATGGCGCCTATCGCGCCAAGACGGGGCTGGCCATCGCGGTGCAGGGTGACCCGAAGATGTTCAATCCGTACGGGATCATCGCGGTCAACCCGGCCAGGCACGCGGGCACCAACTACGCCGACGCGATGAAGCTCGTGGAGTGGATTACCTCGCCGGAAGGCCAGCAGGCTATCGCGGGCTACAAGGTGGAGGGCGAACAGCTGTTCTTCCCCGACTACAAGGCTGCGCAAGCCAGCAAGTAAGCCGGTCAGCGCCACTGCCGCGGCTCCAGGGCAGCCCTGCGCCGCCCTTTCCCGTTTCAGCCCGCCTCCGCCTCCAGCCGGGGCAGTTGCGGCAGGTCGGCGGCGACCTCGGCAATCATCCTGCGCATCCACATCACATCCGGCGCCGCATGGCACCGCTCGTGCCAGAGCTGGTAGAAGCGCATGCGCGGGAACGTCACCGGCGAAGGCACCATCCGGATCGGCAGGTACTGCGCATAGTGCGCAGCAAACTGGCGCCCGGTGGTGAACACCATATCGGTCTTCATCAGCACATACGGCACCAGCCCGAAATACGGCAGCGTTACCTGGATATTGCGCTTGTAGCCCTGTTCGGCCAGCGCCTGGTCGATCATGCTGCGCTGCATCGACGCATAGGGCGCCGGCGCCAGGTGGGGCATCTCCAGGTAGTGTTTGAGCGTCAGCCCCTTGCGCGCCAGCGGGTGCTGGCCGCCCAGCATGCAGACCACCTCGTCGTCGAACAGCGGCGAGATATGCAGGTGTTCGGGCGGCGACAGCCAGTTGCCGACGACGATGTCCAGTTGCCCCTGCTCCAGGTCTTCGAGGAAGTCGCTCGACGAGGTCATCGGATGCACGAACAGCTTGGCCCCCGGCGCCAGACGGCGCATGCGCTCGACGATGTTGGGCAGGAAGAAGGCGTCCAGGTAGTCCGGCGCGCCCAGGTGGAAGGTACGGGTAGTGGTGGCCGGGTCGAACTGCTGCGGCGGCCGGGCGATGCGGTCCATCGCCGCCAGGCTCTGCTCGGCCAGCGCCAGCAGCTCGCGCCCGCGCTCGGTCGGCACCATGCCGTTCTTGCCCCGCACCAAAATGGCGTCGCCGGTGATCTCGCGCAGGCGCTTGAGCGTATTGCTGATCGCCGGCTGCGACTGGCCCAGGCGCACGGCGGTGCGGGTCACGCTCTGCTCGGTCAGCAGGGTGTGGAGCACCCGCAGCAAATAGGTATCGAGATGGTCGCGTCCGTGCATGGCGATAGGGGTCATGCCGGGGCTGGGCCGGCAGGCTGGCGTGGGGTAAGGGAACGGCGCATAGTGTATGTCACGCAACCCGGCATCGGTCAATCCGCGTGACGGGCGAGCCGACGGACGGGCATTCTGATGGGGCATATCACCTGGGCGGAATATTGCATGAATTGCGCCAATGCTATGTTTCCGCCATCACAGAACGAGATAAAGACCATGGAGACGCAAACCATCCGCTTTTTCCACCGCGGCCAGGTCAGGGAAGTATCCGACGCCCCCGTTACCCGCACCGTGCTGCAGTACCTGCGCGAGGACGTCCGCTGCACCGGCACCAAGGAAGGCTGCGCCGAGGGCGACTGCGGCGCCTGCACCGTCGTGATCGGCGAGCTGCAGGACGGCGGCGATGTCGAATTCAAGGCCGTCAACGCCTGCATCCAGTTCCTGCCCACGCTCGACGGCAAGGCACTGATCACCGTCGAGGACCTGCGCCAGGCCGACGGCACCCTGCACCCGGTGCAGGAAGCCATGGTCGAATGCCACGGTTCGCAATGCGGCTTCTGCACGCCCGGCTTCGTCATGTCGCTGTGGGCGCTGTACCAGCAGCACACCCCGGGCGGCGAAGCACCGGCGCGCCAGACCATCTGCGACGCGCTGACCGGCAACCTGTGCCGCTGCACCGGCTACCGCCCCATCATCGACGCCGGCGAGCGCATGATGGCCCTGCCCGCCCCGCACGCCAGCAAGCTCGATCCGAAGCAGATCGCCGACAAGCTGCGCAACCTGAAGCGCGGCGAGACCTTCCGCTACAGCGCCGGGGGACAGGACTTCTACGCCCCGCGCACCGCGGCGGAGTTCGGCGCCATCAAGGCAGCCGAACCCGGCATCCGCATCCTGGCGGGCAGCACCGACGTGGGCCTGTGGGTCACCAAGCAGTTCCGCGAACTGGGCAACCTGCTCTATATCGGCCAGGTGGAAGACCTGCAGTCGGTCACCGAACGCGACGGCATGATCGAGATCGGCGCCGGCGTGACGCTGGAGAAGGCTTATGCGGCGCTGACCGCCGCGCACCCCGAACTCGAAGAGATGTGGAAGCGCTTCGCCTCGCTGCCGATCCGCAATGCCGGCACGCTCGGCGGCAATATCGCCAACGGCTCGCCGATCGGCGACTCGATGCCGGCCCTGATCGCGCTCGGCGCCGAAGTGGTGCTGCAGCATGGCGAGACGCGCCGTACGCTGCCGCTCGAAGACCTTTACCTGGCCTACCAGAAAACGGCCATGACCGAGGGCGAGTTCGTGGCCGCGCTGCGCGTCCCGGTCAAGGGCCCGCAGCACTTCAGGACCTACAAGTTGTCCAAACGCTTTGACGAGGATATTTCCGCCGTGTGCGCCGCATTCGGCATTACCGTCGAGCAAGGCGTGGTCACGCAGGCGCGCATCGCGTTCGGCGGCATGGCCGCCACGCCCAGGCGCGGCGCGGCTGCTGAAGCCGCGCTGAGCGGCCAGCCCTGGAACGAAGCCACCGTGCGCGCCGGCATGGCTGCCCTGTCGCAGGACTTCACGCCGCTGAGCGACATGCGTTCGACCGCCTCGTACCGCACACGCGGGGCCGCCAACCTGCTGTACCGCTTCTGGCTGGAGACGTGCGCCGATGCGCTGCCCGCATCCGCCGTCAACGTCCGCGCGATCGGCGCCGGCGCCACTGCAACCGTCACGGCCTGAGGAGAGATCGGCATGAACAAGCAAACCGAACCCTTCCTGCTCGACGCCAGCGTCGCCGACGAGACCGTGCCGCAGGTCGGCATCTCGCGCCCGCATGAATCCGCTCACCTGCACGTGGCGGGCACCGCCACCTATACCGACGACATTCCCGAACTGGCCGGCACGCTGCACGCGGCGCTCGGCATGAGCAGCCGCGCCCATGCCCGCATCAAGTCGATTTCGCTCGACAAGGTGCGCGCCGCGCCGGGCGTCGTCGACGTGCTGACCGTGGACGACATTCCCGGCGTCAACGACTGCGGTCCGATCATCCACGACGACCCCATCCTGGTTCGCGACGTGGTGCAGTTCATCGGCCAGCCGATCTTCGTGGTGGTGGCCACGTCGCACGACGCGGCGCGCCGCGCGGCACGGCTGGGCGCGATCGAGTATGAAGACCTGCCGCCGGTGCTGTCGCCCGAGGCCGCGCACGCGGCCGGCAGCTATGTGCTGCCGCCGATGCACCTGACCCGCGGCGAGCCGCAGCAGCATATCGCCGCCGCGGCGCAGCGCGACGCGGGCAATATCCGCCTGGGCGGGCAGGAACAGTTCTACCTGGAAGGCCAGATCGCCTACGCCGCGCCGCGCGAGAACGACGGCATGCACGTATGGTGCTCGACCCAGCACCCGACCGAGATGCAGCACGCCGTGGCCCATATGCTGGGCTGGCACGCGCACCAGGTGCTGGTGGAGTGCCGCCGCATGGGCGGCGGTTTCGGCGGCAAGGAATCGCAGTCGGCGATGTTCGCGTGCTGCGCCGCGCTGGCGGCATGGAAGCTGCTGTGCCCGGTCAAGCTGCGCCCGGACCGCGACGACGACATGATGATCACCGGCAAGCGCCATGACTTCGTGTTCGACTACGAAGTCGGCCACGACACCGAGGGCCGCATCGAAGGCGTGAAGATCGACATGGTCTCGCGCGCCGGCTTCTCGGCCGACCTGTCCGGACCGGTGATGACCCGCGCGATCTGCCACTTCGACAACGCCTACTGGCTGCCGAACGTGCAGATCGACGGCTACTGCGGCAAGACCAACACGCAGAGCAATACCGCGTTCCGCGGCTTCGGCGGGCCCCAGGGCGCGTTCGCGATCGAGTACATCCTCGACAACGTGGCGCGCAATGTCGGCAAGGATTCGCTGGACGTGCGCCGCGCCAACTTCTACGGCAAGACCGAGCGCAATGTCACGCCGTATGGCCAGACCGTGGAAGACAACGTCATCCACGAACTGATCGACGAACTGGTGGCCACCAGCGAATACCGCGCGCGCCGCGAAGCCACGCGTGCATTCAACGCGAGTAGCCCGGTCCTGAAGAAGGGCATCGCGATCACGCCGGTGAAGTTCGGCATCTCGTTCAACGTGGCGCACTACAACCAGGCCGGCGCGCTCGTGCACGTGTACAACGACGGCTCGGTGCTGGTGAACCACGGCGGCACCGAAATGGGCCAGGGCCTGAACACCAAGGTGGCGATGGTGGTGGCGCATGAACTGGGCATCCGCCTGGAGCGCGTGCGCGTGACCGCGACCGACACCAGCAAGGTGGCCAATACCTCGGCCACCGCGGCATCGACCGGCGCCGACCTGAACGGCAAGGCCGCGCAGGACGCCGCGCGCCAGATCCGCGAGCGCCTGGCCGCCTTTATCGCCCGCAAGGCAGGCGTTGAAGTCGATACCGTGCGCTTCAAT
This sequence comes from Cupriavidus yeoncheonensis, assembly GCF_905397275.1. Taxonomy (GTDB): domain Bacteria; phylum Pseudomonadota; class Gammaproteobacteria; order Burkholderiales; family Burkholderiaceae; genus Cupriavidus; species Cupriavidus yeoncheonensis. The sequence continues at coordinate 29,673 of NZ_CAJPUY010000009.1, read as the reverse complement.
GACGACCTCGTCGTCGCCGGCGAACTGCGCGCGTCCTTCGGCGACCTGGCCCGCGAAGCCTATGTGGCGCGCGTCCAGCTGTGGTCCGACGGCTTCTACACCACGCCCAAGCTGCACTGGGACCAGAAGAAGTTGCATGGCCGGCCGTTCTACTACTTCGCCTACGGCGCGGCCTGCTCCGAGGTGCTGGTGGACACGCTGACCGGCGAATGGAAGCTGCTGCGCGCCGACGCGTTGCACGACGCGGGCAAGTCGCTGAACCCGGCCATCGACATCGGCCAGGTGGAAGGCGCCTTCATCCAGGGCATGGGCTGGCTGACGACCGAAGAACTGTGGTGGAACCAGGCCGGCAAGCTGATGACGCACGCGCCGTCCACCTACAAGATCCCGACCGTCAACGACTGCCCCGAAGAGTTCAACGTACGCCTGTTCCAGAACCGCAACGTGGAGGACAGCATCCACCGCTCCAAGGCTGTGGGCGAGCCGCCGCTGCTGCTGCCGTTCTCGGTGTTCTTCGCGATCCGCGATGCGATCGCGGCCGTGGGTGACTATGAAGTCAACCCGCCGCTGCGCGCGCCGGCCACCAGCGAAGCCATCCTGGACGCCGTGGAAGCCGTGCGCGAGATGTGCGATAGGCGCGATATGCGCGAAGCCGCCGCACAGCCGGCCTGACGCGCGCGCCTGCCGGGCCCGCCGGACTTTCCCCTCTTGCCTGCCCGTGGGCGGGCAAGGGGCCGGCCGCCCGCGCAGGTGCGCGCCACCACCCTGGCAAGCAACAGACAACACCATTGACAACGAGACCGGCAGCAGCCGGCGTCATGGACAAAGGCCCCCACATGCAGGATGCACCGCTCAAACCCTTCCGCTTCGCCGACGCCGCGCGCCTGGTGCGCACCGGCGTGCCGGTGGCGATGGTCACAATCGTCGAAGTCAAGGGCTCCGCGCCGCGCGAGCCGGGCATCCGCATGCTGGTCAGCGCCAACGACCTGATCGGCACCATCGGTGGCGGGCATCTCGAATGGCGCGGCATGGATATCGCGCGGGCCATGCTTGAAGCAGGCACGGAACAGCGCCGCATCGAGCGCATTCCGCTGGGCCCGGCGCTCGGCCAGTGCTGCGGCGGCGTCGTGCAACTCGCTTTCGAAGTCCTCGGCCAGGACGACCTGCGCTGGCTGGATGCCGTCGAAGCCGCTTTTGCAGCAGGCAAGTCATTGCAGCGCACGGTGCCGGCCCGTGGTGCCGTGTCCTTTGCCGAAGCCCGTACGGTCCTGCCCGCAGTCGCGCTGGAAGCCGATGGCTCCTGGACCGACACCCTGGTGCCCGACGAGATGCACGTCGTCCTGTTCGGCGCCGGCCACGTCGGCCATGCGCTGGTCAAGGTGCTGGCCACCCTGCCGTGCCGCGTGCACTGGGTAGACGAGCGCGACACGCTGTTCCCGGCCGGCCTGCCCGGCAACGTCGAGGCCGAGGCCAGCGACACGCCCGAAGCCGTGGTGGCGCAGGCGCCCGCGGGCAGCTACTTCCTGGTCATGACCCACAGCCACGCGCTGGACCAGACCCTGTGCGAGGAGATCTTCCGGCGCACGGACTTTGCGTACTTCGGGCTGATCGGGTCCAGGACCAAGCGCGCGCGCTTCGAGCACCGGCTCGCGGACTACGGCGTCGACCCGGCCCGCTTCCCGGAAATGACATGCCCGATGGGGGTATCGGGGATCACGGACAAGGCTCCGGCTATGATTGCGGTAGCCATCGTCGCCCAGTTGCTGCAGGTCCGCGACCAGCGTCTCGCCGCGCTGCACGCGAGCCACGGGGAGACGGTGCATCCGTAACCACAAGACCGAGGCCCCACATGACCATCGATGCCGCGCTGGCGGACAAGATCCGCCGTACTCCCAAGGCTGAACTGCACGTGCATATCGAAGGCACGCTCGAACCCGAGCTGATCTTCCGGCTGGCCCAGCGCAACCAGGTGAACCTGCCCTACGCGAGCGTCGAGGCCCTGCGCGCGGCGTACGCGTTCACCGACCTGCAATCGTTCCTGGACATCTACTACGCCGGCGCCAGCGTGCTGCTGACGGAAGAGGATTTCTTCGACATGACGATGGACTACGTCAAGCGCGCCGTCGCCGACAACGTCCGCCACGCCGAGATCTTCTTCGATCCGCAGACCCATACCGCGCGCGGCGTGGCGATCGGCACGGTGATCGACGGCATCGCCGACGCGCTGGCCCAGGCGCGTACCGAATACGATTTCTCGAGCAGCCTGATCCTCTGCTTCCTGCGGCACCTGTCGGAGGAAGACGCGTTCGCGACGCTGGAGGCCGCGCTGCCCTTCCGCGACCGCTTTGTCGGCGTCGGGCTGGACTCCTCCGAGAAGGGCAACCCGCCAGAAAAATTCGCGCGCGTGTTCGCGCGTGCCCGCGAACTCGGCCTGCGCCTGGTGGCCCATGCCGGCGAGGAAGGCCCCGCGCAATATGTCATCGACGCGCTGGACATCCTCAAGGTCGAGCGCATCGACCACGGCGTGCGTTCGATCGACGATGCCGCGCTGATCGAGCGCCTGGCGCGCGAGCGCGTGGCGCTGACGGTGTGCCCGCTGTCGAACCAGAAGCTCAAGGTGCATCCGGACCTGCGCGAGCATCCGCTCAAGCGCATGCTCGATGCCGGCGTCATGGTCACGCTGCATTCGGACGACCCGGCCTACTTCGGCGGCTACATGAACGCCAACTGGGAGGCCACGTTCGAAGCGCTGCCGCTCGATGCGGCCGACGCCCACAAGCTCGCGCGCAACAGTTTTGAAGCGGCTTTCCTGCACCCCGTGCAGAAGGCCGAGTTCCTGGCGGAAGTCGACCACTTCTGGTCGGCCCTGCCCACCTCCCCGCCTGCCACGGCCCCCGCGGCCTGAGCACGGCGCATACCCATAGCCCGGCCCCCCGCGCGCTTGCGCGGGCCGGTCCCGAGAGACAGACCATGACGACCACTCCCCCGACCCCGTCCATTACCCGCGCGATCCGCGGCCGCGTGCTGCATTTCCTGCACGACCCGCAGTTCCACGAGGACGCCTATCAGTATTGGGAAGATGGTCTGCTGATCGTCACCGCCGGCCGCATCGTCGCGGCCGGCGACTACGCCGCGCTCGCGTCGCGCATCCCGGCCGGCGCCGAGGTGGTGGACCACCGCGGCAAGCTGATCGTGCCGGGCTTCATCGACACGCATGTGCACTACCCGCAGACCGACATCATCGCGTCGCCGTCGCCGGGCCTGCTGCACTGGCTGGACACCTACACCTTCCCCGAGGAACGGCGCTTCGCCGAGCCCGAATACGCGCGTGCGGTGGCCGGCTTCTTCACCGACGAACTGCTGCGCAACGGCACCACCAGCGCGGTGGTCTGGAGCACCGTGCACAAAGCCTCGGCCGAGGCGCTGTTTGCCGAGAGCGAGCAGCGCAACCTGCGCATGATCACCGGCAAGGTGATGATGGACCGCAACTGCCCCGAGTTCCTGCGCGACACCGCCGAAACCGGCGCGCGCGATTCGGCCGACCTGATGTCGCGCTGGCATAACAAGGGCCGCCTGGCCTACGCCATCACGCCGCGTTTCGCCCCGACCTCGACCGAAGCCCAGCTTGCCGCCTGCGGCGAACTGGCCAGGGCCTATCCGGACGCCTTCATCCAGACCCACGTCGCCGAGAACCGCGACGAGGTGAAATGGGTGGCCGAGCTGTTCCCGGACGCGCGCAGCTACCTGGACGTGTACGACCGCTACGGCCTGCTGCGCCCGGGCGCGTTCTACGGCCACGCGATCTACCTGGACCAGGATGACCGCCGGCGCCTGGCCGACAGCGGCGCCGCGGTCGCGCACTGCCCGACCTCGAACCTGTTCCTCGGCAGCGGCTTCTACGACTTCCATCAGTCCGACGCCAACCGCCTGAACGTGACGCTGGCCACCGACGTCGGCGGCGGCACCTCGTTCTCGATGTTCCGCACCATGAACGCCGCGCACAAGGTCGCGCGCATGGGCGGGTATCACCTGACGGCGCTGCGCATGTTCTACCTGGCCACGCGTGCCGCGGCCGAGGCGCTTGGCTGGTCCGACCGCATCGGCAGCTTCAGCGAAGGCTGCGAGGCTGACTTCATCGTGCTGGACCCGCAAGCCACGCCGCTGATCGCCCGCCGCAGCGGACGTTCCGAATCGCTGGAAGAACAGCTGTTCGCCTTTGCCATGCTCGGCGACGACCGCGTGATCGACAGCGTCTATGTGATGGGCGAGGCAGTGCAGGCGCCGGTCATGTGATGACTGACCTACCTGCGGCCGCAGCGCGCGGCCGCGGGTCGCTATTACCCGGGAGCGCTCCGGCACGAATTGACGGTGGTCAAGACTCGGACCGGCGAAGCCCTCTAACCTTTACGGTTCCGTTGCCGGCCACATCAGGCCTTCAGCAACGCCTGCAACCTGAAGGTTTCCATGACCACCACCGCTGCCACGCATCCCGAGGTAACGTTTGAAGCACCGGCCGCCACCGACCAGCCGTTTCCCGATCCGATTGCCCCCGACCAGCCGCTGCCGTCGCGAAAGATCATCCGCGGCTGGCTGATCCCGCTTGGCCAGCGCAGCACGCCGCGCGCGCTGGCGCTGTTCGCCTTCGACTACCTCCTGTTCGCGGCCACGCTGGCCGGCGTCGTGCTGGCCCCGCACTGGGCCGCCAAGCTGGGCCTGGGCGTACTGGCGGGGTTGATCATCGCGCGGCTGTTCATCATCGGGCATGACGCCTGCCACCAGAGCCTCACGCCGCGCCGCGGCCTGAACAAGTGGCTGGGCCGGCTGACGTTCCTGCCGTCGCTCACGCCGTACAGCCTGTGGGAAGTCGGCCATAACGTCGTCCACCACGGCTACACCAACCTGAAGGGCTTCGATTTCGTCTGGGCGCCCTATTCGCTGGAAGAATTCCAGGCGCTGCCGCGCTGGCGCCGCGTGATGGAGCGCATCTACCGCAACGGCTTCGGTGCCGGGCTGTACTACCTGATCGAGATCTGGTGGTCCAAGCTGTTCTTCCCGAGCAAGCGCCAGATGGCCACGCGCCGGCCCATCTTCATGGCCGACTGCGCGCTGGTGGCGGCCTTCGGCATCGCGTGGATCGGCGCGCTGGTCTGGGCGGCGCTGGCCACCGGGCAATCGGCCTGGACGATGGTCGGCGCCGGTTTCGTGCTGCCTTTCCTGGTCTGGAACGCGACGGTCGGCTTCGTGCTGTACGTGCACCACACCCACACCAGCGTGGCGTGGTACGACACCAAGCCCATGTGGGCCAGGGCCCAGCCCTTCGTCTCGACCACCGTGCACCTGCGCTTCCGCCACGGCATCGGCTCGGCGCTGCACCACATCATGGAACACACCGCGCACCATGTGGACATGAGCGTGCCGCTGTACCGCCTGAAGCGCGCCCAGGCGCTGCTGGAACATGCGCTGCCGGGCCGCATCATCATCGAGAACTTCTCGTGGCGCTGGTACTTCCACACCGCGCGCCGCTGCAAGCTGTACGACTTCAAGGCGCTGTGCTGGACCGATTTCCGCGGCCGCCGCACCAGCGAGCAGTCGCCCGTGCCGGCCTGACAACGCACATTTTCCGGCGGTGGACGACCACCGCCGGCGCCGCTATAATCGCGGCTTCCATTGGGGAGTAGCCGCCCTGCTCTGATCGCGCCGCGCAATGCGGATTCCGGCAGACAGGGGCGTACGTCAACAGACTTGACCGCTTGCGGTTATGGCGTGCGCAGCTCCGGACCCGGCTGGCCATCTGGCCCAGCCCGATCCAAGGCCTGGCGAGACCGATGACCTCACCTTTCTGGCCGGGCCGGGAAAGGTGTGTGTCATTGGCATCTCGCGATGCATTGCGGCCCGGTTACTCACACAACAACATGGAAGCCTTCCTCGTCTCCACAGGCATCGTCGCGCTCGCGGAAATGGGCGACAAGACGCAGTTGCTCTCGCTCGTCCTGGCCGCACGCTATCGCAAGCCCGTTCCCATCATCCTTGGCATCCTGATCGCCACCATCGTCAACCACGGCTTCGCCGGCGCGCTGGGCGGGTGGATCACCCATGTGCTCGGCGAATCGCTGCTGCGCTGGATCCTGGGCCTGGGCTTCATCGCCATGGCCGCGTGGATGCTGATCCCCGACAAGTTCGACGACGCCGAGGAGGCCAAGCCGGTCAAGGGCGCGCTCGGCATCCTGGCCACCACCATCGTCGCGTTCTTCTTTGCCGAGATGGGCGACAAGACCCAGATCGCCACGATCGCGCTGGCCGCCCGCTTCAACGGCGCGGTGCTCGCCGTGGTGGCCGGCACCACCTTCGGCATGATGCTGGCCAATGCGCCGGCCGTGCTGCTTGGCGACAAGTTCGCCAACAAGATGCCGATCGGCCTGGTGCACAAGATCGCCGCCGGCATCTTCCTGGTGCTGGGCGTGCTGGCGCTGCTGAATATCGGCGGCTGATCCTCCAAGAGGGACGCATCGGGGCATCCGGGCCGCGAAGGCCGGATGCCCCGCATGCTGCGCGCGATCACCGCCCCGCCGGCTACGCGCTGCCAGCGGTGTGGGATAATCACGGGTTCTGCCCAGGGCGCAGCTCAAGAGGTTGTTCGCACGGGCGCGCGAGGGGCCCCCATTCCCGTGGCCCCGCATCCTTTCTGCGATATTTTCCACAACCCCACAATGCCCGCTTACCGTTCCAAGACTTCCACCGCCGGCCGTAACATGGCGGGGGCCCGCTCCCTGTGGCGCGCCACCGGCATGAAAGACGATGACTTCAACAAGCCGATCATCGCAGTGGTGAATTCGTTCACCCAGTTCGTGCCCGGCCACGTCCACCTGAAGGACCTGGGCCAGCTCGTCGCGCGCGAGATCGAGGCCGCAGGCGGCGTGGCCAAGGAGTTCAACACCATCGCGGTCGATGACGGCATCGCCATGGGCCACGACGGCATGCTGTATTCGCTGCCGAGCCGCGACATCATCGCCGACTCGGTCGAGTACATGGTCAACGCGCACTGCGCCGACGCCATGGTGTGCATCTCGAACTGCGACAAGATCACCCCGGGCATGCTGATGGCCGCGATGCGCCTGAACATCCCCGTGATCTTCGTTTCGGGCGGCCCCATGGAAGCCGGCAAGACGCGCCTGGCCAACCCCGTCACCAAGGCCGTCGAATTCAAGAAGCTCGACCTCGTGGACGCCATGGTGATCGCGGCCGACCCGGCCTATTCCGACGCCGACGTGGCCGAGGTGGAGCGTTCCGCCTGCCCGACCTGCGGTTCCTGCTCGGGCATGTTCACGGCCAACTCGATGAACTGCCTGACCGAGGCACTGGGCCTGTCGCTGCCCGGCAACGGCACGGTGGTCGCCACGCACGCGGACCGCGAACAGCTGTTTAAGCGCGCCGGCCGCCGCATCGTGGACCTGGCCCGCATGTACTACGAGCAGAACGACGAGCGCGTGCTGCCGCGTTCGGTGGGCTTCAAGGCCTTCGAGAACGCGATGACGCTGGACATCGCCATGGGCGGTTCCACCAACACCATCCTGCACCTGCTGGCAATTGCCCGTGAAGCCGAGATCGACTTCACGATGACCGATATCGACCGCATGTCGCGCGTGGTGCCGCAGCTCTGCAAGGTGGCGCCGAACACGAACAAGTACCACATCGAAGACGTGCATCGCGCGGGCGGCATCATGGCCATCCTCGGCGAGCTGGAACGTGCCGGCAAGCTGCACACCGACGTGCCGACCGTGCACGCCGCCACGCTCGGCGATGCCCTGAACCAGTGGGACATCACCCGCACGCAGGACGAAGCCGTGCGGACCTTCTACATGGCCGGCCCGGCCGGCATCCCGACGCAGGTCGCGTTCAGCCAGAACACGCGCTGGCCCAGCCTGGACCTGGACCGTGCCGAGGGCTGCATCCGCTCGTACGAGCACGCGTTCTCGAAGGAAGGCGGCCTGGCCGTGCTGACCGGCAACATCGCGCTCGACGGCTGCGTGGTGAAGACTGCCGGCGTCGATGAGAGCATCCTCGTATTCGAGGGCTCCGCCCACGTCACCGAATCGCAGGACGAAGCCGTCGAGAACATCCTCAACGACAAGGTCAAGGCCGGCGATGTGGTGATCGTGCGCTACGAAGGCCCGAAGGGCGGGCCCGGCATGCAGGAAATGCTCTACCCGACCAGCTACATCAAGTCCAAGGGCCTGGGCAAGGCATGCGCGCTGCTGACCGACGGCCGCTTCTCGGGTGGTACCTCGGGCCTGTCCATCGGCCACTGCTCGCCGGAAGCCGCAGCCGGCGGCGCGATCGGCCTGGTGCGTGACGGCGACAAGATCCGCATCGACATCCCGAACCGTACGATCGACGTGCTCGTCTCCGACGAGGAACTGGCACGCCGCCGCGAAGAGCAGAACGCCAGGGGCTGGAAGCCCGCCAAGGCGCGTCCGCGCAAGGTGTCGGCTGCGCTCAAGGCCTATGCCAAGCTGGTCATGTCGGCGGACAAGGGTGCGGTGCGCGACCTGTCGTTGCTGGACGACTGATCCGCAGCGGGCCTGGTGCCCGGTTGCGCTGAAAGCCGCTCTTCGGGGCGGCTTTTTTATGGGTTCATCGCTGGGCTACGGTGTCCGTGCGCTTCGGCGATGCGAGCCTCGCCACATTCCCCTTTCGCCGCTCCCCTCCAGGCCGCATAGCCTGCGTGACGAAAGTCATCGAAGTCACGTATTCACACCAGGTCGACGTGGATGCTGTACCAGCCTTCGAGCGACCTCCCTCTCGCCGGCGGTCGCTTTGGCACAGGCACTCGCTAAGCGGTCGTATCCAGGACTACCTTCCCCCGCACATGGCCGGCCATGCTCCTTGCAAGCGCGCGGCTCGCCTCCGGGAGGGGAATGACCGAATCAACGTGGGTGCGCAGATCCCCCGAGGCATAGAGCGCTGCCAGCGCGGCGAGTTGCGGCCCATCGGCGCGGGTCGCGAAATGCCTGCCGGTTGCCTGTGCTTCGTCGCCACGCCCGGTATCCGGCTTGCTGACGGTGGAAACCAGAATGCCGCCGCGCTTCAGCACCGACCACGACCGCGCCTGCGTCGTGCCGCCGACAAGGTCGAGCACCAGATCGACATTGGAAACCTGCTCCGCGAAATCCTTCGCGCGGTAGTCGATCACCTCCGTCGCGCCGAGGCCCTGCACATACTCGCGATTGCCGGCCGAAGCAGTGCCGATCACGTGCGCTCCCGCGAGCCTTGCGAGCTGCACCGCCGCACTGCCCACGCCACCGGCCGCCGCGTGAATCAGGACCCTTTGGCCTTTGCGCAATTCGCCATGTTCATGCAGCGCCTGCCAGGCGGTCAGCGTGGCGGCCGGAACCGCTGCCGCTTGCGCGAAGCCCAGGCGCGCCGGCTTGCGCGCCAGACGTGCCGGGTCCACGACGATGCGGCTTGCATAGGCACCCACAATGCCGATGAAGCCCATCACCTCGTCGCCTGGCGACAGCGTGCTCACGTTGCGTCCGACCGCGAGCACCGTGCCAGCGGCGTCAACACCGGGAGTAAACGGCAAGGGAAGCGGAATGAACGCTTTCATGGCGCCACTGGCGATCTTCCAGTCAATCGGATTGACCCCGGCGGCGGCAACGTCGATCAGAACTTCGTCGTCGCCGGGAACGGGATCGTCCAGCTCGGCCACGGTCATCGCATCAAGACTGCCGTAGGCGGCAACACGTATGGCTTTCATCCGATGCTCCTCGAAGGAACGCCCGCAATGGGGGCGTCGAGCGCAAGCGCGGCCTGGACGGGGTCGAAATACTCGCGCAGATGGGATATGTGCCCGTCACGAGCGGTCAGGAAGACGACGTACTCCTGGCGATAGGTGCGTCCGGTTGACGGAATCAACCCTTCGGCACGCACACGCGCCACAGCGTGGTGTGGGTCCGCGGTGGCAGTGACGACGGCGTCGAAAAAGCGAAAATCCTTGACCGCGCCGATGAACCAGGCCACGTGCCCAAGGACAGCTTCGCGCCCCTCGAGTCGCAACGGATGTCCGAGACTCGGTGCATAGGGCAGGTCCCAGACGATGTCGTCGGCAATCAGTTCTTGCCACTGCCGGTTGTCGTCGACCAGCCACCGGAGGTGAAGCTGCAACAGTTCTGCGGCGATGCTCATGATGGTTTCTCCTGTCTGTGCATCGCTCAGGCGATGGCCTGGCTGGCCGGCGCGCGACGCGCGTCCAGGCCGAACGCCCCGCTGCCGAAGGCAGCGACCTGCAGCAGTCCTCCAGCCATGGCGAAGTTCTTCAGGAAGTGGAACATCTGATTCTGGTCTGCCAGCGCGTGGTGGAAGATCAGCGCCGTCACCACGGCATAGGCCGCCAGCAACAAGGCAACGATGCGCGTGCGATAGCCGATGACCAGCAGCACGGCGCCTGCCAGTTCAAGGACCAGGGCACCGAGAAAGCCAAGCAGCGGTGCGGGCAATCCCAGGGAGGCGATGTAGGCCATCGTTGCGCCTGGTGCCATCAGCTTGCCCAGACCGCTGATGAGGAAGATGGCGGCGATGAGGATTCGGCCGACGGCCGGAGTAACCATGTGCGGACTTGCGAGATTCTTGTTCATGATGAGCATCCTTTTCGAAAGGGAAGATGAAAAATGGTTTGCGTGGATTGAAAGCCTGCCTGGGACTCGCCCCGTGCTGAAGAAGGTTAGGCGGGCGAAATCCATGTCGGTAGCCTATATTTCTAGATGCTATCCATCTACGGAACAGATAGATGCTCGACGCCGTTTCGCTGGACCAGCTCCGTACCTTCATTGCCGCCGTGGACGAAGGCAGCTTCTCCGCTGCGGGTCGCAAGCTGCGGAGGGCGCAGTCCGTCGTCAGCCACACGCTTGCCAATCTGGAGGGCCAGATCGGGGTGCGACTGTTCGATCGCAGCGGGCGTTACCCGCGGCTCACGGATGAGGGCACGGCACTGCTGGCGCAGGCTCGCCTGGTCGTGAGCGGGATGGACGGTTTCAAGTCCACGGCAAGAGCGATCGCCGACGGACTGGAGCCCGAGCTCTCGGTGGTGGTGGACGTGATGTACCCGATGGCCTCGCTCACCGACGCGGTCGGTGCATTCCGGAAGGCATTTCCCCATACGCCGCTGCGGCTCTATGTCGAGGCACTTGGCGCGGTCCTGCAGCCCGTGCTGGCGCAGAAATGCCGGCTGGGAATCAGCGGCTCGATGCCTTCCGTCCCGGAGGTCCTGGATGCGGAAAAGCTCCGTGATGTCCCCATGGTGACCGTGACTGGTCCATCACATCCGTTGGCGGCCCGCAAAGGAATCCTTCGCCCGCGGGACCTGAAGGCGCATGTGCAGCTGGTGTTGACCGACCGCACGTCGTTGAGCGAAGGCATGACCTTCGACGTATTCTCGCCGCAGACCTGGCATCTGGCCGATCTGGGTGCCAAGCATGCATTTCTTCGGGCAGGCTTTGGATGGGGGCATATGCCGGTCGAGATGGTTCAGCACGATCTGGATGCCGGTCATCTCATACGATTGCAGATCGAGCAGTTCCAACCGCATACTCCGCCGATTCCGATGTTTGCTGTCTACCGGAAAGACACGCCACCTGGGCCGGCAGGGCAATGGTTGCTTCGCAGGCTCAAGGGAGGCGAGGCGGAGCCGCTCCAATCGTGTCAAGAGCGGCCAGGCGCCCGGCGCTGACAAGGCCGAGGACCCAACGCTTCCCTGCAATGGCGGCGGATATTCACGTCACTCAACGGGCAAGGAACGTCCAAACGACCCGTTCTCCGGAAAGCGGTCGGTGAGTGGTAGCTGTAGGTGTGACTGCTTTTGGCCGTACCGCCTTTCCCGCAAGTCGGCGATGCCGCAAAAAAAACGGAGCCGAAGCTCCGTTCAAACCCTCGCCGGTCCGGTACTGCCGGCCGCCAGAACCGCACGACCTCCGAACCGTCGATCACCGATGCCCGGTTTTCACGGGCCCGCTCGCCGGCGAGCCCGGATGCTGAAAACTGATGCTGGAAGAAGATCAGTTGGTCGTCTTGGCGCCGCCTTCGAACCACTGTCCCAACAGCGCACGTTCGTCGTCCGTGATCTGCGTCACATTGCCCAGCGGCATGGCCTTCTGCTGGACGGCCTGCTGGTAGATCAGCTGGGCGTGCGCCTTGATCTCCTCGGCGGTATCGAGCTTGATGCCCTTGGCCGCGGTCGGCATCATCTTCGGCGCTTCCGCGTGGCACTGCACGCAACGCGTGTTGATCACTTCCTGAACCTTGGTGAAGCTCACCGCGGTGGCTGCGGCTTCAGCGCCGCCGTTGCCGGCCACCACCGGGCGCGGCTGCGGCGCGATCATCACGGCCACCACGCCGAGCGCGGCAACGCCGGCGGCGGGCCACAGCACATTGATCTTGCCCTTGTGCTTCAGGATGAAGAACTGGCGGATCAGCACACCGGCCAGCATGATCAGGACCAGGACCACCCAGTTGTTCTTGGAGGCGTAGGTCATGCTGTAGTGGTTCGACAGCATGGCGAACAGCACCGGCAGCGTGAAGTAGGTGTTGTGCACGCTGCGCTGCTTGCCGCGCTTGCCGTGGATCGGGTCGACCGGCTGGCCGGCCTTCAGTGCCGCCACGACCTTGCGCTGGCCCGGGATGATCCACACCAGCACGTTGGCGCTCATGATCGTCGCCACCATCGCGCCGGTCAGCAGGAACGCCGCGCGGCCCGAGAAGATATGGCAGGCGACGAAGGCCGCGGCGACGATGTAGAGCGCCACCAGGATGCCGACGAGACGGTCGTTCTTGCCGAACAGGCGGCAGATGCTGTCATAGACGATCCAGCCGATCAGCAGGTACGACACCGCGAAGCCGACCGCCGCGCCAGGCGACATGTCGAACACGCTCTTGTCGATCAGGAACGTGCTGGCGTTGAACAGGTACAGCACCACCAGAAGCGCGAAGCCGCTCATCCAGGTCGAGTACGACTCCCAGTAGAACCAGTGCAGGTTCTCGGGCAGCGACTTGGGGGCGGTCAGGTATTTCTGCGGGTTGTAGAAGCCGCCGCCGTGCACGGCCCACAGCTCGCCGTCCACGCCCTTGTCCTTCAGGTCGGCGGCGAGGGGCTTGGTCAGGCTGTTGTCCAGCCAGACGAAATAGAACGAGGAACCGATCCATGCGATGGCGGTGATGACGTGCACCCACCGCAGCAGCATATTGGCCCAGTCGAGGATATAGCCTTCCATGTCTTGTCTCCTGTTTCCCTAGACCACCGTTCAGCTGCCACGGTAGGTCGAGTACGACCACGGAGAAACCAGGAGCGGCACGTGGTAGTGCGCGTTGGGGTCGGCAATGCCGAAACGCAGGGGCACCACGTTGAGAAACGCCGGCTCAGGAAGCTTCGCGCCTTGCGCGCGGAAGTAGTCGCCCGCGGCGAATTCCAGCTCGTACTCGCCGACGGCCAGGTCGGCGCCTTCCAGCAGGGGCTGGTCGCAGCGGCCGTCGTGGTTGGTCACCACGGTTTTCAGCGTTTCGCGGCGATTGTCGACAATTTTATGGAGAGTAATCGACATGCCCTGGCCCGGGGTGCCGGCGGCGGTATCGAGAACATGGGTGGTCAAGCGTCCCATCGTATTGGTCCTTTTGCGATTGGGTTGTGAGGGGCGCCGCTGCCTTCACTAGCACCAAATGTGGGGTATGGTGCCCGCTCGGTACGTCATTTAACGCATCCCGGCGCTGGGTTGGTGCGTGGCGACAATGCGCCTGCCCCCACCCGGTTGACAACTTGGGGGTAACCCTTAGTTGTCGAAAACCTGATTCTGTTTTGTTGACAATATTGAAGGCGTAACCAAATAATTGTCAACAATTTTCGGATCACCGCTTGCTGACAGCCGGGATTTCCGGCGCCACAGATGGTGGTCCCGCAGGGGGCGCAGCCCGCTGTTTCCGTCCTACCGCTTGGTGCCAAGATGTCCAAGAGCCTGAAGCTGATTGCCGGCGTTGCCGACGCCGCCCTGACCGAACAGAAATCCGAGAAGCCCGCACGCAAGGGCTCGGTCGAGGAGCGCATGTACCACGAGATCTATGACGCGATCATGGAACACCGGCTGCCGCCGCGCACCAAGCTGACCGAGCATTCGCTTTGCGAAATCTATGCCACGGCACGGCACACGGTACGCAAGGTGCTGTCGCACCTGGCCACCGACGGCATGGTGGACCTGGAGCCCAACCGCGGCGCCTTTATCGCCAGCCCCTCCACCGACGAGGCGCACGACATGTTCGAGCTGCGCCAGATGATGGAACGCGCCGTGCTCGACAAGCTCGCCGCCATGCCCGACGTGAAGACCGTGATCGCTCCGCTGCGCAAGATGGTGGCCAGCGAGCGCCAGGCCTTCCTCACGCACGACCGCCCTACGTGGATCCGCCTGTCGGCCGAGTTCCACACCGCGCTGGCCGAGCTGTCCGGCAACGCGCTGCTGGTCAACATGATGCGCCGGCTGGTGTCGCGCACCACGCTGATGATCGCCAGCGTGGAAGCACCCGGCAACAACGCGTGCTCGTTCGACGAGCACGAGGAAATCCTCGACGCACTGGAACAGGGCGATGCCGCGCTGGCCCAGTCGCGCATGGCGCACCACCTTGGCGCCTGCGCCGACCGCGTACAGCCCGATGATCCGGGCGCCTTCGATCTTCGCAGCGTGCTGGGCCGCTCCACCTAGCACGGTGTTCCCGCCGGCGTCATACCGAACGAGGCCTGGCTGCGCCATCCATGACAGCGTCCCGAAGGACGCGGCGGCGGCGCTGTCCCAAAAGGAGGCCACGGGCGCCCGGTGTTCCCATCAAACCAAAGGAGAGGAGACGCACCAATGACTTCCGCAAGCACCACGGTCCCCACGGACCTGACCAACGAGCGTTTGCCCTCCGGGCGCCTGCTCGCGCTCGGGCTGCAGCACGTGCTGGTGATGTATGCCGGCACCGTCGCCGTCCCCCTGATCGTCGGTGGCGCCCTCAAGCTGCCCAAGGACCAGCTGGCTTTCCTGATCAATGCCGACCTGTTCGCCGCCGGCCTGGCCACGCTGATCCAGGCGTTCGGCTTCTGGAAGTTCGGCATCCGCATGCCCGTGATGATGGGCGTGACCTTTGCCTCGGTGGCGCCGATGATCGCCATCGGCACCGATCCCAACGTCGGCCTGCTCGGCATCTACGGCGCGGTGATCGCCTCGGGGGTGTTCGGCATCTTGATTGCGCCGATGATGGGCCGCATGCTCGGCCTGTTCCCGCCGGTGGTGACCGGCACGGTGATCACGCTGATCGGCGTGTCGCTGATGCGCGTAGGCATCAATTGGGCCGCCGGCGGCCAGCCCACCACGCGCGCCGTGATCGACGGCGTGGTCAAGGAAGTTCCCAACCTGGCCTATGGCGACCTGACCAGCCTCGGCATTGCCGGGCTCACGCTGGTGATCATCCTGCTGCTGACCAAGTTCGGCCGTGGCCTGGTGGCGAACTGCGCGGTGCTGCTCGGCATCATCGCCGGCACGGTGGTGGCCATGGGCATGGGCAAGGTCTCGTTCGAGGGCCTGGATGAAGCCAGCTTCGTCGCCGTCATCACGCCGCTGCACTTCGGCATCCCGACCTTCGAACTGAGCGCGATCCTGTCGATGTGCATCGTCATGCTGATCACGCTGGTGGAATCGACCGGCATGTTCCTGGCGCTGTCGGACATCACCGGCAGGAAGCTCAGCAACGACGACCTGACCCGCGGCCTGCGCGCCGATGGCCTGGGCACGGTGATTGGCGGCGTCTTCAACACCTTCCCGTACACCTCGTTCTCGCAGAACGTCGGCCTGGTGACCGTGACCGGCGTGCGCTCGCGCTACGTGGCGGCGGCCGGCGGCATCATCCTGATCGCCTTCGGCCTGTTCCCGAAGATGGCCCACGTGGTGGCATCGGTGCCGCAGTTCGTGCTCGGTGGCGCCGGCATCGTGATGTTCGGCATGGTGGCCGCCACCGGCATCCGCATCCTGGGCAGCTGCGATTTCAACCGCAACCGCCACAACCTGTTCATCGTCGCCATCGCGATCGGCTTCGGCATGATCCCGACGCTGGCGCCGACGTTCTTCCAGTACCTGCCGAAGTGGACGGTGCCGTTCACCCACAGCGGGATCGTGCTCGGCACCATCGTGGCCGTGGCGCTGAACCTCTTCTACAACGGCATCCAGTCGCGCGAAGAAGCCATGCGCAACGCCGCCGCGAACTCG
The DNA here is from genome assembly GCF_905397275.1 of Cupriavidus yeoncheonensis. Lineage (GTDB taxonomy): Bacteria > Pseudomonadota > Gammaproteobacteria > Burkholderiales > Burkholderiaceae > Cupriavidus > Cupriavidus yeoncheonensis. Next base: position 13,399 of record NZ_CAJPUY010000009.1, on the reverse strand, counting down.
CACGGCACGGAGTAATCGCAGTAACCGGGACCGCAGTCCCAGGCCGCTCCACCGCAAAGGGGAGCGGCCGGTTCCCTGAAGCAAATACGACCCATGACAAAGCAGAACTATCCACGCGATCTCATCGGCTACGGCGCCCAGCCGCCGCACGCCCGCTGGCCCGGCGGCGCGCGCGTCGCCCTGCAGTTCGTCCTCAACTACGAAGAGGGCGGCGAGAACTGCGTCCTGCACGGCGATGCCGCGTCCGAACAGTTCCTCTCCGAAATCGTCGGCGCCGCGGCCTACCCCGACCGCCACATGAGCATGGAGGGGATCTACGAATACGGCTCGCGCGCGGGCGCCTGGCGCATCCTGCGCGAGTTCGAGCGCCGCGGCCTGCCGCTGACCATCTTCGGCGTGTCGATGGCGCTGCAGCGCCACCCGGAACTCACGCGCGCGTTTGTCGAGCTGGGCCACGAGATCGCCTGCCATGGCTGGCGCTGGATCCACTACCAGAACATCGACGAAGCCACCGAGCGCGAGCACATGCGCATCGGCATGGAGATCATCAAGGAGCTCACGGGCTCACTGCCGCTCGGCTGGTACACCGGCCGCGACAGCCCCAATACGCGCCGCCTGGTGGTGGAGCACGGTGGCCTGCTTTACGACTCGGACTACTACGGCGACGACCTCCCCTTCTGGACCGAAGTGGAAGTCACCGGCGGCCAGACCAAGCCCCACCTGGTGGTGCCGTACACGCTCGACTCCAACGACATGCGCTTCGCCACGCCGCAGGGCTTCAACACAGGCGAGCAGTTCTTCCAGTACCTCAAGGATTCATTCGACGTGCTGTACGACGAAGGCGACCCCGGCGGCCTGGACCAGCCCAAGATGCTGTCGATCGGCATGCATTGCCGCCTGCTCGGCCGACCGGGCCGCTTCCGCGCGCTGCAGCGCTTCCTCGACTATGTGCAGGGCCACGACAAGGTGTGGATCTGCCGGCGTGTCGATATCGCCCGCCACTGGGTCGAGACCCACCCCTACACTCCTCGCGACAAAGCATGAGCCAGACCTACACCATTGCCCAACTCAACGCCATGCCCACCGCCGAATTCGTGACGGTGCTGGGCGGCCTGTATGAACACTCGCCGTGGTTCGCCGAAACCGCCGCGGCGCAGCGCCCGTTCGCGAACGTGGCGGAACTCGCCGGCGCGCTGCGCAAGGCCGTGGACAAAGCCGGCACCGACGCGCAGGTCAGGCTGGTGCGTGCCCACCCTGAGCTGGCCGGCAAGGCCGCGGTGCGCGGCGAACTGACCGCCGAGTCCACGCGCGAGCAGAGCGGCGCGGGCCTGAACCTGTGCACGCCCGAAGAGTTCGAGCGCCTGCAGTCGCTCAATGCGAACTACAACCAGAAGTTCGGCTTCCCGTTCATCCTGGCCGTGCGCGGCTATGACCGCGCCGGCATCATCAACGAGTTTGCCCGCCGCATCGACAACACGCCCGAGGTGGAGTTGCAAACTTGCATCAACCAGATCCATCGCATTGCGCAGTTCCGCCTTGACGACTTAGTATCCGGCTGAACAAAAAAAGCGCCACCTGTATAACAAAAACGCTGTACCCGATGCCGCCGGCACCCCGGCCCGCGATCTCGATGGATGCGGGCCCGTCAACCGAGCCCAGACCAGGCGGCACGAACAGAAGCGTAAAGACCAGAACAAGAACCCGACAGGGACCCAGTACACAACGTTCCAAGCAGGATCAAACCACGGAGGTCTTTAACATGCAGAAGCAGTACAAGCCGGCAATGAAGCTGGCGGCGGTAGCGGCTACCCTTCTTTCCGGCGCGGCCATGGCCCAGTCCAGCGTGACGCTGTACGGCCAGGCCGACATGTTTGTTGGCGGCGTCAAGAGCCCGGGCGTCGGCGAGCGCGCCTGGGTCGCCAACTCGGGCGGGATGCAGACGTCCTACTGGGGCATCAAGGGCACCGAAGACCTGGGCGGCGGCACCAAGGCCATTTTCGACCTGAACGGCTTCTTCCGCACCGACAGCGGCAGCATGGGCCGCTTCAACGGCGACTCGATGTTCAGCCGCAATGCCTTCGTCGGCCTGCAGAACGACACGGCCGGCACTGTCAAGCTGGGCCGCAACACCACGCCGTACTTCGTCTCGACCATCCTGTTCAACCCGCTGGTCGACTCGTACGTGTTCTCGCCGGCAATCTTCCATACCTACTTCGGCGCCGCCAGCGGCAATGTGGTCGACCCCGGCATCATCGGCGATTCGGGCTGGAACAACTCTGTGCTGTACTCCACGCCGAACTTCGGCGGCCTGACCGCCAACTTCATCTACGCCTTCGGCGAGCAGCCGGGCGCGGCCGGCAAGAACAAGTGGGGCGGCAACGTGATGTACTTCAACGGTCCGTTCGCCGCCACCGTTGCCTACCAGCAGGTCCGCTTCGACAACGTGCCGACCGACCTGGCCAACGCCGGCCTGTCGCGCCAGGATGCCGCCCTGCTGGGCCTGTCCTATGACTTCAATGTGGTCAAGCTGTTTGCCCAGGGCCAGTACATCAAGACCCGCGCCACCACGGCGCCGTCCGGCGCCATCAAGCACGTCAACGGCCAGTTCGGCGCGTCGGTGCCCATCGGCGCCGGCAGCCTGCTGGCTTCGTACGCTTACGACAAGACCGACAACTCGCTGGGCGATTTCAAGCGCAACACCTTTGCGCTGGCCTACGACTACAACCTGTCCAAGCGCACCGACGTGTACGCCGCGTACTACTACGACAAGATCACCGGCATCGAGCACGGCGACACCTTCGGCGTGGGCGTGCGCCACAAGTTCTGACGCACGACGGACGTCACCTAGTACGTCCCCTATAGCAGCCCTGAGCCCGCCACCCGGCGGGCTTTTTTGTTGCCGCGCCGGCATCACATCCGGCATGGACAAAGCGCGACCATGTTGCGGCGCCGCATAATCTGCCAAGTGCTCGCGGATCGTCAGTCATCGTTTCATAGGCGGATTCAATTGGAAGCTGGCCGCCACGGTGCCTAGATTGGTTGTCCGGACTATGACAACCACAGCGAGACAGGTGACTCATGCGGCGAAATGCGAAGACCCGTTCCGAACTGATGACCATCCTGAACCAGTGCCTGGATAACAACCCCGAATGCGGCGAATGTGAGCTTCACGCGGTGCGAATGCACCAGCCGGACCATACCGGCTGCAACTGGAGCGCCGAAGTGAATTTCCCGCAGGAGTATGTCGAGAACCTGGACACTCAGCTTGCGGCCGCCAGGTCGATCATCGTGGTCATGCGCGAGCAGTACAACGTGCTGCAATAGCAACCAGGCGCGGCGCACCTTTGACGCGCCACAGCAAAAGAAAGGCCGGGTCGATGACCCGGCCTTTTTCATGCCCGCAAGGGCAGTGTGACGACCGCGCTTAGCGCAGGGCGCTGGCGTTGGCCTCGGCCACCGCGACGGCGGTCATGTTGACGATGCGGCGCGTGGTCGCCTGCGGGTTCAGGATGTGCACGGGTTTGGCCGCGCCCAGCAGGATCGGGCCCACCGTGACGCCCTGCCCGCCCGTCATCTTGAGCAGGTTGAACGCGATATTGGCCGCGTCCAGCGTCGGCATCACCAGCAGGTTGGCGCTGCCGGCCAGCTTCGTCGACGGCAGGAAGTGGCGGCGCACATCTTCGTCCAGCGCCGCGTCGCCCTGCATCTCGCCTTCGACGTCCAGTTCCGGGGCCACGCGGGCCAGGATCTCGGCCGCTTCGCGCATCTTGCGCGCGGACGGACGCGTCGACGAACCGAACATCGAGTGCGACATCAGCGCCACCTTCGGGTGCAGGCCGAAGCGGCGGATTTCTTCCGCCGCCAGTTGCGTGATCGCGGCCAGTTCTTCGGCGGTCGGGTCGTCATTGACGAAGGCGTCGGTGATGAACAGCGTGTGCTTCTCGAGCATCAGCGCGTTCAGCGCGGCAAACACCTTGGCGCCGGGCGCCAGGCCGATCACGTCGCGCACGTGTTCCAGGTGCGCCTCGAAACGGCCCACGGTGCCGCACAGCAGTGCATCGGCATCGCCCATGTGCACGAGCATCGTGCCGATCAGCGTGTTGGAGCGGCGCAGCGCCACCTTTGCCATGTCGGGCGTGACGCCGTCGCGGCCGCGCAGGGCGTGGTACGCCTCGTGGTAGGCGCGGTAGCGCGGATCGTCTTCCGGATTGATCAGCTCGAAATCGACACCGGCGCGCAGGCGCAGGCCGGCCTTCTCGATACGCATCTGGATCACGTGCGGACGGCCGATCAGGATCGGGCGCGCCAGGCCTTCGTCGACCACGCCCTGCACCGCGCGCAGCACGCGCTCTTCCTCGCCCTCGGCGTAGGCGACGCGCTTGGGCGATGCCTTGGCGGCCGAGAACACCGGCTTCATGATCATGCCGGTGTGGTACACGTAGGTCGACAGCTGCTGGCGATACGCGTCCAGGTCCTGGATCGGACGCGTGGCCACGCCGGACTCCTCGGCGGCCTTGGCCACGGCCGGCGCGATCTTCTCGATCAGGCGCTGGTCGAACGGCGTCGGGATGATGTAGTCGGGGCCGAACTTCAGTTCACGGCCGCCGTAGGCAGCGGCGACGGCGTCGTTGAGTTCCGCTTCGGCCAGCTCGGCGATCGCCTTCACGCAGGCCAGCTTCATCGCTTCCGTGATCTTGGTCGCGCCGCAGTCGAGCGCGCCGCGGAAGATGTACGGGAAGCACAGCACGTTGTTGACCTGGTTCGGGTAGTCCGAACGGCCCGTGGCGATGATGCAGTCCGGGCGCGCGGCCTTGGCCACTTCCGGGCGGATTTCCGGCTCGGGGTTGGCCAGCGCCAGAATGATCGGCTTGTCGGCCATGGTCTTGACCATCTCGGCGGTCAGCACGCCGGCGGTGGAGCAGCCCAGGAACACGTCCGCGTCCTTGACGATGTCGGCCAGCGTGCGGGCCGAGGTGTCCTGCGCGTAGCGGGCCTTGTTGGCTTCCATGTTGGCGTCGCGGCCGACATAGATCACGCCCTTCGAGTCCACCACCGAAATGTTCTCGCGCTTCACGCCCAGGCTCACCATGGTGTCCAGGCAGGCGATGGCCGCGGCGCCGGCGCCCGACACGGCCAGCTTCACCTTGGCGACGTCCTTGCCGACCACCTTCAGGCCATTGAGCAGCGCCGCGGTCGAGATGATGGCCGTGCCGTGCTGGTCATCATGGAAGACGGGAATGTTCATGCGCTCGCGCAGCTTCTGCTCGATATAGAAGCATTCCGGCGCCTTGATGTCTTCGAGGTTCACGCCGCCCAGCGTGGGTTCCAGCGCGGCGACGATCTCGACGATCTTGTCCGGGTCGCGCGCGTCGAGCTCGATGTCGAACACGTCGATGCCGGCGAACTTCTTGAACAGGCAGCCCTTGCCCTCCATGACCGGCTTGCCGGCCAGCGGACCGATGTCGCCCAGGCCCAGCACGGCCGTACCGTTGGTGACCACGGCCACCAGGTTGGCGCGCGAGGTGTACTCGGCAGCGGTCGACGGATCCTTGGCAATTTCCTCGCAGGCATAGGCCACGCCCGGCGAATACGCCAGCGACAGGTCGCGCTGGTTGGACAGCGCCTTGGTGGCGGTTACCTGGATCTTGCCCCTGGTCGGGCTGCGGTGGTATTCCAGCGCAGCCAGGCGCAATTGCGCTTCAGGACTGTTCGGGGCATGTTGCGGTGCGTCACCGCTGGTCTTGCTGCTCATTGGCTCGTCCGGAAAATGGCCCGGCACCAGCGCCCGCGCGCATCCCGCCATGAACGCAGCGGGCACGATGGCCGGCAGCGAGGGGCAGCATCCTGACGGGTTCCGGCGATGTGGGGCCAGAAAATCGAGCAGCTATTCTAGCCCACGGTTGCGGCGCCGAACCCACCCGTTTCGACCGTTCGGTCGCGTTTTCGGCCGAATATCGCAGCAAAACTGCTTTTACCAACGCGTATGCAATGGCACGCCAATGTATATGCTTCGCCGACGCTACTTCGGGGCCGGTTTTGCATCCGCCGGGGCCGCCGCGGTCGTGCCCTCATCGACCGGCAAGGTCACGCGTCGGGGCCGGCCGCTCTCGGCGGGAAACTCGGTGAAGGCACTGCGGATCAGGTACGGCATCATCGCCGCCGGGTTGCCGTTCTCGGTCTGGTTCTGGGCGCTCACCTGGTAGACACGCCGGCCGGTCGCGGCATCCTTGAAATAGACGTTCAGGCTGGCGAAGGTCACCGGCACGTCGCGGACGACGGTCTGGGGCGGCGGCCAATAGCCGGGCCAGCCCCACGGGCCCCAAGGGCGGGAGAAACCGTAGGGGCCCCAGTACGGCCCCCACGGGCCATACCATGGGTCGGGGTAGACCGTCTCGGCCACCCGAACCATGCCTGGCGCCGCGTTGTACTCCATGCTGACCCGGTAGCGCGCCTGCTTCTCGGGCACCTGCTCGAAGCCGACCCCGGCCAGCGCGCCGGCCAGCCACTGCTCATAGGTCTGGCGCTCGAGCTGGGCCGCCTGCTCGGGCGTGTGCTCGAAGCTGTAGGTGCGCGGCGCATCGTTCTGCCAGCCCGGCTGCCGGAAAGCCGTGACATCGGTCACCACCGTGCTCGCGCACCCCGTCAGCAGCACGGCGCCGGCCAGCGCCAGCCACGCGGCCAGCCTGCGCCACCTCCCGTTCGCGTCAATGCGGTGACCGCCCGTGCCACGGCCTGCCTGTTGCCACATGTCGATGCCTCTCTTGTTGTTGACGTGTCTCTGAGACCACGCCGATGTGCCGGAATTCCGCCAAGCCGTGCGGTCTACCCCTTGGCTACAATGATTACTTCAACGCCGTGCTCCACCCCGCGGGCCGGCACGCCCCGCTTTCACGGTCTTCCGAAGACAGGATTCCCCATGCCGCGCACCGATACGCCCGTTACCGTCTATCGCAAGGACTATACCCCGCCCGCCTTCACCATCGACCACGTCGAACTGGTGCTGGACCTGGACCCGCAACGCACCGTCGTGACCAGCACGCTGCGCTTCGCGCGCCATGCGGCCGCGGCTGCCGACGCGCCGCTGGTGCTGGCCGGCGAAGATCTCGAACTGATCGGCGTGAGCGTGGATGGCAAACCCGTGGCCAACGCCTCCCAGCAGGCGGGCACGCTGACCTTGCCCGGCCTGCCCGCGCAGGGCACGCTGGAAATCACCGCGGCCTGCCAGCCGGCGGCCAATACCTCGCTGTCGGGGCTCTATGTCTCGAACGGCAACTTCTTCACGCAGTGCGAGGCCGAGGGCTTCCGCCGTATCACGTATTTCCTGGACCGCCCCGACGTGATGGCCACCTACCGCGTGACGCTGCGCGCCGACCGCGCGGCCTGCCCGGTGCTGCTGTCCAACGGCAACCTTGTCAGCGAAAGTGAACTGCCGGACGGCCGCCACGAGGCCGTGTGGGAAGACCCGTTCCGCAAGCCGTCGTACCTGTTCGCGCTGGTGGCGGGCAAGCTCGAATGCATCGAGGAACGCATCCAGTCCGCCTCCGGCAAGGACAAGCTGCTGCAGGTCTGGGTCGAGGCGCGCGACCTCGACAAGACCCGCCACGCCATGGATTCGCTGATCCATGCGATCCGCTGGGACGAGCGGCGCTTCGGGCTGGAACTCGACCTGGACCGCTTCATGATCGTCGCCGTCGGCGACTTCAACATGGGCGCGATGGAGAACAAGGGCCTGAACATCTTCAACACGAAGTACGTGCTGGCCAATGCGCAGACCGCCACCGATGTCGACTTCGCCAATATCGAAGCCGTGGTCGGCCATGAGTACTTCCACAACTGGACCGGCAACCGCGTCACCTGCCGCGACTGGTTCCAGCTCTCGCTCAAGGAAGGCCTGACCGTGTTCCGCGACCAGGAATTCTCGGCCGACATGATGGGCTCGGAATCGGGCCGCGCGGTCAAGCGCATTGAAGACGTGCGCGTGCTGCGCCAGGTGCAGTTCCCCGAAGACGCCGGACCCATGGCGCACCCGGTGCGCCCGGACAGCTATGAGGAAATCAACAACTTCTACACCGTCACGGTGTACGAAAAAGGCGCCGAAGTCGTGCGCATGTACCAGACCCTGCTGGGCCGCGAAGGCTTCCGCAAGGGCATGGACCTGTATTTCCGGCGCCACGACGGCCAGGCCGTCGCCTGCGATGATTTCCGTGCCGCGATGGCGGATGCCAACGGGCGCGACCTCGCGCAGTTCGGCCTCTGGTACAGCCAGGCCGGCACGCCGGTGGTCACCGTGCGCACGGCGTGGAACGCCGGCGACGGCAGCCTGACGCTGACCTTGTCGCAACGCTGCCCGAAGGTCGGCATCGAAACGCGCGCCGGCTCGCCCGAGAAGCAGCCCTTCCATATTCCGTTCGCGATCGGCCTGCTCGGTGCCGATGGGCACGACCTGCCGCTGCAGCTCGAAGGCGAGGCCGCGGCCGCAGGCACCACGCGCGTGCTGGATTTCACGCAGGCCGAACAGACCTTCCGCTTCATCAACCTGCCGCAGGGCGCCGCGGCACCGCTGCCCTCCCTGCTGCGCAACTTCTCGGCGCCGGTGATCGTCGATGCCGAGTACTCCGATGCCCAGCTCACGTTCCTGCTGGCCCATGACAGCGACGCATTCAACCGCTGGGAAGCCGGCCAGCGCCTGGCCACGCGCGCGCTGCTGCAGCTCGTGGCCGACGTGCAGGCCGGCCGCGACCTGAAACTCGACCCCGCGCTGATCAGTGCCATGCGCACCGTGCTCAATGACGACCGCCTGAGCCCCGCGTTCCGCGAGCAGGCACTGGTGCTGCCGGCCGAGGCTTACCTGGCCGAGCGCATGGGCGTGGCCGATCCGGCCGCGATCCACCAGGCGCGCCAGTTCATGCGCGCGGGCCTGGCCCATGCGCTGCAGGCCGACTGGCTCGCGGCCTACGAATCCAACGCCACGCCCGGCGCCTACAGCCCGGACCCCGACTCGGCCTCGCGCCGCGCGCTGCGCAACCTTGCGCTGGGCTACCTGGTCGAGAGCGGCAGCGACGCGATGCTGCAGCTTGCCGGCGAGCAGTACCTGAAAGCCGACAACATGACTGACCGCTTTGCCGCACTGGCGGCGCTGGTCAACAGCTTCGCCCCGGGCCGCGAGGCCGCGCTGGCCGACTTCTACGAGCGCTTCGAGGACGATGCGCTGGTCATCGACAAGTGGTTCTCGCTGCAGGGCATGCAGCGCGGCGAGGTCGGCCCGCACGCCGGCAAGCGCACCATCGACACGGTGCGTGCGCTGATGGAACACCCGGCCTTCAACCTGCGCAACCCGAACCGCGCCCGCTCGCTGATCTTCAGCTTCTGCTCGGGCAACCCCGCGCAGTTCCACGCGGCGGACGGCTCCGGCTACCGCTTCTGGGCCGACCAGGTGCTGGCGCTCGATACGATCAACCCGCAGGTCGCGGCGCGCCTGGCGCGCGTCATGGACCGCTGGCAGAAGTACGAGCCGGCCTTGCGCGAGCGCATGCGCGCAGAGCTGGAACGCGTGTCGGCATCGGCGTCGCTGTCGCGCGACGTGCGCGAGATCGTCGGCAAATCGCTGGCCGCCTGATGCCCGGGGGGCCGGTCCCGGCGCGGCGCCGGCCCTCGCGGCACATGTAGAATTGCGGCCATCCAAGGAGAACCATCATGACCCGCATCAGCCTGACCCGATACCTGGTCGAAGAGCAGCGCAAGCACAACACGATCCAGCCCGAACTGCGGCTGCTGATCGAAGTGGTGGCGCGCGCCTGCAAGGCCATTTCCAACTCCGTCAACAAGGGCGCGCTGGCCGGCGTGCTCGGCTCGGCCGGCACCGGCAACGTGCAGGGCGAAACCCAGCAGAAGCTGGACGTGATCGCCAATGAAGTGCTGCTCGACGCCAACGAATGGGGCGGCCACCTCGCCGCCATGGCATCGGAAGAAATGGAATCGTTCTACGAGATTCCCAATCGCTATCCGAAGGGCGAATACCTGCTGATGTTCGACCCGCTCGACGGTTCGTCCAACATCGACGTCAACGTGTCGATCGGCACCATCTTCTCCGTGCTGCACATGCCCAAGCCGGGCCAGACCGTGACCGAGGCCGACTTCCTGCAGCCCGGCACCCACCAGGTCGCCGCCGGCTACGCCGTGTACGGCCCGCAGACCACGCTGGTGCTGACCGTCGGCAACGGCGTGCACGTATTCACGCTGGACCGCGAAGCCGGCAGCTTCATCCTGACGCAGTCCGATGTGCAGATTCCCGAAGACACCAAGGAATTCGCCATCAACATGTCCAACATGCGCCACTGGGCCCCGCCGGTGCGCAAGTACATCGACGAATGCCTGGCCGGCGACGAAGGCCCGCGCGGCAAGAATTTCAACATGCGCTGGATCGCCTCCATGGTCGCCGACGTGCACCGTATCCTCACGCGCGGCGGCGTCTTCATGTACCCGTGGGACAAGCGCGAGCCCCAGAAGGCCGGCAAGCTGCGCCTGATGTATGAAGCCAATCCGATGGCGATGCTGGTCGAGCAGGCCGGCGGCGCCGCCACCAACGGCGAGATCCGCATTCTGGACGTGCAGCCCGAAAAACTGCACCAGCGCGTGTCGGTGATCCTCGGGTCGAAGAACGAAGTGGAGCGCGTCACGCGCTACCACCACGAAGCGGCGGCCCAGCAGCAAGGCTGACGCGAGGGCATCACCCCGCTCCCTGACAGGGCGCCTGCGGACGCCCTGCTTGCTTTCCCGCTGCCGGCGTCGCCCCGCCCGATCATGGATGACGGGCCCGACACAAAAAATATTTGCAGTGAGGTAAGAGCGCTGCTATTATTGCGGGCTGTTCCAGTTCACCTGGACGTGTTGCCGAAGTAGCTCAGTCGGTAGAGCAGCTCATTCGTAATGAGAAGGTCGGGGGTTCGATTCCTCTCTTCGGCACCATAAGAATCAAGGGGTTACGGGCGATTCGATAGAAATGCTCGACAGCAACCCGAAGCCGTGGACACCTGGTGGACAAAATCTGCCGAAATCCCGCAAGAAAGGCCGCCCAATGAGGCGGCTTTTTGCATTTCTGGCGTTGCGCATCGGACGATGGCGCGGTCGCCTTGGCGCGCCAGAGCGGCGAATCGGCGCCAGGGTAAACGAACGCTGGCCGGTCGCTGTCAGGTAGCGACCCGGCGGGATCGCGGCTTGTGGGGCCGCTATTCGGGTCGGCCGGCTTTCGGCGTCGGCGGCGCCGCGCGCGCTATGATTGCCGCATCTTTTCCGACCGCTTCCCGCAATGCCCGACACATACCGATCCGCGTTTGCCCGTTACGGCAGGACCGATCTTCCGCCCTGCGAACACGAAGTCGGGGGCCTCATCGGCACCGATCCGAAGACCGGCACGCGGGTCTTCGTCCTGGCGGCCTTCGAAACGCAGTTCGCGCCGGATTCCGGCTTCCGGGTCGTCGACGACGACTTGCGCAAGTGGGGCACCTGGGAAAAGTCCGAACAGGGCCAGCAATTCGCCTACGACTTGACGGTCGCGCGCGACGAAGGCTTGCCGGTGCATGTCTTCCTCGCGCTGAAGGTCGGACCACGCCGCCACACGTTTGAACTGTTGCGAGACGGCGCTCGCATTCTGGTCGGCAAGGTCACGCACTGGGACGGCCAGCGATACAGGATCGAACTCGAATGACTGGCCGAGATGAACGACTGCGAGAGTTGGCGCGCGGGTATTGGTTCGGACTATGGCTTTGCATGTCAGCAGACAACCTTCCACCGTTGAATGGCATCCCGCCGCGCGACGCCAAGTACGAACGCTTGCAACAAGACATATTCAGCAACTTCCTGAAAACGGCCCAATCCGAAGGGTTCAGCTATGGCGAATTTCTGGACGCATGCAGAGAAAATCGGCCAACGTGACCAGTTGGCACGGTAGATTGGTTTACACAGTTTATGAAAGCATCCCCTACAGAAACCTTAATCGTCTGATATGGAAGACCTTATCGCGTGGTATCAATCCGCACCGAAGGAAATAATCGCCCTGGCCGGAACAATCCTTGGGGCGCTCATTACCGGCCTTGTCACATTCACAAATTCGTTGCTTACAGCATGGAATGCCCACCGATTGCAAGGCCAGCAACATCAGCATGATGAACGGAAGCAACGCCAGGACCACGAGCACGACGAAAGGAAGCGCACGGGTCAGATCGCATATGAATCTCAGCGGGACAAAGATGCGCGGCTGATGCAACTTCGCCGTGAAGTTTTTTTTCCGGCTCTAGAATCGGTCGCTCAATCGCTCTACATAATCGGATCGGCCGTTGATATCAATAGACCAGACTCGGAAATCGGCCAAGCCGCTGCCGCTGTGTCTACGAAAATGGCTGGTGTTCAACTAGTAGGTTCCGACGAGACGACGCGGGCATGCCTTACATTCGGAACGGCCTTCGGGTTATTCCTGCATGAAGTTACCATGCTACGAACCCTTACGATGCGTTTTCGCGCCGCCGTGTCAGACCCACAAGCCATGCAGCAGCACAACGCGGAATACCTAAACGCAGTACAGGGTCTAATGCAAAGGAACCTACCAAAGCTACAGGATGCGCAAGCTACTGCATTGATCGCCATGCGGACTGAACTCGGATTGGCGACGGACGTAGTCGCCTATCGGGACTTGCAAAGTTCCCAAAGATCGGAATTGTTCGAGTCTTTTGAGCGAATCAAGCGTGTTGCGGTAGGCCCATAAGTAAGAAAACCCCGGCGCCGAAGCGAAACGCCGGGGATCAATGCCGGTGGACTAAGCCGGCCGCCTTCACTATCGCTCGATCACTATAGGCGCATTACTTCGCCTTTGCAGTCATGCGACCGGCGCAGGGAACGTCCCCTTGCGCATCGCGTTCAGGTCTTGCACCAGCGTTCCGACGCGTTCTTCGATCAGGATCGTGACAAGGTTCTTCGTGAAGTTGTCGGCGTCCTCTCGCGAAATTTCGACCGACGCTTGCATGCGGTCCAGCAGCGCAACGAAGCCGCCGTCCAGCACGACGAACGATCCCGCCGGCATGCTTGCCAGCGACGCGACGCGAAGATTCCAGACGATTTCGGCCGTTTGACCGGCCGGCGCCCCTGGCATCAGGTAGTCGCCCACGTCGTCCTTCGCGCCCCGAATCGCGCGCCAGTCGGCCGTGTTCAGCAGCACGACGGACGGCGTAAATCCCGCGTCTTCCAGTTCGCCAGCGACCGCCAGGACGGCATCGATCGGCGTCGTCCCGACGGGTAGCGGCGCGCGTCAATGTAGATGTCGCCTCATTCATGCAGCCAAACGCTGGTTTTCGGCGCCTGGCTTGATACCGGAGGGCACGGCAATCTCGCGCTCCGGATTGAGCGTGAC
>NZ_CAJPUY010000008.1 GCF_905397275.1 Cupriavidus yeoncheonensis | reverse complement strand
CTTCCCATCCCGAACAGGTCCGTGAAACGACTCCGCGCCGATGATAGTGCGGATTACCCGTGTGAAAGTAGGTCATCGCCAGGCTCTTACAATGCAAAACCCCTCGACAGCGTGTGCTGCGAGGGGTTTTTGCTTTGTGGCGGTGGATTTCCATGCGCGAAGACCAGCCTGTTACCGCCCGACCGTAAGAAGCCCGCCCGTTTGATCTTGAGCAAGCACTATATATAGTGCCTGATAAATAATGCTGTCCCATATCTAGTGTTTTTGGGGCTGCGATGGGATCAAATCTTCACAGGACGCTCGTTGACGTCGAATCGTCCGTCAACGAGTACTTGAATCGCGAGGACTGGCGCGTCAACGCCAATGCAAACCAGGGATACTCGCTCGGCGGGCTGATCCTCAACGTGGCGGGCAAGGTCACCGCGAACTACTGGCTGTCCCATGTCTACGCGCCGGAGGCCGGGGCAGCTCATCGCGAGGGCGACCTTCACATCCACGACCTGGACATGCTGTCCGGCTACTGCGCCGGCTGGTCGCTGCGCACGCTCCTGCATGAAGGGTTGAACGGCGTGCCCGGCAAGGTGGAAGCCGCGCCGCCCCGGCATATGTCGAGCGCGGTCGGCCAGATCGTGAACTTCCTCGGCACCATGCAGAACGAATGGGCCGGGGCCCAGGCGTTCTCGTCGTTCGATACCTACATGGCCCCCTTCGTGCGCAAGGACAGCATGTCCTACGCGGAGGTCAGGCAACACATGCAGGAACTGATCTACAACCTTAACGTGCCGTCGCGCTGGGGTACGCAGACTCCCTTCACCAACCTGACGTTCGACTGGACTTGCCCCGAAGACCTGAAAGAACAGGTGCCGGTGATCGGCGGCGAGGAAATGCCATTCCGCTACGGCGACCTGCAGGCCGAGATGGACGTGATCAATCGCGCCTATATCGAGGTCATGACGGAAGGCGATGCCCGGGGCCGCGTCTTCACCTTCCCGATTCCCACCTACAACATCACGCCGGACTTCCCGTGGGAGAGCGAGAATGCCGCGCGGCTTTTCGACATGACGGCGAAGTACGGCTTGCCGTATTTCCAGAATTTCGTGAACTCCGAGCTCAAGCCCAATATGGTGCGGTCCATGTGCTGCAGGCTCCAGCTCGATCTGCGCGAACTGCTCAAGCGCGGCAACGGCCTGTTCGGTAGTGCCGAACAGACCGGTTCGCTGGGGGTGGTCACCATCAACTGCGCTCGCTTGGGCTACCTGAACGCCGGCGACGAAGCCGGCCTGTTGCGGCGGCTCGATACCTTGCTCGATATCGGCCGTGATTCGCTCGAAGCCAAGCGCGAGGTGATCCAGAAACTGATGGACCAGGGCTTGTTCCCGTACACCAGGCGTTATCTCGGCACGCTGCGCAATCACTTCTCGACCCTCGGTGTGAACGGCCTCAACGAGATGATCCGCAACTTCACCGGCGATACCCACGACATCACCACGGAATGGGGGCGCGCCTTCGCGCTGCGCGTCCTCGACCATGTGCGCGCGCGCATCGTCGCGTACCAGGAAGCCACGGGCCATATGTACAACCTGGAGGCCACGCCGGCCGAGGGCACCACCTACCGCTTCGCGCGGGAGGACCGCAAACGCTGGCCCGACATTCTCCAGGCCGGCACGACCGGGCAGCCCTACTACACCAATTCCTCGCAGCTGCCGGTCGGCTTCACCGATGATCCATTCGAAGCACTGGCCCAGCAGGAAGCGCTGCAGGGCAGGTACACCGGCGGCACCGTGCTGCATCTCTACATGGGCGAGCGCCTGTCCAGCGGCGAGGCGTGCAAGCGCCTGGTACGCCGGGCGCTCGAGAATTTCCGGCTGCCCTACATCACGATCACGCCCACTTTCTCGATCTGCCCGACGCACGGCTACCTGGCCGGCGAGCACGTCTATTGCCCGAAGTGCGACGAGGACATTCTCGCGCGCAAACGCCTGCAGCGAGCCGCATAAACTTTCCAACCCCAGCAAGGAGAACCACCATGATCAGCCAACCCGAACGCCTGGAAGCCACCGTCGAACTCGAGGAACATGAACGCCAGCGCTGTGAAGTCTGGACGCGCGTGATGGGTTATCACCGTCCCGTGGCCAGCTTCAACACCGGCAAGAGGGGCGAGCACGCCGAGCGCCGCTTCTTTGCCGAGCAGCGCTGCCCGGCCTGATGCCATGGGTAGCCTGCGCATCGGCGGTCTGACGCCACTGACCAGCATCGACTTTCCCGGCCGGCTTGCCGCGGTGGTGTTCTGTCAGGGGTGCCCGTGGCGCTGCGGCTACTGTCACAACACCCACCTGATTCCGCCGCGCGGGCCGGACCCTCTGCCATGGAGTCGGGTGCTCGATTTCCTGGCGAGCCGGCGTGGACTGCTGGACGGCGTGGTGTTCTCCGGCGGAGAACCCACGCTGCAGGCATCGCTGCCGGACGCGGTGTGTGAAGTCCGTGCAATGGGATTCCAGGTGGCCCTGCACACCGCGGGCATGTACCCTGAGCGGCTGGCGTCAGTGCTGCCGCTGGTGGACTGGATTGGCCTGGACATCAAAGGACCGGCACATCGCTACGATGCGATCACCGGCACGCCCGGCAGCGGCTCCCGCGTGATGGCGTCGCTGGATCTTGTCGTGGCGAGCGGCGTGGACTACGAATGCCGCACGACGTGGGACCCGGCGCTGTTCTGCGAAGCCGAACTGGCCAGTCTCGTCGGTACGCTGGCGGCGCGCGGCGTCCGTCATTGGGCGTTGCAGCCGCGCGGCACGGCAGGCAGGCCGTGCGTGCCCGCGGCCGATATCGCCCGTCGCCTGGAAGCCGCATATCCCCGGGTCTCGATGCGCCTTTCTTCGGCCTGAGCGACACGCTGACTGTCCTAGCGTCGAACGGCCAATCGCGTCGCCACTCCGGGACCGAACGCCACTGTTCCGGCTGGCCACTACTCCGGCTGAATTCCCGCCTCCTTGACCACCTTTCCCCACTTCGCGAGGTCCGATCTGATCAACGCCGCGTACTCCTGCGGCGTGCCGCCTTGTACTTCGATACCGGCCGCTTCCAGCTTGGTGCGGACCTCCGGCAGTTTCAGCGCGGCGTTGATCTCGGTGTTGAGCTTGGCGACGATCGCCCTGGGCGTGCCCGCCGGCGCGAGGAAGCCGCCGTTGGTGCTGGCGTCATAGCCCTTGAGCCCTTGCTCTTCGGCGGTGGGGACATTAGGCAGCGCCTTGGAACGCTTGCGCGTGGACACGGCGAGGGCCCGCACATTGCCCGATTTCACCTGCTCCTGGATGGCGCTGATAGTGTCGATGTAGAGGGCGGTGCGGCCAGCAATGAGGTCAGGATGCGCTGCGGACGAGCCCTTGTACGGCACCAGCAGCACCGGCGCACCGCTGACCATGCGGAACATCTCGGCGGCCATCTCCTGCGCGCTGCCGCGACCGGACGTGGCCACCTTTGCTTCGGCCGGATTGGCCTTCATCCAGCTCACCAGTTCGGGCACCGTCTTCGCCGGCAGCTTGGGGTAGGCCGCGAACACCAGCGGGATCTCGTGCGTGTAGACGATCGGCTCGAAGCTTTTCTCGGGGTCCCAGCCCAGGTTCTTGAACAGGAACTTGTTGATGTTGTGGCTGCCGCCGACGATGCCGATCGTATAGCCATCGGGCTTGGCGTTGGCCAGCAACGCGGTGCCCAGGTTGTTGGATGCGCCGGGGCGGTTCTCGACGATGAACGGCTGGCCGAGCTTGACCGACAGCTTCTCGCCGACGACGCGGGCGATCAGGTCAATGCCGCCGCCGGCCGGTGCCGGGACGATGATGGTGACCGGACGCGCTGGATAGTTGCCTTGGGCACAGGCCACGGCGGGCGCCATCATCATGGCGGCGCAACCGGCCATCGGGCCGATCAGGGTGGCGAGTCTGCCGGGGGTGAATCGCATGGGGTGTCTCCGTCTGGATGCTGGTCAACTTCAGTCAACTCTGGTGGCGTCCCACGGATGCGAGGCCGTGGGAACGTGGTCGTCGAGGTCAGCCGCGGCCGACGAACGGCATGGCGCTGGCCATGACGGTCATGTTCAGGACGTTGGTGTCCAGCGGCAGCGATGCCATGTGGCGCACGGCATTGGCAACGTGGCTCGCGTCCATCATCGGTTCCGGCGCGACCGTGCCGTTGGCCTGCAGCACGCCGCGCGTCATGCGCTCGGACAGCTCGGTCAGCGCATTGCCGATGTCCACCTGGCCAGCGGCGATGTTGAAGGCGCGGCCATCGAGCGCCAGCGCCTTGGTCAGTCCCGTGACAGCATGCTTGCTGGCCGTGTAGGGCGCGGTGAACGGGCGCGGCGTGTGCGCGGAGATCGAGCCGTTGTTGATGATGCGACCGCCCTGCGGCGACTGGCGGCGCATCAGCGCGAACGCCGCACGGGCGCACAGGAACACGCCGGTGACATTGGTGTTGATGACGGCGAACCACTTATCCAGCGGCAGTTCGTCCATCGGCACGGCGGGCGCGTTGACGCCGGCGTTGTTGAACAGCAGGTCCAGCCGGCCGAACTCGCGCTCGATCGTATCGAACAGTGCCTGCACGCTGGCGGGATCGGTCACGTCGGCGGGCACGGCCATCGCGGCCTGCCCGCGTGCGGCGGCTTCGGCTGCCAGTGCCTGCAGCGGATCGGCACGCCGGCCGGCCAGCACGACGGTCCAGCCGTCTTCAAGCAGCGCGAGCGCGGTGCGGCGGCCTACGCCGCTGCCGGCACCGGTTACCAGGGCGATCTTTCGGGATGCGGTCAAGTTGGTCTCCAATGGATATTGTCTGCCGGTGGTGCAGGGCACGTCGGCTCAGGTTGTCAGGCTCATGGCAGGGCGCTCGCCAGCCAGCGCCTGCGCCACGCTGTCCAGCACCATCTGCGCCATGGCGCCGCGCGTTTCCCATGTGGCGCTGGCGCGGTGGGCCTGCAGCGTGGTGCGGTCCGACTGGCGCAGCGCCAACGGCACGCGCGGTTCATCGACGAAGACGTCGAGCCCGGCACCAGCGATGCGGCCCGCTTCGATGGCCCGCGCGAGGTCGGTCTCGTTGACCAGCCGGCCGCGTGCCACGTTGACCAGGTAGCCATGCGGGCCGAGCGCATCCAGCACCGCTGCATCGATGAGGCCCTCGGCCTTGTCGGCTGCCGCGCACAGCACCAGCGCGTCGCTCTCGCGCGCCAGTTCCAGCAGGTCGGCCACGAATGCATGAGGCACGTCGTCCATGGCGCGCAGGTCCGTATAGCGGATCGGACAACCGAACGCGGCCGCACGCGTGGCAACGGCGCGGCCCACGCGGCCCATGCCGACGATACCGACGCGCATGCCGCTGAACCGGCGCGCCAGCGGAATGGCGGACGGGGACGGGTGAAGTTCCCACTGGCCGTCGCGGACAAAGCGGTCGCCCGCGCAGAGGTTGCGGCAGGCCGCGATCAGCAGGCCGATGGCCAGGTCGGCCACATCCTCGGTCAGCGCGCCGAGCGTGGCGGTGACGGGCAGGCCGCGCTCGCGGCAATAGGCCAGGTCCACCGCGTCGGTGCCCACGCCGTTGACGGCCACTACCTTCAGCGCCGGCAACTGCTCCAGCATCGCGCGTGAAACCCCGGTGTGGCCGCCGGTGATGACGGCCTCGATGGACGAGCCATGCTCGCGCAGCCATGCGGCCTGGTCTTGAATCTCGAAGTACTTGTGGACCTCGTAGCGGGCGGCAAGCTTTTCATTGGTGGCGGGGATCAGGATCGGGTTCAGTTGCAGGATCTGCGGCTTCATGTGCGGTGTCTTGAGGCTTGGAAGAGTAGGGACATCGTAGGCAATAGTTGATTGAGTACGCAATATTGATATATAAAATCAATATAAATCAGTTCGAGCGAGTGATCGATGGGCGCCTGGATATCGATGGACGAGGCGTGCACGCGCCTGGGGGTGCGGCCGCAGACCGTGTATGCCTATG
Source organism: Cupriavidus yeoncheonensis (assembly GCF_905397275.1). GTDB lineage: Bacteria > Pseudomonadota > Gammaproteobacteria > Burkholderiales > Burkholderiaceae > Cupriavidus > Cupriavidus yeoncheonensis. The sequence goes on along the minus strand of NZ_CAJPUY010000008.1, from coordinate 282,503 downwards.
TCAGCCGCGGCAAGATCGAGGTCATGTCCGATCCGGCCGATACGCGCCGCAGCCTGTACCGCGCCGAAGACGTGGCGACACTGGCCAGGCGCAAGCAGGCCGGCCGCAAGCACGAGACCTTGGCAACCAACACGCTGTTCGGCTCGGAGCCCAGCATTCCGACGGCCATCTCCACCTTCGTGCGGGAACGGCTGTATTACCGCGGCCAGGATGCGGTGGCGCTGGCCGGATCGGCCACGCTGGAGGAGGCCGCGCATCTGCTGTGGGACGCGGACCGGCTGGCGGATTTTTCATCGTCGGCGCGGGTCGCACGGCCCGGACGCGTGGTGGCGTTCAAGACCCTGGCTGAACTGGCTGCCACGGGCCATTCCACGCACGGCCGCATGACGCGCGTGCTGCATGGCGAGTGCCAGAGCCTGGTGGGGCAGCTTGCCAACGCATTCGGCGCGCAGCCGGGGCAGCCGCCGCTGCATATCCGGCTCGCGCAGGGTTGGGGACAGCCGGCGCCGGTGGCCGAACTGCTGCGGACCGCCATGGTCCTGCTGGCCGACCACGAGCTGACGAGTTCCGCGTTTGCCGCGCGCATCGCCGCGTCCACCGGCGCCTCGCTGCCGGCCTGCCTTCTGTCCGGCCTGACCACGCTGTCCGGCCCCTTGCACGGCGATGCGTCGGGACGAGTGAAGGCGCTGTTCAGCGAACTGGAGCGGCAAGGCGAGGACGAGGTCATCGCCCATCACCTGTCGACCGGCCTGCCGCTTGCCGGCTTCGGCCATCACCTTTATCCCGAAGGCGACCCCCGTGCGAAGGCGCTCCTGAATTTGTTCGAACCACCGCCGGTGATCGCGCGCTTTATCGAAAAGGCGACGCGCCTGACCGGCCTGCAGCCGAACATCGACGTGGCGCTGGCGGCCCTGGTGACGCACTACGGACTGCCGGAGGATGCCGCATTCGGCATGTTTGCGACGGCGCGCAGTGTGGGGCTGCTTGCGCACAGCCTGGAGCAGTTGACCGTCGGGCAGGTCATCCGTCCGCGGGGGCGCTACGTCGGGGTGGCGCCTGGGCGGGAATAAGGCCGGAGTCCGGCCGCCGTCACCCGGGCGCGCGACAGAGCCCTATGGTAAGGTTGGCGAGACAAGCTCATGGCAATCATGGTGATACATGGGCGGCACTTATTTGCTGTTTGGAGAATGACGCAGCGTGAGTGATGCAAAACAGGACCCGCGGCGCACGCAGCGGGCCGAGAAAGTCGAAAACAGCAGGGCATTGCGCCTGAGCGTGCCGCAGGAGGCCAGGCCTGCGCCGGTCAGCCGGAAAGAGTGGCTGCGGCAAAGGAAGGAGCAATTGCAGGCTGCCCGTGCCGCTGCCAGGCAGAGGCGCCAGCTGCTGAAGGCCGAAATCATGTCGGCCGCGCGCGATATCGCGCGTGAGGAGCGCGTTGCCGCGCGGCTGGAAGCCGATCGCCTGAAGGCCAATGCGAAGACCGAGCGGACCTTCGCGCGGGAGGACGAACGCGCTGCCGCCAAGTTCGAGCGCGGCCAGCCCGCCCGCCCGGCGTCAAAACGAAAGACGCTTGCCAGGGAGAAACGCAAGCTGGTTTCCTACACTGACCTGCTGCGCATGCGCGGGTGATCAGGCCCGGCCGGGCCTGCGACCTGCCACCTTGTCATGCACGTGCGGTGGCTCAGGTCGCGCAGACTTGCTCGGCGCCCGCGTCTTCATTTTCCGCTTTGTCCGTTTTCTCCGTCAGGGACTCATGCATCGAGAGCGCCTGCAGACCCCGCTGCAGATCGTCGATCAGGTCCTGCGGGTCCTCCAGCCCCACATGCAGACGCACTGCCTGTCCGTGGTACGGCCAGCGTGAGCCGGTGCATCCCTTGCCCGGCGTGAACGGGATCGCGAGGCTTTCATAGCCACCCCAGGAAACACCCAGGCCGAAATGCTCGAGCGCGTCGATGAAGGCCGCGAGCGACGCCTTCGCGTTCGTACGCAGCACCACCGAGAAGAGGCCGCAGGCGCCGGTAAAGTCGCGCTTCCATAGTGCGTGTCCCGGGTGGGATGGCAATGCGGGATGCAGGACGGCCTCGACCTGCGGCTGCCGCTCCAGCCATTGGGCGACATGCAGGCCGGATTGCCAGTGGCGCTGCAACCTGACGGCCAGGGTACGCAGGCCGCGCAGGGCCAGGTAGATATCATCGGGGCCCGCGGTCTGCCCCACGTCATGCGTCGTCTGCCTGACCAGAGGCCAGGTGTCCCGATTGCAGGTCACCACGCCGAGCATGGCGTCGGAATGTCCCACGATGTATTTCGTGGCGGCCTGGATCGAGACGTCGACGCCATGCGCGAACGGCTTGAAGTAGAGCGGCGTCCCCCAGGTGTTATCCATGACGACATAGGCACCGTGCTTGTGCGCCGCTGCGCAGATGGCGGGAATGTCCTGGATGTCGAGGGTCTCGGAACCCGGCGATTCCACATAGACGACGCGAGTATTGGGCCGGAACATCGACTCGATCGGCTTGCCGTCAACCGGATCATAGGTCTCGACTTCGACGCCGAAGCGCGCCATGACGCGCTCCAGGAAGGCGCGTGTCGGCGAATAGGCGCTGTCGCTCACGAGGACGTGGTCGCCTGCCGACAGCAGGGCAGTCAGCGCCGTACTGATCGCGGCAAGGCCCGAAGGAAACACCAGCGATCGATACCCGCCTTCGAGGGCGGCAATGGCTTCTTCGAACGCATGCGTGGTGGGCGTGCCATAGCGGCCGTAGGTCGTGGCTCCCGGCTCTTCCGCGGCGCGCGCGCGCTTCATCTCTTCCCATTCGGCCATCGACCCCGCGAGGATGGTCGATGCCCGGAAGATCGGGGTATTCACGACGCCGCCGAAACGCTCCGGATGGCGGCCGGCACAAACGAGTTGGGTGCTTTCCTTCATGGGATCTCCTTGGCAATACGATGCGGCATCCGCGTTTGCGTGTGCCGCCGGGATATCTGACAAGCCGGCAGATGGCTAACGGGAGGCCGCCTGGAGCGAGTCGCGATAGGCGAACAGCGCCGGTGCGCCGCCGGTATGCAGGAACAGCAGAGGGCCGTCGCCATCGAAGCGTTTGCGCTTCGCGCCGTCGAGCAAACCAGCCATCGCTTTCCCCGTATAGACGGGGTCGAGCAGCACCCCTTCCGTGCGGGCGAGCAAGCGGATGGCATCGAGCGCAGCCTGGTCAGGTTCGCCATAGCGCGGCAGGAAGTATTCGTCCCACAGTTCGACCCGCAGATCAGCCGGCACTTCGACGTCGAGCAGATCCGCCGTTCCGTCGATCAGCCCTGTCACCTTGGGCGCCTGCGCTTCGACGGTTCGCGAAACGGTGACACCGATGACCTGCGTATCGGGCATGGCATGGGCGAGTGCCAACGCGAGCCCGCCGTGGGTTCCGGCACTGCCTGACGCCAGCACCACGGCCGAGAATGAAATGCCCATCGCCTCGGCTTGCTGCGCAAGTTCCAGGCCGGCATGCACATAACCCAATGCGCCAAGCGGATTGGACCCGCCGATCGGAACGATGTAGGGCTTGTATCCGTCGCCATGCAGTCGTTCGGCCAGCGATTGCAGCTGCGCATCGGCGTTGTCGAGCGTAGCAACCGGTTCACCGTGCGCGTCGAACAGGTCGAGCAGCAGGCGGTTGCCGCTGTGCAGGTAGTCGACGTCGGCGGTGCCGGTGGGGTTTTCCAGCAACGCGTGGCAACGCAGTCCGAGACGGGCTGCGACGGCGGCGGTCTGCCGGACATGATTCGACTGAATCGCGCCGGCTGTCACCAGCGTATCGGCACCGCGGCGCAAGGCATCGGCCGCCAGGAATTCGAGCTTGCGCAGCTTGTTTCCGCCAAAGGCGAGCGGCGTGGTGTCATCGCGCTTGATATAGACATCGCGGCCGAGCATGCGGGACAAGCGATCGAGCTTCTGCAGGGGTGTGACCGCGCCAACCAGATCGAGGCGGGGGAATGAAGCAATGCGATCAGCAATGCGATCCGAGATTTTCATGGGTTTGGACTCTGAGGAGGTAACAGGCAAGGCAGGTGCCGTCGGGGAGTTACCCCCGACTTCTGTCTTCATGCCAGCCAGCGCGCCTGCATCAGTGCAGGATTTTCGCCAGGAATTCCTTTGCACGGGCCGACTTCGGGTCGCCGAAAAAGGCTTCCTTGCCAGCGTCTTCAACGATGGCGCCGCCATCCATGAAGATCACGCGGTTGGCGACCTTCTTCGCGAACCCCATCTCGTGGGTGACGCAGATCATCGTCATGCCTTCGCGGGCCAGTCCGGTCATGACGTCGAGCACCTCGTTGATCATTTCCGGGTCGAGGGCCGACGTGGGTTCATCGAACAGCATGGCGACAGGATCCATCGACAAGGCGCGCGCGATGGCAACGCGCTGTTGCTGTCCGCCGGAAAGCTGCGCGGGGAACTTGGCGGCATGCGTCTTCAGCCCGACGCGCTCCAGCAGCCTCAAGCCCTTCTCACGGGCCTCGTCCTTGCCGCGCTTCAGCACCTTGACCTGCGCCAGCGAAAGGTTGTCGAGAATGCTCAGGTGCGGGAACAGCTCGAAATGCTGGAACACCATGCCGACCCGCGAGCACAACCGGGCAAGGTTGATCTTCGGATCTCCGACGCTGACGCCGTCCACACTGATCCGGCCCTGCTGGAACGATTCAAGCCCGTTCACCGTCTTGATCAGCGTCGACTTCCCGGACCCCGACGGGCCGCAGATGACCACGACCTCGCCTTTCTCCACACGCGTGCTGCATGCATCCAGCACCTTGAACTGACCGTACCATTTCGATACGCCTTCGAGGGCAATCATTGTTTTGTCTCCTGCTTGCATTTGGTTCTTGCAGCGCTTTGCCGGATCGCCGGATCAGCGTGTCACGCGCAGCGTCAGCCGCGCCTCGACGCGCCGCTGCACCCACGACAATCCCGTGCTGAGCAGCCAGTAGATGGCCGCCACCGACAGGTACAAGGGAAGCGGCTGGAAGGTGGAGGCAATGATCTCCTGCGACGATCTCAGCAGCTCGGTCACGGTGATGACCGACACCAGCGAGGTGTCCTTGATCAGGCTGATGAGCGTATTGCCGAGGCTCGGCACGGCCAGCCGCAAGGCCTGGGGGCAGACGATGTAACGCAGCGTCTGCAGATGGCTCAGCCCGAGGCTGTGCGCCGCGCTCCATTGCCCGCGGCTGATGCCCAGGATCGCGCCGCGCATGCTCTCCGAGAGGTAAGCGCCGGCATTGGCCGTGAGGGTCAGGATGCCCGCGCTGGTCGGGTCGAGGGAGATGCCAAGGTCCGGCAGGCCATAGTAGACGACGAACATCTGCACCAGCAGCGGCGTACCGCGCATGACGCTGACATAGGCGCGCGCCATGCCACTGAGGACAGGGCTGGCACTGATGCCCATGATGGCGACGACGATCCCGACCAGCAGGCCGAAGATCATCGAGGCCAGGGCAAACTTCACGGTGATCGCGGCGCCTTGCAGGAGCACCGGCGAGGCATGAATTATCAGATCAAAAGGGCTCATGATGCGATCCATTGCTGTGGCCAGGCATGCCCGCACCTGGCGGGACGGGCGTGTTGTCAGGCGTGGCGGTGATTACTGTGCGAGGGGTTGGCTGGCATCGGTGCCAAGCCACTGGATGGACAGCTTGCGCAAGGTGCCGTCCTGCTGCAGCGTGTTCAGGGCGTCGTCGATCGCCTTGGCGAACCTGGGATTGCCCTTGCGGTAGGGAATTCCCATCTCGAGCTTGGTGCCGGCCAGCAGCGCGCCGGTACGTAGCGGCAGGTTCGCGTTCTTGATCAGGTATGGCAGCATCAGGCGATCATTGAGCGCGGCATCGATGCGGCCGGCCGCGAGGTCACGCAGGTTTTCCGAGGTGCCCGGATAGGTCTGCACCTGGATGCCGGACACCGATTTCGCCAGCTCGGCATAGTTGCTGCCCAGCGTGACGCCGACGGATTTGCCCTTCAACGCTTCCAGCGACCCGAACTCGCGCTTGTCGTCGCTGCGCTGAAGCACCTGCACGGCGGAATAGACGTAGGGCTGCGTGAAATCGAGCGCCTGCCTGCGTGCCGGCGTCATGCTGACCTGGTTGACGATGATGTCGAACTTGCCGGCCTGCAGGCCCGCGATGATGCCGCTCCACTCGGTGGTGACGAACTGAGCCTTGAGGCCCATCTTGTCCGCCACCGCCCTGGCCACCGCGACATCAAAGCCATCGAGCTGGCCCTGGCTGTTTCGGTAGCCAAACGGAGGGTACGTGCCCTCCATGCCGACCTTCAGGACGCCGCTGGCCTTGACGGTGTCCAGCAGGTCTTCAGCCTGCACGGCCGGTGCGGTGAAACCGAGGACGGTCGCGAGCAGCGCGCCTTGCAACAGCGATTGCAGAAGCTTCATGCCTTGTCTCCAATGTGGTTATAGGTTTTGTCGAAGGGTCGAATCAGTGCCCGCCAGGTTCCGTGCAACGGCTTTCCTGATCGGTGATGGAACCTTCGCCGGCCTCGAGATCGTCGTCTCGTCGTGACGACGGGTCGTCCTGGCCGTGAGGGAAATCGTAGTGATCCGTCTGAGGAAAAAACTTTCAAAAGGTCATAAGGTGAAGCCCTTTCGTAGAATTTTTTTCTCCACGTATCGGGTTAATGGCAACGGCGTTCTGGATATCCGGCATGAAGCGCAAGGAGCCTCTCCCGCTGGCATTGGCTTCGCTAGCCGGGCCATCGGGACACGCCAACCGGCGCGGCGTGGCTTGGGGCCGCCGCCGCGCACATCGCTGGCCCGGCTCCTGGCTTCAGTCGTGGCCATGAGCTGACCGGTCGGGTAATGCTCAGGAAGCCGGACGCGCTACGCCATATTGCGACGACAGGTATCGACGGATCTGGTCGGGAGAATCGATGAACCGGGTCTGGCCGTACGCGCGGACCTCCACGCTGTTGTCGACCGGCGCTCGTCCGGCGCCGAGCACCAGCACGGGGGCGGACTGGTTGGCTTCGCCGATCAGTTCGACAATCGCCTGGCGCGGTCGCGGCGCATCGATGTACTCGACGTCGATCTCGCTGCGCAGTTGCGGGAAGAAGCTGAGCAGGCCTTCGACAGCAATGGCATCGCCGCAGTAGAAGGGGCCTTCCGCGCCCTGATAGAAGCCGGGGCGGAGCATCAGTAGCTTGTCTTTCACGTTGTCTCTCACTATGGGTTGATGGTTGAAGTGGGTGGTGTACGTCCTTCTCTTTGCTTGCCGGGCCGCGAACCACCGGACAAAGGATAGGGGCGGCTAGGTAAACCCACTAGTGGCACGAACGACAATTAACGTCCGGATCATGCCAAAATCGGCCGCATGGTGAGTCGCGTGAAAGATGGCGCGTCAAGCCTCCTCGCCGGATGGCCCCAACAGCTGTTTCAATCGATCTCTTTCGTGCCGAAGAACAAAGCGCAATCCAATGCCAATGGCGGGCTGGTAGCCGTCGTCGTCTACGATGGCCTGAGCCTTTTTGAATATGGCTGCGCCGTTGAAGTATTCGGCCTGCCCAGGCCGGAAATGGGCGACGAGTGGTATCGCTTTGCGACCTGCTCGGCCGATTCCGGGACATTGCGCGGGGCGGGTGGCATCCAGGTGCAGGCCGACAGCGGCCTGGAGCTGCTGTCGAAGGCGAAGACGATCATCATCCCCGGGTGGCGCGGGATCGAAGCCGATGTGCCGGATGCGCTTTGCCGCGCCTTGCGCAAGGCGAACAGGCGCGGGGCGAGAGTCATGTCGATCTGCACCGGCGCCTTTGTATTGGCCGCCGCGGGATTGCTCGACGGCAAGCGGGCGACTACGCACTGGCGTCATGCGGCAGCCCTCGCGCAGCGGTATCCGGAAGTGCGGGTGGAGGCAGACGTGCTCTACGTCGATGCCGGCGATGTCCTGACCTCGGCCGGAAGCGCCGCGGGAATCGACCTGTGCCTGCACCTGATTCGCCGGGACTTTGGTCCTCGCGCTGCCAATCAGGTCGCGCGTCGGCTGGTCATGCCCCCACACCGTGAAGGCGGTCAGGCCCAGTACATTGCGGAGCCGGTCTCGAGGCGCAGCAGCGCGTCGCTCGCCCCCCTGCTGGACGCGGTGCGCGCAACCCTAGGAGAAGACTGGCCGATTGTCAGGATGGCGGAGCAGGCGGCAATGAGTGCCCGCACCTTCCAGCGCCACTTCGTCAACATGATGGCCATGCCCCCCGGGGAATGGCTGCTGATCGAACGGGTAGGCCGGGCCAGGGTGTTGCTCGAAGAAACCGGCCTATCGCTGGACGATATCGCGGTGCAGGTGGGCTTCGGCGCCGCAGCCACATTGCGCAATCATTTCCGCACCCGGCTTGGAACCAGTCCCGGTGACTACAGGCGGCGTTTCAGTGCGTCCGAGGAGCATTGATTCCGGCAAACGGCGGATCAGGCTTGCGGAGTGGCGGTCGTGCTTCCTTGCGGTGGCGGGGCGCAGACTTCACCCGAGCGTGCCGCCGAGCTTGGCGCTGATCGCCTGGGCCGCTCCACGTACCGTGGGAATCAGTGAGCGCAGGCGCGCCTCATCGGTGGAATCGGTGGTGCCCGTGACGCTGACGGCTGCCACGGTCTTGCCGCTGGCATCGCGGATCGGTACCGCGACGCAGCGGATGCCCGGTGCGTTCTCTTCCAGGTCGAACGCGTAGCCGCCTTGCGCGTAGGCGTGCATGCCGGCCAGCCAGGTCTCAAGCGGCAAGTGGATGTTGCCGCGCTCGGCATCGTACTGGTAGCGGGTGCGCCACGACGCCTCGCCTTCGTCGAGGATCAGCGCCTTGCCCACGCCAGTGCAGCAGACAGGCTTGCGTCCACCGATGCGCGAATTGACGCCGATCGGACGCTGGGCGTCGATCTTGTCGAGATAGATGATCTCGTCGCCGTCGAGCATGGCGAGGTGAACGGTATCGCGCGTCTCGCCGGCAAGCTGTTCGATGTTCTGCCTTGCGCTGCGCGCAATGTCGGAATCGCGGTAAGCGGCGAAGCCAAGCTCCAGCAGGCGGGTGCCCAGGCGATAGCCACGCCGGGGTTCGAATTGCAGGTAGCGGGCCTGCACCAGTGCCGAGGCCAGGCGATGGGTGGTGCTGAACGCCACACCGGTGCGGTCGGCGATTTCCTGCACGGACTGGCAGCCGTCGGCAACGGCGTCGACCACATCCAGTCCGCGAAACAGCGTCTGGCTGGCCAGGGTTCGAGTGGGGTTTGGCGTTCTTGACATGGCATGAAGTGTAACGCCGCCGGCGGGTGGCCCACCAGCGGCGCAACGCTGCTGCTTAGTCGTCAAGGGCCTCGCCGCTGCGATCCTTCGTGGCGCTGACGGCAATCAGCGAGATCACGCCGCAGGCGATGATGAACAGGCCCACCGGCAGGTAGCTGCCGCTGTAATGGGCCAGCAGCGCCGTGGCAATCAGCGGCATTGGGCCGCCGACAATCGCGGCACCCACCTGATAGCCGAGCGACACGCCCGTATAGCGCACATCGGGCGGGAAGCTCTCGGCGAAGAAGGTGCCGAGCACCGATCCGTAGATCGGCCACACCAGCGCAAAGCCGACGATCACCGCGAGGGCGCTCAGCCAGACCGATCCCTGGTTCATCAGCCAGAAGAAGGGCAGCACGTAGACCATGGCCGCCACCGTGCCGATCAGGAACAGCTTTTTGCGGCCGATGCGATCCGACAGTCCGCCGTACACCAGCATCATCGGCGAGCCGACGATGGCGGCGGCCAGCACCATGTTCAGCGCATCGACGCGCGCATAGTGCAGCCCGACGAGGTAGGACACGGTGAACGTGGCGAACAGGAAGAACGTCGAGGTCTCGATGAACTTGGCGCCGATCACGATCAGCACGGCACGCCAGTGGCGGGTCAGCGTTTCGGCCAGCGGGACCTTCTTCTCGGTGCGGGTCGCCATGACACGCTTGAACGACGGCGTTTCATCGACGTTATTGCGGATCCACATGCCGAGCATCACGAGCACGATGGACAGCACGAACGGAATGCGCCAGCCGTAGGCGAGGAACGTCGTTTCCGAGAACGCCGTGCTGAGCGCGGCGGTGATCAGGTTGCCGAGTGCCAGGCCGATCAGCGCGCCGATCTGCGGCACGGCACCGTAGAAGCCGCGCCGGTTGGGTGGCGAGTACTCCACGGCCAGCAGCAGGCCGCCGCCCCATTCGCCGCCAAGCGCCAGGCCTTGCAGCAGGCGCAGCAGCGTCAGCAGGATCGGCGACCAGATGCCGACGCTTTCATAGGTCGGCGTCAGGCCAATCAGCACCGTTGACAACCCCATGATGGCCAGCGTCACCGCCAGCGTCTTCTTGCGGCCGATGCGGTCGCCGATGTGGGCAAACACGATGCCGCCCAGCGGCCGGATCAGGAACGCGAGCGCGAACGATGCCAGTGCCAGCAACTGGCTGGTGACCGGATCGTCGGACGGGAAAAACAGCTTGCCGAACACCGTGGCCGACATCGTCCCATAGAGAAAATAGTCGTACCACTCGATGGTGCTGCCGACGGCGCTGCCCATCAGCGCGCGGCGGCGGTCGCTGCCGGAGATCAGGCTGTCCCTGGATGCCTGCGATGCTGTAAATCCGCCCACTTGCGGGCTGGTCTCACTTTGTCTCATTGTCTTCCTCTGCTTGTTCGCATGCCCGGGGCATCTTGTGATGCCCGGGCGGCCCTGCCTTACCCGTTCTTGAGCAGATCCAGCGCAACGTCGACGATCATGTCTTCCTGGCCGCCCACCATGCGGCGCTTGCCCAGTTCGACGAGGATGTCCACGGCCTTCAGGCCGTACTTGTTCGCGGCGACTTCGGAGTGGCGCAGGAAGCTGGAATACACGCCGGCATAGCCGAGCGCCAGCGTTTCCCGATCCACGCGGACCGGGCGGTCCTGCAGCGGGCGCACGATGTCGTCGGCGGCGTCCATCAGCTTGTACAGGTCCGTACCGTGCTCCCAGCCCAGGCGCTCGATGGCGGCGATGAACACTTCCAGCGGTGCGTTGCCGGCGCCGGCGCCCATGCCGGCCAGCGATGCGTCGATGCGATCGCAGCCCTCTTCCACGGCCACGATCGAGTTGGCCACGCCCAGCGACAGGTTGTGATGGGCATGGATGCCCGTGTGCGTGTCCGGATCGAGTACCGCCTTCAGCGCACGGAACCGGTCGCGCACGTCCTGCATGCCCAGCGCGCCGCCCGAGTCCACCACGTAGATGGTGGTGGCGCCGTACGCTTCCATCTTCTTCGCTTCGACGGCGAGGTTTTCCGGCGTGGTCATGTGGCTCATCATCAGGAAGCCCACGGTGTCCATGCCGAGCTCGCGCGCGCGTTCGATGTGCTGGCGCGACACATCGGCTTCCGTGCAATGCGTGGCGACGCGGACGATGCGCGCGCCGGCCTTGTAGGCATTTTCAAGATCGTGGATCGTGCCGATGCCGGGCAGCAGCAGCGTGGCGATCTGCGCGTGTTCGATCTCGCCGGCGACCGCCTCGATCCATTCGAGATCGGTGTGGGCGCCGAAGCCGTAGTTGAAGCTGGAGCCCTGCAGGCCGTCGCCGTGTGCCACTTCGATCGAATCCACCCGTGCCTGGTCCAGCGCGCGGGCGATGTCCTTGACGTTCTGGATCGAGTACTGGTGACGGATGGCGTGGCTGCCATCGCGCAGCGTCACGTCGGAGATATAAAGGTTCTTGCCGGGGTTGAAAGCCATGGCGTGTCTCCTCAGGCGTTCAGTGCGCATTGCGCCATGCGCTCGGCGGTGGCGAGCGCGGCGGAAGTCATGATGTCGAGATTGCCGGCGTAGGCGGGCAGGTAGTGCGCCGCGCCTTCCACCTCCAGGAACACCGAGGTCTTGAGGCCGCTGAAGCGGCCCAGGCCCGGAATGTTCAGCGGTGCGTCGGGTGCGATCACGTCGAACTGCACGCGCTGCTTGAGCCGGTAGCCCGGCACATACGCCTGCACGGCGGCGGCCATGTCGTTGATCGAGGCTTCGACTTCGGTCTGGTTGGCGGCATCGCTCAGCACGTAGACGGTGTCGCGCATGATCAGCGGCGGTTCCGCCGGGTTCAGCACGATGATGGCCTTGCCCTTGGCCGCGCCACCGATGACCTCGATGGCCTTCGACGTGGTCTCGGTGAATTCGTCGATGTTGGCGCGCGTGCCCGGTCCGGCCGACTTGCTGCTGATCGACGCGACGATCTCCGCGTAGTGCACCTTCGCCACGCGCGACACCGCGGCGACCATCGGAATGGTGGCCTGTCCGCCGCAGGTGACCATGTTCACGTTGCGCGCGTCGAGACGGGCTTCCAGGTTGACCACCGGCACGCAGTACGGGCCAATGGCCGCCGGCGTCAGGTCGATCATGCGGATGTCCGGCTTCACCTCGCGCAGCCGCGCGTCGTTCCTGATGTGGGCGCCCGCGCTGGTGGCGTCGAACACCACGTCGATGTCCTGGAATACGGGAAGGTTCAGCAAGCCTTCCACGCCGTCATGCGTGGTGGCCACGCCCATGCGGGCGGCGCGCGCGAGGCCGTCCGACGCGGGGTCGATGCCGACCATGGCGCCCATTTCCAGGTGTTTGCCGTGGCGCAGGATCTTGATCATCAAGTCCGTGCCGATATTGCCCGATCCGATGATCGCGGCCTTCAGTTTTCGATTTGCCAATGGAGCCTCCGTCCTCGGGGCCGCCTTGGCGGCGAACCCCCTTTCTGTGAAGTGCTGTGTGTCGCAGGCCAGGACATTGCCGTCGGGGGACGGGAATGCGCCTGCGCTGCGACGCAAGATTACTCCTCGGATTCTTAAATATCAATATGTAAGATTAACTCTCATATATTGAGAAATAATGTGGAGAAGGGGCTGCGTCAAAACGGACAAGGTACCTATCTGGTCACGTGGCAAGACAAGTGAGCTGGTGAGCTATCTGACAACGCATCGAATCACGGGGCCATTTCCCGGGCGTCGCAGAGGGGTTTGTATCCCTTGCAGCACCTGTGGCATCGAATCGAATAAATGCCCGCTAGCAAAAGTTTCACTTCGCCTCGCGTCGCTGTCGTGGAGAATGGCATTCACTGTGGCTGCGGCTGTGCCACAAGACGGGCATTCGGGCGGGGCAGTCAGTACGCGCAAGCTGGCCTTCCATGCAACGCCTGATCGCGCGCGTCCGCCGGACCGAGGTGGATGAGGTGGACATTGCGCGTTGGTGTCCGGTGAAACCAAGGGCCGTTCCAACGGAGAACTTCATGGCACGCATCAAAGCTCTGAGCTTGCTTGTTGTCACGCTGGCAGCGTGCAGCACCACGCCGCCGCAGTCTTCCAACCCGCCGGCGAGTCCTCCGGCGCAGGCCGCCGCCCCGGCGCAGACGCCGGCAGGCACCGCGCCGGCCGATGCCAAAGCCGTCGATCCCGCGGCCATCCAGGCACTGGACAACATGGGCAAGTACCTGCAAACGCTGAAGCAGTTCGAGGTGATGATCGAACTGTCGGGCGAGAGAGTGCTGGCGGACGGCCAGAAGCTTCAGCACAGCGCGAACGCGGATCTCGACGTGCAGCGGCCGAACAAGATCCGTGCCCAGATGCGCACCGCCAACTCGAGTCGCGATCTCATCTATGACGGGAAGACCGTGACGCTCTACGCGCCTGCGCAGAAGTACTATTCGCAGGCCAAGTTCGATGACAACCTGGGCGTGCTTGCCCACCGCCTGCGCGATCGCTACGGGGTTGAACTCCCTTCGGCCGACCTGTTCCTGTGGGGCACCGACGCCGCGCCGCTCGACAACATGCAATCGGCGATGAACGCCGGCCAGGACTTCGTCGGCGGCGATGTCTGCGACCACTACGTGTTCCGGCAGGGCCAGATCGACTGGCAGATCTGGATCGCCACCGGAGCCCGGCCGCTGCCACGCAAGCTGGTCATCACCAATCGCGCCGACGAGGCCCGGCCTCAGTCGGTCACGCTCTACAAGTGGAAGCCGAATGCGAAGTTCGGCAACGATGTCTTCGCGTTCAAGCCGCCGCAGGACGCCAAGGTGGCGGAATTCGTTCCCGTCAAGCCCCGGTAAAGGAGCGATGCCATGACATACATATCCTGCAAGCGATTCGTGGTAAGTCTGGCCGTCCTGGGGCTGGCGACGGCCGGGTGGACGCTCCCGGCGCAGGCGCGACAGGGCGGCGAGCGTGGCGGCGGCGCTCATGCCGGCGGCGCACGGGGTGGTGGTGGTGGTGGTGGTGGTGGTGGTGGTGAGGCGCGCGGCGCGCGGCAGGTCGACAACCAGCGCGCCGACGCGCGGACCAACAATGTCCGCAGCACCAGCGTGAACAACGTCAATACCAGCCGCAACACCAACGTCAACTCCAATCGCAACGTGAACGTGAACGTCAACAACAACAGCGGATGTTGCGGCTGGGACAACGGCTACCATCCGGTGGCAACGGCCGCGGCCGTGACGGCCACCGTGGCGGTCACGTCGGCAGTGGTGGGCTCCATGGTCCGAACCGTGCCGACGGGCTGCGTGCCGGTGAACTATGGCGGCATGGTGTACCAGCAATGCGGCGCTACCTGGTACGCGCCGCAGGGATCGCAGTATATGGTGGTCAGCCCGCCATACTGACGGACCGGAACAGGGCGGGGCAGCCAGTCCGCTCAGCCCCTGAGCGCTGGCGCCCGCCCTTCGAGCCCTGATCGCGACATCATGCCCGGTGTAGCGTGACGTACGCCATGCGATGGCATAGCCATCGGCACGGCCTATACTGCGGAGGCGAAACGCGCCGCCAGACCCATGGCTCCGGTGGCGGCCAGCTTCGACACGACCGACAGGAGCGTTCATGCTTTTACCCATGATCCGCGCGCTGAGCGCCGCCGCGGCGATCGCGATGCTGCTGGCCGCGGCATCATCGGCAGCGTTCGCCGCGCCGCCCGCGGATAGCCGGCCCATGGTGCTGGATACCCAGGGCGGCATCAGCGACGGCAAGCGCGGCGGCGCCGAGCTCCGGACCACACCGCAGGCGCAACGCGGCGCGGGATCGCAGCCGGCCATGGCACCGGAGGCCGCGCAGTATCCGCTCGTGGTCGCGCCGTACATCGAGGTGCCCGGTGGCGGGCCGAGGCCTCCTTATCCTTCGCCGCGTCCGAGGCCAACACCGCATACGCCGTAATCCGGCATGAAAGCTGGCCGCCCGCGCAGCGCCGGAGCGGTCAATCGGCAGCAGCGCCGGGCCGCGGCCTTGGCGGACCGCTTGCCGGAACATCCCACCATGACGGCAACATGTCCTGCACCTCGGGGCGCGTGTAGCGGTCATCGATCAGCCAGACCACGCCGCGGTCCTGCCGGGTGCGGATCACGCGGCCGGCCGCCTGCACCACCTTGCGCAGGCCCGGATACAGGTAAGCGTAGTCGTAGCCATAGCCCTGGCCGAAGGCGGCTTCCATCCGCTCGCGCAGCTGTTCGTTGACCGGGTTCACCTGCGGCAGGCCCAGCGTGGCCACGAATGCGCCAATCAGCCGATCGCCGGGAAGATCGACGCCTTCCGAGAACACGCCGCCCAGCACCGCGAAGCCAATGCCCTGGCCGCCTGGCGCGAACGCATCCAGGAATGCCGACTGCCCGGCCTCGGTCATGCCGCGTGCCTGCGACCAGGTCGGAATATCGGGATGGCGTTCGGCCAGCATGGCGGCGGCCTGCTGGAGATAGTCATGGCTGCTGAAGAAAGCCAGGTAGTTGCCGGGGCGCTGCGCGAACTGTTCGGCCATCAGTGCGACGATGGCCGGCAGCGAACGTTGCCGGTGGGCATAGCGCGTGGAGATATGGCGCGCGACGTGCACGTCGAGCTGCTCCGCCTGGAATGGCGACGGCACCTCCACCCACACGGCACTGCCCGGCACGCCCAGCAGGTTGCCGTAGTAGTCGGCCGGCTGCAGCGTGGCCGAGAACAGCGTGGTCGAATGCGCGCCCGCGAAGCGCGGTGCAAGGTACGGCGCGGGCAACAGGTTGCGCACGCACAGCGCGGCATCCACGCCGCTGCGGTGGCGCGGCGTGCGCGTGATATCGAACAGCGAATGCTTGCCGCCGTACTCGGTCATCTGTTCGGACAGGCGCAGGAAGTGCATCGCATCGAAATAGAAGCGCTCGAGCGTGGCGTCGTGCCGCTGCGGTTGCTCGCTCATGTCGTCGATGATGGCGGTGCATAGCCGGGCCAGCGCCTCGATGAACGCGGCGGGTTCCTCATCGCGGGTTTCGTAGGCGGCCTCGCCGGAGCTGGCGAGCGTGTTCCATTGCCGGTAGACGCGGTTCATCTCGCGCTTCAGCGTGCCCGGCGCGGACAGCCGCACGCCGCGGAAGACGGCATGGTCGAGCGTGACCGTGTACATGGCCCGGCCGCGTTCGACCAGGTTGTGCGCTTCGTCCACCAGCACGCTGACGCGCCATTCGTTCAGCGCGGCCAGCGCATACAGCATGGCGCTGCGGTCGAAATAATAGTTATAGTCGGCCACCACCAGGTCGCTCCAGCGGATCATCTCCTGGGCAAGGTAGTAGGGACAGACCTCGTGCGTGCGCGCGATCTCGCGCACGGTGTGGCCATCGAGCAGCGCCGCGCGGCTGGCGGCGTCGCGCGCGGCGGGCAGCCGGTCGTAGAAGCCTTTTGCCAGCGGACACGAGTCGCCGTGGCAGGCCAGGTCCGGATGCTCGCACGCCTTGTCGCGCGCCACCAGTTCCAGCACACGCAGCGGCGCGTCACCGGGCTGGCGGCGCAATTGCGTGGTGGCCTGCAGCGCGACGGCGCGGCCCGTCGAACGCGCCGACAGGAAGAAGATCTTGTCGATGCGCTGCGTGGGCATGGCCTTCAGCGCCGGGAACACGGTGCCAATCGATTTGCCGATGCCGGTCGGCGCCTGTGCCAGCAGCGTGCGGGCGCCGGCGTTGGCCTTGTAGACCGATTCGGCCAGCAGGCGCTGCCCGTCGCGGAAGGTGGCGTGGGGAAAGCGCAGTGCCTGCAGCCCCGCATCGCGATCGCTGCGATGAGCAACTTCCCGCTCGGCCCATTGCATGAAGCGGCGGCAGCTGTCCTCGAAGAACGCACGCAGCGTCGCCGCGTCGCAGCGTTCCTTCAGCACGCGCTCGCGCTGGCTCAGGATGTCGAAATACACCAGCGCCACGTCGATCTGCGCGAGGTTGCGCGCTTCGCACAGCAGCCAGCCGTAGATCTTCGCCTGCGCCCAGTGCAGCGCCTGGTGGTTCTGCGGAATCGCGGCCTTGTCGCCGCGCACGGTCTTGATTTCTTCGACGCGGTTGGCCACGGGATCGTAGCCATCGGCGCGGCCGCGCACGCGCAGGCCTTCGAACTGGCCCGACAACGCCACCTCGGACTCATAGCCAGGCCCGCGGCGGCTGGTGACCACGCCGTGGCCCGCCACGCCTTCCTGCCCGGTGGGCGAGGGCGTGAAGCGCAGGTCGAGGTCGCCCGCCTTGGCCGTGAATTCGCACAGCGTGCGAACGGCGACGGTATAGCGGGGCGGATCGGTTGGCGTGGCGGACAAGGCGCGGAACGGGCAGAGGATTGCGGGGCTGTATGAATATACAGTGATCCGGCGCTGGCGGAAATATGCAATCAGCGTGTTCCCGACTTGCGGCGGGCAGCCTCCGCGCGATCACCGGGAATCCCCCGATATCGTGACATACCCTATAAACACTACATACAAATCATGCACTTACAGCAATTGTAATTACAGATTACGTATCTTATACTCCGCCCGGTTGCGCGACACCTTAATCAAAACGCCTCAAATCGAAGGACACAAGGACAAGGAGACCCCGTCATGCAATCGACAAGCACCGCCACGACGATGGCGATTCCGCGCAGCAGCGTGCGCTGGAAAATCTTCCTGATGATGCTGCTGCTGGTCGCCATCAACTACATCGACCGTGCGTCGCTGTCGGTGGCCATGCCGTTGATCGCGAAGGAGTTCGACCTGAGCCCTGCCATGCAGGGGCTGATCCTCAGTTCATTCTTCTGGACCTACGCATTCATGCAGGTGCCGGGCGGCATGCTGGCCGACAAGTACAAGCCGCGCATCGTGATTGCCTGCGCCACCGTGTTCTGGGGCTTCTTCCAGGCGATCGCGGCGGCCTGCACCAACGCCACCTCGCTGATGCTGACCCGGCTCGGGCTCGGCGCCGCCGAAGCGCCGATCTACCCGGCCGGCGGCAAGCTCAATGCCATCTGGATGACCAGGAACGAACGCGGCCGCGGCGCCACGCTGCTGGACGGCGGCGCACCGCTGGGCGCGGCGCTCGGCTCGCTCATCATCGCCGGGCTGATCAGCGAACTTGGGTCGTGGCGCCTGTCGTTCGTGGTGGCGGGTGTGGGCACGGTGCTGGCCGGCTTCGTGGCATGGTGGTACATCCGCAATTCGCCGCGCGAACACCGTGGCGTCAATGAACAGGAAGCCCGTCATATCGAGGACGCGCTTGCCCTGGAGCACAGCGAGGAGCCGGCCAATCTGAGCGGCCGTTCGCTGGACTTCTTCAAGTACCGCTCGGTCTGGTGCATGGCCGTCAGCTGGATGTGCTTCAACGCCGTGTTCTACGGCCTGTTGACCTGGATGCCCACCTACCTGAGCAAGGCGCGCGGCTTCGACCTCAAGCAGATGGGCGGCGCCAGCTTCCTCATCTTCTTCGCGGGCTTCGTCGGCGAACTGATCGGCGGCTGGATTGCCGACAAGTGGAAAGAAGCCGGGGGACGTCCCAACATCGTCATGCGCACGCTGTTCGGCATCGCCGCCGTGGTGGCCACGGTGTCGATCTTCTCGGTGGCCTATGTCACCGATCCCGTGCTGGTTGTCGTGCTGCTGTCCTCGACCCTGTTCTTCCTGCGCTGGTGCGGCCTGTTCTGGTCCGTGCCGTCGATGCTGGGCACCCGTAACAAGGTCGGCTTCCTCGGCGGCGTGATGAACCTGGGCGGCAACATCGCCGGCATCAGCGTGCCGATCATCGTCGGCCTGATCGTCCAGGCCACCGGCTCCTACTTCCTGGCGCTGATGTTCTTTGCCGCCTGCGGTGTCGGCCTGCTGCTCGCGTCCACCAGCATCGACTACGAGAAGAAGATCCCGGTCTGACGGCCGGAATCCGGCAAGCACCAGGGCGTCACGCGATCAATGGGCACCGCATTCGGCGCGGTGCCCGCATTTCCCGCTCTTTCAAGCCGTCAGGTCGGATGGTTTCGCCTCGGCATGCTGCCGCCGTCGTTGGTGCTGCCGCCGGACTGATTGCGTCTGGAATACCGCAGATACCGGTCGGCCATGTCCTTTGCGTAGGGGAGGCTGCGCATCGGCCAGCAAAAGCCGCACCGGGCCAATAGCCTCCATTAGCGCATTTCTGAAGAACTTTCAAACAAGGAAAACATGAGGCTCAAACTAATCGCCATTTCCGCCGGCCTGCTCGCATCGGCTGGCGCCCATGCCCAATCCAGCGTGACGCTTTACGGCGTGGTTGACGTCGGGATCGAATACCTGAATAGCGTCCCGAACGCGGCCAAGGCCAGTTCCAGTCTGGTGGCCATGCAATCGGGCAACCAGTCGGGTTCGCGCTGGGGCCTGCGCGGCGTAGAGGATCTGGGCGGCGGGCTGAAGGGCATCTTCACGCTGGAGAG
Organism: Cupriavidus yeoncheonensis; assembly: GCF_905397275.1. Lineage (GTDB taxonomy): Bacteria > Pseudomonadota > Gammaproteobacteria > Burkholderiales > Burkholderiaceae > Cupriavidus > Cupriavidus yeoncheonensis. Next base: position 262,815 of record NZ_CAJPUY010000008.1, on the reverse strand, counting down.
CGGCTTCAGCACGGATGACGGAAAGATGGCCCAGGGCGGTCGGCTGTTCGGCCGCGCCGCATACGTAGGCTTGCAAAGCCGGTGGGGCCAGTTGACCCTGGGTCGCCACACGGCTCCGTTCTGGGATTTCTCTGGCGCATTCGACCCGATGGGCAACGCGGGTCGCTTCGCAATCGGCGCACAGGACCCGTTCATGCTTGGCCAGCGCGCAGACAACTCGGCCAAGTATGTCGGCAACTTCGGTGGCCTGACGGTGACCGGCCTGTACAGCTTCAACTACAACAACGCGGAAGTCCCCGGCAACTTCACCAATGGCCGCGAGTACTCGGTGATGGCCGTCTATGCCGCAGGCCCGTTCTCGATCGGTGCCGTGTACGACCAGACCAACCAGTCGTCCGCCGCCGCACTGTCAAGCAACCAGCTGATCCGTCGCGCGGCGCTTGCCGGCACCTATGCGTTTGGCCCGGCCAAACTCTATGCCGGCTACCGTTATGCGCGCTCGTTCAACGGCGCTTCCCTGCCAGGTACTGCCGGTGCGGCGAATACCTATGCCAACCTCGCCTGGGCTGGCCTGGGTTATCAGCTGACACCGTCGTTCTCGCTGACCGGAGCGGCGTACTACCAGAACCTCGCCAACGCTCACGTCGGCAACCCTTGGCAATTCGTTGCGACCGCCGACTATGTCTTGTCCAAGCGTACCGACGTGTACGCATCCATGGCTTACGCGGTGAACAGCAATGCACGCTCGGCGCTGGGCGTGAACGGCTTCAACGATGTGCTGGGTGCATCGTCAAGCGAGCAAGTGGTGCCAGGCAAGAATCAGTTCGGCGCTGTGGTCGGCGTTCGCCACAAGTTCTGAGCGCTCGCAAGTTTGCGCAATCAGCCCGGTTCTTCCGGGCTTTTTTTGCTCCATCTCCGATCCGCGTGATGCCGATTGGAAGTGCGGATTCAGATGGACAAGTTCGCATCGATCACCAGAGCCCTGACCGCCTACCAGAGATCCTTACCTTCGCATGCTTCCATCCATTCGCTCAAAGATTCAGGCCATTTCCACCGGCATCGTCGTGACTGCCCTGGCACTGACTGCCGGCGTGACGTATGTCATCGTTCGCAACAGCAATCTCGAAACGATTCAGCAGAACCTCGACGCCATCGCGACAGGCCATGCCCTGGCGCTCGATGAGTGGGTCGCGGCAAAGGCCACGATGGTGAGTGCCGCGGCCGAACAGATTGCCCCTGGCGATCCGCAGGGCATTGTCCGCCAGTTGCAGAGGGCCGGCGCATTCCCGATTACCACGGCTGGCTGGAAGGACAAGTCCTTTGTCGCCAGCAAGGACCGGATGCCGGAAGGCTTTGATCCGACCGCGCGCCCCTGGTACAAGGAAACCGTGGCGGCCGGGAAGCAGATCGTGTCCACGCCCTACGCCGATGCCGCGAGCGGCAAGCCCTTTGTCTCGTTCGCCGCACCGATCGTGCGCAACGGCGCATTGGAGGGCGTGGTATCGGCGGTCGTGTCTCTGGATGGCGTTCGCGCCGTCGTTGCCGCGGTGCATCCGACCCCGCAGAGCCTGGGCTTTGTGGTGGACAAGGACGGAAACATCCTGGCACACCCGCAGGACAAGTACCTCCGGAAGCCGGCGATCGAGCTGTCGCCGGCACTGACGCCGCAGACTCTGGCCTCGCTGACGAAAGAGACGACACCGCTTGAGGTGGAGCTGGACGGCGCGTCAAAGCTGCTGCGCGCCAAGCCCATCCATGGCACCAACTGGCAACTGGTAGTGGCGCTCGACAAGACAGAAGCCACGGCGGCCCTGGACAGTGTGGTCAAGGCCTCGACCATCGCCATCGTGCTGTTGGCGGCCATTGCCGCGGTGCTGAGTGGCGTGCTCACCGCGCAGGCATTCAGCCGGCTATCCGGCGTTCGGGATGCGATGAACGAGATCGGATCCGGCGACGGGGACCTGACGCAACGCCTGCCCGCCGCAGGCCGCGACGAGGTGACGCAGATCGCGGTCTCCTTCAATACCTTCGTCGAAAAACTCGGGGGCGTGCTGTTGCGGATCCGCCATGGCAGCGAGTCCGTGAAGATTGCGACCAGAGAAATTGAAGCCGGCAATCAGGATCTGTCGCGCCGGACCGAAATGGCGGCCAGCAATCTGGAGGAGACTGTCGCTTCGCTGTCCGAATTGACTGGCTCGGTGAGACGATCCGCCGAGGCGACGGTGCAGGCCACACGTCTTGCCTCATCCGCCAGCGAGGCCGCGGCAAGAGGGGGTACGGTGGTTTCCGATGTGGTGGCGACCATGGAGGACATCGCGCAGTCTTCCGCGAAGATCGTGGAGATCATCGGTGTCATCGATGGCATCGCCTTCCAGACCAATATCCTGGCACTGAATGCGGCCGTTGAAGCGGCGCGCGCAGGCGAGCATGGGAAGGGCTTTGCAGTGGTGGCGAGCGAAGTGCGTGGCCTGGCCCATCGATGCGCGACCGCCGCCAAGGAGATCAAGGCGCTGATCGAGGCATCCGATGTCAGCGTCCAGTCGGGCGCTCAACGTGTCCAGGCGGCGGGCGAGGCGATGAAAGAGATCGACGATGGTATTCGCCGGGTCACTGCGCTGATTGGTGAAATCAGCACGTCCATGGGCGAACAGGCCACGGGTATCAGCCAGATCAACCAGGCTGTTGAAGAGATGGAGCAGGCAACGCAGCAGAACGCCGCCTTGGTGGAGCAGGCGACCGCGGCCTCCTCGCTGTTGAACGAGCAGGCCCACACGCTGGCGGAGGCCGTTGCAGAGTTCAAGCTCGGCGCGGGGGTAAGGTAGCTGGCGTCGCTGTTTCGCAGGCGTAGCCCGCAGGGTTTTGATTTGAGCGGGAGTTGGTGCTTCTGGCCGGGGAGTCTTGATTTGACCGGTCGTCGACCTTGGCCGACGCTGCCGTTTCGCCGGCGTAGCCGGCGACCTCCTTTTGCCCGAGCGGCAAAAGGAGGCAAAAACGCGTCTTCGGGTACGGTTCACCCACATAGGTAACAGAACAGTTCAAGCACATAGGTAACAGTTTTCTACGCTGCGCTGCGCGCGGCTCGGAGGAAAACAGTAAGGGCGATATGGGGAAGTGGCGAGAGGGGGTGGGAAGCACCGCGCCGGCAACGTTGATGCCGCCCGCATCCCGACTAGGACGCGCGCGCAGCGCAGCCGAAGGCGTCCGACCGCTGGCGCTGTTGGAACGCTGTACCCGAGTCCAACTTGGGGATCGTACAAAAGCCGGTTATCGGAGGCACAGGTTCTGACTCACTAGGCGTAGCAGGTTCGAACGGCGATCACGTTTCGCGAGACCAACGCCGCAGGAACCATAGAAGCGCCTCGTTGATAGCCAGCCGCTCAGGCGACGCGTTTCTTGCCTACTTCTTGTCGCTCGGACAAGAAGTAGGTCGCCGGCTACGCCGGCGAAACGGCAGAGTCTGCCAAGAACGACACACCAATCAAAACCCTACCGGCTACGCCGGCGAAACAACAGCGCATGCCAAGCACGACGAGCCCCCCCGCCGGCTACGCCAGCGAACCAGCGGCGCCTGCCAAGAACAACAGCCCAAGAACCTTTACTTCGCCGTAGGCATCGCGAACTCCGCCCCCCGCGTCGTATCGTCGGGCCAGCGCTGCATGACGCTCTTCTGGCGCGTGTAGAACCGCACGCCTTCCTCGCCATAGGCGTGCATGTCGCCGAACAGCGAGCGCTTCCAGCCGCCAAAGCCATGCCAGGCCATCGGCACGGGGATCGGCACGTTGATGCCGACCATGCCGACCTCGATGCGGCGCGCGAACTCGCGCGCAACCTGGCCGTCGCGCGTGTAGCAGGCCACGCCGTTGCCGAACTCATGGTCATTGACCAGCTTCACGGCCTGCGCGAAATCGCCCACGCGCACGCAAGACAGTACGGGGCCGAAGATCTCTTCCTTGTAGATGCGCATCTCGGGGGTGACGTTGTCGAACAGCGTGCCACCGGTAAAGAAGCCTTGCTCGTGTCCCGGCACCTTGTAGTTGCGGCCGTCGACCACCAGCTTCGCGCCTTCCTCCACGCCGAGCGCAATGTAGTTCTCGATGCGTTCGAGCGCCTGGCCGGTGACGACCGGGCCCATCTCGGCGGCGGCATCCATGCCGTTGCGGATTACCAGTTCGCGCGCGCGTGCCTCCAGCTTCGGCATGATCTTGTCGGCGACGTCCCCGACCAGCACCGCGACCGAGATCGCCATGCAACGCTCGCCGGCGGAACCGTATGCCGCGCCGATCAGGCCGTCCACGGCCTGGTCGATGTCGGCGTCCGGCATCACCACCATGTGGTTCTTGGCGCCGCCCAGCGCCTGCACGCGCTTGCCCAGACGCGCGCCGGTCTCGTAGATGTAGTTGGCGATCGGCGTGGAGCCGACGAAGCTCACCGCCTTGACATCGGCGTGATGAAGCAATGCGTCGACCACGGTCTTGTCGCCCTGCACGACGTTGAACACGCCGTCGGGCAGGCCGGCCTGCTTGAGCAGCCGGGCCATGAACAGCGACGCCGACGGGTCGCGTTCGCTCGGCTTCAGGATGAAGCAGTTGCCGGCGGCGATCGCCACCGGGAACATCCAGCACGGCACCATGCACGGGAAGTTGAACGGCGTGATGCCGGCCACCACGCCCAACGGCTGGCGCAGCGTCCAGTTGTCCATGCCGGTCGAGACCTGATCCGTGAAATCACCCTTGAGCAACTGCGGGATGCCGCAGGCGAACTCGATGATGTCGATGCCGCGGCTGACTTCACCGGCGGCGTCGCTCAAGACCTTGCCGTGCTCGGCCGTGATGATGGCGGCCAGCTCGTCCTTGTGCTGGTTCATCAGCTCCAGGAACTTCAGCATGACGCGGGCGCGGCGGATCGGCGGCGTGTCGGCCCACCTGGGGAATGCCGCCAGCCCGCTGGCCACCGCGGCATCGATGTCCTCCACCGTGCCGAGCCGGACCTGCCGCGCCACCGCGCCGGTCGCCGGATTGAACACGGCCTGCGAGCGCGTGCCTGAACCCGCGAAGCGTTCGCCGGAAACGAAGTGGATAACGTCTGCGGAATCGCTGTAGGGCGCGGTCATGGAAATCTCCTGTGCGGGTCTGGCGGGCCTGCTAAGGCCGCCTGTCTGGGAATGAGGCGAGTGTAGGAAGGCGGGGGATACACCGCTAGCCACCCGGCGCCGAACTCACTGTTCAGGATTTTTTGATACTGGCATGCTATAGATGCGAACTATAGGCGCTGCATGTGATGCGAAAGGAGCCAGAACATGACAAAAACCAACGTAGAGGAGCTTTGGGAGCACCTGCACTGGCTGGTAGTGCTGCAGCAGCAGGGCAGTTTCAGCAAGGCTGCCGCGCGGCTCGGTGTGAGCAAGGCTTCGATGAGCCAGCACATCGCCGACCTGGAGAAGGCCGCCGGCATCACGCTCGTGCAGCGCACCACGCGCAGCGCCACGCTGACGGATGCCGGCCGGCAACTGGTCGATTCGATGCGGGGCGCCTTCGAGCAGATCGCCTCCGGCTACGCCAATGTCCGCGACCTGGCGGGCGCCCCGCGCGGCTTCCTGCGCGTCACCGCGCCGGTGGCGTTTTCCAGGCAGCAACTGGTGCCGCTGCTGCCCGGGTTCCTGCGCCGCTATCCACAGATCCAAGTCGAGCTGGACATGTCCGACCGCCTGCGCCCGCTCGCGCAGGAAGGCTTTGACATTGCCGTGCGGCATACGTCCGCGCCGCCCGAAACCCATGTCGCCTGGACGCTGGCGGCCACGCGCACGGTGCTGGTGGCCAGCCGGTCCTACCTCAGGACGCGAAGCGCGCCCGAATCGCCCGAGGCACTGGCCGATCATGCCTGCCTGCACTATCCCCGCCGGCAAGGCACCGCCACGTGGACCTTTGTGCCGGAGGCGCAGGATGCGGGGGACGCGGGCGCGGGGCATGCCGATCCGGTCACGGTCCCCGTTGCCGGCCCGCTGGCGGTCAATAACAGCGAGGCATTGCGCGATGCCGCGATCGAAGGCCTCGGCATCGCGCTGCTGCCGGACTTCAGTGCCCAGTCGGCGCTGGCAAGCGGGAGGCTCGTCGAACTGCTGCCGCAGTGGCGTGCGACCGGGGCATTCGGGGACTGGCTCTATGCCATCCGGCCGTATTCCGCACACGCGTCGCGCGTCTCGCAGGTGTTCGTCGAGTATCTGAGGGAGTCGTTCTCGCAGGGATTCGCGTTCCGTCCACCGGCCCAGGTCTGACAGTCCGGCGCAATGAGGTATCTGTAAGTCACATTGCGAGCTTAACTTCAAAAAATATCAACTTATATCCAATTGATTCAGAAATATCGATTACTTAAACTTTATTCAACCCAACCACAGAAGACCACGGCCGGAAAAGAACGGTCGGGTACGGAGACAGATGCTCGGTTCGGAACTCGTCATTCGTGCGCTGGCACGCCGGGGTGTGACCACCATCTTCAGCCTGTCCGGCAACCAGATCATGCCGCTCTACGATGCGTGCATCGATGCCGGGATCCGCATCGTCCATGTCCGCCATGAAGCCGCGGCCGTCTTCATGGCGGACGCTTGGTCGCAGGTGACGGGCGAACTCGGCGTGGCGCTGCTGACCGCCGCGCCGGGCATCGCCAACGGCATTGCGCCGCTGTTCTCGGCTGCGCAGGCGGAAAGCGCCGTGCTGGTGTTGTCGGGCGACTCGTCCGTGGCCGAAGACGGCATGGGTGCGTTCCAGGAGCTGGACCAGGCTGCCATGACCGCGCCGCTGACCAAATGGTCCAGGCGCGTGACCGATGCCAGGTCGCTGGTGTCCACCCTGGACACCGCCGTGTCGACGGCACTAGCCGACCGCCGCGGCCCGGTTCACCTTGCACTGCCGTTCGACCTGATGACGCGCGAATCCGGCCTCGATGCCTTGCCCGCGCAGATGCCCGATGCAAAGCCGGCGGAGCCGGCCGCGAACACCATCGAGACCATCGCGCAGTTGCTGGGCCAGGCACGCCGGCCGCTGATCCTCGCCGGGCCCTCGCTGTGCCGGGACCGGATTCGCCGGGCCCTGCCGGCACACAGCCAGGCCCTGAACGCGCCGATCGTGCCGATGGAAAGTCCGCGCGGATTGCGCGACCCGTCGCTGGGCGCGATCGCCGAGGTCGTCGCGGAAGCCGACCTGATCGTCCTGCTCGGCAAGCGCCTCGACTTTACGGTCGGGTTTGGCCGCGAGAGCGTCTTTGGCAAGACGGCGCGTGTCGTGGCGATCGACCCGGACGTGGACATGCTGCGCCGCGCGGAAAGGCTGCTCGGCGACCGCCTTGCCGCGCGCTGCGTGTCGGATGTGTCGGTCGCGCTCGAGCGGCTTGAGCAAGCGTCGCGACCGCCCGGGCACGATCGCGTCGCGTGGATCGAGCGTGTTGCATCCGCCCGTCTCGAACGCGGCACGGCCCCGGCCGGATCGAAACGGGATATCCATCCGCGTGCCTTGTGCGAATCCGTCAATCAATTCCTCGGCGGTGTACCCGAACCGATCCTGGTCTGCGACGGCGGCGAGTTCGGCCAGTGGGCGCAGGCGTTCTGCACCGCGCCGACGCGCATCATCAACGGGGTGTCCGGCGCGATCGGCGGCGGCATCTGCTATGCCATCGCCGCGAAGATCGCCCGGCCCGGGGCCACGGTCGTCCTGCTGATGGGCGATGGCACCGCCGGCTTCCACCTTTCCGAGTTCGACACCGCGGTACGCGAACAGGCCGGCGTCATTGCGGTGATCGGCAACGACCTGCGCTGGAACGCGGAACACGTCATCCAGCAGCGCACCTACGGCGAAGACCGGCTGATCGGCTGCGGGCTGAGCGCCACGGCGCGCTATGACGCCGCGGTGGCCGGACTGGGCGGATTCGGTGCGTTCGTCGAGCGCATCGATGCCCTGGCGCCGGCGCTGCAGGCGGCGCTCGGCAGCGGCAAGCCTGCCTGCATCAACGTCCGGATGGAAGGCGAGCCCGCGCCGGTGTTCGCGCGCAACCAGGCCGGTGCATCGGCGCATTGAACGACACAAGGGGGGAGACAGTGATGGAGGCGACAAAGGCCGCGCAGCGCATGCTCACGGTGCGCATTGCACGCGGCACCGAAGAGGGGAGTTTCACCACCTACGAGGTGCCATGGCGCGAGAACCAGACCGTGCTGGATGTGGTCACCGAGGTGCAGCGCCGCCTCGATCCGACGCTGTCCTACCGCTTCGCGTGCCGCGTGGGCGTGTGCGGCTCCTGCGCGATGACCGTCAACGGCCGTCCGCGCTGGACCTGCCGCACGCACGTGAGCCGCGTGGAAGAGGACGGCGTGATCGTGATCGAGCCGCTGCGCAATATGCCGCGCATCAAGGATCTCGTGGTCGACATGTCGGAGTTCTTCGACAAGTGGAAGAAGGCCGGCAACACCTTCGTCGGCACGGCCACGCGCGACGACCCGCCGGCGGCCGTGTCGCCGGCCAGCCGCAAGCGCAAGATGGCCGACGCCGCGATCGAATGCATCAACTGCGGGGTCTGCTATGCGGCCTGCGATGTGGTGTCGTGGGACAAGGAGTACCTCGGCCCGGCCGCGCTGAACCGCGCCTGGACGCTGTTCAACGACGAGCGCCACGCGGACCCCAAGGACGTGCTGCGCAAGGCGACCTCCGGCAGCGGCTGCAATGCCTGCCATACGCAGGGCAACTGCATGACGCACTGCCCGGTCAGCCTGAGCCCGACGGGCAGCATCGCGGGCCTGAAGAAGAATGCGCTGCTGCAGTTCCTGAAGGGAGGGGGCTGACCATGGAGCAGCGTCTCTTCGCCCTCCAGCGTCTTACGGCCATGGTCATGGCGCCGTTCGTGCTGGTGCACCTGGGCGTCATCCTCTACGCGGTGCGCGGCGGGCTGACGGCGGCCGAGATCCTCTCGCGCACGCAGGGTAGCTGGATCTGGATTCCGTTCTATTCGCTGTTCGTGCTCAGCGTGGCGGTCCACGTGCCGATCGGCCTGCGCAACATCCTCATCGAATGGGCGCGGCTGAGCCGCAGCGGCGCATCGGTGGTGTGCCTGCTGTTCGGCCTGGTGCTGCTGGCCATGGGGCTGCGCGCGGTGGCGGCGGTCGGAGGGCTCTGGTCATGAAGTCACCACGCAACCATCGCGCGTACTGGGCGTTCCTGGGCCATCGGCTCTCGGGGCTCGCGCTCGGCATCTTTCTTCCCGCGCATTTCTATGTCCTCGGCCTCGCGCTGGACCAGCGTGCCCGCATGGACGCGTTCCTGAAGTTCGCCGACATGGGCGCGGTCAAGTTCGGGGAATGGGGGCTGGTGCTGCTGCTGTCCATTCACATGTGCTTCGGCCTGCGGCTGCTGGCGCTGGAACTGCTGCCGTGGAGTTCCACGCGCGACGCCCGGCTGTCGTGGATCGGCTGGGGCGGTGCGCTGTCGCTGCTCGTCGGCGTGGTCTTTGCCCTGGGGGTAATCTGAATGCAAATCGAAAATCACAAGACGGACATCCTGATCCTCGGGACCGGCGGGGCCGGCCTGTTCGCAGCGCTGCACGCCAAGAAGGCCAACCCGGCGCTGAAGGTGTCGGTGGCGGTCAAGGGCCTGCTCGGCAAATGCGGCTGTACGCGCATGGTGCAGGGCGGCTACAACGTGGCGCTGTCCTCCGGCGATTCGGTCGAACGCCACTTCATGGACACGATCGAGGGCGGCAAGTGGCTGCCCCGGCAGGACCTGGCCTGGCGGCTCGTGGAAGGCGCGGTCGAGCGCGTGCGCGAACTCGAGAACGAGATCGGCTGCTTCTTCGACCGCAATCCCGACGGCACGCTGCACCAGAAGGCATTCGCGGGCCAGAGCTTCGACCGGACCGTGCACAAGGCCGACCTGACCGGCATCGAGATCATCAACCGGCTGATGGAGCAGGTGCGCGCGCTCGACGTGGAAGAGATGGAAGAGCATCGCGCGATCGAGTTGATCCCCGCCGCGGACGGTTCCGGCATCGCGGGCGTGCTGTTCATCGACATGCGCCGCGGCACCTACCGCTTCGTGCAGGCCAAAGCCGTGCTGCTCGCGACCGGCGCGGGCCCGACCATGTATCGCTATCACACGCCGTCGGGCGACAAGACCTGCGACGGCCTGGCCATGGCGATGCGCTACGGCCTGAGCCTGCGCGACATGGAGATGGTGCAGTTCCATCCGACCGGCCTGCTCGGCGGCCCCGATACCCGCATGACCGGCACGGTGCTCGAAGAAGGCCTGCGCGGAGCCGGCGGCTGGCTGCTCAATGGCGACGGCGACCGCTTCATGACCAACTACGACGCACGCGGCGAGCGCGCGACGCGCGACGTGGTCAGCCGCGGCATCTACGCCGAGATGCGGGCCGGCCGGACCGGACCGATGGGCGGGGTCTACATCCAGATGAGCCACCTCGGGCCGGAGAAGGTCGCCAAGACCTTCCCGGGCATGGTCAACCGCTGCAGCGACTGCGGCTTCGACCTGGCGGGCGGCCGGGTCGAGGTGGTGCCGACGGCGCACTACCTCATGGGCGGTGTCGAGTTCAATGTGGACTGCAGCACCGCGTCGCCAGGACTGTTCGCCGCCGGCGAGGACTGCGGCGGCGTCCATGGCGCGAACCGCCTCGGCGGCAACGGCGTGGCGAACTCGACGGTGTTCGGCGGCATCGCGGGCGACGCCATGGCGGCCTATGTCCCGGGCGTGCGGCAATGGAAGGAGCCGGACCGCCGCGTGATCGAGCGTGGCATCGCGCGCGCCGAGTATCCGTTCTCGAAGCCGGCGGGCGCGATCCACGAACTGCGCGACGCGCTCGCGCAAACGATGTGGGACGACGTCGGCGTGCTGCGCCATGAAGCGGCGATGCAGCGGGGGCTCGAATCGATCGCGTCGCACCAGCGCGCGTTGATGGCTATGGGTGTGCCCGACGGCGACCGGCGCTACAACGTGACGTGGCATGACTGGCTGAACCTGCAGAGCCTGGTGGACATGTCGCGCGTCATCACGGTGTCCGCGCTGGCGCGCGAGGACAGCCGCGGCGCGCATTTCCGCGAAGACTTCCCCGAGACGGGCGACCTGCACGGCAGCCGCTACACCCGCGTGAGCGCCGATGGCGACGATCTCCGCCTGGAGATGGTCCCCGTCAAGTTCGATATTGTCCGGCCCGGCACGTCGCTGATCAGCGGCGAAGCCGGCCAACCCCCGAAAGTTGCCGCATAGAGGACCGCTACGATGACCATTTCCATCGATCGGGTCGAGGAAGCCGCGTTCGAGATCATGAAACGCGCCGCGATCGAGATCCCCAAGGACTACAAGCAAGGCATCCAGGCCTTGCAGAAGACCGAGACCGGCAAGCTGCCGCGCTTCGTCATCCACGCGATGCAGGACAACTGGGAAGCTGCCGACGAGGACCGCCGCCCGATGTGCGCGGACACCGGCCTGCCGCGCTACTACGTGAAGGTCGGCAATGAGGCAGCGGTCCAGCGCGGCTTTGTCGCCGTCGAACGGGCGCTGCGCAAGGCGACCGCCGACGCGACGCTGGCCGTGCCGCTGCGGCCGAACCGCGTGCATCCGCTCTGGCGCACCGACAACAATAACAACGTCGGCATCAACGCGCCGGAGATCGAATGGTCGTTCGAGCCGGATGCCGACTGGGTCGAGATCACCACGGTGCACAAGGGCGGCCTGTTCGGCACCGACTACCGCATGCTGTTCCCCGGTGACGGCATCGACGGCATCAAGCGCTTCGTGCTCGATACGCTGATCGCGTTCGGCAAGCGCGGCCTGGCGTGCCAGCCGGCCATCGTCGGCATCGGGCTGGGGGGCTCCAAGGATACATGCATGCAGCTCGGCAAGCAGGCGGCCTGCCTGCGCGTGGTCGGCGACCGCAATCCCGACCCGAAGATCGCCGAACTGGAGCTGGAACTGATGAAGCTCGGCAATTCCATCGGCATGGGGGCCATGGGCTTTGTCGGTTCCTCGATGGTGGTCGATTGCCACATCGAGGTCGGCCATACCCACACCGGCGGCATGCCGATCAGCCTGCATACGTTCTGCCTGTCGTCGCGGCGTGCCACGGCACGCATCCACGCGGGCGGCGAGATCGAATACCGCACGGACCCGCAGTGGTTCACCCCATACCTGCGCAGGGAGACAGTCGAATGGTAAGCCCGCAAGACGATGACCTGAAGGTCTTCCACATCAACCTCCCTGCGACGACGCAAGACATTGCCAGCCTGGAGCTGGGCGCTGCCGTCTACCTGAACGGCGTGATCTACACCGCGCGCGAGGGCGTCTACAAGAAGGTGCTCGATGAAGGCCGCGAGCCGCCGGTCGAGCTGCGCGGGCTCAGCAACGTCAACTTCCACTGTTCGCCTGCGGCCGCACCCGATGGCAAGGGCGGCTACAACGTCGGCGCGGTGACCGCCACCGCGAGCTTCCGCTTCTCGAAGTGGATTCCGAAGTGGATGGAACAGACCGGCTGCCGGATCTTCATCGGCAAGGGCGGCATGCCCGCCGACGACTACAAGCGCGTGCTGGCGCCCGGCGGCGCGGTCTACCTGACGACAGTGGGATACGGCACGGGCGCGCTGCTGGGCCGCGGCATCAAGCGCGTGCGCGATGTGTTCTGGCTCGACGAGCTTGGCATCGCGCAGGCGATGTGGATGTTCGAGGTCGAGAACTTCGGCCCGTTCATCGTCGAGAGCGATCTTGAAGGCAACTCGCTCTTTGCGCAGCATGCCGAGGTCATCAACGCCGGTATCGAGAAGCTCTACGCCGGGCTCAAGCCGCCCGCGCTGCATCGCTACGGCGAGACCGACGACCGCAAGAACGAAGTGATGTAACTCCCGCACTCCCAACACACAGGCACCGGCAAGGAACGGACATGATCATCGATTTCCGACTGCGGCCGCCACTCGGCGGCTTCCTGAACACCCTGATGTATTCGGCCGGCGAGCGCCGCGACGGCTTCACGCGCACGGTGGGCTTCGAGCCCTCGCCGGCCGCGCAGCAGCAGTCGATGGACCTGCTGATGCAGGAGATGGACGCTGCCGGCGTCGACAAGGGCGTGGTCGTGGGGCGCCTTGCCGGCACGCTGGGCAGTGTCTCGAATGACGATGTGGCGCGCATCGTGCGCGACTATCCGGGGCGGTTCATCGGGGCGGCGTCGATCGATCCGACCAGTCGCGTCGCGGCCTGCAAAACGATCTCGGATGCCGTCGCCGGCGGCTTCAAGGCCATCAACATCGAGCCCGGTTCGTACCCGATCCCGATGTACGCCGACGACCGCCGCCTGTACCCGATCTACGCGCATTGCGAAGACCTGGACGTGCCGGTGATCCTGATGGTGGGCGGCACCGCCGGTCCCGACCTGAGCTACTCCGACCCGATACGCACGGACCGCGTGCTCACCGATTTCCCGAAGCTGAAGGTCGTGGTGGTACACGGCGGCTGGCCGTGGGTCACGGAGATTCTCCACATCGCCTTCCGCCGGCCGAACCTGTACCTGTCGCCGGACATGTACTTCTCCAGGATGCCCGGCTGGGAGGAGTACGTGAAAGCGGCCGATACCTTCCTGGCCGACCGGATGCTGTACGCAAGCTCGTTCCCGTTCTGTCCGGTGCGCGACTACAGGCAGTGGTTCGAGACCCTGCCGATCCGTGCGGAGAACATGGAGAAGGTCATGGGCGGGAATGCACGCCGCCTGCTGGGGCTGTAGGGCGCTGCACGTGCCCATGCGGCACAATGACGGCGCACCGAACCCCCTGATACCGAGTCGAATATGGACGTCAAGACGCTCTACACCCTGGTCGCCATCGCGGATCGCGGCAGCTTTGCCGAAGCGGGCAATGCGATCGGCCTGTCGCTGTCCGCCGTGAGCATGCAGATGCGCGCGCTGGAAGAAGAGCTGGGCATGACCATCTTCGACCGCAGCCGCAGGCCGCCGATCCTCACGGACGCCGGGCTCGCCTTCACCCACCGCGCGCGCGACCTGCTGACCCACTGGGAAAGCATGAGCGCGGCGCTCAAGCGCGAAGCGGCAGGTGGTGTGCTCAAGCTTGGCTCCGTGCATACGTGCGTCTCCGGGCTGCTTCCGCTCGCACTGAAGCGGCTGCAGCAGCAGGGACATCGCATCGACATCCACCTGACCACGGGACTGACCCACGATCTTGAACGTGCCGTGCAGCGGCGCCAGCTCGATGTCGCCGTGGTCACCGAGCCCGAGGTGCCGCGCCTGGACCTGGAGTTCACGCCGTTCTTCAACGAAGAGTTCGTGGTCATCACGCATGTGACGACGCGCGGCGACTCGGACAAGGGGGTGCTCGAGACCACGCCTTATGTGCGTTTCAACCGCACGGCGCGCGTGGGCCTGCTGGTGCAGGAGGAAATGGTGCGCCGGCAGATTGCGGTGCGGTCGACCATGGAGATCGACACGCTGGAGGGCGTCATCGCCATGGTCGCGAACGGCCTCGGCTCCTCGGTGGTCCCCGCGCGCGGCGTGCAGAACGAGTTTCCCGCGTCGATCCGCACCATTCCGTTCGGCGCGCCGCCGCTGATGCGCAGGCTCGGCATCCTGGTGCCGCGCGACAATCCGCGCGCCCACCTGTCGCGGCTGCTGCTCGATGCGCTGACAGCCGTCACCGCGCCGGCCAGCGCGCCCGACGACACCCGGCCCAGGCTGGTGCGCAAGCGTTAGCGATGGCGACGGTGCGATTCTCCCTGCGGCAACTCGAACTGTTCTCGGCGGTGGCCAGGACAGGATCCACGGCGGCCGCCGGGGAAGAGGCCGCGCTGTCGCAATCGGCCGTCAGTGCCTCGGTGAACGAACTGGAGCAGCTGCTCGGCGTCACGCTGTTCGACCGCGTGTCCAAGCGGCTGGTCCTCAACGACGCCGGCCGCGCGCTGCAGGAGCGCGCGACGCGCCTGGTGCGCGACGCCAGGTCGATCGAGCGCGAGTTTTCAGGGGGCAGTCCGCCGTGCCACCTCAAGGTGGCGGCGAGCACGACCATCGGCAATTGCCTGATCCCGAGGATCCTTGCCGATTATCAGGAGCAGTACCCCGACCGGCGCGTCGACACGCATATCTGCAATACGCAGGAAGTCATCCGCGTGGTCGCGGAAGCGCAGGTCGATATCGGCATCATCGAGGGGCCGGACGCTGGCACCGACCTCGTCAGCCTTCCGTGGCGCGATGACGAACTGGTGATCGTCGCGTCCCCGAGCGACGCGCTTGCCCTCGCGCAGCGGGAGAGTGGCGGTCCCGTGCCGGACGAGCAACTGCGCGATGCCAGGTGGTTGTTCCGTGAAGAAGGCTCCGGCACGCGCGATGCGGTCAGGAAGGCGCTGCAGCCACATCTGGGCCCGTTGTGCCCGCACATGGTTCTGGGAAGCTCGGAAGCGATCCGGCACGCGGTAGCGCTGGGGCTGGGCATCAGTTGCCTGTCGCGGCTGCTGGTGGAGTCGATGCTTGAACGGGGAGCGCTGGTCCGGTTGCGCACCGGGTTCCCAAGGCTGATGCGGCCGTTGTCGGTCGTGTTGCATCCGGCAAGGTCGATATCGGCGCCGATGTCGCAGTTCCTGGGGCTGCATCGAAGCGGATAGTCGAAGAACAAGAACGGAATAAGACAGGGATCGTGCATTTTATTTAAATGCGCGATGCGGTGTGTTTATCTGAATTTTATTAACCAGTTTCATTGGTGATATTGACTTCAATATTCCGTTTCCATTAAAGGAAATCAGTCATTAGCATCAATTAAGGCAGGATTCCTGCACACGATAGCCGCGGCAGACAGCGGCACCACAAAGGAGACAGCGATGACACCACTTGGCATTGGAAAGGCGCTCGGGCACTGGCAGGGACGGGCACGGCAATGGCTGTGCCGCGTGCGGGCGAATCCCGTCGTGAAGGAGCTGTGTGGCGACGCGGACGCCAGGCGCTACGCGGGTTCGACCGCGGTGGCCATGTTTGCCTTCGCGATCGCGCCGTTGTACATGACGCCCGCGCATGCCGAGGAGTGGCCCGGCAAGCCGGTCCGCCTGGTGGTGCCATTCTCTTCGGGCGGTGCCACCGATCTGCTTGCGCGCGCACTGGCCCTGGAGTTGGGCAAGCAATGGAAGCAGCCCGTGGTGGTGGACAACCGTCCCGGCGCCGGTGGCGCCGTCGGCGCGGAGGTCGTCGCCAAGTCGGCCGCCGATGGCTACACGCTGCTGCTCGCCTCGGGCAGCATGTTCACGGTGAACCCCTACATCTATCAGAGGCTGCCGTACTCCACGCAGAGCTTCGAGATGATCAGCAAGGTGGCCAGCGGCCCGATGGTCGTCACGGTCAACACCAAGGTGCCTGCCAGGACCGTAGCGGAACTCATCAGCTACGCAAAGGCCAATCCCGGCAAGCTCACCTTCGGCTCGGCGGGCAACGGCAGCCAGGTCCATATCGCCAGCGAGGCATTTGCCGAGGCCGCGGGCATGGAAGTCGTGCACGTGCCGTACAAGGGCGACGGCCCGGCCTACGCAGACCTGATGGCCGGCGTGATCGACATGACGGTAGGCAACATCAATGGCATCTCGCCACTGCTCAAGGGTGGCCGCCTGCGCGCGCTGGCCGTAACGGGCAAGGAGCGCTCGCCGCTGCTGCCTGACGTGCCGACGGTGGCGGAAGCCGGACTGCCGGGATTCAGCTTCTACGGCTGGTTCGCGCTGATGGCGCCCGCGGGAACCCCGAAGGACCTGACCGCAAAGATGTATGCCGATCTCGAACATGCCGTATCGGAGCCAGGCATGCAGCGCTACCTTGCCGCACAGGGCATGACGAAGACGCTCTCGCCGAATGGCCGCCTGGTCGAGGAAATCGCGCAGGAATCGGGCCGCTGGAAGGTGCTGGTGGCAAGGCGGAAGATCTCCGCCAACTAACCGGTCCATAGCGGGACACCTGACGGGGCGTTGAAGTGCACCGGTGTCCCGGGTGCCCGATAAAGAGCGTACCCACAGCCGGCTGGGAGGTGGCGCCAGAGCCGCCGCCGTCCGGAAACGGAGACAAGCGTCATGGAGCGAATGTTTTGCAGGCTCACGCGGGTTGCCACGCTCGGCATGGCAACGGCCATGGCTGTCGCGGTGCTGCCCGCCGCCGCGCAGACCGCGCAGACCGCGCCGACGTACCCGAGCCGGCCGGTCACGATCGTCGTGCCATTCAGCGCGGGTGGCGACGCGGACCAGTCCGCGCGCAACCTGTCCGTCACGGCCTCCGCCATGCTCGGGCAACCGGTGGTGGTGATGAACCGGCCCGGCGCGAACGGCGCGATTGGCTCGCAGGTGGCGAAGGACGCGGCGCCGGACGGCTACACGCTGCTGCTGGCCAGGGTCGGCTCGCAGGTGCTGCTCCCCGCCATCCAGGATTCGGGGCTTCAGTACAAGTGGAACGACTTCACGTTCATCGGACTGCTCGAGCTGAATCCCGTGGTCTGTGTCGTGCATCCGGAGTCGAAGTACAAGACCATCGCGGACCTCGCGGCCGACCTCCAGGCGCATCCCGGCAAGCTGAACTACAGCGCATCGGGCCCGGCCACCGTGCTGAACCTTGCGCCGCAATTGCTGCTGCAAAGCCTGAACCTCAAGCCGGCCGATGCCGTGAGCGTGAATTACAAGGGCGGCAGCGAGGCGGCGCTCGCCGTGGTGTCGAAGGAAGTGGATTTCAGCTGTCCCAACCTCAGCTCCGTGAGCGGGCAACTCTCCGGCGGAAAGCTGCGCGCGCTGGTGACCACCACACCGGAACGGCTGAAGCAGCTTCCGGACGTGCCGACCGTGCGCGAGGCCGGCTTCCCGAAGCTTGAGGCGGTGATCGGCTGGAGCGCGCTGTACGGACCGCCGAAACTGTCGCCGGACATCGTCAGGAAGTGGGCCGGCATACTGAAGGTGGCGTCGGGCGACGCACGCTGGATCTCGGCCAACGCGACGTATGGGGGCATACCGCGCATCCTGACGCCCGAAGAGACCGCCCGCTATGTATCGGAAAGCTTCGCGACATACCAGTCCCTGGCCCGCAGCGTCGGCATCAAGGTGCAATAGCGTGGCGACGACGGGAACAACGGGCTGACAGCATGGGAACCGAGCACTACGCGGTCCTGGGGGCGACCATTGCCGCCGCCTACACGGTATTCGGGCTGACCGGCTTTGGCGCGGCGATGGTGGCGGTGCCCGTGCTGGTCCAGTTCATTCCGCTGCAGTTCGTGGTGCCCATGCTGCTGCTGCTGGACCTTGTCACGACCACCATGGTCGGCTTGCGCAACCGCGCCTCCATTGCGCGCTCCGAGCTGCTGCGGCTGGTGCCGTTCATGGTCGGCGGGGTGGCGCTTGGCACCACCGTGCTGGCCAGGGTCGAGTCGCGCTGGCTGCTGGTCGGCCTTGGCGTGTTCGTGCTCGGCATGACGGGCCGCGCGCTGGTTCGCCCGGCCGCCAGCGCGCAGGCGGCCGGCACGGCATGGTCGGCGCCGGCGGGTATCGTGGGCGGGGTGTTCAGCGCGTTGTTCGGGACAGGCGGCCCGATCTACACCATGTACCTGTCCAGGCGCCTGCCGCACATCGACGAGTTCCGCGCCACGATCGCAGCCGTGATCCTGGTCAGTGCGGGCATGCGTCTGGTGGCATTCGCCGGCAGTGGACTGCTGCAGCAGGCGGACCTGTTGCGCAGCGCGGCGTTCGCGGTGCCGTTCAGCCTTGCCGGCCTGGCGGCCGGGTCGCGATTGCGCAGGCGCTTCTCCGCCGACGCGGTGAGGCGGGTACTGCTGCTGTTCCTGGCGGCCAGCGGCGTCTCGGTGCTCTGCCGGGGCCTGATGATGTAGCGATGTCGCGAATCGTGTCCATCATCAGGCTGGCGAGGTCGAACAGTTATGGATTTTGTCACCCTATTAGTTTCGGATTGCGCGCATGTCCGCATCCGCAAAGCCAACGCTGACAAGGCATATCCGTAACTGTTGCATCCTACGTCGGGCGGCTCCGCTTACCGCAATTTTGCGGGAACCCAAGCAAACTTTTCCCGCTTCACATCTTCAATCTAACCTGCTCGCAACCTTTGCGAGGTCCACGCACACAGGTCACCCCTCCGCCTGTCTGTCCACACAAACGAGCACGTAGACGCCGACGCAGTGCTCTTGGCCGGAATCGCATTGCAGTCGCGAGCGAAGGGCGGCAGGCGACCCCACTCAGTCATTTACAACACTTTCATTGAAAGACCGATGTTTCGTTCAATTCAGACATTGGTATGTATTCTGTGCACAGCGACATCACCTTGCCAACGAAGAATTGGCCGCACCCACGGATACGCGTCGGGCGGCCGCTCCCGTCAGAACTTGTGCCGGATGCCAACGGCGATCGCCGTCATAGTGCTGTGGTCCGCCCCCAGAAAGTAACCGTTGGCAAAGCTGACCGCCGAAGTATCGAAGTTGATGCCTGCATTGCGGACGTAGGCCATGGTCAGATAGATGTCCGTACGCTTTGACAGGTTGTAGTCGGCGATGAAGCTCACTTGCCAGGGGTTGGGCACATTGGCGCCGCCAAGTGCCTTGACATCGTCATAGTAGTAGCCGAGTGTCAGCCCCAGCGCACCGGTGGGCTGGTAGTTGATGCCGGCCCAGTAATAGTCGTCCCTTACGATGGTGGCGCCGTTGCCGCCTTTGTTCAGGCCCCAGCGATAACCGGCCATCAGCTTGACCGGGCCCGTGCTGTAGCTGGCAGCCACCCCGGCCTTGCGGAAGTTGCCGACGCCGCCACTGGTCGGGATGGTGGGGTCATAACGGTTGAACGCAAACGCCAGACCAAAGGCGCCGGAGAAGTAGTTCAGGCCCATGCCGTAGCCGGTGTCGCGGCGGAACTGGCCGGGTGTTTCGCCGTTGCCGAACACGCCGTTTCCGAACGACCAGTCGGCAATGGCCGTCAATGCGCCGAAGGTGCCGGTGTACTTCGCCATATTGTCCGAGCGGAAATCCAGGCCCAACTGTGCGGCAATCGGTTCATATTGAGTCGAATAGCCGGACGGTGAGAAGTTGGAGAACGCGTCGAAGATCGCCGTATACTGGCGTCCGAATGTCATTCGGCCGACGCGGTCGCTCTGCAGGCCGACGAACGCCTGGCGGCCAAACAGGCGTCCAGATTGGGTGGCCTTGCCATCGTCGAGGCCGAAGCCATTTTCCAGCACGAACAACGCCTTCAGCCCGCCGTCCAGGTCCTCGGTGCCACGCAGGCCCCATCGCGATCCGGACAGGCCGCCCGAAGTCAGACCCATGCGTGTTTCCCCCGGCCCGGGAAAGCCGGGCTGCGTGGGCAGCTTCGGCGAGAGATGGTTCACGTACTCGATGTTGGCGTCGGTCACGCCGTACAGCGTGACACTCGCCTGCGCCGCGCCGGACAGCGCGCCGCAGGCGGCGGACAACATCAATAGTGGCGTCTTCATTCTGCTGGTCTCCTCTTTGTCGATTTATTTGTGGATGGCGCGGCAGGCGGCACCGCACGCGAAGCGTGTGCCCGGCGCGGGTGCACGCAAGGCCGCCAGGTGGTATGTCGTCCAGGGTCAGCGCGCGATGGCGCCGTAGATGGCCTGCGCGGCCAGGGCGAACGTCTCGGAGGATTCGAGCAGCCGGCGCGGTGCTGCCGCCTGCCGGTTGTCGCCAGCGCTGGTAGCACGTGGCGCGGTGTCAGGGTTCGACGAGAACTTGACGATGGTCAGTGCCCGGCGCGGGTTGATATAGATCTTCTGGCCAAAACGGCCGCCGGCTTCCACCGAACCATCGCCATCGTTACGTTGGTACCAGTAGTCGCGATAGGCGTAGCCCTGCCGGCCGGCCGCCAGGTTGCCTCGCGCGAACCGGGCCTGGTTGCGGCCGGGCTGCAGAGCGATGCGAACGGCATCGGCAACATGGCCTGGCAAGCGCTGCGCCTGTGCCAGTCTGACGAACTCGGCAAAACGGGCCGCATCGCGCAGCGTGCTGCTGAACCCGCCGCTGGCCATCTCGGTGCCAAGGCGGTCGATCTGGACACTCGCGTCATCCTCGGCAAAGTGAGACCAGATGCGTTCGGAGACGAGCTGCGCCCACGACTTGCCGGTGATGCGGCGCAGGGCCCAGGCCACGGCTTCGGGCGAGCCGTTCTGGTAGTACCAGACATCGCCGCCTGTCTTGTCAGCGGCCGGGATGGGGACCTTCAGGAAGGCATAGATACTGTCCGGAGCACCTTCACGGCGCGGCAGGATACCCACCGCGCCGAACAAGGCAAGATCCGGTGGAAGGTGCTCCGGATAGGCGACGGCTACCTCCATATCGAGGTTCTGCTGGACGGTGGCGTCTCCGAATGGGGTGCCAGCCAGTTCGGGCACGTATGTGGACAATGTGGCTTGCGGATCGAGCTTGCCCTCGTCGACAAGCATGGCGGCCAGCAGTCCGGTCAGCGATTTGGTCATCGATGCCCAGATGTGCAACTGGTCAACGCCGAAACCGTCGAAGTAGCGCTCATAGACGATGCGCCCTTCGTGCAGCACGATGAAGCCATCGGTGTGGGTCTGGCGCAAATATTCGTCAATCCGGATGGTCTTGCCATCGAGCTCAAAGCTGACCAGGTCCAGGCCCTTAACTGATTGCACCGGCATGGGCTGGGGCCGTGCCGAACGCCGGATGCCTGCCGTGGGCGACAGTTCGCGCGTGTGCCGGAAGGCCCAGCGCATGTATGGGTAGTGAAACGCGTTGGTATTGTTGACCTGTCTGTCGGCGGATGGCGGAAAACCTTGCATGATTCCGGCTGCGGGGTCTGGCGTCGCAATCGACGTCGCGTCTGCTGCCGATATGGCAGCTTGCGGCTGCGCTGATGTTGCCGCCGACGACGCGGCCAGCAATGCCGCAGCGGTGATTGCACAATGGCGCCGAGCGCCGGTCCTGCCGATGGGAAATGGGAACCGCACCTTGTCTCCTCCGTTGCCCGCGCTTCGACCAGCGCGTTGCCAGGAGGATGCGGGGTGTGGCGGATACCCGGCAATTGCGTGGCAGGCATAAAGCCATAGCCGTCGGGAATGAACGAGTCGCCGGTTCGGTCTTGTCGTCCGTGAGGCAACCAGGCTGAAGCTCTCACTGTACTTCGTCATAAAAAACACCCTGAAGATTGAACGGGTGTTCAACCTTCAGGGTGCAGTACAGCTTCCCGGACCTTCCGGCTTTGTGCCTGACAGGCGTACTATCCCGCCTCGCCCCGCATCCCGATCTCGCCGATCAGCTTTCCGTAGCGCAAGTTCTCGGCTGCCACCAGGTGCGCGAACTCGGCGGACGACGCGCTCCTGCGAATCTCCCCTCCGTTCGCCTTCACCGACGCATCGAGTTTTCCGCTTGCCTGCAGCGCGGCCATGGCGTCGAACAGCTTCTTCGTCAGCGGCGCCGGCAAGCCGGCCGGGGCGAACAGTCCGCTCCAGTTGTCGAGCACGAAGCCCGATGGCAGGGATTCCGCCAGCGTCGGTACCTCGGGAAAGTAGATCGACCGCGCGGCCGAGGACACCGCCAGTGCACGGATCTGACCGTTGCGCAGGAACGGGACGGCAGTGGCCAGCACGGGCATGCCAAACTGCGTCTGTCCGCTCATCATGGCCGTCACGATCTCGCTGGCGCCCTTGTAGGGAATATGGACGGCGCTGGTCCGCGTCTGGTGGAACAGCATTTCCACCGCCAGGTGGGACACGCTGCCCTTGCCGCCGGAGCCGTAGTTCAGCCCCGCGGGCTGCCTGCGTATCGCGTCGATCAGTTCGCGCGCCGTCCTGTATGGCGACGAGGATGGAACGGCCAGCACGACGGGGCCGCCTGACAGCGCGGAGATCGCCGTGAAATCCCGGACCGCGTCATATGGCTGCTGGCGATACAAATGCACGTTGATCACATGCTGGTTGGCCAGCACCCCTAGTGTGTAGCCATCAGGTTCGGCACGCTTGAGCGCGCGCGCGCCGATGATGCCGCCCGCGCCCCCGACGTTTTCCACCACCAGCGGCTGGCCTAGTATGGGGGCCAGCTCGGCGGCAATCGAGCGTGCCGTCGCATCGGGCGCTGTTCCCGCGATGAATGGCACGATCAGCCGGATCGGACGCGACGGATAGGGTGCCGCCGCGCTGGCGACGCGGCTCATTACGCCATTCAATGTCGCGGCACCGGCCGCAGCGCCTGCCGTGGCAAGCCACTGTCGACGATTCATGGTTGTCTCCTGTGATACGGCGGCATGCCTGTTTCCGGCACCACCGCCGCGGTTTGTTGTGGCAGCTGTTCGGGCAGGCGATCACGCCGTGCCCGGATCGAGGATCGCCCTGGCGATCGTATTGCGCTGGATTTCGCTGGTGCCCGTGAAGATGCGGAACATCCGCAACTTGCGCCAGGTCTGCTCCACTGGATGGCCGCGCGTTACGCCCACGTTGCCGTGAATCTGCACGGCCTTGTCGGCCACCTCGAAGCAGCGTTCGGACACGAACAGCTTGCACGCGGCCGCCTTCATGCGCAGGTCGGCACCGGCATCGGCCAGCATTGCCGTCTGTGCGATCATGCTTTCGCACGCCCAAAGCGCGGCGGCCATATCGGCCAGCATGTGCTGGATGGCCTGGAAGCGCGCGATCGGCCCGCCAAACTGGCGGCGCATGCCTGCGTATTCCACCGACGCCTGGTAGGCACGCATGGCGAGGCCGAGCATCGAAGGGCAATGCAGCAAGCGGTTCACGTTGATGCGAGACATGCCGAGCCTGAAGCCCTGGCCCTCGCCGCCGAAGATGTTCGCGCGTGGCACGCGTACATTGTCGAAGCGGATATCGCCGTCGATATGCTGGCCTGACATGGGCACGTATTCCGTACTGACGGTCACGCCAGGCAGATCGAGATCGACCAGCACGGCCGTGATCGACGGTGGCGTGGTGGTGGCATCGGTTACGCACATGACGATGGCAAAGTCGGCGAACGGTGCCCCGCTGATGTAGTGCTTCTGCCCGTTGACAATCAGGTCGTCGCCATCGGAAACGGCACTCGTACGGATGCTCTGCGCGTCGGAGCCCGAATGCGGCTCGGTCAGCGCGAAGCACGTCGACTTCTCGCCGCGGATCACGGGCTGGAAGTAGCGCGCAAGCTGGTCGGGCGTCGCGTACTTGAGCATGTTGCCCACGCGCGGCGGCCCTCCGAGGTCGCCAAGCACATGCGGCGCCAGGACCGCGCCGCTGGCGGCGAGGTCGGCCTTCAGCGCACATTGTTCCGCGATATTGAGGCCCTTGCCGCCCAGTTCCACGGGCAGGCAGGCCGCATAGAGCCCGAGTTCGCTGGAACGGCGCCAGACCTTGCGCAACACTTCGCGTGGCCATGGGTCTTCGGCGCCTAGGTTCAGCTCGCGTTCGATCGGCAGCAGTTCGTTTTCGACAAAGCGCCGGATGGCCGCACGCGTCTCGATCAGTACAGGATTGGGCAGATGGTCGAACATGGTGGCTCCTCAGTTGACGCGTCGGCTGGCGCCCAGCCAGTACTGCTCGCGCACAAGCTTGCGCGCGACCTTGCCACTGGCGTTCTTGGGCAGCTCCGCGACGAAGTCCACCGAGCGCGGCGACTTGTAGTCGGCAATGCGCGCGCGGCAGTGGCCGATCAGCTCGGCGGCGCTGGCTTTCCGGCCAGGCCGCAGCGCTACCACGGCCTTGACG
The DNA here is from genome assembly GCF_905397275.1 of Cupriavidus yeoncheonensis. Taxonomy (GTDB): domain Bacteria; phylum Pseudomonadota; class Gammaproteobacteria; order Burkholderiales; family Burkholderiaceae; genus Cupriavidus; species Cupriavidus yeoncheonensis. Next base: position 238,104 of record NZ_CAJPUY010000008.1, on the reverse strand, counting down.
CTCTCGCCCCAGGTTTCATCGGGCACGCTGATCACGCATGCCTCCATCACGTCGGGATGCTGGTACAGCGTGGCTTCCACTTCGGTCGGATACACGTTGAAGCCGCCCGAGATGATCATGTCCTTCTTGCGATCGACGAGGTACAGGTAGCCGTCGGTATCCACGCGCGCGAGGTCGCCTGTGCGCAGCCAGCCGTCGACCAGCACCTCATGCGTGAGATCGGGTTCGCCCCAGTAGCCCTGGAAGACGTCCGCACCGCGAATCACGAGTTCGCCGATGTCGTCGCCGCTGACTTCCTCGCCGCGTTCGTCGACGACGCGTACTTCGGTTTCGCCCAGCGCACGGCCGCACGACGCGAGCCGCCCGGGGTGCCGTGCGATGGCGTCGGCGTGGTCGGCCGTGGACAAGCGCGTGACGCCCGATGTGGATTCGCTGGCGCCATAGCCCTGTGAGAGGATCGGGCCGATGCGTTCCCACGCTTCGCGAATGCGCGCGGGCGCCATCGGCGCGGCACCGTAGGCCAGCGTCCTGAGGCTGCCCAGGTCCGCCGTGGCCAGCGCGGGCTCGGCCAGCAGCATGTTGATCATGGCGGGTACCATGAACACGTGGGTCAGCCTCAGGCGCGGCACCTCGGCCAGGAAGTGGGCCGGCTCGAATTTCTCGAACAGCACCAGCGTTGCACCAAGAAACAGGTACGGCTGCATCAGCATCCCGGACGCATGCGTGATCGGCCCGATCAGCGCCAGGCGGTCGCCGGGCCGTGCCGGATGGTCCATGCTCAGGATCATCTTGCGCATCGATGCCAGCCTGTTGCCGTAGCTCTGCATCGCCGCCTTGATCTTGCCGGTGGAACCTGACGAGAAGTGAAGCACGGCCAGGTCATCAGGCTTTGGCACGTAGTCGATGGCCGTGGTGGCGCCACCCTCGATCAGCGCTTCGTAGGTCCCGTAGCCGGCTGGCGCGCCCGAGATCGCAAAGAAGTGCTCGACGCAGCCAAATCCACGCGATTCGCGCGAGTAATCCGTATAGCCGGGGCCCGCGATCATTACGCGCGGGGTGCAGTTTTCGACGACATCGGATGCCTCGCTTGCCGTGAAGCGTGGATTCAGCGCGGCCTTGACCAGTCCGGCCTTGTACAGCGCGCATTCGATCTCCACGACTTCCGGGCAGTTGCGCGACTGTATCGCCACGCGGTCTCCCGTGCGCAATCCCAACGCCAGCAGGGCGTTGGCCAGCCGCGTGGAACGCTCATCGAGCTCACGATAGGTCAGCACGCGGTCCCGGTACAGCACGGCTGGATGGTTGCCCCAATAGCGGGCGGAGCGCCTGAGGAAATAGGCGAACGTCATGGATGTCTCCTTGCAAACCTGTCTGGTGGTGGTGTGCCCAGTCTGTAAGATGCGAATCATCGCCACAATGTCGCAATAGGAATCTGGGCATAACCAACAGGAATGAGTAATGGAGACTCGCGATATAGAGTACGTGCTGGCCGTGAGCACCCACGGCGGCATCGGGCGAGCGGCGGAGGCGCTGGACATGAGCCAGCCGGCACTGACCAAGGCGGTGCAGCGCGTGGAGGCGCAACTGGGCGTGCCGCTGTTCGAACGCACCGCGCTTGGCATGCGCGTCACGCAGGCAGGCGCTGTCTTTCTGGATAGGGCGCGCCGCATCCGGCTCGAGTACGAGGATGCGATCAAGGAAATGCGCGGCATCCAGACCGGCGAACAGGGCGTGCTCCGGCTTGGCTATTCGCCATCGATGCCCAACGCGCTGGTGCTGGGTGCGTGCCGGCAACTGATACGCGAGCGGCCCGTGGCGCGGCTGCGCCTGACGATGCGCATGGCACGCGAGTTGATGGACCTGCTCGAGGCGGGGGAACTCGACCTTGCCGTCGCCCCTCTGCCGCGCCAGGTGAATCCGGCGCTGGCATCACGCGAACTGTTTACTGACAGGCCGGCGGTGGTGGCTGACGAGAACCATCCCCTGCAGCGTCAGCACAATCTCACGCTGGAGGATCTCGTTGGCCAGCAGTGGCTCCTGCCGAGCGCCCACTTGCCGATCCGCCAGCAGATCGACGCTGCATTTGCCGACCTCGGCCTACCCAGACCGATCCTCCGCGTTGAGACCGATTTCGGTAACACGTCACTGTTCGAGCTGGTGCGCGGCACCGAAATGCTTAGCATCGCAGGATCCACCGGCGACAGCGCGGGCCTGCGTCCCATTGCATTGCAGACGGATGCGCTCGACCTGGGCCGATGCGTAGGTGTGATGTCGCGCGCGGGAGCCTATCTTTCACCGCTAGCCCAACGCATGATCGATATTCTCGAAGCTCACATGGAATGATGGGCTACTGGGGCGCGCACAGGCAGACGAGCAGGTTGGGATCCGTCGGAAATGGCCGATGAGAGCCTGAAGCGGTCCGCCCGTGAACTGCCACTGTTAGAGCGGAGCAGTCGCTCGAATGACCGTGCGATGGAGATGGCGACTGGCGGAAACTGGCCGACTACGGCCCGACGCTGAACACACCCCGAGTGCTTGTCCAGTTGCCCAATCCCACTCGCCCAGGCTACCGAGGACTTCTACAAGAAGAAGGGCGTGCTCTGATACAAGCCGGTTAGGGGGCAACAATCCCGCCCCCACCATCCGGAAATGTTGGACTTTTCGGCCAAAGAGAGTTCAGGGGCAATTCCCGCAGCCAAAGGGGCTGGGCCGCCGCAATAAGGAACTGCTGAGCGGCGGCAAAATGCCTGATGGAGAACGGAAATCTCGGTGCTCATCCGGAACTATCAGCGGATCAGCGCGCCATCTCCCTGGCATCACCGACCAGTCGCCGCACTTCCGTCGAGACGATCGTATAAGCCTCGCCGGAGATGGACTCCAGTCCGGTCCTGTCGATCACGATGATCCGGCCGCGCGTATGCTCGATCAGCCGCAGGTTCTGCAGCTTGCCCATGGCTTCCGTGACGCCCTCGCGGCGCACGCCGAGCATCTCGGCGATGCGCTGCTGCGTGATGCGCAGCTCGTTGCTCTGGAGCCGGTCCAGCGTCTGCAGGATCCAGCGGCAAAGCTGCTCCATCAGGGTCCGGTGGCAGATGCATGCCGCGGTCTGGCCGACTTGCGTCAGCAGCAGCTGCATGTACCGCATGACCAGCCGTTGCATCTGCGGCAGCCGCGGGTAGAGCTCGCGCAGGTCGCCGGCGGCTATGCGCCAGCTCGTGCCCGGATGGCTGACTTCGCACCGCTGCGGCATGGATTCCGCGCCGGTCAGCGCGGGCAGGCCGACCAGGCCTTCGTTGCCGACCGCCGCCAGTTCCACGCTGGAGCCGTCGGCATGGAGCGACAGCAGCGAAACCACGCCCTCTTTCGGAAAATAGACGTGCCGCACGCGCTGGCCGGCATCGCAGAGCAATTGCCCGCTACGCAGCGCCACGGCTTCCAGACAAGGCTTGAGTGCCGCCCATTCCGATTCCGGAAGCTGTCGCAACAGCAGGTTGTTGCCACCTGTCCTGGAAATTTCCATCCCGCGCTCCCCGTATCCGACGTTGCAAGGTTCTTGCCGGTCTGGTGCCGGCCCGTGGGCACATTAAGCGCGTTCTGTACGAAGACGAACATTGGCTGAAGGGCTTAGAACCCATTTCATCAGGCGCAAGGGGGCCGCCATTCTCCTGATGAAACGGGTTTCGGGGCCCGGAGTGCGGTATGCGACGAAAGGTTGAGCCCCAGCCAAAGGGAGGAGGCTGCGGGCCGCCGGCCAGTCAGCTTCCGCACGCGTGGATCAGGAACTCCCGCAGTGCATCGGCCGGCTTTTCCAGTTTGCGCCCGGGCTGCCACAGCATGCCGACTTCCATGTCCGGCACCGCGTCGGCGATCGGCCGTGCGGCGATCTGCCGGCCTTCCAGCGACCACGGGCGGTACACCATGTCGGACAGCACCGTGACGCCGAAGCCATGCGCGACCAGCCCGCGCAACCCCTCCATCGAACTGGTGCGGAACGCGATGTTGGGCGCCAGCTTGCGGCTGCGCCAGTACCGCAGCGTCGACGACTCGGCCTCGTCCACCGTGATGAGGATGTACGGGTAGGCCGCGATATCGCGCAGCGAAGGGCGTTCGATGGCCAGCAGCGGGTGCGTGGCCGAGGTCCATAGCTGTCGCCGCGAGCGGATCAGCGTGTGACGGGCAAAGCGCTGCGGCCGCTCCAGGTTGGAGAGCAGCCCGATGCCGAGTTCGATATCCCCCGACAGCACGGCCCGCTCGATCTCGGGGCGGTCCATGTCCTGCAGGTCGAGGTCGATGTCGGGGTAGTTGGTGCGAAAGCGCGCCAGCAGGCCGGGCAGGAAATAGCCCAGCACCGTATAGGACGCCGCCAGCCGCACGCTGCCTTTCAGCCCATGGACCTGGAACCTGGGCTCGCGCAGGGCGTCCTCGACCGAATCGAGGATCTGCCGCGCATGCTGGTGGAACAGGTGGCCTTCGGCGGTCAGCGCCACGCCGTGGGGCAGGCGGTCAAAGAGCCGCACCGCCAGCCGCTGCTCCAGTGTCAGCACGGCGTTGGTAATGGCCGATTGCGACACATGCTCGGCGGTCGCGGCCATCGAGAACTGGCCTGTTTCCGCCGCCGCGACAAAGTAGCGGAACTGCCGCAACGTGATTTCCTTGGCCAGCCGTTCCGGCGTCTCGCGTGCCTTTGCCATGGTCGTCCTCCCGGTATTCGTTTATCGGATATCAGCTCTCGGATTTCATGATTTTACGATAGCGATGGCGCTTCCTACACTCCCTCGAATAACTTCGACATCCCCCGGAGAGAGACACCCATGAATGCCCCGCTGCCACAAGCTTTGCGTGAGGCCCTGGCCAACGCCAGCCTGGACGACAAGTACACCCTGGAAAAAGGCCGCGTCTACCTGAGCGGCACCCAGGCGCTGGTGCGCCTGCCCATGCTGCAGAAGGCGCGCGACCGCGCCGCCGGCCTCAATACGGCGGGCTTCATCTCTGGCTACCGGGGCTCGCCGCTGGGCGGCGTCGACCAGGCGCTGTGGAAGGCCAAGCCGCACCTGGCCGCCAGCGACGTGGTGTTCCAGCCCGGGGTCAACGAAGACCTGGCCGCTACCGCGGTCTGGGGCAGCCAGCAGGTCAACCTGTTCCCGGGCGCCACGCGTGACGGCGTGTTCTCGATGTGGTACGGCAAGGGGCCGGGCGTGGACCGTTCCATGGACGTGCTCAAGCACGCCAACTCGGCCGGTTCGTCGCGTCATGGCGGCGTGCTGCTGCTGGCCGGCGACGACCATGCGGCCAAGTCGTCCACCGTGGCGCACCAGTCGGAACACGTGCTGCTGTCCGCGGGCATTCCGGTGCTGTACCCGTCCAACGTGCAGGAATACCTCGACTACGGGCTCCATGGCTGGGCCATGAGCCGTTACTCGGGCCTGTGGGTGTCGATGAAGTGCGTGACGGACGTGGTGGAATCCACGGCCTCGGTCGATATCGACCCCGAGCGCGTGCAGATCGTCCTGCCGGACGATTTCGCGATGCCCGAGGGCGGCCTCAATATCCGCTGGCCCGATACGCCGCTGCAGCAGGAAGCCCGCCTGCTCGACCACAAGTGGTATGCCGCGCTGGCCTATGTGCGGGCCAACCGGCTCAACCGCGTCGTGCTGGATTCGCCCAACGCGCGCTTCGGCATCATGACCGCCGGCAAGGCCTACCTGGACGTGCGCCAGGCGCTGGCCGACCTCGGCCTCGACGACGACACCTGCCAGCGCATCGGCATCCGCGTCTACAAGGTCGGCTGCGTGTGGCCGCTGGAGGCGCACGGCGCGCGCGAGTTCGCAACCGGCCTCGAAGAGATCCTGGTGGTCGAAGAGAAGCGCCAGATCCTCGAATACGCGCTCAAGGAAGAGTTGTACAACTGGCGCGAGGACGTGCGGCCAAAGGTCTATGGCAAGTTCGACCAGCGCGGCAACGACGGCGGCGAGTGGTCGGTGCCGCGCGGCAACTGGCTGCTGCCCGCGCACTATGAACTGTCGCCGGCGCTGATCGCCAAGGCCATCGCCCGGCGCCTGGAGCGCTTCGATCTGCCCGAAGAGGTGCGCGCGCGCATCGCGGCGCGCGTGGCGCTGATCGAGGCCAAGGAGCGCGAGGCCGCCCAGCCGCGGCTCGCCGTCGAGCGCAAGCCGTGGTTCTGCTCGGGCTGCCCGCATAACACTTCCACGCGCGTGCCCGAAGGCTCGCGCGCGCTGGCTGGCATCGGCTGCCACTACATGACGCTGTGGATGGACCGCAATACCGACACCTTCAGCCAGATGGGCGGCGAAGGCGTGGCGTGGACGGGCCAGATGCACTTCACGAACGACAAGCACGTGTTCGCCAACCTTGGCGACGGCACGTACTTCCACTCGGGCCTGCTCGCCATTCGCGCGTCGATTGCCGCCAGCGCCAATATCACCTACAAGATCCTGTTCAACGACGCCGTCGCGATGACCGGCGGGCAGCCGATCGACGGCGTGCTGACCGTGCCGCAGATCGCCCACCAGGTCCTGGCCGAAGGTGCGAAGAAGCTCGTGGTCGTCACCGACGAGCCCGAGAAGTACGGCAATGGCGGCATGCTGCCGGCCGGCGTGACGGTGTTCCACCGGGACCAGCTCGATCAGGTCCAGGTCGATCTGCGCGACACCGCGGGCGTCACGGTCCTGATCTACGACCAGACCTGCGCCACGGAAAAGCGCCGCCGCCGCAAGCGCGGCACCTATCCGGACCCGGCCCGGCGCGCGTTCATCAACGACGCGGTCTGCGAAGGCTGCGGCGATTGCTCGGCCAAGTCGAACTGCCTGTCCGTCGAACCGCTGGAAACCGACCTGGGCACCAAGCGCAGGATCAACCAGTCCTCCTGCAACAAGGACTTCTCGTGCGTCAACGGCTTCTGCCCGAGCTTTGTCACGGCCGAGGGTGCGCAGGTGCGCAAGCCGGGCGCCGCGGGCGGCAAGGGCACGGGCGCTGATTTCGACGCGCTGCCGCTGCCCGTGCTGCCGGCGCTGGAGCGACCCTATGGCGTGCTGGTGACCGGCGTGGGCGGCACCGGTGTGGTCACCATTGGCGGCCTGCTCGGCATGGCCGCGCATCTCGAACGCAAGGGCGTGACGGTGCTGGACATGGCGGGCCTGGCGCAGAAGGGCGGAGCGGTGATCAGCCACGTGCAGATCGCCCCGAGCCCGGCCGCGCTGCATGCGACGCGCATCGCCACCGGCGACGCGCGGCTCGTGATTGGCGGCGACGCGATCGTCTCGGCATCGGCGGAAGTGCTGTCCAAGGTCCGCCACGGCGTGACCGCGGCCGTCGTCAACAGCGCCAACACGCCGACCGCCGACTTCATCAAGAACCCGAAGTGGAAGTTCCCGGGCGCCAGCGCGGAACAGGACCTGCGCGCCAGCGCGGGCGATGCCTGCGCCTTCGTCGATGCCAGCGCCTGGGCCGTCACGCTGCTGGCCGATGCGATTTACTCCAACCCGCTGCTGCTTGGCTTTGCCTGGCAGAAGGGCTGGGTTCCGCTGCTGCGCGACAGCCTGCTGCGCGCGATCGAACTCAACGGCGTGTCTGTGGAAAAGAACCGCCTCGCGTTCGAATGGGGCCGCTATCTCGCCCATCATGGCGAAGCGGCCGTCAGGGCAATGCTGCCGTCCGCGCCGCGCGAGCAGGTGGTCGCCATGCCGCAGACGCTCGACAACCTGATCCGCCAGGGTGAAGCCATGCTGACTGATTACCAGAACGCCGCCTATGCCGGCCGCTACCGCGACGCAGTCGAACGCATCCGCACTGCGGAGCAGAAGCTCGGCGCCGGCCGCAAGCTGGCGCTGACCGAGGCCGTGGCGCGCAACCTCGCCAAGCTCATGGCATACAAGGACGAGTACGAAGTCGCCCGTCTCTACGCCGATCCCGCCTTCCTCGACAAGCTGCGCGCGCAGTTCGAAGGCGAGCCCGGCCGCGACTACCAGCTCAACTTCTGGCTCGCGCCGCCGCTGCTGGCCAAGAGCGACGACAAGGGTCGCCTGCTCAAGCGCCGCTTCGGCCCGCGCACCCTGTCGGCGTTCCGCCTGCTGGCCCGGCTGAAGGGGCTGCGCGGCACCGCGCTCGACGTGTTCGGCCGCACGGCCGAGCGCCGCGCCGAACGGCAGCTGATCGCCGATTACCTGGCGATGGTCGGCGAGTTCGCGCAGTCGCTGAGCCACGACCGGCTTGACACCGCGATCGCGCTGGCGACGTTGCCCGACGATATCCGCGGCTTCGGCCATGTGAAGGAAGGCAATATGCAAGCAGTGGCTGCCCGTCGCGAGGCGCTGCTTGGGCAGTATCGCGAAGGCGCACGTCGGGCAGCGTGACGGAAGCCCGCCGCGGCATTGTCGGGCAGATGGAAAGGCAAGGCCGCCTCGGTGCATGAAAAAGCCCGCGCTCCATCATGGAGCGCGGGCTTTTTTCTTCTGCGCGCCGGGCCGCCGCCATGCGCTTACCGCGCCTTGGCCTGGCTTGCCCGAATCTCCGACTCCAGCGCAAACACCACCAGCATGCCGCCCAGGATCGAGATGTTCTTCAGGAAGTGGTTGAGCTGATTCTGGAACGTTGCGGCATCCGCGCTCCAGAAGCCGTGGAAGACCAGGCTCACCGGCACCAGGAACACCGCCAGCGCCAGTGCACCCCACCGGGCGTTCCAGCCGGTGATGAGGGTCAGGCCGCCGCCGATCTCGATCACGATGGTCAGCACGAGCAGGACGCTGGCCAACGGCAGTCCGGCACTCGCCATCCAGGCCGCAGTGCCGGCGAAGCCACCAATCTTGAGGATCCCGGAAATCAGGAAAAGGACGCCGAGCAGGGCGCGGCCGGCGGGGTACAGTCGGGAAATGCTGGGGGTCATGGCATGCTCCAAAGTAGATAGGGGTCGCAGGGATTACATGAAATTGATTGAATTCATTGCCTCCCAGTACTGATGGAAGAATAGGCGGGCTGATGCCGTCATTGGTGGTGGGCAATGAAATCAGTCAATCAAAATATTTGAATAATTTGGCAGACTGCGGGGACTGCAGGGGAATGCGATTTCTCAGGCACGGTGGACTAGAATTTGCAGGCAGGCTCGCGCCGGCAGGCGCTCACGTGTGGAGTGAGAGTTTTTGACGAACCTAGTACCAGAGCCAGCAGCGGACGGCGTGCGTGCGGCCGAAACTTCTGATCGGATGCCAAATGGAAGACGACTCGATTTCATCACGGAGCACGCTGTCCCTATTGTCTGAAGCCGAAGCGCCGCAGGCGCCGGAGTCGTTGTCCGCATCACCGAACGGCAACGCCTTGTTCGTCAATCGCGAGCTGAGCCAGCTCGAGTTCAACCGGCGCGTGCTGATGCAGGCCGCCGACCCCGACACGCCGTTGCTGGAACGCCTGCGTTTCCTGTGCATCTTCAGCAGCAACCTGGACGAGTTCTACGAGATCCGCGTGGCGGGCCTGAAGGAGCAATGCCTGGTCCAGTCGCCGGTCAGCGGACCGGATGGCCTTTCCCCGCAGACGCTCTACGACCTGGTGAACGCCAGGGTCCGCGAACTGGTCGCGCTGCAGTACCAGATGTTCAATGACGTCCTGATTCCCGCGCTCGCCGCCGAGCAGGTCTGCTTCCTGCGGCGGCCGTCCTGGAACGCGGCGCAGGCGGAATGGATCCGCGAGTATTTCTTCAATGAGCTGATGCCCGTGTTGACGCCGATCGGGCTGGATCCGGCGCACCCGTTCCCGCGCGTGCTCAACAAGAGCCTGAATTTTGCCGTGGAGCTCGAAGGCAAGGACGCATTCGGCCGCCGCTCGGGCAACGCCATCGTCCAGGCGCCTCGCGCCTTGCCGCGCGTCATTGCCTTGCCGCCGGAGGTGGCGGGCTGCCGGCACGGTTTTGTCTTCCTGTCATCCATCCTGCATGCGCACGTGTGCGAGTTGTTCAACGGCATGACCGTGCGTGGCTGCTACCAGTTCCGCGTGACGCGCAACAGCGAACTGTTCGTGGACGAGGAAGAAATCAAGAACCTGCGCGAAGCCCTGCAGGGCGAACTACCGCAGCGGCATTTTGGCGATGCCTTGCGGCTGGAGGTGGCGGACAACTGCCCGCCTGCCGTGACCCTGTTCCTGCAGCAGCAGTTCGGCTTGTCCGCGACGGAGGTGTTCTCGGTCAACGGGCCCGTCAACCTGGTGCGGATGCTGCAGGTGCCCGAGCAGGTCGACCGGCCCGATCTCAAGTACCCGCCTTTCCGCCCCGGCTTGCCCAAGTGCCTACAGCAGCAATCCGACATGTTCCGTGCCATCGGCGACGGCGACATCCTGTTGCATCACCCGTTCCAGTCGTTTGCCCCCGTGGTGGACTTTGTCCGGCAGGCTGCGCAGGATCCGGATGTCGTGGCAATCCGCCAGACCGTCTACCGGGCGGGGCACGATTCGGTGCTGCTGTCAGCGCTGACCGAAGCGGCGCGCAAAGGCAAGGAAGTCACCGCGGTCGTGGAGCTGCTGGCGCGGTTTGATGAAGAAGCCAATATCGGCTGGGCGGCGCAGCTGGAAGAGGCCGGGGCCCATGTTGTCTATGGCGTGGTGGGCTACAAGGCGCACGCCAAGATGGTGCTGGTCGTGCGGCGCGAGAGCGGCCGCCTGCGGCACTATGCGCATCTCGGCACCGGCAACTATCACAGCCAGACCACGCGCTTCTATACGGATTTCGGGCTGATGACCTGCAATCCGGAGATCACCCAGGACATCGCGAACGTCTTCGCGCAACTGACCGGCCTGGGGCAGATCAGCAAGACGGCCCATGTCTGGCAGTCGCCGTTCACCATGCACAAGTCGCTGCTGCAGGCCATCCGGCGCGAAGCCGAGCACGCCAAGGCAGGGCGCAAGGGCTGGATCATCGCCAAGATGAATGCGCTGCTCGAGCCGGGCCTGATCCAGGCGCTCTATGAAGCTTCGCGCGAAGGCGTGCGCGTCGACCTGATCGTGCGTGGGGCCTGTGCCTTGCGGCCGGGCGTGGCGGGGCTGTCCGACAACATTACGGTGCGCTCCGTCATCGGCCGCTTCCTCGAGCATTCCCGGATTTTCTACTTCTACAACGACAAGGCCGAGGACGTGATGCTATCCAGTGCGGACTGGATGGGTCGCAACCTGTTCCGGCGCATCGAAGTCTGTTTTCCGGTCCTGGATCCGCGCCTGAAAAAACGCGTGATCGGCGAAGGCCTGAAACCCTATCTGAACGACAAGCGCGATGCCTGGGAAATGGAGCCGACAGGAAGCTACCGGCGCAGGCGCTCCCGTCAGGGGGAGTCTGCGCAGAGCATGTTGCTGGCAAGCCTGACCTGAACCGATGCGCGAAAGCGGTCGACACGGCCGCCAGTCTGGTACATGCGGCGTGCGGCCTGCGCGGCATTGACACGCTGCTGTCACATCCAGGCCCGATACTTCGCGCCGTGTTTGGACAGGCGCGCTCAGATGTTGTGAAGAATGCGCCGCGTTTCCGATACTGCCTCCGCCGACAATGGCTTCATGCGAGTCCCAAGAACTCGCGGAAGACGGCGAGGGGCTTTCAAGTCGCGGGGGTATTAGAGGCTGTCCTTGAGGACAGCCTCTATTTCTTTATGGGTACGGTTGCACGCAGGTGCGCTTCGCCTGCGACCGGGAACCGTGCCATGCCGGCGCCGCAGCGTCTACACTCACCATGGTCGCTACATTCTCTGGGGTTATTTGTGCATCACTTTCACGATGCCCGACCCGTATGCGCGCCTCGGAGCGGATCCAGTCCCGAAGGCGGCGATTCTGCGCGCCCGTTGTCAGGCAGCAGGGCCATCGAACGCATTGCGAGCACACTCAATGTGCCCAGGGAAGTGGTGCAATGGGAATTCTGGAACGTCTGGGATGCACTGAGGGCCGATGCCAAATTCACTGACTATCTTCCGGTCCTGACCGAGAAGCGAGTCATGGCGGTATTGCGCCGGAAGGAGATGCATGCGTCGCGGACAGCGGATTCCCATGACCGGCCGGGTCACGCTTCCATCTAGCATGGCAGCCTGACATCGGGAACAGCACCGCCAACGGAGCCAGGGCATTCATGTCGAAGACGATCAAGAAGCAGTACCTGAAGGCGCTCAACCGGCAACTGAAGAAGGAGCTGGCCGGCAGCAGCGACGCCGCCTTTGTGTTCTATCCCCTGGGTGCGAAGCCCAAACACGCGACGGGCGTGGCGGCGAGTGGTCCGGCCGATGCGGATGTCCTGCAGATCATGGATGCCGTGCAGGCGCGTGTTTTCGCCAGCTTCGGGGGTTCGAAGTAGGCGGCATAGGGCGGGTGGCTGGCATGGTTTTCCTGCGGCAGCGATCGTTGCGGCGGGCCGTTCGTATTGACGTCAGCCGCCCGCTGACACGCTGCCGGTTCAGATCGCGCGTTCCGCGCGCAGCGCATCCATCTGCGCGTCGCTGACTCCCAGCGCACCGAGGATCTGCGCCGAGTGCTCGCCGAGCGCAGGCACGCTGCCCATGCAGGCCGGTGCGCGGGACAGCGTGGCGGGCGGCAGCAGCGCCTGCACCGGCCCGGCTGGCGTGGCGACCTCGCGCCAGCGGTCTCGCGCGGCAAACTGCGGATGCGCCCAGACCTCGTGCATATCGTTCAACGGCGCATTGGCAATTCCGCCCCGGTCCAGACGTTCAATCAGCTGGTCGCGCGTCATGTGCGCAAGGTACGCGCCGATCTCCGCATCGAGCGCGTCGCGGTTGGCCACGCGCTGCAGGTTGGTCGCGAAGCGTTCGTCCGCGGCGAGCGCCGCGTTGCCGAGCACCTCGCGGCAGAAGCATTGCCACTCGCGGTCGTTCTGCAGGCCGAAGATCACGCTGCCGCCGTCCCCGGTCCGATACTGGCCGTAGGGCGCGATGGCGGGGTGGGCCAGGCCGGTGCGCGCCGGCGGGGTGCCGCCATAGTGCGCGAAGTTCAGCGGGTATGACATCCATTCGCCCAGGGCTTCGAGCATGGTGATCTCCACGCGCTGGCCCTTGCCGGTACGCGCGCGCGCCAGCAACGCCGAGAGGATGCCCGAGTACGCATACATGCCGGCCGCGATATCGGCAATCGAGATGCCCGCGCGCGACGGCTCCGCCTCGGTGCCCGTCACGGAGATCAGCCCCGCTGCCGCCTGGATCAGCAGGTCGTAGGCCTTCTTGTCGCGGTACGGGCCCTGGTCGCCGTAGCCCGAGATATCGCACACGATGAGGCCGGGAAAGTCGGCATGCAGCGCGTCGAAATCCAGCCCCATGCGCCGGGTTGCGCCGGGCGCGAGGTTCTGGATGAGGACATCGGCCTGCCCCAGGAGTTGCCGCACGATCTCCGCGGCGCGCGGATGTTTCAGGTCCAGCGTCAGGCTTTCCTTGCCGCGGTTGGCCCAGACGAAGAACGACGACATGCCGTGCACGGTCTGGTCATACCCGCGCGCGAAGTCGCCGACGCCCGGGCGTTCGATCTTGATGACGCGCGCGCCGAGGTCGGCCAGCTGGCGGCTGGCGAACGGCGCGGCCACGGCGTGTTCGAGTGCGAGGACGGTAACGCCGTCGAGCGGCGCAGCGGTGGGAGAGGCGGTGGCACACATGGCGGGTTCCAGGGAATCGGGTCGGCCGAGTATAGGAACCGCGCGCGTGCCGCGGCCAGTCGAGATTTACTAAGCGGGGTTTGAGGGTGTCTAACGGTCGATGCCGGCCTCGCCCGACTCCGCCACGAACCGGATGAACGCCCGCGCAAATCCGGGCAGCGCCTCCTGGCTGCGCACGACAATGCGCTGCTCGCGCCTGGCCCACGGCTCATCCAGCCCCACGCCTTCCACCAGCCCCTGCTCGATTGCCGGATCGGCGACCGAGCGCGGCACCAGCGAAATGCCCGCGCCTTCCTGGACGCAGCGGATGACCGCCGGGAAATTGGCCGCGTGCACCCTGACGCGGGGCTCCTTGCCGGCGCGCGTGGCCATCTCTTTCAGGAACAGGAAGTTGCTGCTGCGGCTGCCGATCGACACCAGGTCGTACTGCAGCGCCTGCGTGAGCGACACGCGTTCGTGCATGCCAAGCGGATGCCGGGGCGGGACCACGAACAGCAGCTGGTCTTCGCCATAGCGGATCGATTCGAGGCCGCGCAGGTCGATCGCGCCGGCCACCAGGCCGATATCGGCGCGCCCGTCCAGCACCGCGCGCACGCTTTCCTCGCTCAGGTGCTCCTCGAGATCGACGTTTACGTTGGGGTAGGCGGCCAGGAAGCGGCTGAGCGCCGCGGGCAGGCTGCTCATGGTGCTGCTGTTCGCATGCACGCGCAGATGGCCTTCGATGCCGTCGGTGTGGCGGCGCATGTCGGCCTGCAGGCGTTCGACGTTGTCGAGGATGGTGCGCGCATGGCGCAGCATGGTTTCGCCGGCCGCGGTCAGGGCCATGCCCTTCTGCGTGCGCCGGAACAGGGGCACGCCCACGGCCTGTTCAAGGTTTTTCAGGCGGTAGCTTGCCGACGGCGCGGTCAGGTGCACGTCCGACGCGCCGGCGGTCAGGCTCTTGGCCTCCGCGATCGCCAGGAATACGCGCAGGTCTGTCAGTTCGAATCGCAAATCTGTCTCCGTCAGCGGCGGCCGGGACTGGCCGGAGCGCGCCGGACCGCCCGCAAAGCCTTGCCGCACCGCGCATTTAGAATTCTTCTAAGGGACCCCAGCACCTTTCGACTGGCCTGCCCGATGCTCACGATTCTATATTTTCCGCTCGCACCGCACGGCGAAGCCCTGGTGCAGGGACCGCGCGATCGCCTGACCACGAGACGGAGACACCGACATGATTCCCCCTATTTCCCGGTTAGCCGCAGCGCTCGGCCTCGGCCTCGCGCTGCTGGGCGCGGCCGCGGGCGCCGCCGCGCAAACCGACTATCCCGCACGGCCAGTCAGGCTGGTGGTGCCCTACGCCGCCGGCGGTCCGACCGATACCTTTGCACGATCGCTGGCAGCGAGCTGGAGCCGCCAGCTCAAGGCCCAGGTGGTGGTCGAGAACCGCACCGGCGCCGGCACCATCGTCGGCACCGAGTACGTGTCCAAGGCGGCCCCGGATGGCTACACTCTGCTGCTGACGACAGTGGCTCACGCGGTCAACCCGAGCATCCATGCCACGCTGCCGTATCGCACGATCGAGGACTTCGCCCCGGTGGGCCTGGCCGCGCGCGCGCCGCTGGTGCTGGTGGTCAACAAGTCAGTCCCCGCGCAAACGCTGGGCGAGTTCATCGCCTACCTGAAGGCGCACCCCGGCAAGGTCAACTACAGCTCGGCAGGCGTCGGCAGTGCGCCGCACCTGGGGGCGGAACTGCTCAACTACAAGGCAGGCACCAGGGCCGTCCACGTGCCGTACCGCGGCAGCGCGCCAGCCATGGCGGACCTGATCGGCGGCCACGTCGAATTCATGCTCGACAGCGCGCCGACCGGCCTTGCGCAGGTCCGCTCGGGCACGGTGCGGCTGCTGGCGACATCGATGTCGAAGCGCCTGTCGCAGACCCCCGATACGCCGGCGATCGCGGACGTGGTGCCGGGCTACGAGGCCTATACCTGGAACGCCGTGTTCGCGCCGGCGAAGACCTCGCCCGAGATCATCCGCAAGCTGTCGGAAACGCTTGCCCAGACCCTGCAGGAGCCCGCCTTGCAGGCAAAGGCCAATGAACTGGGGCTGATCCTCGAACCGAAGCCGACCCCGGAAGCGCTGGAGAAGTTCCTGCGCGCGGAGATCGCCAAGTGGAAGCCGGTGGCCGCCGCGGCCAACATGAAGTCGGACTGAGCGCGACCCACACCCATCACGACAACCGAGCACATCATGAACAAGCACCAGCTTTGCCCGCAGCGCTACTTCGAGGACTTCGAGATCGGCGAGCGCATGAACCTGCCGTCGCGCACCATGACCGACGCGCTGTTCGCCGCATTCCAGCTTGCCAGCGGCGACAACCATCCCGTGCACTACGATGTCGAGTACTGCCGTGCCCATGGCATGCCGCACATGCTCGCGCACGGCTACCAGGTGGTGATCCAGACGGCGGCGGGGTCCGGCCTGTTCCCGCACATGGTGGAGGAGTCGCTGAAGGCCTTCATCGAACAGGGCAGCCGGTTCCTGGCGCCGGTCTATGTCGGCGACACGCTCTACAGCAGCCTGACCGTCAGCGAGCTGATTCCGGGCCGCACCACCGGCGTGCTGGTGATGCGCACGGAGGTACGCAACCAGAACGATGTGTGCGTCATGGAGGGCTGGCAGAAGTACCTGCTGCGCAAGCGATCGCCGGCGCAAGGCTGATATTCCCGCGGCGGCGGCCGCAAGGTGCGCATCGCCGGGAGCTGAAGTCTTCAGGCCGCCGGCGGCGCCGCCGTCGACCCGCGCACGATCAGCTCCGGCGTCAGCTCGACCGTCACGGCCTTGGCGTCGGGCTGGCTGAGCTTGCTGAGCAGCAGCTTTGCCGCTTCCTCGCCCATTTGATGGACGGCAATGCGCACCGTGGTCAACGGCGGCGACAGCGCGTCGACGAACGGCATGTCGTTGTGGCCGATCACCGAGATGTCGTCGGGACAGCGCAGGCCGCGGGCGCGCAGGCAGTCGTAGCAGCCCATGGCGATCAGGTCATTGCCGGCGGCAATGGCCGTCATTCCCGGGAATTCGGCCAGCAACCGTTCGCAGGCTTCGCGGCCCGCTTCGCGCGAATAGCTCGCGGCTTCGATGACCTGCCATTGCCCGGCGCGCAGGCGGTGGCGCCGCACGGCGCGGACAAAGCCCTCGCGGCGCAGGAAGCCGGTCGACAGCGTGGACGGCCCCGCGATGTGGCCGATCTGGCGGTGCCCGAGCCCAACCAGGTGATCCACGGTCAGGCGCATGGCCAGCAGGCTGTCGCTGACCACGCACGACGCGCGGCCCGTGTCCTCGCCGCGGTTCACCATGACCACGGGAATGCGCTGGGCCACGCAGTACTCCAGCACGGGGTCGTCGCGCTCGGCGGTGGCCAGCACCAGCCCTTCGACCTGGCGCCCGAGCAGCTGGTCGATGACGTAGCGCTGGCGTGCCTTGTCGGTGCCGGCGTTGACCACGATCGGCACATAGCCTTGCTGGCACAACACCGCTTCAATGCCCGCCAGGATCGGCGGAAACACCGGGTTGGCGATGTCGGGCAGCACCACGCCGACCAGCCCCGAGCGCTGCGTGCGCAACCCCGCCGCGATGCGGTTGGGACGGAAGCCGCGCTCGTCGGCCAGCGCGAGCACGCGCGCCGCCACGTCTTCCGCCACGAGATGCCGCGTTGCCGGGTTCATCACGCGCGACACCGTCGAGTAATGCACATTGATCTCGGCGGCGAGGTCTTTGAGGGTCAGGCGTTTGCGCTCGGGCATATCGGCGGAAAGCGGTGCGGGGGCGCTGGGCGGGTCGGGAAACCGCCATTCTAAGGCACCCGCCATGGTCTGCGGGCGCCGCCGCCCGCGCTGGCGCACTACTGGCCGCCCTTGACGCCCGACTGCTTCACGACCGGCGCCAGCTTGGCGATTTCTGCCTGGATGTACGTGGAGAACTCCTGCGGCGTCGAAGTCCTGGGCTCGGCGCCTTGTACCGCGAGCTTTTCCCGGACATCGGGCGAGGCCAGCGCCTTGCCGATCTCCGCATTGAGCGCGTTGACGATCTCCTTCGGCGTGCCGGCGGGGGCGAGGATCCCGAACCACGAATCGAAGGTGTATCCCGGCAGGCCGGCTTCCGCCACGGTCGGAATGTCGGGCAGGGAGGCGGAGCGCTTCGCCGTGGTCACGGCCAGCGCCTTGAGCTTGCCCTGGCGCACGAACGGCATGGCCGAGACCGTCGGCGCGAACATCATGTCGCCGCGGCCCGCCATGACGTCGGTGAGCGCTTCGCCCGTGCCCTTGTACGGGATGTGGACCACGTCGATGCCGGCCTGCATCTTGAACATCTCGCCGCTCAGGTGCGTGGAGCTGCCGGAGCCGGCCGAGTCGAAGTTCATGGCACCGGGGTTGGCCCTGGCGGCGGCGACGATGTCGCGCACGGAGTTGTACTTGCTGGCGGCATTGACCACCAGCACATTGGGCACGCTCGCCACCAGCGACACCGGCGCGAAGTCCTTGACGGTGTCATAGGCGAGCTTCGGGTACAGCGTGGCGTTGATGGCATGGCCGACCGAGACCAGGATCAGCGTGTAGCCGTCCGGCGCGGCCTTGGCGACGCCGGTGGCGCCCAGCGTGCCGCCGGCACCTGGGCGGTTGTCGACGATGATCTGGTAGCCGGAGTTCTGTCCCATCTTGGTCCCGATGATACGGGCCAGGATATCGGTCGCGCTGCCGGCCGAGAACGGCACCACGAGGCGGATCGGCTTGGACGGGTATTGCGGTTGCGCCATGGCGCAAGGCGCCGCGGCCAGCATGGCCACTGCGGCGGCGGGCAGCGTGAACAGGGCACGCAGGGTCTTGCGACGAAGGGGGCGGTTCATCGTATGTCTCCTCACAACAATGGGTTCAGAAGAAGTGGCGCATGCCGAGCGCGAAGGTCTGCGGGTCGGCACCGGCGCTCACGCCGAGTTCGTTGATGGCGAAGTCGTAGACCGCGTTCTTCTTGTTGTCGATGCGGCTGTAGTAGGCGAACAGCGTGGTGCGCTTGGACAGCGGGTAGTCGTAGCCGACGGTGATCTGCGTGGCGCCGGTATCCGGGCCGCTGCGGAAGAAGCCGACGGTCTCGGTGGCGTTGCCGGCGCCGTTGCTGGCCAGCGCGAAGCCGATCTTCAGGCTGCCCGGGCCCAGCTTCTGCACCAGCGACGTGTAGTAGCCATTGCGCGTCAGGTCGCCGGTCGCGGTGCGGTAGTGCAGGCGCTCGTACAGCAGGGCGACGGTGGTGTCAGTCGGGAAGCGGTACGAAACGCCGGCCTTCATGGCGTCGTCGTTGCGGCCCTTGACCTGGTAGTTCTGGTGGATTTCATAGGCCAGC
Source organism: Cupriavidus yeoncheonensis (assembly GCF_905397275.1). Taxonomy (GTDB): domain Bacteria; phylum Pseudomonadota; class Gammaproteobacteria; order Burkholderiales; family Burkholderiaceae; genus Cupriavidus; species Cupriavidus yeoncheonensis. Next base: position 219,103 of record NZ_CAJPUY010000008.1, on the reverse strand, counting down.
GCCACATTGAGCGGTCCGTTGTCGTACCCGGCCGAGAACGAGTACAGGCCGGGGTTGCGCGGCACCGTGAGCTTTTCTTCGTTGATGCCCCAGGCGGCGGCGGCGCTGAAGCCGGCCAGCGAGGGCGTCTTGTAGACGATGATGTTCTTCTGCCGGCGGTCGAACGAGCTGGTGTCCTGCACGTTATCGGAGCTGGACGTGGACCCGTTGCCGATCAGCGCCATGTAGCCGGCGGTGGTCGGGTAGTACGGGTCGTAGCCGGCCGTCGCTTCGGTGTACGGCGTCTGCCAGTGCCCCATGAAGAAGGTGCCGGCCTTGCCCTGCAGCCCGACGCGGTCGTTGCGCCCGGCAATCTGCCCCTGGCCGGTATCCAGCGAGAAGTTGCTCTCGATCTGCCAGATGGCCTTGAGCGTGCCGCCGAGGTCCTCTTCGCCACGCAGCCCGAATACCGAGCGATTGTTGGTGAGCCGGCCGGTGCCGCCCAGGTGCGTGCCGTCGGTGGCGGTGGTGGCGTTGGAATATTCCAGTGCCGTGTTGATGCGGCCATAGACCGTGACCGAAGACTGTGCCTCGGCCTCGCCGGCCAGGCAGCATGCGGCGACGGCCAGGGCCGTGCTGCGCATGGGGACGCGTTTCATGGGTTGTCTCCCCTACCTGTGATGGTTGTTATGGAAGAGAGCCCCCGCAATGGGCGGGGGGCGGCGCCATGCCGTGGCGCCGGATCCTGCGTACGGCTGTGGCTGCCGGGCTCAGGCCTTCGGGTAAGGCATGGCCAGCAGCAGCATTGCCGGGCGGTTGCCCGGGTTCGACACCTGCCGCGCCTCGCCGGGTGCGAGCCGCACGGAGTCGAATTGCTGCAGCGTGACGGCCTCGTCAGGCGTGCGGATGCAGACTTCACCCTCGAGCACGACGTAGTGCTTCTCGACGGCCGACGCATCCAGGCTGGTGTGGCCGCCGGGCAGCAGCACCGATACGCCAAGCCACAAGGACTCGGACGGCCCGGCCTCATGCCCTTGCAGGCGCAGGCAGTGCATGCCGTCGTGGTTGGGCGGAAAGTACGCCGGCGCCTGGGCGAAGCGGGTCGTGTTCATGGCTTGAGCACCACGCGTTCGGTCGCGCCCTGCAGCACGGCGCGGTAGGCCTCGGCAGCGTCAGCCAGCGCGTACGTGTACTCGGGCAGCACCGGGAAGGGCTTCAGCGCGCCGGACGCGAACATCGGCGCGAGCTGGTCGAGGATGCTCGCGCACGCGCTGCTGTCCAGCGCGAGCGTATCGACGCCGACGTAGGTGTGCTGCCCGCGGTAGAACGTGAAGATGTCGAACGGCACCGGGCGCTCGATGGTGGAGATGAAGATCTGCGCGGCGCCGATCGCCATGGCCTGGTTGGCCTGCTCGAAGTAGGGGCTGCCGACGGTGTTGTAGACGATGTCGGCGCCATGGCCGTCCGTCTCGTCGCGCACCACCCTGGCGATGGACTCGTTGCTGGCATCGATCATGCGTACCGGCCCGCTGGCGTGGCCGCGATAGCGCTCGGCGGTGCGCTCCACGGCGAACACGCGGGCGCCCAGCGCGGTGGCGATCTGGATGGTCGCCTGGCCGACCTTGCCGTTGCCGCCGCACACCAGGACGGTACTGCCGGCTTTGGGCATGCCCGCGCGGCGCAGGCCTTCATAGGCGGTGATGAACGGTACGCCGACCGCGCCGGCTTCGAGCAGCGACAGCGTGGCCGGCTTTTCGCGCACCGCTTGCGCGGCTACGCTCAGGTACTTGCCGTGCGTGCCGTCGCGGCGGATGCCCAGCTCGCCGCCACTGCCCCACACCTGCAGGCCGATCATGCCTTTCGGGCCGTCGACCACCGTGCCCGCATAGTCGCGCCCGGGCGTGCGCGGCCAGATCGCATGCGGCATCAGGCCGAGCGTGGCCTTGACATCGCTGGGGTTGACGCCGGCGCTGGCCACTTCGATCACGCACTGGCCGTTCACGGCCTCGGGGCGCGGTGCGCCTACCAGTTCCAGTTGCAGGCTGTCGATGCCGGCGGCTTTCTCGCTGACGCGAATCGTATTCATGGTCTCTTCCTTCTCAATGTCTTGTGTTGTGTGCGGACAGGTTCAGGCTTCGCGCAGGCCGAGTACGCTGCGCGCTTCCTGCGGCGAGGCAATCTCGCCGCCGAGCGAGCGCACGATGTCGCGCGCCTTGGCGACCAGTGCGGCGTTGCTCGGGGCCAGCACGCCTTTTTCCAGGTAGATGTTGTCTTCCAGCCCGACCCGGACATGCCCGCCCGCGAGCCACGCCTGGGCCACGATCGGGAACTCCGCGCGGCCGATGCCGAAGGCCGACCAGTGCGCACCGGGCGGCAGCATGTTGCGGGCATAGAAGATGGTTTCCGGCGTCGGCGCGAAGCCGTACTTCACGCCGAGCACGAAGGTCCACAGGCCTGGGCCGTCGAGCACGCCTTCGCGGATGAAGTCCAGCGCCATGTTGAGATCGCCCGTGTCGAAGATCTCCAGCTCGGGCATGACGCCGGCCGCGCGGATCACGGCAGCCATCTTGCGGACATTGGCCGGCGTGTTGATGACCACGTCGCCGCCCGAGTTCATGGTGTTCAGGTCCAGCGAGCAAACGTCGGGGCGCAGCGCCGCGATGTGCTCGACGCGCCTGGCCGGGTGCAGCAGGGTGGTGCCCGGCGCGGCCACGCGCGGCTCGTCCTCGCTCGGCACGAAGCGGCCACCGGGACCGGTGGTCAGGTTGATGATCAGCGTGCGGTTGCGTTTGCGGATGCGGTCGATGACATCGGCGTAGTAGTCGAGCGACATCGACGGACGCCCGGTCTCGGGATCGCGCACGTGGATGTGCGCGGCCGCGGCGCCGGCCTCGGCGGCTTCCAGCGCGGCGTTGGCGATCTGCTCCGGCGTGACGGGCAGGTTGGGGTACTGCTCGGGCGTGACGATATTGCCGGTCACTGCGCAGGTGATGATGGTCTTGCGTGCGTGCATGGTGGCGTTGGCGAATGAGTGGAAAGCAATCAGCCGAGCTGGCGTCCGCCGTCGACGACGATGGTGGTGCCCGTGGCAAAGCGCAGCGACGTGGCGCAGGCGACGATGGCATCGGCCACGTCCTGGGCCTGGCCGATGCGGCGCAGCGGCGTGGTCCTTGCGGCGCGCTCATTGAAGGTGTCGTCGCGGCCGGGCACGAAGCCCGTGTCGACCACGCCCGGCGAGACGTTCAGCACGCGGATGGCCGGCGCCAGCGCGCGGCCCAGCGACACGGCCATGATGTCCAGCCCGGCCTTGGCCGCGCAGTAGGCCACGTTGCTGCCCTGGCCCGTACGCCCGGCGATGGAGCCGACGTTGACCACCAGCCCGTCGCCATTGGCGCGCAGGTGCGGCGCGAACGCGCGGATCGCCGCGAACTGGCCGCGCCAGTTGATGGCGAACAGCTCGTCGATCAGGGCATCGTCCAGCGCATCGAGATCGGCGTGCGGAACTGCCCGCGTAAAGCCGGCGGTGTTGACCAGGATGTCGATACGGCCGTAGTGGTGGCTGACTTCGCCGGCCAGCGCGTTCAGCGACGCGGTGTCGCCGATCTCGGCCACGGCGCCGAGGTGATTGCCGGCCGGCAACGAGGCGGCGGCGCTGTCCGCGCTGTCGTGCTGGCGCCCGGTCAGGACGACGCTGGCGCCAAGCTGTGCCAGCGCGTTGCCGGTGGCCAGGCCGATGCCGCCGGTGCCGCCGAGGATCACGGCAACTTTGCCGGAGAGGGATGAGAGGCTCATGGTTTTCAGTCGTGCTGCGTGGAAAGAGGGCCGGAGGGTCAGTCGATCGGCGGCTTCGGGAAGGACTGTTCGCCGGGTTCGAGCGTGAAGTCGAAATCGAGCGTGTAGAACGGCGCGGGCACGTTGCCCCACGGGCTGTGGCCGTGGTCGATCCGTTCGAGATGGCCGACGAGCTGCCGGTGCACGCCGAATGTCACATCCGATTCCAGTGCCTGCGGCTCGTCCACGAACACCTGCGTCACCAGCGTGCGATAGCCCGGCGCCGCCACGATGAAATGGATATGCGCAGGGCGGTACGGATGGCGCTGCTGTGCGTCCAGCAGCGTGCCGATCGGGCCATTGGTCGGCACCGGATAGCCGGCCGGCCGCACGGTGCGGAAGTGGTAGGCGCCCTGCTCATCGGTATGGAAACAGCCGCGCAGGTTGCGGTCGGGCTGGCGCGGGTCCTGGTTGTCGTACAGGCCGACCGGCGATGCCTGCCAGATCTCCACAAGCGCGCCGGACAGCGGCGTGCCATCGGTGGCGCGCACGGTGCCGCGCACGAACAGTGGCAGGCCCGGGGCGTCGTCCTGCACCACGCAGTCGCCGCAGGCGTAGCGCGGGGCGTTGGCGCGATAGAACGGGCCCAGCAGCGCGCCAGGTGTGCGGCCGTCCTGGGTGCTGTTGTTCATCACCGTCACCAGCGTGGACAGGCCCAGCACGTCGGCGGCCAGCACCACCTCATTGTTGGTCGCATGGGTTGCGTGTCCCAGTGCGGCAATGAATTCCAGCGCCAGCTCGAACTCCTCGTCGGTGGGGCGGACCTCACGCAGGAAATCGTGCAGGTGCTGCACCAGCAGGCCCATGACAGAGCGCAGTCGCGGGCTGGCGGTCTGCGCCATGGCGGCCTGGACGATCCGGGTGACGGAGTGCTCGTCTTCGATCAGGCGAAGGTGAGGGGGTTTTTGTTGCGTCTCCATTGTTCTGCTCCTTGCAAACGTTTGCAGCAAACGTTTGCAATTATGGAGAAAGAATGGAATTGGTCAAGGATTTTCTTTGTCGAGGGGCAGGACGGTGGCGGCTTGACCAGGAAGAGGGGCTTGTTAGAAGCGGGTCGCCAGCGCCGATGCGAGCACGTACACGGCACCTACCACGAGCAGGATGCCGGCCAGCGCCAGGTAGTACCGGGTTCCGTGGTGCGGCGGATTCGAATGGAAGTGATGTACGGGAGGCTTCATGTCGATGCGCGGAATGCAGGAACAGAGGCCCGGGTGCAATGCCTGGGTATGCCTGAATATTAGGTGGGCAAACCGGCGTCATGCTGGCTTCCGACCGCGAGCCGTCCCCCAATCGCCCCCCAGTCGCCCATTCCCATTCCTTAAGTGCCCCCGGCGCTATACTGACCTCCTCCCTTCAGGAGGACGACCCGATTGCCCGATCCCGACCTCTCCAGGCTGAAAATCGACCGCGGCCCGCACGCTTCGCCGCGAAGGCGCCGGTGGCTTCCGTATCTCGCCGGCGCGGTGTTGCTCGCCGTGGTGGCCGCAGTGGCCATCAAGGTGGCCAGCCCCACGGCCGTGGAGACCGTGACGGTTGCCACGGCCTATCCGTCCCAGAACTACACCCTCCTCAATGCCACCGGCTACGTCGTGCCCCAGCGCAAGGCGGCCGTGGCGTCCAAGGCGCAAGGCCGGCTGGAATGGCTGGGCGTGCTGGAGGGCTCGCGCGTGAAGAAGGACGAGATCATCGCGCGGATCGAGAGCCGCGATGTGGGGGCATCGCTCGCGCAGGCGAGCGCGCAGGTGAAGGTCGCGCAGGCCAACCTGGAGCTCCAGCTCGCCGAGCTCCGGGACGCGGAAGTGAACCTGCGCCGCTCGGAAGAGCTGCTGGGTCCGAAGGCGATTTCGGTCCAGCAGTATGACGCCGACCTGGCGCGCTACAAGAAGGCGCAGGCGTCGGTGTCCAATTCGCGCGCGGCGATCGTGTCCGCGCAGGCCAGTGCCGAGGCTGCCCAGGTGGCGGTGGACCAGACCGTGATCCGCGCGCCGTTCGACGGCGTGGTGCTGATCAAGCATGCCAATGTCGGCGACAACATCACGCCGTTCTCGTCGGCGTCCGACACCAAGGGCGCGGTGGTGACCATTGCCGACATGGAGACGCTGGAAGTCGAAGCGGACGTGGCCGAATCCAATATCGGGAAGATCCGCGCGGACCAGCCCTGCCTGCTGCAGCTCGACGCGCTGCCCGAGGTCCGCTTTGCGGGCCAGGTGTCGCGCATCGTGCCGACGGTCGACCGCTCCAAGGCAACCGTGCTGGTCAAGGTGCGCTTTGTCGACCGCGACGCGCGCGTGCTGCCCGATATGAGCGCCAAGATCGCGTTCCTGTCCAGGCCGCTGGCCGGGCAGGACCGCAAGCCCGTGGTGGCCGTGCAGCCCGCTGCCATTGCCACGCGCGACGGGCGCAAGGTGGTGTTCGTGGTCCGCGACGGCAAGGCGCATGAAACGGCGGTGACCACCGGCGAGCGCATCGGCGAACTGGTGGCGGTCGGCGGCGTGGCCGCCGGCGACACGGTGGTGCTCTCGCCCGGCGACAAGCTGCGCGACGGCGCCGGCGTCACGGCGGCGAAGAAGTAATAACGTGGAAACCGCTCCACTCGTACGCATCCGCCATGTCGCCAAATCGTACCGGCGCGGCATGCAGACCGTGCCGGTCCTGACGGATATCACGCTCGATATTGCCGAGGGCGATTTCATTGCGCTGATGGGACCGTCCGGCTCCGGCAAGAGTACGCTGCTCAACCTGATCGCGGGCATAGACCGCCCCGACAGCGGCGAACTTCTTGTGGCCGGGCAGGACATCACGCATCTGGCGGAATCGGAACTCGCCGCGTGGCGCGCCGGCCACGTCGGCTTTATCTTCCAGTTCTACAACCTGATGCCGGTGCTCACCGCGTTCGAGAACGTCGAGCTGCCGCTGATGCTGACGCGCCTGTCGCGTGCCGAGCGCCGCGCGCGCGTGGCCATGGTGCTCGGCATGGTGAACCTGGCCGACCGCATGGATCACTACCCGTCGGAGCTGTCCGGGGGGCAGCAGCAGCGCGTGGCCATCGCCCGCGCGCTGATCACCGACCCCGTGCTGATCGTGGCCGACGAACCCACCGGCGACCTCGACCGCAACGCCGCCGCGGACATCCTGGCCATGCTGCAGCGGCTCAATCGCGAGGCGGGCAAGACCATCATCATGGTCACGCACGACGCGCATGCCGCCAACGCGGCCAGGTCGATGGTGCACCTGGAGAAAGGGGAGCTGAACCATGACAACAGCGCCTGACCCGCACTGACCGCGCGCGCCATGTTCGTGCTCAAGCTGATCGCCCGTAACGCGCTGCGCCACAAGCTGCGCACGGTGCTGACCGTGACCGGGCTGGTGGTCGCGGTGCTGGCCTACGGGCTGCTGCAGACCGTGGTCGATGCCTGGTATGCGGGCGCCGCCGCGGCGTCCAGCGGGCGGCTGGTGACGCGCAATGCGATCTCGCTGGTGTTCCCGCTGCCGCTCAGCTATGAAAACCGCATCCGCGGCGTGGACGGCGTGACGCTGGTGGCGCGCTCGAACTGGTTCGGCGGCGTCTACCGCGATCCCAAGAACTTCTTCGCGCAGTTCGCCGTCTCGGACAATTACCTGGACCTGTACCCCGAGTTCGTCGTCGCGGCGCAGCAGCGCGCCGACTACCAGCGCGATCGCAAGGGCTGCCTGATCGGGCGGCAGCTCGCGGACCTGTACGGCTTCAAGGTCGGCGACGTGATTCCCATCAAGGGCACGATCTACACGGGCACGTGGGACTTCGTGGTGCGCGGCATCATGGAAGGGCGAGACGAGAGCACCATCACGCGCCATATGGTGTTCCACTGGGAGTACCTGAACGAGACCGTGCGCAAGCGCTCGCCGAAGCAGGCCGACCAGGTCGGCGTGTACATCCTCGGCATCGACAACCCGGACAACGCCGCCGCGATTTCACGCGACGTGGACGCGGTGTTCCGCAATTCGCTGGCCGAGACGCTGACGGAGACCGAGCAGGCATTCCAGCTCGGCTTCGTGGCCATGTCGAACCAGATCATCGCGGCCATCCGCGTGGTGTCGTACGTGGTGATCCTGATCATCATGGCCGTGATGGCCAACGCCATGGCCATGAGCGCGCGCGAACGCACCACCGAGTACGCCACGCTCAAGGCGCTGGGTTTCGGGCCCGGCTTCCTGGCGCTGCTGATGTTCGGCGAGTCGATGCTCATCTGCCTCGTGGGCGGCGGCATCGGCATGCTGGCCACGCCGCCGATGGCCGCGATGTTCAAGCAGGCGGTCGGCGGCGTGTTCCCAGTGTTCACCGTGTCGCGCGAGACCATGTGGATGCAGGCGGCCTGCGCGCTGGTCGTGGCGCTCGTCGCCGCGGTGGTGCCGGCCGTGCAGGCCGCGCGCGTGCGCATCGTGGAAGGCCTGCGGGCCATCGGCTAGGCTAGCGCATGGCGATTCCGCTCAGCTACATCGCGCGCAACCTGTGGGCCAGGCGCCTGACCACGGCGCTCACGGCGGGTGGCCTCGCGCTGGTGGTGTTCGTGTTCGCCACCATGCTGATGCTCGACGCAGGGCTCAAGCGCACGCTCGTCACCACCGGCGAGCGGGACAACGTCGTCATGATCCGCAAGGGCGCGGAGACCGAGGTGCAGAGCGCCATCAGCCGCGACCAGGCCAGCATCATGGAGATGCACCCGTCGGTGGCGATGGACGGCAACGGCCGGCCCATGGCCTCGAAGGAGGCGGTGGTGCTGATCTCGCTGAACAAGCGCGGCTCGGACACGCCGTCCAACGTCGTGATCCGCGGTGTGTCGCCGAAGGGCCTCGCACTCCGGCCGCAGATCCGGCTGGTGGCGGGGCGCACGTTCCGGCCGGGCTCCTCGGAGATCATCGTCGGCAGCGGCGTGGCGGGCGGCTTCACGGGCGCGCAGCCTGGCGGGCGCCTGCGCTTCGCCCAGCGCGACTGGACCATCGTCGGCGTGTTCGACGCGGGCGGCAGCGGCTTTGATTCGGAGATCTGGGGCGATGGCGACCAGCTCATGCAGTCGTTCCGGCGCACAAGCTATTCGTCGATGGTGGTGCGGCTGTCGCGGCCGGAAGGGCTTGCGCGCCTGCGCGCCGATATCGACGTCGACCCGCGCCTGACCGCGGAGGCCAAGAGCGAGCAGACCTTCTACAGCGACCAGTCCAAGGCGCTGTCGACGTTCATCAACATTCTGGGCCTGACGCTGTCCACGATCTTCTCGATCGCGGCGATGATCGGCGCGATGATCACCATGTATGCGTCGGTGGCCAACCGCGTCGCGGAGATCGGCACGCTGCGCGCGCTGGGCTTCCGGCGCAGCAACGTGCTCGCCGCGTTCCTGGTCGAGGCGCTGCTGCTCGGGCTGGCCGGTGGCGTGGCCGGGCTCTGCTGCGCGGCGCTGATGCAGTTTGCCTCGTTTTCCACGACCAACTTCCAGACCTTCGCGGACCTGTCGTTCCGCTTTATCCTGACGCCAGGCATCGTGGCGAAGACGCTGGGGTTCTCGATGGCGATGGGCCTGGTGGGGGGCTTCCTCCCGGCGCTGCGCGCGGCCCGCATGAACATCGTCGATGCCTTGCGGGCGCGCTGACGCCGTCGGGTGTCAGCTCGCGGCGAGTTCCTGCCGCGCATGCGCGCGCCGCGCCAGCCCGAGCGTCAGCATGGTGCCGCCAGCCAGCAGCGCGGGCACGCCGATCAGCGCGAACAGCGTGGGCATGCCCAGCCCCATCGACAGCATGGTGGCGCCGCCGACCGAGCCCACCACCGAACCGAGACGCCCCACGCCATTGGCCCAGCTCACGCCCGTGGCGCGGCAGTCGGTCGGGTAGAAGCCGGCCGACAGCGCGTTGGCGCCGACCTGCGAACCCGATACGCAGAAGCCCGCGAAGAACACCGCCACGCTGGCCAGCGCAGGCGTATCGGCGAGGCTGCCGATGGCGGCGACGAACACGCCGGCCAGCGCGTAGCTGGTGGCCAGCACATAGTGCGGGTTGAAGCGGTCCATCAGCCAGCCCAGCACGATGGCGCCGAGCGTGCCGCCGACCTGGAACATGGTGGTGACCAGCGCCGCGGTGCGCAGCGACAGGCCGGTGCCGCGCAGCAGCGTCGGCAACCAGCTCGAGAGAAGGTAGATCACCAGCAGGCTCATGAAGAAGGTCAGCCAGAACAGCAGCGTGCCGCGCACCAGTTCGGGCTTGAACAGGTGGCGCACCGGCGAGCTGGTGCTGCGCGCCTCGGCCACGGTGAAGGTGGCGCCGCGCAGGTCAGCCTGCGGGGCAATGCGCTGCAAGGTGGCGGCAATGCGTTCGGGTGCGCGGCCGGCCATCACCAGGTAGCGCACCGATTCCGGCAGCAGCAGCGCCAGCAGCACAGAGAGCGCCAGCGGCATGACGCCGCCGATCACCAGCACCGAGCGCCAGCCGTAGGCTTCGATCAGCCCGGCCGAGGCCAGTCCGCCCAGCGCGGAGCCGAGCGTGAAGCCGCAGAACATGGTCGTGACCAGGAACGAGCGGCGCTTCTCCGGACAGAACTCGGACGTCAGCGTGATGGTATTGGGCATGGCGCCGCCCAGGCCAAGGCCGGTCAGGAAGCGCAGCGCGATCAGCACCCACAGCTCGCCCGACCACGCCGAAGCCAGGCTGGCCACGCCGAAGAACAGCACCGAGAACACCAGCACGCTCTTGCGGCCGAAGCGGTCGGCCAGCGGGCCGAACAGGAAGGCGCCGGCCATCAGGCCGCCCAGCCCGGCGCCGAACAGCGGAGCGAGGTGCGCCGGCGTCAGCTGCCATTCGGCGCGGATCGCCGGCGCGATGAAGCCGATCGCGGCGGTGTCGAAGCCGTCGATGGCCACGATCAGGAAGCACAGCACCACGATCATGACCTGGAACGGCGATAGCGGCTGGCGGTCGATGAACGTGGAAATATTGATGGTCTGGCTGGCAGGCATGGGTTGTCTCCTCGTTGCCTGTTTCGGGGCGAATTCGGGCCGGCGGCCGGATCGGCCGCCAGTCACCGTGGCGGTCACTGCATGGTTCTCCTGAAGTTCAGAGCCAGGGTGTCGGGCTCAGGCAGCGTTCGGCGCGCCAGCCGTGCAGCCACTGCAGCGCGTCGTAGTACTGCGCCTGCGTGCGGCCGGTCCACAGCGTGTTGCGCACCATGCGGTCGACACCCTTGGCGTGGTACACGCGGCCCATATCGCGCGCGGCATACAGCACGCGCGCGGTGCGCGGGATGCGGGCCTGTTCGTACAGCCTGAACGCGGCTTCGAAGTCATTGCCCGCCGCTTCCACCGCGGCGCCCAGCGTGACCGCATCCTCGAGCGCCTGGCAGGCGCCCTGCGCGACATACTGCGTCATCGGGTGCGCGGCATCGCCGAGGATGGTGGCGCGGCCAAAGCTCCAGCGCTCCACCGGCTCGCGGTCGGCGGTGGCCCAGCGCTTCCACGAGGTCGGGCGGTCCAGCATCTGGTGCGGCAGCGCATGGATGCCGTCGAAGTACGACAGCACTTCCTCCTTGCTGCCTTCGCGCACGCCCCAGCTCTCCTGCTCGCGGCTGTGGAAGGTCACGACCAGGTTGTATTGCTGGCCGCCGCGCAGCGGGTAGTGCACGAGGTGGCAGTTCGGGCCGGCCCATACCACGGGCGCATTGACCTGCAGGTCCTTCGGCATGTTATCGACCTCGACCACCGCGCGGTACACCACGTGGCCGGTCACGCGCGGCGCATCGCCGATCAGCGCCTCGCGGACGGCGGACCTGACGCCGTCGCAACCGACCACGGCATCGGCATGGTGGCGTTCGCCGCGCTGGTCGATGACGGTGACGCCGCGCCCGTCCTGCTCCAGCTTCTCGACGCGCGTGGCGGTGCGGAAGCTGATCAGCGGGTGGTCCTGCACGGCTTCCAGGATCGACAGGTGGATGTCCGCGCGGTGGATCACCGCGTACGGGTTGCCGAAGCGCTCGCGATAGCGCGTGCCGACATCGACGCGCGCGATCTCGTGCGTGTCGATCGCGTCGCGCAGGCTCAGGTAGTCGGTGAAGACCGCGCGGCCGCGCGCGGCCTCGCCCACGCCCAGTGCGTCCATGGCCGCGAAGGCATTGGCCGCGAGCTGGATACCCGCGCCGATCTCGCCGATCTGCTCGGCCTGTTCCAGCAGCTCGATGCGGATGCCCTTGCGCGCGAGCGCCAGCGCCGCGGCCAGGCCGCCGATGCCGCCGCCGATGATCAGGACCTTGCGCCCCGTGTCTTGTGGTGTGTTCATGCTTGTCTCCTGGCCTGGGTCAGTCAATCAGGCCGTGTAATCCGGTTGCTGCGCGGGCGCCGCCTTGGCGAAGGCGGGATGCGCGCTGGCGTGCGCAAACACCGCCAGCGCACGCGGATAGGCCGACAGGTCGCAGCCCATGCGCTGGGCGTTGGCGACCTGCGGCACCAGCGTGATGTCGGCCAGTGTCGGGCTGTCGCCGAAGCACCACGGGCCCGTGCCGTGCCGCGCGAGCAGGCGTTCCACGCCGGCCATGCCTTCGTCGATCCAGTGGCGGTACCAGGCGTCCTTCTGTTCCGGCGTCACCTTCAGCACGTCCTGCAGGTAGCGCAGCACGCGCAGGTTGTTGACGGGGTGGATGTCGCAGGCGACGAGGCTGGCCAGTTCCAGCACGCGCGCGCGCTGCTCCGGGGCCTGCGGCAGCAGGCGCGGTTCCGGGTGGCGCGCATCGAGGTAGTCCATGATCGCGAGCGACTGGCCGAGCATGAATGCGCCGTCCACCAGTGCGGGCACCGAGGCGGACGGGTTGATGCCCTGCACGTACTCCGCCTCGCGGTGCTGGCCGGTGCGGATGTTGACCGGCAGGTACTCGAACGGCAGGCCCTTGAGCGCCAGCGCAATGCGCACGCGGTAGGACGTGGAGCTGTTGAAGAAACTATAGAGCTGCATGATGGCTTGCTTGCTGCGGATGGCGGGCCCGGTTGGTGGCGGATGGGGGGGGCGATGGTCAGACCACGCGGACCTTGAGTTCACCGAGGCCTTCGACGCCGGTCACCATGGTGTCGCCGGCCTTGACCGCGCCCACGCCTTCCGGGGTGCCGGTGAAGATCACGTCGCCCGGTTCCAGGCGGAAGAACTGCGACAGGCAGGCCACGGTCTCGGCCACTGACCAGATCAGGTGCGTGACGTTGCTGCGCTGCCTGTCCTGGCCGTTGACGGTCAGCCAGATGGCGGCCTGCTGGGGGTGGCCGATGTCGGCGGCGCGATGGATCGGCGCGACCGGCGCGGACGCGTCGAAGGCCTTGCCGATTTCCCACGGGCGGCCCATCTCGCGCATCTTCATCTGCAGGTCGCGGCGCGTCATGTCCAGGCCCACGGCATAGCCCCACACATGCTCCAGCGCCTGCTCCACCGGGATGTCGGCGCCGGCCTTGCCGATCACGGCGACCAGCTCGGCTTCATAGTGGTAGTTCTGCGTCTGCGCGGGATAGGGCAGTTCCAGCGTCTGGCCGTCGGCCACGGGCACGATGGCGTCGGCCGGCTTGCAGAAGAAGAACGGCGGCTCGCGGTCAGGGTCGAAGCCCATTTCGCGCGCATGGGCGGCATAGTTGCGGCCCACGCAGTAGACGCGGCGCACGGCGAACTGGTCATCGGTGCCGGCAACGGGAATGGCAACGGTGGCGGGGGGCGTGAAGACGTAGGACATGGTCGGCTCAGTCAGTCAGAGGGTGTACGGGGCCGGGGTGCCGCGCCATGCGCGCACCCGGGCATCGGGTTTCGGATGAATGGAAAGGTGGCTCAGGTGCGCGCTTCGCGCAGCAGGTTCAGCGCCGACAGCACCGGGCGGTCGGAGTAGCTGAACAGCACGGCGTCTTCCATCGCGCCAAGCTGCACCGGGGCCCACGACGGCGCCACGAATACATCGCGCGGCTCGAAGCGGAACTGCGCATCGCCGATGCGCACGGTGCCGCGGCCTTCCACCACGCTGTAAACCGTGGCGTCGGTGCTGCGGTAGGTCTTGCCCTGGAAGCCGGCCGGCAGGTACTGCATGAAGGTGGCGATGGTCGGCATCGGCCAGCCGCCGGTGGCCGGGTTGACATAGCGCAGCTTCACGCCGTCCCACGCATCGAGTTCGCCATTGCGGTAGAGCTTGTCGAGCGCTTCGCGCGAACGATCGTACGGATAGCTGAAGATCGGCGAGGTCGGGTCGGTGACCTTGTGGCGCACCGGCACCATGTTGTGGCCGAAGCGCGCGAAGCTGTCGCCCTCGGCGCGCGTGACGGGCTGCTGGGACTCGGGGTAGTTCTCGGCAAAGCCGGCGTCGAACTGCTGCACCAGCGGGATGTCGAGGCCATCCAGCCATACCACTGGCTCGCCGCCGTCTGCCAGGCTCGGGTTGCCGTGGTCATGCCAGGTCCAGGACGGCGTGATGATGAAGTCGCCCGGGCGCATGGTGGTGCGCTCGCCGTTGACGGCGGTCCATGCGCCCTTGCCTTCGACGATGAAGCGCAGCGCCGACTGTGTATGGCGGTGGCTCGGCGCGATCTCGCCCGGCAGGATCAGCTGCAGCCCGGCGTAGAGCGTGGACGTGATGCTCGACTTGCCGGGCAGGCCCGGGTTCTCCAGGATCAGCACGCGGCGCACGGCCTCTTCGGCACTGATGACCTCGCCGGCCTGCATGACCAGCGGGCGCAGGGCGTCGTACTTCCAGATGGCCGGGACGATCTGCGGGCGCGGCTGCGGCGGCACCAGGCTGTGCAGGGATTCCCACAGCGGCGTCATGTGGCTGCGGCCGATGTCCGCGTAATAGGCGGCGCGAGCGGGATCAGGCGAATGGTCGGACATGCTGTCTCCGTGGCTTTTTGTGGTTCCCGGCAGTAGCTCCGGGCTGTTGCTTGGAGTTATACGTCCGGCGATATAAGATTTGAAATGAAGAATTCCTCTTATCTATACGGTTCATCGTATAGGTGAACCAAGCGATCAGACATGGACTGGACCCAGCGACTGCGCCTGCGCAACCTGCAGATGCTCCTCAGCCTGGCCGAGACCGGCAACATGAGCCAGTCGGCCGCGCTGCTCAACACCACCCAGCCCGGGCTTTCCAAGTGGCTCAAGGACCTGGAGGACGACATCGGCCTGCCGCTGTTCGAGCGCCAGGCGCGCGGGCTGCAGCCGACGCCCTACGGCGAGTCGCTGATCGAGCACGCGCGCCGCATTGCCGCGCAGCTCGACACCGCGCGCGATGACCTGGCGGCCATGCGCGAAGGCGGCAGCGGCCTGGTGGTGGTCGGCACGTCGGGGGCATCGGCGGCCGATACCGTGCCGCTGGCCGTGCTGCGCCTGCTGCAGCGCATGCCGCGCGCGCAGGTGCGGGTGGTCGAGACCACCATGGACCGGCTCATGAACCAGCTTGCGCACAATGAGCTGGATATCGTGGTAGGGCGCTCCGCGCCCGAACTGCAGGATGGGCAGACCCTTGGCGAATCGCTCTACCTGGAGCCGATCCATTTCGTGGCGCGCCCGCGCCATCCGCTCGCCACGCAGGAAGCGGTGACGTGGGAGGCGCTGCAGGGCTACCGCTGGGTGGTGTGGCCGCGCGGCACCCCGATCCGCAACGCGCTGGAGGCCGCGCTGGCCAGCGCCGGCCGGCCGTTGCCGGCGGACTGCGTGGAGTCGAACTCCACCGTGCTCAACCTCACGCTGCTCAACAACAGCGACATGATCGGCCTGGCCTCGCACCGGACCGCGCGCCGGCTGGAAGAGCTCGGGGCACTGCGTATCGTGCCGCTGCGGCTGGCGGGCTTCGGCTCGGTGTCGATGTACTGGCGCGAGGACACAATCAAGCGCTCGGCCGTGGCGGCCATGCTGGACTGCCTGCGGCGCGCGGCCGACCGGGAGGTGCCGGAAGCCGTCATCCCTGCGCCTTGAGGGTCCGGGTTCTGGCGCCTACATTGGATGCTCACGCCGGTGCTCCGGCGTGCCGCACATCCACCATGGAGGCGCGATATGGAATTCCTGAATTCCGGCAAGGTCCTGCCCGCGGGACTGCCATTTTCCGAAGCGGTCCGCGTCGGAAACTTTCTCTACCTGTCCGGCCAGATGGGCATCGTACCCGGCAGCACGCGGCTGGTTCCGGGTGGCATTCGCGAAGAAGCGAAACAGGCGCTGATGAACATCCGCACGACGCTCGAGGCGCATGGCGTGACGATGCGGGATGTGGCCAAGTGCACGATCATGCTGGCGGATATTGGCGAGTGGCCGGTTTTTAATGAGGTTTACAAGGAGTTCTTTGAGGCGCCTTATCCCGCCCGAAGCGCGTTTGGCGCCAACGGGCTGGCGTTGGGGGGGCGGGTGGAGGTGGAGTGTCTGGTGGTCGTTGGCGCCGGGTAGCGCCAGCGACGTAGATGCCACTCGCTATGCCGAATAGTGAGCTGCGCAGCAGCCGAAGGCGATGATGCGATAGCGCTGGCAGCAGGCGGCCACGGCCCAACGCGGGATCGTTCAAGAGCCGGTTATCGCAGGCACTGGTTCTGGCTCACTGTGCGTAGCAGGGTCGAACTTTGGCCAAGCCTCGTGAGACCAGAGCCGCTCGAACGATAGCAGCGCACCGTTGATGGCCAGCGCCAAGCGACGAGTTTCTTGGCTGCTTCTTGTCGCTCGGACAAGAAGCAGGTCGCCGGCTACGCCGGTGAAACAGCGGCGCCCGCCAGGTACGACACCGCCAAAACCACCATAAGCCGGACAGCCCTTACCCCCCCGGCACCTGCCCACGCCATGCCCCGCATACTGCACCGGGTTGCAGAGGGGTAAACCTTTCCCTCCCTCAGATGGGCCTCAACCTTTCCCACATTCCTACCGTTAGCCGCCGGCATAACACGAGGTAAACGAATACGGGCATTGCGAAACGCCGTTCCGACGGCATCGCAAAACCCCCCGCCGGTGCAGCGTTGGCAATCGCAGTACCGGCTGCGCGAACGGGTGGAAGGCGTTGCACGGCGGTTGTCGCCGCCGTGCCAACAGGATTGGCATTCAATCGAAGCGCTTACGTCCGACGGACAAAAAGGGGAGGGGTATTTGTGAACTTCAGGGATCTTTCGATCAAGACCAGGCTGCTGGCCGGCTTTGGCACACTGGCCTGCATCGTGCTGGTCGTGTCCGGATACTCGCTCCATGCGCTTGGCGAGGCCACAGACGGTTTCACCCAGTATCTGAAAGGTCTCAATGCGCGCTCGGAGCTGGCTGCCGAGGTACGCGCAGCGGTCGATCACCGCGCCGTTGCCGCGCGCAATATGGTGCTCGCGGCCACGCCCGCGGACATCGACAAGGAAAAAGCCGAAGCGCTGCGCGCGCATGACGATGTGCAGAACCGCCTGGGCCGTCTGAACCAGATGGTCCAGGACAGGAGCGCCAGCGACGAAGCGCGCCAGCGCGTGGCGGACGTGGTCCGCATCGAAGCCCAGTACGGGCCGGTGGCGACGGCCATCGTCTCGCTGGCAGCCCAGAAGAGCACCGAGGAAGCCATCGCCCGCATCAACACGCAATGCCGGCCGCTGCTCGCGTCGCTGCTGCATGCCATCGATGCCTATGACGACCTCACGCATCGCCGCCAGCGCGATATGGAAGCGAAGCTTGCGGCGGACTATGTCGAGCGCCGCAACCTGCTGATCGCGATCGCGCTGGCGGCGGTGGCGCTGGCGTGGACGGGCGGCCTGCTGCTCACGCGCGCAATCACTGGGCCGATCGGCCAGGCGGTGGAGGTGGCCCGTACCGTCGCCAGCGGCGATCTCGGCGCGCGTATCGACGTCACGAGTGACAACGAGACCGGTCGCCTGCTCGCGTCGCTGCGCGAGATGAACGAACGGCTCACCGAGACCGTCACGCGCGTGCGCTCGGGTTGCGCCAGCATTGCCGGCGCCACGCGCGAGATCGCGCAGGGCAATGCCGACCTGAGCAGCCGCACCGAAGAGCAGGCCGCCTCGCTGGAACAGACCGCGGCCAGCATGGAGGAACTCACCGAAGCCGTCCGCCAGAACACCGACAACGCACGCCAGGCCAGCGAACTGGCGCGCAATGCCACCAACGTGGCGCAGCAGGGCAGCAGCACCGTGGGCCGCGTGGTGCAGACCATGCAGGGCATCAGCGCCAGTTCCACCAAGATTGCCGAGATCACGGGCATCATCGAGAGCATCGCGTTCCAGACCAATATTCTTGCGCTTAATGCCGCCGTGGAAGCGGCGCGCGCGGGCGAGCAGGGCCGCGGGTTTGCCGTCGTGGCCAGCGAAGTGCGGGCGCTGGCGCAGCGCTCGTCCGGCGCGGCCAAGGAAATCAAGGAACTGATCGAGACCTCCGGCAAGCAGGTTGCCACCGGGGCCGAGCTGGCTGGCGAGGCGGGGCAGACCATGGCGTCGGTCACGCAGGCCGTGGCGCAGGTCACCGCCATCGTCGAAGAGATCGCCGCGGCGTCGTCGGAACAGGGGCGCGGCATCGAGCAGGTGAACCAGGCGGTCGTCCAGATCGACCAGGTCACCCAGCACAACGCCTCGCTCGTCAGCGAGGCGGCCTCCGCGTCGCGCTCGCTGGAAGAGCAGGGCCGTGAACTCAATGAGCTGGTGTCATTCTTCAAGCTGCCCGGAGAGTCGCACGCCAGATATGCGCCGGCGGGTACTGCGGCCCAGGCGCGGCGGCGCGTTGCCGTGGCCTGACCGTCGGCCTGCGGCACCATTCCCCCTGGTGATGCCAGCCCCCGCGGGGAAGCGGGGGCTGCTGCGTGCCGCAGGCGTCAGAAGGTGTGCTTGATGCCTACCATCGCGCCGAGCTGCGTGCCGCCGGCAACGGGTGACGCGCCGGTGGAGGCGCTGTCCACGGACAGCGCCAGCTTGCCGTCGTTGTTCGAGTATTCGGTGAGCGGAAAGGCCGGCGATGGCAATGCATGGGCGGCCACAGCGGGGCGGCCCGAGAGCAAGGGATAACTGGTCCCGCTAACGCAGTAGTACCGTGCCGAATGGCGCGTGCGGTTCGGGCTGGCTATCTTCCGCACAGCCTCATCAGGCTCATGACACAACAGGCCATCAGGAAGTGCTCCAGGCAGGGCCGTGCGCTAACGCGCGAACTGCGCCAGCACCGTGCTGATCGCCTCCAGCCCCGACTCGATCATGTGCTGCATGTAGCTGCCCATCTGCGGCATCACCAGCGACAGCACCAGCAGGCCGCCGGAAAGCGTGACCGGGAAGCCCACCGCGAAGATCGACAACTGCGGCGAGGCGCGGTTGAGAATGCCCATGGCCAGGTTCAGGGTCAGCAGCGCGGCAATCATCGGCAGCGCCAGCAGCAGCCCGGACGAGAACACCATGCCGCCGGCGCGTGCTACGGCGTGCCAGCCTTCGGCAGCCACCGGCGTGGCGCCGATCGGTAGTCCCTGGAAGCTGTCGACCAGCGTGCCCAGCATCAGCAGGTGCCCGTCCAGCGCCAGGAACAGCAGCACGGCGATGATATTCAGGAAGCGCGACAGCACCATGGTCTGCCCACCCGCGGCGCGATCGAAGAAAGACGCGAAGCCCAGGCCCATCTGGAGCCCGATGATTTCACCGGCCTGCTGCACCACGGCGAACACGAGCCGCATGGTGAAGCCCGTGGCCAGCCCGATGCCGACCTCGTTGAGGATGATGATCAGGCCTTCCCACGAATAGACCGGCACGACCGGCAGGTTGGGCAGGGTCGGCGAGACCACCATCGCGGTGAGCGCGGCAAGACCGATCTTGACGCGGCCCGGGATGGTGGATTCCCCGAACAGCGGTGCCGTGCCGATCAGCGCCAGCAGCCGGAACAGCGGCCACAGGAAGGCCGCGATCCAGCCATAGAGTTGCGCATTGGTGACTTCAACCACGGCAATAAGCTGGTCGCGGCAATGGCGGCGTCAGTGCGCCAGGGCCGGAATGCCCTGGAGTACTTCGCGCATGTAGTCGACCATGGTGTTGATCATCCACGGGCCGGCCAGCACCAGCGTGGCGAACAGCGCGACCAGCTTCGGGATGAAGGTCAGGGTCATTTCGTTGATCTGCGTGGCGGCCTGGAACAGGCTCACTACCAGGCCGGCGGCAAGGGCCACCAGCAGCGGCGGCGCCGCCAGCATCAGCGTCATCTTCATCGCGTGGGTCGCGATGGTCATTACGGTTTCCGGAGTCATGGCCAGGGTCGGTCAGTGCGGGTCAGTTCATGAAGCTCTGCGCCAGCGAGCCCAGCAGCAGTTGCCAGCCGTCCACCAGCACGAACAGCATCAGCTTGAATGGCAGCGAGATGGTGGCCGGCGGCACCATCATCATGCCCATGGCCATCAGCACGCTGGCGACCACCAGGTCGATGATCAGGAACGGGATGAAGATGGTGAAGCCGATCTGGAACGCGGTCTTGAGTTCGCTGGTGACGAAGGCCGGCACCAGGATGCTCATCGGCACCTCTTCGGGGCCCTGCATTTCCGGCGCCTTGGCCATCTGCGCGAACATGGCCAGGTCCTTCTCGCGGGTCTGCTTGAGCATGAACCCCTTGAGCGGATCGGCCGCCTTCGCGATCGCGGCTTCCAGGCTGATCTTGTTCTCGGACAGCGGCTTGTAGGCCTCGTTGTAGACGCGGTCCAGCACCGGCCCCATCACGAAGAAGGTCAGGAACAGCGACAGGCCCACCAGCACCTGGTTGGGCGGCGACGATGCGGTGCCGAGCGCGTTGCGCAGCAGGCCCAGCACGATGACGATGCGCGTGAAGCCCGTCATCATCAGCATGGCCGCCGGCAGGAAGCTCAGCGAAGTCAGCAGGACCAGGGTCTGGATCGACAGCGACCAGATCTGGCCGCCGCCAGGACCCGGCTTGCTGGTCACGCCGGGCAGCGCCTGTGCGAGCACGGGGGCCGGCATGGCGGCGAGCGCCAGCACGGCCAGCAGCAGGGCACCGCCCGCGGCCAGCGCGTGAAATTGCGTCTTGCGCCGCGACGTGGCGGCGCGCTGGGTGTTCATGACTTGAAGTTTTCCTGCATCGAGCGCAGCAGCTTTTCGGCAAAGCTGCCGCCGGAAATCTGGCCACCGGGGCCGGAGGGGGCCGATGGCGTGGCCGGTCCTGCCGGCATGCTGTGCAAGGTGCGGATCTCGCCAGCGCTCACGCCGAGTACCAGCCAGGTCTCGCCGACCTCGACCAGCACCAGCCGCTGGCGGGCGCCGAGCATGGTGCTGCCGATCACCTTCATCATCCCTTGCGGGCCGTGGCGGACCAGGCCCGCGCGGCGCGCCGCCCAGGCCAGCCCCAGGATCAGCGCGATGACACCGAACAGTCCGAGCCCGGCCTGTGCGAGGCTGCCGGCGCTGCTGATGGCGGGGGCACCGCCTTCGGCGGCACGGGCCAGGCCAGGCACGCCGACTGCCGCAAGCGGCAGGACGGCACGCCGCAGGCGGGCGACGGCGTTCATTTGTTGAGCTTGCGGATGCGTTCGGACGGCGTGATGATGTCCGTCAGGCGGATGCCGAACTTGTCGTTCACCACCACCACCTCGCCCTGCGCGATCAGGTAGCCGTTGACCAGCACGTCCATCGGCTCGCCGGCCAGCCCGTCCAGTTCCACCACGGATCCCTGCGCAAGCTGCAGCAGGTTCTTGATGGGCACCTTGGTGCGGCCCAGTTCGACCGTGAGCTGTACCGGGATATCGAGGATCATCTCGATATCGTTGTGGAAGCCGCTCGGTGCTTCCTTGGCCAGCGGCGGGAAGACGGTGGCGGCGGCCGGAGTGGCGGCCGGGGTGGCCGCCGCCGGGGCTTCGGCCGCGGTGGCGCTGGTCTGTTCAGCCAGTGCGCTGGCCCAGTCGTCCATCGGATCGACCGGCTTGTCCTCGATGCCGTCAGTCATGATCGGTTTCCTTGTTGGAATCGCTGTCTTGGTGATTGATCATTCGCTCTACCCGCAGCGCGTACTGGCCATTGATCGTGCCGAAGCCGCATTGCATGACGGGCACGCCGTTGACTTTGCCGAACACGTGCTCCGGCAGGTCGATCGGCAGCACGTCGCCGGCGCGCAGCGCCAGGACGTCTGCCACGGTGCTCTGCACGTGGGTGAACTCGGCCACGACTTCCACATCGGCGGCGCGCAGTTGCGTTGACAACTGCGCAAGCCAGCTCTTGTCGACCTCCTTCTCGTCCTGCAGCGGATTCATCAGCAGGTCCTTGAGCGGCTCGATCATGGCGTAGGGCAGGCAGACATGGAGCTGCCCGCCCACGGCACCGAGTTCGATGTGGAAGGCGGTGGTGATCACGGCCTCATTGGCCGTGGCGACGTTTGCAAACTTGGTGTGCATTTCCGAGCGGACATATTCGGTCTCGATCGGATGCACGGTGCGCCAGGCATTGCCATAGCTGGAAAGTGTCATCTCCAGCATGCGCTGGATGATGCGTTGTTCGGTCTGGGTAAAGTCGCGGCCTTCCACGCGGGTGTGGAAGCGGCCGTCGCCGCCGAACAGGTTGTCGACCACCAGGAATACAAGGTTGGGGTCGTACACGAACAAGGCCGTGCCGCGCAGCGGCTTCATGTGGACCAGGTTCAGGTTGGTCGGCATAGGCAGGTTGCGCGCGAAGTCGCCGAACTTCTCGATGCGCACGCTGCCCACGGTAATGTCCGCGCCGCGGCGGATGAAGTTGAACAGCGCCGTGCGCAGCGAACGCGCAAAGCGCTCGTTGATGATCTCGAGCGTGTGCAGGCGTCCGCGGATGACGCGTTCCTGCGTGGCCAGGTTGTACGGGCGAACCCCGCCCTCGTCGACCGCGACGGGCTCGCTCGCCTTGGGCGTGTCGGCTTCGCCGGAAACGCCCTTGAGCAGCTCGTCTACCTCGTCCTGCGAGAGGAACTTGTCATAGGCCATCTGATGTCCTGCCCCTTATGCTGCGGTGTGAATCGAACTGACCATCCGCGTCAGCGCGCATGGCGACCCGCTGGCGTGCGGGCGCGTGCGTGGCTGTGCTGGAATCCGGCTGGCAGTTTCATATCGGGTTGGCTGTCGGGGCAGGGCAAGTGCTTACTGCACCACGAAAGAGGTGAACAACACGTCCAGCACGCGCTGCGGCGGCAGTCCGGCCGCGAACGGCTGGTTGATCGCATTGCGGATATCGTCGGCCAGCTTGCGCTTGCCATCCACGGTCGAGAGGTCTGCCGGCTGCCGTGCCGACAGCAGCAACAGGATGCGGCTGCGGGCTTCGGGCAGGTACTGCGTCATGCGCGTCTGCGTCTCGGCATCGGCGACCTTCAGCGACAGGCCGGTATGCAGGAAGCGATCGCCGTCCTCGCCCTTGAGGTTGACGGTAAAGGCGTCCAGCGGCACGAAGATGGGCGGCGGGATCACGGGCGCGGCCGGCGCAGCGGGTACCGCCGGTTGCCGGTTGCCCAGGATGCTGCCAAGCACGAAACCTCCGGCGCCCAGAGCCAGGACCAGCACGCCGCCGCCAATCAGCAGCATGCGGCCGCGCTTGCTTGCGTTGCCGCCAATCTGGGAAGGAGAAGCCGTGTTCGCCATGAGAAGCCTGTATCGGAATGCCTGCCATTCTTGCGGAATCGCAGGCCAGCAAAGGGCCGAAAAAAAGGGGGAAACCCTTTCAGCTTGGCCGTTTGAGCAGAAAGGGAGCAGGCATGGCTGCGCCAGCGGGCGTGCGAAGCGCGCCTGCTGCATGGTTAACGCGTGTTGGTTGCGGAACTTGAGTTGCGGCAGCAAGGGCCTGTTGCGGCCCCTGTTCCAGGCGGGGTGGCGGCGGACTTCGCATGCCTGGCGCAGCCGCCAATCCCTACTACACTAGTCGGGTAGTTGCTCATGCAGGTCAGAGTGATCCTTCAGTGCTAAGTGTTTGTTGTGAAAGGATTTTTGTTTTTTCACTCTTATATAAGATATAAGACATTTGACCGTGTCGGCGCTTCGGACTACAATCGCGACGTTACGGAATTTCTACAACCAATTACTCAGCAGGTTCCCATGCTTGAAAACTATCGCGCCCATGTCGCCGAACGCGCTGCGCTCGGCATCCCTCCGCTGCCCCTGACCGCCAAGCAGACGGCCGAGCTGATTGAACTGCTGAAGAACCCGCCCGCCGGTGAAGAGCAGACCCTGGTCGACCTGATCACCAACCGCGTGCCGGCCGGCGTGGATGACGCCGCCAAGGTCAAGGCCTCGTACCTGGCCGCCGTTGCACTGGGCAAGGAGAAGTGCGCCCTGATCAGCCGCGCCAAGGCTACCGAGTTGCTGGGCACCATGCTGGGCGGCTACAACATCTCGCCGCTGATCGCGCTGCTCGCCGACGCGGAAGTCGGAACCGTCGCGGCCGACGCGCTGAAGAAGACCCTGCTGATGTTTGACGCCTTCCACGACGTCAAGGAACTGGCGGACAAGGGCAACGCCAACGCCAAGGCCGTGCTGCAAAGCTGGGCCGACGCCGAGTGGTTCACCAGCCGCCCGGAAGTGCCGCAAAGCCTGACCATCACCGTATTCAAGGTGCCGGGCGAAACCAACACCGACGACCTGTCGCCGGCTCCGGACGCCACCACGCGCCCGGACATCCCGCTGCACGCGCTGGCCATGCTGAAGAACAAGCGCGAAGGCGCGGCGTTCCAGCCGGAAGAAGACGGCAAGCGCGGCCCGGTCAAGTTCATCCAGTCGCTGGCCGAGAAGGGCAACCTGGTCGCCTACGTGGGCGACGTGGTGGGTACCGGTTCCAGCCGCAAGTCGGCCACCAACTCGGTGCTGTGGTTCACCGGTGAAGACATCCCCTTCATCCCGAACAAGCGCTTCGGTGGCGTGTGCCTGGGCAGCAAGATCGCCCCGATCTTCTACAACACCATGGAAGACGCCGGCGCGCTGCCGATCGAGCTGGACGTGTCGAAGATGGAAATGGGCGACGTGGTCGAACTGCGCCCGTACGAAGGCAAGGCCCTGAAGAACGGCGAAGTGATCGCCGAGTTCAAGGTCAAGTCCGACGTGCTGTTCGATGAAGTGCGCGCCGGCGGCCGCATTCCGCTGATCGTCGGCCGTGGCCTGACCGCCAAGGCGCGTGAAGCGCTGGGCCTGGCCCCGTCGACGCTGTTCCGCCTGCCGCAGAACCCGGCCGATACCGGCAAGGGCTTCACGCTGGCCCAGAAGATGGTTGGCCGCGCTTGCGGCCTGGCCGACGGCAAGGGTATCCGCCCGGGCACCTACTGCGAACCGAAGATGACCTCGGTGGGCTCGCAGGACACCACCGGCCCGATGACCCGCGACGAGTTGAAGGACCTGGCTTGCCTGGGCTTCTCGGCCGACCTGGTGATGCAGTCGTTCTGCCACACCGCCGCCTATCCGAAGCCGGTGGACGTGAAGACCCACCACACCCTGCCCGAGTTCATCAGCACCCGCGGCGGCATCTCGCTGCGCCCGGGCGATGGCGTGATCCACTCGTGGCTGAACCGCATGCTGCTGCCCGACACCGTCGGCACCGGCGGCGACTCGCACACCCGCTTCCCGATCGGCATCAGCTTCCCGGCCGGTTCGGGCCTGGTGGCCTTTGCCGCCGCCACCGGCGTGATGCCGCTGGACATGCCGGAATCGGTGCTGGTCCGCTTCAAGGGCAAGATGCAGCCGGGCGTGACCCTGCGTGACCTGGTCAACGCGATTCCGCTGTACGCGATCAAGCAAGGCCTGCTGACCGTGGCCAAGCAAGGCAAGCAGAACATCTTCTCGGGCCGCGTGCTGGAAATCGAAGGCCTGCCCGACCTGAAGGTCGAGCAAGCGTTCGAACTGTCGGATGCCTCCGCCGAACGTTCGGCCGCCGGTTGCACGGTGCGCCTGAACAAGGAACCGATCATCGAATACATCAACAGCAACATCACGCTGCTGAAGTGGATGATCGCCCAGGGCTACCAGGATCCGCGCAGCCTGCAGCGCCGCATCGAAGCCATGCAGGCATGGCTGGCCAAGCCGGAACTGCTGCAACCGGACGCCGACGCCGAGTACGCCGCCGTGATCGAGATCGACCTGGCCGACGTGCACGAGCCGATCGTGGCCTGCCCGAACGACCCGGACGACGTGAAGACCCTGTCGGAAGTCGCTGGCGCGAAGATCGACGAAGTGTTCATCGGTTCGTGCATGACCAACATCGGCCACTTCCGCGCAGCGTCCAAGCTGCTGGAAGGCAAGCGCGATATCCCGGTCAAGCTGTGGGTGGCCCCGCCGACCAAGATGGACCAGAAGCAGCTGACCGAGGAAGGCCACTACGGCGTGTTCGGCACGGCTGGTGCGCGTACCGAAATGCCGGGTTGCTCGCTGTGCATGGGTAACCAGGCACAGGTGCGCGAAGGCGCGACGGTGATGTCGACCTCGACCCGCAACTTCCCGAACCGCCTGGGCAAGAACACCAACGTGTACCTGGGCTCGGCCGAACTGGCCGCCATCTGTTCGCGCCTTGGCAAGATCCCGTCGAAGGACGAGTACATGGCCGACATCGGCGTGATCAACGCCAATGGCGACAAGATCTACAAGTACATGAACTTCGACCAGATCGAAGACTTCAAGGAAGTTGCCGACGGCGTGAACCTGTAAGGTTCGCGGCCGCACCGGCTGCAAACACGATCAAGTGATGCGGTGGCCGGCAACGGACAAGCCCCGTCCCTGCGCGCAGGGACGGGGCTTTTTTCATGGCTGGCGGATATCAGGCCGCAGCCCGACGGGCGCAGTCGCTTGCCCGCACCAGCAAAAAAGCCCCGCAGTCGCGGGGCTTTTTGCATATTTCAGGCCTCAGGCCTCAAGCCTTTACGTCGATGTTCTGGCCAAGATGGGGCGGATTGCTGGCCACCGGTGCCGCCGCGGTGGCGGCCTGCAGCAGGCTGGCTACGCCCTGGGCCTGCAGATCCAGCGACTTGCGCAGCATCAGCAGTGACACCGGGTCTGTGCCCGGGTCCGCCGCGCCGGGTGCGCTGACGAGGGAGATACTCATGTTTGTCGGTTCCTGAAAAGGATTGAACGGATACGGGGCGCCCGGCACGCATGGTTTCCGGGATTCCCGCATCCTGGTTGTCGTCCGGAACCGGGCATGACTTGAGGGCAGCGCGCCCGGCGCCGCGATTTCCGGCTGGTTCGGAGGGCGTTACCTACAATACGGCATGGCCCCCGGAGTCATGCCAGCCGCGTGCCGGCTGGCCGGCCGTCAGTCCTTGTGCATACCAAGACGAATACCAAGCCATGCAACCTGCGGACAGCCTGAACCTCCTTGGCATCACCGGCCTGCTGGTCGGCGGCCTGGCACTCTTCCTGTTCGGGCTGGAGCTGATGACCGGCGGGCTCAAGGCCATTGCCGGCGCCAGGCTGCAGTCGCTGCTTGGCACGCTGACCGCGAGCCGGCTGCGCGGCGTGCTGGCGGGCGCCGGCGTGACGGCGCTGCTGAACTCGTCGACGATCACCACCGTGCTGCTGGTCGGCTTCGTGTCGGCAGGGCTGATGACGCTGGGCCAGTCGATCCCGATGATCATGGGCGCCAACGTCGGTTCCACGCTGACCGCGCAGATCATTGCCTTCAACGTGTCGGCGGTCACGCCGTTCATGCTTGCCGCCGGCTTCCTGCTGCACGCGTTCGCCAGGCGCGAGCTGCTGCGCCAGCTTGGCGGCGTGGTGCTGGGCCTGGGGCTGCTGTTCCTCGGCATCGAGTTCATGGGCGATGCCACGCGGCCACTGCGCAGCTTCCAGCCGTTCATCGACGCCATGCAGGACATGCGCAGCCCGCTGCTTGGCATCGTGATCGGCGCGGTGTTCACGGCCATTGTCCAGAGTTCCGCCGCCACGCTGGCCATCGTCATCGCGCTGGGCAGCCAGGGCCTGATCCCGCTGGAGGCGGGCATCGCGCTGATCCTCGGCGCCAACGTGGGCACTTGCGGCACGGCGTTGCTCGCCGCGATCGGCAAACCGCCGGAAGCGGCGCAGGTCGGCATTGTGCACCTGCTCTTCAATGTGCTTGGCGTACTGTTCTTTGCCTTTGTCATTCCGCAGTTTGCCGACTTCATCCGGATGATTTCCCCGAGCGCGCCGGAACTGCAGGGGGCGGCGCGCCTGGCCGCGGAGACGCCGCGCCAGGCCGCCAACGCGCACGCGGTATTCAGCGTGGCCAGCACGCTGGTGCTGATCTGGTTCTCCGGCCCGATCGGCACGCTGGCGCAGCGCATCGTGCCGTCGCGGCCGAGCCCGTGGCGGGAGCGCGGAGAGCCCCGCTATCTGGACGAGACGCTGCTCGACATGCCGGCGCTGGGCATCGGACGCGTGCAGCTCGAACTGCTGGCGCTCGGCGAACAGACGCTTGAGCTGGTCCGGCAGGGTGCGCAGGCCGCAATCGGGGGCGGCACGCGCGATATCGCCACGCTGACGGAGCAGGACAGCGACGCCGATCACCTGGGGCTGGCGGTCCTGCAGTACGTCGGTCGTCTTTCCGATGCGGACCTGACCGAGGTGGAGGGCCAGCAGATCGTCAGCCTCACGCGCATTGCCACGTGCCTGGAGTCGATCCGCGAAGTGGCGTCGACCAGCATGATCGCGGCCAGCCAGCGCCGGCTGGCGGAAGGCATCGAACTGGAGCACCTGCGCAGCGAGGACACGGCGAATTTCGCGTCGGCCGTGCTCGACTGCCTGGCGCAGTCGATTGGTACGATCGGCCAGCCCCTGCCCGGTGCCATCGCGAGCGTGGTCGGGGCCAAGGCGGAGATCGAAGCTCTGGCGGACGCGGCGCGGCAAAGCGTGGCGTCGCAGCTGCGCCTGCGCAGCCGCGACGAGGTGATCAGCTTCCGCCTGTCGAACGACATGATCGAACAGTTCCTGGAGATCGCGCGCATGTCCCGGGCCATGGCCAGGGCGACGAGATGCCTGCAGGGCGTCAGGAGCGTGCCATGACCGCGCGATCCGCATCGCCCGCGGACTACGCCTGGCCAGTGCCGGCCGGCATGCCGAACAGCCGCGTGGCGAGCTCCACGAAGCTTGCCACGCTGGCGCTGCGCACCGGGTGGTAGGCCACGCTGTGCCGCTGGCACTCGCGCTTCACGCGCGCCACCGAATCATGGTCGACGCAATCGACGGGAAATACCACGATGTCGGCGCCCGCCACCATCGCCGGCAGCAGCCCCTTGCGGTCTTCCACGCCACCGTCATGGTCAAGGAAGCTCCCGCCGGCGGCCTCGATCCAATCGCGCAGCGCGTGGTTGGAACCCGGGCGGCCACCGACATAGACGATGCGCTTTCCGGCCAGGGCGGCGATGGCCGGCGCGGGCGCTCCATCGTGGCCGGAAGGCGCTGACAGCAGCGCTTCCAGCGCGAGTATCTCGGCCTGGCTCGATGCGAGCTGCGCGTGCACGGCCTCCAGCGTATCTCGCAGGGCCTGCGCTTCTTCACGGCTGCTCAGCGCCCGCTGCTCCAGCGCGGTGATGCGGCTGGCCTGTGTGGCGATGTTCTCCTCGCGAGCCCTCAGTGTGCTGCGCAGCGACGCCACGTCGGCGTCCCCGGCGGCCGGGGCAGCGCATTGCATCGCCTGGAGCCGGGCCATCTGGCCGGCCAGCTCGCGCTGTCCGGCGGCGTGTTCGGTGCTCATCTGCCGCATCCGTTGCTGCTGGCGCCCGATCTTGTCCTTCAGCGCCTCGTTCTCCGCTTCCAGCGCGACAAGCCGCCGGATATCGGCGCGATTCGCTGCACCCACCAGGTGCGACAGCATATGGACCTCACCGAATGCCGCCTGGCGCAGCGCGGGCGTCGCATGCGGATGCGTCATCAGCGCCCAGTAGGCGCCCGGAATATCGCCGCCGGCCAGCGCCTGTTCCCACATCGTCTGCAGCGTCGCCACGTCCCGCGCGGCACCGAAGCGTCGGACGGCAAGGGCGTGGCGTTCGTCCAGTGCCTTGTTAAGCGTCTTGCATGGCGCGCCGCCGCGGGTGGCGAGCGTGACCGCCTCATGATGGATCTCGAGGTCGCCCGCGTTGCGGTCAGTCGCGGACAGGCGCATCACCAGCTTGCGCAGCTCCGCCGTGCCCAGGCAGGTGCCGATCAGCGAACAGTGGAAGCGGGGTTCGAGGTCTGCCAGTGTCGCGCGGCGGCGGGCCGCAGGCCCGGGTGCGGCCTGCTGGCCGGTGCAGCAGCCCGGATCGGCGAGTGCCGGCCGGGAGACGGCCAGCAGGTGGGTACGGGCAAGTCGGAACGGTGGGCTGTGCATGGTGCGTCCTGGTGCGGTCTGATACGCGTTGCCTGAACGGGTTTGAGGGAATCACGCTGCCGAAATATATCATCGTATATAACGGAGGGAAGTTTGCGATACGATATGTCCTGGCGGATATAACGAAGATTCTCCGAGGAGCACGATGTTCATCCGGCAACTGAACTACCTTGTCGCGCTGGCGCAAACGCGGCACTTTGGCCGTGCCGCCGAGCTTTGCAACGTCTCGCAGCCCACGCTGTCAGGCGCGGTGCGCAGCATCGAAGAAGAGTTCGGCCTGCCGATTGTGCGCCGGGGGCGTCGTTTCGAAGGCTTCACGCCAGAAGGCGAGCGCGTGCTCGAGTGGGCGCGCCGGGTGCTGGCCGACTGCGAAGGACTGCGGCAGGAGGCCAGCGCCAGCCGCGACGGCCTGGCCGGCAGCCTGCGCATTGGTGCGATCCCGACAGCGCTGCCGCTGGTGCCGCTGCTTACCGATGCCTGCCTGCGCCAGCATCCGGGCATGCGGCACGAGGTCTACACCATGTCGGCCGCGCAGACGCTCAAGCAGCTGCTCGACCTGGACCTGGATGTGGGCCTGAGCTATCTGGATGACGAGCGCCTGCGCAGCTTCGAGAAGGTCGCGCTGTTCCGCGAGCACTATGTGCTGATCGTGCGGGACGACGCACTGCTCGCGGGCCGCACCGCCGTGACATGGCAGGAGGCTGCCGACCTGCCGCTCTGTCTGCTGACGACCAACATGCAATGCCGGCGCGGCATCGACGCTGCCTTTTCCAGGGCTGGCGTCTCGGCCCAGCCACGCGTAGAAACCGACTCGGTGATGGCGCTCTATGCCCATGTCCGTTGCGCGGGCCTGTGCAGCATCGTTCCCCACAGCGTCCTGTGCCTGGCCGAGATGCGCGATGAACTGCGCGCGGTGCCGCTCACGCCGGCACTGCACCGCGAGATCGGACTGGTGCTGCTTGACCGTCAGCCGCGCTCGCCGCTGCTCGACGCCGCGGTGGCGCTGTTCGGCGCGGTGGATCTGCAGTCGCGCGTCGATGCGCTGTTGCGCGCCTGATAGGAACCGCCGATCACGTCATCAAGGCGTTCGATTTTCCTTGCCACGCGCGGACGCCGATCATTCCTCTCGTTGCGGTAACGGCCGCAGCCGCCTGGCAAGTCCGGGCGCAACCAGGGCCTCCTTGCGGGGCCAGGCGAGGAGACTGGAAAATGGCAAAGATTGTGTGCGTGCTGTACGACGACCCGGTGACCGGCTACCCGAAGACCTATGCCCGGGATGACCTGCCGGTGCTGGAGCGCTATCCGGATGGTCAGACATTGCCCACGCCGCACGGCATCGACTTCCGGCCCGGTACGCTGCTGGGCAGCGTTTCGGGGGAACTGGGCTTGCGCAAGTACCTGGAATCGAATGGCCATGAACTCGTGGTGACGTCGAGCAAGGACGGCACCGGCAGTGTGCTGGACCGCGAGCTGGAAGATGCGGAGATCGTGATCTCGCAGCCGTTCTGGCCCGCGTATATGACGGCCGAGCGCATCAGGCGGGCGAAGAAGCTGAAGATGATCGTCACGGCCGGCATCGGCTCCGACCATACCGACCTGCAGGCGGCCATGGACCACGGCGTGACGGTGGCTGAAGTCACCTACTGCAACAGCAACAGCGTGGCCGAGCATGTGGCGATGATGACGCTCTCGCTGGTGCGCAACTATCTGCCCTCGCACCAATGGGTGCTCAAGGGCGGCTGGAATATCGCCGACTGCGTGGCTCGCTCCTACGACCTCGAGGGCATGCACGTCGGCACCGTGGCGGCGGGCCGCATCGGCCTGCGCGTACTGCGCCTGCTCAATCCGTTCGACGTCAAGCTGCACTACCTCGACCGCTACCGTCTGCCCGAAACGGTGGAGCGCGAACTCAACCTCACGCACCACACCAGCCTGGACAGCCTGACGCGCGTGTGCGACGTGGTCACGCTGAATTGCCCGCTGCACCCGGAAACCGAGCATATGATCAACGCGAAGTCGCTGGCGAACTTCAAGCGCGGCGCTTACCTGATCAACACCGCGCGCGGCAAGCTGTGCGATCGCGATGCCGTCGCCGCCGCGCTCGAAAGCGGCCAGCTTGCGGGCTATGCCGGCGACGTCTGGTTCCCGCAGCCGACACCGGCCGACCATCCGTGGCGCCACATGCCGCACCACGGCATGACGCCGCATATCTCGGGCACCAGCCTGTCGGCGCAGGCCCGCTACGCAGCCGGCACGCGCGAGATCCTGGAGTGCTACTTCGAAGGCCGGCCGATCCGCGAGGAGTACCTGATCGTGCAAGGCGGCAGGCTGGCGGGCGTGGGCGCTCATTCCTACAGCGCGGGCAATGCCACGTCCGGCTCGGAAGAAGCGGCACGCTTCAAGGGCTGAAGCCGTTGCCAGTCCGGTCCGCGCCAGGAACTGGCGCGGCTTCCGGAATCCGGAATGCCCAGGCTGACTGCATTGGGCTCGCGGGCCGGGCCGGCGACGACACCTGCTGCATCATGCAGGCAATGGAACGGCCTGGCCTGGCTTCGCATTCCGATCCGCCTCCGGCACCAGGGTCCGTGCCACGCTGCTCACGATGCCGCGCAACCAGCGCGACCCCAGGTCACGGTGCGCCCGCTCGTGCCAGAGCTGGTAGTAGTGCAGCTCCCGCACCGGGACGGGAAGAGGCTCCATGCGCAGCGGCAGCAGGTTGGCGTAGTGGCTGGCAAAGGCCCGGGTCGTGGTGAACACGAGGTTCGTGCGGACCAGGACATAGGGCGCCATGCAGAAGTAGGGGATCTGCGTGGTCACCTTGCGTGTCAGGCCGGCGCGCGAGAGTTCGACATCGATGGTGCCGTGGCCAGCCACGTTGCGGGTCGCAACCGCCAGATGGCTGGCGCAGGCGTAGGCGGCTGCCGTCAGTTTGCCTTCGGCTATCGGATGCGCTTCGCGCACCAGGCAGACCAGCTCGTCGGTACACAGCGATTGCAGGTGCAGGCTTCCTGGCGGGGTGTGCCAGTTTCCGATGACGAGGTCGAGATCCCCGCTCGCCAGCGCCTGTTCATAGCCGACATCCGACAGCAGATGCCGGATCTCCAGCGTGGCGCCGGGCGCCTGCGCCTGAAAGCGCTCGGTGATGGCGGGAACGAAGAACACGTCGAGGTAGTCGGGGGAACCAATCCGGAAGCTGCGCGTGCTGTGCAATGGATCGAACGAGGTCATGGGCTCGAGGATCCTGCCGATGCCTTGCAGCGCCTGCCGGGCGGGCTCCAGCAGACTCATGCCATGCTCGGTCGGTACCATGCGATTGCCGTTGCGCACCAGCAGCGGGTCGCCGGTCAGCGTGCGCAGCCGGCGCAGGGCCACGCTGATGGCCGGCTGCGACTGCCCGAGCAGCATGGCGGTACGGGAGACGCTGCGCTCGGTCAGCAGTACGTGCAGCACGCGAATCAGATAGGAATCGACCAGATCTCTTGCCATGACTTCAAATGATGCCCTGCCAATGAATGCCGTTATATACATTCTGACATAACGGTGAGGGCGTGGTCATATGTGAATCCCCATGCCGGTTATGCAGTCAACGGGGGGAGCAGTCCGCGGGCGTGGCCAGGTGAACAGGCGGAAGGTTCGTTCCGCGCTTCAGTCCGAGGCCAGGTGCCCGTAGCGCCGTAGAGCCGTATCGCGTGGGAGCGGCGTTACGGCGCTTCCGGCGCGGCGACGACTTCCAGCGCAACAACGCTGGAGACGTGCCGCCCGGCGCGGTTGTCATTGGGTACCACCAGCCGGGCGAAGCCGCTTGCCGTCAACGGTGCGCCGTCGAGCGCGTAGGCAACCAAGTCTGGCTGATTGCCGAAGTCGGGCGAGATCTCGGCCAGGGCGATCACGACACGGTAGCCGTCGCTGCCAGTCGCGACCACGTACATGTCCAGGATGCCGTGCCCGGCCGGTGGCCGGGCGATGCCCGCGGCATTGAGCAATGCCCACAGGTTGACGCCCGTGTAGGTATGGCTTCCGACCGTCCGCGTCATGGCCGGCAGCGCCTGCAGTGAAGCCAGGTCATGCGTCGTGGGCCGGGACACCATGCCACCGACATGGAGTTGCTGGCTGGGTCCGCCGCCGGTGCCGGTGGCACTGGAGACGGCGCTGCGCACTTCGAGCCGTGTCAGGCCGGAAACATAGCGCCCGCCCCGGACGTCGCCGGGCGCGGTGAGGCGCAAGGGACCATTTGTTGCCAGCGGCCGGCTGCTGCCGTCGATCGTCTCGGCATAGGCCACCAGACCCGCGCGATTGCCGAAGCCAGGGCTGAGTTCGCCCAGCGAGAACACCGCGCGGTAGTTGCCGGCGCCCGTCGCGACCACGTACTTGGACAGCAGGTCATTGTGCACGGCCGGATTGGTCGTGATACCGGCCTGATCGAGCAATGGCCACAGGCTGGCACCGGTGTAGGTGCGGGTTTGCCGCCCGCCGCTGCCCGCGTAGCTCACCTGCTGCGTGATGGCGGGCAGTGCCTGCAACTGGGCCGGCGACAACGTGGCGGGGCGGTTCACGTCCCCGGCGAGTGTCAGCGGCGCAGGCGCGCGGTCATCGCCGGGCATGGTCGCGCAGGCCGCGAGCAGGGCGGGGAGAAGCGCCAGGCCGACGGCTCGCAGGAGCACGGATCTTGCAGGATGGACAACGGACATGGAGGGCTCCTCGGGCACGGGCTTGCCCGTCGATATGCGCGGGCGGATATCGCGGCAAATCGTACCATTGCGCGGCTGCCCGATCGCGGCGGTCAGTGCGGTAGACTGCCGGCATGAGCCCACGCACGTCCTCCGCTTCCACTGTCCGGCCGGCCCGCAAGAAAGCCGCCGACCCGTCATCCAGGCCCAGGGTCCGCTTTCGCATGCGCGTGACCGTGGCGGACCTCGTTGCCATTGGTCCGGGCAAGGTGGCGCTGCTGGAAGCCATCCGCGATCACGGGTCGATTTCCGCGGCGGCGCGCAGCCTCGCTATGTCATACCGGCGCGCGTGGGTGCTGCTGCAGGAAATCAACCAGTCCATGCGCCGGCCTGCGGTGCTGTCCGAACATGGCGGCGAGAACCGCGGCGGCAGCACGCTGACGCCGGACGGCGAAGCCGTCATCCGCCTCTACCGCGCAATCGAATCACAGGCCGCCGCAGCCTGCTCGAAAGAAATTTCCGCGCTGCTCAAGCTGCTGGCATGACGCATTGCGGCGCATAGTTGTCATGCGACGCCGCGCATATCTGTTCGCCTTCCGTTATGTCAGAATGTATATAACGGTGCGCCGCAAGACCATACGAGATGCCAGAGCGACAGTCCATCTGAGGGAGGGGATTTGCCATGCAAGCTGAATCGGCCGTCGAGGCTGCCAGCCACTACTCGGACAGCGTGGCTGTCGAGGGCATCCTGCCCGGCTCGCGGCGCTTCGGCCGCGATGCGCTGCTGGCCATGGCGCAGACGCATAGCGGTCCCGCCACCATCGAATGCTATTCAGGGCGCCATATCCGCAACGTCGGGCGCCTGCGCGGGGTGCGCCTGACGGCGTTGCTGGATGAGGCGGGCATGCATGCGCTGCCGCGCTCGCGCTGCAAGCAGCTGGTCATCGCCGTGCAGGCGGGGGACGGCTACGCCTGCCTGTTCACCTGGCATGAGCTGTACAACACGCCGGTTGGCCAGGGAGCATTGCTGCTGGTGGAGCAGGACGGCGACACGCTGCCGCGGTCCGCAGGCGGCCTGCAGTTGATCTCGCTGCACGACCTGAGGCTGGGCCCGCGCCAGGCGATCGCGGTCGACCGGATCGTGGTGAGCGCCTGGCATTCGTGAGCCGCGCAAAGCCCAGGCTCAATCCACCGCCACGATCACGCTGGAGGCCTTGAATACCGCCGCCGCGGACTTGCCCACGGCCAGCCCGAGGCGGTCGGCGCTGCTGTTGGTGATGATGGCGGATATGGCCATGCCGGTGTCGTCGGTAATGGTCACGTCGGTGTTGACGGCACCCTTCTTGATGTCCGACACCTTGCCGCTCACCGCATTGCGGGCCGAGACCTTGCTGACATCCACGTCGACCATGACGATCACCGACGTGGCCTTGACCATCGCGGAAGCTTTCTTGCCTGCGGTCAGCCCGAGGCGCGACGCGCTCTCGCTGGTGACGGTGGCGACGATTTCCTGGCCGCCGGCCAGGCGCAGGATGACCTCGTCATTGACCGCGCCGTGGCGGGCCTGGGCGACTTCGCCGGAGAACTGGTTGCGTGCGCTGGTGATCATGTTGTTGTTCCCTTGTTTCACTAAACGTTGATTTGCTGCCGGGCCATCCGCATGGGGCGGAGGCGGGCCCGGCAGTGCCAGTGTGCCGGCTCAGGCGGCAACCGGGTCGGGCCCCGATTCTAGCCGAGCGGCGTGGTGACGCCTTCCAGCGCGATGATCCTTGTCGTCGCGCATTTCTCGCGGATGGCCCGGAGCCGCGCATATTCCGGCGAGTCATACCATGCCATCAGGGAATCCATGTCCGGGAACTCGAGGATGACAAGGCGGTGCGGCTGCCAGTCTCCTTCCAGGACTCTGGTCTGGCCGCCACGGCCCAGGTACCTGCCGCCGTAACGCACTTCGGTGGCGGGTACTTCGCGTCGATACGCTTCGAAAGCAGCCGGGTCCCTGACGTCGACATCCGCGATGAGGTATGCAGCCATGATGCGCTCCCTTTCTTCACTGTATTGCCATACTAGGCAGTGACCGTCCCCCAGTTTCTGCAAAAGCCCTTACCGGAAATGCTGCAGCGTCCCGGGCTTTCAGCGGAATGGAGAAGAAGCGAAAAGGCATGTCGTGCAGGCGGGACAGGCCGGTCAGGTTCTCGACGATCAGGATTCGCCGCCCGAGGAACCCGGTATGCGCCGGTCGTTCGGGATCCTGGGTAGAGTCGACGTTCGCGCAGTCGACCCCGAACAATGCAATGCCCGCGTCGCAGAGCCGGGTCACGACGGCGCGTGAAACAAACGGGTGGGAACGGTAGACTTCCGTCCCCCAGTGGCGATCCCAGTCGAAGTTCACCAGTACGGCACGGCCTGCAAGATGGTCGGGAAAGCGCAGGTCATGCCAGTCCAGCTCTTGTCCGGCTTTTGCGTGGCGCGCGTCGATGACGACCCCGTCAAGCACGAGGCGGTCGAGTTCCAGGGACGCGATGTCTTCGGCGCCCTCGAACCGGTGACGGGGAGCATCCATCTTCGTACCCACGGAGCTCTGGAAAGCTATGTCCGAGATTTCGAACGAGGCTTTTCCCGCGTAGTGCCGGCCCGACTCCGCATGCGTCATGAACGGCCGGATGTGCGCAGTGAGTTCCACGCATTCGCCAGTTTCGCTCTGGAAGCGCACGCCGGGCATCCCGTCGTGGAATACATGCGAGAGGTCGACGATCATCCCTTCTCCCTCCATTCTTCTTGTTGGGGCTTCCGGTCTTGCTGACTGCCGCGATTGGCCGGCAGGAACCTCTCCTAGTATGTGACTGGCGCCCGCAAGTTGCCAGTCAACCCCGTTCACGCTGCCGGCCGCGTCACGCTATCATGCGGGCCTGCCCATTGGGGCGATCTCCTGGCATGACCCATGCATCACGCTGTACCGCGCCTTGTTCGGGCGCTGACCTGCCTTGTCCTTGCGCATTCCGCCTTCGCCGCCTTCGCCGCCGATGCCCAGGCTGGCAAGGAAGTGTTCTCCACCCGCTGCGCGTCCTGCCACAGCGTGGGACCCTCCGCACGCGGTGGTTTCGGCCCGCAACTCAATGCCATTGTCGGCAGGCGCGCGGGCAGTACCGCGGACTATCGCTATTCTCCGGCCATGACCGCATCCGGCGTGGTGTGGACGGCCGATACCCTGCGCGCCTTCGTCAGATCGCCCGGCAAGGTCGTACCGGGTACGCGCATGCGCTTCTGGGGCATGGGCAATGACCAGCAGATCGACGATCTGCTGGCATACCTCCAGACCTACCGTTAGCCACCCGCCTGGCGCTACGGCGCCGGCAGCAGCGCCTCCGCCGTCATCCCCGGCAGGTTCTCCACGCGCAGCGTTTGCGGCATGGTCAGGGGAATGCCCGCGGCACGCAGGCGCTTGAGGATCTCGAACAGCAGGTCGCTCTTGGTGGAGCCCGCAATGCGCGGATTCGACACGTAGCCGGTCACGCTCAGCGTGATGCCGTTGGGAGCGAGCTGGCTGAACGTGACCGATGGCACGGGATGGTCGAGGATCGTTTCATTGTCCAGGTAGATATCGAGCAGCAGATCGCGCACCTGTTCGGGATCGGTATTCAGCGGGAAGGTGAGCTGCAGCGTGGCCACGCCCTGCGTGCTGTTGCTCATGGTCACGTTGCGAACGTTCTGCGAGATCAGCTGCGAATTGGGCACGATCACGGTGGAGCGGTCGCCAAGCTGGATCTCGGTGGCGCGCACGTTGATGCGGCGGATGTCGCCTTCCACGCCGGCGATGCTGACCATGTCGCCGACCTTTACCGGGCGTTCGGTCAGCAGGATCAGGCCGGACACGAAGTTCTTGACGATCTCCTGCAGGCCAAAGCCGATCCCCACCGACAGCGCGCTGACGATCCACGCCAGGTTTTCCCACTTCACGCCGAGCAGCGACAGCGTCAGCAGCACGATGAGCACATAGCCGACGTTGCTGAACAGCGTGACCAGCGACGCGCGCAGGCCCGGCTCCATGCACATGCGCGGCAGCAGCTCGGCATCGAGCCAGCGCCGCACCGAGCGCAGCAGCCAGATGCCCACTGACAGCGCGACCACAGCATTGACGATGCGCTCGGGCATGATGTTGTAGCTGCGCAGCTTGTCGCCGCCAAGCACGGTCAGCAGGCTGTCGAGCAGTTCGGCCGGCGTGGTGCCGAAGCCGCCGGTCAGCAGCGCGATAGCGGCAATGATCGTGAGCACGCTCGTGCCGAGGCCCGACAGCAGCGTCGAGGCCTGTTCCAGCCGGCTCTCGTCCACGCCGAAGAGCTGCCGGATCACGCGGCCACTGGCGTGCTGCGGCGAGAGCAGGCTTTCGAAGGTGTCGCGCGTGAGCTGCGTCAGCAGGTACAGCGTGCATAGCACGATGTCGAACCACACCAGCTCGTAGGTCACGAAGCGGGCAAAGCTGACATAGCCCGCGAGCAGCGCGACGAGCGCAATGATGACCGCGAGCGTGACGCCGGCGTGGATCATGCCCGCCAGCGTGGCGCGCGCCTCGGCGCGCTCGCCGGCCGCGGCCAGGCCGCTGCGCACGCGGTTGGCGCGCAGCAGCGCGGCGCCGATCGTGAAGACCACCACCAGCGACACCAGGCCGCGGCCCAGCAGCGTGAACGGCACGCTGGTGTCGGCGACGTGGTTGAGCAATTCGAGCGTGCCCGCCAGCAGCAACAGCCCGGCCAGCGCGCGCGGGAACGGCTTGAGCGCGAGCGCGACCGGGTCTGCCAGCGCCGGCAGCCGCCACGACGGATGACGCGTGCACAGCAGCGCGCGGCCGAGCCCGGCGATCAGCGCGCTGGTCAGCATCAGCCTGGCCATCTGGCTCAGCAGGTCCTGCAGGTCGGCCGGTGGCTCGAAATTGCGCGTGAAGGCGATATAGACCAGCTGCACCGCCAGCGCCGTCGTGGCCACGGTGGTGAGCGCCGTGGCCAGCGCCAGCGCGCTGCGCCGCAACCGGTTTTCGGGCAGGCAGTTCAGGCAGAACCATACGGCGGCGCGTTCGGTCAGGCGCCGGCCCAGCGTCCAGATGGCGAGCGCCAGCACCAGCAGCAAGGCCGTGGCCGCGCGGTGCTCCGGCTCCCAGGCGGTCTGCAGCATCGGCACGACGTCATCGGCGAAGGCCGCCATGCGCGCGCTGTCGTCCTCGGACGGCTTGAACAGCGGCGCCCAGAACTGCGGATTCAGGATGCTTTCCGAGCGCAGCGCGAGCTGGTCCTTCATCCGGCCGCGCTGCAGCTTGCCGAGCTGGGCATTCAGGTTCTCGATATTCTCCTTGCCCTCGGTCGCCTGCTTGAGCGCGTTGTCGAGCTGGACCTTGCGCGCGTTCAGCTCGGCGCGCTGTCGTGCCACCGCAGCCGTTTCAGGCGTAGTGCCGGGCGCGGGCGGCGGCCCCAGCACGTCGAGCTGGGCCTGGAGCTGCGCGCGCTGCGGTGTCAGCGCGGACTTCAGCTTGTTGACGTCGGTTGCGAGCTGGTGCAGCGCCTCGTCCATGTCGCCGAGCCGCGTGTTGCCGTTGACGCTCGAGGCGGACTGCTTGATGCGGTCCTGCTCGGTCTGCAGGCGCTTGAGTTCGGCCATGGCCTCGGCGTGCGTCAGGGCCGGCGGCTGGTCCGCTTCGGGGGCGGATGCCGGCTCGGCGGCCATTGCCGCGGGCATCAGGTTGAACAGTGCTGTCAGCACAAGGCTCAGGGCGAGCCAGGATAGTCTGCGCATTGGCGGATTCACGTTGAGACGTGGCCGCCCGGAAATCCTTGCGAAGGCTCCGGCAAGTCCTGCACGCCGAATGGCGGGGAACGGAGGCCTGAGGATGCGAAGGGTCCGGGGGCGCGGAAGACGAACACAGGAAGCAACGCCACATGAAGGGCAAACCGCTTCCACGAAATTGACCGGCGCAGCATGGCGACGCCGCATGGCTTGCCGTCGGGCCTGTCTGGCGCGCGGCAAGCCGGCCGGAGCAGGGCGGCCAGTTGCTTGGAGATCTGGACGCCGAGCCGAGATTATACGAAAGCGTTCAGATCACACGGGCCCATCTGCGCGGCGCGGCGGCGAGAATCATGTAATTGTCCGTTACGAGGGGAAGCGCGCGTTACAACGCTAACAAGTGCGGCCCTCCGCGGAAACACCTGAGCGCGGGTTTCTTGTGCATGATGACATCACGACATCAGTACCCGAACAGGAGTCAGACATGCGCCCCTCTATCCGTATCGCTTCCGCTGCCGCCGTGTCGCTGGCCTTGCTGGCCGCCGGGCCGGCGTCGGCGCATGAACGCTATCACCATGGTGGCGGCTCGCAGGCCGGCGTGGCGCTGGCCGTTGGCGCGCTGGTCGGCCTGGCATTCGGTGCGGCCGTTGCCTCCGCGCCAGTCGCTTATGCACCCGCGCCAGTCGCTTATGCACCCGCACCGGTCGCCTATGCGCCCCCGGCCCGCGTGAGCTATGCCGCGCCGGCCGTCCCGCCGGGCTATTGCTATCGCGACGACGTCGGCGGCTACGTGCCGTGCGCCCCGCAAGCCCGCGGCTACTATGAGGCGCCGGTCAGCTACGGCTACTGATCTCAGGCGATCGCGAAGCCCGTATCGAAGGTCGTGCGCGCGTCGAGCCGCTGCCTGAGCAGCCCGGCCTTCAGGTAGAAATCGGCGGTGCGCTGCTGCTCGGCAATCAGCGCATCGTCGATCTTCTGCCACTGCGTGCGCCGGCGTTCGAACTGCAGGCGCGCCGCCTCCGGCGAAATGCCGATGATGCGCGCCAGCGTCGCCGAGAATTCCGGCACATGCTGGTACGACCAGGCCTGCGCGCGCACCACGCGCTGCAGGAAATCGGCGAGCACGGCGCGCCTGGCCGCCAGCGCGGCGTCGGTGGCGGCCAGGTAGCTCAGTCCCGACCACAGCCCGCGCCCGCTGACCAGTACGCGCGCATGCCCGCTGGTTTCCGCCATGGCGGTATAGGGTTCCCAGGTGGCCCAGGCGTCGACGGAGCCGCTCGTCAAAGCGAGCTTGGCATCGGCGGGCGGCAGGAAGCGGATGTTGGCGTCTTCCGGCCGCAGCCCGGCGGATTCCAGCGCCTTGAGCGCGACGAAATGACCGATCGAGCCGC
Source organism: Cupriavidus yeoncheonensis (assembly GCF_905397275.1). GTDB lineage: Bacteria > Pseudomonadota > Gammaproteobacteria > Burkholderiales > Burkholderiaceae > Cupriavidus > Cupriavidus yeoncheonensis. Next base: position 177,244 of record NZ_CAJPUY010000008.1, on the reverse strand, counting down.
GGTTGGTGCCAATGCTCTTTCCTTTCAGGTCCGCTGCGGTCTTCAGCGCGGAGTGCGGCCGGACCAGGATGGCCGTGCCATACGGATCGGACCGGTTGGCCCCGATCAGGCGGATGCGCGTGCCCGCGGCCAGCGCGAAGATTGCCGGCGCGTCGCCGATCGGGCCGCAGTCGACCGCGCCCGCATTGAGCGCTTCGGCAAGCGGCGCGGCGGCAGGGAACTCGGTCCACTGGATGTCGTAGGACAGTCCGCGCAGTGCATCGGCGGATTCGAGCAGCGCGCGCAGGCCGCCTTTCTGGTCGCCGGCCTTCAGCAGCGGACGGCCCTGGGCGCGGGCTGTGCCGGCGCCCGGGAATGCGGCAATACGCAGGGTGTCGGCGGCGATGGCGGCGGTGGCCGCCGTGCCGTAGCGGAGGAATTGTCGTCGGGATGCAGTCATCGGTCTTGCGTGCTGTGTGGGGACTATCGGGACTATCGGGATGATCGGGCCGGAGCCAGCCCGTTCAGCACGCAACCGTAACCCGATCGCGCCTCTGCGCTAACGAATATCTGCGCGCTTCCTTATGCGGATGACGTGCCGGCCGGCTGGCCGGCAGGACTGGCTTCGCCGGATTCGCCTGGCTCCAGCCGCGTCATCGAACGCAGCTCGCTCTGGCGAAACACGCCGTCCACGGTGATCCACGGAAAGCGCACACCGGTCACCACGTTCTCGAAGGCGATGTAGGGGGTTTCTCCATCGAACACGCAAGTGAAGACGCGGGCCGGCTCCTGACCGTTGCGTACGCGGTAGCGCGCGCCGTGCTCCAGCCGGAACAGCATGTCGCCCTGGCGCAGCAGGCGCGACGCGGGCTGGCAAACGCCATGCCCCGCTTCGGCCGCGGCGCGCTGATGCTGTTCGTCGAGAATCCGCTGCAGCCAGTCGTCGAAGCCGAGCGTGGTCTTGTGCTGGCCGACCAGCGTCATCCATTCGTCAATGCGCCGGCGCTGGCCGTCCTGGCCTTCGGCCTGTGCGCCGACGCTAAAGTCCTTACGCCTGCTCATACCGTCTGTCTGGCTTTCCTTTGCCGGCCCGTTTGGCGCGAAGCGCGCACTATGCCGCGCGTGCTGCATGCGAGAAAGAGTAGAACTACTCAACTGGTGGCTGCGGAGGTGAATTCATCACGGCTTCCCCGCACCGTTGGCGGCGAGGAGAAAAATGGCCGGTGGCCGCATGGCGGCCGCCGGTCCCGAACGTACGGGGAAGATTGGGGAATCGTGTGCCGCAGCAGCACACTGCATGCAATGTCGGTGCCCGTGAGGCGATCCGTATCCCTGCAAAGGTGGGGGCATGCCGGCGAACGTGCGCACACGGCGCCCTTGCGGGCCACGCAATGGGCCCGCAACCGCAACCGCAACCGCAACCGCAACCGCAACCGCAACCGCAACCGCAACCGCAACCGCAACCGCAACCGCAACCGCAACCGCAACCGCAACCGCAACCGCGACCGCGACCGCAACCGCAACCGCAACCGCAACCGCAACCGCAACCGCGGCCGCGGCCGCGATGCGCGCCCTCAGGCGCTGAAGCCGCCGTCGATGTTCAGGCTGGCGCCGGTGACGAAGCCTGCTTCCGGACTGGCAACGTATGCCACCATGCCGGCGATCTCGTCGGGATCCGCGTGGCGCTGCAATGCCATCAGGCCATGCAGCGCACTGGCGAAGTCGGTGTGCTCGGGGTTCATGTCGGTATTGGTCGGACCCGGCTGCACGTTGTTCACGGTGATGCCGCGGGGGCCAAGATCGCGCGCCATGCCCTGCACCAGGCCCTTCAGCGCGGCCTTGCTCATGGCATACGCGCTGCCGCCGGCGAACGGAATCCGGTCCGCATTGCAGCTGCCGATGTTGATGATGCGGCCGCCTTCGCCCATGTGGGGCAATGCTGCCTTGGCCGCCACGAACACCGCGCGCACGTTCACGGCCAGGGTCTTGTCGAAGTCCTCCAGAGAGAAACCTTCGACCGGCCCCAGCAGCAGCACGCCGGCGTTGTTGACCAGGATATCGATCTTGCCGAAATGGCTTGCCGCCTCGTCGACAGCGCGCGCCAGCGAGGCCGCGTCCGCCGCGTCGGCATGGAAGGCCTTGGCGCGTCCGCCGGCAGCCTGGATCGATTCCGCCAGCGCCTGCGCGCCTGCGCCCGAACTCTGGTAGGTGAAGGCCACGGCCGCGCCTTCGCGCGCCAGGCGGCGCACCACTGCGGCGCCAATGCCGCGTGCGCCGCCGGTAACGAATGCAACCTTGCCGGAAAGAGGTGTGCTCATGATGTTCGTGCTCCTGAAAGGATGAGGGGGGTGCAGGGAAGTATGGTTGGTGCATTCCCCTACTGGTAGGCATGAGTGCGGATCATGTTCTTCAACCATTGGTATAAGCTGGTGGGCATGGAAGCCCTCAACCTGCTTGAATCGTTTATCCAGAGTGCGGAGACCGGCAGTTTTTCGGCTGCGGCGCGCCGGCTCGGGCTCACGCCGGCTGCCGTCAGCAAGAACGTGGCGCGACTGGAGCGGCACCTGGGACTACGCCTGTTCCACCGCAGCACGCGGCGCCTGACGCTGACCACGGGCGGCGAGCAGTTCTTCACGCAGGTGTCCGATCCCTACTCGGCGCTGCGCGATGCGTTTGCCGGTGCGGCCCAGGACGCCGGCAAGCCTGCGGGTGTGCTCAAGGTCAGCATGGCGCTGGCGTTCGGGCGCGAATACCTGGTGCCGCTGCTGGGCGAATTCCTGGCGCTGTATCCCGGCATCGTGCCTGACTGGCACTTCGAGAACCGGCCCACCGACCTGATCCGCGACGGCTTCGACGCCGCCATTGGCGGCGGCATCGAGCTGACCGAGGGCGTGGTCGCGCGTGAACTGGCGCACACCCACGTGGTGGCGGTGGCATCGCCGGCGTACATGAAGGGGCGGCCGCTGCCCCGGCACCCGTCCGACCTGGCCGCGTTCGATGGCATCGTGCGGCGCTCGGGCGCCACCGGGCGCCTGCGCGCGTGGACCTTGCGCAACCAGGTCGGCGAGCAGGCAGCGGCCGGCCACCGCGCGCGCCTGATCTTCGATGATCCGGAGGCCATGGCCCACGCGGCCATGCACGGGCTGGGCATTGCGTTGCTGCCCATGCCGCACGCCGCGCCGCGCCTGGAGAGCGGCGCGCTGATGCGGCTGCTGCCCGGCTGGTATGCGGACAATGGCCCGATCTCGCTCTACTACCCGAGCCGCACGTTGCTGCCGCCCCGCACGCGCGTGTTCGTCGAGTTCGTGGTCGACGCGTTTCGCACCAAGGGCCTGGCGAGGCGCTTCGACGGGCGGTGACGACAGCGCCGGTGACGACGGCCACGTTCACCGCGGGTTGCATCCAGCCACAATGCCTCTTAGCCTGTAACGGTGCGCGCATGCCGCGCGACAGCCACCGCGTGATGGCCGGGTTGGCCCGGCAGAAGAAGGGGAGTGAACATGGAACACACCGGACCCGCCACCACCGTCGACGAGATTGCCGATGGCATTTACCGCATCTCCACGCCCGTCCCCCCGCAGGACATGCCGGGCGGCTTCTCCTTCAACCAGTACCTGGTGGTGGATGACAGGCCGTTGCTCTACCACACGGGCCCGCGCAAGCTGTTCGGGCAGATCCGCGCAGCCATCGAGCGCGTGATGCCGGTGTCGCGGCTCGCCTATATCGGCTTCTCCCATGTCGAGTCCGACGAATGCGGCACGCTCAACGATTTCCTGGAACTGGCGCCGGATGCCGTGCCGCTGTGCGGGCAGATCGCCGCCATGGTGTCGATCAACGACATCGCCACGCGGCCGGCCCGGGCGATGGCGGATGGCGAGGTCATCAGCCTGGGCACGCACCGTATCCGCTGGCTGGCCACGCCGCACGTGCCGCATGGCTGGGAATGCTCGATGGCATTCGAGGAAACCACGCGCACGCTGCTGTGCGGTGACCTGTTCACGCAGCCCGGCGATGCCAACCCGCCGCTCACGGAAGGCGACATCCTCGAAGCGAGCGAGGCCTTCCGCCTGCAGATGGACTATTACGCGCACAGCCCGGACACCGGCATGCACCTGCAGCGCCTGGCCGACCTGCATCCCGCCACGCTGGCGTGCATGCATGGCAGCGCGTGGCGCGGCGATGGCGCGGCGCTGCTGGAGCGTCTGTCCCAGCGGCTGGCGCAGCGGCCGGTGCAGCGGTAGGCGGCGCGCACGTGCGTGCTACAGTCGCCCCGAACCTCGCGAGCATGAGCATGCACGAATGAAGACCCTGCTGATCGTCTACCACACCATGACCGGCGGCACCGCGCAGATGGCCCGGGCCGCCGCCGACGCCGCGAGCCAGCAGGCGGGCGTCACGGTCAGCCTGCGGCGTGCGACCGAGGCCGGGCCGGACGATGTGCTGGCCGCCGACGGCTACCTGTTCGCGACGCCCGAAAACCTGGCCGCGATGTCCGGCCTGATGAAGGATTTCTTCGACCGCTGCTACTACGCCGCGCTCGACCGCGTGAACGGCCGTCCTTACGCGGTCATGATCTGTGCGGGCAGCGATGGGCAGAACGCCCTGCGCCAGATCGACCGCATCGCGACCGGCTGGCGCCTGAAAAGCGTGGCGCCGGGTCTGATCGTCTGCACGCATGCGCAGACGCCTGAGCGAATCCTTGCGCCCAAGCAGATCGGCGCCGACGATCTGGAGCGCTGCGCCGAGATTGGCGCCGGCCTCGCGGCCGGCCTTGCGCTGGGCGTGTTCTGACCGCCGGCGCGATATGCGCATATGCGATATGCGGCGGCCCTTCGGGCGCCGGGATGGAGTAAGCTGGCGCGTCTGCCAGATACATCACCCCGGAGGCAACCATGCAGCTGTATGCGCACCCGTTTTCCTCGTACTGCCAGAAGGTCCTGATCGCGTTGTACGAGAACGGCATCCCGTTCGAATGGCGCATGCTGTCGCCGGACCACGCCGACATACTTGCCGAACACGCCGCGCTCTGGCCGCTGAAACGCATGCCGTTGCTGGTCGATGCCGGGCGCAGCGTGATGGAGTCGAGCATCATCATCGAGTACCTCGACACGCATCATCGCGGCCCCGTGCGCTGGATTCCGCAGGACCCGGACGCGGCGCTCGAAGTCCGCATGATGGACCGCTTCTTCGACAACTACATCATGACGCCGATGCAGCGCATCGTGTTCGACTACATCCGCGCGCCGGAGCATCGCGATGCGTCGGGCGTCGCCGATGCCAGGAAGCTGCTCGACACCGCCTACCAGTGGCTGGACGGGGTGCTCGCAAAGCGCGAGTGGGCCGCGGCCGGCGCGTTCAGCCTGGCGGATTGCGCCGCGGCGCCGTCTCTGTTCTACGCCGACTGGGTTCACCCGATCAACCCCGGGCTGAGCCATGTGCGGGCCTACCGCAGCCGGCTGCTGTCGCGGCCGGCATTCGCCCGCGCGGTGGACGAGGCGCGGCCTTACCGGGAGCTGTTCCCCCCGGGCGCGCCAGACCGGGACTGACGGCGTGCCCTGTTCGGCGTAGCCGATTTCTGGTTCACTATCGCTGGCCCGTGCGCGATCACGCCGCGCAGGCTGCTTCGAAACCACCACGGAGAAGGAGACGCAGATGACGACACGCGTATGGGTTGCCGGTGCGATGCTGGCCGGGATGTTGGTCGCCGCTCAGGCGGGAGCACAGCAACCGCCGCAGCAACCGCCCCAGCAGCCGCAGCAGCCGCAGCAGCAGCCGATGAACGCCAAGGAAGCCAAGGCCAGGTTCACCGAGAAGTTCAACGCGGCCGACGCTGACCACGACGGCAAGCTCAGCCGCCAGGAGGCCGAGGCCGGCATGCCGGAGGTGGCGAAGAGCTTCGACAAGATCGACACCAAGAAGACCGGCTTCGTCACGCAGAAGCAGATCGGCGCCTACTATGGCGCGAAGGCCCGGCAGCGCCGCGGCATGGAGAGCCCGGGGGGCTGACCACGCCGCGCGCGTCAGGTGCGTTGCGGCTGCGCAAAGCGGTCCGTGGCGCGGATAAGCTGGTCCAGGATGCCGGGTTCTGTCCACGCGTGCCCGGCGCCTTCGATCAGGTGGAAGTCGGCGTCCGGCCATGCCTGATGCAGTGCAAAGGCATAGCGCGCGGGGCAGGGCATGTCGTAGCGGCCGTGCACGATCACGCCGGGGATGCCCGCCAGGCGGTGAGCGTCGCGCAACAGCTGGCCATCGTCCAGCCAGGCGCGGTGCGTGAAGTAGTGGTTCTCGAGCCGCGCGAAGGCCAGCGCGAAATGCGCGTCATCATGCTTGGCGCTGTTGCCGGGATCGGGCAGCAGCGTGATGGTCTCGCCTTCCCAGACGCTCCACGCGCGTGCCGCTTCGAGTTGCCTTTCCTGGTCGTCGCCCGTCAACAGCTTGCGATAGGCCGCCATCATGTTGCCGCGTTCGGCCTCGGGGACAGGCGCCTGGAAACGTGCCCATTTCTCCGGGAACATCTCCGACACGCCAAACTGGTAGTACCAGTCCAGTTCCGCCTGCGACACGGTATAGACGCCGCGCAGCACCAGTTCGCTGGCGCGCTGCGGATGCTTCTGCGCATAGGCCAGCGCAAGCGTGGAACCCCAGGACCCGCCGAATACCAGCCAGCGCTCGACACCGGCAAGTTCGCGCAGGCGTTCGATATCGTCGACGAGATGCCACGTGGTATTCGCCTCCAGCCCGGCATGCGGCGTGGAGCGCCCGCAGCCGCGCTGGTCGAACAGCAGCACGTCGTAGCGGGCGGGATCGAACAGCCGCCGATGGTCGGCGCTGACGCCGCCGCCCGGACCGCCGTGCAGGAACACCGCCGGCTTGGCGCCGGGCGTGCCGACGCGCTCGTAGTGGATGACATGGCCGCTGCCGACATCGAGCGTGCCGGTGGCATACGGTTCGATGGCGGGATAGAGCGTGCGAAGGGCTGGCATGGAAGTGGACTCCGGGTGCGTAGTGCCAGAGTGTAGCGCCGGTCGGGACGTCGTCATGAGGCAGCGCGGGCGCGCGGCTTTCGTGTCCGTGGCGCGCTCGCGGCCGTCGCGCTGGCGGAAAGCGCCGCGAGCAAGGCGAGCACGGCAGGCGACTGTTCATCGCTGCGCCAGATGCCGTGCAGTTCGGACGGCTTGCCGGGCCGTGCAAGCGGCCGGCTGACAAGGTTGGGCAACTGCACGACCTGCACGGAGGCCGGTACCAGCGCGACGCCAAAGTTCTGTGCGACCAGCGTGGCGATGGTCAGCATGTGGCGGACCTTGTGCCGGATATTCGGTGTGAAGCCGGCACCGGCGCAGAGCGCCACGACCTGGTCGAACCATGGCGGGGATCGGGTCCGGCGCATCGCCGTCCGTCGGGTTGAACATGGAAAGCCAATAGTTCTTCTGGCTACTGGCCGATCCGCCTTTGGATATATGGCCGCCTGAACCGCCGCGTGGTAGTCGCCCCATTTCATGATTTCCAATCACATAAAGTCAGTGGGGTGATTACGGGGCGGGGTCAATCTATCGTCATGCGGGGATCAATCTTCCGCCGCGCCAGACCGACATCTCAGTCAACGTATTGCGAGTACGCGAGTCACCTTGCCCTGGGTGGTTCGTCTCCGCTACTCGGGCTGAAGTTGCATTGCAGAGTTCCGGAGTCGTGATCGAATCCCTGACTTAGGAACCCTCATGCAGAAACTCTTTCAGACGATCAGGTTCAAGATCATCTTGACGCTGGCAATCAGCAGTCTGCTCTTGCTTGTCATCGGCTTCTTTGGCCTGATCGGGATGTCCAGTCTTAATGACAGGCTGCAAGCAACCTACGATAACAACGTGGTTCCAGTTACCCAGCTGGCCAAAACCCGCGCATCGACGCTGAATGTGCGCCTCCTCCTGTGGCGGACACACGCGGAGAAGGTGCAGACGCATATCCCGAGGATTCGTGAGTTGCAGAGCCAGGCAGGCGAGGCCTGGAGATCCTACTACCCAAGTGGCGTCACCGATGAACAGGAACGCGAGATTGCGGACCAGATTGACGTGCTGATGAAGAAGTACCAGGTTTCGGTACAACAAGAACTGACGATTCTTGAGAGTGAGGACTACACGGCCGCAGCCGCATTTCAGGCGAAGGAAATCACTCCCGTCGGTGACAAGCTGACGGAACTGTTCTCTGCCGATTTCGCATCCAATATTGCCCAGGCCAGGGACGCCAATGCCGAAAGCTCTGCCCACAGCAAGGCCATCATGTGGGCGGGGGGCGCTCTGATCGGCATTGGAACGCTCCTGGGTGTTGGCGCGGCAATCTATCTGGTTCGCGCGGTGTCCAGGCCGCTGGACCAGGCGGTGCGTTTGGCAGGCGACATCGCGCAAGGCCGCCTGGACGGAGAGATCGTTGGCGACGCCAAGGGGGAATTCGGACTGCTGCTCAACGCCATGCAGCAGATGGCCCGGCAGCTTACCGGCACCGTGCGCGGCATCCGCGATGCAAGCGAATCGGTCATGGTGGCGTCCAGGCAGATTGCCAGTGGCAACATGGATCTGTCGTCGCGCACCGAAGAGCAGGCATCCTCGCTCGAACAGACGGCTGCCAGCATGACCGAGCTCACGCAGACCGTGAGGCTGAACGCCGAAAACGCGCGCCAGGCAAACGGCCTGGCGTTGGCGGCGCGCAATATGACCGAAGCCAGTGATGCGGAAGTGGACGGCATGATGCAGACCATCGGCAAGGTCAGCGCAAGCTCGGCAAAGATCTCCGAGATTACCGGACTGATCGAAGGGATCGCCTTTCAAACCAATATCCTGGCGCTGAACGCCGCCGTGGAGGCCGCGCGTGCCGGAGAGCAAGGGCGTGGCTTCGCGGTGGTGGCCGGCGAGGTGCGTTCGCTGGCGCAGCGCTCTTCCTCGGCGGCAAAGGAAATCAAGGACCTGATCGCGACGTCGTCAATGCTGGTGCAAGAGGGCGAACGGCAGGCCATCAAGGTCGGGGAGTCCATGGAGCAGGTGAAGCAGGCCATCGGCCAGGTATCGCAGATCGTGGGAGAAATATCCGCGGCGTCGGACGAGCAAAGCCAGGGCATCGAGCAGGTGCACCAGGCGATCAGCCAGATTGACGCCGTGACCCAGCAGAATGCGGCCTTGGTCGAGGAATCCGCAGCAGCGGCCCAGTCCCTGGAAGAGCAGGCCGGCAAGATGAAGGCCGAGGTGATGTTCTTCCGGCTTGGCGACGAGACGGTTGCGGCCTCGCGTTCGCGGGGTTCCCGCAATGACATGCAGGCACGACCCGGGACGAATCCTGTCAGGTCTGGCGAGGCGGATGCCGCAACGACACACAAGCCCTTGAAGCATGTGGCGCCGCGGCTGAGCGGCAACACGGAGGATTGGGAAACGTTCTGAGCCACGGACCGAAGGCAACGTCTTTCGGTCCGTGGGGCCTGTGCATTGTTGCCTTCGTCCCGCCCGGCCATGGCGCTGGAAGAGCAACAAAAATCTGCCTTCGACCCTTGACACCCCGCCGGTCAATCGTTGTACAATCCGGCCTCCTCTGATGAGGAAGCGTTGTTCCCCGATAGCTCAGTCGGTAGAGCGCCGGACTGTTAATCCGTAGGTCCCTGGTTCGAGCCCAGGTCGGGGAGCCAGCAACGCGGGAGTAGCTCAGTTGGTAGAGCGCAACCTTGCCAAGGTTGAGGTCGCGAGTTCGAGACTCGTCTCCCGCTCCAGTGCCCGGCACCGGACGTCGCCCATGTGGCTCAGTGGTAGAGCACTCCCTTGGTAAGGGAGAGGTCGGCAGTTCGATCCTGCCCATGGGCACCACTCCGCTTTTCTGTTTTCCTGACGCGCGCCTTCCTGCCTCGTGTCTCCTCGGCCTTCTGCCGAATTCCCGTTTTTCCTCTCCCGGTTTTTATCTGACGCTTCACGCTGATCGTTGCGGCTATCCGGCCAGCACGCCATGCCGCGCGTCACACGCTGTCAGTCCGGCTGTGTTGTGTACGTTGAGCTTGCGCACCAGTTTCTCGCGATGCTCACGGCGCCGCCTGCAACGGTGGCAGGGGCGGTTTATCATCGCGCTTTAGGCGCGGCCGCCATGCGGTGGCGCCCATCGCCAGGAGCCTACGTGTCCGATCTGTCCGCATTTCCTATTACCCGCAAATGGCCAGCGCAGCATCCTGACCGCATCCAGCTGTATTCGCTGCCCACGCCGAACGGCGTGAAAGTGTCGACCATGCTGGAGGAGACCGGGCTGCCCTACGAGCCGCATCTGGTGCGCTTCGACCACAACGACCAGTTGTCGCCGGAGTTTCTTTCGCTCAATCCCAACAACAAGATCCCGGCCATCATCGATCCCAATGGGCCGGGCGGCAAGCCGCTGCCGTTGTGGGAGTCGGGCGCCATCCTGCTGTATCTGGCCGACAAGTCCGGCAAGCTCGTGCCCGCCGATGCTGCCGGCCGGTACGAGACCATCCAGTGGGTGATGTTCCAGATGGGAGGCATCGGACCCATGTTCGGCCAGGTGGGCTTCTTCAACCGCTTTGCCGGCAAGGACTACGAGGACAAGCGCCCGCGCGACCGCTATGTGGCCGAAAGCCGCCGATTGCTCAACGTGCTGAACGAGCGGCTGGCCGACCGGCCATGGATCATGGGCCAGGACTACAGCATTGCCGATATCGCGACCTTCCCGTGGGTACGCAACCTGCTCGGGTTCTACGAGGCCGGCGAGCTGGTGGGCATTGCGGATTTTCCGCATGTGACGCGCGCGCTCGAAGCATTCGTGGCCAGGCCGGCCGTGATCAAGGGCCTCGATACGCCGCATCGCGGCTGAAGCAGCGGCCGATGCACGCGCTGCGAAGGCGCGCGTGTCGGGCAAACTCCTACAGCGCGCTTCGCCCGCACTGACAGAGATGGCCCGGGTGCGCACCTATAGTCAAGGCAGGACCTGCTTTGCCAGGAGGTGCCACCATGCCGCAGCCACGTCTCCCCATGTCGCATTCACGAGCGGGCACCATAGCCACGCTCACTCTTGCCATGGTCCTGGCCGGGTGCGGCGAATCGGCGAAGCTTCCTTCGGAAGCGGGCTTCGGTCCCACGCCGCAATTGCCTGAGCCGAACCAGACCGCGATTCCGACCATCCATATCGCACCGGCGAAAGGCTGGGCCGATGGCGCCAAGCCGACGGCCGCCGAGGGCCTGTCCGTCGTGGCCTTTGCCGGCAAGCTCGACCATCCGCGCTGGGTCTACGTGCTGCCCAACGGCGACGTGCTCGTCGCCGAAACCAACGCACCGCCCAAGCCTGACGACGGCAAGGGCATTCGTGGCTGGATCATGAAGAAGATGCAGGCGCGCGCGGGCGCGGGCACGCCCAGCGCCAACCGCATCACGCTGCTGCGCGACACCAATGGCGACGGCGTGGCCGACGTGCGCTCGGTATTCCTGAAAGACCTGCACTCGCCGTTCGGCATGGTGCTGGTGGGCAATGACTTCTACGTGGCCGATACCGATGCCGTGCTGCGCTTTCCGTACCAGCCGGGGCAGACCAGCATCACGGCGCCGGCGCAGAAGGTGGTGGAACTGCCCGGCGGTCCGATCAACCACCACTGGACCAAGAACATCATCGCCAGCCCCGATGGCAGCAAGCTGTATGTGACCGTGGGTTCGAACAGCAATGTGGGCGAGAACGGCATCGACCAGGAAGCAGGACGCGCGGCCATCTGGGAAGTCGACCGCGCGACCGGGCAGCACCGCGTGTTCGCGAGCGGCCTGCGCAATCCCAACGGCATGGCGTGGGAGCCCGTGACCGGCGCGCTGTGGACCTCGGTCAATGAGCGCGACGAAATCGGCAGCGACCTGGTGCCGGACTACATCACCTCGGTCAGGGACGGCGGCTTCTATGGCTGGCCCTACAGCTACTACGGCCAGCATGTGGATGAACGCGTCAAGCCGGCGGCGCCGGACATGGTTGCCAAGGCCATCGTGCCGGACTATGCGGTAGGCGCGCACACGGCGTCGCTGGGCATGACCGCGGCGGCCGGCAACAGCTTGCCTGCCCGGTTCCAGCACGGCATGTTCGTCAGCCAGCACGGTTCGTGGAACCGCAAGCCGCTCGCCGGCTACAAGGTGATCTTCGTACCGTTCGACAACGGCCGTCCCAACGGCGCGCCCTTCGACGTGCTGAGCGGCTTCATCGACCGGAATGGCGATGCGCAGGGCCGCCCGGTCGGTGTGGCCATCGACAAGCGCGGCGGACTGCTGGTCGCGGACGACGTCGGCAATACCGTGTGGCGCGTGAGCGGAGCGCGCTGACGCTCCGTTTGGACGTGCCAGCACCGGCCCTCTGGCGTCCCGCGCGGGATGGCTCGCACGCCCTGCTGACCGGCTGGCCCGTGGTGACTATACTTCGCTTGTCTGGCGACGACGCGCCCGGAGGGCACGCGTCGCCAGAACGGGCGGCAGTCCAGCGCCCCGCAGCGACTTTTCGCCAAGGGAGGGTGCAATGGATCACACGGGGGAGAGTTTTCGTGATTTCGAGCTGGCCGGCTGGGAAGATCCCGGCGTTGTCAGCCGCTACCACGAGCAGCTCACGGTTGTCACCACGCAATCGATCGACGCCTTGCTGGACAGTGCCCAGGTGGCCAGCGGCCAGCGCGTGCTTGACGTCGCCAGCGGCGCCGGCTATGTCGCAGCGGCGGCGTCGCGTCGCGGTGCCGACACCATCGGCATCGATTTCTCCACCGCTCAGGTGGAGCTGGCGCGCAAGACACATCCGGGCCTGCGATTCGAGCAGGCCGATGCCCAGGACCTGCCGTTCGAAGCCGGCAGCTTCGATGCCGTGGTCAATGGCTTTGGCATGTGCCACCTGACCGACCCTGACCAGGCCCTGCGCGAAGCCTTTCGCGTGCTGCGTCCCGGCGGTCGCATCGGCTTCACGGTGTGGGACGCGCCGGAACGGGCCATCGGTTTCGGCGCGGTGTACGCCGCGATCCGGGCCTATGGTTCGATGGATGTGGGCCTGCCGGCCGGTCCCAACTTCTTCCAGTTCAGCGATCCGTCGCAATGCATCGGCGCTTTGCAGGGCGCGGGCTTCACCGCCGCGGCATGCCGCCAGGTGCCGCAGCAGTGGCGCTTCTCCACGCCGGACCAGCTCTTTGACGCGCTGGCGCAAGGCACGGTGCGCGCCGCGGCCACGCTGCGCGCGCAAAGCCCCAAGGCGCGCGACGAGATCCGTGCCGTGCTGCGCGGCACGGTGGCGTCCTACATGAAAGGCAACGACTTTGTCGTGCCGATGCCGGCGGTGCTGGCATGGGCGGTCAAGCCTGCATAGTGCCGAGGGGTAGGCGCGGCGGCCGCACATTCCTTCGGGGTTGCGGCTGCGCAGCATTATGTTTTATCGCGCACATTGAGGTGCAATCGGACGTTGCGCGGTGGCGCAAGCTGGCGCAATCTGTCGGGTCCCGAGCCATCAGCTGGAGATGCGCATGCGACCTCACGCCGCCCTGTTGTCCATCACGGTTGCCGCGTTGCTGTCGGCGTGCGCGCACAAGCAGCAAGCCTCTGCGCCGCCGCCCGATGCCGCCGCCGACCAGGAAGTCGCAGATGCCTATGTCTACCTGCTCGGGCGCCTGCTGGTACTGCGCCAGGAGCAGATCGATTTCCAGAAGGAGGGTTTTCGCTGGAACGAGATGCTGCACCGCGACGTCGGCGGTGTGAGCTGGGCCAACCCGAACCTGGACGTGTTGTATAGCGAGGCATGGATCGGTGTGGACGAGCGCACCTGCATGGTCTTCAGCGTGCCGCTGATCAAGGGGCGCTACTACACCGTGCAGTTCCTCAACGGCTGGGGCGAGACCGTCGCCAACATCAACGAGCGCAACTATCCGCAGCGGGGGGCTGCCCGCTACGGCCTCTGCCTGAAAGGTGCCAGCGTGCAGCTGCAGCCCGATGTGCGCCGTATCGACCTGCCTGGCAGGACGGCACGGGTCCTGGCGCGCGTGGAGATCGGCAAGAACCGCAAGCAGGCCGTGCAGCTGCAGCGCCAGATTCAGATCCGCATGACGGGCACGCCGAACATCGCTCCGGTGCCGGTCACGCCGGAGTTCGCCAATACGCGGCTGCCCGGGGTGGAGGCGTTCGATGCGGCGGCCGTGGCGCTCGATTCGGAGCCCGATATCAATCCTGGCATGGAGCCGTTGCAGGCCCGGGTGCGGCAGATCGCGGCGGAGGTGGAGGCCAGTCCGGCCCAGCGCGAACGTGTCGACCGCGTGATCCGGGACAAGGCCATTCCGCAGTTCATGCAGTCCATGACCACGGAAATCGGGACGCCGCGCGACGGCTGGACGCGCCCGGCGGTCATCGGCCAGTACGGCAGCGACTACAAGGCGCGGACACGCGTCAATTTCAGCGGTATCTGGGCCAATACCGCGGAAGAGGTTGTGTACTTCCAGGGCGCCACAGATGGCGAGGGAAGCCGGCTCAATGGCGCCAACGCCTACACCATGACGTTCCCGAAGGCGGATCTTCCGGCTGCCCACGTGCGGTATTTCTGGTCCGTGATCGCGGTCGACACTGTCAATTTCCACGTGATGGAGAACCCCAGGAAGCGGTACCTGCTCAACAAGGAATCGCGCCTGCAATATGGCAAGGACGGTTCGCTGACACTGTACTTCGCCCCGACGAAGCCGGCCGGCGCACCGGACGGCAACTGGCTGCCCACTCCGGGCGGGCAGGACTACCACCTGACCTTCCGCACCTATGGGCCGGATGCCGCGCTGACCGGTGGCAACTGGTACCCGCCGCCCCTGGTGCGCAGCCGTTAGCGTCATCAAATACCGATTGTTGGCCCGCGGCCAACACCGCAAACGGCGCCTGTTGGCGCCGTTCGTTCTTTTCGGCTCCGGCGAGTGGCGCAATGGGCGCCGCGCGGGCCGTCGGGCGCGTGGCATGGTCGTTGCGGATTGAGCGTCGAGCGCAGCCCAGTGCTCGATGTCCCAACCGGAGCGATGGCTCCCCCTGGAGAACCGTGATGACGACCCCTTCCGAATCCCGAGGCGAGCCGCCGAGCGCCCGTACCGTACTGCGCCGGGCACGGCGCACCATGATCCTGCTGCGTGTGCTGGGGCTGTGCGCCAACAGCGTGGCGCTGGCGCAGGGCACCTTGCCCACGCCATCCGCCGTCACCCCCGAACAGAAGTTTCCGCCGGGCTACCTGGAATCCGTCGCCACCGGCTACGACAACGGTCAGGCCATGCCTGCAGCCGAAGGCATGGCGCCGGTTCGCGTGCCGCAAGCCGGGATGACGCGTGTCGAACTGCCAGGCGTGCCGCCACCGATGGGCCAGCCGCGCGCCGTGAGGACAGCCGCGCCCGCGCCTGCCGCGCCGGCAAGGTAAGTGGCGCACGCGATGCGCAAGGGGCATGGTAAGGTTGGCAGACACGCCGCTGTGCGGCCCATGGCACTCCACCGGTCCAGCCCGCTTCGCTTCGCATGGATATCGAACTTGCCCGCACTTTCCTCCAGGTGGTACGGACCGGCAGCCTGCTCGCGGCGGCCGACAAGCTGCATGTGACGCAGACCGCCGTCACCGCTCGCATCAAGAGCCTGGAAGCGCAGCTCAACAGCAGGCTGTTCGACCGCAACAAGGCCGGTGCCAGACTCACCGCCGATGGCCAGCGTTTCCTTGGCTATGCCAGCCAGCTCGTGCAGACGTGGGAAGCGGCGTGCCGCGACCTGCCACTGCCCGCAGGGCTGGGCAGCATGCTGACGTTCGGCGCGGAGATCAGCCTGGGCAATCCGCTGGTGCTGTTGTGGGCCACCCGCCTGCGCCAGCAGATGCCCGACCATGCGGTGCGCGCCGAAGTCGGCGATGGCACGGAGCTGCAGCGCAAGCTGCAGTCTGGCACGCTCGACGCCGCGCTGGTCTACCAGCCGGAGTACGCCGCCGGCATGCACGTCGAGCAGCTGATGGAGGAAAAGCTGATCCAGATCCGTTCCACGCAGCGCGCCGGATCCTATGTGTATGTCGACTGGGGCCCGGAATTCCGCCGGCAGCACGACAGCGCGCTGCCGGGCTACGCCAGGTCGTCGCTGTACTTCAACCTCGGTCCGCTGGCGCTGCAGTACATCCTGCAATACGGCGGCAGCGGGTACTTCCGCACGCGGGTCGTGCAGAGCTATCTGGACAGCGGCGTGCTGGAACGCGTGGAGGACGCGTCGGAATTCTCGTATCCGGTGTTCCTCGTCCACGCCGAATCACCGGGGCGCCAGGCCCTGGACGACGCGGTCCGGATTCTCCACGACATCGTGCGTGAAGAATCGGACTGGTCGCAACGCTGGGACTTTCCGCAGTCTTGAAGGCCGTTGTCCCGCTCAGGCGCGGACCGGCACCACGTGGAGTACAGGATGGGCAGCCGGCAGGATGCGCATCCGGCGAATGCGCCTGCCGCCACCCCGGCGCCTGTCTGTCGCGGCCCCGAGCCCGGCGTAGCGGCCATGCGGCTGGGCGCGTTCGAATACCGGTTCCGGCACGGCCATCGCGATCAGGTACGTCACGGTGGCGCCAAGCGCCATCAGGCCGAGTGCACCGGCGATCCACAAGGCAACTTCCATTTCCCGCTCCATCTTGAATGTCTTGTATGCATCCAGTATCGGTGGGGGCGAGTGGATTGATTAGTGAAAGTTATCTCTATTTCATATCAATAAAGTTGCATTGAATGGGTTGTTGTCTGATGGCAGCCCCGGCAGGGGCGAACTACGATCGCGCAACGATCCAATAACCCAACCAGTTTGGGTTTGCTACAATCGAATGCCGACCGTCTTTCTGCTATCCGACCTGCGCGTGGTCATCTGTCCGAACGATCATCGGCCCGCGCATGTGCATGTCATCGGGAAAGGATGCGAGGCCGTGTTCCACTTGCATTGCCCGTCCGGGCCGCCCCAGCTGCGAGGGAACTACGACTTTGGCGCGCGCGACCTGATACGGATCATCGAGGGATTGAGCGCCCGCCTGACTGACTTGTGCACGGAATGGAGAACCATCCATGGTCCTGACTGATGCTGAAATCGCTGCCGCCAACGCACGTGGCGCTGCACGAAAAGCTGCAAATCCGGCGGTGCTCTCCGTGCGCTATCACCGGCGCGTGGGACGCGTGGTGATTTGCCTGTCTTCAGGCCTCGAGCTGGCATTTCCACCCGCGGCGGTGCAGGGCCTTGAGCACGCGCGGCCGGCCGATCTTGTCGACGCGCAGATCAGTCCTTCCGGCCTGGGCATCCGTTTCCCACGGCTCGATGCCGATCTGTACCTGCCAGCCCTGCTTGAGGGGTTTCTTGGCTCGCGGCGGTGGATGGCGGCCGAAATGGGCCGGCGCGGCGGCGCCAGTGCCAGCGCCGATAAGGCAGCTGCCGCCAGGCGCAATGGCCGGCTTGGCGGCCGCCCGCGCAAGGTGGCCGCGCAAGCCTAGCGGTCTTCAGCGGCTGCCGGCGCCAGCACCCCGCGCCGAAAAATCATCCTTTCCGACGAACCTGACGCCGGCCGCAAGGCCGACACTGGACCGATTCCGTCAGCAAAACGAGAAAGGAGACAACCCCATGCAACGCCTCATCTTCGACGCCGAACACGAGAGCTTCCGCGAGTCCGCGCGCCGTTTCTACCAGCGCGAAGTCGGCCCGCACGGCGAGCGCTGGCGCGAGCAGGGCTGCGTGGACCGCGACGTGTTCCGCAAGGCCGGCGAGCAGGGCTACCTGCTGATGTGGGCGGACGAGCAATACGGCGGCGCCGGCGTGGACGATTTCCGTTACGAGCAGATCCTGATCGAAGAGAACGCGCGCCATGGCGATTCGGGCTTCTTCGGCACGCTGCATTCGCGGCTGGTGGCGCCTTATGTCGGCCGCATCGGCAACGAGGAGCAGCGCCAGCGGTTCCTGCCGGGCGCCGCGCGCGGCGAGAAGATCTTTGCCATTGCCATGACCGAGCCCCAGACCGGGTCGGATCTGGCCGGCATCCGCACCCGCGCCGAGGACAGGGGCGACCATTGGGTGCTCAACGGCGCCAAGACCTATATCTCGAACGGGCAGCTTGCCGACTACGTGGTGGTGGTCGCGCGCACCGACCCCGAGCGCAGCCACGGGCTGGGCCTGTTCATCGTCGAGCGCGACATGCCGGGCTTCGAACGCGGGCGCAAGCTGCGCAAGATGGGCCTGCATTCGCAGGACACCTCCGAACTCTTCTTCGACAACGTCAAGGTGCCGAAGGCCAACGTGCTGGGCGAGCCCGGCCAGGGCTTCCGCTACCTGACGCGACACCTGGCCGAGGAACGGCTGATCGGCGCCTGCGGCTACATGGCGTCGGCGCAGGTGGCGTTCGACATCACGCTGGACTACGTGAAGGAGCGCAAGGCGTTCGGCCGGGCCATCGGCACGTTCCAGGATTCGCGCTTCCGGCTGGCGGCGCTGCGCGCCCAGCTCGACGCCCTGCAAACCTTCGTCGACCAGTGCGTGCTGCAGCACAATGCCGGCACGCTGACCGTCGAGACCGCGGCTTCGGCCAAGCTGCTGACTTCGGAGTTGCAGGGGCGCGTGGTCGACGAGGGCGTGCAATTCCATGGCGGCGCCGGCTATATGGAGGAGTACCGCATCTGCCGCATGTACACCGATGCGCGTATCTCCCGGATCTATGCGGGCAGCAGCGAAATCATGAAGGAAATCATCGGCAGAAGCCTGGGCCTGGACGACCGGGCCAAGGCCTAGTGGTATGACCAAAGCGAAATGCACTCATGTGGTGCATTTCGCATTTGAGGCATTGGGGTTTTCCCTCGATCTGGTGTTATCGCCGCAGTTAGCGCGTTTTTTTGTCAGGATGAAAGCGCTTTGTAATCCGATTCGGGTTGAATGCGGGCGGGAGATCGTGCGCAAGTACCGGACAAGGCGGAAAAACACGCTGCAGGGACGCGCCAGGCGACGAAATATCGTCAGTTCGGTGCACCAATTGGCGGGCACGGTCGTTTACCTTTGACTGTTGTCGAACGAGCCAGACTGAATCGTGCCTTTTCCTGTTTCAAGAGCTACTGCTGCCGCCATCCTGGCTGCCGTGGCCGGCCTGACGGCCCCGCTGGCAGCCCAGGGCGCCAGCCAGCCGCTCCCTCCCGACGGGCCCTGCATGCCGCCCCCTCCCAAGGCCAGCCTGACGCTGGCCCAGGCGCGCCAGGACGCGTTGCGCTGCAACCGCGACATCATCGCGGCGCGCCGCGGTGAGGAAGCCAGCCAGGCGGATATCCAGATCGCGTCGCAGCGGCCGAACCCCGTGCTGAGCGTGGGCGTGCAGAACATCAACCCGCACGCGGGTGTCGGCTCGGGCAACCTGCGCAGCAAGACTGTCGATTCGACCTTCCGCATCGACCAGCTGGTCGAAACCGCCAACAAGGGCAACCTGCGCAAGGACGCCGCGCAGAAGGCGAGCGTAGCAGCCGGCGAGGCAGTGCAGGCCGTGGTCGCGCAGCAGACCGGCGCGGTCGAGCAGGCGTTCTACGATGCCGTGGTCAGCCAGGACCGTGTGCAGGTGCTGACCGAGACCGTGTCGCTCTATACCCGCACGCAACAGGCCAATGAGACGCGCCTGAAAGCAGGCGATGTCTCCCGCGCCGACGTGACCAAGCTCCAGCTCGACAACCTGCGTGCGCAGAACGATATGCGGCAGGCCATGGCCGACCATATGCGCGACAAGGCGCAGCTGGCGCAGGCCATGGGCGTGCCGGGCACGCTGGCCGACAATCGCCTGGTGCCGGACTGGCCGTCGCTCGACGAGCCGACGCCGCCCGTCGATCCGGATATCGCGCAGCGCCGCCCGGACGTGACCGCGGCCGAGGCCCGGCTGGCCGCCGCCGCTTCGGTGCGCGACCTGGCCCGCGCCGGCCGCGTGCCCGACGTGACCGTGGGCGCGCAGTACGAGCATTACCCGATTTCAGAAGCCAACACGAACGGCAGCGGCAACAGCTACGGCGTCTTTGTCTCCATTCCGCTGTTCGTGCGCCACAGCAATGGCGGCGAGGCGCGCCGCGCCGAGGTCGACTACTACGCCGCGCTCGACGACCGCAACCGGGTGCTGCTCGAGGCGCAGAACGAAGTCGAGCGCCTGCGCAACCAGCTCGAAGCCGCGCGCCTGTCGCTCAGGCAGATGCGCGAGTCGGTCGTGCCCGCCGCCGAATCGGTCGCCGGAAGCGCCGAGTTTGCCTATACCAAGGGCGCAACCGGCGTGCTCGACCTGCTCGATGCGCGCCGCGCGCTGCGCCAGACCCGACTGGATGCCACCAATGCACAGGGCGACTACGCCAAGGCCTTGTCCGCATACCGCACGGCGTTGCAGTCCTCCACCACTCCCGTCAGCTCCATCCCGAATTCCCAGGTCCGTACCGATGCGCCGCGCCCCTAATCTGCTGTCCGAAGTGTTCCGAGTTTCCCGTGCCGGCATGCCCGCGCGCGTGGCCGCCTTGACCCTGTGCGCGCTGGCGCTTGCCGCATGCGGCAAGGACGAAGCGCCCAAGGCCGATGACGAGCCCAAGGTGAGCGGCGAGACTGTCCAGTTCCCGGCCAGCGTGAAGGTGCTGCCGGGCATCGCAGGCGAAGCCGCCCGCACCGGCGGACAGCGCATGCTGAGCCTGCCGGGCCGCCTGGTGTGGAACGAGGACAAGACCGTGCGCGTGTCCACGCCGTTTGCCGGCCGCGTGACCGAAATCCTGGTTCAGCCGGGCACCACGGTGAAGGCCGGCCAGCCGCTGGCCAGGCTGACCTCGTCGGACTTCGGCGTGGCCCAGGCCGATGCGCGCAAGGCCGCCGCCGACAACGCGGTTGCCGCCAAGGCGCTGTCGCGCCAGCGTGAACTGTATAACGCCGGCGTGATCGCCCAGAAGGACCTGGAGCAGGCCCAGGGCGACGCCGCGCGCTCGGCCGCCGACCTGCAGCGCACCCAGGCCGCCTTGCGGCAGTATGGCGGCGCGGCCGGCGACGGTGCCAACCGCTTCGCCCTGCGCAGCCCGATCGACGGACTGGTGGTGGAACGCAATATCAACCCCGGCATGGAGCTGCGCCCTGATCAGCCACCCACCGCGCCGCTGTTCCTGGTGACCGACCCGACCACGCTGTGGGCGCAGGTCGATGCCGGCGAGGCCGACCTGGGCCTGTTCAAGCCCGGCGTGACCGTGCAGTTGCTCTCCGCCGCCTATCCGGGCGAGACCTTCCCGGGCACCGTGGTGAAGATCGCCGACTATGTCGACCCGACTTCGCGCAGCATCAAGGTGCGCCTGGCCGTGCCCAACGCCGACCGCAGGCTCAAGGCCGAGATGTTCGTGACGGCGCGGCTGCAGGCCGCTTCGTTCGAGGGCATCGCCGTGCCGTCCAAGGCGGTGTTCCTGGCCGATAACCGCAACTATGTGTTCGTGCGCACGGCGCCCAACACCTTCGTGCGCCGTCCGGTGAAGCTGGGCGTGTCGTTGCCCGGCGTCAGCGAGGTGATCGACGGTATCAAGGACGGCGAGACCGTGGTGACCGAGGGCAACCTGTACCTGCAGGACATCCTGCGCGACGCCACCGCCGTCAACAAGGCGCGCGCTGCGGCCAAGCAATAAGGACGGCCGCCAGATGATTTCGCGTATTGTCAATTTTGCCCTGCACCAGAAATTGTTCGTCTGGCTGGGCCTGCTGATCTTCGTGGGTGGCGGCCTGGCCGCCTTCAAGAACCTGCCGATCGAGGCCTTCCCGGATGTATCCGACATCCAGGTCAACATCATCACGCTCTACCCCGGCCGCGCGGCGGAAGAAGTGGAGCGCCAGGTGACCATCCCGATCGAAACCGCGATGGCGGGCACGCCCAATTCGGTGCGCGTGTTCTCGCACACGCAGTTCGGCCTGTCGTTCATGATGGTGACCTTCAACGACAAGGCCACCGACGTGACCGCGCGCCAGCAGATCCTGGAACGCCTGCGCGGCGTGGACCTGCCTGACGGCGTGCACCCGGACCTGGCCCCGCTGTCCACCGCAATCGGCGAGATCTACCGCTTCCGGCTGACCGGCAAGGGCTACACAGCGCAGGAACTGCGCACGCTGCAGGACTGGGTGGTCGAGAAGAACATGCGGCAGGTGCCCGGCGTGGCGGACGTGGTCACCATCGGCGGCACCACCAAGCAGTACGAGGTGAACCCGAACCTGGCGCGCATGCGCGACGCCAAGATCTCGCTGTCGCAGCTGTTCACCGCGCTGCAGCGTGCCAACTCCAACGCCGGCGGCGGTGCCGTGGCGCACGGCCGCCAGCAGTTCCTGCTGCGCTCGCTGGGCAGCTTCCGGACGTCGGCGGACATCGCCAATGTGGTGGTGGCCGAGAACAACGGCACGCCGATCCTGGTCAAGGATATCGCCGAGGTGAAGATCGGCGCGGCGCCCCCGCAGGGCCTGATGGGACAGGACGACGAAGACGACATCGTCTCGGGCATCGTGGTGATGCGCAAGGGCGAGAACCCGTCGCTGGTGCTGGAATCGCTCAAGAAGAAGATCGATCTGCTCGACGACCAGATCCTGCCCAAGGGCGTGAAGATCGTGCCGTACTACGACCGCTCCACGCTGATCGACAAGACGCTGCACACGGTGTTCGGCAACCTGGTGGAAGGCGCGCTGCTGGTGATGGCGGTGCTCTACCTGTTCCTGGCCAACGTGCGCGCGGCGGCCATCGTGGCGCTGGTGATCCCGCTGGCGCTGCTGTCCACCTTCATCGGACTGACCTGGGTCGGCATCCCGGCCAACCTGCTGTCATTGGGCGCGATGGACTTCGGTATCATCGTCGACGGCGCGGTGATCGTGGTCGAGAACATCTTCAAGCGTCTGGGCGAGCTGAAGGAACAGCAGATCCAGGACAGCAAGGCGCGGCTCTACGCGATCCTGCAGGCCACCACGGAAGTGGGCCGGCCGACCGTGTTCTCGATGGTGATCATCATCGCCGCGCACATCCCGATCTTCACGCTGCAGCGGCACGAAGGGAAGATCTTCGCGCCGATGGCCTATACCGTGACGGGCGCGCTGATCGGTTCGCTGATCATCTCGCTGACGCTGGTGCCGTTGCTGTGCCACCTGCTGCTGAAGAAGAACATTGCGCACGACGACAACTTCGTGGTGCGCCACTGCAAGCGGCTGTACGAGCCGATGCTGGCCTGGGCGCTCGACCACAAGAAGATGGTGGTGGGCGTGGCGCTGGGCCTGCTGGTGGCGACGGTTGGCGTGGGCAAGTTCCTGGGCAGCGAGTTCCTGCCTGAACTCGACGAAGGCTCGATGTGGGTCAGCTTCGACCTGCCGGCCTCGGTTTCGATCGACGAGGCGCGCGACCAGGCGCGCAAGCTGCGCGGCGTGATCCGCAAGACGCAGGAAGTCAACACGACGATTTCCAAGGTGGGGCGCCCCGACGACGGTACCGATCCGAAGCTGATCAACACCGTGGAAATTCTTGTCGACCTGAAGAACGACAAGCAATGGCGCGCGGGCTACGACAAGCGCAAGATCATCGAGGAGATCAACCACAACCTGCGCGAGCTGCCGGGCATCGAGCCCAACTTCTCGCAGCCGGTGCGTGACAACATCCTGGAGAGCATCTCGCAGATCAAGGGCCAGATCGTCATCAAGGTGCAGAGCGACAGCCTCGTGCACAACAAGCAGGTGGCGGACCAGATCCTGGCAAACGTGCAGTCGGTCAAGGGCGTGATGCGCGCCTTTATCGACCGTGACGGCGAACTGCCGCAGTACGTGCTCGACTTCGACCGCGCCCAGGCCGCGCGCTACGGCATCAACGTGGCTGACGTGCAGGACCTGATGGAAACCGCGCTGGCCGGCAAGGCCGCCACCGAGCTGTGGGAAGGTGAAAAACACTTCAGCGTGGCCGTGCGCCTGAAGCCGTCGGAGCGCGAGCTGCCGAACCTGCCTAACATCTTCATGCAGACGGCCGATGGCGCGCAGGTACCGCTGTCGCAGCTGGTGACGTTCCGTGCCGCCTCGGGCGCCATGAACATCAGCCGCGAGAACGGCCAGCGCACCACCTCCATCGGCATCTTCATCCACGACCGCGACATGGGCAGCGTGGTGAAGGACATGCAGGCGCTGGTGAAGAAGAACGTGAATGCCGAGGACGTCAAGATCAGCTGGTCGGGCGAGTTCGAGAACCAGGAACGCGCCATGGCACGGCTGTCGATCGTGGTGCCGCTGTCGGTGCTGGTGATCTTCCTGCTGCTGTTCAATGCGTTCAAGTCGTTCAAGAGCGCCACGCTGATCATCTCGAACATCCCGTTCGCGCTGATCGGCGGCGTGTTCGCGCTGTTCCTGACGGGCATTCCGCTGTCGGTGTCGGCGGCCATCGGTTTCATCGCACTGTTCGGGCAGGCCGTGCTGAACGGCGTGGTGATGGTGACGTACTTCAACCAGCTGCGCGATGAAGGCATGCCGGTGCGCCAGGCCGTGCTGACCGGCTCCATGGACCGCCTGCGCACGGTGCTGATGACGGCGCTGCTGGCCATGCTGGGCCTGTTCCCGATGGCGATCTCGCGCGCCATCGGCTCGGAAACCCAGCGCCCGCTCGCCATCGTCATCATCGGCGGCCTGATCACCGCCACGATGCTGACGCTGATCGTGCTGCCCACGCTGTACGAGTGGATGGTCGGCCGCAACTGGCCGGACGAGGAAGTCGACGAGCCGAACAACCGCTTGTCGGAATCACTGTCCTCCTGATGTAACAGGCAACAAAGGCCCGTCCCCCCGAGGACGGGCCTTCTGCTTTCAGGGCATGGAATTGCCATGCCGCTCATCGCCGGATCGCCTCCCGGGCGCCTCCATCTCCCCCCGCCGCGCCTTTCTCCTGTCGGAATCCTCTGACGTCTCTTTCGGAACCCCACTCCTGCAGGACCCGCAGCACAGAACCTACGCTGAACACATGCAGCAGGGCGGCCTGAGGTAACGGCTGCCCGCTGCGACGGCAATCCCGCCAATCATTTACGTGGAAGGAGCCCGACATGATGAAGAAATGGCTGTCAGCAGCAGTGTGTTCGATGATGGTTGCCGTCCCGGCAAGCTATGTCATGGCCCAGACCCATCCAGCCGGGTCGAAGGCCGACTACGACGCCGCGGTCAAGCAGGCCGACGACAATTACAAGGCAGCCAAGGGCAAGTGCGATGGCATGAGCGGTAACGCCAAGGACGTGTGCAAGGCCGAGGCCAAGCGCGACCATGACGTCGCCAAGGCCGACGCCGAGGCCAGGCGCGACGGTACGGAAAAGGCGCATGCCAAGGCCATGAAGACCAAGGCCGATCGCGACTACGACGTCGCCAAGGAGATGTGCGACGACAAGTCCGGCAATGACAAGGACGTGTGCAAGAAGGACGCCAAGACCGCGCATGAGAAGGCGCTGGGTGAAGCCAAGGTAGACAAGGCGGCCGCGACCGGTACGCGCACCGATGTCGCCGAGGCGCGCCGCGATGCCCGCAAGGACACCACTGACGCCGCCTACAAGGCCGACAAGGAGCGTTGCGACGCCATGACCGGCGACAGCAAGGACAAGTGCGTGGCCGATGTGAAGGCCAAGTACGCGCGCTAAGCCGTCCGGAACGCGACGCCGGCATCCGTCCACCCTCGCGCAACATTGACGACCGAAACATCGACGATCACTAGGAGTACCGCATGAACTGGGAACAGATCGAAGGCAAGTGGGAGCAGGCCAAGGGCAAGGTCAAGGAAAAGTGGGGCAAGCTCACCGATGACGATATCACGCAGATCAACGGCAAGCGCGACCAGCTCGCCGGCCGGATCCGCGAGCGCTACGGCTACACGAAGGAGCGCGCCGAAGAGGAGATGAAGGCCTGGGAAAACGACGTGCGCTGGTAAGCGTCGACAGGCCTGACCAGGGCGGCGGCCGGGTGCGCAAGCACCGGCCGCCGCCCTGGCGTTTTGGGAACCCCCAGGTAGTAGGGAGTGCGTTAAGCGCACGTTAGCTCTGAATGCAATCAAATGATGCACGCCGCAAGCAGCCGCGACTTAACATGTCAAGTTGCTTCGGGGACACTCCCTTATCGCGCCACGCATGTACGCCGTCCTGCCCGCCTTCGTCTCGTCCACCTTTCTCGGTTACGGCCTCTATGTGCTGGTGACCAAGGGCGTGACGCGCGTGTCGGCGTCGTTCTTCCTGCTGTGCGTGACCACCTTCGCCTGGCAGGGGACCTGGGTGTTCCTGTTCCAGGCCGAGCATCCCGACGTGGCCACGCTGCTCGCGCGGCTTGGCTACCTGTTCATCCTGTTCCTGCCGACGACGTACTACCACTTCATCGCCGAGGTGACGGAGCGGCGCCAGGAGCGGCCGATCCTGCTCGCGTCCTATGGCATGAGCCTGTTGCTGGCCATGCTGCTGCTGTCCAGCAACCAGGTGGTGGCGGGCTACTACACCTACTTCTTCGGTGAATACCCGAAGGCCGGGCCGCTGCATCCGCTGCATCTCCTGCAGACGGTACTGGTGGCGATGCGCAGCGCCTGGATCCTGGTCGAAGCCCGCCAGAACGCGACCGCGGAACGCCGCAAGCGCTACAACCTGTGCCTCGTGGCGGTGCTGCTCTACTCGCTGGCGGCCGTGGACTACGCGGCGAACTACGGCTATGCCTTCTACCCTCCTGGTGTGGTGTTCGTGGCGCTGAGCCTCGGCATTCTCGCGGTCAGCGTGGTGCGCTACGACCTGATGCACCCGTATTCGCTGGCCGCCACGGTGGCCCATGAAGTGCGCACGCCGCTCGCTTCCATCCGCATGCAGGCACAGGAGATGGCGCGGACCTGGCCCGAGGTGCTCCAGGGCTACCGTCTTGCCGTGGAACATGGGCTGTGCGAAGACCGCATGCGTCCCGGGCAACTCGAGCGGGTGTCCAGCCTGGTGGGCGCGATCACCCGCGAGGTGGACGGCACCAGCACGGTCATCGACATGGCGCTGGCCTCCGTCACGCTGGAGCGCCTGGACCGCAGCACCTTCGCGCCGCACGGCATCGGCGACTGCGTGCGCGCCGCGCTCGATCGCTATCCGTTCCAGGGCGACGACCGCGCCCGCGTGCAGGTGCGCGGCATCGACGATGCCTGGCGTTTCGTGGGCTCGGACACGCTGCTGGTGTATGTGCTGTTCAACCTGCTGAAGAATGCGCTGCACGCGATCCGCGTGCGCGGCGACGGGGATATCGACATTGTCGGCTCGGCCGACGGCCCCTACCACGTGGTGCGCTTTCGCGACACCGGCTCCGGCATTGCGCCCAACGTCCTGCCGCGCATCTTCGATCCGTTCTTCTCCACCAAGGCGCATGGCACTGGCGCCGGGCTGGGACTGGCGTTCTGCCGTCGAGCCATCGAGTCGTTTGGCGGGCGCATCGAGTGCGAGTCCGTGGCCGGCTCGCATACCACCTTCACGCTGCGGCTGCCGCGCTTCACGCCCATGGCGGACGGGCACCTGCGCGTCAGCGCCGCCGGCTGACCCGGTCCGGCGACGCTGGACTTGCGCTGCAGCCCCTGGCCCTGGAGGCCGCGGGCTGCGATACCTAACTGGCCTTAACTGGCCAGGGCCGGCAGGACCAGTTCATATTCCTTGACGCGCTCGATGATGCCGTGCGGGAAGCGGCTGATCCGCTTGTCCTTGTCGGCAAAGACGATCTGCTGGTACCCCAGCGAAACCGGCTTGCCGCCGACGCAGAAGCGGAACAACAGGTATGCCGAGCACTGCTTGACCTGGAAGGTGTTCAGGTAGCAATCCACGCGCTGGAACGGGAACGTCTCCTCGACATACTCCTGGTGCGCGCGCTTGGTCACGAAGACGCCGCCGGTGGCCAGCAGGTTGTCATGGATGCATTCGTGGAACCAGCGTTCGCGGCAGATGCCCTGCCATTCGAAGTAGCGGGCGAAGTACGTGTTCATGAAGGCATTGGAATCCTTGAGATAGATATCGATGGCATGGTGGAACGTCTTCTGCGGGGGTGTCTCCAGCAGGTCCTGCGTCAGCATGGCAGTACCGCGGTTCAGCACTTGGGGGATCACGTCTCGCATCAACATGGATTGACTCCGGGAATGACTGCAAAGCGGCAGTCGCGCATGCCCCGGGGAAGGTCGGGGCATAACGCATTCTGGCCGCTTGCCGCATCGAGTAGGCGCGAGGATGTGGTGCCTTTGGCGCTCTGGCGACACCGGCGCCGTCGGTGAAAGGACTGGCCGCCAGTTGCCGGCTCGATGGCGAGAGGCGTGGGAGGAGTTTGCCCGGGCGCGTTTGCGGGATTTCCCCAGTCGCAACGGGTGCCGGAGACCCGGAAAGGAGGCGCGGGACGCTGCGCGTCCCGCGCTAGCCACGCTAGCTGGGGAACAGGATCGCGATGCCGACCTTATGGACCGAAGCCGGTCCCTGGATCGGGACTTCCGTCCGGATGGCGGCCCCCGGAAATTGCTCGGCGAAGTTTGGCGGAATCTCGGCGCCTTCGTGTTCTGCGTCCCAGACCAGGACTGCGCCGGACTTCCTCAGGTCTTCGGGTGTCACCCAGGGATTGAAGCGATAGCCACCGTGCACGAACAGGGCCGAGGGGCGATCGTCGGAATAGAACGCGGCATTGCCCGCATACCAGGTGTCGCCAATCACGTACTTGAGCGGCTTTCCTGTTTCGGCGAACCATCGGTCTGTCACCTCGGCGCCGAGCTGCCGCCCGGGAAAATGCGTCCGGTTTTCCTTGCCGGCGAGGAGCGGCCGGCCCAATTGGTCCAGCGCGAACAGCATTGCGGGAAGCAGCAGGACCACGATCCACGCGCGGCCGAAGGTACGCAGCCGGTCCGTGGTCAACACCGGCCTGATCGAGGTAGCGATCAGCAATCCCACGAAGCACAGCAGTGGCGCCGCCCACATGACCCTCGGCGGCCGTTGCGTCATGGCCGACAGGGTCAGGGAAAAGGCGAGCGGCCCGAGGGCCAGGGCGGCAAGATAGGCCTGGTTGAACTTGTGCGAGTCCGACGGCGACGGCGATGGCGTTGCGTCCTTGTCCCGCCAGCGCCAGAGCATGAGCGCGAGAAGCAGCATCGGGATGAACGCTGCCAGTTGCGCGCCGATAAACGAAACCAGCTTGATCAGGTAGGCGCTCTTCGCGACTTCGGGCGCGCGTCTCGCAACATACTCGATCGAGATAAAACCGCTATCGACGATCCAGACCATGTGCGGGAGGAAGGTGAGCAGCGCGGTCGATACCAGCACCCACGGACCGGGTTCGGCGAGGCGACGGCGGGCCTGCGGGTGCGCCAGCACAAAGATGGCCATGGGGATGAGATAGGCCCCCATCGAATAGCGCGCCCAGAGTCCCAGGCCGGCAACGAGTCCGCTCAGGCACCAGTCGCCGAGGCGGTTATCGGTCAGTGCGCGATGCAACAGCCAGCCAAACAGGGCGCCAAACGGCATCTGCAGGACAATGTCGTTGAACTCCGGCGTCGGGAAGTTGAAGTAATAGACCCCTTCCAGCAGGAGGACCCCGATGAGTGCTTCGCGCTTGCTGGTAATGCGACGCCCCAACTGCCAGACCGCGACGAAAACCGTTCCGATGCAGATTTGCGCGGCAAGATAGCAGGCCCACAAGTTCTTGCCCGGCCACACGGTCAGGACTTCTGTTACCCACGGCCAGAGCGGTGGGTCCTTCTCGTACCCGAGTTGCCATTCGTGCCCCCACGCCAGCGCCTCGATGATGTCGAGTGACGCATTCTTCAGCAGCAGGCTTGGCAATAGTGTCCAGAGAATGACGTGGCAGAGCACTGCCAGGGCAAGGATCCGGCCGGCGCCCTGTCTCTGCAGGGTGTCGGACCACGTTTGTAAAGCCCCGGGAAGGATCACGGGCGCCTGACTGACTTCGCCAGGCGAAAAAGCTGAAAATTTTTCCACTTTGATCTTGGGAATCCCTGCGCAAGACCGGATGCGCAAGGGGAAGACTTGAAATGCCTTGCTCGCCCGCAGGAACTGCTGCGCCAGAAAACCGCGCTGGCACGAACGGAGGTCAACTATCGCCTTTTCGGCCGAGCGATTCTCTCAAAATATTACGGATGATTACAAAGTATGAATGTGCGGGTTGACACATTAATGGCGGAGTGATAGCCGCCAGACAATGACGATCAATCACCACAAAATAAGAACGCATGACGTGTATGAGGGTGCACCGCCCGGCGTAAACCCTAGTAGTCTAGGTTTGTAGACTTTTTGTAAGGTTCGGCATGCCGTCCCTGCGGACGGCCATTGAAGCGGGCTGCGCGTCAGCCTGGCCAGCCATGCCGGACAACCCATCGACCGAACTCCTCTCCCGTAGCCGCCAGCCTGTCTACCTGCAGCTCGCAACCATCTTCCGCCGGCAGATCGAAAGCGGCGCATGGGGGCCCGGCGCGCAGATTCCTTCGCTGGAGGCGCTGTGCCGCCAGTACGGCGTGGCCCGCATGACCATGCACCAGGCCCTGTCGATGCTGGACGAGGAGGGGCTGCTGGAGCGTTCGCGCGGACGCGGCACCTTCGTCAAGGCCGGCCGGCGGCCCCAGCGGCGGGTTTCGCTGTCCACGAGCTGGGACGAGGCTGTCGCCATCGGCGATGCCATCGACACCGAGGCGCTGGTGGAGTCCATGGGCAACGTGGCCCTGCCCGCCGACCTGGGCCTGCCATGCAGCGGCCGGCATGCCGCTGAATACCATTTCCTGCGCCGCCTGCACCGCGTGGAGGGCCGGCCTTTCGCCATCTGCCAGGTCTACATCGAGGCCGAGGTGTTCGCGCGCGAGCCGGAGGCCTTCCGGCATGGAGCCTCGGTGCAGGTGCTGGACCGCTTTCCCGGCCTGCAGGTCAGCGCGGCGCGCCAGCGCTTGACCATCGTCGCGGCCGGTGCCGAATCCGCCGTGGCGCTGGATCTTGCCGTTGGGGCACCTGTGGCCGAACTGCGCCGCTATGCCTGCGTCGACGACGTGATCGTCTACTACGCCCGCATTGAATTCCCCACGGAATTCGTCTGTCTCGATTTCGACCTGCTCGCCCCGGCGGCGCCGCAGTCTGATGCCAACCTGTCCTGAATCACGAACCGACCCATGGAAACTTCCCAAGCGATGAACGGCGCCGAAAGCCTGGTCAAGACCCTGCTGGCCAGCGGTGTGGATACCTGCTTTGCCAACCCGGGCACGAGCGAGATGCACTTCGTGGCGGCGCTCGACCGCATCCCCGGCATGCGCTGCGTGCTGGGCCTGTTCGAAGGCGTGGTCACGGGGGCCGCCGACGGCTATGCGCGCATGGCCGACAAGCCCGCCGCCACGCTGCTGCATTGCGGCCCGGGGCTGGCCAACGGCCTGGCCAACCTGCACAACGCGCGCCGCGCGCAGACGCCGGTGGTCAACATCATCGGCGACCAGGCCACCTACCATCGCCCGCTTGACGCGCCGCTCACCGCCGATACCGAAGGATGGGCCCGCCCGGTCTCGGTCTGGACGCGCACGGCCACACGCGCGGCTTCGGTCGGTGCGGACGCGGCGGCCGCGGTGCAGGCCGCGCGTGCCGCGCCCGGTGGCGTCGCCAGCCTGATCCTGCCGTCGGACGTGTGCTGGGACGCCGGCGGCGAAGTGGCCGCGCCACTGCCGCCGCTCGCTGTGCCCAGGGTGGCTCCTGATGCCGTGCGGAACGCCGCGCGCGTGCTGCGTTCCGGCCAGCCGACGCTGATCGTGCTGGCAGGCAGCGCGCTGCGCGAAGCGCCGCTGGCCGATGCGCACCGCATCGCCGCGGCCACGCAGGCCAGGCTGATCACGCCGATGTCGAACGCACGCGTGTCGCGCGGGCGAGGGCGCCTGGCGGTCGATCGCATCCCATATTCCGGCGATGTGGCGCGCGACCGGCTGGCCGGTATCCACAATGTGATCCTGGTCGGTGCGCCGGCGCCGGTGACGTTCTTCGCCTATCCGGGCAAGTCGCCGCGTCCGTATCCCGAGGATGCGGTCGTGCACGTGCTGGCAAGGGAGGAGGAAGACCTCGCGGACGCGCTGGCCCGCCTTGCCGATGAAGTGGGCGCGCGCAACGCGGCGCTGCCGGCATCCGCCGCCGTAGCGCACGCCGACATTGCGCGTGGCGCCGTCACGTCGGAGGCCGTGGCCAGGACGCTGACCGCGCTGCTGCCCGAACAAGCCATCGTGGTGGAAGAGAGCGTCAGCTTCGGGCGGGCCTTCTATCCGGGCACCGTGAACGCCGCGCCACATGACTGGCTGCAACTCACGGGCGGCGCCATCGGTGCCGGCCTGCCGCTGGCCACCGGCGCCGCCGTGGCCGCGCCGGGCCGGCGCGTGGTGGCCTTGCAGGCCGATGGCTCCGGCATGTACACGTTGCAGTCGCTGTGGACCATGGCGCGTGAGCGGCTCGACGTCACCGTCGTGCTGCTGGCGAACCGCAAGTACGCGATCCTGCTCGGCGAACTGGCCGATGTCGGTGCCAGCCCGGGCAAGACCGCACTCGACATGCTCGACATTGGCAACCCCGACCTGAACTGGGTGCAGATGGCCAACGGCATGGGCGTGGAGGGCGCGCGCGCGCACGACATGGAGGCGTTTGCCGACCTGTTCCGCATGGCCAACCAGCGCAGGGGCCCGTTCCTGATCGAGCTGGTCATCTGAGTACCGGCGTGCCCGAAGGGGGATTTCCGCATTCGGGAATCCTGCCTTTGGCAGATGCGAATTGCTGCACCGCGCATAGTGCGGCAATCTGGCAGCTGTGCCATGGAAGCCCCATGGCGGCATCATTTGTGAAGGAGACACCATGCCCCAACAAGGAGCGGCAGCGGGTCCGGACAAGGTCTACGCGGACATGCTCGCCGCCGGCCAATTCCGCATCCAGCACTGCCAGGACTGCAAGAAGCACGTATTTTTCCCGCGCAACATCTGCCCGCACTGCGGTGGCGATGCGCTCGACTGGACCGAGCCGAACGGCACCGGCACGGTCTACTCCACCAGCGTGATCCGCCGCAAGCCCGAAGCCGGCGGCGACTACAACATCGTGCTGGTCGACCTGGATGAAGGCGTGCGCATGATGAGCCGGGTCGAGGGCATTGCCCCCGCGTCCGTGCGCATCGGCATGCGCGTCAAGGCGCGTGTGGCGCCTGGCAAGGCAGAAGGCGAGCCCGCTCTCGTCGTGTTCGATCCGGTGGAGGGCCAAGCAAAATGAGTCTGTCTTCTCTGCGCGGCAGCGTCGCCATCGTCGGCGTCGGCCAGGCCGGCCTGGGCGAAGCCCATGGCAAGACTGAAATGGAAATCCTGGTGGAAGCCGCCAAGGCCGCCGTGAAGGATGCCGGCATGTCAATGCGCGACATCGACGGCATCGCCACCGCCAGCGTCGGCGCCACCATGTGGGTGATGCCGGTGGCCGAGTACCTCGGCATCAAGCCGAAGTTCGTCGACAGCACCATGATCGGCGGCTCGAGCTTTGTCTCGCACATGCTGCCCGCCATGATGGCGCTGGAAGCCGGCCTGTGCGACGCGGTGCTGGTCTGCTACGGCAGCAACCAGCGCACCTCGACCGTGGGCCGCGCCGGCATCAGCAAGGTGCGGGCGGTGCTGGACCCGCAGCCGTACGAAAACCCGTACCAGCCGCTGAGCCCGATCACGTCGTACGCACTGGCCGCCGCGCGCCACATGCACCAGTACGGCACCACGCGCGAACACCTGGCTGAAGTGGCCGTGGCTGCGCGCAAGTGGGCGCAGCTCAACCCCGAAGCGCAGATGCGCGACCCGCTCAGCATCGACGATGTGCTTAACGCGCGCATGGTGTCGGACCCGCTGTCGGTGCGCGACTGCTGCCTGGTGACGGACGGTGCCGGCGCCTACGTGATGGTCCGCGCCGACCGTGCCAGGGACCTGGCCAAGCCGCCGGTCTACGTGCTCGGCAATGCCACCGCGACGTGGCACCGCCAGATCTCCTGCATGCCCGACGTCACCGTCACGGCGGCCAGGGAATCCGGCGAGCGCGCATTCGCCATGGCCGGCCTCAAGCCGTCGGATGTCGACGTGGCCGAGCTGTACGACGCGTTCACCATCAACACGCTGCTGTTCCTGGAGGACCTCGGCTTCTGCGCGAAGGGCGAGGGCGGCCACTTCGTCAGCGGCGGCGGCATTGCGCCGGGCGGGCGCCTGCCGGTGAACACCAACGGTGGCGGTCTGTCTTGCGTGCATCCGGGCATGTACGGAATGTTCATCACGATCGAAGCGGTGCGCCAGCTCCGTGGCGAATGCGGCGACCGCCAGGTCAAGGACGCGGAAGTCGCCGTGGTCCACGGTAACGGCGGCACGCTGTCCAGTCAGGCGACGGCAATTCTGGGGACGGCTGCCACGTTGTAAGGCGCTCCAGGTTTTAAGGGAAGCAGGAAGGCGGCGGTGGAACCGGGTTTCGGTTCCGCCGCCGTTTTATTTGGTTTTTCGCCGGATTGCGGGAATGGTGGAGGTTGTTGTGCTTGGCGGGCGCCGCTGTTTTTTTGGCATAGCCGGGGGGATTTTGATTGGTGGTGTGTCGTGCTTGACAGGCGCCGCTGTTTCGCCGGCGTAGCCGGCGACCTACTTCTTGTCCGAGCGACAAGAAGTAGGCAAGAAACGCGTCGCCTGAGCGGCTGGCTATCAACGATGCGCTTCTACTGTTCAACCGGCGTTGGTCTCGCGATGCTTGGTTGCCCGTTCGACCCTGCTAACGCTATGTGAGTCAGGACCAGTGCCTGCGATAAGCTGCTTTTGAACGATCCCCATGTAGGGCTCGGGTACAGCGTTCCAACAGCGTCAGTGGTGGGACGCCTACGGCTGCGCTGCGCGCGCGTCCTAGTCGGTATGCGCGGCATCATTGTCGCTGGCGCGGTGCTTCCCCTTATTGCCCTTATTGCCCTTATTGCCCTTATTGCCCTTATTGCCCTTATTGCCCTTATTGCCCTTATTGTTTTCCGCTGAGCCGCGCGCAGCGCAGCCGTAGGCGTCCCACCGATGGCCCTGTTAGCAGGGGCCACCAAGTAATCCGGGTTCGCTCATTTGACGTATCTATCCTGATCATCTACGCGGCAGGCAGTCTGGCTATGCCCTGTACCGTCTTCACCCCATCGGGCCCTTCGTCAACCACGAAGACGCGTTTTTGCCTCCTTTTGCCGCTCGGGCAAAAGGAGGTCGCCGGCTACGCCGGCGAAACGGCAGCGTCCGTCAAGCACGACACCCCAATCAAAACCCAACCGGCGACGCCGGCGAAACAGCAGCGCCCGCCAAGAACTCGAGACGGAAATGGCGCGTGCGTTCTATTGCTACATCACGCAGGAGCCCGGGTAGGCGCCTGGTCCCGGACCAGCGCCGGCACGTCGCTCTCATATCCCAGCAGGCCGGCCAGCAGCGGCCACCGCTGCGCCGCCCCGCGCGCCGCCTGCAGGTCCTGCTGGTCGAAATACCGGTTCGGATCGAACCCGGCCACCTCCTTGCCGAGGACGTCGATATCGCTGCGGGCGAGCGCGAGCCCGCGTGCATTGGCCGGCTTCATTATTTCCCCTCGATCCACACACCGTCCGGCGTGTGCACCATGTATCCGTTGCCATCGCGCATGGTCACTGTCGCTTCGTTTTCGCCGACCATCTGGGTCTGGGGCAGGTCGGCGGCATATTGTTCCAGCGTCTGGGCGCCGGGCTGGAATGGGTTCTCGGCCACCAGGTTCGCAATCAGCTGCGACAGCGCCAGGTAGCTGGCCGGCGCATCGATCGTCACGGTCTTGCCGCTTTGCGACTGGCCGCCGGGCAGGCCGACGAGCTTCACGCCCACGGGCACGTGGATGATACGCGGCGTCGGGATCTCGCGCATGCCCGCGATCTGGTTGGCGTCTCCGCGCAACGCCGCGCCGTGCTCGGGCACGAATACGATGACCGCCTTGCGCCCGGAACTGGCGACCATGTCGATGATCTTGTCCACGTCGCCGAGCAGCCGCGTCAGCCGCACCGGATACGATTCGAGGCTCGACAGCTTGCTGTCCGGCAGGCGGTTGCCGTCATGCAGCGTCACGGTGTTGTAGTACAGCGCCTGCGGGCCGCCGCCTTCGGCCAGCCGCTGCTTGTACCAGCGCTGCAGCACGTCGAAGTCACCGGCCACGGGCGAGTTGTCGAACGAACGCATCGCGACCGGCAGGCCGTCGTTGGAAGGCGGCTTCATGCCGGGGACGCCGACTTCCTTCTCGATTTCCTGCAGGAAGTTGTCGAAGTGCCCGTCGTGGTTGAGCAGCATCCGCGTGCTGAAACCAGCGTCGGCCAGCGCCGAGAAGATGTGGCACTCGGCCGGCGACGGGTCGTACAGGTCCTTGTGCCGTGGCTGCCCGCACGCGGCGCGCAGCACGCGGATGGCCGCGGGACCGCTGTAGCTCGCGGCGGAGCTGAAGTTCGTGAACAGGAAGTCGAAGCGCGACAGCAGCGGGTTGTCGCGCGCCTTGGCGACATCAAGATCGTCCCACGACAACGAACAGATATGCAGCACGATGATGTCGTACTGCGAATCGGGCGTTGCCGCGACCGGACCGAAGTGCACCGAGCGCGGCGCTTCCTGCTGGCGGAACGCGTTCAGGCGGGCATCCCAGCCGCTCTCGCCCGCCGTGCCGCCAGCGCTGATGGCTTCGGTGCCGGCAATGGCCTGCGCGCCGCCGCTGGCCACGGGACCATTGGACAGCAACTGCCAGAACGGCACCAGCACCAGTGCCGCCAGCACCAGCGTCGTCACGCGCAGCCAGCGGTTCACGATCCAGAAGATGACCAGCACCGCCAGCGCCGTGAGCAGCATTTCACGGCTGGCCAGGCGCCCGAGCAGCTCCACCATATAGGCCGGCGTGAAGGCCTGCAGATTGGAGAACTGCGACACCACGCGCGAGAACGGCGGCAGGTTGGATTCCCAGTACAGCAGCGCGGCGCCCGCCACCACCGCCACCACCTGTCGCAGCGCGGCCAGCGCGCGGTTGGGAATGCGCACCGCCAGTGCCAGCGCGAACAGCAGGTTGAGCAGCCATTGCGGCTCCACCCGGCCGATATGGAACAGGTAGAGCTTGACGATGAAGTAGAGGTTCCAGATTCCCATGTCGATATCAGCGTCAGGGTTGCCGCGGCCCGGTGCGGCCGAAGATGCCGGCGACCGAGGTGCGCGCGGCGTCGACCAGGCGCAGCAGGCCCTGGTATCCCATTTCGATCACTTCCTTGAGGCCGTTCAGCGGCACGTCCACGGGCTGCTCGTCGATCCAGTTGATCCATGCATCGGCGCGGCCGAAGGTACATTGGATCAGTTGCTGTTCGGCCTGGGCGTCCATGTCTTCAAAACGCACGCCGAGGTGGCGGTCTGCGTTGCGCGTCACCACGGCCGGGAAGTGGTAGCTGCGCTTGCCGCGCGACAGGCATACGCCCACCTGCGCGCCGGGATCGACACGGGTTTCGACCGGCAACAGCAGGCCCAGACCGCCCAGCGAATAGTTCTCGGTCTTGCAGGCCAGCGTGCGGCCGTCGGGCAGCAGCAGCGTGGCCGGCACGCGCATGGGGATGCGGTGCGAGATGCGCACCTGCCGCGCCTCGCGCGCGACGCCGATGGCCGCGCCCAGCATCACCAGGTTGAACGTGGCCCAGCCCATGTTCATGACCAGCGCCGATGGCTCGAAGCTGTCGTCGAACAGCACGCGTCCCGCGCCCAGCGCCAGGCCCGCGACATTGAGCGCGAGCAGCAGCACGTAGGGTTTGGAGATGGTCCAGTCGAGGTAGTCCTGCGCAATCTGGCCGCCCTTGGCGGTCACGTTGAACTTGCCCAGCCGCGGGTTGATGAAGGCCATGGTGGTGGGCAGCACGATGTACCACGCCAGCACCGACTCGTAGACCTCGGCCCAGAACGAATGCCGGTACCGGCCCTGCAGCCGCGAATTGGTGATGCTGGCCACCAGCAGGTACGGGATCACGTAGGCCATGATCAGCACCGCCGAGGTGTGGATCACGTGCAGCCCGAAGTACAGGTAGGCAATCGGCATGGTCAGGAAGATCAGGCGCGGAATGCCGTAGAAGAAGTGCAGCATGGCGTTGCTGTAGCACAGCCGCTGGAACAGGTGCAGGCCCTTGCCCAGCATCGGGTTGTCGATGCGGAAGATCTGCGCCATGCCGCGGGCCCAGCGGATGCGCTGGCCGATATGCCCGGCCAGGTTCTCGGTGGCGAGGCCCGCGGCCTGCACCGTGCGCAGGTAGGCGCTGTTGTAGCCGAGCCGGTGCAGCTTGAGCGCGGTGTGCGCGTCCTCGGTCACGGTTTCCACGGCGATGCCGCCGATCTCCTCCAGCGGCGCGCGCTTGATGACCGCGCACGATCCGCAGAAGAACGTGGCGTT
Organism: Cupriavidus yeoncheonensis; assembly: GCF_905397275.1. GTDB lineage: Bacteria > Pseudomonadota > Gammaproteobacteria > Burkholderiales > Burkholderiaceae > Cupriavidus > Cupriavidus yeoncheonensis. The sequence goes on along the minus strand of NZ_CAJPUY010000008.1, from coordinate 138,855 downwards.
CCAGAAATCGTTGCCGTCCTGGATCAGCCCGTAGAACAGGCTGCCTTCGTTCGGCACGCGGCGGAACGTGTCGAAGTTGCGCTCGAACGGGTCGGGCGAAAAGAAGTGGTGCGGGGTCTGCACCATGGCGCATTTCGGATCGGCCAGGAACTCGCCCATCGTCATCTGCAGGAAGGAGCGCGTGGGGATGTGGTCGCAATCGAAGATGGCCACATACTCGCCCGCGGTCTGCCTGAGCGCGGAGTTGATGTTGCCGGCCTTGGCGTGCGAATGCTCGTCGCGTGCCAGGTAGTGCACGCCGGCCTCTTCGGCGAAGGCGCGGATCTCTTCGCGGTCGCCATCGTCGAGCACGTAGATGCGCATCTTGCCGGCGGGCCAGTCCATGCTGCGCGCGGCATAGACGGTGGGCTGCAGCACGCGCAGCGGCTCGTTGTAGGTCGGGATGAACACGTCCACCGTGGGCCAGTCGGCCGCTTCCGCCGGCAACGCCGCGGGCTGCCGGTTCAGCGGCCAGATGGTCTGGATGTATCCGAGGAAGAGCACGATCCAGGTATAGAACTCCGCCACGAGCAGCAGGTAGCCAAACACGGCCTCGATCGTGGTTTCGAATTGCAGGGTGGTCGTGACACGCCACCAGATGTAGCGGCCCGCCATCAGCACGGACAGCGCGGCCATGGACAGCGTGGCAAGCCGTCCGGGAATGCGGCGCAGGACGAACAGGCCGATCAGGATCAGCACGACCAGCAGGAACTGGTCATGCAGGGGCAGCGGCGTGGTGCAGAGCAGGATGCCCGAGACCGCGGCGAGCACGAGCAGCACCGGCATCAGCAGCGGGACCTGTCCGAGCGCGGGCGACAGCGCTTCCAGGCGGTGGGCGATGCCATTCCAGTCCACCCGCGGCAGGCGTGCCAGCAGCCGGCGGCGCAGGCGCTTCAGGCGGAAGTAGGTGGGCTCCAGCCAGCTGCGGAACCAGCGCCGCAACGCGCTGGTTTCGGGCGGCGCCTGCGTCTGGCGGCGCTGGCGCAGGTCCGCCGCGAGCGGGCGGATGGCGCGTGGCGGGCGCAGCAGCAGGCGCTGCAGCCAGATGCCGATGCCATGCTGGCGGCCGATCCCCAGCCGTTCGCGCGCATGCCCGCGCAGCCAGATGGCGCAGCGCAGCGGCAGGTCGGGCCGGCCGGGCGGCGGCGCGCGGAACAGCAGCCGCAGCCACCACAGGCCGGCGGGCGCGCTGGCCGAGATGCCAAGCTCGCGCGCGAGCAGATGGCGCAGGCGCTCGAACATGGCGGAGGCCGACGGCAGCGTCATGGCGTCCCCTCGCGACGCACGGCGCCCGCCTGCCCGTCGCCGGCGCGCGCGCCATTCAGGAGCCAGCCTGACACCCAGGAAGCGAGACCCTGCAGGTCATGCGCCGTCTGCGAGTGGGGCGTGCTGCGGCAGAAGCATTCGCCGCGCGCCAGCGCTTCCGGCACCCCGGCGTCCTCATGGATCTCGTAAGGCAGCAGTGCATTGCCAAGCGTGGCGCGCAGCAGCACCGATACGTCGGTATGGAGCTGGCGGCCCGGCTGCAGCCGCGTGACCACGTAGGCGCGCGCCATGCCGCCGTCGTCGAGCGCCTGCCGCAGCGGGGCCAGCGTGGCGCAACTCTGCGGCAGCGAGGGCAGCAGCACCAGCGCGAGATCGGCGGCGGCCAGCGCCTGCTCGGCGAACGGCGAGGGCCACGGCGCGCTGTCGATCAGCGCCACGGCATCGCCGGACAGGTCCACGTGCCGCAGCAGTCCGCGCAGCCAGTGCGGGTCCGCATGCAGGCGCATGGCGATCTCCGCGCGCGTGGCGCGCGTGCCGGGCTCGCCCCAGGGCACAAACAGCACGCCGTCGTCGCTGCGCTGCCCGTGCGCGGCCCAGTCGGCCGTGTTGGACAGGCCCTGGCGCACCGGTTCGCGCAGGCCGAAGTGAAAGCCCAGCAGGCCGCGCGGGTCGCACTCGATCGCCAGCGGCGCATGGCCATGCCAGCGCAGCAGCGAGGCAAGTTCCGCGGTGATCGTGGTGCGCCCGGCGCCCCCGACGGCGGAGACCACGGCAATGGTCTTCATTCGCGGCCTCCGGCGGCGTCGCGCCACGGCCGGCCGCGGACTACGATCGGGCGCAGCTGCGCGGGCAGCCGCACCGAGCGGCGCGAGCGCGGCCATCGCCAGCGCGGCAGCAGGCGCAACAGGCGGAAGCGCCAGGCCAGCCAGGCCACCGGCACGGCCAGGATCAGGCCCCAGATGAAATAGCCCAGGAAGATCGCCATGGTGGTCTAGCCTTGTGGTTTGAGCGGGATGGAAAACGGCTGCGGCGCGGCGCGCGGGTGCCGCCGCGCCGTGCCCGGCGGTTGCGGCATGATGCCGGCGGCGCCGGGCTGGCTGGCCGGGGCCTCGGGGGCGCTGTCGCCCGCATGCCGGGCCAGCCAGCCGCTGTAGTCCTGGGCGGGGCGTTGCGCGATATCGGTCTCCAGCCGCTGCAGCGTGGCCAGGATGGACTCGGCATCGCCGCAACGCAGCTCGCCGCTGAACAGTTCGGACAGGGGCCGCTGGAACACGTGCTGGCAGGCGATCTCGACGTGCTCCAGCCGGCACGCGAAGAAGAACGCGTACACGCTGTTGCTGCCCGCGCTGCAGAGGTCGCCGGCGTCGCGCATCTGGCAGGCGCGCAGCGCATCGACATGGGCGACTTCGGGCAGCAGCGGCAGTTCCAGCAACACATGGGGCAGGCGCACCACGCTGCTGCGCTCGAGCGTGCTGCGCACCAGCGCGATGAACTCGGCCGCGGGCAGGTAGCCGGTGGCGGCCGTGGCCAGCACGGCGGACAGCGCGCCCTTGTAGTCCGGCAGGACCGGCCGCTGGAACACCTGGCCCTGGAGCGCTTCGATGCGGGTCTGCATGCGTGCGAACGGCGTGTTGCGCTGGATCACGATGTTGGCGCCAAGCGTCATCATCAGCAGCTCGTAGCGCTGGCGCAGCATCTCCTTGTCTTCGCGCACCACGATCTTCAAGGCCTTGCCGGCGCCGTGGCGCAGTTGGTGGACCTGGGCGGCCAGAGGCTCCAGCTCCTGCCGGTTGCCATAGTGCAGGATCACGGTAGCCGCCACGGCGCCGGCGGCAGCGGCGACGGCGGCGTCATTGTCGGGAACGACCTGCCAGTCGGCCGGGACCCAGCGCTCGCGCAGCACCGCATCGCGGCTGACGATGACCCGTGCCTCGTCGGGCGCGAGCAGGCCGGACGGCATGCCGTGCGCGGCGTCGGCGTCGCCGCTGCCCGCCACCAGGCCGTGGTCTTCCGGGGAAAAACGCAGCGGCACGACTTCGTGCGGCAGCACGGCGTCCTTGTGGCGCCAGAAGCCAACTTCCCACACATACTGGCCGTGCACCTGCGACAGCCTGGCCGCGCCGGCGAAGTGCTGGTGAAAACGTGCCAGGCCGGCGAGGTCCAGTGCCTCGGCGCCGCCAGGCGGTGCGGCCAGCAGCAACAGGCCGCAACTCTGCGCGACGCACCATTGCGCCAGGCGCGCGCCGGCCGCGGCGAGGGCCGACGGGTCTTCCCATGGCAGGAATGCCTCGGCGCCCTCAAGCAGGAATTCGCTGCCACGCGCGCCGCACTGGTCGACGATGGCCTGCAATGCCTCGAGCAGTACGTCAGGGCCCGGGCGGTCGGCCACGCCGCGCAGCGTGCACACGTTGGCCCGGCCGTGCAAGGTGCGGCTGCTGTCGATATCGAGACCGTGCTGGCGCAGCATGGCGCCGATTTCGGCGGGCTCGCGCGTGGATAGCACCGTGGTGCGCGAGCGCAGCAGTCGCGCGGCGCTCTGCCAGAACAGCGCGTCGCGCGCCGGCGAGGCGTCGGCGTAGACGGCATGCACCGCGGCCGGCTGCAGCGCGGCCAGCGCCGCCGGCAACGCGTCGATCGCGAGCGCGTGGCGCGCCTGCAGCCAGGGGCGGGCGGCAGCGTGGCGGGACGGGGCTGGACGCGTGTCGCTCATGCGGCCCTCAATAGGTGGAGTACGGCCGCACCGGCGTGGGCGGATAGGGGACCAGCCCCTGCTGGCGCTCGAAGAAGTAGCGCACGTAGGCGAAGGCGCGGTTCGGTGCGTAATCGCGCGAGCGGTCGATGTCGAAGCCGGCACCGGCCACCCATTGCGGAGCGAAGCGGTACTCGACGATCCCGCCCGCGGTATAGCTGAAGCCGCCGCCGGAGCCGCCCTGGTACTGTGCGCCGCCGACCATGGCCTGCAGGTCGGGCCGGGTGGGATAGATGTCCATGTTCTTCTCGTAGGTGCTGGACATGCCGACCGAACCGCGCAGCCGCCATGACAGCAGGCCGCGCCGGCCGGTCCAGTCCAGCGGGATGAGGAACGACAGGTAGCGCTGCGGGCTGTAGTAGCCGCCGTGGCCGAAGGTATAGAAGCGCTCGTTTTCGGAGTAGCGCCAGTAATTCAGGACCAGGCCGCTGGTGATGCGCTGGTCCCGCCGCACGAACACCGGGACGTCGAAGCCGGTGCGCACGGTGAACTCCTGGTTGGTGAGGACGTTGGTTCCAGTGTAGACGCCGTAGCCAAGGTCGGCGAAGAGCCCGAAGCGTCCCACGTCGCGCGCATAGCGTGCGTGGATGCCGTTGCGCACCACGTTGCCCCAGCTCTCGGACGGCGTGACCGCGCCGGTCTGTGCGTCGACGTGGCGCGGATCGGTCGCCCCCGCATACGAGACCAGGCTGCTGGTGACCGCGCGGCGCGAGAGGTCGACCGTGGCCGAGGCCGGGCCCATTTCCGCGCGGTAGCGGAACCCGCCGACCACGGTCTGCAGCGTGAAGCCGAGCGGCGTCGTGCCGATGTCGGCGCGCCAGCTGTTGTAGGCGCCATTGAACTCGTAGCCCGCGGCCAGGGCAACGCCGCGGTCGCTCTGGCCGATCTGGCCCAGCCCGTTGTTGCCGAGCGCCCGGATCTTGCCGAAGTCGCGCGAGTCCGGCAGGCTGTCCGCGCGCAGGGTGCCCGCGTTGAGGAGCACGGTGTCGGCATGGAAGAAGGCATGGCCGGTGTAGCCGGACGGAATGCGCACATAGAGCGGAACCTCTACCGCATTGAGGCGCGAAATACCCGGGTCGCCGGTCTTGTTGGAAAACAGCACGGCGCTGGCGACCTGGCCCTCGCGGCGCATGTCGAGCGCGCGCAACGCGCGCTCGGCCGCGGTGCCATCGGTGCCGGGCGCTTCGTTCTCGCGCTGCTCTTGCACGCGCGCTTCGCGATAGAGACCGGCCGCACCGTTGAAGTCGCCGCGCGACTGGGCGATGCGCCCGGCCTGCAGGGTGACGTCGGAGCGCTCCGGATAGCGCTCGCGCAATGGCGCCACCACGGCCAGCGCTTCGTCCTCGCGCCGCATGGCGGTGAACCGGCGCGCGATGGCCAGGCGCGTATCGATGTCGTCCGCCGGGGTATCGGCCAGCACGGCGCGCACGTCTTCCAGCGCCTGGTCTTCCTTGCCTTGCCGCTCCAGCATGCGCGCAACCGTCAGGCGCGCGTCGGCGTCCTGCGGACGGGTCTTGAGCACCTCGCGCGCGGCCTGCGCGGCACCGTCATAGTCGCCCTGGGCTTCGCGCAGGTCGGCCAGTTCCAGCAGCCAGCGCCGGTCCTTCTGCTGCTCAGCCGGCACGGCGTAGAGCGTGCGCTGGGCGCCCTTCAGGTCGCCCTCGGCGATGCGGCGATCCGTGTCGCGCAGCGCCAGGCGCAGCAACTGGTCGTCGAAATCGGCGCGCTGTTCCGGCGTGACGCCGGGCAGCGCGCGGGCTTCGGCAATCCAGGCGCGCAGGTCGTCGTCACGCTCGGCCGACGCGAGCAGTTCGCCATAGCGGATGCGCACGTCGATGGCGGGGTCCTGCGGATGCGCATCGAGCCAGTCGCGCACCAGCTTCAGGCCGGTGTCGGGTTGCCCGATCGCGATCCACTCGCGTCCGACCGAGGCCAGCATCTGCGGGTCGTCGCGCGCGGCCTCGGCGGCGGCGCGCAGTTTTTCCTCCGCCTCCTGCTCGTGGCCCGCTGCGACCAGCTGGCGCGCCTCGCGCAACAGCCGCTGCGCCCGCAGGTTGCCCGCCAGCCGGCGCATGGAATCGGAACGCTCTGCCTCTGGCACGCCGGCCAGCACGGTGCTGGCGCCCTCGATATCGTCGACCGAATTCAGGTACAGCGCGGTGGCATAGCGCATCTCGCCGGTCGGCGACGCGGCCATGCCGTCTTCCATCACGCGGCGGCCCAATGCCGGCAGCGCCAGGTCGCGATAGGCGCGCGCCAGCGTGAAGCGGGTCCAGGGATCGTCGGGCGCCAGCCGGATCGATTCCTCCAGCCGCGCCAGCGCGGGGCTCTGCTTGCGCTGCGCCAGCAACTGTTCGCCCTGCAGCGACAGCAGGTCCGCGCGCAAGGTGCGCAGTTCGGCGGGCGAGCCCTTCAGCCGGCCGGCGGTGCTGGTGATCAGCGGGCCCACTTCGTCGCTGCGCTGGCTGTCGTTGAGCAGCTTGACCAGCGTGCGCAGCGTGCCGATATCGGGCTCGGGGCCGGCCAGCGTTTCGCGCAACAGCGCCTCGGCTTCGGGCAGCTTGTTCTGCGCGATCAGCGCGTCGGCCAGCACGCCACGCGCATTGGCATTGCCGGGCTGCAGCGCCAGCGCTTCGCGCGCGAGCGCCTCGCCCTGCGCGGGTTTGCCCTGTGCGTTCGCTTCGCGTGCCCTGGCCACGGTGCCCCAGAACGTGGCGGTGCCTTTCAGGCTGCGCCATTTGCCGCGGTTGCCGGCGTCAAGCTGCTCGGCGCGCGCGAACAGTTCGCGGGCTTCGTCGTGGCGGCCCTGGCGCAGGCGCACCAGGCCGAGGTTGCCCAGCGTTTCGCCGTCGTTGCGGCGCTTGCGGTTGGCACTTTCCAGTGCGGTCTCGGCCTCGCGCACATCGCCGCGCGCAAGCTGCTGTTCGCCGCGGCGGCGGGCCTGCTCGGCGGGGCTGGCCTGCTCGCGCTGGCGCGCGCCACCTTTCCTGCCGAGTTCCGCAAGCGTCTGCTGGACACTGGTATCGTCAGGCACTTCCCTGGCGTACAGCTCGAACCACTTGTAGTAGGACGGGTCGTCGCTGACACCATACAGCGTGCGCCGCCACATCTCCAGGGCCGACTTGCGGTCGCCATCGGGCCGCTGGACGATGCGGTACAGGATGGCCAGCCCTTCCTGGCGCGTGGCTTCGCGGTCGGTCAGCAGGCTGGCCAGCGCCATGGCCAGGCGCAGGTCATCGGGGTTCTGCTTCACGCGCGCACGCAGCTCGGCGATGGTGGCGGTGCGTCCGGCCGGCGTGCCGGCCATGATGCGGTAGTAGTCGACGGCCAGGTCGCCGCGCGGCGCGCCGCGCGGGAACAGCTGCCTGAGTCGCGCGATGGCTTCCTCGGACTTGCCGGCGCGTGCCAGCAGCCGGATGCGCGCCATTTCCTGCTTGTCGCGCGTGGCGATGCGGTAGGCGTCATCGAGCTCCAGCGTGGCCGGATGGTTGGGCGCGCGCTGGCGCAGCTTGCGCAGGATCTTGTCGGCTTCGAGCGGCCGGTTCGAGCGCAGCTCGATCAGCCCGAGCAGCATCAGCGCATCGGGCTGGTTGGGGTCGATCAGCAGCGCCTTGTCGAGGATGCCGCGCGCGATGTCGGTCCGGTTCTTGGCTTCCCACATGCGCGCCGCGGCCAGCAGCTGCGTCATCTCGGGCGATGGCCTGTCGGCGGGCTGCACCACGGCGGGCTGCGCCATGGCAGGCACGGCCAGTGCGCTGGCAAGCGCGAGCAGGAAGGGGGTCAGCGCGCGGGGCATCCGGTCTTCCAGGCTGGCAGCAGGGCGCCGTCCCCGGCAAAGCGGTACAGGCCGTCGAGGTAGCCGAGACCGAACAGCGCGAGGGCCTGGCTGTAGTAGCCAAGCGGCTCCCGTGCGGCCAGCTCGCGCGTGCGCCGCACCTGCGCGCGCGCCTGGTCGGCGCGGCCCAGCGCGGCCAGGTAGGGGGCCACCGCCGCCGAGAAGCCGGCGTTGCCGGCATTCGGCCCGGGCTGGCCGGTCTGCGTGTCGACGCGTTCGGGCGGGTGCCCGTTGGCGGCCACGTAGTCCGCCAGCGGCACGAACTGCTGCAGCACGCGGGCGCGCTGCGGGTCGTCGGCGGCGAGCAGGCCCGCCCACAGGTAGACGCGGATCGCGTTGTACGCGCTCTCGGCCCTGGTGGCGCTGTCGGGCAGGAAGCCGCGGCTGCTGTCGTACTCGGCCCAGTCCGGCGAGAAGCCGCGCGGCGCCGTTTCCACGATCACGCGCAGGGAGCTGGCCGCAAGCTGGTCCCAGCCGGGTTCATCCGGCATCAGCCGCGCGAGCCGGCGCATGACCTGCAGCGGGACATAGCTCGGATTCACGCGCCAGCGCCCGTCGGCGAGCGCGAAGCCGACCGGTCCGGGCAGCACGGTACGGCCCAGGCCACGCATGCTGGCGGTTTCCTCGCGCACGATGCGCCGCGCCATCAGCGTGCCCAGCGCGGTGAAACGGCGTTCGTTCCACAGGCGGCCGGCTTCCAGCAGCGTGTAGGCCATCCACAGGTCGGCGTCGGACGCGGAGTTGGTGTCGATCACGCCCCACGTCTCTTTGCCGTCCTTGGCCTTGTCGGCCGGAATGCGGCCCCAGATCCAGGCGGGCAGGTGGGCGATGAGATCGCCCTGCGCGAGGTTGTTCTCGGTCCAGGCCAGCAGCTTGTCGAACGTGGCGCGGTCGTTCGCCACCAGCGCGAAGAACAGGCCATAGGCCTGGCCTTCGGACACCGTGACCTTGTCGTCGGTGCTGGCGTCGATGACGCGTCCGTCGGCGCTCAGCAGCGTGCGCCGGAAATTGTCCCAGTCGGACCACGCGCACGTGGCCGCCTGCGCGGGCACGGCCGCCACGCAGGCGCAGGCGAGCGCGCCCGCCGCGAGCCACCTGGTCAGACCCGGCAGGGCACGCCACATGTCAGCCTCCGTTGCGCCGTGCCGCGAGCTTGCCCAGCGTCCAGAACAGCGACAGCGCGACGATCAGCCCGGCCAGCAGGCCCGCGATGGCCATCAGCCCCGGGAACGCCGACACCCTGACCCAGATGCGCGCATACCAGGGCAGGTCGCCCACGAAATAGCGCGCACCCAGGCGCAGGCCATCGATCTGGTCCTGCCGCACGACCGTCAGGTCGCCACGCATCTGGGCGACCTTGCCGGGGTTCTCCAGTGCGTCGAGCACATCGGCGACGCGGTCGTCCTGCGTGGCCGTGAGCGCCACCACGCTGTTGCCTTCGGCATACGGCGACTGGAACCCGACCAGCGCGGCCAGCGGGCCGTCGGCGGTCAGGATGGCGCGCCCGGTCGGCGTGACCGGATCCTCCTCGATGCCGCTCAGCCAGTTGGACCACGCGTGGCTGCGCTGGTCGCGCAGCGTGATCTCGGTGCGGCCGCGCTCGATCAGCATCGGCAGCGACTTGCCCCATTTGCCGAGCATGCCGGCGGCGCTGCCGGTGCCGACGACCAGCAGGTTGCGCTGGCGCACGCTGTCGACCGCGGCCGCGGGCACCACGGCCACGCGCAGCGACGGCAGGCCGGTCCACTTGCCCATATGGCCGAGCAGCGTGAGCAGGGCTTCCTGGTCCTGGGCCGTGGGCGCGTCGGGCATGACGACCGCGGTGTCGGCCAGATCGGCCAGCCGCGTGAACGGGTAGCCGCTGTTGGCGAAGAACGCCAGGTTGGGCAGGCCGGTGTAGTGCGAGAAGCGGCTGAAGTCGATGCTGGAGTCGGGATCGATGGCGGCGCGCGCGATGTTCGTCGCGGCCGAGGAGCACAGGCCCGTTTTCTGCGAATCGATGTGGAAGCTGAACTGCATCTGGTTGTTGCTGCCCACGCGGAAGGCCGGGATGCCGATCAGGTTCGAGGCCGATACGCTGCTGCCCGACAGCAGCGGCACGCTCACCAGGTTCTGGTCGTCCTTGGTTGCCAGCGGCTTGAGCCGGTAGGAGCGCACCAGCTGGTCGTTGATGTCGATGCTGATCACCGAATCGTTGTACGTGGGCGGCGCGGTGTAGCGGTAGCGAATGCTCAACGGCACGTTGCTGCGCGTCCAGTCGTAGAGATCGGCCGGCACGCGCAGGTTCACGCGGATGGGGTTCGGGTTGTAGCCAGCCACCTGGAGCTGCTGCGGGTCGGCGACCAGTTCCTTGAACAGCACCGGGCGGTCCGTGGGCGCCCAGGCCGGCGCGTCGTAGGGCTGGCGCGGATTGCCGATATCCACGGACTGCACCTGCGCGCTGTTGCCGGCCATCGCCGTCTTGCCCAGCACCAGCCCGTTGGCCGCGGTCTGCAGTTCCTGCGGCGTGCGGCCGGCAACCACCAGCAGCTTGCGCCCGGGGCTGGCCGGGTTGGGCATGATGCTGACCGACGGACCCTTGATCTCGGGCAGGCTGACCCCGGCGGGCAGCGTGCCCGGCAGCACGAAGGCAATGGCATCGGTGTCCGCCGGCGCGCTGCGCGCCACCGGGAAGCGAGCCTCCCGGTACGACGCCAGCGCGCCGAGCCACGACGCCACCACGCCGGCCGCGCGCAAGGTGGCGGCGTCGGCCTTGGCCGGCAGCACGAAGGGCACGGTCACGCGGCGGTTGTCGCGCCGGTCGAAGAAGGGCGCCGGCAGCAGCGCCAGGCTGTCCGGCAGCGTCATGCGCGCCTTGCCCAGCGTGAGCGTGGTGGCCGGGCTGATATCGGCCCACAGGCTGGAATGCAGCGGGTCCTCGCAATGGTCCATCGTGTAGTGCGCGATCAGCTGCACGCCAAGATGGTTGAAATCGGTGAAGAAGCGCGGGTCCAGGTCGATCTCGCGCGTGACCAGGCGGCCGGCTTCCTTCTCTTCCAGCGGCACGGTGGCGATCACCTCGTCATTGAGCGTGATCTTGAGATGGGAAAGCGGGAAGACCAGGGCCGGCGAATACGTGAACACCAGCTTGAGCTTTGCCGCGGTGACGACTTCATCCAGCCGGACACCGATATCGAGCGTGCGGGCATGGTCCACGCCGCGCAGCGCAAGCGGACCGTAGGAGCCCATCTGGCGCAGGGTCAGTACCTGTGTGCTGGTGGCCGCCGGCAGGGCCGGCGGCTTTTCGGACGGCTCGGACGGCTGGACGGAAGGCGCTGTGGCCGCGGCGCTGGCGGGGGCGGCAAGCACGCCTTGCCACGGCCACGTCGGCGCGGCCAGCATCATCAGGGCGATGCTGGCGGACAGCAGGCGGCGGGGCGTCGGGTCGTACGCTGAGCGGGGCATGGCAGCAGGCCTTTTCCTGTTCATGCGAACGGTGGAAGCATCGCCTGGCGCGTCAGCGTCCTGTCGCCGGTCGCGGTCATGGCTGCGGGCGGCTGGAAGCGCCGGCCTGGATGACGAGACCAGCCGTTCAACGGTTCGGCCGAGTGTAGACCGAATGCCTTGGGTGATCACATGACGGGTGTCGTTGTCGAAAACATTCATGTCCGTCGCCCAAAATGTGAAACGAAAGGTGATGCCTCACGGTGCTTTTGTCGCCGCAGAAAAGAGTCGCGCCGATCGTATCATGTGTCGCTTGGTACTCTTTGTCGGTCAGGGTCTGATTTTGATCGTCGGGGGGGCTTGCGTGCCAAGCCTCGCGAAACCAAAGCCGTTCGAACGATAGAAGCGCACCGTTGATGGCCCGCCGCCAGGCGACGCGCTTCTTGCCTGCTTCTTGTCGCCCGGACAAGAAGCCGGTGTCGCCGGCTACGCCGGCGAAACAGCCGCGCCCGCCAATGGCGACAACCCAGCCACCAGCTCCCAAAACCAAAATCCCATCCCTCACTAATTCATCCAACTCATATATATGAGTTAGTTGACATGGATGAATACCTCTCCTAAGATCAATCCCACAAACCGACCCGCAACCAAGGAGACAACAAATGATTCATGTCGTGCTGCATGACGCCAAGGACACCGTCGCGGTGGCTGTGGTGGAGGGCATCCAGGCTGGCACCAGGCTGAATGCGTGGATCATGGATGAGGACAAGATCGTGACGGTGACGGCGCTGCAGCCGATTCCCATCGGCCACAAGGTGGCGTTGTGCGACATGGCCCCCAACGACACCGTCTACAAGTACGGCATCGACATCGGCAAGGTGGTGGCCCCGATCAAGGCCGGCGAGCACGCCCACGTCCACAACATCAAGACCAAGCGCTGGTAATCCGCCGCGCTGCCGTCCCCCAAATCCACTGCATCCATTCCAAATCCGAGGGCCACGCCATGTCCGTGATCGACCAAAACACCACCTTCTGGGGCTACCGCCGCGACAATGGTCGCGTTGGTGTGCGCAACCACGTCATCATCCTGCCGCTGGATGACCTGTCCAATGCCGCCGCCGAGGCCGTGGCCGCCTCCATCAAGGGCACCATGGCCATTCCGCACCCGTATGGCCGCCTGCAGTTCGGGCCGGACCTGGACCTGCACTTCCGCACGCTGATCGGCGCGGGCAGCAACCCGAACGTCGCCGCGGTGGTGGTGATCGGCATCGAGGACGGCTGGACCAAGCGCGTTGTCGATGGCATCGCCAAGACCGGCAAGCCGGTGGTGGGCTTCGGCATCGAGGGCCACGGCGATCACGAGACCATCATGCGCGCCTCCAGGGCGGCGAAGGAGTTCGTGCAGTACGCCACTTCGCTGCATCGCGTGGAATGCCCGATCGGCGAACTGTGGGTGTCGACCAAGTGCGGCGAGTCCGATACCACGTCCGGCTGCGGTGCCAATCCGACGGTCGGCAACGCCTTCGACAAGCTCCATCCGCTCGGCACCACGCTGGTGTTCGGCGAGACTTCGGAGCTGACCGGCGGCGAACAGATCGTCGCGGCGCGCTGCGCCAATGACGACGTGCGCCACCAGTTCATGGCCATGTTCGAGCGCTACCAGGGCATGATCGACCGCTGGAAGACCTCGGACCTGTCCGAGTCCCAGCCGACCAAGGGCAATATCGCCGGCGGCCTGACCACCATCGAGGAGAAGGCGCTCGGCAATATCCAGAAGATCGGCAAGAAGTGCACGGTCGACGGCGTGCTGGACAAGGCCGAGGAGCCGACCCACCCGGGCCTGTGGTTCATGGATTCGTCGTCCGCCGCGGCCGAGATGGTGACCCTGTGCGCCGCCGCCGGATACGTCGTGCATTTCTTCCCGACGGGCCAGGGCAATGTGATCGGCAACCCGATCGTTCCGGTCATCAAGCTCTGCGCGAATCCGCGTACCGTGCGGCTGATGAGCGAGCATATGGACGTCGACTGCTCCGGGCTGCTGCAGCGCGAGCAGACGCTGGACCAGACCGGCGACAAGCTGCTCGAGTGCATGCTTGCAACCGTCAATGGCCGCTGGACGGCAGCCGAGGCACTTGGCCACCGCGAGTTCGTGCTGACCCGCATCCACGAGTCCGCATGATGAAGCGCATCTGCATCAGCGAGTTCATGGACCCGGCCGCGGTGCAGGCGCTCACGCCCGGCTTCGACGTGCGCTACGAGCCGGGCTGGGTGGATCAGCGCGGCGCGTTGCTCGATGCGCTGCCCGAGGCCGATGCGCTGATCGTGCGCAACCGCACCCGGGTCGACGCGGCGCTGCTGGAGCGCGCGCCCGCGCTGCGCGTGGTCGGGCGGCTCGGCGTGGGGCTCGACAATATCGATGTCGCGGCCTGCCGCGACCGCGGCATCCGCGTGATTCCGGCATCGGGCGCCAACGCCCGGTCCGTGGCCGAATACGTGGTGACCATGGCCGCGATGCTGCTGCGCGGCGCCTATGTCAGCAGCGCGGAATTGGCCGGCGGCAACTGGCCGCGTGCGCGCCTGTCCGAAGGGCGCGAGGCCCTGGGCAAGACGCTGGGCCTGATCGGCTTCGGCGATATCGGCAGGCAGGCCGCCGCGCTCGCGCAGGCGTTCGGCATGCACGTGGTGGCGCATGACCCGATGCTGTCCGCGGATGACCCGGTCTGGTCCGCCACCGGTGTGGAAGGCGTCGCGCTGGATGCGCTGCTGGCCCGATCCGATGCGGTGAGCCTGCACGTCCCGCTGGTGGCCGCGACGCGGCACCTGATGAATGCACAGCGCATTGCCGCGATGAAGTCCGGTGCCGTGCTGATCAACACGGCGCGCGGCGGGGTGGTGGACGAAGCCGCGCTCGCCAGCGCGCTGCGCGACGGCCATCTTGGCGGCGCCGCGCTGGACGTGTTCGAGGCCGAGCCGCTGCCCGCGGACAGCGTGCTGGCAGGCGTGCCGAACCTTGTGCTGACCCCGCATATCGGCGGCGTGACGCGCGAGGCCAATGCCCGCGTGTCGATGATGATCGCCGCGCAGGTGCGGCAAACGCTGGAGACCCTGTCATGAGCCGAATCCCGATGGAGCGGCTGGAAGCGCTGGCCCGGTCCGCCTTGCGCCGGGCCGGAGCGAGCGCCTTGCAGGCGCAGGCCACGGCCGCGGCGCTGGTGCGGGCCGATGCCATGGGCCTGGCCTCGCACGGCGTCTCGCGCGTGCCGATGTACGTCGGGCATCTGCGCCATGACCGCGTCGACGGGCAGGCCGTGCCCGCCGTGCGCAGTGTCCGTGCCAGTGCGGCGCTGGTCGATGCCGGGAGCGGGTTTGCCTTCCCCGCCTGCGACCTGGCGATCGCCGAGGCCATGCGCCGCGCGCGCGACACCGGCGTGGGCGTTGCCGCCGTCACCAACAGCCATCACTTCGGCGCCGCCGGGTTGCCGCTGGATGCGGTGGCCCGCGCGGGCATGGTCGGCATCGCCATGGGAAATTCGCCGGCGGCGATGCCGGCCTGGGGTGGCAAGCGCCCGCTGTTCGGCACCAATCCGATTGCCGCGGCCTTTCCGCGGCAAGGGCAGCCGCCGGTCCTGATCGACCTGTCGCTGTCCGAGGTCGCGCGCGGCAAGATCATGGTCGCGGCGAAGCAGGGCAAGCCGATCCCGCCCGGCTGGGCGCTCGACGAGGACGGGCAGCCGACCACCGACGCGCAGGCCGCGCTGCGCGGCTCGATGCTGCCGGCGGGCGGCGTCAAGGGCGCCATGCTGGCGCTGATGGTGGAGTTGTTGGTGACCACCCTGGCCGGCGCGCGGTTCGGCGCCGAGGCGGATTCATTCTTCACGGATGCCGGCAACCGGCCGCGCATCGGGCAACTGTTCCTCGTGCTCGATCCGGGCGCCTTCGCCGGGTCGGCCGTCTATGGGGAAAGGGTCGAAGCGCTGCTGCATGCGATGCTTGGCGACGCAGGCACGCGGCTGCCGGGCGCCCGGCGTTACACGCTGCAGGCTGAAGCGCAGGACCATGGCATCGAAGTACCGGAAGCGCAGCTTGCCGAACTGCTGTCGCTCGCCGGCGAGGAGGTGAAGGCGTAGCTCATTCCCCATCGACAACGGACCCGCCAGGAAGCGGGCCGGCGACCCCAAACGGAGACACACCATGCATCGAGGCTCGATTCGCCCTGCGCTCAGGCTAGCCGCCCGCGCGCTGGTTGCGTTGTCCGCAGTATCGACGTTCGCGTGGCTGGCGCCAACGCCAGCGGCAGCGCAGGGGGGGCAGGGAGGCGGTCCGGCCCCGGCCGCCAATGACTATCCGGGCAAGCCGATCCGCTATGTCGTGCCGTTTTCGGCCGGCGGGCTGACGGACATCATGGCGCGGCTGGTCGGCCAGCAGTTGTCGGAGGAGTGGAAGAAGCCCATCGTCGTCGACAACAAGCCCGGTGGCAATGCCAATATCGGCGCCGACCAGGTCGCCAAGTCGCCGGCCGATGGCTACACCTGGCTGGCCGTCACGCTGACCCATGCTTCCAACGCGACGCTGTTCCCGAAGCTGCCGTTCAGCATGCAGAAGGACCTGGTGCCGGTGGTGCGCATTGCGTCGTCGCCGATGCTGGTGGTGGTGCCGGCGAATTCGCCCGTCAGGTCGATGAAGGACCTCGCGGCCGCGGCCCAGAAGGCCAGGCTCAATGCCGGTTCCAGCGGCAACGGCACGCCGCCGCATCTGACGCTGGCATTGTTCGAGAGCCAGACCCGCAGCAGTCTCACCCACGTCCCGTACAAGGGTGGCGCGCCGTCGATGACGGACCTCATCGGTGGCCAGCTCGACGTGGTGTTTTCCAACTTCCCGGAATCCATTGCCTATGTGAAGGGCGGCAAGCTGCGCGCGCTGGCGGTCACGACGCGTGAGCGGCATCCGCAACTGCCCGATGTCCCTACGGTGGCCGAAGCCGGGTTCCCGGAGCTCATCGTCGAGAACTGGACGGGACTGATGATGCCGGCGGGAACGCCGCGGCCCATCGTCGAGAAGGTCGCCGCTTCGGTCGGGCGCCTGCTTCAGACCGACGCCATGCGCGAGCGCATCGTGGCGGCGGGCTTCACGCCGGCCCCGCAGAACCCGCCTTTCAACGAGTACTTCAATACCGAGGTCACGCGCTGGGCGAAGCTGATCGAGGAGAAGCAGATCCGGGTCGAATAACAGGGTCGAACAAGCGGCGGCCGGGCGGGCCGGGCGGCGATGAGCGCGCCGGAGCATGCGGTTCAGGCCGGTGCGGCGCATGGCGTAGCGGCAGGAATCGCTTTGATATGATCCGGCCTATCTATCGGAATTGCATGGCGCGGCCGTCCGGGCCGCCCGGCACGCTAATCACAGGGGATCCTGACGTGGGCGCGAGATTTGACGCAGGCAGCGCCATCGGCGGTGTCCTGTACAAGGATGTGAAGCAGGCAATACTCGCCGCGCTGGCAAAAGGCGAGTGGAAGCCGGGTGAGGTCATCCCGTCCGAGCGCAAGCTGATTGAACGCTTTGGCGTGTCGATCGGCACGCTGCGCAAGGCGATCGACGAACTGGTGGCGGAGAACATCATGATCCGCCACCAGGGCCGCGGCACCTTCGTGGCCACGCATCGGCAGGAAGACCATTTCTTCCGCTTCTTCCGCATCGTCCGGCAGGACGGGCATCGCGAATATCCCACCGTGCAACTCGCCAGGTTCCGCCGGGCCAAGGCTGACAAGGAAGAGGCCGCCGCGCTGGGGCTGGCGGTCGGCGAAGCCGTGTTCCGCTTCACCAACGTGCTGTCGCTGGAAGGCAAGCCCGTCATGATCGACGCCATCACGGTGCCGGAAGAGCGGTTCAGGACGCTGACGGAAAAGCAACTGCGCGAGCGCCCGAACACGCTCTACAACTTCTACCAGGATGCATTCGGCATCAACATCATCCGCACCGAGGAGCGCATGCGTTCCTCGCTGGCCGATGAGGATGACGAGGCATTGCTCGGCGTGCCGGTCGGCACCTCGCTGCTGAAGATCCTGAGGGTGGCATCGTCGTATCAAGACGAGCGCATCGAGTATCGGGTTTCGCGCGTCGATACCACCAGCCACGAGTTCGTGCTGTCGCAGCCCTAAGTTCCGAGTCCTGATCCCTGATCCCCGATCCCTGAAACGCCGCGCGGCGAACGCGCACCGGACCGTCCGGTACCCGTTCGCCGCGCGAGCCAGCGCTCCTGGCGCTTCGCAGGAGCGCCGCCGGTCTGGCGACGCCGGCCTCAGGCCGCGGTTTCCATCACTTCGCCGAAGCGCTGCAGGTGGTAGTCGCTGTCGCCGAGCAGCTGGTCGAGCATGGTCAGGCGCTTGAAGTAGTCGCCCACGGACAGCTCGTCGGTCATGCCCATGCCGCCATGCAGCTGCACCGCCTGCTGGCCGACATAGCGGCCGGCACGTGCCAGCGTGACCTTGGCCGCGGACAGCATGCGGCGGCGGCGGGCCGGATCGGTTTCGTCCAGCGCCTGGACTGCCACATAGGCCATCGACAGGGCCAGCTCCTTCTGCACCAGCATGTCGGCCATGCGGTGCTGCAGCGCCTGGAACGCGGCCAGCGGCTTGCCGAACTGCCGGCGCGTGCCCAGGTACTCGCCGGTGATCTCGATCAGCTTTTCCATCGCGCCCGCGCCTTCGGCGCACAGCGCGGCCACGCCATGCTCCATGCCCAGGCCCAGTGCGGCCAGGCCGTCGGCCGGCTGGCCCACCAGCGCATCGGCGCCCACGGTGACGTTCTGCAGCGACACGTCGGCGGCACGCAGGCCGTCGATGGTCGGGTAGCCGGTCACGGTCAGGCCGGCGCTGCCGCGCGGCACCAGGAACAGGGCAACGTCGTTGCTGCCGGCAATGCGCGCGGTCAGCAGGTAGGCATCGGCCGAGGCGCCGTGCCAGACCAGGCTCTTGGTGCCGTTCAGCACGTAGCCGCTGCCGTTGCGTTCCGCGCTGGCGCGCGCGGTCTCGGGACGGTAGCGCGTGGTCGGCTCGAGGTAGGCCAGCGTGACGATGCGTTCGCCGCCGGCAATGGCAGGCAGCCATTGTTCCTTCTGCGGCTGGCTGCCGTAGGCCGACAGGATCGCCGCCGACATCACGCCGCTCGGCGTGACCGGCTCCAGCACCAGGCCGCGGCCCAGTTCGCGCTGCACCACGAGCTGGCTCGCGGCGCCTTCGCCGAAGCCGCCGAAGTCGGCCGGCACGGTCAGGCCCAGCACGCCCATCTCGGCCAGCTTGTTCCACAGGCCGCGGTCCAGCGCTTCGCCCGCGCGCGAGCTCTTGCGGCGCGCTTCGAAGGTGTATTCGGTGTCGATGAAGCGGCGCAGGCTGTCCGCCAGCATCTGCTGCTCTTCGCTGTAGGTGAAGTCCATGTCTGCTATCCCTTCAGAAACCCAGGATCATCTTGGAGATGATGTTCTTCTGCACTTCGGTGGCGCCGCCGTAGATCGAGGTCTTGCGCATGTCGTAGTAGGTCGACGACGCCGGGGCGGCCCAGTCCGGAGCCGAGCCCGGCTGCCCGGTGCCCGCTTCGAGCCAGTCCGGCGAGTACGGCCAGGCGTTGGGGCCGGCCACTTCCATCATCAGCATGGCCAGGTCCTGCTGGATTTCCGAGCCGCGGATCTTGACGATCGAGGCCTCGGGGCCGGGCTGGCCGCCCGATTGCGTGGCCACGCGCAGCAGCAGCATTTCCAGCGCCATGATGTCCATCTCGATGCGCGCGATCTTGTCGCGCATGCGCACGTCCTCGATCAGCGGGCGGCCGGCGCCGTCGCTGGCCTGGCTCGCGTAGTGCTTGAGCTGGCGCAGTTCGCGGTGGCAGTGGCCGATGCCGGCAATGCCGGTGCGCTCATGGCCGAGCAGGTACTTGGCGTAGGTCCAGGCCTTGTTCTCTTCGCCGAGCAGGTTTTCGACCGGCACTTCGACGTCTTCGAACCAGGTCTCGTTGACGTCGTGGCCGCCATCCAGCGTCTTGATCGGACGCACGGTCACGCCGGGCGACTTCATGTCGATCAGCAGCATCGAGATGCCTTCCTGGGCCTTGGCCTCGGGGTCGGTGCGCACCAGGCAGAAGATCCAGTCGGCGAAGTGGGCCATGGTGGTCCACGTCTTCTGGCCGTTGACGATGTACTTGTCGCCCTTGCGCACGGCGCGCGTCTTGAGCGAGGCCAGGTCCGAACCGGAGCCCGGCTCGGAATAGCCCTGGCACCAGAAGTCCTCGACATTGGGGATGCGCGGCAGGAAGCGTTCCTTGTGCGCCTGGCTGGCGTACTTCATCAGCACCGGGCCGATCATGGTCAGGCCGAACGGCAGCATGCGCGGTGCGCCGGCGCGCAGGGTCTCGATCTCGAAGATCAGGCGCTGCAGCGCATTCCAGCCGGTGCCGCCCCATTCCCTGGGCCAGGTCGGCGCGCCCCAGCCGTGCGCGTTCAGGATACGGTGCCAGCGGACGTAGTCATCCTTCTCGACACGCTGGTGGTTCAGCACCTTGTTGCGGATGTCCTCCGGCAGATTGGCCTGGACGAAAGCCCGGACTTCTTCGCGGAAGGCCTGTTCCTCGGCGGTAAAACGCAAATCCATCTGAATGTCCCCTGTGGTACGCGGGCCGCATGGCGTATGCGCGGCGGCCCTTCACTGTGCCGGCCGATTGTATGAGGGGCTTGCCGTTCGCTTCTTCACCAATGGCAAAGGTGACCTTCGGACCGGCGGAACCGTTGGGAGGACGTGGCCGCGCCGAAGACGGCCTTAGCGAATTCGAAATGGCTTAGCGGGGATACATGGCGCAAACTTCCTCACCTGCAGCAAGTGCGTTGCAGTGCATGCTTCGACGCATCCGCCGTATCCGCCGTAACCATTCCGACCGAGCAGCGAGCATCATGTCTTCCTTCCGTCCCGAGTTCATCCACGACCTTCCCCGCCACTGGGCCACGCAGACGCCGCAGGCGCCGTGCCTCTACGAAAGCGGCACCGTGATCAGTTACGGCGACCTGTGGCGCCGCATCGAGAGCACGCGGGACTGGCTGGCCGCGCAGGGCGTGGGCGAAGGCGATCGCGTCATCGTGGTCGGCGAGAACTGCAACGAGATGATCGCCACGATGTTCGCCTGCAGCACGCTGCACGCGTGGCCGATCCAGGTCAACGCACGCCTGTCGGCGCGCGAGATCGACAACATCCGCGACCACGCGCAGCCGGTGCTGGTCCTGTTCACGGGCCATGTTTCCGACGTCGCCGCCGCGCACGGCCGGCGGCTTGACGCCAGGGCGACGGGTTGCGCGGTCCATGCCGACGGCATGACCGTGGTGCGCGCCGCGACCACGCCGGAGCGCGTGCCCGCCGAGCAGGCGCGCAAAGTCGCCACGCTGATCTATACCTCCGGCACCACCGGCGCGCCCAAGGGCGTGATGGTGCCGCACGAAGGCCTCACGCACTTTGCCCGCATTTCCGCGACCTCCCGCAATATGGGGCCGACCGATGTCGCCTATGGCGCGCTGCCGATGTCGCACATCTTCGGCATCGCCACGGTGCTGCTGGCCACGCTGTATGGTGGCGCCAGCCTCTTCGTGCGTCCCCGCTTCGATGCGGACGAGGTGTTCGCGGCGCTGGACACTCCCGGGATCAGCATCCTGCAGGGCGTGCCCACCATGTTCACGCGCATCATGGCGGTGGCGCAGCAACGCGAGCGCAAGGCCTATCCGCGCCTGCGCTACCTCTACACCGGCGGCGCGCCGCTCGATCCGACCCTGAAGGGCGAGGTGGAGACATACTTCGGCCAGCCGCTGCACCATGGCTATGGCATTACCGAGTACGCCGGCTCGCTGTTCATCACGCGCATGGAAGCTCCGCGCGCCGATTGCTCGGCCGGCTACATCGTCGAAGGCGTGGAGATCAGCATCACGGACGGCGAAGGCAAGGCACTGCCGGCCGGCGAGCGCGGGCAGATCCGCGTGCGCGGCCCGGGCGTGATGCTTGGCTACTATCGCAATCCGGAGCAGACCGCCGAAGCGCTGCTGCCGGGCGGCTGGCTCAATACGGGCGACCTCGGCTACCTCGACACCGACGGCGCGCTGTTCATCTCGGGCCGTTCCAAGGACCTGATCATCCGGTCGGGCTTCAATGTGTACCCGATCGAAGTGGAGTCCGTGATCAACGCGTTCCCGGGCGTGCGCCAGTCGGCCGTGGTCGGCCGCAACACGAGCGACGGCAACGAGGAGGTGGTGGCCTTCATCGAGATGCAGGACGGCATCGAGCCCGATCGCGCCAGGCTCGATGCCTATCTGCGCGAGAGCCTGGCCCCGTACAAGCGCCCGGCCGAAGTGCGCGTGATCGACGTGATCCCGACGACTGCCAGCGGCAAGCTGCTCAAGCAGCCGCTGCGGGCGCTGCTGGGCTGACGGCCCGGCGCGGATTTTTCTTTTCCCGCCGGCCCGGCCGGTGTCCGGCGGGAACACAAAGCAATCCTGGAGGAGACAATATGAAACGCTGGATGACCGTTGCCGCGATGATGGCGACACTGCTGCATGGGGCCGCATGGGCTGCGGATGCGTATCCGTCGCGCCCGGTCAAGCTGATCGTGGGCTATGCGCCTGGCGGCCCAGTCGATACCGCCGCACGCATCTACGCAGAGCAGCTCGGCCGCGCGCTGCATCAGCCCGTGGTGGTGGACAACCGCGCCGGCGCGAGCGGTGCCATCGCCGCCGACCTGACCGCCAAGTCGGAGCCGGACGGCTATACGCTGTACTTCGTGGCCAGCCCGACCATGACCATGACGCCGCTGATCCAGCGCTCGGTCAAGTTCAACCCGCTCAAGGACTTCACCTACATCGGCCTGATCACTGACTACACCAACGTGCTGCTGGTGAACAAGGACTTCCCCGCGAAGAACGTGGGCGAGCTGGTCGACTACGCGCGCAAGCATCCGGACGATGTGTCGTTTGGCTCCGCCGGGGTTGGGGCATCGAACCACCTGTCGGCCGAACTGCTGGCGCAGATGAGCCGCGTCAAGATGCTGCACGTGCCTTACAAGGGCAATTCGCCGGCCATGGCCGACGTGGTCAGCGGCAAGGTGACGTTCATGTTCGACATCACCGGCACGGCCATCGGCCACATCAACGGCGGCAAGGTGCGGGCGCTGGCGGTCACATCGAAGACGCGCAACCCCGCCTTGCCAAACGTGCCGACGATGATCGAGTCCGGGCTCAAGGACTATGACCTGACCGGCTGGTATGCGCTGATCGGCCCGCAGAAGCTGCCCGCCGACGTGGTCGACAAGCTGATCAAGGCGCAGAAGGCCATCGGCGATGATCCCGCGTTCAAGCAGCGCATGGCCGCCGGCGGCTACGACCTCGACATCACCGGGCCCAAGCCGCTGGCTGACCGCATCCAGCGTGAACTGACGCTGTGGGGCGGGGTGGTGAAGACGGCGAAGATCCAGGCGGACTGAGCTTCCGGAGCGGATCTCGATCCGCTCGTTGTGTGGCGTGGTCAGCCTGGGTGACAGTCTGCCGGGCCCGATGGAGTCTTGGCTCGCTCTGCGGTCTCAGAACGTTTCCCAGTCCTCCGAGCCGTTGCTCATCCTCGGGTTGGGTTGATTCGCTGTAGCAGGCGCGGTGACGGTCTTCGCTTCAGCCGGTCTGCCTGCGATCACCTTGGGCCGCTGTTTGATGCTCCTACTGGGCGAATCGTGGCGTGAGGTGGCAGCCTTCTCGTCGCCAAGCCGGAAGAACATCACCTCGGTCTTCATCTTGCCCGCCTGTTCTTCCAGGGACTGGGCTGCCGCAGTGGATTCTTCCACCAGGGCCGCATTCTGCTGGGTGACCGCATCAATCTGGCTGATCGCCTGGTGCACCTGCTCGATGCCCTGGCTCTGCTCCGCCGACGCTGCCGAAATCTCGCTCACAATGTTGGACACCTGGCCGATGGACTGCTTCACCCGCTCCATCGATTCGCCGACCTTGAGGGCCTGCCGCTCGCCTTCCCGTACCATCGCAGACGACAATGCGATCAGGTCCTTGATTTCCTTGGCCGCGGAGGAAGAGCGCTGCGCCAGCGAACGGACCTCACCCGCGACCACTGCAAAGCCCCGTCCCTGCTCGCCGGCACGGGCGGCTTCCACGGCGGCGTTCAGTGCCAGGATATTGGTCTGGAACGCGATGCCCTCGATCAGCCCGGTAATCTCGGAAATCTGTGCCGAGCTCCCGCTGACTTTGCCGATGGTCTGCATCATGGCGGCGACTTCGACGTTGCTCGTGTCGGCCAGGTCCCGCGCGGTAGCCGCAAGGGAATTTGCCTGTTGAGCATTCTCGGCGTTCTGCTTCACGGTCTGCGTGAGTTCGGTCATGCTGGCAGCCGTTTGTTCCAGCGAGGAAGCCTGTTCCTCGGTACGCGACGACAGATCCAGGTTGCCATTGGCGATTTCCTTGGACGCCACCATGACCGACTCGCTTGCATCGCGGATGCCGCGTACTGTGCTGGTAAGCTGGCGCCCCATCTGCTGCATGGCGTTGAGCAGCTTTCCGAATTCCCCCTTGGCATCGACCACGATCCCGCCGTCCAGGCGGCCCTGTGCAATGTTTCCCGCCAGCCTGACTGCCTTATCGAGCGGGCCGGACACGGCGCGCACGAGATAGACCGCCACCCCGATGCTCAGCAACGTACCAATGGCGATAAGGGTACTTGCGATCCACATGACTTCCCTGCTGTGATCGGAACTTTCGGCATTGGCATCCTTGGCCTGGCCAATATTGGATGCCAAATCGGCAGCGAACAATTCCGTCAACTTATCGCCAACGGGGGTGATTTCCTTTGTCTGGAAGGCGATCGCAGACTCATAATCTTCCCGTTCCAGAATCTCCAGTGCCTGCGCCACCGCGAGATGATACTTCTTCAACCCTGCATCGATCTGATCCGCAATGGCGCGTTCCTCATCGTTGGTAATGCCGCTCGGATAGTACGCTTTCCAGGCCTCGTTAGCCCCGGTTTGCAGCTCGCGGATCCTGGGAAGATGTGTCCTGGTCTTTTCGGTATATGTCCTCCACAACAGAAGACGCACATTGAGCGTTGAGGCACGGGTGTTTGCCAACTCTGTAATGGGAACGACATTGCCTGTGTAGGTTGCCTGCAGCCTGTCGTTGAGACTGGACATTCCGCTAAGGCCAAAGAATCCGACAAGAAGTGTCAGGGAGATGCTGATTGTCAGCGTCAAGATGATCCTGAACTTGATTGTCTGAAGGAATTGCGACATGAGAGGTCCTATGGTCTGTTCTACCTATGAAGACTCCGGAGCTCCACTAGTGCCAGAGGCGAACCGTCCGAGGCGAAAGTGATTCGCTTGCCAAGGACATTCAGGAGGAATGTCGGCCCACAGCGGTAGAAAAATAATGTTCGAATGGTTGACTATTGACAGGTTCGTGTCTTGTGAATAGCCGGATGTTGGGTGCTTCGATCGGGAAAGGGGGAAATGCACATCCCCAGATAGAAGGCCGGCTGGAACGTGAGGCAACAGCCTGAGTTGTTTTCCATGATTCTGGGCGTCACTACAGCGCGCAATTTTTCCGGGCAGCATATTTTTTTATCCGTTTGTCACATGGCGGTTGCGGGACAGCCAGGACATGAAGCAATCTTGCGAAGCGTCAATCTTCTGGAAATGGAAGGGCGCAGCTGCTTTCCGAGTTCGAACTCGACCAGTTGCTGGAGACCCATGACGCTGGCTTGGCGCCCGGACAGGTCGCCTACGGCTGCCAGCGGTATGCGCGGGCCGGTTGCCCCACGCTTTCACATGCACGGCGGGCGAGCGCGATGAGGTTCTTAACCCGGGCGATGCCATTTAGTGAAGGCAGGTAGGGAGAAGGCGTGTCTACCGCTGCGAGCGGCGAAGTCCAGGTAGTCACCGAAGATGATGAACCGGACATCGCCCGGACACACTTCATTCGACGGAGTCTGACATCATTCGCCAGGCATGCCATTTACGTCGACCAAGTGGTCTAGTCTAAAGGCACGTGACATTACCCTTTTCCTGGGCCCGCCAGTGCATCGCGGGGAGCATGGCGCTCTGACACGTTTCGCCGCATCAGGGATATGAGCTCGGGGTCTAACTCTTGCATTGCGCGCTGTTGACCGGTGCCAGAGGCTGCCACCGCAGTGTTTCACGCGCGGAGTATAGTCGTGTCGACCTAGTGTCGCGCCACTCGATAATTATATTTGTTATATATCATTGACGTCTGTCAGAGATGTCGGGTGATGTCCTTTGAATAATAAGGAAAAGCTTGCGATCGCGACGATGAAAAGTAGCAACAAAATGGGGATCTTCATTTTGCAACCATGAACACGCAACTCGATAATTGGCGCCTTCGCAGGACTGGCCTGCGATCCAAAGCAATCGAGGAGCAATATGAAGCAAAAAATGCTTGCGGTCACGGCTGCAGTACTGGCATCGACGGGCGCATATGCACAATCCAGCGTCACCCTCTACGGTGTTGCAGACGTTGGTGTGGAGTACCTTTCGAAGGCTGACGGTACGCACAGCCGCGTTGCGATGACCTCGGGCAATATGTCCGGTTCGCGCTGGGGCATTCGCGGCGTCGAGGATCTCGGCGGCGGCCTGAAGGGTGTCTTCACGCTCGAAAGCGGTTTTACCATCGACGATGGTAAAACCGCTGACACTACGGGTAATCGCTTCTTCAATCGTCAAGCGTATGTTGGCTTGCAAAGCAGCTATGGTACGGTAACGCTGGGTCGTCATCAGACCCCTCTGTACGACTACAGCCTGATGTATGACCCGATGGCTATTGCATCGCGTTATTCGATCGCGGTTCAAGATCCGACGATGGGCTCCCAGCGCGCTGATAACTCGATCAAGTACCTCGGTACCTTCGGTGGCCTGACCGCTTCCGCATTGTATAGCTTTGGCTATAACGCGAATGGTGAGATTCCTGGGAATTACAAGGCAGGCAAGGAGTATTCCGCCGGCTTGAACTACGCAACTGGTCCGCTGAGCGTGGGTGCTGTCTATGATCTGATGCAGCCCAACGATGTGGTGAAGGACCAGCGGTTCTCGGTGGCTGGCACCTACGCCTTTGGTCCTGCCAAGGCGTTTGCGGGCTATCGCTGGGAGCACGTGACGACAGGCGTTGCTTCTGCCGTTGCCAACCTGTATTGGCTGGGCCTCGGCTATCAAGTGACGCCTGCGCTGTCCCTGACCGGTGCTGCATATTATCAGGACCTTCGCAGCACCAAGGCTGATCCGTGGTCGTTTGTCGTTTCTGCCGACTACGCGTTCTCCAAGCGCACGGATGCCTACTTCAACATGGGCTACGTTCTGAACCGTTCCGATAATAATGTCGGGATTTATTCGAATGCACTGCTGGGCGGCAGTAACGCTACTGGTGACAAGATCAACCAGTTCGGCGCCTTGGTTGGTATTCGCCACAAGTTCTGACGCGATCTGACTCGTTCTGAAGGGAAGGCCCCGCTCTGGCGGGGCTTTTTTTTGGGGTGCGACCGGCAGGGCACGCCAAAAAAAAGAGGCCACCCTTAGGTGGCCTTTCAAAATCAGTTGTGAAGGAGTGTCGAGTTCCTCCGGGAACGAATTCTACGAGGCAGTTTGATTTTATGGTGCGAGCGCAGAGCATATTTCATTGAATAAATTGACATAAATCACAAGGTTGTCTGCGTTGAGATTTGCATTGAGGATTTTGTATAGTTTTCGCATGATCGAGACATCGACGCCTCGAGCAGTTTAAAATCATGGCCATGAGTTTCACGGTGTCAGCCTATGAGCTACTCCCCCAAATCGCCACGCGCTTGGAACAGTTTCGGTCGCTTTGAGGCAGTCAGCCCGCCACGCAGATCAACGAAGAAGAACAAAAAAGGGCAAGCCCGAAGACTTGCCCTACTTCAACGCTTCCGCCTGCTCACCCGGAGGCCGGGGCCGGCTCGCAGCCATCAAGCCTGCAATCAGCCCTCGATCTCGGCCCATCCCTGCATAGCCTGACCGCCGGCATCATCACCAGTCCAGAGGATGAGCTTGCCGGCCTGCGCGGGATCCGCCGTGCCGCCCACGGTGATGATGTCCTGGTCGAACAGCGGCGCCAGCCCGCGAAAACCGAAGCGGCGCACGCGTGCCTGCGGCTGTTCGCGCGCCACCAGGTCCAGCATCAGCATGGCCTGCATGGGCCCGTGCACCACCAGGCCCGGATAGCCCTCGACGTCGCGCGTGTAATCGCGATCGTAGTGGATCCGGTGGCCGTTGAACGTCAGCGCGGAATAACGGAACAGCATCACCGGATCGGCGCGCAGCGTGCGCTGCCATTGCGCCGTGTGCTCCAGGCGCGGCCGCGGCGGCTGCGCTTTGCCGAGTTCCGGCATGGCACGGTAGACGATGTCATGGCGCTCGCGCACCGCGACCTGGCCATTGACGGTCAGTTCATGGTCGACGGCGACGAACCACAGTTCGCCGGTGCGGCCGGATTTATGCTGGACATCCTTGATGGTCGACGTGCGCGTTACCGTATCGCCGACGTGAATCGGACGCTCGAACGACAGCTCGCTGCCGGCCCACATGCGGCGCGGCAGCGGCACGGGCGGCATGAAGCCGCCGAGGGCCGGGTGGCCGTCGGCGCCGATATCGCGCTGCGGCGCGCGCGGCAGGAAGTAGAGCCAGTGCCACAGCGGCGGCAGCGGCCCGCGCACCACGGCCTCGGGGTCCAGGTCAAAGGTGGCGGCAAGGCCGGTCACCGGCTCCGGCGTCAGGGTTTCGGTGCGCGATTCGCTGCGTCCGATCCAGGTGCGCAGGTGTTCAAGTTGGGAGTTCTGGGTCATGACAACTGCCTTTTGTGTTCAGAGCGCCGGCGGTAGCGCCAGCGCGATCAGGCGGCGGGCCTGCTCGATGACAGGGCGGTCCACCATCTTGCCATCGACCTGCACGGCGTGGCTGCCGCTGGCGGTCGCCTCCAGCACGCGTCGCGCCCAGTCGAGCTGTTCGGGCGAGGGCAGGAAGCCCGCGCGGGCCGCGCCGAGCTGGGCCGGGTGGATGCAAAGCTTGCCCGCAAAGCCGAGCGCGCGCGCATAGGCGACATCGTCGGCCAGTACGGACTCGTCCTTCAGCGCCGTGGTGACGCCGTCGACCGGCGGTGGCAGGCCGGCCACGCGCGATGCCAGCACGATGCGCGCACGCGCATACGCCAGGGCGTCGCGCGTATGGCTGCAGCCGAGATCGACCGCATAGTCGAGCGAGCCGAATGCCAGCCGTTCGACACCGCTGGCCGTGGCGACCGCATCGATCCGATGCAGGCCCAGCGCGGTCTCGATGATGGCGATCAGGCCGGCTGTCGGATCGATGCCGCGCAGGACTTCCGTGATCGCTGCCAGCGCGGCCGCGTCTTCTGCCTTGGGGACCATCAGGCCCGCCAGCGGCGTACCCCTGGGCAGCGCGCGCAGCCACTCCATGTCGGCGGCAAAACCCGGGGCGGCGCTGTCGTTGATGCGCACACAGGCGTTGGCCGCGGGGCCCGTCGCCAGCCAGGCCGCGATGGCCTGGCGCGCCGCCGGCTTGGCGTCCGGATGCACCGCATCCTCGAGATCGAGGACCATCACATCCGGCTTCGCCGCGGCGGCCTTATCAAAGCGTTCGGGCCGGTCGCCCGGCACGAACAGGTAGGTCACAGCAGTGGACATGGTCGGGTGCCTCAGCGTGCGGCAGGCAGCCAGTCGTTCACGTTCGGCGCACTTTCCAGTGCCCACACGCGCGCGATGATGGTGCGCATCTCGGCCTCGGTCGCGCCGTGGCGGAAGGCGCCGAGCTGCAGCGCCTTGGCTTCGAGTTCGGGGCGCGACAGCGTGTTGTCCGGGTCGCCCTTGGGCACGTCCACGCGCGCGGCCAGCGTGCGGCCATCGGTCGTGCGCACCGTCACGCGCCCGATCCACTGGCGCGGATACGCGGCGTTGATCTCGTCGTCGAGCTCCATCACCACCTTGCCGCGGAAGTCCGCCACTTTACTGTCCTGCAGCGCGTGCTGCTCGAACTCGGGCAGGCCGGCGTGGCCGTGCACGGCTACCAGGCCCAGCACGGTGCCCATCGAGAACTTGGCCTGGTGGATGGTGGCCGGGTTGACCACGGGGCCGAGCACGTCGATGGCGCCCTGGTGCACATGCGTGGTGACGCTGGCGATCTGGTCCGCGGCAACGCCCTCGCGCTGCATCAGTACCTTGAGCGCATCGGCGGCCGGATGCGTGTGGCGGCACGAGGCGAAGAACTTGAACGAGGTTTCGGCGGTAGCCCAGCGCGTGCCGAGGCCATCGGTCAGGCATGCCGGATTGGCGTCGCTCGACATGCCGGCGGCCATGCCCTGGGCGCCTTCGAGGATCTGCTTCGCACCGGTGAAGCCGGCGCGCGCCAGCCAGGCGGACTGCAGGCCGTCGGCGGCGGCCTTGGCGGTGTGCAGCTGCTTGGAATCGGCAGCGTCGCGCAGGAATTCCCACAGGCCGGCCGCTTGCGTGCCGGCCGAACCGAGCGCCTGGTTGATGCCCTCGGCGTCAAGGTTGTACAGCTTGGCGACTGCCGCGGCGGCAGCGAGCGTGCCAACCGTGCCCGTGGTGTGGAAGATCCGGTAGTGCGACCGGCCCATGAATTCGCCGATGCGGATGCCGGCTTCGTAACCGGCGATGGAGGCCAGCAGCACCTCGGCGCCGGTCTTGCCTTCGGCCTGCGCGGCGGCGACCACGGCCGGGAACACCACCGCGGCCGGGTGCAGCACCGAGCCGTTGTGCACGTCATCCTGCTCGACCACGTGCGACGAAGCGCCGTTGATCAGCGCCGCGAAGTAGGGCGAGGTGCGGCGGCGGTCCACCAGCACTTCGGCGGCACCGTGCGTTGGCCCCATCGTCGGGCCCATCGCGGCCGCGAACTCCTGGATGCGGCGCACGGCCGGGGCGTCCTTGCCCGCGATGGCCGAGGCGATCCAGTCGAGGAACAGGTCCTTGGTGCGCTCGATCACGGGTGCCGGCACGTCGGCCAGCGTGAAGCGGGCCAGGAATTTGCAAAGCTGGCGGGTCGGATAGGTTTGGTCTGCGGGTTGGCTCATGCCGTCTCCGGAGATAGTTGGCTGGGCTCGGCCGCTGGCGGCCTCGCGGGGATCGGGATCCTTTCCCGGTGCCGGGAGAGGATGGGGAAACGGACGCCGCGCGGACGTCCTCAGACAGTCTTCTTGCTCACCAGTGCGTCGATATCGCCGTCGCCGTAGCCCAGTTCGGCCAGGATGCTGCGGCTGTGCGCGCCCAGTGCCGGTACATCGCCCATGACGGGCTCCACGCCCGACAGGTTGGCGGGCGGCAGCAGCGCGCCGATCGGGCCGCCCGGGGTGGCGACTTCGCGCCAGCGCTGGCGCGCCTGCAATTGCGGATGGTTCCACACGCCTTCGATGTCGTTCATCGGGGCATTGGCGATCTGCGCCTGGTCCAGCAGCGCCTCGGCCTGCGCCACCGTCAGCGACGCAAAGCGATCCTCGATGATGGAGGTGAGTTCGGGCCGGTTGCGCACGCGCGCCGTATTGCTGGAGAACCGCTCGTCCTGCGCGAGTTCACGGTTGCCGAGCACGACCTCGCAGAAATTGGCGAACTCGCGCTCGTTCTGCACGCTGAAGATCACGCTGCCATTGGCGGTGCGATGAATGCCGTACGGGGCGATGGTCGGGTGCGAGGCGCCGACGCGCGCCGGCGGCTTGCCGCCGTAGTGGCCGAAGTAGAGCACCTGGTTCATCCACTCGGCCATGGCCTCGAACATGGTCACCTGCACGCGCAGGCCCTTGCCGGTGCGGCCGCGCTGCAGCAGTGCGGACAGAATGCCGCTGTAGGCGTACATGCCGGCCGAGATATCGGCGATCGAAACCCCCGCGCGCGACGGCTCGTCCGGGCCGCCGGTGAGGCCCACCAGGCCGGCCGCGGCCTGGATCAGCAGGTCGTAGGCCTTCTTGTCGCGATAGGGGCCCGAGTCGCCATAGCCGGAGATGTCGCAGACGATCAGCTTCTCGTACTTGCCGTGCAGCGTGTCGAAATCGAGGCCCATGCGCGCCGCGGCGCCCGGCGCGAGGTTCTGCACCAGGACGTCGGCATCGGCCAGCAGGCGGTGCAGGATGGACTGCGCCTCGTCATCCTTCAGGTCCAGGGTCAGGCTTTCCTTGCCCCGGTTGAGCCAGACAAAGTACGAGGCCTGGCCGTGCACGGACTGGTCATACCCGCGCGCGAAGTCGCCCACGCCGGGGCGTTCGATCTTGATGACGCGGGCACCCAGGTCGGCGAGCTGGCGGGTGGCGAACGGCGCGGCCACCGCGTGTTCCAGCGACACCACGCGGATGCCGTCGAGCGGGCGAATGCCGTTGGGCGTAGATGCAGTCATGCGCGGCCTCAGAACGAACGCGGCAGTTCGAGCACGTGCTCGGCCACGTAGGACAGGATCAGGTTGGTGGAGATCGGCGCGACCTGGTACAGGCGCGTTTCGCGGAACTTGCGCTCGATGTCGTATTCCGCCGCGAAGCCGAAGCCGCCGTGCGTCTGCAGGCAGACGTTGGCGGCTTCCCACGAGGCGTCGGCCGCGAGCAGCTTGGAGATATTGGCTTCCTTGCCGCACGGCTTGCCGGCGTCGAACAGCGCGGCGGCCTTGTAGCGCATCAGGCTGGCGGCTTCCACGTTGACGTAGGAACGCGCGATCGGGAACTGGATGCCCTGGTTCTGGCCGATCGGGCGGTCGAACACGACGCGCTCGCGCGCGTAGTTGCTGGCGCGCTCGACGAACCAGTAGCCGTCGCCGATGCATTCGGCCGCGATCAGGATACGCTCGGCGTTCATGCCGTCGAGGATGTACTTCAGGCCCTTGCCTTCCTCGCCGATCAGGTTTTCGGCCGGGACTTCGAGGTTGTCGAAGAACAGCTCGTTGGTCTCGTGGTTGACCATGTTGCGGATCGGGCGGACCGTCAGGCCCTTGCCGATGGCTTCGCGCAGGTCCACGACGAATACGGACAGGCCTTCGGACTTGCGCTTGACCTGGTCCAGCGGCGTGGTGCGTGCCAGCAGCAGCATCAGGTCCGAGTGCTGCACGCGCGAGATCCAGACCTTCGAGCCGTTGACGACATACTTGTCGCCCTTGCGCACGGCGGTGGTCTTGAGCTTGGTGGTGTCGGTGCCGGTGGTCGGCTCGGTCACGGCCATCGACTGCATGCGCAGCTCGCCCGAGGCGATGCCCGGCAGCCAGCGCTGCTTCTGCTCGTCGGAACCATGGCGCAGCAGGCAGCCCATCACGTACATCTGGCCGTGGCAGGCGCCGGAATTGCCGCCGTTGCGGTTAATTTCCTCCATGATGACCGACGCGGCCGTCAGCGACAGGCCGGAACCGCCGTAGGTCTCGGGAATCAGGGCCGACAGCCAGCCCGCCTGGGTCAGTGCCTGGACGAATTCTTCGGGAAAGCCGTTCTGTTCTTCAACCCGCTGCCAGTAGGCCGAATCGAAACCCGCGCAAAGGTTGCGTACGGCTTCGCGGATTTCCGGGTAAAGCTGGTCTTGATCCTGATCTGCAAACATGGGGGTAGGCCCGGTCGATTTGAATGGGGCCATTATTCCCGAGGGCTCACAGGCCCGAAATTCGGATTTGCGAAAGAGCGGCTTAGGTGCGGCTTAGGTGCGGCATAAGTGCGGCATAGGTGCGGCATAGGTGCGGCGCACAGGTGCCTCGCGCACGCCTGATGCAAGACGCCCGGCGAACCGGGCGTCTTGTCTTTTGGCAGATATAGGCGGGCAGCGCGTCAGTGCATGAACAGCCAGATCAGGATCAGCACGAGAGCGGGTACGCCGAGTAGCCAGGCGATGAGGTAGGGCATGATGGGTTCTCCTTCCTTTCTTCCACGCTTCCACGATAGAAGGAGCGGCGGCCCCGCCGTGTCCGGACGAATCCGTTTGCGCTGTAGGACGGCACCGCATCGGGCACCGGACCGGCGGGGCAGCCACGACATAACCAATATTGGTGATGATCCGGCACCGCCTGTCGGTCACAATGAAGACGCGGGCGCATTGTCGACGGGGAGGCGTCACATGGGACCCGCGAAAAAGCAGGGGAAGCGAAAGCGGACCACGTCCTCGCCCGGCGCAAGGGGCCGGCCAATGTCGGCAAGACGGGACGATGTCCGTGAGGGGCGTAGACGGCGCGCCCGGCGGCACCTGGCGTGCCGCCGGGCAAGGCCGCGCGGCGTCCCCACGCCGGTTCCGGGGCAGCAGCCGCAAGTGCCGCGCTTGTACCGCCCCGGCTTCCCCGAACTTCCCGGCCCTGCCACCTGTTCACTTCGCTGATTGCCGGGATGCCCGGTGCCGGAAGGCCGTCCGGGTGCTGGGCGCTGCCCCGCCAGACTACCTGCGCGCATGACTGCCATGCAAATCGCGCCATCTGCGCGCAACCGCACGCTTGCCGCGATGGCTCGGGCCTATGCTTTCGCTGAGGTCCGTCGTCAGGACCCACCGCAGGGGGAACGAAGCATGAAAGCAATCATCAGCGACGAAGCGGCGCTGGCCGTGTTCGTGGGGCCGCGGTTCGCGTACTACCGTAACAAGTGGCAGCTCGCCGCGTCGCGCAACGGCATGGCATGGAACTGGGCTGCTTTCATCTTCGGGCCGTTCTGGATGGCCTACCGCCGCATGTACTGGCAGGTCGGCGTCTACGCCGTCATCCTCTGCGCCGAACCGGTGCTGCATGCACTGTTCCAGATCCGCATGCCGGTCGTGCTCTCGCGGCCGCTGCTGTATGCCATGGCGCTGCTGCTCGGCTTCTATGGCAACCAGCTTTACCGCTGGCACGCGGAATCGACGGTGCAACGGCTGCGCGAATACCACCTGTCGCCGGAACTGGTCAACGACTCGCTGGCGCGTTGTGGCCGGACCAGCTGGCCCGGCGTGGCAGCCATGGCCGTGCTGATCGCGGTCATGGTCATCTCGCTGCGGCCGCTCGCCGGGCTGGTGGCCTAGCATCACGGGGAACGGCCATGTATTGCCAACCCTATACGGGCTCGCGGGCGGCGTCGACCAGGTACTGGATCAGGGTTTCGGCGAACTGCGGCAGCTCGCGGCCCGGGCGGCGGCACAGGCGCAATTCGCGGCGTGCCCACTCGTCTTCCAGCGAGATGAAGCGCAGCACCTTGCGGCTGGCGTAGCGGCGCGCGCAGCTGTTGGGCACGATGGCGATGCCGGCGCCGGCCTCGACCATGCGGCAGACGGCGTCGAAACTGCCGACCTGGATGCGCAGGCTGATGCGCTTGCCCATGCCGCCGGCAATGCGGTCCAGGAACGACTGGATCGCGCTGAACTGGTTCAGGCCGACAAAGCGGCAGGTGTCGAGCAGGTCGGCAAAGTGCAGCCGCTTGAACTGCGGCAGCGGGTGGTTGACCGGCGCAATCACGATCAGCTCATCGCTGCACAGGTGCATCACGTCCAGGTCCTGGGTGGCGACTTCGCCCGCCACGATGCCGAGATCCGCCGCGCCGGCACTGATCGCGGAGACGATTTCCTGCGACAGGTGCTCTTCCAGCTCCACATCCA
The DNA here is from genome assembly GCF_905397275.1 of Cupriavidus yeoncheonensis. Taxonomy (GTDB): domain Bacteria; phylum Pseudomonadota; class Gammaproteobacteria; order Burkholderiales; family Burkholderiaceae; genus Cupriavidus; species Cupriavidus yeoncheonensis. Next base: position 103,925 of record NZ_CAJPUY010000008.1, on the reverse strand, counting down.
CATCAGGGTTTTCACTTAGGAAGCGCGACAGCCCGGTGGCCAGGAAGGAGTTGGTGGCGGTCGTGTTGGCCAGCAGGCGGACCTTGCCCTTGACGCCCTTGGCATAGGGACGCAGGTCGGAATGCAGGCATTCCAGCTCGCGGAACACCTCGCGCGCGTGGTGCAGCAGGGTGTCGCCGGCCGGGGTGAGCCTGACGCCTTTTACCTGGCGGATCAGCAACTGGGTCTGGAACGCCTCTTCCAGCTGCTTGATGCGGGTGCTGGCCGCCGGCAGGGACAGGAAGCTGCGTTCCGCCGCGCGGGTCAGGTTCTCCGTTTCACCGACGTTGAGGAAAAGGCGCAGGTCGGTCAGGTCGTAATGCATGGGGTTCCGTCAGGCCAAAGGCCACTTTTGCGATTCGTGAATTCCAATGTCTCAGCCATCAATTTATCGTATCCGGCGTGGCAATAACATCTGAACGTGATTGTCCGCGAGTGGCATGGCCGTCGCGGACAAGCCGTTATTGTCGCCAGAAACGCGGTCCGGTGACCGGGAAAGTATTCAGAGGAGCAACGCAATGAGCGGTTTGATGGCAGGCAAGGTGGCGCTGGTAACGGGCGCTGGTGGTGGAATCGGGCGCGGTATCGCGCTGGCGATGGCAGCCGCCGGGGCCAAGGTCGTGGTCAACGACCTTGGTGTCTCGATGTCCGGCGAAGGCGGCGATGCCGGTCCCGCGCAGCGCGTGGTGGACGAGATCCGGGCGGCCGGCGGCGAAGCCGTGGCCAACACGGACAGCGTATCGACCTGGAACGGCGCCAACGGCATCGTCCAGTGCGCGCTCGACAATTTCGGCCGCATCGACGCCGTGGTCAACAACGCCGGCAACCTGCGCGACCGCATGTTCTTCAAGATGAACGAAGAGGAATGGCGTTCGGTGATCGACGTGCACCTGCACGGCACCTTCTTCGTGAGCCGCGCCGCGGCCAACTATTTCAAGGACCAGGAAGGCGGCGCCTTCGTGCACATGACGTCGACCTCGGGCCTGATCGGCAACCTGGGCCAGGCCAACTACTCGGCGGCCAAGCTGGGCATCGCCGCGCTGTCGAAGTCGATCGCGCTCGACATGCAGCGCTTCAACGTGCGCTCGAACTGCATCGCGCCGTTCGCGTGGAGCCGCATGACCAGCTCGATCCCGGCCGAGACGCCGGAAGAGAAGGCGCGCGTGGCCAAGCTGCAGAAGATGGAAGCCGGCAAGATCGGCCCCGTCGCGGTCTACCTGGCCAGCCCGGCGGCCGCCGAGGTCAACGGGCAGATCTTCGCCGTGCGCGCCAACGAGATCATCCTGATGAGTCAGCCGCGCCCGGTGCGCTCGGTGCACATGAGCGAAGGCTGGACGCCGGAAGCGATCGGCGAGATCGCCATGCCGGCCATGCGCAGCAGCTTCTTCAAGCTCGAGCGTTCGCCCGACGTGATCAGCTGGGACCCGATCTGAGATGGCGGCCGCCATGCAGGGCGCGCTGGCCGGCGTCCGGGTGCTCGACCTGTCGCGCATCCTGGCGGGGCCGTGGTGCGCGCAGAACCTGGCGGACCTTGGCGCCGAAGTCATCAAGGTCGAACGTCCCCGGGTCGGCGATGACACGCGCTCCTGGGGCCCGCCGTGGCTGCCGGACGCAGAAGGCCAGTCCTCGCGCGATGCCACCTACTTTGCCGGCGCCAATCGCGGCAAGCAGTCGCTCACGCTCGATATTGCCAGCCCGCAAGGGCAGGCGGTCGTGCGTGACCTGGCAGCCAGGTCGCACATCGTCCTCGAGAACTACAAGGTCGGCGACCTCAAGCGCTACGGGCTCGACTACGAGAGCCTCAAGGCGATCAACCCGGCGCTGGTCTATTGCTCGATCACCGGCTATGGCCAGACCGGCCCCAGCGCGCACAAGCCCGGCTACGACTTCATCTTCCAGGGCATCGGCGGATTGATGAGCGTGACCGGCGAGCGCGACGACCTGCCCGGCGGCGGGCCGCAGAAGGTCGGCGTGGCGGTGGTGGACGTGCTGACCGGCATGTACGCGACCGTGGCCGTGCTGGCTGCGCTGCGGCATGCCGAGCGCACCGGCGAGGGCCAGCACATCGACATGGCGCTGCTCGACGCCGTGGTGGCGGTGGGCGCGACGCCGATCATCGCCCAGCGCATCACCGGCCAGGCCATGCCGCGCTACGGCAATGCGCATGCGAACATGGTGCCGTACCACGTGTTCGCCACGGCGGACGGCTACATGATCGTCGCGGCCGGCAACGACGGCCAGTGGCAGGCGTACTGCCGCGGCATCGGGCGTCCGGACCTGGCCGCCGACGAGCGCTTCGCGGCAGGTTCGGGGCGCATCATCCATCGCGAGGTGCTGGTGCCGATGCTCGAGGACCATATGCGCACCCGCACCACCGCGCACTGGGTGGAGGCCCTGGAAGCGCAGGGCATTCCGTGCGGGCCGATCAACGACTACGCACAGGTGCTGGAAGACCCGCAGGTCCGCCATCGCGAACTGCAGGTGGACCTGGTGCGCAAGGACGGCGCCATCTGCCCGACCGTCAAGAGCCCGCTGCGGCTTTCGGCGACGCCGGTGCGGTACGACGCGCCGCCGCCGCGTCTCGGTGAACATACCGAGCGTATCCTGGGCGAGGTGCTGGGCTTGTCCGCGCAGCGGATTGCTACGCTGCGGGAGCAGGGCGTGGTCTGAGCGCGCGCTGTGAAGTCCGACAGCAGAAAACCGGCGATGACAAGGTCATCGCCGGTTTTTTTATGGTTCATCGCTGAATTGCGGGGCTGGGGGATGTCAAGTGGAGCGGATTCATGGTGCTTGGCATGCGCTGCTGTTTCGCCGGCGTAGCCGGCAGGGTTTTGATTGGCGCGTCGTTCTTGGCCGGCGCCCCCGTTTCGCCGGCGAAGCCGGCGAGTCACTTTCTGTCCAAGCGACAGAAAGTAACCAAAGAACGCGTCGCCTGAGCGGCTGGCTATCAACGATGCGCTTCTTGTTTTCAAGCGGCTTTGGTCTCGCGAAACGTGATCGCCGTTCGACTCTGCTACGCCTAGTGAGTCAGAACCAGTGCCTGCGATAACCTGCTTTTGAACGATCCCCAAGTTGGACTCGGGTACAGCGTTCCAACGGGGTCAGTGGTGGGACGCCTTCGGCTGCGCTGCGCGCACGTCCTAGTCGGGATGCGCGGCGCATCAACATCGCTGGCGCCGGTGCTTCCCGTCCCCTCGCGTCCTCTCCCACCACTTCCCCTGCCCTTATTGCCCTAATTGTTTTCCGCTGAGCCGCGCGCAGCGCAGCCGTAGGCGTCCAACCGATGGCGCGGTTAGCAGGGGCCACCAAGTAATCCGGGTTCGCTCATCCGACGTCTCTATCCTGATCATCTACGCGGCAGGCAGTCTGGCCATGCCCTGTACCGTCTTCACCCCATCGGGCCGTTCGTCAACCACGAAGACGCGTTTTTGCCTCCTTTTGCCGCTCGGGCAAAAGGAGGTCGCCGGCTACGCCGGCGAAACGGCAGCGCATGTCAAGAACAACGACCGGTCAAATCAAGACGCGCCAGCCGGTCAAGAGCACCAACTCCCGCTCAAATCAAAACCCTGCCGGCTACGCCGGCGAAACCGCAGCGCATGTCAAGAACAACGACCGGTCAAATCAAGACGCGCCAGCCGGTCAAGAGCGCCGACTCCCGCTCAAATCAAAACCCTGCCGGCTACCGGCGAAACCGCAGCGCATGTCAAGAACGACAACCCAATCATCATCAAACAAACCAACCCGCCCTCCCGCAATTCAGCGAAGAACGTCTTTTGTTCCCGTTGTCAGCCTTCGGCGCTTGCGAGCTGCATGCCGCGCTGCCGGTATTCTCCCGGAGCCACGCCGGTCCATTTCTTGAACGCGCGATGGAAGGTGCTCGGCTCTGAAAAGCCCAGCCGCAGCGCGACCTGCTGCAGCGTGAGGCCCGAGCGCTCGAGCATGCCGATCGCTACATCGCGCCGCAGGCTGTCCTTGATGTTCTGGTAGCCGCGCCCTTCGTCGCGCAGGCGGCGGCGCAGGGTTTGCGGCGTCAGTCGCAGCATTTGCGCCATCTGCTCCAGCGAAGGAAGCTCATCGTCCAGGTGCGAACGCAGGTGAAGGCGGATGCGTTCGGCCAGGCAGCCGTTGTCGCGGTAGCGCACCAGCAGCTTGTGCGGCGCGTCGCGCAGGAACTCACCCAGGCCGGTGGCATCCTGCATCACCGGCAGCCGCAGCCACGCGGCGTCGAGGTGCAGCGCCGTGCACGGCTGCCCGTAGCGGACCGACGTGTTGAAGACGCGCTCGGTGTCGGTCTGCCCGGTGGGTGGCCTGGCGCTCAGGTCGACGCTGGACAGCGGCACGCGCCGCGCCACCAGCCAGTTGATCAGGCCATACGCGTGGAACACGAAAGTCGACTCGGCAAAGACCTGGCACGGCGATGCCGGCGCATGCGCGTGCAGGCGCAAGGAAATCGTCCGGCCATCCTCGCTGCGGTGCAGTCTTGGCGTGAAGTCGCCGATATGCAGCCGGTATTGGCGCAGCCCGGCCTGGATGGCCTCTTCCAGCGTGGTGCAATGGATCATCGCATTCGCGGCCTGGGCGAAGACGCCTGGCGGCACGGGGCGGCTCAGCAGGCCCCATAGTTCATCGCGCGTGATGCGACGCAGCGTGCGGATCAGCGCCGCGTACTGGTCCTGGGTGACCCGCGCGGAGGACGACGCCAGCAGCGCGGGCGAGATGGCCGCGCGGCGCAGCAGGGCCTCGATGTCGCACCCCAGCCGGTGCGCGCCGAGCAGGATCTGCTGGACGTGATGGATGGCGATGGTATGGCGGGCCGGCGCTGGTGCCGCGACCGGTGCCGCCATGACGGTGCCAGCGCTGCCGGCCAGCACCGGACCCGGCGCGGCGATGCTGCGCGGCATGCCCGGCACGGGATGCCGGTGAGCGGGCGTGGCAACGATATGCATGAGTCTCCTCGTCGTTCTGGGGCGGCCCCCGATCTTGCCGCCTGCCATGGCGGCAAGATCGGCCTGGGTCAGACCTTAGCGCGCCCGGGTGGCGCCGCACAATCGGGATTTGCCAAAGCCTGCCTTCCATCTGAGCAATTCGGCCAATGATTTTGGGATGTCTGGTCATTGTCCGGGCCAACCCCATCGCGCACTCTTTCGCTGTGGAATAGTCCGCGCCGAACGGACCGCCACCGGCACGCCGACAGGGCCGGATCGCCGGATGCAAGGGGGGACAGAAACCCCGGCCCCGCCAACAAAAAATACAAAGGAGACAACCACATGCAGGCAGATCGTCGTAGTGCATGGCAGCGTCTGGGCGCCGCGGCTCTGGCCACGGGCGGTATCGTGACCGGCCTGCTCGGCGCCGGCGCCGCGATGGCGCAAGGGGCGTTCCCGTCGAAGACCGTGCGTCTGGTGGTGCCGTATCCGGCCGGCGGTGCGACCGACGTGCTGGCGCGAGCGGTTGCCGACGGCCTGGGCAAGGCCTGGAAACGCTCGGTGGTGGTGGAGAACCGCCCTGGCGCCAGCAGCATGATCGGCTCCGAAGTGGTGGCCCGCGCCGAACCGGATGGCTACACCGCGCTGCTGACCATTACGACGCTCGTGCAGGCGCCGAGCCTCTATGCCAAGGCTCCGTTTGATCCCGTCAAGGATTTCGCCCCGGTGTCCGAGCTTGGCACCACGAATCTGGTGTTCGCCATCAACAGCGCCGTGCCAGCCACCAGTCTGAAGGAGTTCATCTCGCTGGTGCGCGCCAGGCCCAAGCAGTACTCCTACGGCTCGTACGGCACCGGCTCGAGCGGACACCTCTACGGCGAGATCTTCAACGAGAGCGCCAGGCTCGACTTGATCCACGTCTCCTACAAGGGCGAGGCGCCTGAACTGAACGACCTGCTTGGCGGCCAGGTGCCGTCCGCGGTGATCTCCGTGATGGGGGCCAAGCCGCACTCCGCATCGGGGCGCCTGCGCGCGCTGGCCGTGACCGGTCCGTCGCGCGCGCCGCAACTGCCTGACGTGCCGACGTTCAAGGAAGCCGGCATCGCCGGCATGGATTCGATGGGCTGGTTCGGCCTGCTGCTGCCGGCCGCCACGCCGCGAGCGATCGTCGAGAAGTTCTCCGCCGACGTCAACAAGGTGCTGGCCGATCCCGCCGTGCGTACCCGCATGAACGACCTGGGCGTGATCCTGACCGGCAGCACGCCAGATGCCTTTGCCCAGACCGTGCAGTCCGACTATGCGCGCTGGGGCAAGGTGATCCGTACCCACAACATTCGCCTTGACTGAGCCATTGCCTGACATGAAGTCCGCCAGTATCCCCCAGCCTTACCGTTCCCCCGCCTGGCCCGCCGGCTTGCCGGCCACGCTGCACGTGCCGCGTACCAGCCTGTTCTACAACCTGGAGGTGGCCGCGCGCCGCTATCCCGACAAGACCGCGATCCAGTATTTCGGCACCGCGATTTCCTACGCGGCGCTGCTGGATGAGGTCGAGCGGATGGCGGGCTATCTGCAGCACACCTGCGCCATCCAGCCCGGCGATCGGGTAGTGCTGTTCAGCCAGAACTGCCCGCAATACATCGCGGCCTATTACGCCATCCTGCGCGCCGAGGCGGTGGTGGTGCCGGCCAACCCGATGTGGCTGGAAGCCGAACTCGGGCACGTGGTCGCCGACAGCGGCGCCGTGGCCGCGTTCTGCGGCAGCGAGCTGTACGACCGCGTCGCGCCGCTGCACGGCAAGGCGCTGCGCAACGTGATCGTCCACCACTACGCAGGCATGCTGCGCGACGACGGTGGCCTGCAGGTGCCGGCCTGGTTGCGCGAGCCGGCGCCCGCACTGAATGCGGCACCGGGCGGCGCCATGCCCGCAGACTGGGATGCCGCGCGCAATGCCGGCCAGAGTCCGCGCCCGCACGAGGCCGGCTACGACACGCTTTGCATGCTGGCCTACACCTCGGGCACGACCGGCAATCCCAAGGGTTGCATGCATACCCACGGCACCATGATGAGTTCCGCGGTGGGTTCGCAGGTCTGGCGCAGCAGCTCGCCGGAAGCGGTGGTGCTGGCCGTGGCGCCGATGTTCCACCTGCTCGGCATGCAGAACTGCATGCATTCGCCGATCTACCTGGGCGCGACCGTGGTGCTGATGCCGCGCTGGGACCGTGCACTGGCCGCCGACCTGATCGAGCGCTACCGCGTTTCGGTCTGGGGCGCGCCGCCGGCCATGCTGGTCGATTTCTTCGCCCAGCCCGACGTGGCCCGGCGCGACCTGTCCAGCCTGGCCTTCCTGGGCGGCGGCGGGGCCGCTATGCCCGATGCGGTGGCCAACATGCTGCAGGAACGCTTTGGCCTGCCGTACGTGGAAGCCTACGGCATGACCGAGACCGCGTCGTTCCTGCTGTCCAACCCGCGCCAGAAGCCCAAGCGCGAATGCCTGGGCATCGCCACCTTCGGCGTGGACGCCCGCGTGGTGGACCCGGAAACGCTGGCGGAGCTGCCGCAGGGCGAGATCGGCGAGATCGTCGCCCACGGTGCCCAGGTGATGCAGGGCTACTGGAACAACCCGCAGGCCAACGAAGAGTCCTTCATCGAGATCGACGGCAAGCGCTTCCTGCGCACCGGCGACCTCGGCTTCATGGACGAGGAGGGCTACTTCTTCATGCGCGACCGCCTCAAGCGCATGATCAACGCCTCCGGCTTCAAGGTCTGGCCGGCCGAGGTGGAGAACCTGCTCTACGGCCACCCGGCCATCCACGAGGCCTGCGTGATCGCGGCGCGCGACGACCATCGCGGCGAAACGGTCAAGGCCGTGGTGGCGCTGCGCGCCGGGTCGCGCGGCACGCCCGAGGCCGAGCCGGAACGCATCATGGCCTGGTGCCGCGAGCGCCTGGCCGCCTACAAGGTGCCGCGCATCGTCGAATTCGTGGACGCGCTGCCCAAGTCGGCCACCGGCAAGATCCAGTGGCGCGCCCTGCAGGAAGATGCCATGCGGCCGGAGGCCCCGGCGCAAGCCAGTGCGCAGGGCCGCTAGGGCCCACCTGGCCCGCCTGCCAGACAGAGTTTTGGAGAGAGACAGCATCATGCACAACAGCAGACGAACCTGGCTGGCACAGGCCGGCACCCTGGCGGGCGCCGCTATGCTGGGCAGCGTGGGCCAGGCACTGGCCCAGCCCAACTACCCCGGCAAGCCGATCCGCCTGGTCGTGCCGTATCCGGCCGGCGGCGGCACCGACACCGTGGGCCGCATGATCGGCCAGCGGCTGGCCGAAGCCTGGGGCCAGGCGGTCGTGGTCGACAACAAGCCGGGCGCCAGCGGCATGCTAGGCAACGATATCGTTGCCAAGGCGGCACCCGATGGCTACACGGTGCTGCTGGCCATCACCGCGCTGATCCAGTCGCCAAGCCTGTACAAGCGCACGCCCTATGACGTGAACAAGGACTTCACGCCGGTCTCGCTGATCGCCAAGTCGTCCGACCTGTTCGTGGTGCCCAACCGCGTGCCGGCCAATTCGCTGCGCGAGTTCATCGCGCTGGCCAAGGCGGGCAAGCTCAGCTACGGCTCGTATGGCAACGGCACCTCGTCGCACCTGCACGGGGAACTGTTCAGCCAGCAGGCCGGCATCGACCTGGCGCACATCCCCTACAAAGGCGCGGCGCCCCTGGTCAACGACCTGCTAGGCGGCCAGGTGGATTCGGCATTCGTTGACGTGACCTCGGCGTATCCGTACCTGACCAGCGGCAAGTTCAGAATCCTGGGCATTACCGGCACGCAGCGCTTCAAGGCGATTCCGAACGTGCCGACGTTTGCCGAACAGGGCTTGCAAGGCTTTGAACCGAGCGGCTGGTTCGCGATCTTCCTGCCGGCCAACACGCCGAAGGACGTGACCGCGCGCCTGGCGAGCGAAGTGGCGCGCATCGTCAAGCTGCCCGAAATCAGCCAGAAGCTCGCCGGCATGGGGCTGCAGCCGGTCGGATCCGCACCGCAGGAACTGGCCAGCGTGGTGTCGGGCGACATGCCGAAGTGGGCCAAGATCGTGCGCGACGCGCATATCCAGCTGGACTGATCGCCGCACCGGGCCCCGAACCGCGGCATTACCTGGAGTCATTAATGGAAACGATTCGCTATGCCGTGGAAGACGGCATTGCCACCCTCACGCTCGATTACCCGGCCCGCAAGAATGCGCTCAACGGCGTCATGCGCCGCGAAATCGGAGATGTGATTCACCAGTTGCGTCAAGACACCAGCGTGCGCGCGCTGATCCTGACCGGCGCCGGCACCGACTTCTGCTCGGGCGGCGATATCAGTTCCATGCAGGGCGAGTTCACGGCGGCGCAAGGGCGCCAGCGGCTGAACAACATCCATCCGTGGCTGGAGGCACTGATCCAGCTGGAGATTCCCGTGATCGCCGCGGTGGACGGGGCCGCGTTCGGCGCCGGCTTCAGCCTGGCGCTGACCGCCGATATCATCCTGGCCACGCCGCGTGCCCGGTTCGCGCTGCCCTTCCTGCGCCTGGGCCTGATTCCCGACTGTGGTGTGTTCTACACATTGCCGCGCATGATCGGACTCCAGCGCGCCAAGGCGCTGATGTTCTCGATGCGCGAACTCGATGCCGAGGCCGCCCGGGAGCAGGGCATCGTCATGGAGATCGTGCCGGCAGACAGCCTGCAGGAGCGCGCGCGCTCGATGGCCCGCGCGTTCACCGAGGCATCGCCGGTGGCGGTGGCGCTGACCAAGAAGGCGCTCAATGCCTCGCTGAACCAGGACCTGCACAGCATGCTGGCCATGGAAGCGGACGGACAGGGCATTGCCTTCGCAACGGAGTACCGCCAGGAAGCCGCCAACCGCTTCCTATCCAAGCAGCCGCCGCGCTATCGCTGGCCTGACTGAGGACCGCCGGAGTCATCCGGCGGCCCGGCATGCTGCGGTGCCGCATGCCTTGGGGCCTTCAACGCGAAATACGCCTGCTTCTATCTATATAGGCATGGCAGCGGGCATGACCGGCTGCCTATCTTTCCCTCACTGGCATTTCGAAGTCGATACACATCATGGGATCTCCCGAACTGAACGCCGCCGCCGCCGCCACCTCGACCGAGGCACCCTGGATGACCGAAGACCTGATCCTGTTCCGGGACACGGTGCGGCGCTTTGTCGAGCGCGAACTGGCCCCGAACGAGTCGCGCTGGGCTGAACAGGGCTACATCGACCGCGAGGTCTGGCGCCGTGCCGGCCAGATCGGCCTGCTCTGCGCGAGCATTCCCGAGGAGTTTGGCGGCGGTGGCGGCAACTTCGCCCACGAGGCCGTCATCACGCAGGAAATGGCCCGCGGCATCTGTACCAGCCTGGGCAACAACGTGCACAGCGGCATCGTGGCGCACTACCTGCTGAACTACGGCACCCAGGCGCAGAAGGAGAAATGGCTGCCGCTGATGGCCAGCGGCGAAATGGTGGCGGCCATCGCCATGTCGGAACCGGGCGCCGGCTCCGACCTGAAATCGATCCGCACCCGCGCGGTGCGCGAGAAGACCGAAAACGGGGACTGCTATCGCATCAACGGTGCCAAGACCTTCATTACCAACGGGTATCACGCCGACCTGGTCTGCCTGGTTGCCAAGACCGATCCGGAAGCCGGTTCGCGCGGGGTATCGCTGATCATGGTGGAAACCCGGGACCTGCCCGGGTTCCGCCGCGGCCGCATCCTGGAGAAGATCGGACAGAAGGGCCAGGACACCGCCGAGCTGTTCTTCGACGACGTGCTCGTGCCGTGCGAGAACCTGCTGGGCGTGCAGGAAGGCCAGGGCTTTTACCAGCTCATGCAGCAGCTGCCACAGGAGCGGATGATCATCGCCCTTGGCTCCGTGGCGAGCATGCAGCGCGCAATCGAACTGACGACCGAATACGTGCGCGAGCGCAAGGTGTTCGGGCAGCCGCTGCTCGACCTGCAGAACACGCGCTTCACGCTGGCCGAGTGCAAGACCAACGCGACCATTGCCGCCACCTTCGTGAACGACTGCATGGTGCGGCTGATGGAGGGCCGGCTCGACGTCGCGACGGCGGCGATGGCCAAGTGGTGGTGCACGCAGCGCAACTGCGAAATCATCGACGAGTGCCTGCAGTTGCACGGCGGCTACGGCTACATGCTCGAATACCCGATCGCGCGAATGTACGCCAACGCGCGTGTCGGCAAGATCTACGGCGGCTCGAACGAGATCATGAAGGAACTGGTGGCGCGCACGCTCTGAGCGTTGTCATCAGCAGTCCGCGTGTGCTGATGCAGGTCGCGGAATTCGAAACAAAAAGGCCGGCGAAAGCGCCGGCCTTTTTGTTTCATCGTTACAAAACCTGCTGTGCAGATTGGGGCGGAAAGGTGTAAGGTTTGTCACGAGCATAGTCAATGGCCCGTCGCGCGCGGGGAGGGGCACTGGTTCAAATGTGGTGTTTGCAGGGCTGAAATGCCGTTGCGCACAGGCACGCGAATCGTCAACTCAAGCTCCACCCTCGCCGTTATTTGACTATGATGAAGTAAAGACTTCGCAACATGACCAGGTCGCCAAGCCGGGGTGGTGTACCGCGAAAGCTGGCGCGAAGCCTCAGGGGAGCAGCAGTGCCTTCGCCTCGGACGGGGACTCTGACGGGAGTGAGGTATGGACATTTTCGGCCATTACGCTACGCGTTTCGAAGCTCGCAAGGAAGAGGAATACAGCATCCAGGAGTACCTGGAGATCTGCAAGAAGGATCCGACCGCCTATGCGACTGCGGCGGAGCGCATGCTCGCCGCGATCGGCCAGCCGGAACTGGTGGACACGCACCATGATCCGCGCCTGTCCAGGCTGTTCTTCAACAAGGTGATCCGGGTTTATCCGGCTTTCCGCGACTTCTACGGCATGGAGGACACGATCGAGCAGATCGTTTCCTTCTTCAAGCATGCCGCCCAAGGGCTGGAAGAACGCAAGCAGATCCTGTATCTGCTCGGGCCTCCTGGCGGCGGCAAGTCCTCGCTGGCAGAGAAGCTGAAGGCGCTGATGGAAGAGGTGCCCATCTATGCGCTGAAGGGTTCGCCTATCCATGAATCTCCGCTCGGCCTGTTCTCGCCCGAGGAAGACGGCAAGATCCTGGAGGAGGACTATGGCATCCCGGTCCGCTACCTGAGCACGATTCCATCGCCGTGGGCGGTGAAGCGCCTGCACGAGTTCAACGGTGACATCACGCAGTTCCGCGTGGTCAAGCTGCGCCCGTCGGTGCTGTCGCAGATCGCGATCTCCAAGACGGAACCTGGCGACGAGAACAATCAGGACATTTCCTCGCTCGTCGGCAAGGTGGATATCCGCAAGCTCGAGGATTTCCCGCAGGACGATCCTGACGCCTACTCGTATTCCGGCGGCTTGTGCCTGGCCAACCGCGGCCTGCTCGAGTTCGTCGAGATGTTCAAGGCGCCGATCAAGGTCCTGCACCCGATGCTGACTGCCACGCAGGAAGGCAACTACAAGGGCACCGAGGGCTTTGGCGCGATCCCGTTCGACGGCATCATTCTGGCGCACTCGAACGAGGCCGAGTGGCAGACGTTCAAGCAGGACAAGAACAACGAGGCTTTCCTCGACCGTATCTACATCGTCAAGGTGCCGTATTGCCTGCGGGTGTCGGAAGAGGTGAAGATCTACGACAAGCTGCTGCGCAGCAGTTCGCTGTCGGCGGCGCCGAATGCGCCCAGCACGCTCAAGATGATGGCGCAGTTCGCGGTGCTCACGCGGATCAAGGAGCCCGAGAACTCCAACATCTTCTCCAAGATGCGGGTCTATGACGGCGAAAGCCTGAAGGACGTCGATCCGAAGGCGAAGTCGTACCAGGAGTATCGCGACTATGCCGGCGTGGACGAGGGCATGAACGGCCTGTCGACGCGCTTTGCGTTCAAGGTCCTGTCCAAGGTGTTCAACTTCGACAACACCGAGGTCGCGGCCAACCCGGTCCACTTGCTGTACGTGCTCGAACAGCAGATCGAGCGTGAACAGTTCCCGCCGGAACAGGAAGCGAAGCTGCTGTCCTTTATCAAGGAGTACCTGACCACGCCGTACGTGGAGTTCATCGGCAAGGAGATCCAGACGGCGTACCTGGAGTCGTATTCCGAGTACGGGCAGAACATCTTCGACCGCTACGTGGTGTTCGCCGACCTGTGGATCCAGGACCAGGAGTACCGCGATCCGAATACCGGTGAAATCCTTGATCGCAACGCGCTGAACGACGAACTGGAAAAAGTGGAAAAACCCGCGGGCATCTCGAACCCGAAGGACTTCCGCAACGAGATCGTCAATTTCGTGCTGCGCGCCAGGGCCAACCACGGTGGCAAGAACCCGGTCTGGACCAGCTACGAGAAGCTCAGGATGGTGATCGAGAAGCGCATGTTTTCCACCACAGAGGATCTCCTGCCGGTCATCTCGTTCAACGCCAAGTCTTCGCGCGAAGACCAGGACAAGCACGAGAACTTCGTCAACCGCATGGTCGAGAAGGGGTATACGCCAAAGCAAGTCCGACTGCTGGTGGAGTGGTATCTGCGCGTAAGAAAATCATCGTAACGGCGCCTGAACCAGGCCTCTCGTCGAGGGCAAATACATGGCCACGGTCATTGACAGGCGTGAGAACAGCGGCAACAAGAGTGCCGTCAACAAGCAGCGCTTTATCAAGCGCTATCGCGAGCAGATACGCCAGGCGGTCGCAAAGGCGGTGTCCGGCCGGAAGATCATGGACATCGAGCAGAGCGGGCAGGTGTCCATCCCGGTCAAGGACATCTCCGAGCCGATCTTTCATCACGGCCCGGGCGGGCGGCGTGAATGGATCCATCCCGGCAACAAGAAGTTCGTCCGGGGGGATTCATTCGACCGCCAGCAGCAGGGCGGCGGTGGAAGCGGCTCGCGCGCCAGCGACAGCGGCGAGGGCGAGGACGACTTCGTCTTCACGCTGTCGCGCGAGGACTTCCTGAATTTCTTCTTCGAGGACATGGCGCTGCCGGACCTGGCCAAGCGCCACCTGGCCAAGATCGCGGAAGTCCGCAAGGTGCGCGCCGGCTACTCCATTGACGGCACGCCTTCCAACCTGTCGATCCTGCGCACCATGCGCAGTTCGATCGGCCGGCGCATCGCGCTGTCCAGCCCATACCAGAAGCGCCTGCGCGAACTGGAAGCGGCCTACAACGAAGCGCTGGAGAAGGACGGTCCCTACGCGGAGACCGCGCTGGAGCTGATGAAGGAGATGCGGCACCTGCGCGCGTGCATCGATCGCGTGCCGTTCATCGAGAAGCTCGACCTGCGCTACAACAATCGCGTACTCAAGAAGCGGCCCCAGGCACAGGCGGTGATGTTCTGCCTGATGGACGTCTCCGGGTCGATGGACGAGAGCAGGAAGGATCTCGCCAAGCGCTTCTTCATGCTGCTGTACCTGTTCCTCAAGCGCAACTACGAGCGCATCGACGTGGTGTTCATCCGCCATCACACCGTGGCCAAAGAGGTGGAAGAGGAGGATTTCTTCCATTCGCGCGAGTCCGGTGGTACCGTGGTGTCCAGCGCGCTGAAGCTGATGGTCGAGGTCATCCATGACCGCTACCCGCCCAGCCAATGGAACATCTACTGCGCGCAGGCATCCGACGGTGACAACTGGGCCGGTGACTCCGAGTTGTGCGGACGCCTGTTGCGCGAGTCGATCCTGCCGCTGGTGCAGTATTACGCGTATGTGGAAGTGGCTTCCGAGGAACCGCAGAATCTCTGGGAAGAGTACCTGACGGTCAAGAGCCTGTTCGATCATTTTGCGATGCAACGCATCATCAGCCCGGACGAGATCTACCCGGTGCTGCACGACCTGTTCCAGAAGCGCGCGGCCTGAGGGTCGGGTAGTACCCGGCTTGCCGGTTCCGGCAGGTCGGCGGGATCTTGGCATGGCAACGCGGCGCGCCGGCGCCGTCCCGGCACCATGCGCCGGGCGCGGACGGTTTGCCCGCCTGACGGAGGTGAAGATGGCTTATCTCTCCACGGGTTCGGAATGGACCTTCGAGCTGATCAACCGGTATGACCGCGAGATTGCGCGCATTGCCGGCGAGTTTGGCCTGGACAGCTATCCCAACCAGATCGAGATCATCACCGCCGAGCAGATGCTGGATGCCTATGCATCGTCCGGCCTGCCAGTGGGATACAGCCACTGGTCATACGGCAAGCACTTCCTGGCTTCGGAGCGCGGCTACCAGCGCGGCCACATGGGGCTGGCCTATGAGATCGTGATCAACTCCAACCCCTGCATTGCCTACCTGATGGAGGAGAACACGCTGCCGATGCAGGCGCTCACCATTGCGCATGCCTGCTACGGCCACAACTCGTTCTTCAAGGGCAACTACCTGTTCCGCACCTGGACCAACGCGGACGCCATCATCGACTACCTGCTGTTCGCCAAGAACTACGTGGCCGAGTGCGAGCAGCGTTACGGCGAGCAGGAAGTGGAGCTGTTGCTCGACTCCTGCCACGCGCTGCAGAACTACGGCGTGGACCGCTACAAGCGGCCCAAGAAGCTCTCGATCAACGAAGAGCAGGCGCGCCAGACCGAGCGCGAAAACTACCTGCAGATGCAGGTCAACGACCTGTGGCGCACGCTGCCCAAGCATCGTCCCCACGCCCTCGCGGCGGATGATGACGGGGCCGAGCCGGAAGTCACTTTCCCGCCGGAGCCGCAGGAAAACCTGCTGTACTTCATCGAGAAGAACGCGCCCAAGCTGGCGCCGTGGCAGCGCGAGATCGTGCGCATCGTGCGCAAGATCGCGCAGTATTTCTATCCGCAGCGCCAGACCAAGGTGATGAACGAAGGCTGGGCCACGTTCTGGCACTACACCATCATTCACCAGCTCTACGAGGAAAAGCTGGTCAACGACGCCTTCATGCTGGAGCTGCTGCAGGCCCACACCAACGTGATCTACCAGCCGCCGTACAACAGTCCGTACTACAGCGGCCTGAATCCGTACACGCTGGGCTTCCTGATGTTCCAGGACCTGCGCCGCATGTGCGAGAACCCGGACGAGGAGGACCGCCGCTGGGCGCCGGAGATTGCCGGATCGGACTGGCGCACCACGCTGGACTTCGCCATGCGCAACTTCAAGGACGAGAGCTTCCTGCTCCAGTTCCTGTCGCCGCGCGTGATCCGCGAACTGAAGCTGTTCTCGGTGCTGGACGATGACCGCGAAAACAAGCTGCGCGTGACAGCCATTCACAACGACGAAGGCTACGCCCTGATCCGCCAGCTGCTGGCGTCGCAGTACGACCTGTCCGGCATGGAGCCCAATATCCAGGTCACCAATGTCGATGTGGGCGGCGACCGCTCGCTCACCTTGCGCCACCAGCAAAGCGACCGCCGGCCGCTGTCGCACAACTTCGACGAAGTGATCCGCCACGTGACGCGCCTGTGGGGCTTCAATGTCCGGCTGGAAGTGGCGTATGAGGATGGCCGGCGCGAGCTCAAGTACGAGTGCAAGCCGGAACGCCGTCACCGCAAGGTGCCGGGGGGCGGGCTGAGCCTGGCCGCCTGAGCTTTGCCGCCTAACGCTGCGGCCCGTTCACGACACGCCACGCGGCGGCCCCTGACCGGGCCGCCGTTTTCTTGCGGGCGTCAGGCTGCCGCTTCGTACCACGCGCGCGCCAGCTCCACCGCGCCCCGCGACGGTTCCGCGCAAACCAGCTCGCCCAGCACGCGGCTCCACCAGCGCTCCGAGCCGTCCGCCACGCGCCACGCATGCAGGCGCCTCGTGTAGAGCTGCAGGTCGAATTCCCCGGTGATACCGATGGCACCATGCACTGCGTGGGCAATGGCGGCGACTGGCGTGACGGCGTCGCTGGCGCGCAGCTTGCCGATCGCGGCGCGTACCGGGTCAGGCTGGCTGCCCGCGCTGTCGCAGGCGATCTGCGCGGCCAGGCGCGAGGCGGCGACATGCTCCGCCATCTCGCTGATCTGGTGCTGGATGGCCTGGAACTTCCCGATCGCGCGCCCGAACTGCAGGCGGTCGTTGGCGTACTGCAGCGTCATGTCCATGACCCGGGACAGCGCGCCAGCCATCTGCGCGGCATGCAGGCAGGCGCCGATGGTGCGCAGCGTGCCGGCGGGCAGCTCGAAGGCCGTGCCGGCCTTGCCGACCCATCGTGGCAGGCGCATGGTCTGGTCGGCGTGAGCCCCGGTCGGTTCGGCGCCGGCAGCGGACGCCGGCAGCAGCATGCAGCGCGTACCGGACTGCACCAGGAACCAGCCCGCGTGGCGGGCATCGGCCACCAGCGTGGCCGGGCTGTCGTCGTCGAGGCTTGCCAGCGCGATCGGTTCGGCGGGCACGTTCACGCCGCGGGCTTGCAGCAGCGCTCGCGCAAACAGCGTCTGCGCGAGCGGCAAGGGCATGGCATGGCGGCCCAGCACGTAGAGCACGGGCGCCAGGTCGGACAAGGACAGGCCGGCGCCGCCAGCCGATTCAGGCAGCAGGCAGTCGGCAAAGCCGCTGTCCAGCAGCGCCTGCCAAAGCGGCGCCGGGTCGGCGCCTTGCTCGATGGCGCGTACGGTCGCGGGCTGGCATTGATCGCGCAGCAGGTCGTCGAGTGCGTCGGAATAGGTGTTATGCATGGCGATGGACTCAGCGATGGACTCAGGATTGGACGCGTTCAGCGCATCAGCGCAGCCCCAGGCCGCGCGCGATCATGCCGCGCAGGATCTCCCGGGTGCCGCCGCGCAGCGAATAGGACGGGGCGATCTGCGTGACGTAGGCGAGCGTGCGGTACAGCGCGCCATCGGCCGCCAGCGCCGGTTCGTCGCCCAGCGCGGCTTCCACGAGTGCCGGGATCGATTGTTCGAAGGTCGTGCCAAGATCCTTCACCAGTGCGGCTTCGACCACCGGGCTTTCGCCCGCGGCAAGGCGTGCCGTCACGGCGAGCGACATGGCGCGCAGCACCGCCAGATGGCCGACCAGCCGTCCGGCGGTGACGGTGTCGCGCCGCGCTTCGGGCAGGCGCCGCAGCGCGGCCAGCCAGGTGTCGAGCAGCACCACGCTCGAATAAAGCCGCTCGGGTCCGCTGCGCTCGAAAGCCAGCTCGGCGTTCACCTGTTCCCAGCCGCTGCCTTCCTGGCCGATCAGTGCATCCGGTGCCAGCACCACGTCCTCGAAGCTGACCTCGGAGAAGTGCGCGTCGCCGGTCAGGTCCTGGATCGGCCGCACCGAGACGCCGGGTGCGGAGAGGTCGACGATGACCTGCGACAGCCCGGCCTGCCGGTCCTGCGGCGTGCCCGAGGTGCGCACCAGCGCGAGCATGTAGTGGCAGTGGTTGGCGTTGGTCGTCCAGATCTTGCGCCCGTTCAGGCGCCAGCTGCCGTCCGGCTGCCGCACCGCGCGCGTGGCCACGCTCGCGAGGTCGGAGCCGGAATTCGGCTCGCTCATGCCGATGCAGAAGAAGGCGTCGCCGCGGCAGATGGCGGGCAGGTACCTGGCCTTCTGCGCCTCGCTGCCATAGCGCAGGATCAGCGGGCCGCTCTGGCGGTCGGCGATCCAGTGCGCGGACACGGGCGCGCCGGCGGCCAGCAGTTCTTCCACCAGCACAAAGCGCGAAAACGGGTCCAGCCCGGCGCCGCCATGCGCGGCCGGCAGCGTGATGCCGACCCAGCCACGCGCGGCCAGCGCGCGGCTGAAGGCGGCGTCGAAGCCCATCCACGAGCGTGCCCGGACTTCAGGCGGCAGCGCCGGCATGTGTTCGGCCAGGAAGGCCCGGACCTGCTCGCGGAACGCCGTGGCGTGCGGCGGCAGGCTGGTGAGCTGGAAGGTGGAAAGCAGTGCGGTCACGTTGAATGTCCAGGTGCGTGATGGCGTGGAGCTGGGGCGTGGCCCAGGGTCAGTCGAGTGTGGCGCCGGAGTCCTTGACCACCTTGCGCCAGCGCGTCATTTCGGCGGACAGGTAGCTGGCGTAGGCCTCGGGCGTGGAGCCGCGAGGCTCCGCGCCCTGCGCGGCCAGCGCCGCGCGCGTCTCGGGGTTGGCGAGCGCCTTCATGGTGGCGGCGTTGAGCTTGCGCACGATCTCCGGCGAGGTCCTGGCGGGAACCATCATGCCCTGCCATGCGCCCACTTCGAAGCCCGGCATGACCGTTTCGGCCACGGTCGGCACGTCGGGCAACTGCGAGCTGCGCGTGCTGCTGGTGACGGCCAGCGCGCGCATGCGCTTGTCGCGGATGAACGGCAGCGACGAATTGATGGTGTCCGCCATGAACTGCACCTGCCCGCCGGCCAGGTCGGTCAGCGCCGGCGCGCTGCCCTTGTACGGCGCGTGCACGGCATTCAGGCCGTTGGCCTGCAGGAACAGGAAGGCGGCCAGGTGCGTCACGTTGCCGTTGCCGGCCGAGCCATAGGTCAGCTTGTCCGGATTGGCCTTGACGTACTGGATGAACTCCCTGACGTTGTGCACCGGCAGCTGTGCGTTCACCTCCAGCACCAGCGGCACCATGGCGGTCAGCACGACCGGCGCGAAATCGCGCCGCACGTCGTAGCTCAGCTTGCTGTACAGCGCCGGGCTCAGCGCGATCGACGAGGTGTTGTACAGCACCGTATAGCCATCGGCCGGCGCCTTGGCGACGATTTCGGCGGCGATATTGCCGTTGGCGCCGGGCCGGTTGTCCACCAGCACCTGCTGGCCCAGTTCGTCGGTCATGCGCCTGGCGATCACGCGCGACACCAGGTCGGTCGGGCCACCCGGCGGGAACGGCACCACCAGGCGGATCGGGTGGGCGGGAAAGGCGCTGCCTTCCGGCGCCGGCGCGGCCAGCACGGCGGTGCTGGCGAGTACGGCCGGTACCAGCGCGGCCACGGTGGTCATGAGGGTCTTTGCCTTCATTTGCTTGTCTCCTCCACGAAATCGACGGGGTCGAATCCAGTGCGTTGCGCCGGGGCGCAGCGGGGTTCAGTCCGGGCGTCCGGCCAGCAGCCGGCGCGCCGTGTAGGTCATGACTTTCTCGTTGCGCTGGTTGAAGACCTCGATGGCCGAGTCCACCACCGCGCGGCCGCTGCGCGACGTGGGCCGGATGCCGGTCACCGTGACCGTGGCCCATACCGTGTCGCCGACCACCACCGGGGCAAGGATCTGCTGGGCAAGCTCCAGCATCGCCAGGCCCGTGCCCTGGATCATGGTCTGCAGGATGAAGCCTTCGATCAGGGTGTAGGTCAGCGCGCCCGGGACCGGGCGGCCGCCGATCGCGCCGCCGTCGTAGCCGTCCTCGATGAAGATGGCCTCGACCATGCCGGTGACCGAGATGAAGTTGACGAGGTCGGTCTCGGTCACGGTGCGGCGGAATGTCCGGAAGGCCTGGCCTTCCTTCAGGTCCTGCCAGTAGAAGCCCTGGCCCAGGCGGGGCAGGTGGCTTTGCATCATGCTGTCTCCTTGGGGTTGTCCTGCGGGGCTGGCGGCTGCGGGGCGCAATACGCGGCACCCGTGGCGCTGAGCGCGTCGATGTCCTGCTGCGTCAGCCCGGCCTGCGCCAGCAATTGGGCGGTGTGCTCGCCAAGGCGCGGCGGCACGCTGACCGGCGCGCGCGCGCCATCGAAGCGCACCGGTGCGCCCGGAAAGCGCAGCGCGCCCATGGCGGCGTCCTCGACAGGTTCGAAGAAGCCGGTCGCGCGCAGGTGCGGATCGTCGGGCAGGTCGTCGAGTTCGTTGACCCGGGCCACGGGAATCTGCAGCGCTTCGCACACTTCCAGCCAGTGCGCGGTGCTGTGTCCGCGCACGATCTCGCCCGTGATCTCATACAGCGTTTCGATGTGGGCGGTGCGGGCCGAGATATCGGTGAAGCGCGCATCCGCGGCCAACTCGGGCCGGCCGGCGGCGCGGAAGAAGTCGCGCCAGTGGGCGTCGGTGTACGGCATCATGCAGACATGGCCGTCGGCGCTCTGGTATGGCCGGCGCAGCGGCGCCAGCACGCGCGGGTAGCCAGTGCCTCCGCGCGGCGGTTCGAAGTGCCTGCCATAGAAATGCTCCACCAGGTTGAAGGCGACCATGGATTCGAACATCGGCACCTCGACCATGGCGCCCTTGCCGTCGCCGCGCGCCCGGCCGGCCAGCGCCGCGCAGACCGACAGCGCCGCGACCAGCCCGCTGGTCTTGTCCGCCGCGATGGTCGGGAAATAGCGGCTTCTGCCGGTCTGCGCGGCCATCAGTGCGGCGTTGCCGGACAGGCCCTGGATGATGTCGTCGTAGGCCGGGCGCCCGCCGTAAGGGCCATCCTCGGCAAATCCGAGCAGGCTGACGTAGACCAGCTGCGGGTGGCGCGCCATCACGTCGTCCGGCGCCAGGCCCAGCGCGGCCAGTTTTTGCGGGCGCATGCTGTGCATCAGCACGTCCGCGCCGGACAGCAGGCGGTCCAGCGCCGCCTGCGCCGCCGGCTGCTTCAGGTCCAGCACGATGCTCTTCTTGCTGCGGTTCACGCCCAGGAAAATGGCGGCCATGCCGGCTTCGGCGGCGGGGCCGGTGCGGCGTGTCGAATCGCCCTCGGGCGGTTCGACCTTGATGACCTCGGCGCCAAAATCGGCCAGCCACTGGCTGGCATAAGGGCCCATCACGACCGTGGAAAGGTCGATCACGCGGATGCCTGCTAACGGCAGCATGCGTCTGTCTCCGGATCTTGTTCTGTGAGGCACAGCGTAGATCAGGGTCGCGTATCTGGTCTAATATTAGTTTTTTAGAAATTGATATTCACAGGATATCGATATGGATCTGCGCCAGCTACAGCAGTTCGTTGCCCTGGCCGAGACGGGCAACTTCCACCGGGCGGCCGAGCGCCTGCACATGGCGCAGCCGCCGCTGTCGATTTCGATCCGCAAGCTGGAGGAGCAGCTCGGCACCGCGCTGTTTGTGCGCACGCCACGCGGCGTGCGGCTGACGCAGGCCGGCGAGGCGGCGCTGCAGGACGCGCGCCGCGCGCTATTCCATGCCGGCCAGGCACGTGCGGCGGCGATGGCGGCCGCGCAGGGCGAGCGCGGTGCCTTGCGCATCGGTTTCATCGGCTCCGCTACCTATGCCTTGCTGCCGAAGCTGATTCCGGCGTTCCGTGCCGCGCACCCGGGGATCGAACTGGTGCTGCAGGAATCCACCACGGCTGCCATCCTGGACCAGCTCGAAAAGCATCGGCTCGACGCCGGGCTGGTGCGGTTTCCGATCCTGAGCAGTGGCGGCTACACCCTCACGCCGCTGGAAACCGATGTCTTCGTCGCCGCGGTGCCCGCGGACAGCCCGCATGCCAGCGAGGAGTCCATTCCGCTGAAGGCACTGGCGGCCGAGCCGTTCATCATGCATCCGGCCGCGGCGGTGCCCAACCTGCATGCCGTAGCGATGATGCTGTGCCAGCAGGCGGGCTTCGTGCCGCGTGTCACGCAGGAAGCGGTGCAGGTGCAGACGATCGTGAGCCTGGTGGAGAGCGGCTTGGGGGTGGCGCTGGTGCCCAGCGTAGCCACGCGCTATGCGAACCGCGGGGTGAAGTTTCTGCCGCTGTCCAGTCCGCGGCCGGCGGGGCGCATTGGCATTGCGCTGGCCGCACGGGTGGATGATGCGGATCGACAGGTGCAGAGGTTCCTGGCGGCGGCGTTGGCCGCGGTTGAGGGGCGTGGGTGAGGGGAGGCATTACCGATCCCCGCGAGCGCAGCGGATCCGCCGGCTACGCCGGCGAAACAGCGGCTCCATTGCAGCCTCACCCGTTCTTCCCCTGCCTCCCCCGAGGCCGGGCCACCGGACAGGCGCCCGTGCGCACCAGATTCACGCCAGGCAGCAGATGCAGCAACCGCACCAGCTCCGACTGCCGGTGCGTGCCGGTCTTGCGCAGCGTATCGCGGATATGCACGCGCACGGTATGCGGCGACAGAAACTCCCGCTCGGCAATTTCATTGAGCGTTTCGCCGGCCGCCAGCCGGATGGCAATGATGCTTTCCTTGCGCGACAGGCCGAACAGCGAGGTCAGCACCGCGGCATCGAGCACCGAGCGCGATTCCGAATTGCCGAGCAGCATCATCGCCGCGGGCAGTTGCCACGGGCCTTCCACCGGCTGGCGCGAGACCAGCGGCACCACGATGATCGGCACGGGTTGCCCGCCAGAAGTGATATGCATCCATGAGCCCGCGGCTGCATCGGCACTACGCCCACGTACGGCACCGTCCAGCAGCCGCTGCAGCACGTCCTGCAGCGAGGCGTCGCGCGCGCGCAGCACGCCCTGTTCGAGCGAAAGGTTGCTGTCGGCCTGGACCAGCGCCTCGGACCAGCTGTTGGCGTAGCGCACGCGCATATCCGCCTGCAGCACCATGACGCCGAAGTCGAGCGTGTCGAGCCCTGCGAGCCCCAGCGAGGCCAGTCCGCTCAGTTCGAAGTTGCGCTGCTGCATGCGCGCGGCCCGGACCCAGTGCGGCATGACATGGGCCAGGCGGCGTTCGCGCACGCTGCCGTGGAGATGGCTGTGTTCCGAGCAGGTGCCGCTCATGAGCACGCAGATCTCGGTGGTGTCGATGAGCCGGAAGCCCTGATCGAGTCCGCTGCCGTCACCGGAGACGGCTACGTCGGTTGCCGCGCCGTCCGCCATCGCCAGGGCAGCGCCGGCTCCGGCCATGGCGAGCGCGGCTCCGGCCGGAGCCGGCTGGCCACCGGAATACGATGGCGGGACGACCCCTTCAGGCAGGTTGACGCCGCTGGTGAAACAACCGTGCGGGGTCACGCCGAGCCGGGCGTGGCCGGCCAGCTTGTCCCAGATCAGGTAGCGCGGGCTGCCTGTCGCGGTATAGCGGGAAAAAAGGTCCAGAGCGGCGGGCATTGCCGCCACGTCCATTGCGGACTCGTAGATAGAGTCGACCAGACGATGAAACTCATCGTCGAGACTCGGGTGTTCGCCCATATTCAGTTCCCCCGGTGGCAAACGCCTTTACTGACGCCATTTTTTTAATGGCTGCTGTTTTGTATTCCCTTGCTGCCAATGCCTGCCCGGGCGTTCTGTCGCGCTCTGTGGCAACGGTACCGTGGCTCCCGGCGCCGTGTGCAGGATGCTCCCCAAGCATTGACCGTGCCCGGGTGTCGGCCATCATGCCAAACAATCTTGCCGGCCTTATCCCCCGTCTTGGGGGGCCAAGCTCCCGTCAAACGGGAACCACCGGTCGATTGGCATATGTCGACGCCTGCATAACGCTCGGATGTTAATGCGCGATACGGAATCGTGAGGAAGTTTTTGACGCTGGAAGGGTCGGGCCGTTTCGCAAAAGCGACAGCGTACCCGTTTCTGCGTGATGCGCGCATCTCATTCCGATCGCGGCATGACGGCTTCTACGCTTGCCGCTTTGGCGGCTCCCCCGTCGAGCTGGATGGTCAGGCTCGGGGAGGCCATGCGGATGCCATTGGCGTCGAACTGACGCTTGAGCAGCGCGTTGAACGCGCGCGTGATCTCGGCCTGCATCAGCGGGCGCGTCTTGACCTGCGCCACCACCACCGGGCCGCTCGGGTCGAAGCGGTCCAGGCCGAGGATGTCCAGGCCGGACAGCAGCTTGTGCGAATAGCGGTGATCGTGCGCGATCTGGGCGCCGGTGGAGCGGATCAGCTCGAGGGCCCGGTCCAGGTCGCTCTGGTAGGCGATGCCGATACTGAACACGGCATATCCATAGCCGCGCGACAGGTTCTTCACCGCCTTGATCTGGCTGTACGGCAGCGTATGCAGCGCCCCCTTGCCATCGCGCAGCTTGACGGTGCGGATGGTCATGCCTTCGACCACGCCGGCATGGTCGGGCAGTTCGATCGAGTCGCCGATGGCGATCGAATCCTCGATCACGATGAAGAGCCCCGTGATCAGGTCCTGGACCAGGCTCTGCGCGCCGAAGCCGATCGCCAGCCCGACCACGCCGGCACCCGCGAGCAGCGGCGTGACGTTGACCCCCAGGTTGGCGAGTATCACCATCATCGCGATGACCAGCAGCGTGACGAACGACGCGTTGCGCACCAGCGGGAGGATGGTCTTGACGCGCATGCTGGGCTGCGCGGCGCGCCCGGGGGCAGGGGACAGCGCCTGGGTAATGGCCGTATCGATCACCAGCCAGACCAGCCACGCCAGCAGCACCGTGGCGGTGACGCTCAGCAGGGACTCCGCGATGTGCCGGCCCGCCGACGAGGCTTCCACCAGGTGCAGCACGGAGGTGCCCCAGATGCGCGTGCCCAGTTCGACCACGGAGACCCAGATCACCACGCGCACCAGCGCCATGGCGAAGCGCCCGAAGCGTTGCAGGTAGGCGGAGCGCCGCCGGTCGCGGATCCGGGGCGCGCGCCCGCGCGCCTTCGGCGAGCGGCCGGCGACCAGCGTCAGCAGCAGCGCGACGACGAACAGTGCCACCGAGGCCACCGTGCGGCGCAGGAAGACGTCGGCATGGCCGGTGGCCAGTACGGTGCCGATCACCGAAGCCACCACCACCGCCAGTACGGGCAGGTGCCAGGCCTGGCCGGCCAGGCGCAGCAGGTCCGCCAGGGCCGGATGCGACTGGCGGAATTCGAGCGGTCGCTGTGCGATCAGCTGGCCGACCTGGCGCCGGAAGCGCAGTGCGAACACGCCGATCAGGATCGCCGCGGCCACGTTGGCCGTCGTCGACAGCAAGGCGCACAGGTTGGTGCCGAGCACGGCCGTAATGCGGCTGTCGGTGGCACTGTTGCCGAGTGCGGCAAGGGCGCCGGTGCAGAACAGCAGCAACGGCGAGCGCGTCAGCAACTGGTGCACCGCCCGCCGCCGGTGCGCGGTGCGGAACAGCGCGAAGATGACCTGGCAGACCGCGGCCGCGATGGCCCCGGCGACGATGGCATGGGCCACCATCACGGCGGCCACGCTGGCCGGCGATTGCGAGAAATTCCTGTAGGCGAGCAGCACCGTGAGCCCGAATGCCGCCACCCACGGCCCGATGCGCCGCAACATATAGATGCCGACATCCATCCACGACGGCACGTCGGGCAGCCCGCTGCGCGGCTTTCGTACCAGCGTGACCTTGCTGTCGGCATGCATGCGGCGCCGCAGCCGGATGCGATGGCCGATCTCCCACAGGATCCATCCGCATAGCGCCCAGCCACCGATCACCACGGCGAACTCGCGCAGCGAGTCCAGTCCGCCGCGCGTACCGTTGAGCGTCACGGCGGCCCGCCATTCCTCGGCGGCGAACTGCGAGCGCCAGCGCCAGTAGTGCCAGGGGCCGTGGTCCTTGCGCAGGTGCGTATCGACTTCATCGAGGGCCTGCGCCACGGCGCCGATCAGGCCCGGCGCCGAAGCCGGAGCCGAAGCCGGCGAGGCGGGCGCCGATGCCGGGGCGTTCAGTCCGCTGCGCAGTGCCTGCAACTGTTCAAGCAGGGCCTTGCGTTGCGTGTCGTCCTGCAGCGTGCCGATGACCTGGTCGAGCGATTGGGCCAGGGGGACGCTGGCTGGTGCGGCCTTGGCATCGCTCTTCTGTATCGCGGCAACGAGCGGGTTTGCCGGCGCCGCGCCGGCGGGCCGGTGAGGCAGCAGCGACAGCAGCACGGCGGCCAGCAGCAGCCAGAGATGCCGGCGCACATGCCAGCGGGCTTCAGGGAGATGAGGGCGCATGGGATCCGGGGGGCCGCGCGGGCAGGGCCGTCGCGGTCAAGCCTTCCATGCGCGACACTGTAGCGCATTGGTCCCATCCCGGTTCGCGAAGTCGGGTCCCGCATGCCGTGCTGTGACGCCGCGGCGGCCACGAAAGTGGCGTATCGGTGCATTCGTCGCTTCCGACGATGCGTGTCAGGGGCCGATCCACGAATCTCGAACCCGCTCCGGCGCTCCGCGGCGCCGGCTTTCGACACCCGCATCGGGCCGGTCGCGTGTGCGGCCATGACCCGGCAAAACCAGACGGAAGGAACACGGTAATGGAACTTAATGCATCGGTATCGGCCATCGTGACCGGCGGCGCCTCGGGCCTGGGCGCGGCGACCGCCCGCGCGCTGGCGGCGCACGGCGTGCGCGTGGCGCTGTTCGACCTCAATGTCGAGAAGGGCGAAGCGCTGGCGCGCGAGTTGGGTGGTGTGTTCTGCCAGGTCAACGTGACCTCGGAAGCCGAGGTCGAGGCCGGCTTCGCCAAGGCGCGCGCCGCCATCGGCCAGGAACGCATCCTCGTCAATTGCGCCGGCACCGGCAACGCGATCAAGACTGCCTCGCGCTCGAAGGAGGACCCGTCGCAGATCAAGTTTTTCCCCACCGATGCGTTCGAACGCATCATCCAGATCAACCTGATCGGGACCTTCCGCTGCATCGCGCGCTCGGCCGCCGGCATGCTGACGCTGGACCACACTGCCAGCGGCGATCGCGGCGTGATCATCAGCACGGCATCGGTGGCGGCGCAGGACGGCCAGATTGGCCAGGCGTCCTACTCGGCATCCAAGGCCGGTGTAGTCGGCATGACGCTGCCGATCGCGCGCGACCTGTCCGGTGAAGGCATCCGCGTCAACACCATCCTGCCGGGCATCTTCAATACGCCGCTGCTGCAAGGCGCGCCCGAGAACGTCAAGGCCGCGCTGGGCGCTTCCGTGCCGTTCCCCAAGCGCCTGGGACAGCCGGAGGAGTTTGCTTCGCTTGCCGTGGAGATGTGCCGTAATGGCTATTTCAATGGCGAGTCCGTGCGCCTGGACGGTGCCATCCGCATGGCACCGCGCTGATCCGGCCACGCCGATGCCGCAGGTGAACGCTGCGGCCCGGCCTGGCCGGGCCGTTCCCACAAGAACAGAGGGAGACGTCGATGGATTTCAGCTACCTGGCCACGCTGCCTCAGGCCGTGCGCCACTTTGCCAGCCTCAGGCCTGACGCGGTTGCCTACTCGTTCGAAGGCCGGCAGACCACCTATGCCGAGTTCGATCGCAACACCAGCCGCGTAGCGCAGGCGCTGCTCGCCGCCGGCGTGCGCGCCGGCGACCGTATCGGCTACATCGGCAAGAATTGCGACCACTACTTCGAGGCCTGGCTCGGCGCCGCGAAGATGGGTGCGGTCCTGACGCCGGCCAGCTGGCGGCTGGCGCCGCCCGAAGTGGAATTCATCATCGGCCACTGCGACGCCGTGCTTCTGTTCGTCGGGCCCGAGTCCGCGGCCATGGTGCAGGGTTTGCTGCCGGCGCTGCCGATGGTGCGCCAGGTGGTTGCCATGGAGGCGGGAGGCAACCCGGACTGGCCGCTCTACACGGAATGGCGCGACGCGCATCCCGCCTCGCTGCCGGATCACCAGCCGGGTGCGCATGACGTCGTGCTGCAGCTCTATACCTCCGGCACGACCGGGCGGCCCAAGGGCGCCATGCTGACCCACCGCAACCTGACCATCGGCACCGAGGTCAGCGAGCGCGAATCGATTGCCTGGTCGCACTGGACGGCGGACGATATCTCGCTGGTGGCCATGCCGGTCGCGCATATCGGCGGCTCCGGCTGGGGCCTGCGCAACCTGCTGTCCGGCGCCAAGGGCGTGGTGGCCAGGGAGTTCGATCCGCGCGCGGTGCTCGACTTCATCGAGCACGAGCGCATCAGCAAGCTGTTCATGGTGCCGGCCGCGATGCAGATCGTGCTGCGCGATCCGCGCGCGCGCGCGGTGGACTATTCGCGCCTGAAGTACCTGCTGTACGGCGCGGCGCCCATTCCGGCGGCGCTGCTGCGCGAGGGCATCGAGGTCTTCGGCTGCGGCTTCGTGCAGCAGTACGGCATGACGGAAACCACCGGGACGGTCGTGGCGCTGCCGCCGGAAGACCACACGACGGAGCAGGTGCCGCGCATGCGTGCGGCCGGCAAGCCGCTGCCGGGCGTGGACCTGAAGGTGGTGGACTACGAAGGGCGCGAACTCGCGGCTGGCGAAGTCGGAGAGGTCGTGGTCCGCTCCGCCCACAATATGTCCGGCTACTGGAAGCAGCCCGAGGAGACCGCACGCACGATCGACGCCGATGGCTGGCTGCGCACCGGCGATGCGGGCTACCTGGATGCCGAGGGCTATCTCTACATCCATGACCGCGTCAAGGACATGATCATCAGCGGTGGCGAGAACGTCTATCCCGCCGAGGTGGAGAGCGCCATCTACGGCCACCCGATCGTGGCCGACGTGGCCGTGATCGGCGTGCCCGACGAGAAGTGGGGCGAGGCGGTCAAGGCCATCGTCGTGCTCAAGCCGGGGCAGGGCGCCGACCTCGACAGCATCATCGCCTGGACGCGGCAGCGGCTGGCCGGGTTCAAGGTGCCGAAGAGCATCGACTTCGTCGAAGCCCTGCCGCGCAACCCGTCCGGCAAGCTGCTGCGCCGCAAGCTGCGCGAACCGTACTGGGAGGGCATGGGCCGGCAGGTCAACTGACGATCGAGCCGTACGACTGCCACACCAGCAGGAAGGGCCCGGTTCCGCAAGGAGCCGGGCCCTTCGATTTTCCGCATGCGCGATCGCGGTGGCGCTCAGTCGGCCTGGATATTGAACTCCTTGACGATCTTCGTGTAGCGCGCCGTGTCCGCCGCCAGCAGCTTCTGCAGCACGGCAGGCTCGCCGCCGGCCGGGGTGACGGCAATGGTCGCCATGCGCGAGACCACGTCGGGCATCTTCAGGATCTCGTTGATGTGCCCGTTGAGGGTGCGCACGAGTTCCGGCGACATGCCCTTTGGCCCCAGCAGCGCCTGCCAGGCGCCGATCTCCACGTCCTTGTAGCCTTGCTCGGCCAGCGTCGGGACATTGGGGGCGAACGGCGAGCGCTTCTGGTCGGCCACCCCGATGGGGACCAGGCTGCCGTTGCCGACATACTGGGCCACGGCGCCGTAGGTGACGAAGGTCACCGGCACCTGCCCGCCGAGCACGTCGACGATGGCCGGGGCCAGGCCGCGGTAAGGCACCTGGCTGATCTTCACGCCGGCGGACTTGTTGAACAGTTCGCCCATGATGTGCATCGGCGAGCCGTTGCCCGGCGTGGCATAGGTTTCCACCTTGCCTGCCTTGGCGCGCGCGACCAGGTCGCTGACCTTGGTGATGCCGGTGCCCTTGTTCACCACCACGAACAGCGATTGCGTGCCGATCTGCGTGATCGGCGTGAAGTCGCGCTGTACGTCGTAGCTGGCGCCCGTGCCCGGCTTGAGCACCAGCGGCGCGATGGCGACGGTGTTCGGCGCCAGCAGCAGCGTGTAGCCGTCCGGGTTGGCGCGCGACACGTAGGCGCTGCCGATGGTGCCGGCCGCGCCGGTGCGGTTCTCGACCACGATCGATTGCTTCAGGCGCGGCGCCAGTTTCTCGGCGAACAGGCGGGCCAGCACATCGACGTCGCCGCCGGCGGGGTAGGCGACCACGATCGTGATCGGCTTGCTGGGGTAGGCGCCCTGGGCCAGGGCCGTGCCGCCGGCGAACATGGCGGCGGCACCGGCTGCGATGATGGTTGCAAGGACTTTGCGGCGTGCAGACTTCATGGTGGACCTCTGAAAACTGGGGTCCGGCGCATCAGGCATGCGCGCGGACGGTGGCAGGTGAGTGCTTCAGGGCAGCCGCGGGCGCGTGCTGGCGTGGAGGCCAGGCCGGAAGCCGCGCGGACTGTGTCGTGCAGACGGATGTATCGCCTTGGAACGCGGCGGCCGGGATCGCGTCCGCCGCGTTGCGTACGTCTCTTGTACGTGCCTTAGAAGATGTGCTTGATGCCCAGCATCGTGCCGAACTGGTTCGCGCCCGGTTTCGGGTTGGAGCCCGGCGAGCCGCCGCTGACCGACGCGGCGAGCTGGCCGCCGTTGTCGATGAAGCCGGCGGTGGCGTACACCGACGTGCGCTTGCTGAACGCATACGTGCCGCGCAGCGCGTACAGCCACGCCTTGTTGTCGCTGCCGTGGTACTTCTGGTAGTACAACTGGCCGGCCAGGTTGACCGCGGGCGTGATGTCGTAGGACGCGCCGGCGTAGTACAGGTCGCTGATGCGGGTCGGGCTGCCGTCGTTGTCGCGGCGTAGCCAGCCGGCACCGAGCTTGGTGCGCGACAGGATCATGTAGCCGCCCACCGACAGGCGGTCGTCCTTCAGGTTGCTGTTGGTCAGGCCGGCGAACGCGCCCGGGCCGCCGCGCTGCGAGTCATAGGCGGTGTGCACGCCCCACCAGTCGGTCGCGTACTGCACCATGGCCGACCATTCGCGGCAGGCCTTCTTGTCGGCCGGGTTCTCGCCCGCGCAGTTGGTGCCGGCGGGGCTCGGGCCGGCATTGACCGCATCGCGGCCGAAGCTGTACGTGGCGCCGACCGTCAGGCCGCCAAAGGTGCCCTTGTACGAGATCGCGTTATCGGCACGCGTATTGGGCAGGTAGCTGTCCAGCGAACCCGAGCCGTAGACATTGGGGCCGAGGATGTCGCTGTCGAGCGTGGCCCAGAACAGCATGGTGTACTGGCGGCCGAACGAGATCTGGCCGTACTGGTTCGACAGGCCCACCAGCGCCTGGCGGCCGAACAGGCGGCCGCCCTGGTTGGCGCTGCCCGTGTCGGGCGCGAAGCCCGATTCCAGCACGAAGATGCTCTTCAGGCCGCCACCGAGGTCCTCGGTGCCGCGCAGGCCCCAGCGCGAGGGGACGGTCGCGGTGTTGTTGGGCACGCGCGTCAGGCCGTAGCCGTTGACGCCGACGTTGTTGACATACTCGACACCGGTATCGATCACGCCATACAGCGTGACCGAAGACTGTGCCGAGGCCAGCAGGGGGGAGGCTGCGAGCAGGCCCGCAGCGATTCGTGCAAGTTTCATCTACCGTTTCCTTCTTTGTTCCGTCTTCTAATCGTTCTGGCTCGTCTGTCCTGGGCGCTGGCTGCTGCAATTCTCTGCGGAAATGCGTTTTCAGCCGCTTTAACGTTTCATATATAAAACATCAAACAACCTAAGAAACGTTGAGCAAAATATAGCCGGGCTTTTCTCAAGCAGTGAGGAGGGTTATCCCTAGTGAGGCCGGCGAGCGACGCAGCCGCCCGGCCGAAGGCTGCACACGGTTCGTGCATGCGCGTGCGCTCGGCGGCGGCCGGGCTGTCGCGACGACTCCGCCGGCAGCCACCGCGTGCGGACAGGGAAGGCGCGCCAGTCAAGCCTTTGCGGACAGCTGCCCGGCCCTTGCCGCCGGCGGCGGCCCGATCGCGGTGCATGCACCGGCCCGGCGCCGCCGCATTGGGCTGGACGAGGGCCTGTCGTTAACCCTGATCCTCTTGCCTCAGGCCAGCTTCTATAGTCATAAGGTTTCATTTGCAAATCTACGTTTTATATATGGAACGAAATGACTATCAAGATTCAAGCCCTAGGTTGCGGGACATGCTGGCCGCGCTAGACAGCGGGTTTGCGGAGCGTGTCGCGCAGGTCGGGGATGGCGCGCAGGTCGCCTATCGGAGCGGCGGCAGCGCCGGGCCGGTGATCGTGCTGCTGCACGGCATCAGTTCCGGGGCGGCGTCATGGCTGCCCTGCGCCAGCCTGCTGGCCGCGCATGCGCGCGTGCTCGCATGGGATGCCCCGGGCTATGGCGATTCGTCGCCACTGGCGCAGGCGGGGCCGAAGGCCGCGGACTACGCGGCGCGCCTGCGGCAATGGCTGCGCGCGCTGGGCGTGCGCCCCGACCTGATCGTCGGCCATTCACTGGGCGCGCTGATGGCGGCGGCCTATGTGGCCGGCGCGGATAACGCCGGCCTGCCCGCGCAGTTGCTGCTGCTGAGCGTGGCACAGGGCTATGGCGCGCCGGGCAAGGAAGACAAGGCGCGTGAAGTCGCGCGGCAGCGGCTCGACGCGCTGGCATCGCTGGGCGTGGATGGTCTGGCCGAGCGCGGTCCCGGGCGGCTGCTGAGCGAAAGCGCCGACGAGGGCGCGCAGGCCTGGGTGCGCTGGAACATGCGGCGCCTGCGTCCGGATGGCTATCGCCAGGCCGTGGCCATGCTGTGCGGGGACGATATCGATGCCTACCTGGCAAAGCGTCCCACGGCTGTGCCCGTGCAGATTGCCTGCGGCAGCCGGGACATTGTCACGACGCCGGTAGCCTGCGGCATGCTGGCCGAGCGCTTCGGCCTGCCATTCGCGCCGGTGCCCGATGCCGGCCACGCGTGCTACATCGACCAGGCTTCCGCCACGGCCCGCCTGATTCGCGGCGCACTGCCAGCGGCTGTCCTCTAGTCCTCTTCGCCGGGGCGCGCCGCCCCGGCGGCACTTTCCGCGTATCGCGGGTTAACCCCAGTCAATTTTTGAACGATCGTTGTCTATAGTCGTACCTGTGTTCAATATCTAAACCAGCGTTTCATTAGTAAAACAAAACGCGACGTGACCGGAACCAGGCCACAGCGTGATGAAACCGGTCCCCAAGCAGGCAGACATGGAGAAAAGCGCAATGGATAGCCTCTCGTACAACCCCAACCTGGTGCCCTGGGAGCGTCCGGCTCCGAACAATGTCGCCGGCAAGGGCCGCATCGAACAGCCGGGCAAGGTTGCCAACATCGTCTGGCAGACCCGCGCCGACGCGGCTTCGGCGTACGAGAACGCACTGGGCGACGCGCTGGAAGCCGCGTTCGAAGGCGGTGCGCAAACGCCCGCCGACATCGTGCGCGCTTTCAATGCCACCACCTTCCTGTGCCTGGACGGCCAGGCCTGGACCGAAGAGCGCTTCCTGGCCGAAATGCGCCGGCTGGGCGCCTGAGCGCAGCCAGCCCGACCGACAAGCCCAGAGCCCGAACGAGAGAAACATGGAATCGAACAAGCAAGCCCGCGCCGAAGCCCGCCTGAACAGCGGCCTGCGCAACTACTGGTACCCGGTGGCCGCCTCGTGGGCGGTGACGCATGCCCCCATCGGCATCACCCGCCTGAGCCAGAACATCGTGCTGTGGCGCGACAACGCCGGCCAGGTGCACGCGCTGGAAGACCGCTGCCCGCACCGCGGCGCCCGCCTGTCGATGGGCTGGAACCTGGGCGACCGCGTGGCCTGCTGGTACCACGGCGTGGAAGTCGGCGGCGACGGCCAGGTCAAGAGCGTGCCGGCCGTAGACAGCTGCCCGCTGGAGGGCCGCACCTGCGTGCGCAGCTACCCGGTGCAGGAACAGGCCGGCGCGATCTTCCTGTGGTTCGGCGAGCAGGCCCCGCAGGAAGGCGAGGGCAGCCCCGACGTGCTGCGCCTGCCCGAAGAACTGGTCAGCGACGAACACAGCAACTTCCTGTGCGTGGCGCACTGGGACTGCAACTACCGCTACGCCATCGACAACGTCATGGACCCGATGCATGGCGCTTACCTGCACGCCGTGTCGCACTCGATGGCCTGCGGCGAGAAGTCGGCCGTGATGCAGATCCGCGAGACCGACCACGGCCTGATCTTCGAGAAGGTCGGCCAGCGCGGCGTGAACTTCGACTGGGTGGAATTCGGCGAGACCGGCACGCTGTGGCTGCGCCTGGCCATTCCTTACCGCGACAAGGTCGGCCCCGGCGGCCCGTTCGGCATCGTCGGCATGGCCACGCCGGTCGATGAAGATCACTGCATGGTGTTCTTCTGGCGCACCCGCCACGTGCAGGGCTGGCAGCGCGACGTCTGGCGCTTCCTGTACCGCAACCGCCTGGAGCAGCTGCACTGGGACGTGCTGGAGCAGGACCGCGTGGTGCTCGAATCGATGGCCCCGCAGGCGCGCGACCATGAAATGCTGTACCAGCACGATGCCGGCATCACGCGTGTGCGCCGCCTGCTGAAGCGCCGTGCCGAACAGGAAGTGGCCGACGAGCCGGTCGCCATGATCAAGCCTGCCGGTGGAGTGGCAAGCCATGCGTGAGACCACTAGCAACGCTCTGCTGGCGGGGCGCAAGGTGCTGGTCACCGGCGCCGCGCGCGGACTGGGCCTGGCCTTCGTCAAGTCGCTGGCCGAAGCCGGTGCCGCCGTGGCCATGGCCGACATCCTGGCCGAACGCCTGCAGCAGGAAGCCGAAGCGCTGCGTGCGCGCGGCTTCAAGGTGGTGGCGGTGCCGGTCGACCTGTCCGACCCCGCATCCATCCAGGCATGCGCCGACGCCGCCATCAAGGGCCTGGGCGGCCTGGATGGCCTGGTCAACAACGCCGCGGTGACCGATTCCGGCGGCCGCGATGCCAGCGCCATCGACATCGCCACCTGGGACCGCGTGATGAACGTCAACGTGCGCGGCACCTGGCTGATGACCACCGCCTGCCTGCCGGCCCTGAAGGCCAGCGGCCGCGGCGCGGTCATCAACCTGGCCTCCGACACGCCGCTGTGGGGCGCGCCCAACCTGCTGGCCTATGTGGCGAGCAAGAGCGCCATCATCGGCATGACCCGTTCGCTGGCGCGCGAACTGGGCCGCGACCAGATCACCGTCAACGCGGTGGCGCCAGGCCTGACGCTGGTGGAGGCGACCGAATACGTGCCGCAGCACCGGCACGACCTGTATCGCGAGCAGCGCGCCATCCAGCGCGAGCAACTGCCCGACGATGTCTGCGGCGCGGTGCTGTTTGCGCTGTCCGATCTCGCCCGCTTCGTGACCGGCCAGACGCTGGCGGTCAACGGCGGTTTTGTCATGCACTGATCCACTGATCCACAGAAACAGAAGGAATCCAAATGAGCGACCTGT
Organism: Cupriavidus yeoncheonensis; assembly: GCF_905397275.1. Classification (GTDB taxonomy): domain Bacteria; phylum Pseudomonadota; class Gammaproteobacteria; order Burkholderiales; family Burkholderiaceae; genus Cupriavidus; species Cupriavidus yeoncheonensis. The sequence continues at coordinate 68,325 of NZ_CAJPUY010000008.1, read as the reverse complement.
CTCAACCAGCCAACATCAAGCGTTCGTGGGAACAACCGGAAGACGCTTCGTTCGACCAGTGGATGGAAAGCCGCGTGGCGCGCTTCTCCACGCGCAAGTACGACTGGGATGCGCTGAAGTTCCAGGCCGACTACGACCCGAAGTACCGCCGTGCGCAGATGCGCTACCTGGGTACCGGCGGCACCGGCGTCGCCGCCGACACCAACACCGTGCCTTCGGAAAACTTCACGTTCTCGACCATGATCATCCCGGCCGGCCATGAAGGCCCGTCGCATATCCACACCGACGTGGAAGAGGTGTTCTTCGTCATGCGCGGCAAGATCAAGCTGATCCTGGAAAAGGACGGCGAGCGCTTCGAGACCGTCCTGACCGACCGCGACCTGGTCTCGGTGCCGCCCGGTGTGTACCGCGAGGAAATCAACATCGGCGATGAAGATGCGCTGATGTGCGTGATGCTGGGCGCCAGGCAGCCCATCACGCCGACGTACCCGCCCGAGCACCCGCTGTCGAAGATCAAGCGCTGATGCGCGCGCCCGCCCGCACGCCGCGCCATCCACAGGTACCCAGGCCATGACCGCCCTGCAATCCGCCACCGCCACAGTCACGGAAGGCGCCGCCGCCGAGTTCCCGGACAAGTACATCGTCCCGGGCCTCGAGCGCGGCCTGCGCCTGCTCGGCGAGTTCAACAGCAAGGACCGCGCGATCTCGGCGGCCGAGCTGGCGCGGCGCCTGCAGGTGCCGCGCTCGACGGTGTTCCGCCTGCTGACCACGCTGGAGATGCTCGGCTTTGTGGAGCGCGCCGACGGCGGCCGGGACTTCCGCCTGGGCATGGCCGTGCTGCGGCTGGGCTTCGAATACCTGGCATCGCTGGAGCTGACCGAGCTGGGCCGCCCCTTGCTGGAGCGCCTGCGCGACGAGATCGCCTATCCGTGCAGCCTGGTGGTGCGCGACGGCCGCTCGATCGTGTACGTGGCCAAGGCGGTATCGCCGCGCCCGTTCGCCAGCACCGTGAACGTGGGCACCCGGCTGCCGGCGCATGCGACCGTGCTCGGCCGCGTGCTGCTCGAAGACCTGTCTCTCGACGAGCTGCGCGCACTGTACCCGGAGCCGCGGCTCGAAGCCTTCTCCGAGCGCACGCCGGCCAGCGTGGAAGCGCTGTACGAACTCGTGCAGCACGATCGCGAGCGCGGCTACGTGCTGCACGAGGGTTTTTTCGAAGCGAGCATCTCCACCATCGCCGCACCGGTGCGCGACCGCACCCGCAAGGTGGTGGCGGCGCTGGGCGCGACCATTCCGGCCGCGCACATCGATCCGGCGCAGCTCGACACCATGGTGGAAAGAGTGAGGGACGCCGCGGGCGAGCTGTCGCGCCTGCTGGACTACCGGCCGTCGTCCAGAGGCACTGGCGGCAAGGTCGTGAATCTGTATCGGGAGTGAGGACAATGTCCATGATTGAACTCGACGGCAAGGTTGCCGTCGTCACAGGCGGGTCCTCCGGCATCGGGCTGGCGACCGTCGAACTGCTGCTCGAAGCGGGCGCCGCCGTGGCCATGTGCGGCCGCGACGAAGCGCGCCTGCGCCGCGCCGAAGCGCAGCTGCGCGAGACCTTCCCCGGCTGCCGGCTCCATGCCGCCACCTGCGACGTGCTCAAGCCCGAACAGGTCGCCGCCTTCGCCGCCAGCGTGCAGGCCACGCTCGGCAACGTCGACATGCTGGTCAACAACGCCGGCCAGGGCCGCGTCTCGACCTTCGCGAACACCGAGGACGCAGCGTGGATGGAGGAGCTGCAGCTCAAGTTCTTCTCGGTGATCCACCCGACGCGCGCGTTCCTGCCGCAGCTCGAGCAATCGGGGCAGGGCGCCGTGGTCTGCGTCAACTCGCTGCTCGCGCAGCAGCCCGAGCCGCACATGGTCGCCACGTCGGCCGCGCGTGCCGGCGTGCTGAACCTGGTGCGCTCCATGGCCACCGAATTCGCGCCCAAGGGTGTGCGCGTCAACGGCATCCTGATCGGGCTGGTCGAGTCGGGCCAGTGGCGCCGCCGCTTCGAGGCACGCCCCGAAGCAGACAAAGACCTGGACTGGGCCGCGTGGACCGCGCGCCTGGCCCGACAGAAACATATTCCGCTCGGCCGCCTGGGCCTGCCCGTCGAGGCAGCCCGCGCCATCCTGTTCCTTGCCTCGCCGTTGTCTTCGTACACCACGGGCAGCCATCTTGATATTTCCGGAGGACACTCCCGTCATGCCTAATCAGCAACAGTATGAACAACAGCAGGTCACCGTGGGCTGCGCCATCACGGCCTTTCTCGAACAGTGCGGCGTCAAGGCTGCCTTTGGCGTGATCTCGATCCACAACATGCCGATCCTCGACGCCATGGGCGAGCGCGGCAACATCCGCTTCGTGCCGGCACGCGGCGAAGCGGGCGGCACCAATATGGCCGACGCCTGCGCCCGCACCACGGGCGGCCTGGGCGTGTGCCTGACCAGCACCGGCACCGCCGCCGGCAACGCCGCGGGCGCCATGGTCGAAGCCCTGACCGCCGGCACGCCGATGCTGCACATCACCGGCCAGATCGAAACGCCGTACCTGGACCAGAGCCTCGCGTACATCCACGAGGCCCCGGACCAGCTCACCATGCTGAAGGCCGTGTCCAAGGCCGCCTTCCGCGTGCGCAGCGCCGACACCGCGATCAGCACGATCAAGCTGGCCGTGCAGACTGCGCTGACCGCGCCGACCGGCCCGGTCAGCGTGGAGATCCCCATCGATATCCAGGCCGCGCTGATCGACATGCCGGCCGACCTCAAGCCGCTGCCGGTGCCGCAGCACCAGCCGTCGGCCCATGCGCTGGACGCGCTGGCCGAGCGCCTGGCCAAGGCCAGACGCCCGATGCTGTGGCTGGGCGGCGGCGCGCGCCACGCCAGCAAGCAGGTCAAGCGCCTGCTCGACCTGGGCTTCGGCGTGGTCACCAGCACCCAGGGCCGCGGCATCGTCGCGGAAGACGATCCGCGCTCGCTGGGCGCCTACAACCTGCACAAGCCGGTCGAGCAGTTCTACCAGAGCTGCGACGCCATGCTGGTGGTCGGCTCGCGCCTGCGCGGCAATGAAACGCTCAAGTACGAACTGAAGCTGCCGCGTCCGCTGCTGCGCATCGACGCCGATCCGGCGTCCGAAGGCCGCTGCTACCAGAGCGACTACTTTGTCAGCGGCGACGCCGCGCTGGCGCTGGACGCGCTGGCCGACCGCCTGGCAGGCCGCATGCAGATCGACCCGGCCTTCGCCGGCGACCTGCGCCGTGCGCACGACACCGCGGTGAACGCGCTGGTCGATGGCCTGGGACCGTACTCGGCACTGGTGCAGGCGCTGCAGCAGGCCGTGGGCCGCAACTTCAACTGGGTGCGCGACGTGACCGTGTCGAACAGCACCTGGGGCAATCGCCACCTGCAGATCTTCGACTCGCGTGCCGGGGTGCATGCGCTGGGCGGCGGCATCGGCCAGGGCCTGGCGATGGGCATCGGCGCCGCTGTCGGCGCGGCTGCCACGGCTTCGGGCAAGAAGACCTTCACCCTGGCCGGCGACGGCGGCTTCATCCTGAACCTCGGCGAACTGGCCACGGCCGTGCAGGAACGCGCCGACATGGTCATCGTGCTGATGAACGACAAGGGCTATGGCGTGATCAAGAACATCCAGGACGCGCAGTACGGCGGCCGCCGCCACTATGTCGACCTGCACACGCCGGACTATGCGCAGCTGTGCCAGTCGCTGTCGCTGCGCCACCGCCGCGTCAGCAGCCTGGACGACGTCGGCGCCGCCCTGCAGGAAGCCACGGCCGAGACCGGTCCGTTCCTGCTGGAAATCGACATGCTGTCGATCGGCAGCTTCAAGACCGTGTTCGCCGGCCCGCCGGTGAACAAGCAGGCGCCGATTGCCAGCCCGGCAACGACCGCCACGACCGCCACAACCGCCTGAAGGGAGATGTCCATGCTGCATGTGTCCATGGTGGGATGTGGCGCGATCGGCCGCGGCGTGCTGGAGCTGCTGAAGTCGGATCCGGATGTCGCGTTCGACGTGGTGATCGTGCCGGAAGGCCAGATGGACGAGGCACGCGGCGCGCTGTCGGCGCTGGCGCCCAATGTCCGCGTGGCGACGTGCCTGGCCGACGGCCAGCGCCCCGACCTGCTGGTCGAGTGCGCGGGCCACCACGCGCTGGAAGAGCACATCGTGCCGGCGCTGGAGCGTGGCATCCCGTGCATGGTGGTGTCGGTCGGTGCGCTGTCCGAGCCGGGCCTGGTCGAGCGGCTGGAAGCTGCCGCGCGCCGTGGCAACACGCAGGTGCAGCTGCTGTCCGGCGCGATCGGCGCGATCGACGCGCTGGCCGCGGCACGCGTGGGCGGCCTTGACGAGGTCATCTACACCGGCCGCAAGCCGGCGCGCGCCTGGAGCGGCACGCCGGCCGCCGAGCTGTTCGACCTCGACGCCCTGACCGAACCCACGGTGATCTTCGAAGGCAGCGCGCGCGACGCGGCCCGCCTGTATCCGAAGAACGCCAACGTGGCGGCCACGGTGTCGCTGGCCGGCCTCGGCCTGGACCGCACTTCGGTGCGGCTGCTGGCCGACCCCGACGCCGTGGAAAACGTCCACCACGTCGAAGCGCGCGGCGCGTTCGGCGGCTTCGAGCTGACCATGCGCGGCAAGCCGCTCGCGGCCAATCCCAAGACTTCGGCGCTGACGGTGTTCAGCGTGGTGCGCGCACTGGGCAACCGCGCGCACGCGGTATCGATCTAGCAGGCAGCGGCCGGCCCCCACAGACCAAGCAGGCAACGACAATGAAGACGCAAGAAGTACTCCCCATCTGTATCGCAGGCGAATGGCGCCTGGGGACCGGCGACCGCTACGCGACGCGCTATCCGGCTACCGGTGAAGTGGTGGCCGAACTCAACGCCGCCAGCCTGGCGGACGTCGAAGAAGCCGTGCAGGGCGCGCAGCGCGCGTTCGAGACCAGCGGCTGGGCCCGGCGCAAGCCGCATGAGCGCGCCGCCGTGCTGCACCGCGTGGCGGAGCTGATCCGCGCGCAGTCCGAGCCGCTCGCGCAGCGCCAGCGCCTGGACAACGGCAAGCCCATCAGTGAAACGCGCGCGCTGGTCGCCAGCGCCGCCAGCACCTTCCAGTTCTTCGCCGCGGCCTGCGAGACGCTGGAAGAGAGCATCACCCCGCAGCGCGGCGAATGCCTGACCATGAGCGTGTACGAGCCCATGGGCGTGGTGGCCGCCATTACGCCGTGGAACTCGCCCATCGCCAGCGAAGCGCAGAAGATGGCGCCCGCACTGGCCGCCGGCAACGCCGTGGTGGTCAAGCCCGCCGAAGTGACGCCGCTGATGGCGCTGGAACTGGCGCGCATCTGCGAGGAAGCCGGCGTGCCCAGGGGCCTGATCAGCGTGCTGCCGGGCAAGGGCTCGGTGATCGGTGACGCCATCACCAAGCATCCGCTGGTGCGCCGCGTGTCGTTCACGGGCGGCACCACGACCGGCAAGCACATCGCGCATATCGCCGCCGACAAGATGATGCCGGTGTCGCTCGAACTGGGCGGCAAGTCGCCGACCATGGTGTTCGACGATGCCGACCTCGACCACGCGGTGAACGGCGTGCTGTACGGCATCTTCAGCTCGTCGGGCGAATCGTGCATCGCGGGTTCGCGCCTGTTCGTGGCGCGCTCGCAGTACGAGCCCTTCATGGAGCGCCTGGCTGCCGGCGCCGCGCACCTGCGCGTGGGCGACCCGGCCGATGAACGCACCCAGATGGGACCGCTGATCACTGATCGCCACCGCGATTCGATCGAGTCCTATGTCGCCATGGGCGTGCAGGACGGCGGCCAGCTTCGCACCGGCGGCCTGCGCCCGGACGTGGCGGGGCTGCCCAACGGCTACTTCTATACGCCGACCATCATCGAAGGCCTGGACAACCAGGCGCGCATCGCCCGGGAAGAGATCTTCGGGCCGGTGCTGGTGGCCATCCCGTTCGATGACGAGGATGACCTGATCGAACAGGCCAACGACAGCGTCTACGCACTGGCGGCTGGCATCTGGACCCGCGACTACAAGCGCGCCTGGCGCGTGGCACGGGCCGTGCAGGCCGGCAACGTCTGGATCAACACCTACAAGCAGTTTTCCATTTCCGCGCCGTTCGGTGGCTGGCGCGACAGCGGCCTCGGGCGCGAGAAGGGAAGGCTGGGCATCCTGCAGTACATGGAGCAGAAGAGTGTGTACTGGGGCCTGAACGAACAACCGCTGCCGTGGGCCAACTGAGCCCGGCACGCTGGAGAGAACCATGATCAAGGTATTGGGAATCGACGAAATCGTCTACGGCGCGGATGACTTTGATGCCTGCCGCGGCTTTTTCGGCGACTGGGGCCTGACCATCAAGCGCGACGAAGCGCAGGGCCTCGATTTCGAAACGCTCAACGGCTGCCGCGTGCTGGTGCGCCGCATCGACGACGCCACGCTGCCGCCCGCCATCGAGGCCGGCCCGACGCTGCGCGAGGTGGTGTGGGGCGTGGCATCGCAGGCTTCGCTGGACCACATCGCCGACGCGATTGCCGATGCACCCGGCTTCTTGCGCCAGGGCGAGGGCAGCACCCTGCGTATCGGCTGCACCGACCCGAACGGACTGGCCGTGCGCTTCCAGGTCACGCGCAAGCATGAGGTGGAGGTCGAATGCGCGCTGATGAACACCTGGAATGACAAGCCGCGCCTGAACCAGCGCAGCCCGATCTACGAACGCGCCATTCCCATCGAAGTCGGCCATGTCGTGTTCTTCGTGAAGGACGTGAAGGCCACCGAGCGCTTCTACGTCGAGAAGTTCGGCTTCGTGCCGTCCGACCGCTACCCGGACCGCGGCGCCTTTCTGCGCTGCGCAGCCGAGGGCGGCCACCACGATCTGTTCCTGCTGCAGCTGCCGGAACCGAAGGCCGGCATCAACCACGTGGCGTTCACCGTGCGCGACCTGCACGAAGTCTTCGGCGGCGGCATGCACATGTCGCGCAAGGGCTGGGACACGCAGCTCGGCCCGGGCCGCCACCCGATCTCGTCGGCTTACTTCTGGTACTTCAAGAATCCGGCCGGCGGCCTGATCGAGTACTACGCCGACGAAGACCAGCTCGACGAGCACTGGGAGCCGCGCGCGTTCGAGCCGGGACCGACCATGTTCGCCGAGTGGGCGATCGAGGGCGGCATCGACGGCAACACCCGCCGCCAGAAGAACGCCGGTGGTCCGGCAGGCAAGTTCCTGACCGAGAAGCGCTGAACCCCGGCGCACGACCAGGCAAGTCAGCACCGCGTCCGCGTTACCCGCGCGCGCGATGGAAACAGAAGGAAGAGACATGAGTGCCCACAAGACCCTGACGATGCGAGTCCAGGCCATGCGCTACGAAGCGCGTGGCATTGTCAGCCTCGAGCTGCAAGATCCCGACGGGGCCGCGTTGCCCGAATACGGTCCGGGCGCCCATATCGACCTGCACCTCGGCAACGGCCTGGTGCGCAGCTACTCGCTGTGCGGAGCACCGGAAATCCGCGACCGCTACACCGTGGGCGTGCTGCTGGACCGCAACAGCCGCGGTGGCTCGCGCTACGTGCACGAGCAACTGCGCGTGGGTGCCACGCTGACCATCGGCGCGCCGCGCAACAACTTCGAGCTCGATGAAAGCGCCGCGCATACCGTGCTGGTGGCCGGCGGCATCGGCGTCACGCCGATCGTCTGCATGGCGCGCCGGCTGGCCGAACTGGGCCGTCCGTTCACGTTGCTGTACTGCGCCCGCACGCGCGCCGAAGCAGCGTTCGCCGAATCGCTCTCGGCCTACGGCGACGCCGTGCGCTTCCACTTCGACGATGAAGCGGGCGCACCGCCCGACCTCAAGGCCATGCTGGCCGGGCAGGATGGGCAGACGCATCTCTACTGCTGCGGCCCGGGCCCGATGCTCAATGCCTTCGAAGCCGCGTGCGAGGCGCACGGCTATCCGAACGTCCATATCGAGCGCTTCGCCGCCGATCCGTCGACCGAGGCGGTGCAGGAAGGCGAGTACGTGGTCCAGTTGTCGCGCACCGGCTCGCTCGTCAAGGTGCCGTCGGGCAAGTCGCTGCTCGATGCCCTGCTCGATGCCGGGCTGGATGTCGAGCACAGCTGCCGCGAAGGCGTGTGCGGATCCTGCGAGACCGCCGTGCTGGAAGGCTGCCCCGACCACCGCGACAGCGTGCTCAGCAACAGCGAGCGCGCGTCCAACAAGACCATGATGGTCTGTGTGTCCGGTTGCAAGGGCAGCCGGCTGGTGCTGGACCTGTAGGTCCGCGCGCCCGACGGCGGGGCCTGCCGGCCTCGCCGGCGCTTCACCGTGCGCCTGCGAGCGCAACCGATGCCCTTCGTGCCGCGGCGCGATGGCTGACTGCCCCCGAAAGCATTAGAAGAGAAGCACCGTGCTGATACAGAGACAAGACCCCGCGTCCTCCGGCGCGCAGATGGCGGCCAGCGCCAGTATCGTGACCGCGGCCGAAGGGGCCGCCGGCATTGCCGACAGCCGCAGCGCCAGCGCCGCGGGCGGTATCACACGGGGCAACATCATCGCCCGTATCGAGCGCATGCCGGGCAATGCCATGCATATCCGCGCCCGCTTGCTGATCGGCCTGGCGACGTTCTTCGATGGCTTCGATGTCATCGCCATCGCCACCACGCTGCCGCTGCTGATCGCCAAGTGGTCGCTCACGCCGGGCCAGATCGGCTTCCTGATCGCGGCGCCGTCCGTGGGGCAGCTCGTCGGCGCGCTGGTGTTCCCGGCGCTGGCCGAGCGCTTTGGCCGGCTGCGCTCGATCGGCTGGAGCGCGGGCATCATCGGCCTGATGAGCCTTGCCTGCGGCTTCGCGCCGTCGTTCGAGATCTTCGCGCTGCTGCGCATCGTGCAGGGGCTGGGCCTCGGTGGCGAGTTGCCGGTGGCGGCCACCTACATCAACGAAGTCACGCGCGCGCATGGCCGCGGCCGTTTCGTGCTGCTGTACGAAGTGGTGTTCCCGATCGGCCTGATGGTGTCCAACGGCATTGGCGCCTGGCTGGTGCCGCACTACGGCTGGGAGGTGATGTACTTCCTCGGCGGCGTGCCGCTGGTACTGTTCTTCATCCTGCGCCGCGTGGTTCCGGAGTCGCCGCGCTGGCTGGCGGAGAAGGGCCGCATGGCGGAAGCCGACGGCGCACTGCGCGCGTTCGAAGCGCGCGCTCGTACGCCGCTGCCGCCGCCCGGCGATACCAGCGCCTTTGATGCCATGACGCACCATCCGCGTCGCCGGGTACGTGACCTGGTCGGCAAGGCCTACCTCGGCCGCACGCTGGCGGTGTGGATGCTGTGGGCGACCTGCGGGTTCATCCAGTATGGTTTGTCCACATGGCTGCCGACGGTCTACAAGACCGTGTATCACGCGCCGCTGCAGCTCGCGCTGAACCTTGCCGCCGGTGCCTCCGTTCTGGGCGTGGTGGGTTCCCTGGTTTGCGCGATGATCGTCGACAAGGTCGGCCGCAAGCCGGTCATCAATGTGTCGTTCCTGCTGTGCGCACTGTCGCTGGTGCTGGCCGGGGTGTTCCACGCGTCGACCGTCTATGTCGTGGCGACCTTGTGCGCGCTGGCCATGGGCTTCCTGGCCAGCGGATTCATCACGGCGTACGTCTATACGCCGGAGCTGTACCCCACCAGCGTGCGCGCCATGGGCTGCGGCCTTGGCGGCGCGTGGCTCAAGCTGGCGGCCATCTTCGCGCCTTCGCTCATCGCCGGCACCATCGGCAGTGGCAATCTCAGCGGTGCGTTCCTTGCGCTGGCCGTGGTGCCGTTCCTGGCGGCGCTTACAGTGCATTTCCTGGGGATCGAAACCAAGGGCCAGGTGCTCGAGGAACTCGAGGTTTGAGGTTCGCTGCTTCGCCGGGAAGCGCGGGCGACCGTTGAGAGGTGCGCCCGCGCTTGCTTCAGCGTGTCGTCACGCGTGCTCAGGGCGTGGCCGCAACCGCGCGTCGGCCGTCTCCACGGCCGAGCAGGTCAAAGCGATCGAGATTCATGACCTTGTTCCACGCCGCCACGAAGTCGCGCACGAATCTCTCCTTCCCGTCGTCGCACGCGTAGACCTCGGCCAGTGCGCGCAATTGGGAATGCGCCCCGAAGACGAGGTCGGCAGCCGTCGCGGTCCACCTGGTCTTCCCCGTCGTGCGATCACTGCCCTCGTAGACGTTCTTGTCCGAGGCGGAAGGTCGCCAGGCGATGCCGGTGTCGAGCAGGTTCACGAAGAAGTCGTTGCTCAACGTGCCCGGTTTGTCGGTGAACACGCCATGCTTCGATTGTCCGTGGTTTGCACCGAGCATGCGCATGCCGCCGACGAGAGCCGTCATCTGGGGCGCGGTCAGCTTCAGGAGATTGGCCCGGTCCAGCAGACGTGTCTCCGGCGACAGGGGATCTTCCGCCCGGAAATAGTTGCGGAATCCGTCGCCGACCGGTTCGAGCACATCGAAGATGTTCTCATCCGTCTGTTCCTGCGAGGTATCGGTGCGGCCCGGCGCGAACGGGACGCTGATGTTGTATCCCGCTTTTCTGGCCGCTTCCTCGACGGCGGCGCACCCGCCGAGCACAATCAGATCGGCAAGCGAAACCTTCTTGCCGCCGGACTGCGCGCTGTTGAAGTCTTTCTGGATGCGATCGAGGGCTGTCAGAACCTTTGCCAGCCGCGGCGGCTCGTTGGACTCCCAATCCTTTTGCGGCGCCAGGCGAATCCGCGCGCCGTTGGCACCGCCACGTTTATCGGTGCCACGGAAGCTGGCCGCAGCACCCCAGGCGGTGGAAACCAGCTCAGGGACGGACAAGCCGGCGTCGAGGATCGTGCGCTTGAGGGCGACGATATCCTGTTCGCTGACCAGCTCGTGATCGACGGGTGGTACGGGGTCTTGCCAGAGCTGCGCCTCCGGCACCCAGGGACCCAGATAGCGTGAGCGGGGACCCATGTCGCGGTGAAGCAGCTTGAACCAGGCTTTGGCAAACGCGTCCTCTAGCTGGTCCGGGTTGTCGCGGAAGCGCTGCGCAATCGGCCCGTAAATCGGATCCATGCGCAGCGACAGGTCTGTCGTCAGCATCCTCGGCGCGTGCCGCCTGGACGCGTCGTGTGCATCGGGCACAGTGTCGTTTGCCTCGGGATTCTTGGGCTTCCACTGCTTCGCGCCCGCAGGGCTCGTGGTCAGCTCCCACTCATACTTGAACAGGTTCTCCAGGAACCCGTTGTCCCATGTGGTCGGATTGTTGGTCCATGCGCCTTCAAGCCCGCTGGTAATCGCGTCGGAACCCTTGCCGCTGCCGAACTTGTTCTTCCAGCCCAGGCCTTGCTCCTCGACCGCGGCGCCCTCTGGTTCCGGGCCGACATTCCCCGCCGCCGGCGCGGCACCATGCGTCTTGCCGACCGTGTGGCCGCCAACGATGAGCGCAACGGTTTCTTCATCGTTCATGGCCATGCGGGCAAACGTTTCGCGGATGTCCTTGGCCGCGGCGAGCGGATCGGGGTTGCCGCCCGGTCCCTCGGGATTGACGTAGATCAGGCCCATCTGCACGTTGGCGAGCGGCTTGGCAAGTTCGCGCTCGCCGCTGTAGCGCTCGTCCCCCAGCCAGGTGTCCTCCGGACCCCAGAAAATGTCTTCGGGCTCCCAGACGTCAGGCCGGCCAAAACCGAAGCCGAAGGTCTTGAAGCCCATCGACTCGTAAGCCACATTCCCAGCCAGGATGAGCAGATCGGCCCAGGAGACCTTCTGGCCATACTTTTTCTTGAGAGGCCAGAGCAGCCGGCGTGCCTTGTCGAGATTGGCGTTGTCCGGCCAGCTGTTCAGCGGCGCAAACCGCTGCTGGCCCTCGCCGCCGCCGCCGCGGCCATCGGCGATGCGATACGTGCCGGCGGCATGCCAGGTCATGCGGATGAACAAGGGCCCGTAGTGTCCGTAGTCGGCCGGCCACCAGTCCTGGGATGTGGTCATGAGCTTGATGAGATCCTGCTTCAGCGCGTCGACATCAAGACTCCGGAACTGTTCGGCATAGTCGAACTCCTCTTCCAACGGGCAGGACAGGTGCGAGTGCGTGTGAAGTACCGAGAGATCCAGTTGATTCGGCCACCAATCCTTGTTCCTCCTCGGCCGGCTGGTCTTTGGCGTCGGGGCGGGTATGGCAGGGCTCTCGCTTTCGCTAGCGCTTCCAGTGTGTTGCTTGTCAGGCATATCATCCTCCAGGGAGCAGTGGCACATTTTTGACGTGACACTTCCTTGGAGTAGTTTGTGCCAGCAGGAAATCAAGCCCCGCCAGTTGAAATTTAGCAATCAAGGCGATAGGGGAAAGCAATGGGTTCATCGCCAAAACGGCGCGCAGAATCAGCCGCATGTTTCCGCGTGCTGGATACCGCACGAGTTCACTGCCGGCCGGGCGTGAGTGTTGCGAGTACGACGCACATAAAAAAACGCCAACCCGTCATGGGTTGGCGTTTTGCCTTGGGCTGTAGCCAGTATCAGAACTGGTTCATGGTGTTGTCTTTACCTGCTGCCTTCAGGGCCGCTTCGCCGCTGAAATACTCCTTGTGGTCGTCGCCGATGTCGGAGCCGGACATGTTCTGGTGCTTGACGCAGGCGATGCCCTGACGGATTTCCTTGCGCTGCACGCCAGCCACATAACCCAGCATGCCTTGCTCGCCGAAGTATTCCTTGGCCAGGTTGTCGGTCGACAGTGCTGCGGTGTGGTAGGTCGGCAGCGTGATCAGGTGGTGGAAGATACCGGCTTCGCGGGCCGCGTCGGCCTGGAAGGTGCGGATCTTTTCATCGGCGGCGGCCGCCAGTTCGGTCTGATCGTATTCCACGCTCATCAGCTGGGCGCGGTCGTAGGCCGACACATCCTTGCCCGCGGCCTTCATCGCGTCATACGCCTGCTGGCGGAAGTTCAGGGTCCAGTTGAACGACGGGCTGTTGTTGTACACCAGCTTGGCATTCGGGATGACCTTGCGAATCTCGCGGACCATGCCGGCGATCTGCTCGATATGCGGCTTTTCGGTTTCGATCCACAGCAGGTCAGCACCGTTCTGCAGCGAGGTAATGCTGTCCAGCACGCAACGCGCTTCGCCCGTGCCGGCGCGGAACTGGAACAGGTTGCTGGGCAGGCGCTTGGGACGCAGCAGCTTGCCGTCGCGCTTGATGACAACGTCACCATTGCCGAGTGCGTCGGCCGAGATTTCGTCGCAATCGAGGAAGGAGTTGTATTGGTCGCCCAGGTCGCCCGGCGTGTGGGTCACGGCGATCTGCTTGGTCAGGCCGGCGCCCAGCGAGTCGGTACGGGTCACGATGACACCGTCGTCCACACCCAGTTCCAGGAAGGCGTAACGGACGGCGCGGACCTTGGCCAGGAAGTCCTCGTGCGGCACGGTGACCTTGCCGTCCTGGTGGCCGCACTGCTTCTCGTCGGACACCTGGTTTTCGATCTGGATGCAGCAGGCGCCGGCTTCGATGAACTGCTTGGCCAGCAGGTAGGTGGCCTCGGCGTTGCCGAAGCCCGCGTCGATGTCGGCGATGATGGGCACCACGTGGGTGACGTGATTGTCGATCTTGGCCTGGATGGCGGCCTTGGCGGCAGCGTCCTTGGCGGCGTCCAGCTCGCGGAACAGGCCGCCCAGTTCACGGGCATCGGCCTGGCGCAGGAAGGTGTACAGCTCGCGGATCAGCGCGCTCACCGAGGTCTTTTCGTGCATCGACTGGTCCGGCAGCGGGCCGAACTCGGAGCGCAGCGCGGCCACCATCCAGCCCGACAGGTACAGGTAGCGGCGGTCGGTGCTGTTGAAGTGCTTCTTGATGGAGATCATCTTCTGCTGGCCGATGAAGCCGTGCCAGCAGCCCAGCGACTGGGTGTACTTGGACGGGTCGGCATCGTAGGCGGCCATGTCGGCGCGCATGATCTTGGCGGTGTACTTGGCGATGTCCAGGCCCGTCTTGAACCTGTTCTGGGCACGCATGCGGGCGGCATACTCGGGGTTGATCGCATTCCACGCGCTGCCGTGGTTCTCTTTCAAAGCCGCAACTGCCTTGATGTCGTCTTGATACTGGGCCATGTGAATTTCCTAAGGGTAAGGCGCGTTTGAAGAAATGGTTGAGTGTGCCGCCACGGATGTCGAAGCAAGCAGCGTGGAGTTATTGTAGGGCGGTTTTGATGCGTCGCGGCAAGGTCTTATATAAGACATAAGAGTTAGTTTATCTTTATTTTTCAATAGCTTACGCGACAGATTTTGCGATGTGGAACACGCTTTCAGGAAACGGAAAGTATCTCCGGGGAAATTCGAAGTAAATTCCGCAATGTGAAACGTGCTTTCAGTTGTCGGAGATAGAGGCGAGTGCGGCTGGCCGGGCAACGATAGCTCGCGGGATTTTGCGGACATCTGTCGGCGAACAGTGACATGTGCCGGTGCAGCAGCAACCCGTGGCTGCCATTCCTGCTCGACACGTCCTTGGCGGGGCTGGAATCGGCGCATAGGATGTCGAAGTCGAGTTCCTGGCATAGCCTGGGAACGGGAGGACTAACGATGTTCATGGGGCCGTGACCGTCATGCGTCACTTGCTGGAAGCCCGCCTCGTCAACGATGTCTTTGGCGATCCTGGACTGTTCGTAGATTTCCTGGACGAACGGCGCGCGATGCTGTTCGACTTGGGCGATATCACCGGACTGATGCCGCGCGAGCTGATGCGGGTGTCACATGTGTTCGTCACGCATGCGCACATGGATCATTTTTCCGGCTTCGACCACCTGCTGCGCGTGCTGCTCGGGCGCAAGGACCGTATCGTGCTGTACGGCGGGCCGGGATTCCTCGCGCAGGTCGGGCACAAGCTGCAGGGCTATACGTGGAATGTGGTCCATCGCTACGCGGTCGATCTGACGATTGAAGCGGCCGAACTCGGCCTGGACTGGCAGCGGCGCAGCGCCTGCTTTTCCAGCCGGCACGGCTTTGCAAGGCAGGGGGAGGTGCTGACGGGGGGCACCGGCGACATCGTCCACGAGGAGTCGACCTTCCGGGTGCGCGCGTGCTTCGTCGATCATGGAACGCCTTGCCTGGCCTACCTGGTGGAAGAGAAGGCACGGCCCGGTCTCAACAAGGAGCGGCTGGTCGCGTCAGGCCTGACCACAGGAGCCTGGCTGCGCGAGCTGAAGCACGCCGTCCTGACCGGCGCGCCCGACGATGCGCCGATTCTTGTGCAGTGGCGCGACCGCGAGGGCGATCACGCGACGACGCGGCAGGTTGGCGAGCTGAGCCGGCTGATCCTTGACGTCGGACCTGGCCGGCGTATCGGCTATGTCACCGACCTGCGCTACTCGGACGAGAACGTGCAAGCGTTGTCGCAATTCATGCAGGACGTCGACGAGTTGTTCATCGAGAGCGTGTTTCTGGATCAGGACAGCGCTCACGGTCTGCGCAAGAACCATTTGACCGCGGCCCAGGCCGGCCGGATCGCCCGCTGCATCGGTGCCCGCGAGGTAACCCCCTTTCATTTCTCGCCACGCTATGAGGGTCGCGCCGCCGAGCTGGCAGCCGAAATACGGGCTGCGTGGGCCGGGGATGCGCACACCAGCTTCAGGCCGCGGCTGCCGGACCGGACGACGTAATGGCCATGGGGGTAGCGGGGTAAGGGCGTCTTAGGGGCAACACAAGGCATCGCCGCCAGCAGCGAAGTACTCATATCAGGAAACCTGTCCGCAGGCAGGCACGCACGCGCGATCTGGCCGGGAAAGTACGCTATCCAAAATTGGAGCAAACCAATCCAATTTGATCGTCTAGTGGGAGATGACTTCAACCACCATACTTGAGGCGTCGCACTGTGGCAGGCCGTTTCCGGACCACCGGCCAGATCGGCTTGCTTGTGAACACTACCCACGGATTGCGAGAGGAGGGTGAAATGCCTGATTCCACCAAGCCGCGCGCCATCGGCTTCAATCACATAGCGCTGGAAGTCGGCGATATCGAGGACGCGCTGGCGTTCTACGGCCGCATTTTCGACTTTCAGTTGCGCAGCAAGAGCAAGACGATGGCCTTCATCGATCTTGGCGACCAGTTCATCGCATTGCAGGCGGGACGCAAACAGCCAGCCGATGACGGCCGGCATTTCGGCCTCGTTGTCGATGACAAGGAGGCCGCGCGCGCCGCCCTCAAGGCGGCGGGGGTCAAGCCGCTCGATGGCCCGTTTCTGGATTTCCGTGACCCCTGGGGCAATCGCATCGAGATCGTGGGCTATGACAATGTCCAGTTCACCAAGGCTCCGAACGTTCTGCGTGGCATGGGCCTGACGCACTTGACGAAGAACGAGAGCGCGAAGAAGGAACTGGCGGAAAAAGGGATGGCGGCGAACTAGCATCCCGCGAGCAGGCTGGCAGTCTTTGCATTGCAGGCCCGATGGAGGCGTCATGCGTCACAGCCACCGGCGAACTTTCCCCTTGTATGCAACGTACTGCGCATCGAAGAGCGATGAAAGCATGCGCTCCTCGGGGGCGATCTGAAACCGGTTGATATAGAGCACGAACAGGGGCAGGAGCAGCAGAGCCAGCCAGTTTGACAAGTACACCGCCCACGCCAACAGGTACAGCAGCAGGCTCAGGTACATGGGATTGCGCGTGAAGCGAAACACCCCGTCCGTGACGAGCAACGACGCAGTATCGGGCCTGACCGGATTCATCGTGGTCTTCGCCCGCAGGAATGAAACCATGGCCGACACCCCGATCGCCGCGCCTGCGCAAGCCATGGCAACTGCGACACCTGCGCGAAGTCCGAACGGAACGGCAACCGGGGCGATCAACCTGGATGCCAGCCACATGAGCAAGCCAGTCAGCAGCGCCACGACTGGCGGCGGGATCTTCAGTTCAAGTGACGCCATTGCCGCCCAATTGCCATACGTCGATGACGGACGCGACAAGGCTCAATGCCGTGCGCACGCCATGCAGTCTGGCCCATTTCTGCAAGAGTTCCCGGGTCTCGACCGATGAAAGATCGCGATCTGACTCAAGAATTCTGTGGTTGGTGGGCATGACGACGAGAAACGTATACGGCACGACAGATCCGATCAGCAGCGCGGCAGCAAGGCACCAGAGACTGGCACCCGACAGCCATGCCAGCACTCCGCTCAGCAAGCTGATCAGTGCCAATGGTGCCTGCATGAGCGTGGCACGCCTGTAGCTGGGCGCCCACTGCTGCGCGGCGGACCTTGTCTCAAGCACCATTCTTGCGGGATGCTCGACCACATTCACATACAAGGCCGCCCCGGCGAAGAGCATCGCAGCGAATGCGGCAATCATCTGCAGTGCCTGGCTCACTTTCGCATGTCGCAGGCATCGGCATTCTTCAGCGTCAGCGTCAGCTTGCTTCCCTTGGTGACGGAAATGGTCTGTCCGTAGCTGACTGTCGGCATGAACTGGATGTCAGGTGCCACAGCGACCGGGGGATCTTTCGCGCCATCGATGGTCAGGTCAAGCTCGACCGTGACCGAGTCAAAGGAGCCCTGTCCTTTTGCCACAGCGTCTTTCTTGAATGCGCACAGTCCGGCGGCGACCTGTTGCAAGGCGGTGGGAATATCGACCGGCTTGCCTGGCGGGATTGGCGCCGTGTTACACCCGGCGACGATCAGTGCGGCGAAGGCCGGAAGCAAAGGGAGATGGGTGCGCATCAGGATTCCCCAGTGGCACAGTAGGCGGACAAGCCTGCATCAGCCTCCCGCTCGCTTCCGTTCGCTTCCGCACCGACATCCGTGGATGCGCCCTGGCATGGCCGCGCCCGCGATCCTGAGGCGTCGTCCGACAAGATGCAGCACACCGGGGGCAGAGCCGGTCGCAAGTGGTGCTTTAAGCGTCATCGCGCCGTCGATTCGGCGTTGGTACACGCGTGGTGCCGAACTGTCCCGATTCGTCAAATGACTGTCACCGTCGGTCAAACACATTGGCGGCGATTCCCCATACTGCCGTTCTGGCCAGCCCTGGCTCCCACAAGAGGAAGATCCCATACAAATGGTACGCAGTGACGTCGAATTCTCTTCCGGCAACGTCCGGTGCGCCGCCTGGCTCTATCGTCCGGAGGGTGTTGCTGCATCGGTGCCGTGCGTGGTCATGGCACATGGTTTTTCGGCCGTGCGCGAGCAGCGGCTTGACGCCTTTGCCGAACGCTTCGTGCAGGCGGGAATGGCCGTGCTGCTCTTCGACTATCGCTATTTCGGCGCCAGCGGTGGCATACCGCGCCAACTGCTGAACATTCAGGACCAGTTGCAGGACTGGGCGGCCGCGATCGCGTTTGCCCGCAACCTGCCCGACATCGATCCGAAGCGCATCGCCCTGTTCGGATCATCGCTTAGCGGCGGCCACGTGCTGACCATGGCGGCCCGCGATCCGGCCATCGCCGCAGCCGTTGCCCAGGTGCCCACCTGCGACGGCCTTCGCAACCTCCCGGCGCTGGGTCTCGCCCATTTGACGCGGCTGACCCTGGCTGGCCTGTACGACGCTGCCCGATCACTCGTCGGCATGTCGCCTTTCTATATCGCGGCGACCGGTCGCCCGGGTACGTGGTCGGCCATGGCTACGCCCGAGGCGTTGTCGTGGTTCGAGAGTGTCACGCCGGACAAATCAACATGGGTTAACCAGGTCTGCGCCCGCATTGCCCTGCGCTACGGAACCTACAGGCCGATTGCCGGCGTGCGAAAGATCCAGTGCCCGACGCTTTATTGCATCGGTGAAGAGGACGTCCACCTGGCGCCTGCCGGTCTGGCGCATGAAGCCGCCAGCCGAACGCCCCGGGCGGAGGTGAAGACCTATCCTTGCGGCCACTTTGGTCTCTACATGGGGCCCCTGTGGGAGCGTGCCGTGGCCGACCAGACGGACTTCCTGGTCCGTCATCTGCATCCGGGACGCGACGCGTGAGTGAGTGGGTGCTTCGGACCGGGTTCCCGCGCTGACGATATCGGGCCCGCATCATCCGGGCTCCATGCGTCGGCTCGAAGGGCGGTTCACATCCTGATTGCTCCCGCAGCGCTGGGCGGACGCCTCCAATCCGCCTGACTTCTCGTTACTGATTCGACACTCGCGCCCGGCTACGTCCGGGCGCCGTCACATCTGGCCGCCCGGTCTTGCCGATCTTCGGGAATACCCCAATACATCTATGCTTGTATATACAAGACTATACACGCCTATCAGGTGATGTTTCCCGGCGTGGCCGGGCCAGTGATTCCGAAGGAGCTGCCGTGAGTGAGAACCCCCAGAACCCGCGATTCCGCGATGTAGAGATCCGCGCCCCGCGTGGCAACCAGCTGACCGCCAGGAGCTGGCTGACCGAAGCGCCGTTGCGCATGCTGATGAACAACCTCGATCCCGAGGTCGCGGAGAACCCGAAGGAACTGGTGGTCTACGGCGGCATCGGCCGCGCCGCGCGCAACTGGGAGTGCTATGACCGCATCGTCGAGGTGCTGACCCGCCTGGAAGACGACGAGACCCTGCTGGTCCAGTCCGGCAAGCCGGTCGGCGTGTTCCGCACCCACCGCGACGCGCCGCGCGTGCTGATCGCCAACTCCAACCTGGTGCCGCACTGGGCCAGCTGGGAGCACTTCAACGAGCTCGACGCCAAAGGCCTGGCCATGTACGGCCAGATGACCGCCGGCTCGTGGATCTATATCGGCAGCCAGGGCATCGTGCAGGGCACGTATGAAACCTTTGTCGAGGCCGGCCGCCAGCATTACGGCGGCAGCCTCAAGGGCCGCTGGGTGCTGACCGCGGGCCTGGGCGGCATGGGCGGCGCGCAGCCGCTGGCCGCGACGCTGGCCGGCGCGTGCTCGCTGAACATCGAATGCCAGCAGAGCCGCATCGATTTCCGCCTGAAGACGCGCTATGTCGACGAGCAGGCCACCGACCTGGACGACGCGCTGGCGCGCATCGACCGCTACACCGCGCAAGGCAAGTCGGTCTCGATCGCGCTGTGCGCCAACGCCGCCGAAGTGCTGCCCGAGCTGGTGCGCCGCGGCGTGCGCCCGGACATGGTCACCGACCAGACCAGCGCGCATGATCCGCTCAATGGCTATCTGCCCGCCGGCTGGGGCTGGGACGAATACCGCGAGCGCGCCCAGCGCGAGCCGGCCGTGGTGGTGAAGGCCGCCAAGGCCTCGATGGCCGCGCACGTGCGCGCCATGCTGGCCTTCCAGAAGCTGGGCGTGCCGACCTTCGACTACGGCAACAACATCCGCCAGATGGCCAAGGAAGAGGGCGTCGACAATGCGTTCGATTTCCCGGGCTTCGTGCCGGCCTATATCCGACCGCTGTTCTGCCGCGGCATCGGCCCGTTCCGCTGGGCCGCGCTGTCGGGCGATCCGCAGGACATCTACAAGACCGACGCCAAGGTCAAGGAACTGATCCCCGACGACGCCCACCTGCATCGCTGGCTCGACATGGCGCGCGAGCGCATCAGCTTCCAGGGCCTGCCGGCACGCATCTGCTGGGTGGGCCTGGGCCTGCGCGCCAGGCTGGGCCTGGCGTTCAACGAGATGGTGCGCAGCGGCGAGCTGTCCGCGCCGGTCGTGATCGGCCGCGACCATCTCGATTCGGGCTCGGTCGCCAGCCCGAACCGCGAGACCGAGTCCATGCAGGACGGCTCGGACGCGGTCTCCGACTGGCCGCTGCTCAATGCGCTGCTCAACACCGCGAGCGGCGCGACCTGGGTGAGCCTGCACCACGGCGGTGGTGTCGGCATGGGCTTCTCGCAGCATTCGGGCGTGGTGATCGTCTGCGACGGCACCGATGAAGCCGCCGCGCGCATCGCGCGCGTGCTGAACAATGATCCGGCCACCGGCGTGATGCGCCATGCCGATGCGGGCTACGACATCGCCGTCGACTGCGCACGCGAAAACGGTCTGAACCTGCCGATGCTCGGCACCTCCAAGTGAATCTGAACATGTCATATCAAGCCAACCAGTCGGCCACCGCCCTGCATCTGCAACCCGGTGAGCTGACGCTCGCGCAACTGCGTGCCGTCCATCAGCATCCCGTCAGGATCACGCTCGACGAGCGTGCCTTCGCGGCCATCGACCGCAGCGTGGCTTGCGTTGAGAGCGTCATCTCCGAAGGCCGCACGGCCTATGGCATCAACACCGGCTTCGGCCTGCTGGCACAGACGCGCATTGCGCGCGAGGATCTGGAGAGCCTGCAGCGCTCGCTGGTGCTCTCGCATGCGGCCGGCGTAGGCGAGCCGATCGATGACGCCGTGGTGCGCCTGATCATGGTGCTCAAGATCAACAGCCTGGCGCGCGGTCTGTCCGGCATCCGTCGCAAGGTCATCGACGCGCTGATCACGCTGGTGAACGCCGAGGTGTACTCCCGCATTCCGCTGAAGGGGTCGGTCGGTGCGTCCGGCGATCTGGCGCCGCTTGCCCACATGTCGCTGCTGCTGCTCGGCGAGGGCGACGCGCGCTATCGCGGCGAATGGCTGCCCGCACGTGAAGCGCTTGCCATTGCCGATCTGCAACCGCTCACGCTCGCAGCCAAGGAAGGGCTTGCGTTGCTCAACGGCACGCAGGTCTCCACGGCCTACGCACTCCAGGGATTGTTCCAGGCAGAAGACCTGTTCGCCGCGGCGAGCGTCAGCGGGGCGCTGACCGTCGAGGCGTCGCTTGGCTCGCGTGCCCCGTTCGATCCGCGTATCCACGCGGCGCGCGGTCAGCGTGGCCAGATCGACTCGGCGGCGATCTATCGTGACCTCCTGGGGCCGACCAGCGAAATCGGTCAATCCCATGCAAGCTGCGAAAAGGTCCAGGATCCCTATTCCCTGCGCTGTCAGCCGCAGGTCATGGGCGCCTGCCTGACGCAGATCCGCAATGCGGCGGACGTCCTTGCCGTCGAAGCGAACTCGGTGTCCGACAACCCCCTGGTGTTTGCGCAGGAAGGGGACATCATCTCGGGCGGCAACTTCCACGCGGAGCCGGTGGCCATGGCAGCGGACAACCTCGCGCTGGCACTGGCCGAGATTGGCGCGTTGAGCGAGCGGCGCATTTCACTGATGATGGACAAGCACATGTCGCAGTTGCCGGCGTTCCTCGTCGCCAATGGCGGCGTCAACTCCGGCTTCATGATCGCGCAGGTCACGGCCGCTGCCCTGGCGTCGGACAACAAGGCGCTCGCGCATCCCGCCAGCGTCGACAGCCTGCCGACCTCCGCGAATCAGGAAGACCACGTGTCCATGGCACCCAACGCCGGGAAGCGTCTTTGGGAGATGGCTGACAACGTGAAGGGCATCCTTGCCATCGAGTGGCTCGCTGCCTGCCAGGGACTCGATTTCCGCGAGGGGGCAAAGACTTCGGTCGCACTCGAGCGCGCGCGTGGGCTGCTGCGACAGTCAGTGCCGTTCTACGACAAGGACCGCTACTTCGCCCCGGACATCGAAGCTGCCAGCGTCCTGATCGCCGAGCGTCACCTCTCGGCCCTGCTGCCCGCGGGCATGCTGCCAAGCCTCTGAGAGAAGACGCCTGCACTGGCGCGGAGCGGGCGAAGATCCGCGCGCCTCGGGACCGTCGGTCCCCTTCCCGATATCTTTCTGGAGACAGCTTGAAAAACCTGCAACGCAACCTGAGCGCGCGGCATATCCGCTTCCTTGCGCTTGGCTCGGCCATTGGCACGGGCCTGTTCTACGGCTCGGCATCGGCGATCCAGATGGCTGGCCCGGCCGTCATCCTGGCCTATATCCTGGGCGGCGCGGCAGTCTACATGGTCATGCGTGCGCTCGGCGAAATGGCAGTGCGCGAGCCGGTATCCGGTTCCTTCGGACGGTATGCAAGCGAGTACCTCGGGCCGCTCGCGGGCTTTCTCACCGGATGGACCTATATCCTCGAGATGATCATCGTCTGCCTCGCGGACGTAACGGCATTCGGCATCTACATGGGATTCTGGTTTCCGGAAGTTCCGCAATGGGTATGGGTGCTCGGCATCGTCATGCTGATCTGCGGCTTGAACCTGTGCAACGTCAAGGTGTTCGGGGAGCTGGAGTTCTGGCTGGCGCTGGTGAAGATCCTTGCCATCGCCGCGATGATCATTGGCGGTATCCTGATCCTGTTCCTCGGCGTCAAGATGAATGGCGAACACACCCCGGGCCTGACCAATCTGTGGGCGCATGGCGGCTTCTTGCCGCACGGTGCGGGCGGGCTGATCGCGTCGCTGGCCGTGGTGATGTTTGCGTATGGTGGCATCGAGATCATCGGCATCACCGGCGGCGAAGCGAAGAACCCTGAGCAAGTCATTCCGCGGGCGATCAACGCAGTGCCGGCCCGGATCCTGCTGTTCTACGTCCTGACGATGACCGTGCTGATGGCAATCTTTCCGTGGACCGGCATTGGCGGCCAGGGCAGCCCGTTTGTACAGATCTTCTCCGGGCTGGGCATCCAGTCTGCCGCCGCGATTCTCAACCTGATCGTCATCTCCGCCGCCATCTCGGCAATCAACAGCAACATCTTCGGTGCCGGACGGATGATGTTCGGCATGGCAGAGCAGGGCCACGCACCGCGTCTATTTGCGACCACCTCGCGTCATGGTGTGCCCTGGGTGACGGTGCTGGCGATGGCTGCCGCACTGCTCGGCGGCGTGGTGCTGAACTACCTGATTCCCGAGCAGGTGTTTGTGATCATCGCATCGATTGCGACCTTTGCGACCGTATGGGTCTGGCTCATGATCCTGCTGTCCCAGGTTGCCATGCGGCGTCGCCTGTCGGCCGAGGAGGTTCGCGCCCTCAAGTTCAAGGTGCCGATGTGGCCTGTCGGTCCGGCGCTTGCGATTGCCTTCATGTTGTTCGTCATCGGCGTGCTGGGATATGTCGAGGACACGCGCGTAGCGCTCTATATCGGTGCGGGTTGGGTTGCCCTGCTGTCACTCGCCTGGTACCTCAGGGGCAAGCCTCGGGAAAGCCGGATGCTCACCCGGGAGTCCAGCGCATCGTGATTGCCGCTTTGCCGGACATGGCGGCGCTCACATGAGTGGAGGCCATCGACGCAGTCCGGCAGGGGCGCACATGTGCGCCCCTTTTCTCCGCTGACTTGCACTCGAACGGATGTGCGCTTCCCGTCGTGGGACAGCGACTGATTGCGGAAACACAGTTTTCTGCGCGAGACTGGCTGTGCAGAGCAAGCAGCCGGGGATGATCATGACTTCTCGAAATATCCACGTCATGCCGGATCACGATCGAGGCTGGGCTGTCACCGTGGAAGGCCCGAACGGCGCTACCGTCCTGTTCCCGACGGAAGCCGAGGCAATCGCCGCTGGCACGGACGCGGCGAAGCAGGACGGGGTCAAGCTCTTCGTCCATGGCCGTGATGGCCGGATCCGTGTGCGCAATTCCTTCGATCCTGTGAAGCATTGACAATCATGACGACGCGGATCCTAAGGGTGAGCCGCGCCGCCTCCGTGGCGCAGCCCTGTCCACCAGCAGGCATCGGCCGATGCCTCGCTCGCGTCCGTGCCGGGGCGCGAGGGCCGCGAGGCGGAACGCTCGATGCCAGGGACAGGGACCCTCACGCGCTGGAGCCATACGAAGTCATGGGTTGGGCGAAATAATTCCCTTTGCCGAAGACTTAGCGCGTATGCTGGGGTTGCCAACCGGCAAGTAATGCAGCAGGAGTTTCTCATGGCAAAAAGCCAACTACGCGGTAACCGTGAAGCGAAAAAGCCGAAGCAACCCAAGAAGCCTTCCGTCCCGGCAACCCCGTTCAGCACGGTTCAGTCGCGGGTCCGGAACGACGGTCTCGACAAGAGGAAGTCTTAAGCCCCCCGGGGCAATGCGCGCAATCACCGCAGGGCGATACCTTTTCATTCAACGAATGCCGACCGATGAGGGAGGCACATCATGATCCATCCTGACGCAGGCTCTACATTCCGAGGCCTGCCACTTACCGCCGAGCAAGACTCGGAGGTTCGCCACTATCAGAACAGAAAGACGAGGCGTGGCAAGCCCTGGGACACCCCGGAACTGCGCGGGATGCTCGAAGACATGTTGCTGCCGCCGAAGGCCGAGGATGGTAGTCGGGACGATGCTCTTCTGGGACCGTCGGCTGCCGCGGAACGTGCGGCATCGTTCGTCGACGAGGCCATGGAACCGATTGCGGCATACGAGGATTGGAACGCCGCCATGGAAATCGAAGGGATGAAAGGCGAAGCGCGCTGATGGCGCTACCAGGTGGAGATGGCGCTTGTCGTTGCTAGCGGCAGGCCAATCCCGGCAGCGGGGTCGGCGATTGGCTGGATTTCGATAAAGGGGCGCTTCGACTCGACCTTGCCGAATATGGCGGCAAACGGAATGTCGGCGGCATCCCGGCCGGTGCCGATGCGCAGCAGGCCAGTCGGAATGGATACCCCCGATGGATCGAGCAGGTACCATCCGCCCGACAGGAACACCTCGACCACCGCGTGAAAGTCCGGCGCGCCCATGGCGGGATCCGCGCCATAGTCCACGCTGCTGGACATGCGGGCGGGAATACTCAGGGCGCGGCAGATCGCGATCATCAGGTGGGAAAAATCCCGGCAGACGCCGGTGCGCTCGACGATCGTATCGATGGCCGAGGTGCGCTCATTGGTGGATCGCGAAAGAAAGCGCACATGGTTGCGAACCCACTCCCGAATCGCATACACGCGCCAATAGCCGGGGCGCATGCCGCCAAACTCGCGCATGGCGAACTCCATCATGCGGTCGGATTCGCAATAGCGGCTCGGCGCGAGGTACGACAGTACATCGAAGGGAAGTTCGGCGACGGGTACCTCCGTGAGTGACATGCCATCGTCCAGACGATGATCGATGTCCACCACAGCTTCATAGCGGATAGCCAGCGGGCCCTTGTTCGCACGTATCCTGAGCAGGCGGTTGCAGAGTGGATCCGTGTAGCGAGCGGCGTCAACCGGTGGCGTGAGCGTCAGGCGCTCGGAGACCACGGACTGTCTTGCGGTCTTCGCAGCTTCGACAATCAACAGAAAGTCTCCTGTGGGATCCTGGATCTCATAGGACAGGTTCACCGAGTACCGAAGACGGTTCATTGCTGACCTTGTGTCGACATGGAGGCGGAGATGGTGTCGGCCGCGTGAACGGCTCCGGCCATCCATTTCAGTGTAGCGCCAGAAGCGGGCACTGCAGGTGCATGTCGCAGCGTCTGCGCGACCAATTTGTAAGGGGATTAGGACGGTGTGCATCGCCCTCCTATACTGTTAGGTACAGCGTTTCAGAAGCCAGGTGCGTCTGGTTCGCTTATCACTCGTTTCCGGGCCTTCCCCCTCGATGACGTCTTAGGACTGGTGACTCCTGAAGTCACTCATGGGGATTCCCGGAAATTTCATGCAAGATGCCGCGCGGCGACCGACGTTCGCCCAATCCCCCAGTATTCAAGTCAGTCAGTCTTTCGCCGGGATCGATGCAACCGATGTCTGGCGGGGGAGACGCTTCTCCGCAAGGCCGATCACAAAGCTGGCCTCCGCCTTTGCTGCTGCGCTTCCGCGTTTCAGGCTGACGGAGCCGTGCTCTCATCGTGATGACGATGCCGTAACGATTTCCCGCAATGCCCTATGGGTGGAAATGATTACCCGCTGGCAATGGAAGATCGGTGCCTACAACGGTGACAAATTTTACGGTGACAATTTTTCAACACTGCCGTCACTAAACCAGCCTGGCAAGCGATGAAGGAAGCTATCGTGCCGAAAGAATCTGCAGAGACCACTTACCGGGCCATCCATGTCACACGCTTTCTACGCGACCGTCAGGCCGGCAGGCCGCCGAAGAGAAACACCCGGCGATTCGGAGTCGTGCGATTGGCAGCGCGCCAATGGCATCAGGCAATCACGCTGCTGATTGACTGGGATCGTGCTGTCAACGAAGGCTGGCCAGACCTGCGGTCACCGTCCTGCACCCGAGCCAGGGGCATCAGGAGCATCGGCCGCAGCCATCAGGCAGGCATCCGCCGGCTCGCCGGAAATTGAAACCGAGATTGCGTGAGGTGACTTCATGCGTACGCTGCTGTATTTCAGTCTGAGAGACACCGCCACGGCGCGACGGGCACAAGCGCGATTGGGCGACCTGGCCGGTACCCCGGCACTCGTCGCAGGGCCGTGGTTTGTCCAGCGCGACAATCAGCCCGTCGACGGATTGCCGACGATCGACGTCGGTCAGATCACGTACCGCGAAGAGGCGGCGATCACAGGAATCTTCGTCGGCGCGATCGTCGGCGCGCTTGTCATCTTCAGATACGGCGTTTCCGCCGGCGCCAATGCCACTGCCGTTGCGTATGTGGGCGCCGTCATGCTTGCCGCGATGATCGGATGGTGGGTCGGCGGATTGGTCGGCGCCAGGATCGGTCGCCTTGCGCTGTGGCGGCGGAATGCGCAAATGGCACCGGGACAGTTGCTGATGATCGCCAGTTGCGATTCGCGATCGAAGGAAGCCCTGAAGGAAATCATCAACGAACTGGGCGGCGTCGGGGTCGACGAGCATAGTGACCTGATGCCGAATTTCAGATGGCTATGATCGCCGCTTCGTCGGCCGTGTCGATCCGGGCGATGGATCGCGTGACGGAGTATCGAGGGTTCGATATCCATGTCGATCTCCATCTGGCATCCAGGGACATGTTCGACGTCTGGTTCCAGATTGAGGGACCCATGAGTCCGCCAGGCGTCGCAGCGATTGGCAAGCGCATCAAAGTCTTTGGCGGGCCGTACTCCAGACGTTGGGCTTACCTCGTGGCGGAGCTGGCTGGACGCGCCGCCGTGGACGTTATTCTTGGACCGGAAGAATGAACGGAGGCCGAGAGCGGAGGTTGGATATGCAAAGACGCGTCACGATTGGTGAATATGAAGTGTTGATCGAAGCTGAGCAACACCTCGGTCCCACCCGGTTGGCCGGAGCGATTGGCTACGTAGTCCGCTACGCGATCGCTCGTACGGATTGCCGGCCCATCAGAGGCGATCTTCCGAGCGTACATTCCTACGATCTCATCGACGGCACCGACTACTTTCACAGCGTCGATGCGGCGCTGGACTACGGAGAGGCAAAGGCTCGCGATGACATTGCTACCTTGTCGCCGAAAGTAAATCGGACACGTCCCGGCATATCCGCGTATGCTCGGTGTTGAAAGGAGACCAACATGTCTCAGAACAACGCAATCTACAAAGGCTTCAGGGTATCTGCAAGGGTGCGTCACGCCCCCGGTGCAGTCCTCGGCAGCGACCTGGTTCCGCGCTTCCTCGCTACCGTCACGATCACGCAAGTCAGTACAGGAATGGGTTCCCGCAGGCGGCTGCCACCCATGATCCAGCATTTCGCCAGTGCGCCGCATGCTGCCATCGCGCTGGCCCTGTCATCAGCCAGGGACGCGATCGACGGCATGTCCACCTCCGTCAAGGCGAGGTAGCCCGTCGGCCGTCCACAGGCTCAGATCGAAAGAGAAAGGGGAGACATCATGTCGAGACAGGTTAAAAACAAGGCCGAACTGCGCGCCATGCTTCGCGCGGAACAGGAAAAATTCTCCGAATGCGCGGGCGCTTGCTTTGGTGACGTGTTCTGGCATGCCGCGGATGCCGGGGGCTGCAACTGGAATCTGTCAACCATGGAAGGCGGCAACAGCGCCGCATGCCTGGAGGCGATCCGCCCGTTCGCCAGCGGGCTGCGCGAGATGTACAACGTGCCGGACGAAGGAAAGTAGCGCGCCGCGGCCGAAGCAATCCACGAAGCAATCCACCTAAGACGCACCGCTTTGCGGCCATAGGCCGCACTCCTGTCCTTCGTCAGGAGTATGCGTCTGCAGGCAGGTTCTATTCCAAAGAAGGGATTCAGCGTTTGCTGTCAAAGACCGGCCAGCGACTCACCTGCGACCTGGCCTTCGATAATGTGTTCGCCGTGTTGCATGGCCGCGCGCTTCGCTAACCCCAGGTCAGACCAGTGCATATCCGGAACGTGGAACACGCGCGCGCTTGTGCCGCTGGGTGGTTCGCCTTCCCGGCAGATGACCACGGACGCACTGTATGAGCGGTCTGGCCGGCGCTCGTGCCACTTGCGAGGTGCGTTGAATTTATAGACCAGCGGGTAGATATCGAAACCCTTGTGGTTTGCTGCAGGATAGTTGTCCATCATGTCACTCCAGGTATGGTAGGGTTCCTGAACGCCGCCTTTCGTGACGGCGTTCAGGTATTCCATCAAGATTCGAGACTATCCACTGTGGCCTTGCTTGATGTCTTGCATATCCGATCTGGATAAAGGCCGCTGGCACGCGATCATTCCGAGTCGCTGCGAACAACTCATGGATTCGGCTTGTGCCTCCCCGAGGCGATACGCGGCCGCGCCTCAAGCCAGGCCATGAATAATATCGACAGCGAATTTGCCATAGTGGACGGCTGCCTGCTCCGCCGCCGTGCGCGTGTAGTAATCATCCTCTTCGTCGAATGATTTACAGAACATTCGATCGTCCCGGTCCGCTGTATAGCGGATGGCCATCATATAGCCCCATTTCGGCCCGGGAGCGCCCGTGCGAACAGAGTCGCCGGAAGCCTCGAATGCCGTGACATGTATGTACATGCCTCGATACTCCTGGCACAGCCAACTCATTCGTGCCCGCATGGTGGGCGCTCGTCAACCAGCCTGTGTCTTAGTTTGTGATGACCATCTTTGCAACGGCACATACCATCACCAGTAATGATGTGGAGTAGGTGACCGCACTAAGCCAATGGAGCGTTCTGCTCGGCATTTCGCTTCGCCGTCGGTACCACTCGAATAACTGCGAGAGGACAAACAAGATAAAACTGGAAGAGTAGACTGCCAACACACGCTTCCCTCCGTAAATGAAAGGCTTTTCCCTGCGGTCAGCGGTTCAGCTATCCCGAACGAGAGATGGCTGACTGGAAGAGAGGCAGGCTAACCCACGCTGGCTGATGCGTGATTCGCACGCTTCGCGTTGCACGGGATTGCCGCGCTCCGGGTATTCGGGATCAAGGATGTACTCATCTCCGTCGTTGTCTTGCAGCAATCCACGCCTCAACAAGTGCGGCGCAGCGAGAAGATCAAGGAGACGGCATTGAAGAGGGCGCCCCGTAGAAGCGAACCAGAAGCGGGCGAGTCAATGCGGATGGCATGGCTGCTTGAAGATCCTGCACGATCAGTTATACGGAGCTTTCCCACCGTAGTCAATGAAACTCTGGCGCTCGAATCTGCAAGCGCCCAGACCCGGGGCGGCGTGATGTTGCTGTGCGCACTCGGATCGAAATCAAGCTGTCGTG
Organism: Cupriavidus yeoncheonensis; assembly: GCF_905397275.1. Classification (GTDB taxonomy): domain Bacteria; phylum Pseudomonadota; class Gammaproteobacteria; order Burkholderiales; family Burkholderiaceae; genus Cupriavidus; species Cupriavidus yeoncheonensis. The sequence continues at coordinate 38,021 of NZ_CAJPUY010000008.1, read as the reverse complement.
CAAGGAGGGCCGCTCCGGAACTCCATGTGCCGGGAAGCGCGTGGAGCATGGAGAGGAACCCTTCGGTAGCTGCGGCAGGCAGCCATGCGAACGGGTTCCGCCGACATGGCCGGTCGATGGTTCAAGGCAATGTGCGCGTTCTCGAATGCGTAGTTGCCTGGCGCCAGCAGGCTAACGTGACAGGCTGGCGTCTGCCCGGTCGTGGCCGTTCCATGTCAGGCGCCACGCTATATTCGGGGTCTTCTCCACCAGTCCATGGTCCTGCAGGAGCAGGAGATGGTGGGCTAGCCTGGACGGCTCGACATTGCCAAGGGCCTTGCCAAGCTGGAGATCGGTCATCGAGGCCTGGATCTCGGCGCGTAGCGCCAGGAGGATTCTGTCCAACAGAGACTTGTCTCGCTGCATCATGCACCTCGGATCTTATTGGCTTGCGCCGTGTATTGTTGCTTCGTGGATGGGAGCCCTATGTGCACCAGAGGCTGCGGTCTTGTTCGGACCTGTGCCAAGAGGAAGATGATCCCATTCCACGGTGGCGTCAACAGTGATCGCTTTTCCGGGAGCGAGGAAACGCCGGATTCGCTCAGGACTTGTGACGATAGTTGATGCGCCCCTTTGTCAGATCGTATGGCGACATTTCGAGCGTGACGCGGTCCCCCGCAAGAACACGTATGCGATTCTTCTTGAGCCGCCCGGACGAATAGGCCCAAACCTCGAAGCCATTCTCCAGCGTGACGCGAAAGCGGTTATCCGGAAGGACTTCCGAAACCTTTCCACCAAATTCCACCAGTTCTTCTTTAGCCATGGATGCTCCTTGCTGTTTCAGCGAATGCCACGCGGTGACGTGGAGGGGGTTGTAGCGTGCCGATGCGCGGCCGGTAGCAAGCGAATGTGCGCCACTGCGCTTTCCCCCGCATGGCGGGCGGCTTGCCTGGCCTTGGCTTCGGTATGGTGCGTGGCATGCCGCATCGAGACGTTCGCGACGATGCGTTCAGCGCCGTCCTTGTACTCGGAGATCATGTAGTTCGCGAACCAGACGCCGGGCTCTTGTTGGATGGGGTAAACCGAAACCGTGAACGGAGTAATACGGGGATTCAAATTGTTGCCTGTTCGGGCGGCGCTCGATCCTGGAGGGCGTGTCCTGCTTTCCCATGCGGGAGAGGTACGCGCGTGCCCGGCGATCGGTTGCCATTGCAGAAATTCAGTGTCGCATCCTGCGCATCATCGCAGGCAGGGAAACTGGCTTGGGATTGACCGTGCTTGCGCTACCCGGCACGCCTGGTACATGCGCGCTGGTTACGGAGCGGACGTGCCGCGGGTCGGAAATGATTGCGGCAGATTGTTGCCGCGAAAGGTTCGGGTGTACGCCCGTGCTGCCGCCGGTACTCTTCTAATGATGTTTGGCGGACGGCGCATTTGGCGTCGATGTCACTCGACGGTAGCGAATGGTACCACCTTCTGAGATTCCCTGCCGGGTGGGCTATCCGGGCAGGTACTGCGGCTTCGGGGCGACTCCATGGAATGCAGGATCCATCAAGCCCGACCACCTTGCCGGATCATGCCTCGGTCAGAGGCAGCAGGATGTCGGCATACCAGGCGGAATTCAGGCCCAGGGCTTCGTCCAATTCAAAGTCCCGCGAGCCCACGTCCAGTCTCGCCGAATGGGTGCCGAGCAGCATCCACGGCAGCGCGCGCGTGGAGGCATCGGTCCTGGGCATGCGCATGACCACCGGTGCTCCGCTCGTGCCGCGATGCGTCCTCGCATCGGTCAGGAAGTAGCCATGCCCCTGAAAGCGCATGCCGAACGAGGATGAGATGACCGCCTGGCGCACGACGGGCAAATGATGAAGCGTGTCATGGAAGCCCAGCGGGAAGCCGACGATCAGCAACGGATCGCCTGCTTCGATGCGGTCGCGCGGCCGGTAGAGGTGGGCCGGCGTAAAGGCCCGGTAGACCATACCCGACGGCAGCGCGGTGCGGTCGAGTTCGACCACGGCCACGTCGATGCCGCCGCCGCCATCGAGCCCGTCGCGCCAGACACTCTTGCCGTCGCGATACAGTGGAATCGAGAAGCCGATGGACTCTGCCACGTTGTCCGGATTGACATGCAGCTCTATCTCGATCCGGTCGGGGAAGTGCTTGGTCGGCTCGTCGATCAGCACATGCCGGCTTGTCACAACGAACAGGCGCTGCCCTCGCTTGAAGAAAAAGCCAGTGGCGTTTGTCTTTGCCTCTTGATCCTCGAATGTGGCAACGCGCGTGACGGCCAGCAGGATCGATTCGATCATGATTCGGTGGTTCCTCCCTGCTTGCTCGACAACGTGGATGGAGTGCGCCGGGGTTCAGACCGTGGCAGTGCGGGGGAGCTTGCTTCGCCGTGTCTTGATGATATGCAATGCCAGATGTCCAGGGGCATTGGAGGCGTCACGCGCCACTGCAAGGCAGTTTGCGCAGAGTAACATACCCATCTCTTGCGCCGGAGGGATGCGACTGCAGCATGCATCGCAGACGATCCGACACCGCTTCGCGGAGGTCTCCAGCGCATTGGCTGTGGCGGCCCTCTTTGGCCGGTGCGCTTCGATTGCTGCGAGATCTTCATTGACCGCGATGTGGCATGCCTGTATAAGGATGAGTGCAGGATCTTCAAGCGTAACCTCGAAGCGTTAGGTACACGCCCCGGCGGCGCCACTTTCTCTCCATGTTTCCTCCTTGATCGTCATGCCTCGCACGCTTTTTTGGCTAGGCGAGAATTTTTATGGAGTCCTTACATGGAAACCGGTACTGTAAAGTGGTTTAACGATTCAAAGGGTTTTGGCTTCATTACGCCTGATGCAGGCGGAAATGACCTGTTCGCCCATTTCTCCGAAATTCAAGGCAACGGGTTCAAGTCGCTCCAGGAAGGCCAGAAAGTGCGCTATGTGGCTGGTGTAGGCCAGAAGGGCCCGGCCGCGACGAAGATCGAACCGATCTGACGCACCTGCGCAAGACGTAGTACAAAAAGCCCTGTCGAAAGCCGACAGGGCTTTTTTCTTGTGGGTTCACCGCGATGGGTGTGGAAGGAGTTCTCCCGGCCGCGCGGCAGCTCCCGTCAGAACTTGTGCCGGATGCCAACGGCGATCGCCGTCATGAAGTTGATGCCCGCATTGCGGACGTAGGCCATGGTCAGACAGCTGCCGGGACGCGCATAGGCAGACGGGCAGTTGGGGAGTCACCCGTCCCTCAGACCCAGCGTGCGGAGATCGGCTGCCGCGCTCGCCGATCCCGGCACCTTCCTTTATCCTCGATGTCGACCGCGCAGCATAACGTGCGGCATCACGACAAACGAGGAGATCCGATGTTCCAGTCCCCCCGCAGGCTGGCCGCAGCGCTGGCCATGCTCGCTTGCACTACCCCCGCAATCGCCCAGCCGCCCGCCGAGCGCTTTGCCGTGCCAGGCCTGGAGAAGCCCGCCAGCATCCTGGTGGACCGCTGGGGCGTGCCGCATATCTATGCCAACACGCTCTATGACGCTTTCTACGTGCAGGGCTTCATGGCCGCGCGCGACCGGCTCTGGCAGATCGACCTGTGGCGCAAGCGCGGGATGGGCGAGATGGCGAAGGACTTCGGCCCTGCCTATGTGGAGGGCGACCGCATGGCGCGTGCCGTGCAGTTCCGCGGCGACATGTACCGTGAATGGCTGGCCTACGGCTCCGACGCCAAGCGCGTGGCCGAGGCCTTCGTGGCGGGCGTGAATGCCTATGTCGCCCTGACGGAAAGCCGGCCCGCGCTGCTGCCGCCGGAATTCCGCAAGCTGAACTACAAGCCCGCGCACTGGCGCGCTGAAGACATCGTGCGCATTCGCCATCATGGCCTGACGCTGAACTTCACCGGCGAGATCGACCGCGCGAAGGTCTATTGCGAGGCCAGGGACGATGGCGCGCGCGCGGACTGGCTGCGCCGCGAACTCGATCCGCCGATCGAGCCCAGGCTGCCGGACGGGCTGAACACCTGCTCGGTTCCCGCCGCGGAGCTTCGCCGTGCCTATGATCTCGCGACCGCCGCGCCGCGCTTCCCCAAGGAAGCCTGGACCAGCGCCGATGCCGGCCAGGTGCCGGTCGACCAGCTTTACGCCCGGGTCGATCCCGCCAGCGACACGGCTCGCAGCCTGGGCTCCAACAACTGGGTGATCGCGGGCCGCCGCACCACCACCGGCCGCCCGATCCTGGCCAATGACCCGCACCGCTCGCATGGCGCGCCGAGCTTGCGCTATATCAGCCACCTGAACGCGCCGGGCTTGTCGGTGATCGGCGCGGGCGAACCGTTCCTGCCTGGCATCTCGATCGGCCACAACGGCACCATCGCCTTCGGCCTGACGCGTTTCTATATGGACCAGGAGGATCTGTACAGCTACGAGCTCAACCCCGCGCAGCCGCATGAGTACAAGTACAAGGGCCGCTGGGAGCCCATGGAGACCATCACCGAGGAGATCGCCGTGAAGGGCGAAGCCACGCCGCGCAAGGTCGCGATCGACTTTACGCGCCACGGGCCGGTGCTGTACGCGGATGCAAAACGCGGGCAGGCGTGGGCCTTGCGCGCGGCATGGCTTGACTACGGCATGGCGCCTTACTTCGGCTCGATGGACTATATGCGCGCGCGCAACTGGGACCAGTTCCGTGCGGCGATGAACCGCTGGGGCGCGCCCGGCGAGAACCAGGTCTATGCCGATACCGGCGGCAATATTGGCTGGCTGCCGGGCGGCCTGACCGTGAACCGGCCGAACTGGGACGGCCTGACCCCGGTGCCGGGCGATGGCCGCTACGAGTGGGCCGGCTACCGCAACATGGACGAACTGCCGTGGGCGTACAACCCTGCCGCCGGCTATGTCGTGACCGCCAACGAGAACAACATCCCGCCCGATCACCCGGCCGCAAAACTGGGGGTGGGATATGAGTGGAGCGACAGCTCGCGCGCGCAGCGGCTCAGGGCCCTGGTGGCGGCCAATGCGCGCAGCTCGGTCAGGGATTCGATGGCGTGGCAGAACGATACCGTGTCGCTGCCTGCGCGGCGCGTGGTGGCGGTGCTGAAGGACCTGCGCTCGGATGACGCGCAGCTTGCGCGCGGGCTGGACCTGCTGCGCGGCTGGGACGGGAACGAGCGCGCCGACAGCGCGCCGGCGGCGTTGTTCGAGGTCTGGTTCAGCAAGCACCTGCGCCCGGCCGTCGTGCGCGCGATCCCCGCGCCCGAGGTGGCGAAGCTGATCGGCGCGGGCGATGCCGCGCGCGTGCTGGACGTGCTGGAGCGGCCGGCGCGGTGGATGACCGTGGACAAGCGCAACCAGGTCATGCTCGCCTCGCTCAAGGGCGCGATGGCGGAAGTGGAGGCCAAGCTCGGCGGCGACCCGCGCGCGTGGCAGTGGGGCAAGTTGCACACGGCGGTGTTCATGCACCCGATGGACTCCATCCTGGATGCCGCCGAGCACCAGCAATATGACGTCGATGCGGGTCCGATCGGCGGGTCGGCCTTCACGCCGATGAACACCAGCTACCGCAACAGCGATTTCCGGCTGACCGCCGGCGCTTCCTTCCGCATGGTGCTGGACGTGGGCAACTGGGACGCGTCGCGTGTGGTCAATACGCCGGGGCAGTCGGGCAACCCGGCCAGCCCGCACTACCGCGACCTGGCGCCGCTGTGGGCCAAGGGGGAGTACTTCCCGCTAGTGTACACGCGCAAGGCGGTGGAGAAGGAAAGCCGGGAGCGGCTGGAACTGGTGCCGCAGTAAGGCGGTACCGCCGGCACCGCGGCATGCGGTGCCGGCAAGTGCGAGGGCCTGGCCGACGCACCGGAGAATGCTGCCAGGTCCGTTCTTATCCCTGGCTCTTCAGCAGCTTCCTCAATCCGAGATAAACCGCTCGTCTCTCCTCCGGCGCCAGTTGCCGGATCACGTCCGCCTGCCCGCGCCGCGCCAGCGGCAGGACTTCATCATGCAGGGCGATTCCTGCCTCGGTCACATTGCAGATGAGCTTCTTGCGCGGCGTGTTGCCTTCGGTTTCCAGGTGCACAAGCCCGCGTTCCTCCAGTAGCCGCAGCGTGCGGCTGACCAGCGCCTTGTCCGACGTGGACTGCACCACCAGCTCCGAGAACGGCAGTCGCCGCGCATGGGCCAGCAGCGCCAGGATGCGCCATTCCGGCACGGTCAGTCCGAACTGTTCGGCATAGGGCTGGGTCACCGTGCTGCGCAGCCTGGTGATGAGCTGGCTCAGCATGGTGGTCAGGAAGTTGTCCACCGTGAGGCCGCTGCCGGCCTCGTCCAGGTCGGTCCAGGGGCTGTCGTCCGGATGGGACGCCGGCTGGGCTGGCTGGCCTGCTACAGGCCCGGTGTTTCGGGTCATCGAATTCTTTCCGGTTGAGACGTATTCGGCGCGCCCGTTGCACGTACGGGGGCACAAGCGGCGTGCGGGGCGCCAGATTGTCTCACAGGCGGATGTGGTGTCCGTCCATGCCTGCGCCAGAGGTCTCCCGTTTTGTGTCTACATATTAGCTCTATTGTCAATCGGTGATTAACGTAAGTTGAGTAGTCAATAAGCTCGACCTACGATGGATGGAACGTTCCGGTAGTGAGCGTGAGTTTTACCAATGAAACACACGCAGAGGTGTTTTCCGTCGAGCCACCCCTGTCTTCGCGTTGTGCACAAACTGACCTGACTCCCGTCGCGAAGCGCCCCCACAGGAGCTGTTGATGAAACGAGACCGCCGACTTTTCCTTGCCGCCACTGCCATGGCGGCGCTGGCGCTTGCCGCGGGCAGCACGGCCTTTGCCGCTGCCTATCCGACCAAGACCGTGACCATGGTGGTGGCCTATCCACCGGGCGGCGACACCGATGCCATGGCGCGCCTGTATGCCGACAAGCTGTCGGCACGCCTCAAGCAGCCCGTGATCGTGGAGAACCGGCCGGGCGCCGCAGGCGTGGTCGGTACCGCCTTCGTCAGCCGCGCGCAGGCGGATGGCTACACGCTGCTCTACACGCCGAACCCGTTCACGCTCGCGCCGATGGTGCTCAAGCTCGCGCCGGCAGCCAGCTATGACCCGCTTCACAGCTTCACGCCCGTGATCCAGACCGCGGTGCAGGCGGTGCTGCTGGTGGCCAACCCGGCAGCCGGCGTCAGGACGGTTCCGGAGATGATCGCCGCGGCGAAGGCGGGCAAGAGCTTCACCTATGGCAGCCCGGGCGCCGGCTCGCCGATGCATATTGCCGGCGAGATGCTGAACCGCGCCGCAGGCGTGAAGATCCAGCATGTGCCGTACAAGGGCGTGGCGCCGGCCGTCAACGACGTGGTGGCCGGCCATGTGAACTTCGCCTACGTCACGCTGGGCCCGGTCGCGCAGTACATCAACACCGGCAGGCTGATCGCGCTGGCCATCACCGATGCCAGGCGCTCGGCGCTGCTGCCGAACGTGCCGACACTGGCCGAGCTTGGCTACAAGGACGTGGTGGTCGGGGCATGGCATGGCGTCATGGCGCCCAGGGGCACGCCCCCGGAAGTGGTCAAGGTCCTCAACGAGCAGCTCAATGAGGTGATCAGGCTGCCGGACGTCACCGAGAAGATGGCCACGTTCGGCGCCCAGCCGGTCGGAGGCGCGCCCGCGGCGCTTGAGAAGGTCAACGCTTCCGACTACGAGCGCCTGGGCAAGGTCATCCGCGACATGGGCATTTCCGCGGAATGACGCGGCACGCAGCAGATCGATGCCACACAAGACGCAGGAGGCGGGCATGAGCCAGTCCATCGTGGGAGCGTCCACGCCGCAGGTGACCGCGCGGGAGAAGGTCATGGGACGCGCGCAGTATGCCGGCGACATCAAGCTGGCCGGCATGCTGCACGCGAAGGTGCTGCGCAGCCCGCACCCGCATGCGCGCATCGTCGGCATCGACACCTCGGCGGCGAAGGCGCTGGCCGGTGTCAGGCTGGTGGTGACCGGGTGCGATACACCCACGCGCCTGTGGGGGCCGCACCGCAAGGAGCAGCGCATCCTGGCCGCCGGCGTGGTGCGCCATGTCGGCGAGGAAGTGGCGGCCGTGGTGGCGGTGAGCGAGGAAATTGCCCGCGATGCGCTGGACCTGATCCGCGTCGAGTACGAGCAGTTGCCGGCGCTGCTGAGCCCCGAGGCCGCGCTGGCCGACGGCGCGCCGGAAATCCATGCCGGTACGCGCAATATCGGCCATGAGATGCACATCGAGCGCGGCGACGTGGATGCCGGCTTTGCCGCGGCCGCCGCGGTGTACGAGGCGACCTACGACATGCACTCGCAATATCCGGGCTACCTCGAGCCGATGGCGTCCGTGGCGACGCAGGATGGCAATGGGCGGCTGACGGTGTATGCGTCGACGCAGTCGGTATTCCTCGCGCGCAGCCGCATGGCCGAGGCGCTCGATCGTCCGGCGTCGACGATCCGCGTGGTGCAGGCCACCACCGGCGGTGGCTTCGGCGCCAAGATCGTCGAGGAGAACAACAGCCTGATCTGCGCGTTCCTGGCGACGAAGCTCGATCGTCCGGTGCGGCTCGTCAACAACCGCCTTGAAGATTTCCAGGGGGCGCGGGCGAGCGTGCCCGCGAAGGTCTGGCTGCGCATGGGCCTGTCGGCCGACGGCATGATCGTGGCCAAGGACGTGCGCATCACGGCCGAGTGCGGCGCCTTCTCCGGCCTGGCCGGGGACGTCATGCACGTCAGCGCGATGCGCAGCGACAATATGCACCGCGTCACCAATGTGCGCTCGCACGCGGTGCTGGCCTATACCAACAATCCGCCGCGCGGCGCTTTCCGCGGCTTTGGCGGGCAGCAGATGCAGTTCCCGCTGAACTGCCACCTGACCGTGCTGGCCGGGATGATCGGCATGGATCCCATCGAGGTGCACAAGCGCAATGCCATCGGCCGTGGCGAGACCAGCGTGCACGGCTGGCAGATCGGCAGCACGGGCATGCAGGAGTGCCTGGAGATGACGCGCCAGGCGATCGGCTGGGATGCCAAGCGCAATGCCCCGCGCGGCACCGGCACGCGCCGGCGTGGCGTGGGCATTGCGGCGGCCATGCACGTCAGCGGCAACCGCACGCTCGGCAACTGGGACGGCTCGACCATCCTGCTCAAGCTCAATGAAGACGGCCGCGTGATGCTGCAGACCAGCGAGTGCGACATGGGGCAGGGCGCCAACACCATGCTCAGCCAGATCTGCGCGCAGGAGATGGGGATTCCGCTGTCGCACGTGACCGTGATGGTGCCCGATACCGATACCTCGCCGTTCTGCCTGGGCTCGCTGGCCTCGCGCGTGACCATCATCTCGGGCAATGCCGTGCTGCGCGCCGCGCGGGAAGCGAAGCAGAAGGTGCTGGCGCTGGCGGCGGAGAAGTTCGGCGTGGAAATGGCAAGCCTGTCATTTGCCGACGGCCGCATCAGCGTGCCGGGCCAACCCGACAAGTCGGCCATGCTCGCCGAGATCGCGCGCTTGCATATCTTCCGCCATGGCGGCGAAGGCATCCATGTGCGCGCCACCTATGACGCGCCCACGGTGATGCATGACGCTAGCTACTACGGCAACATCGCACCCGCCTATTCGTTCGCGGCGCAGGCGGTGGAGGTGGAGGTCGATACCTGCACGGGCCGCGTGACCGTGATCGACAGCTTTGTCGCCGACGACTGCGGCAAGGCGATCAACCCGCTCGCGGTGCATGGCCAGACCCACGGCGCGACGGTGCAGGCGATCGGCTGGACGCTCTACGAGCACCTGCGCTACGAAGACGGCCGCCTGCAGAACGGCAACTTTGCCGACTACACCATGGCCACGGCCGATGCCCTGCCGATGCTGCGCACCGACCTCGTGGAGTCCAACGATCCCAACGGCCCGTTCGGTGCCAAGGGCGCGAGCGAAACGGCGATCCTGCCCGGCGCGGCGGCGATCGCCAACGCGGTGCATCACGCCATCGGCGTGCGCATCCACTCGCTGCCGATCACGCCGGAGAAGGTGCTGGCGGCGCTGCGCGAGCGCCATGAGACGGAGAAGGAGACCGCCCATGCGTGATTTCGAATTCCTGGAGCCGGCCACGGTCGGTGAGGCCAGCCGCATGCTGGCGGACCTCGGCGACAACGGCCGCGCCTACGCGGGCGGCACCGCGCTGATGCTCGGCATGCGCCAGCGCATGCTGACGCCGAGCCATGTGGTCTACCTCGGCAAGCTGGAGGCGCTGCGCGGCATCGCGTTCGACCCGCACCAGGGCCTGCGCATCGGCGCGCTGACCTTGCATGCCGAGGTGGCGCGCTCGCCCATCGTGCAGCAGCACTATCCGATGCTCGCCAGCATGGCATCGCGCGTGGCCAATCCGCAGGTGCGCAACCAGGGCACCATCGGCGGCAACCTTTGCTATGCCGATCCGGCCACCGACCCACCGGGCTGCCTGATGGCGCTCGGCGCGCAGATCGTGCTGAGCGGCCCCGGCGGCGAGCGCGTGCTGGCGATCGAAGACTTCCTCGTCGACTACTACGTCACGGCGCTGACGCCGGGCGAGATCGTTACCGAGGTCCGGTTGCCGGCCCCGGCAGCGGGCGCGGACGGGCGCTACGCGCGATTCCTGCGTACAGCGGCCGAGCACCGCCCGCTCGCCAGCGTGGCGCTGTCGGTACGGCGCGAGGGCGATTTCTGCGTGGAGGCACGGCTGGCCGTCGGCGCTTCCACGCCCATTCCTGCCCGACTGCATCGGGCCGAGGCGCTGCTGACAGGCAAGGCCGTGACCGCGGAGCTCGCGGCCGAGGCCGCGGAGATCGTTGCCGCCGACATCAACGCGGTATCGGACATGCGCGGTTCGGAGGATTTCCGCCGCCACATCGTGCGCACGGTCGCACGCCGCACCATCGCCGGATTGTTCGGCGTGGCCGCGGACTGAGGAGTTGCCATGAACAAGATCACCATCGATGTCACCGTCAACGGTGAGGAACACACCGTCGAGGTCCCGGCGCGGCGCATGCTGTCCGACCTGCTGCGCGACGACCTGAACCTGACCGGTACCAAGCGCGGTTGCGAGACCGGCATCTGCGGCGCGTGCACGGTGCTGGTCGACGGCGAGGCCGTCAAGTCCTGCCTGATGCTCGCCGCGCAGGCGCGTGGGCGCCACGTGATGACCGTCGAAGGCCTGGCCGCCGACGGCGAACTGCACCCGCTGCAGCAGTGCTTCATGGCGTGCGGCGGGCTGCAGTGCGGCTACTGCACGCCGGGCTTCCTGATGACGTCGTGCGCGCTGCTGGCCAACAACCCCAACCCTACGGAAGAAGAGGTCCGCCACGGGCTGAACGGCAACCTGTGCCGCTGCACGGGCTATGTCGGCATCGTCGAATCCATCCTGTCCGCCGCGGAGAAAATGCGTGGAAATTGAAAAGACCCTGGTCACCGCGGCGCCGCCGGCGCGCGTGTGGGAGCTGCTGCTCGACCCGAACGTGATGGGCGCCTGCGTGCCCGGCATGGAATCGATCGAGGTCATCAGCGACGTAGAGTACATCGCGCACATGGCGGTGAAGATCGCGTTCATCAATGCACGCTTCCGCCTGCACACGAAGATCGTCGAGACGCGCGCGCCGCATTACCTGCGCACCGAGGGCACCGGCGAGGACGCGTCCGTCGCCAGTTCGCTGCGCCAGTCCAGCGAGATCTTCCTGACGGAGCAGGAGGATGGCTCGACCCAGCTGCGCATCCGGGTCCAGGTCGACGTGCTGGGCCGGCTCGGAACCTTTGGCCTGAGCGTGATGAAGACCAAGGCCGATCGCATGTGGGACGAGTTCGGCGCGAACCTGCTGGCGCGGCTGTCGCCGCAGGGCGCGCAAGCGGTGGCGGGCGCGGCACCCGTCGCGGTCGCAGCGCCGCGGGCCGCCGCCATGCCGGCGGTTGCCGCGCCGGCGCCACTGGCCGCCGGCAATGGCCCCAACATTGGCCCCAACAATGGCCATGCCGTGGGCGCGCCGGCCCTGAATGGCCATGGCGGCGGGCTGCTCTCCCGGCTGTTCGGGCGCGCGCCGGCGCAACGCGGGCCGCACTCCGACATCTGTGTGGAACTGCGCCGCCGCGACGAAACCATCGTGGTGCGCTGGCCGGCCCAGTATGGGGAGCAGTGCGCGGGCTGGTTGCGCGACTACCTGAAATAAGCGCGGGGTTTGTCGGCGTGACGGGTACCCTGCGGGGCTCAGGCGTGATATATGGGACATTTACCGGGGCGCGGGAGCGGCGAGGAGCCGCCCCTGCGGCACCCCGCACCTTATCAACGCCATAACACGCCACCTCAGAGACAGACCATGACCACCGAATCGCCGCCCGAAGACGCCCAGGACAAGTACATCGTGCCCGGGCTGGAGCGCGGCCTGCGCTTGCTGGGGGAGTTCAGCAGCCGCGAGCGCACGCTGTCGGCCGCCGAGCTGGCGCGGCGCCTGAAGGTGCCGCGCTCGACCGTGTTCCGCCTGCTGGCCACGCTGGAGATGATGGGCTTCGTCGAGCGCACCGATGGCGGCCGCGAGTTCCGACTCGGCATGGCGGTGCTGCGGCTGGGCTTTGATTACCTGGCTTCGCTGGAACTGACCGAGCTGGGCCGCCCGCTGCTGGACCGCCTGCGCGACGAGATCCATTACCCCTGCAACCTCGTGGTGCGCGACGGGCGCTCGATCGTCTACGTGGCCAAGTCCGTGTCGCCGCGCCCGTTTGCCAGCACGGTCAACGTGGGCACGCGGCTGCCGGCGCACGCCACGGTGCTCGGGCGCGTACTGCTCGAAGACCTGTCGCTGGACGAGCTGCGCGCGCTGTATCCTGAATCGCGGCTGGAGGTGTTCTCGGAAAGCACGCCGCGCACGGTGGAAGAACTCTACGACATGGTCCAGCGCGACCGCGAACGCGGCTATGTGCTGCAGGAAGGCTTCTTCGAGGCCAGCATCTCGACCATCGCGGCGCCCGTGCGCGACCGTACCGGCAAGGTGGTGGCGGCGCTGGGGGCAACCATCCCGGCTTCGCGCATCGAGCCGGATCAGCTCGACAATATGGTGGAAATGGTCCGGGGGGCCGCCGCGGAACTGTCGCGGCTGCTCGACTACCGTCCGCCCGAACCGCCCCGGCCGTTCGGCCTGGGCTGAACCATCGACCGATGCAGCAAAGTCATTTCAGTCACGGCGGCCGGCTGGCCGGATTCCCTGCCAGGCGCCTTTGGCTCGCTGCCGTGGCGGCGGGCCTGCTGGCTACGGCCGGCCTCGCAACGCAGAGCGCCGAGGCCGCCTGTGCCAATGTGCGCATCGTGGTGCCGTTCCCGGCCGGCGGGCCGGCCGACCAACTCGCGCGCACGCTCTCGCACGGGCTGCAGCAGCGGCATGCCAACGTTCCGTACATCGTCGACGACAAGCCCGGCGCCAACGGCAATATCGGCATTGACGCCGTGCGCCGTGCCGCGGGCGATGGCTGCACGCTGCTCGTTGTGCCGGCCGGCAACCTGACCATCAACCCGACGCTGTTCCCGGCGCTGTCCTACCAGGTGGAGCGTGATTTCCGGCCGGTCTCGCTGCTGGCCAGCTCGCCCAACGTGCTGGCCGTGCATCCGTCGGTCAAGGCGAATTCCGTGCAGGAGCTGATCCGGCTCGCGCGGCAGTCGGCGCAGGCCGGGACGCCGCTCGGCTATGCCAGCCCCGGCGTCGGCAGCGGCCTGCACCTGGCCGGAGAGCTGTTCCGGCACAAGGCCGGCGTGACGCTGATGCACGTGCCCTACAAAGGCACGACGCAGGCGCTCAATGACGTGGTGGGCGGCCAGGTACCCGTGTTGCTGGGCACGTGGCCAACGCTGGCGCCGTTCATCCAGTCGGGCAAGCTGCGTGCGCTGGCGGTGACGCAGTCGAAGCGTTCGCCTGCTGCACCCGGCGTGCCGTCGCTGGCCGAGCAGGGCGTGGCCGGCATCGACGTCAGTTCCTGGTATGCGCTGCTGGTGCCGCGCGCCACCCCGGCGGCGGCCGTCGACGGACTGGCTGCCGAGGTGCGTGCCTTGCTGGGGACGGCGGCGGTCCGGACCGAGCTGCAGCGCCAGGGCATGGAGCCGGTGGCCAGTACGCCCGACGCGCTCGCCGCGCGCATCCGCGAAGAAACCGCCGCGTGGGCGAAGCTGATCCGCGAATACGACATCAAGGCCGAATAGCCCGAATAGCCCGAATAGCCCGAATAGCCCGAATAGCCCGAATAGCCCGAATAGCCCGAATAGCCCGAATAGCCCGAATAGCGGCTGCACTTCGCGCGGGCAGTTGCGCTATCGCCGGCTGCCGTTCCCGGTGCGGTCGCCCAGCAGGGCGGACAGGTCACGCGCGGCGGCCTTGACTTCGCGCTCCGCGCGTTCACGAAGCGTGCCGTCGGCTTCGAAGCGCTGCTGCGGTCCGGCCACGCTGATCGCGGCAATCACCTCGCCGCTGGCATCGCGCACGGGCGCGGCGCAGGAATCGATGCCGGCCTCATAGGCGGAGAAGCTCCACGCGCAGCCGCGTTCGCGGTCGGCGCCGAGGATCTCGGCCAGGCGCGCATGCGTGGCGGGGCTCTGGCCGGTTGCGGTCGGCAGCGGGTCATCGCCCAGCAAGGCGCGGAGTTCCTCGGGGGGCTGATCGGCGATCAGCATGCGGCCGGGCGTGGTCAGGTGCGCGGCCACGCGGCTGCCGACCTGGATATTGCTGACCAGCGAGGTGTTGGGCATATCGCGCAGCAGGTAGAGCGCGTGGCCGCCATCGCGCACGACCAGATAGGCCGAGAGCTGCAGCGAAGCGCTCAGCCGCGCCAGCACGCGCCGCGCGAACGTGGTCAGGTCGTTGGCGGCCAGGACGCGCGCGGCCAGCTTCAGGAAGCCGAAGCCGACCTCGTGCCCGCCCTGCGGCAGGCGTTCCAGCATGCCCTCGTGTTCGAGCGTGGCGAGCAGCCGCATCACCGTGACGCGGTTCACGTCGATGCGCCGGCCTACCTCGCTGAGGTTGGCGGTCGAGCCGCCTTCGGCGATGAAGCGCAGCAGCCGCAGCCCGCGGATGACGGGCGAGACCAGTTGCTGGTCCCTGGCGTCGTCGTTGTCGGCAGTGTCGTCGGTGTCGTGGCGTGCTTGCTTGGGCATGGTCATCGGAAAAGGCAAACGGCCGCGCAGGCGCGGCCGTACGGGCAATGCAGCGCCGGAATCAACCCAGCGCGACGTTCCAGGCGTCGTAATCGTACACCCAGTCGGCGTTGCCGCCTTCCTTGAGCCAGGCATTGCTGCGCGAGCCGATCTGGATGCGGCTGGTGCGCTCATGGCGGGCGCGCTGGTAGCAGGCAAGCGCGGCCGGCACGGCGGCCTGGCCGTCGCCCGCGGCTTCGGCCAGGCAGCGCGCCAGCACCACGCCGTCCTCGATCGCCATGCCGGCGCCTTGCGCCATGAACGGCATCATCGGGTGGCAGGCATCGCCCATCAGCGTGACATGGCCGTCCGACCACGACGGCAGCGGGTCGCGCACGTACAGCGCGGAGATCAGCACGTCGTCGCAGGCGTCCAGCAGGACGCGCGCTTCGGGGTGGAACCCCGCGTAGGCGCTGCGCAGGTCTTCCACGCGGCCCGGCGTGGTCCACGACTCATGGCGCCAGCTTGCCTGCGCCACGGTGGCGAAGATGAAGATGTCGCGCCCACGGTTGAGCGGGAAGGTGACGATCTGCGAGGCCGGATCCGTGCCCCACCACTTGGTGAAGGCATCGAGGTTGGGCACGCCGGCCAGGCGTTCGGCGGGTACCACCGCGCGGTACGCCACGACGCCGGTGAAGATCGGGCTCTCCTGGCCGAACAGGGCGGTGCGCACCATCGAATGGATGCCGTCCGCGCCGACCAGCACGTCGACCTCGTCTTCGCTGCCATCGGCAAAGCGCACGGTGATGCCGCCGCCATTGCGCTCGATCGCCACGGCCTTGTGGCCGAGCCTGACCTTGGCGGCCGGCAAGGCGCTTTCCAGCGCGCTCATCAGGTCGGCGCGGTGCATGGTGAGCTGCGGCGCGCCATAGCGCTGCTCGGCTTCATCGGACATGGGCAGGCGCGAGGTTTCCTCGCCGGTGTCCCAGGTACGGCTGATGCGGTGGGTGGGGCGCGCGGCGGTTTCGCGCAAGGCGTCGCCGACGCCAAGGCCATCGAGCGCGCGCACGGCATTCGGGGTCAGGTTGATGTCGGCGCCTACCCGCGCGAAGCGGGAAGCCTGTTCGTACACGGTCACGTCCATGCCGAGCTTGCGCAGCGCAATCGCCGCCGCGAGGCCGCCGATGCCGGCGCCATTGATGCCGATCTTCAGTGAAGTCATGTTGTCTGCCTGCTGTCTGCCAGTGGTGGGGGCGCCAGGACGGATTCCTTCGGGCGATCCGCATCTGGTGGCTTGTGTTCAAAAATGAACGTATTGTTCATAAAAGTTTAGGCGCGAAAAAAGCTTCGCGTCAAGCCGTTCATGCAGGAGGTGAACAGGGAGGCAGCGGAAGAACGGCGGCAGCCGTCAGGTCAACGGCCGTGAGTCCTTCGGAGATCGAGCGCGGCGGGCGAGGCCGCAGGCCTCGCCAACGCAGGGAAGGACGTGAAGGCGTTCCGGTTCAGACGCCGGACCCGGGCAGGTCGTACAGCAGCCGCACCAGTTCGGCCACGGAGGTGATAGACAGCTTCTCGGTCATGCGCGCGCGATGGTTCTCCACCGTGCGCACGCTGATGCTCAGGGCCTCGGAGATCTGGCGGCTGGACTTGCCGCTGGCGACGTGCTCGGCAATCTCGCGTTCCTTTGGCGTGAGCATGGCCAGGCGCTTGCGGCGCCCGGTCAGGGCCAGCCGCCTCGCGTGCAGCCCGCGGCTGTGCTCCAGCGCGGCGTGCACCGTCCGGACCAGGCGCTCGCCATCGACGGGTTTTTCGAGGAAATCGAATGCGCCGACGCGCATGGCTTCCACCACCGACGACACTTCGGCGTGGCCGGAGACGAAGACGATGGGCAGGCAGTCGCCGGTGGAAAGCAGTTCATTCTGGACGCCCAGGCCGCAGAGTTCCGGCATGCGCAGGTCGCAGACCAGGCATTCGCACGGACTCGGGGAATAGCTGTCGAGAAAGGCCCGCGGCGACGTGAACGGCCTCAGGACCACGCCATGGTGCTGAAGCAGTTCGCGGTACAGCCACAAGACGATCTCGTCGTCGTCAACCACGTAGACGATGGATGGGTTACCCGACACGGGTGCTTGCTCCTTCTGCTGATGCCATGCCAGGTCTTTCAACCGGTCGAGCCGGGCGGTTGCTGTAGGGACGATGTGTCCCGCCGATATCCGGGAGGGCCGGAAATTTTCCTGTACTTCGCGCGCAACGGCAATTGCCGGATTGCGTGGCCAGTGCTGCCGGAAGCCCGTCGTTACAAAAAAAGTGTTCGTTCAGCGGCGCGATGCCTTGCAGCCTTGGCACGACTGCGGGAGAAGTCGCAGCGCCGTTCGCGCCATACCATCGCAAACCGATGCCCTGCGCCGCAGACGGCGGCGTGATGATCCGCAATCCAGGCCTGGCGGTGCAAGGCCGCGCGCGCAGAACACCTCAAACGAGTTAGGTCCTGTGCAGCCAATTTTGCCAAGGAGAGCGCGAGGTTGAGTAGTTCTACTCTTTCCGTAATGTGCCAGCCCAAGCAGAATTCGCCCCGCAGTGACGAACGGCCTGGCAGACGGGGCAAGCGAGCCCGCGCAATCGGGGCCGGAAATTCTGAAGTCGCGGTCCAGCAGGCTGCGGCGAACGGGCAGCGTCCGGTGGACGGAAGGAGTATTGCGGTGATGGCGGGGTGTCCGCGCAATGCGTTGTAGCTCAGGCCCGTTGCACAAACAGAAGCCCGCTTCGGCGGGCTTCTGTCTGCCACAAGCCTTTGCCGCGCAACGTGCGCAGCTACCGATGGCGCTAGAGACCGAGCGTCAGCTTGGCAATGATATTGCGCTGGATCTCGTTGGATCCGCCGTAGATCGAAGCCTTGCGGTAGTTGAAATAACGCGGGGCCAGCACGGCGGCATACTCCGGCCCGACACGCGGCGGTGCCTCCCGGCCCTGGATTTCGGCCCAGGTGTCCTGCACGAACGGCAGCGCCGCCGGGCCGGCCGCTTCCACGGCCAGTTCGCTGATGGCCTGCATGGCCTCCGTCCCCAGCAGCTTGAGCATGCTCGACGCCGCGCCGATCGATTTGCCCGATTCCACGCCGCTGAACAGCTTCAGCTCCACCGCCTGCAGTCCGGCCGCCCGCAGGTGAAGCTGGGCCAGCCTGCGGCGGAAGCCGGCGTCTTCGAGCAGCGGCCGGCCATCATCGCCAGGCTGGTCGGCGGCGATCGCGGCGACTTTTGCCAGTTGCTTGCCCAAGGTCGGAGCATAGGTGCCGCCGCGCTCGAACTCGAGCAGGTACTTCGCGACCGTCCAGCCCATGCCTTCTTCGCCGATGCGGTTCTCGACCGGCACGCGCACATTGTCGAAGAACACCTGGTTGACTTCCTGCTGCCCGGGCATCGGGCCATCGAGCGTGGGTAGCGCGGCGACCGTGATGCCGGGCGTGCGCATGTCCACGAGTACGAACGAGATGCCTTCCTGGCGCCGCGCGTCGCGGCTGGTGCGCACCAGGCAGAACATCCAGTCGGCCCATTGCGCATGCGTGGTCCAGATCTTGGAGCCGTTGAGCACGTAGTGGGCACCTTCGCCGTCGGTGGCAAGATCGGCGCGCATCTGCAGCGATGCCAGGTCGGAGCCTGAATTGGGCTCGGAGTAGCCCTGGCACCACCACACATCGGACTTCAGGATGGGCGGCAGAAAGCGCGCCTTCTGCGCTTCGGTGCCGTACTTCATGATGACGGGCGCGACCATCTTCAGGCCCATCGGCGACACCGGCGGGCAGCCGGCCGCGGCCAACTCCGACTGGAAAATATGGCGCTGCGTCGGCGTCCACCCGGGGCCACCGTAGGCCTCGGGCCAGTTGGGCGCGGCCCAGCCGCGCGCGTGCAGCGCCTTCTGCCAGCGCACCTGGCCGGCCTTGTCCAGGTAGCCATTCTTGGTTTGCGCCATCATGGCGCGCAATTCAGGGTCGAACGCCTCGGCAATCCAGGCGCGCACTTGGTCGCGGAACTGCAGGTCTTGCTCGGAGAACTCGAGATGCATCGGCGGGCCTCGCTGAAGGACTGAAGGATGCTTGGGGTTTGGGTGGCGCAGCCTCAGGCTGCCGCGGGGTAGAGCAGGTCGGCGTAGCGGCCCAGGTGGTGCTCGGCCGATCCGAACTGCAGGTCGATGGCCGTCACGCGCTTGAAGTAGTGCCCCACCGCCAGTTCATCGGTCACGCCCATGCCGCCGTGGATCTGCACCGCGGCCTGGCCGATGAAGCGGCCGGCCTGCCCGGCCTGCGCCTTGGCCGCGCAGGCTGCCAGGGCGCGCTCGCACCATGGTGCCGTGGCCTGCATGGCCGCGACCTGGGTCAATGCCACGGACTGTTCCAGCTGCATCGCCATGTCGGCCATGCGGTGCTGCAGGACCTGGAAGCTGCCGATGGCGACGCCGAACTGCCTGCGCTGGCGGGCATAGTCGATCGTGTCCGCAAGCATGCGGGCCATCGCGCCGTTGGTTTCCGCGCTCAGCGCCACGAGCGCGGCGTCGCTCAGTTGTTCGATCAGGGGCAGCGCCTGGCCTTCGGCGCCGATCAGGTGACCGAACGGCACCCGGACCTGCTCGAACCGCACTTCGGCGGCGCGGTTGCCGTCGATGGTCGGGTACTCGCGCAGCGACACGCCCGGCGCGTCGCGCGGCACCCAGAACAGGCTGATGCCATCGGTGTCGCGCCGTGCGCCGCCGGTGCGGGCGCTGACGACGAAATGCGTGGCGAACGGTGCGCCCGCCACCGCGGACTTGTGGCCATTGAGTACGTAGCCGGCGCTGTCCGCGGCCGCGCTCGCCTGCACGTCATACCGGCAGTAGCGGCTGGCCGGTTCGGCGTGGGCCCAGGCCACGATGGCTTCGCCGCCGATGATGGCCGGCACCCATTGTTCTGCGAGCGCCTTGCTGCCATGCAGCAAGGCGCCGCCGCCCAGTACGACGGTCGACAGGTACGGTTCCAGCACCAGGTGCCGGCCGCATTGTTCCATCACGATCAAATGTTCGGCCGCACCGCCGCCGAGACCGCCCAGCGCCTCGGGAAATCCGGCGCCAAGGATACCGAGCTCGCGCGCGAAGGCGCGCCAGCAGCCGGGGCGCCACCCGGCCTCTGTACGCACGGCGGCGCGGCGCGCTTCGAAGTCATAGTGATCGGCCAGGTAGCGCGCGAGCGTGTCGCGCAGCATCGATTGGTCTTCGCTGAACTGGAAATCCACCGCGGCTCCTTTCGGCAAGGGATGTCTCGGAATGGGAAGGGGCAATGACGCAAGGACGTGCTGCGACAGCCATCTTCGACGCAAGCCGGTCGCGCGCGCATCGTCGCATCGGACGAAGCCCCGGGCCCGGCTCTTGCCGCACTGCCGCATGCACCGGCCTCGGCCCGTTCGTCGTTTCCGACGATGCCCGAGTCTGGCCGGGCTCATGAGAATGCATCCAGTCCAGCCGCCGGCGACGCGGCGGTGCCCATTCGCATTCCAGGAGACCACCATGCACCCGTATGTCCACGCGCAGCGCACCCCAGACAAGCCGGCCGTCATCATGGACAACGGCACCGTGGTGACCTACCGCGAGCTGGACGAGCGTTCCAACCAGGTGGCCCGCCTCTATCGCGACCACGGCCTGCAGCCGGGCGACAGGGTGGCCTTCCTGATCGAAAACCATCCGCGGCTGTTCGAGCTGTGCTGGGGCGCGCAGCGCAGCGGCATCACCTTCATCTGCCTGAGCACGCGCCTGAACGTGGCGGATGCCGCCTACATCATCCGCGACAGCGGCGCGCAGATGCTGATCACGTCCCGGGCACAGCAAGAGGTCGCCGCGGCGCTGACGGAACAGGTGCCGGGCCTGAAGGGCTACCTGATGCTAAACGGTACCTTGCCCGGCTACACGTCGTACGAAACCGCGCTTGCACGGTATCCGGCCCAGCGCATCGAGGACGAAACCACGGGCGGCGACATGCTGTATTCATCGGGCACCACCGGACGTCCGAAGGGCGTCTACGCGCCACCGGGCAGCCCGGACATCGACACACCGACTTCGCTGACCGCGCTCACCCAGAAGTTGTATGGCTTCGGGCCCGATATGCGCTACCTGTCGCCGGCGCCGCTGTACCATGCCGCGCCGCTGCGCTACAACATGTCGGTGCAGGCGCTCGGCGGCACTTCGGTGGTGATGGAGCATTTCGATGCCGAGCACTTCCTGCGGCTCCTGCAGGCGCACCGCATCACGCATACGCAGGTGGTGCCGACCATGTTCTCGCGCATGCTGAAGCTGCCCGCGCAGACGCGCGCCCGCTATGACGTGTCGTCGCTGCGCGCGGCCATCCACGCCGCGGCGCCGTGTCCGGTGCAGGTCAAGGAGCAGATGATCGAATGGTGGGGGCCGGTCGTATGGGAGTACTACGCCGGCACCGAGGGCAATGGCGTGACGGTGGTCAGCTCGCCCGAGTGGCTGCAGCGCAAGGGCACGGTCGGGCGCGCCATGATCGGCAAGCTGCGCATCTGCGACGCGGAGGGTGCGCTGATGCCGCCCGGGCAACCCGGCACCATCTATTTTGCCGAGGGGCGCCAGTTCGTGTACCACAACGACCCGGCCAAGACCGGGGAATCGCGCCATCCCGGACACGCGGACTGGAGCACAATCGGCGACATCGGCTACGTGGACGAGGACGGCTACCTCTACCTCACCGACCGCAAGGCCAACATGATCATCTCCGGCGGCGTGAACATCTATCCGCAGGAGGCCGAGAACCTGCTGATGACCCATCCGAAGGTCATGGACGTGGCCGTGATCGGCGTACCGAACGAAGATTTCGGCGAAGAGGTCAAGGCCGTGGTGCAGCCGGCCAGCATGGCGGAAGCGGGGCCGGAACTGGCTGCCGAGCTGATCGCGTTCTGCCGCGAGAATCTGTCTGGCATCAAGTGCCCGCGCACCGTGGACTTCGCGGCCGAACTGCCGCGTCTGCCGACCGGCAAGCTGCTCAAGCGGGTGCTGCGCGACCGCTACTGGGCCGGCCACGGCAGCAAGCTGGTCTGAGACGCATCGGCGCCGCGATCGCCTGTCGCGGCCTTGCTTGCCGACGCCGGGGGCGGTTTACGCCATAATCCCCTGTTCATTCACGGGCACGGCCGCGCCATCACACCGGCCGGCCTGCAGTACACAGGGCAAGGCTGAACCCGGATGCGGAGCACAAACTAGCCAATGGCGAGCAAAGAGGAGACTGCCCGGCGCCCGGCGCCGGGCGCGGGCACTGGCGCCCTGGCGGCGAAACTGCGGCCACCCCTGCTGTCCCCTTACCAGGTCGAGCGAGCGGCCATCTGCGACACCGTCTGCGCGGCCGGCTTCGTGCGGCTCGTGCTGGTGCGCGCGCCGGCGGGCTTCGGCAAGACCACGGCCATGCTGCAATGCCGGGCGCGGCTGGAAGCGGCGGGCGTGCCGACGGTCTGGCTGACGCTGGACCGTGCCGACAATGACGCCACGCGCTTCCTCGGTTCGCTGGAGGTGGCGCTGTCGCAGGTACTGGAAGGCGGCCCCGGTCGTGCAGCCGATCATGCCGGCGTGGATGCCGGCGAGCAGGCGCTCGCGCTGATGGACCGCGTGGCGCGGCATCATGGCGCCTTCACGCTGTTCCTGGACGACTTCGAAGCCCTGCAGAACCCGGCCGTGGTGGGGCTGGTCTGGCAACTCGTCGAAAGCCTGCCGCCGGGCGCGCGCGTCGTGGTCGGCACGCGCTGGGTACCGGAGACCGGCCTTGGCCGGCTGCGCGCGCGTGGCGAACTGCTCGAGATCGAGCCCGCCCAGCTGCGCTTCAGCGCCAGCGAAACCGAATCGTTCCTGCGCCAGGCGCGTGGCCTGAAGCTGGAGCAGGCCGCCATCAGCGTGCTCCACCGGCGTACCGAAGGGTGGCCCACCGCGCTGTGGCTGGCCTCGGTATCCATGGAGCGGCGCGCGCAGCCCGAGACCTTCATCGCAGGCTTCTCGGGCTCGAACGCGGCCATTGCCGATTACCTGGTCGAGGACGTCTTTCACCACCTGCCCGAGCCGGTGCGCGATTTCCTGTTGCGCACGTCGATCCTCGACCAGTTGTGCGGACCGCTGTGCGACGCGCTGTACCAGTCAGGCCCGCAGCCCCCGGCACCCGTCGATGGCGACGCGCCGGCCGGCAACAGCGCCGACATCCTGGCCTGGCTGGAGCGTGCCAACCTGTTCCTGCTGCCGCTGGAAAGCGAGCGCTACGGCGAACGCGGCACGGGCGAGCCGCCGCAGCAGTGGTATCGCTATCACAGCCTGTTTTCCAGCTTCCTGCGCGGACAGCTCGCGCAGACCATGCCGCAGGCCGTGCCCGGGCTGCACATGGCGGCCTCGCGCTGGTACGAAGGGCAGGGGCGCCCGGTGCCGGCCATCGAACATGCGTTTGCCGCCGGGGCCGTGGCCCATGCGCTGCAGCTGCTGGACAGCGCGGCGGGCGAGCTGCTGGCGCAGGGCCGCATGCGGCTGCTGACGCGCTGGCTCGAGGTGGTGCCGCCCGACGAACTGGCGCGCTGGCCCAAGCTGCAGATCGCGCGCGCGTGGGCGGTGTCGTTCACGCGCGGCCCGGCGGAGGCCATTGCCTTGCTGCAGGCCGCTTCCACCGAAGGCGCTGCCGGCGAGCTGCTGGCCCATGTGCGTGCGTTGCGGCACATGCTGCTCAACATGATGGATCGCTTCGACGATGCCCGCGCCTTTGCGCGCAACGAGCTGCCGCCGCTGCCGATGGGCTATGCCTTTCCCGATGCCATTCTCGCCACGTCGATGGCGCGGCTGGCGGCGGTCAGCGGCGACTATGGCGAGGCGCGCCGGCTGCTGGCCGTGGCGCGCCAGGCCGTGCGCGGCTCGGACAGCAACTTCAACAAGATCTTCTCGGAGTCGGTGGAAGGGCTGATCGACCTGCGCCAGGGACGGCTGCAGCAGGCGCTGGGGCGCTTCCGCATTGCCGCGCGCACCATGCTGCCGAACCGGTTCGGGCCGACCAACGGCAACGCCATGGCGTGCATCCTGCTGGCCGAGGGACTCTATGAGAGCGGCGATTCCGATCGCGCCGGCCGGCTGCTCAATGTGTACCTGCCCCTGTCGCGAGACCTGGGCCTGCCGGACCAGATCATTACCGGACATCTGGTGCTGGCGCGCATTGCGTTCGAGCGTGGCGAAGCCGATCAGGCCCATGAGTGGCTGGCCGCGCTGGAGCACCTCGGGCACCACCGGGGCCTGACGCGCCTGGTCATGTCCGCGATGCTCGAGCGCGCGCGCCTGGCCTTGCGCCAGGGCAACCGGCATGCCGCCGAAGAAGCCCTGCTGCGCGCCGCCGACCCTGCGCTGTGGCGGACGCGGCCGGGCGTCAGTTCCTTTGCCAGCGATGTCGAGGACATCACCGTCGGCCGCTTGCGGCTGGCGTTGCATGTCGAGCCCACTGCGCAGGTGCGCGAGGCGCTGGAGCGCGAACTGGCGGCCGCGGTGTCCAACCAGCTCATGCGGCGCGCGCTGAAGCTGCGCATCCTGCTGGCGCAGGCGTACCAGCGCACGGGCGACGGCGCGCAGGCGCTCGTGGTCATGGGTGAAGCGCTGCGCTTCGGTGCGGCGGAAGGCTTTGTCCGCATCTTTGCCGATGAGGGCGACGAGGTGCGCCGCCTCGTGGCGCAGGCCTGCGCGAGACAAGGCGGCAACCTGCCATCGGCCTATGTGGAAAAGTTGCTCGAAGCCTGTGGCATGGGACCGGACGCGGCGCCGGCAAACCAGCCCGCACCGGCGCCACTTGTGGAACCGCTGACGCCGAAGGAGCAGAAGGTGCTGCAATTGCTGGCCGAAGGCTTCTCCAACGTCGCCATGGCGCAGCGGCTGTTCGTGTCGGAAACCACCGTGCGCACGCACCTGCGCAATATCAGCGCCAAGCTGCACGCCAGCAACCGCACGCAGGCGGTGGCCATCGCGAGGCAGCTCGGGCTGCTGTAAAAAGGCGCGCCGGAGCGGCGCGCCTTGTTGGCCGTTCAGATGCCCATGAACTCGGCGAACGCCTCCAGCGGCGCGCGGGGCGCGCGCAACCGGTTGGCGGGAGCTTCGGGATCTTCGTAGCCGATCGCCATGCCCGAGAAGAGCATCCGCTCCGGCGGCAGCGACAGGAAGCTGCCGAGGGTCTGCGGATAGATCGCCCAGCATTCCTGCGCGCAGCTATCCAGGCCCTCCTCGCGCAGCAGCAGCATCACCGTCTGCAGGTACATGCCAAGGTCGGACCATTGCGGCGGCCCCATGCGCCGGTCGACGCTGCAGAACAGCGCCAGCGGCGCACCGAAGAACGCGAAGTTGTTGGCGAACTGCGCCAGGCGCCGTTGCTTGTCTTCGCGCGGGATGTCCAGGCAGCGGTATAGCGCCTCGCCGACTTCGAAGCGCCGGTCGCGGTAGGGAGAGGCCAGTTCGCGCGGATAGATGTCGTACTCGCGGTCTTCGCCGCCGGGCGCTTCCGCCACGCGCTGGCGCATGATGCCTTTGAGCCGATCCATCTCCGCGCCGCCGATCACGTGGATGTGCCAGGGCTGCAGGTTGCCGCCCGAGGGCGCGCGTGCCGCGGCGCCCAGCACGCGGCGGATGGTATCGGGATCAACGGGCTTCGGCAGGAAACCACGCACGGATTTGCGGCTGTCCACCGCCTGGCTGACTTTCATGTTGACCCCTGTTCAGGCGAACGGCGGCTCGCCGCCCCATTCGAAGAAGTCCGGCATGTCTTCCGAAACGCGATCGGGGAAGGCTGCGGGGCGTTTCTCGAGGAACGCGCTGACGCCTTCCTTGACGTCGGCCGAACGGCCGCGCGACTGGATCGCCCGGCTGTCGAGCTTGTGCGCCTCCATCGGGTGGCTGGCCCCGGCCATGCGCCAGATCAGCTGGCGCGAGATGGCGACCGACACAGGCGCCGCGTTATCGGCGATTTCCCGCGCGATGGCGCGGGCGGCGGGCAACAGGTCCTCGGGTGCATGGAGCGAACGTACCAGGCCGCGCTCGAACGCTTCCTGCGCCGAGAACACGCGGCCGGTGTAGCACCACTCCAGCGCCGTCGAGATGCCCACCACGCGCGACAGGAACCACGAAGACGCGGCTTCCGGCGTAATGCCGCGCCGCGCGAACACGAAGCCGAACCTGGCATCGGTGGACGCCAGCCGGATGTCCATGGGTAACTGCATGGTCACGCCGACGCCAACTGCTGCGCCGTTCACCGCGCCAATGACCGGCTTGAGACTGCGGAAGATGCGCAGCGACACGCGGCCGCCGCCGTCGCGGTGGGCCGTGTCGGGCTTCGCACCATAGCGCTTCTCGAAATCGAAGGTGGAGCTGCCGCCCGACAGGTCCGCGCCCGCGCAGAAGGCGCGGCCGGAGCCCGTGACGATGACGGCGCGCACGTTGTCGTCGACATCGGTGGCGTCGAAGGCGGCGATCAGGTCCTGCATCATCTGGGCCGTGAAGGCGTTGAGCTGCTCGGGCCGGTGCAGGGTAATGGTCGCTACGCCGTCTTCCACGGCGTAGCGCAGGGTCTCGAAGGTCGGGGTGGGATGGCTCATGGCGGTCAGGCGGCGTGGGTGGGTCGGGTCCACACTAGTGCAGAATGCGTCTCCTGCAATCGTCGCTTCCGACGAAGCTAGGGCGCGCGGGGGCACCTTAGACTGCCCCTGCGTGGCGCAGCCTGCCCAGGTAGCAGGCCGCGCGGCTGAATCCAAGGACAACCATGAAGACACGTATCACCGAAATGCTGGGCATCCGCTACCCGATCATCCAGGGCGGCATGCAATGGGTGGGTTATGCCGAGATGGCGGCTGCCGTCTCCAATGCCGGCGGCCTGGGCATCCTGACCGCGCTGACGCAGCCGACGCCCGAGGCGCTGGCCGAGGAAATCCGCCGCTGCCGCGCCATGACCGATCGTCCCTTCGGCGTCAACCTCACGCTGCTGCCGTCGATCAACCCGCCGCCGTACGCGCGCTATCTCGATGCCATCATCGAAAGCGGCGTCAAAGTGCTGGAAACGGCGGGCAACAACCCCAGGGAACACATTGCGCGCGCCAAGGCCGCCGGCCTGAGGGTGATCCACAAGTGTGTGGCGATCCGCCATGCGCTGTCGGCCGAGCGCCTGGGTGTCGATGCGGTGTCGATCGACGGCTTCGAGTGCGCGGGCCATCCCGGCGAAGACGATGTGCCCGGCATGGTGCTGATTCCGCTGGCGGCGCGCCGGCTGCAGATTCCCGTCATCGCGTCGGGCGGCATCGCGGATGGCCGCGGCATGGCGGCGGCCCTGGTGCTGGGCGCCGAGGGCGTGAACATGGGCACGCGCTTCTGCGCCACGCGCGAAGCCCCCATCCACGACAACATCAAGCAGGCGCTGGTCGGTGCGAGCGAGCGCGATACCAACCTGATCTTCCGCACCATGCATAACACCGCGCGCGTGCTGAAGAATGCCGTGTCCGACGAGGTGGTCAGCATCGAACGCCGTCCCGGTGGCGCGCAGTTCGAAGAAGTGCGGCACCTGGTCACGGGCCAGCGTGGCAAGGCGGCACTGGTGTCGGGCGAGCCCGATGGCGGCATCGTCAGCGCGGGCCAGTGCGTGGGCCTGATCGACGATGTGCCGAGCTGTGAAGAACTGATCGCACGCATGGTAGCCGAGTGCCGCGAGCAGCTCGGCGTCGCCACGCGCTATTTCGGCTGAAGCCATGGCGGAAGGGGACATTGCCAACATGGCAACCGGCGATGACGCTGAAGTCGTGCCCGAGGGATTCGCGGCCTTGAGCAAGCTGGATGGCTACATGGGCCACTTCGGCCAGCTGTACGTCAATCTGCAGCGCCGCACCCTGGCCGTGCGCGTTGGCGAGCATCATCTGAACAATCTCGGCATTCCGCACGGCGGCATGCTGGCCACGCTGGCCGATACGGCGATCGGCATGATGATGCAGGTCGAGACCGAGCGGAAGAATAACGCCGTCACCGTCAACCTGAGCCTGGACTACCTCGACGCCGCGCGCGTCGGCGACTGGCTCGAGGCGCGCGTGGAGTTCGACAAGCTCGGGTCGCGCCTGCGCTATGGCACATGCCGCGTGATGAGCGGGGAGCGCTGCCTGCTGCGCGCTACCGCCATCTTTGCCGTGCTCGGGCCGCGGACCTGAGCGGGGAGGGGGGCGGCGTGCGGTTCGTCGCTTCCGACGACGCGCGCGCCTGATGAGGCCACCAGAATACGAGCATCGAGGCTATACGGCTGATCATATTGCCGGCACCGTTCAAGGAGATCCACATGGCAGAGGCATATATCGTTGGTGCGGTACGTACCGCGGGTGGGCGCAAGGGCGGCAGGCTTGCCGGCTGGCATCCGGCCGACCTGGCCGCGGAGGTGCTCAACGCGCTGCTCGACCGCACCGGTGCCGATCCCGCGCTGATCGAAGACGTCATCATGGGCTGCGTGAGCCAGGTCGGCGAACAGGCCGGCAACGTGGCGCGCAACGCCATCCTGGCCTCGCGCCTGCCCGAGAGCGTGCCGGGCACCTCGGTCGACCGCCAGTGTGGTTCGTCGCAGCAGGCGCTGCACTTTGCCGCGCAGGCGGTGATGTCCGGCGCGATGGACATCGTCATTGCCGCTGGCGTGGAGAGCATGACGCGCGTGCCGATGGGCCTGTCGTCGCAGCTGCCGGCCAAGAACGGCTTTGGCGTGCCGAAGAGCCCGAACGTCGAGCAGCGTTACCCGGGTGTGCAGTTCAGCCAGTTCACGGGCGCGGAAATGATCGCGCGCAACTACGGCCTGTCGCGTGAGGACCTGGACCGTTACGCCTTGCTGAGCCACCAGCGCGCCGCCGCCGCGACCCGCGCGGGCCGCTTCAATGCCGAGATCGTGCCGGTGGAGGCTCGCCTGGCCGATGGCACCCGCAACGGCGAGATGCATACTGCCGACGAAGGCATTCGGGCGGATTCCACGCTGGAATCCATCGGCAGCGTCAAGCTGATCGCCGACGGCGGGCGCGTGACCGCGGCCACGGCCAGCCAGATCTGCGACGGCGCGGCAGGCTTGATGGTGGTCAACGAAGCCGGCCTGAAGAAGCTGGGCGTCAAGCCGCTGGCACGCGTGCACCACATGACCGTGATCGGCCATGATCCGGTGATCATGCTGGAAGCGCCGCTGCCGGCTACGCAGCACGCGCTCAGGAAGGCCGGCATGAGCATCCATGACATCGACCTGTACGAAGTGAACGAGGCATTTGCCCCGGTGCCGCTCGCGTGGCTCAAGGCGACGGGTGCCGATCCGGAACGCCTGAACATCCATGGCGGTGCCATCGCGCTGGGCCATCCGCTGGGCGGCTCGGGCGCCAAGCTGATGACCACGCTGATCCATGCGCTGCACACGCATGGCAAGCGCTACGGCCTGCAGACCATGTGCGAAGGCGGCGGGCTGGCCAACGTCACCATTATCGAGCGCCTGTAGGCGCTGCGCCGGGCAACCGGTCTCCGCGCGGTACGGCGGAGGGCAAGGGGTAAAAGGTGTAAAGGGAGCAGGACCGGCGGCGCGGGCATGTCAAAGTGCCTGCGCCAGTCGCCGGGGCGGCGCAGGCCAAAACCAAGGCAATGGGCAGCGCCACTGTTCCGACCGGCGTCGCAAGGACGCTGGCAGAGAAGTGTAAAGGGAGAAGGACCGGCGGCGCGGGCATGTCAAAGTGCCCGCGCCAGTTGCCGGGATCACACTCCAATCCCGGCGCGGGTCCCGGGATTCCATCCGGCAGGACCGATTCACGGCGCCAGGCGCCGCGCACTCAGGCGAACGTCTGCGCGCTGCGGCGGTCCGGCAGTTCCAGGTGCGGCACGCTGTTGAAGCTCAGCAAGCGCCGCGTGCCGCGGCCGACAATGATTTCGCAGAACGCGGTATTGCGGAACTGAAGGTTCAGCTCGATGGCCGTCTGCGCGGGAGCGCCAAGCAGGTCCGCAGTGGCGCGGCCGATGGCGCCACCCGAGCTGACCACCAGGATGGCATCTTCACGCGAGGTACCTTCGCACGCCTGCGTCAGCGCCCCCTGGATGCGCGCACCGAACTCGGCCCATGATTCCGGCATATCGGCCAGGGTGTCCTGGGTCCAGGCGTGATAGGCGGCCCTGAACGTGCGCCAGTAGTCATGGTAGTCGCCGTTCTGGTGGACGCGATGGTCGGCGCCGCCGGTATAGGACCGGTACAGCGCCTCGCCGTCGTATTCGTTCAGGCCCGGATGCGATTCCATCGAGGATCCCGCAATGCCCATGGCCGAAAGGATTTCGGAGGCCGTGTCCTGCTGGCGCACCAGCGTGCCGGCCACGACGCGCTTGAGGCTGAGGCCCCGATCACGGAAGTACTCGCCGAGCCAGCGCGCCTGCTGCCGGCCGGTTTCGGAGAGGCAGTCGTAGTTGGCCGCGCCGAACGAGGCCTGTCCGTGCCGGACGAGGAAGAGGGTTGCCATGGAGGATCTCGAGGTTCGAAGTGCCGCTGCTCCGCGAAAGCGCGGAGCGACGGCAGGAAGGGCTGGATGCGCCGACGGGCCCCCAGTGTGTAGGCGGATTCTAGGGGGCTTGCATGCGCCGTCAAAGCAAGGCGCATGGAAATTCATAGCGGCTATCGCCGGCCTGCATTACCTGCGGCCGGGACCACGGGGCGCGCAACGCGGACTCAGGCCGGCGCGACTTCCACGCCCAGGTAGCCGGTCAGCATGCGAGTCATCTCGCCAGGCAGCCGTTCGTCGTCCAGATGCAATGGCCCGGAATCGTTGAGTACCGCGTTGACCAGCATGCTGAACACCGCCTGCATGGCAAAGCGCACGCGCTGCTCAGCCTCGGCGGTCGGCAAAGCCAGGCGCGGCACCAGCAGCAGCACCATGCGCTCGACCACCTCGTCGCCGTTCTGGCGATGAGGCAGCCATTCCTCCGGGCGAGTCGATGCATGCCGGAGCGAAGCGCGGATGACGCCACGGTTGGCAATGACGCCGAGCACCAGGAAGCGCATGGCCTTCTCGAGCACCGTGTGCGTCGGGACGTCCTCCCAGCGCTGCTGGCTCAGGTAGCGTTTGACCGACTCGGCCGTTTCTTCGATCACCAGGGCGCGCAGGGCTTCGAAGTAGGCCATCTTGTCGCGGAAGCGGCCATAGAAGGCACCCACCGACACCTGGCACGCCGCGGCGATCTGGGCCACGGATACCGCTGCAAAGTCCCGCTGCGCGAGCAGTTCGCGTCCCGCGCCGAGCAGTGCCTGCTCGGTTTCGCGCGCGCGGCGCTGGCGCGGGGGCTGCAGGATCGAGGGGGTCTCCACGCGCGGAAAGGCGGAAGACGGGAAGGTGCCTCCTGGTGTCATGTCTCGCATAGTTGTATTTATATAATTCGAATTATGATTCGGTTTTGAACCATACGGGCAGGGTGGCCGGGACGTCAAGCGCCTTCTTCCATTTCGGCCTGGTGCGTCACCTGCGGCCCGCTGCACCGGCGTGCCGCCGCGCGCTCGTTTCAGCGAAAGCGTGGCTCGAGATCCTCGCGCATCCATGCCAGGAATGCGCGGGTGCGGGCCGGCAGCAGGCGCGCGTGCGGATAGATCAGCGAGAGCGGCCAGGCGGGCAGTTCGAAACGCTCGAGCACGATGCGCAATTGCCGTTGCCGGACCAGGTCGTCGACCTGGTAGGACAGGAAATGGCCAAAGCCCGCGCCAGCTGCGCACGCGGCCACCGCGGGAGCCGTCTGGTTGAATTCCAGATTGCCCGTGACCGGCACCTGGAATTCCTTGCCTTGCTCCTGGAAGGTCCACCAGTGTGCGCTGGTGCCGGTCACGCGGATGCACGCGACCTGGGCCAGTTCATCCGGATGCCGGGGCACGCCGTGGCGGCGCAGTACTGCGGGCGTGGCCACTACCACCCGGCGGATGTGGCCGACGGTCTGCGCGACCAGCGTGGAATCGGCCAGTGGACCGATGCGCACGCCGACATCGAGGTCCTCTTCGAGCAGGTTGACGACGCGGTCCGTGAATGACATCCGGCATTGCACCTTCGGGTAGCGCTGCGCAAAGCGTGTCACGGCGGGCGCCACATACATCTGGCCGAACAGCATCGGCGCTGTCAGGTGGAGCTGGCCGGTCGGCTCCACGTGGCGCTCGGTCAGTCCGGCTTCCACCTCGTCGAGGGTGGCAAGGATGCGCCGGCAGCTGTCGAGATAGCGCCGGCCCTCGTCGGTGAGCGACAGGCGGCGCGTGGTGCGGTTGAGAAGCCGCACCTGCAGCGCCGACTCCAGCGCGGCCAGCGTCCGCACCACCGCGGGCAGCGAGGAATCCAGCGACGCGGCGGCGGCAGTCAGGCTGCCGTCGTCGACGATGCGCACGAAAGTCTGCATGGCTCTCAGCTTGTCCATGGCGGCACATTACTCCGATTTCCGGAGTAGTCAAATACGGTTGATCGTCTTTATTGCACGGCTGGAGGTTCCCACAATGACTGCATTCCACCCAGCCAATGGAGCTGCCATGCCAAATCCGACCGTCCCCTCCGCACCGCCCTCGACGCAGCCGCCCTCGACGCAGCTGATCCTGTATCGATTCTCGCTGTCAGGCCACGCACACCGCGCCGAACTGATGCTTTCGTTACTGGGCCTGCCATACCGGTCGGTGGACGTCGACCTGCGCGGCGGCGAGCACAAGCGCGAGGCGTTCCTGCGCCTCAATCCGTTCGGGCAGGTGCCGGTGCTCGATGATGGCGGCACCATCGTCAGCGACTCGAATGCCATCCTCGTCTATCTGGCCACGCGCTATGACGACGGCAACTGGCTTCCGCGTGATCCGGCCGGGGCCGCGACGGTGCAGCGCTGGCTGTCGGTTGCCGCTGGCGAGATTGCATCCGGCCCTGCCGCCGCGCGCCTGGCCGTGCTGTTCGGCGCTGCGCTACCGGTTGAGGAGGCACGCGCCCGCGCCACCCGCCTGTTCGCGTTGATGGAGCCGATCCTGGCCCATCAGCCATTCCTGGCGGCCAGTCACGCCACGCTCGCAGACGTGGCGGCATACAGCTATATCGCGCGGGCGGAGGAGGGCGGCGTCGCGCTGTCGCCTTACCCGGCGCTCAACGCCTGGCTGCGGCGCATCGAGGCGCTGCCGGGATTCGTCCCGATGCCGGTGTCGCGCGTCGGGCTCGCCGCCTGACCACGAGCAAGCGCGCTGCCCGAAAAGGCTTCGATTACCCAGGAGTCCATCATGGAACTGCCCGTACGCCCTGATCACGATTCATCTTTCCATGCCGGCGAGATTGCAGCCCAGGAGCGGACAGGCGTGCGTGAGCAGATGGCATCTGCCGGGCGGCGCATGATCCGTGCCGAGATGCCCGAGCAGCACCGGACGTTCTTCGGCCAGCTGCCGTTCATGGTTGCCAGTGCGATCGATGACGGCGGGCTGCCGTGGGCGACGCTGCTGACCGGGGCGCCTGGGTTTGCCTGGTCGCCGGACCCGGGCCACCTGCGCATCGATGCACTGCCCATGGCCGGCGATCCCCTCCTGGGATTGCTGGAGGAAGGGGCCGGCATCGGATTGCTCGGCATCGAACTGCCGACGCGGCGCCGCAATCGCATGAACGGCACCATCGCCGTGCGCGATGATCGTGGCTTCACTGTGGCAGTCGAGCAGAGCTTCGGCAATTGCCCGCGCTATATCCAGTTGCGCGACCTGAGTCCCGTTCCGTCTGCGGAGCCGTCGGCAGCTGCGTGGCAAGGAAGCGAACTGGACCCGGCGTCCGTCGCGCTGCTGAGCCGTGCGGACACGCTGTTCATTGCCAGTCACTATCATGCGAAGCCAGGCGTGGGTGACGAGGTCGCCAACGGCGAAGGCGTCGACGTGTCTCACCGCGGCGGCAGGCCCGGCTTCATTCGCGTGGACGACGCGCGCACGCTGACCTTTCCTGATTTCAATGGCAACAACCTCTTCAATACCATTGGCAACCTGCTGGTCAATCCCCGTGCCGGGCTCCTCGTGCCGGACTTTGGCAACGGTAGCCTGCTGCATGTCAGCGGCGACGCCGAAGTGATCTGGGATGGCGCCGAGTTGCACGGCTTCGCCGGCGCGGAGCGGCTGGTGCGGGTGCATGTGGCCTCCGTCGTGCATCGCGAGCATGCGCTGCCATGGCGCTGGCAGCTTCGTGAGTACTCGCCGTGGCTGGCAAAAACCGGAACCTGGAAGGAAGTGGCCGCCGGGAGGCATGACCGGTGAGCGTCTGCTCAGCCAGGAGATCCATGTAAGAGGCCACATGGGTGTCATAAAAACGTCACAATAGCGGCTGGCCATGCCGGATGCCAGCGGCTGCTGCCGGACATCCACCGTGGCTCATACGAGGAGAAAGAAGACATGAAGACGTCGAAGCACGAGCCGCAATCCCGTCCGAACCGCTTCCGGCGTGCGCTGTTTGCCCTGGCGGCGGCACCGCTTGCCATCGCCATGGGGACCGCGCAAGCGGCATGGCCCGAGAAGCCCATCCGGCTGGTGGTGGCGTTCCCGCCGGGCGGCCCGGTCGATACGCACGCGCGCGTGCTGGCGGAAAAGCTGCAGCCGCTGCTTGGCCAGTCGATCGTGCTCGACTACAAGGCCGGCGCCGCGGGCAATATCGGCTCCGACAACGTCGCCAAGTCGGCCCCGGACGGCTACACCCTGCTGCTGGCCAATACCGGGCAGATGGCCATCAACAACTCGCTGTATCCGAAGCTGCCGTACGGCATGCCGAAGGACTTCGCACCGGTGGCGCGAACCGCTCTGATCCCGCTTGTAATGGTGGTGAACAACAACGTGCCGGCGCGCAACCTCAAGGAGTTCATCGCCTATGCCAAGGCCAACCCGGGCAAGCTGAATTTTGCGTCGGGCGGCAACGGCGGCATCTCCCATCTGATGCCCGAGTTGTTCAAGCAGGCCTCGGGCACGTTCATCGTGCACATCCCCTATAAGGGCAGCGCGCCGGCCTTGACCGACGTAATGGGCGGTCAGGCGCAGATGATGGCCGATTCGATCCCGCTGTTCACGCAATACATCAAGGCAGGCAAGGTGCGCGCGCTGGGCGTGACGTCGAAGCAGCGCTCGCCGGCGTTGCCCGACGTGCCGACCCTGGAGGAGGGTGGCCTGAAGGGATTCGAGGTGGTCGGCTTCTACGGCATGCTGGCGCCGGCGGGCACGCCGAAGGAAATCGTGGCGCGCCTGTCGAACGCTTTGCACACGGTGCTGACCGACCCGGATACCAAGGCTAGGCTGGAGCAGCAGGGCGCCGAGCCCGCCTGGCAGTCGCCGGAGGCTTTCACGGCCACCATCGTGGCTGAACAGAAGCGCTGGGGTCAGGCTGTGAAGGTGTCTGGCGCCAAGATCGACTGAGCCCCGGGGAGCCGGATGCTGCGCGGGCGCCTTCCCTTCATTGGCGCGTGCGGTGCTTCAGTGCGGCGCAATACCTGACGAGCGTGGTGACGCAGCAAGCGTCGCCGCGCCAGTCTCCCCACATGACGGCGTCGTCCGGCCCCGCCACCAGCCGGCGTTCGCAGCGGCCAGGCGGGCGCGGCGCATCCACGCCGGCATCGCGGGTTTCAGCGGACTGTGGCTTGGCTGGCGGCGGCACAATGTCTTGCCAAACATAAGCGGTGCCGCCTGGTACCGCCTGCACGGTCAGCGGCGGCCCCCACTGTGCCTTGGCTTCATCGATGGGGATGCCCTTCCAGGAGTCGAGCAGGCTGCGCATCGTGTCGCTTTCGATGCTGGCGCAAGCGCCAGTCAGGATCATGGCTAGTGCGGCTGCTGCGGCGGGTGCAGTGCGAAGGATCGCTGTCCTGCGCGCGCGCAGGGCGGGGAGAAGGAAACATGAGGCCGGCATGGGCGACTCCGCGGCTGCACATCAGGGCGCCAAGCCCCTCGATAAAAGGCTAGCGGAGCCGCTCCGACCGGTGCAAGCGGGCTGTGCGTGCTGGCGCACGGAGGCCCGGAACTTCGGCGCGTCAGTCGTTGAATAGGCCTGGCGACGGTTGCTGCCGAGCCGTCGGCTTGCCCGATACCCGCGGGCGCAACGCTGTCGGGCGGGCATGATCGTCGGGGGCGGAAGCCTCGTAAAAGGCAAGCTCGAAGCTGCGTGTCGACCTCAGGTGCACCACGTGGGGCATCCACTGCGGCAGCCGCGAAGCCAGGATTTGATAGGTATCGAGTTCGAAACGTGCTGGCGCTGCAAGCAGGGCCGCGGCGTCCTCCCGGGTTCGCACTGAGCCGAGATAGCACCAGTCCTCCACGACATGCCACCAGGTCTGCGTTCCCGAAACCTCGGGCCAGGCCACAGGGCCGCCGAAGGGCCAGGGTTTGAGTTCCGCTTCCGCCATGGCCGCGGCGATTCTCGCGCGGTGGCGGCGGAAACTCTCTAGGCCGACGCAGGCCCCCTCACACCGGTGAATCTGACGCGCGAAGCAGGGGCTGCCCGCGCGTGTCGTCTTCTCCAGCGAGAGCGTTGCCTGGCAGAGCTGATGTTCGTCAGCCAGCCGGCGCAGCCAGGCGTGCGCTGCGCCGCGGCTGGGGAACGCGCCGTACAGGTGGCCACGTCGACTGAAATCTGTGTCGATGTCCGAGCGCAGGCGCGGCACGGGCAACTCCGGGGGCAGTTCCCACGTGTATAGCCTGGTGTTCCGGCGCAGCATCTGGTTGTGGACCGGCTGCATGGACTTGACCAGGCTCGCTTCGAGCAACAGGGCGCCGATTTCGCCGCCGGTCTCGCGCCATTCCACGCGCCGGACGAGCCGGGCCAGGCGCATGTCCTTGCCGACGCGGTAATCGCCTGAAAAATGCGCGCCGATTCGTTGCCGCAAATGCACGCTCTTGCCAACATAAAGAGGCGCTTCGTTGTCGCCATAGAAGAGATAGACACCCGCGGTATCCGGCACGTCATCCAGCGCCGTCTCTTCGAGGCCGGCGGGCAAGCTGGCGCGCCGGATCAGCGCTTGCGTGGCGGCAGCGATGAGTTCGACAGAGTAGAGCGCATGGATCTTCTGCCAGAATTGCCAGAGCAGCTCGGCATCGGCCAGCGCCCGGTGCCGTGCGCGGGGCTCGAGCCCGAAGCGGGCGACGATCGCATCAAGTCCGTGCTTTGCCGCCGACGGGAACAGGGAGCGCGACAGCCTGACCGTACACAGGACATCCGCGCGGAAGGTGAGCCCCGCGCGGCGGAATTCGTTCTTCAGGAATCCGTAGTCGAAGCGCGCGTTGTGGGCGACGAAAAGGCGACCTTGCAGGCGCTCAGCCAGCGTCTCAGCGATCGACGCGAAAGTGGGCTGGCCTCGGACCATCTCATTCGTGATGCCGGTCAGGCGCTGGATGAACGGGGGGATGCCTGTGCCGGGGTCCAGCAGCGTGTCCCACTCCTGAATCCCGTCGGGGCCGACTTCGACGACACCGATCTCGGTGATCCGGTCGTGCTGGGCATCGGCGCCGGTGGTTTCCAGATCCACGAAGACAATGGGGCGAGACAGCGCTGCCGCGAGGGACTGTGCATCGGCGTAAGTCGCTTCTGCTGGCGGTTGGTCTGCGAGAGAGGGAGAGATGTCCTGCATGGCCTGATTCTAAGGGCCCTGGCGGCCGGCGTCAGAGTGTTCTTAAAAAGCGCTTGCCAAGCCCTGCAGGCTGCCGTACTATTCGCCCCCTCGCAACACAACGCGGCGCTGCAAGGCAGGGCTGGCAAGGGTTGCGGGGTGGACCGGGTGGTTCGGCGGCGCGAAGTTGGCGCGGCGGACCGAAGCAAAAAAGATTGCTGACCTGGTTGACGAAACGAAGAAAGTTCTGCATAATCTCGTTTCTCTGCTGCTGACGCAGCGACGCAAACGGCAAAGCCGGTGCGGGTCCGAAAGGGCGGGTTCTTTAACAA
>NZ_CAJPUY010000007.1 GCF_905397275.1 Cupriavidus yeoncheonensis | reverse complement strand
CTGGGTTACGTCAGCCCCATGACGTTCGAGAAAAACTGGTCCGCAGCTCAGCAACACCGGGCTGCCTAATTCCCTCGGCTATGGGATTCGTGGAACAGGGGCAAGGTCAGACTTCTCTACTTGGCGCGTTTCATCAACGATCCATTCCCAAGGAATGTCGCCGTTCTCTCTTGCTCGCGTAAGCAGACGCGATACTTTGTCAGTACTGTTCTTGCCCATATCGGGAAGAAGGCGCCGCATGAAAAGCTGGTAGCAAACGGCTCGAACCGATGCAGGTTGAATTTGCGCCAGGATGGTATTGGCAGTCTCGATGATGGCGCGTGATGCGCAGTGCAATCCTCGTCCCATTTTCTTCTCTGCAAGTGTGGTTCATAGAGCCTCAAGTCCTGGGGTACCGCGTCATGGCTTCCCCTGTCGATTCAACGTGCCGGAGGTCGACCGCATCCACAGGCATGATTTCGACGTGCCGACGCAATCGAGCGTCCCAGTCGGAAAACCGTATCGGTCGCGCTTGTACCGGCATCCCGGACATTGCACGAAGACCGGAACGACGCCGCGCGGGCGGGCGCGGTCCTTCGCTTCGGCCAGCCGCAGGCGGAAATACTCGACATCGGCCGGCAGTGTCGCGGCAGGCTGGCGCGACAGTCGGCGCAGCAAATCGGCTTGCAGGGCAGGCGGCCAGCTTTCCAACTTCGCAAGCTCGGCGACCCAGGTGCGGCCTTGTGCCAGCAGAACGCCTACAGCAGCAGCGGCGGGCAGGGGTGCGTTCATGGCATCGCCCCCTCGGCTTTGGCGGCGTTCAAGTACGGGTCGAACTTCGCGAACGCGGCGGCGGTCCCCACCAGCCGCAAGACGGCGTTGTGCTGTGTGGCAATCGCCAAGGCACGGCGCGCGGCTTGCAGGACGACCGCCGGATCGGTGGCAGCGTCGCAAAGTTCGGTCGCCGTGCGCTGGATCGACGGGCACACGGACACGGACAGGCCATCCCCCGATTCGGCGAGATAGACCGTCATCGGCTGGCCGGTTCCCGGCTTCCAGGGGGCGAACCTGACCGCGTTTTCATTCGCCCCCACCTGGCAACTTGCAACCCGGTCCCGATTCGGGAACGCTAAACCCTGTTTTTCAGACTGATACGGTCCCGATTCGGGTGCATAACTCGATTTAGCGGTCCCGTTTTGGGACCGTAATAGGTCCCGAATCGGGACCGATAACGATCCCGATTCGGGAACGCTAAATGTGCGAGATTCACCATTCATAGTCGGTCCATGCGGTCGGTTCTTGTCAATAGGTAGCCACGACAAGGCATAGCGCGCGGCAACGCGCTGGCGGCCGGCAACCGTGCGAATCAGAAGTCCGGCAGTCATCAGCTCTTCAAGCGCGCGGCGCAACTTCTGATCGGAAGTCCATCCCATCGGGGCGAA
Organism: Cupriavidus yeoncheonensis; assembly: GCF_905397275.1. GTDB lineage: Bacteria > Pseudomonadota > Gammaproteobacteria > Burkholderiales > Burkholderiaceae > Cupriavidus > Cupriavidus yeoncheonensis. The sequence continues at coordinate 293,404 of NZ_CAJPUY010000007.1, read as the reverse complement.
GATCGAACGCGAGACGATCAGGTCGCCGTTGTTGCTTCCGCGCTCTCGCGAAATCACGTCCAGCAGCAGCGCACGCGCCGTCGCGGACAGCGCGCGGAACGCCGGGGAAAACTGAATGCGATGCGGTAGCTTGCTGTAGGGGTCATGAGGGGCGGGCTTCCTCGGCATCACACTTCCCCTTTCGCGACGACCCCGTCGATAAGGGGACGCGGGTAACGCCACCATCCGGGCGCCGGGGCGCGCCGCGGGATCGACGGGTCGTCCGGGTCCAGGGCGGCCAGCGTAAGGCCGACCGCGCGAAGGATATGGACCGGTGCGCATCCCTGGCGGCAGGCGATCAGGACGCCGCCGCTTGAGTCTTCCCGGATCAGCAAGTCGCGGCGCCGTTGCGCGCAGCACGGACAGCAAGCGCGCCATTGGCCGATGCCACACTCGACCACGTAAAACAGGCTGTGAAGAATCGGGCCGGCGGCCATGGCACGGACCGCTTACTTGGCGGCTTCGGCAGCGGCAAGCATGCGCCGTTCCCAGGCGGCGATTGCCGTATCGGTCAGGATGACGCGATTTCCCAGGCGCAATTCGTCAGGGGTCAGCCCTTGCGCGCGCATTACGTAGTAATGCTGTTTCGAGAAGCCGAAGTCCGCGCAGAACTCGGCAACTGACCGGCCGCCGCCAGGGCGTCCACGTCGCGCCGCACGGTCGTTGCGGGACTCATACGAAGTGTTCGCGCTCATCTGTTACCCCATCGGAAAAAGTGGAATTCGACGGAATCCCTATGGGTCAAGATAGGCGAGTAAGAGCGTGCTACGAGTCCAGATTTGGCGACGGATCGTCCTTCGTGAAATCCACTCACTAGCCACAAGGAAGGGTCGGGAATCGCGCGGCATTAGATGGAATCAGCGGCAACAATGTCCAGCGTGAAAAATCTTCGTGTAGATAGTTGGGAAAGAAAAAACCCGCCACGGTGGCGGGTTTCGTAAGGGTGCAAAAAAGGGGGAATCAGATAGCCTTCAACGCAGTACGCCCCGGCTTCGTTGGCTTGTCCAGCAGTGCCACGGCATTGTGCAAATGCGAGGGCGCCAAATGGGCATATCTCAGGACCATTTTTAAGTCGGCGTGTCCAAGCAACTCGCGCAGTGTATTCAGATCGACGCCGCGCATGACGAGGCTTGATGCGAACGCGTGTCGGAGATCATGCCAGCGCAGATTCTCAATTTGCGCCGACCTCAGGACGCTAGCCCAGGCCGTCTTGAATGATCCCATCGGCTTGTCATCCGGGCCGGCAAAAACGATCTTGCCGGGGGATTGCTTGCGCCATGCACTCAGGACTTCTGACGCCTCGCGATTCAGTGGCACGACCCGGCTCTTTTTGCTTTTCGCCTCGGTCGGTCGCACGGTCATGGTTCCGACGTTCAGGTCCAAATCGGACCATGCCAGCTTGAGCAACTCGCCCAGGCGTAGACCGCTATTCAAGGACAACAAGACGGCCGGTTCGACATGGTCGACGTAGCGTGCTGTGATTTCCGGAAGTTCCTCATACCCGCGCGCGCGTCGCCATTCGTTCGCGCTACCGCGTTCCATCCGGATGCGCGAATCCCTTGCGGCCAGCGCGTCGCGCAACCGGCGTTCTTCATCATCGGAAAGGTAGCGCACCACCTTGCGCGGCTCGACCTTGATGGCCTTGACTTTGGCGCCGGGATTTTCGGCTGTCAGCCCCGACTCGGCAGCGTAGGTCAATACGCCGCGCAAGGCGTTCAATTCGCGTTCGGCCGATACGGGCTGAACGCCGGTCTTCAGCTTCGCGTAACGCCAGTCTTCAATGTCTTGCTTCGTGATGCTTGCCAGGGGACGCGACAGCAAGTTCGCGAAGTTCACGCGGACCCGCTTGATGTTCTTTGCAGCGGTCTTCAGGTGGACTTCGGCGAACGCCGCATATGCACCGCTCAAGAAAGTATCCAGGGTTATCGACTTGGCGGCGGCGGCGGCTTCCTCGGCCGCCTTCCGTTCGGCTTCCTCGCGGTCCCGCTTGCGTTGGGCAATTTCGGCCGGCGTATCGCCGGCCTTGTCCTCAGCAGATAGTGCCGCCCTTGCCAGGGTCCGCGCCTCGCTTGGATTCATGACGGCGGCATCGCCAATCGACTTGCGGCCGTGCGAACCGTCCGGTCGACGGAATCGAACCCCGAACGAAAGCACCCCGGCTGGCGTGCATCGCAGGACGAACCCGCGTAACTGGTCGTCGCCCCACTCGCGCGCTTTTGCCTTGCCGTGTTGATTTACTTCGCGGGCAACCTCGCGTTGCCGTTCGCGCACGAAATCTCGATCTATGCCGTACCGTTGAACCATCCCATCCTCACTACAGAAAGTGACAGATCATGCCCTGTGGACAAACTGTGGACAAAATCTGCTGCTGACCGCAGTGTACCGCAACGGACTTGCACGTACTTAAGTTGTTGATTTATAAATGATATAGCTGCGGCGGTCGTTGTCGAATCAGGGGCGGAAGCTCATTCGTAATGAGAAGGTCGGGGGTTCGATTCCTCTCTTCGGCACCACAAGCATTCCAAAGTTTGACCAGCGTTACCCAGAAACCCGCACAGCATCAGGCTCTGCGGGTTTTTTGTTGCCCGGCATCTGGCAACGATGACCGCCGACTGCCGCGCCCGGAATACGCATGGGGTATGGCTTCAGGCTCCGGTCATTCCGCGCCGGGACAGAAACCTCGTCACGACTCCCCTCATCGCTGGCGGCCACCTGCAGGCGCGGCGCAGGGAAGGCCTGCTTAGAACAACAATCGGTGCAGCAGATCGGTACCGACCTGTATAAGGTTCGTCGCCATATCGCTGACGCTCACCTGTATGCCCATTGCTGTTGCCAACGCGTAAAGTGCGGCCCCCAGCAGGACCAGGGACAATATGCCCATCTTGGATTCATTCACGACCCCCTCCTCGCATCCGCCGATTTGGGTCCTTTTTCCCCCGGCATAGCCGCAGCGAGTAGCGGCGTTATGAATATGTTTTGGACCCGTTTTGTTTCCATATGGAAACATAGCCGCGTGCCCGCCTCTGTGCGGCATCGCTCACAGCGTGTGACGTGGCCGATCGCCGTTGGCACGCACGGCAAGCGAACGGCAGGCAAATCGCCGCCCCGACCGCCCCGCCGCCGCAAGATCCTGCTCAGCGTGACTTGAAGACCGGATGGCGCGCACAGGCCGCGAGCACGATGCGCTCGGACTGCGCAAGGTAGTCATGAAGCGCGGTGGCGGCCTCGTTGAGCTTGCCTGACTCGAACAACTGCAGGATGTGCGCGTTCATGTCTACGTAAGGGGCGTGAAGGAATTCGGGATCCTGCAGCATGCCGAACGCCAGACGCAGTTCGGCGAGCAGGCGCGAAAACATCTCGTTCAACCGCTCGCTGTCGGCCAGCTCCACGATGGCCATGTGGAACTCCATATTGGCCGTACCCACGCCCAGCCAGTCGCCCTGTTCGCGGCACTGCGACGCCATGTCCACCGCCCTGTGCAGGTGCTTGCCGGCCGGGTGCCGCGGATATGCCTGGCGCAATGCCTGGCATTCAATGAGCCGGCGCACGCGGTAGATGTCGATGATGGCCGCGATGCTGGGAATGGCCACCGCGACACCGCGGTTGGGTTCATGCTTGAGCAGCCCCTCCTTGGTCAGCAGGCGAAAGATCTCGCGCAGGGTATTGCGCGAGATCTGCAGGCTCTCGCTCAACGCCGCCTCCGACAAACGCTGTCCGGGCGAGAACTCGCCATGCACGATCTTCTGGCGAATGAGTTCCGCCACGCGCTCGGTCAGGTTCTTCGTATCGGGACTCGATGTCATCTTGTATGGAACTCGCGTTGGCAGGTCGACCCCGGCGCCGGGGTTACGAAGCCCGGAATGTTAGCGCACTTTGATGATGCAACCGCCCCGCCTTGATGAACGGTACGCACCAGTTCAGTGACAAGGCAGCTCATCCTGTAGGGCTAGGTGTATACCTTAGCTGCCAATTTCAATAGATTGTTCAACAATAATTGTGTTATGGTTGAGCTATCTGTGATCTTTACACCAACATGGCATGCAGATTGCTAAACCGGACCACATGACTGCAGAGCTGGTACCTGGCGCCGCAGGCTGACCCCGACCTCGTTGCGACGGTGACGACGTCCTCCAAACTTCCGCTGTCTTCCTTGAAGGAGAACGCAACCATGTGGCTTAAGGAAACCAACCGGGAGGAGCGCAAAACGCTCTTCGCCGCATTCGTCGGCTATGGCGTCGATGCATTCGACTACATGATCTACACCTTCATGATCCCGACCTTCATCCTGGTTTGGGGCATGAGCAAGGCGGAAGCCGGCTACATCGCAACCGGCGCGCTCATCAGTTCCGCGCTCGGCGGATGGCTGGCCGGGATCCTGGCCGACAAGTACGGCCGCGTCCGGATCCTGCAGCTCACGGTGCTCTGGTTCAGCCTGTTCACCTTCCTGAGCGGCTTCACGCAGTCGCCCGAGCAGCTGTTCATCACACGCATGCTGCAGGGCCTGGGGTTCGGCGGCGAGTGGTCGGTCGGCTCCGTGCTGATTGCCGAGATGATCCGCGCGCGCCACCGCGGCAAGGCGGTCGGACTGGTACAGAGCAGCTGGGCGGTGGGCTGGGGCATTTCCGCCATCGCGTTCTGGGCCGTCTATGCACTGGTCGACCAGCAATACGCGTGGCGCGTGCTGTTCTGGCTGGGTGCGCTGCCGGCCCTGTTCATCCTCTATATCCGCCGCAACATCAGCGAGCCCGAGGTGTACCGCGAGACCAAGGCCAAGCTTGCGCGCACCGGGGAAAGCAACAGCTTCATGCTGATCTTCAAACCCGGCGTGCTCGGCATCACGGTGATGGCAAGCCTGCTCGCAACGGGCATGCAAGGCGCCTACTATTCCGTGACGACCTGGCTGCCGACATACCTGAAGATGGAGCGCAACCTCTCGGTGCTCAACACCAGCGGCTACCTGATGGTGCTGATCGCGGGCTCCTTCGCCGGCTACCTGACCAGCGCATGGCTTTCCGACCGCCTTGGCCGCCGCCGCTGCTTCATGCTCTTCGCGGTGAGCGCCGCGGTGCTCGTGACCTGCTATACCCAGCTGCCCATTACCGATGCGGCCATGATGGTGCTGGGCTTCCCCCTCGGCTTCTTCCTGTCGGGCATTTTTTCCGGCATGGGGGCATACCTGACGGAACTGTTCCCGAGCCACATTCGCGGTTCGGGACAGGGCTTCTGCTACAACTTCGGGCGTGCCGTGGGCGCAGTGTTTCCCGCGATGATCGGCCATATGAGTTCGTCGATGCCGCTGGGCACGGCGATCGGCTACCTGGCTGCCGGCGCCTATTCGCTGGTCGTGATTGCCTGCCTGCTGTTGCCGGAAACCCAGGGGCGCGAGCTGAACAACGATCCGCAGACAGCCGATCCACTGGCCATGCCGGCCGGCCGCGGCCAGATTGCCGAACAGTGAGCGCGGGACTGCCAGGCCGATGGAGCGGCACGGCATCGCCATTTCCCCGTTCGCCTGATTGCCTGAATCACGGAAAAAAAGGAAACCTCCATGACCAACAACGTGCTTGATGAGGTCCGCACGGCCGCTGTCGCGGCGGCACGGGCCGCACGCGCCGCGTACCGCGCCGGCAAAGCCGAGCCCACGGCGGGTGTGGCGCCCGGCATGACGCAGGCCAACATGATCGCGCTGCCGCGCGACTGGGCCTGGGACTTCCTCCTCTACGCCCAGCGCAATCCCAAGGCCTGTCCGGTGCTCGACGTCATCGAAGCCGGTGCGCACCGCACCGTGCTGGCCGAAGGCGCCGACATCCGTACCGACATTCCGCTGTACCGGGTGTGGCGCAATGGCCGGCTCGCGGAAGAAGTCGCCGACGCCACGCCGCTCTGGCAGGAGCATCCCGACCTGGTCACGTTCCTGATCGGCTGCAGCTTCACGTTCGAGACGCCGCTGCAGGAAGCGGGCATCGAGGTCCGCCATATCGCCGACGGCTCCAACGTGCCGATGTATCGCACCAATCGCCAATGCCGGCCTGCGGGGCGCCTGCGCGGCGAGCTGGTGGTGTCCATGCGGCCCATTCCCGCCGGCCGCGTAGCCGACGCCGCCATGATCTCAGGACGCTTCCCGTCGGTGCACGGCTCCCCGGTCCATGTGGGCGATCCCGGCGCGCTGGGCATCGCCGACATCAACCGCCCCGACTTCGGCGATGCCGTGCGCATCGAGCCGGGCGAGATCCCCGTCTTCTGGGCCTGCGGTGTCACGCCCCAGGCCGCCGTGATGGCCTCCGGCGTTCCGTTCGCGGTGACCCACTCGCCCGGCCATATGTTCATTACCGACGTGCCCGACAGCGCCTACCACGTCTGATTGCTTGCGGAGTCCGAGTTGCGTTTCCTTCCTGTCTCACTGAACGCGTTGCTGGTAGAGCTGGCCGACCTGGACCAGACCCTGGCCCTGCTGGCCTCGCTGCAGCGTGATCCCCTGCCCGGCGTCGAGGAACTGGTCCCTGCCGCGCGCACGATCCTGGTCCGCTTTCGCCCCGCGTCCGGCCGCGTGGCGCAGCTGGTGCAGGCCATCGCCGCCCGCGACCTGTCCCGGCGCGCGGAGCGCGACAGCACGCTGGTCGAGATCCCCGTGCGCTATGACGGCGAGGACCTGGCGGAGGTTGCGCAGCTGCTCGGCATCACGCCCGCGGAAGTCGTGCGCCGCCACACGGGCAGCGAGTACACCGTGGCCTTCACCGGCTTTGCCCCGGGCTTTGCCTACCTCTCGGGCGGCCACCCGAGCCTGGACGTGCCACGCCGCAGCACGCCGCGCACGCGCATTCCTGCCGGCGCCGTCGGCCTGGCCGGCACGTTCAGCGGCGTCTACCCGCAGGCCAGCCCCGGCGGCTGGCAGATCATCGGCGTGACACCGGTAGCCATGTGGAACCTGGACCGTGGGCAACCGGCGCTGCTGCAGCCCGGCTATCGCGTGCGCTTTGTCGATATCACCACGCTGGATCTCGCGCCGGACGCGGGCATCGGCGCGGAAGCATCCGGCAAACCCGTCGCCCTGGCCGCCAACGGCCGCACCCGCGCTATGCAGGCCCCGCTGGCTCCGGGCCAGACTGCGCTTCAAGTCAGGGCCACGGGCCTGCTGACCCTGTTCCAGGACCTGGGCCGCCACGGCCAGGCGCGCCAGGGCGTCTCGGCATCCGGCGCCATGGACCAGGCCGCGCTCAAGGCGGCCAACCGGCTGGCGGGCAATCCCAGCGACAGCGCTGCGCTCGAGACCGTCGGCGGCGGCCTGCAACTGCAGAGCGTCGGCGAGACCGTGGTTGCCGTGACCGGTGCCGACGCGCCCCTGACCGTGCGCACAGCGGATGGCCGCCAGTGGCACGCGCCTGCGCACCAGGCTCTGGCCCTGGCCGATGGCGACGTACTGGGCATCGGCCAGCCCGTGGCCGGCGCCCGCTGCTATGTGGCCGCGCGCGGCGGCTTCGCCATCCCGAGCGTGCTGGGCAGTTGCGCTACCGACACGCTGGCCAACGTCGGCCCCGCGCCGCTGGCGGTGGGCGATGTGCTGGGTCTGCACCCGGCCCCTGTCGGCGCGATCGTGAGCGAGCCCGCAATGCCCGCCCCCGACCTGCCCACGCTGGAGCAGGACGTGGTGCTCGACGTGGTGATGGGCCCGCGCACCGACTGGTTTACCGCCGAGGCCGTGGCGCGCCTGGCCACGCAGCGCTGGCAGGTGACGCCCCAGTCCAATCGCGTGGGCCTGCGCCTGGCCGGCGAAGTGCCGCTGGAGCGCGCCATCGGCGGCGAACTGCCCAGCGAAGGCACGGCCCTGGGCGCGCTGCAGGTGCCCCCGAGCGGCCAGCCCGTGCTGTTCCTGGCCGACCACCCGCTCACTGGCGGCTACCCCGTGATCGCCGCGGTAGCCCCCTATCACCTCGACCGCGCCGGTCAGATTCCGGTGGGCGCCTGGCTGCGCTTCAACCCGATCCGCGCATTTGCAGAACTCTCTCCGGCCGCCGCCTCGGGCGCGGCCAGCACCATCCGGGAACTCCGATGAAAAAAGTCCTGATCGCCAATCGTGGCGAAATCGCTGTCCGCGTCATCCGCGCCTGTGCCGACTACGGCGTGCAGTCCGTCGCCGTCTACGCCAACGCCGACATCGACGCCCTGCACGCCCGCATGGCCGACGAGGCTTACGGGCTGGATGGCGACCGCCCGGCCGATACCTACCTGAACATCGCCAAGCTGCTGGAGATCGCCCGCAAGAGCGGTGCGGATGCCGTGCACCCGGGCTATGGCTTCCTGTCGGAGAGCGAGGCCTTCGCCCAGGCCGTGATCGACGCCGGACTGCGCTGGATCGGCCCGTCGCCCGCCACCATCGCCAAGCTGGGCGACAAGGTCGAGGCCCGCAAGATCGCGCTGCAGGTGGGCGCCCCCCTGGTGGCCGGCACGCCCGACCCCGTCAGCGATGCCGCCGAGGTACTGGCCTTTGCCGAGCACCACGGCCTGCCCATCATCATCAAGGCCGCGTTTGGCGGCGGCGGCCGGGGCATGAAGATCGCCTGGCGCATGGACGAGGTCGAAGAGCTGTATCACTCTGCCGTGCGCGAAGCGGTCACGGCGTTCGGCCGGGGCGAGTGCTTCGTCGAACAGTTTCTCGACAAGCCCCGCCACATCGAGGCCCAGGTACTGGCCGACACCCATGGCAACGTGGTGGTGCTGGGCACGCGCGACTGCTCCCTGCAGCGCCGCAACCAGAAGCTGGTGGAAGAAGCGCCCGCGCCCTTCCTGACCGATGCGCAACGCGAGCGCATCCATAGCGCCGCACGCGACATCTGCGCCGCTGCCGGCTATACCAGCGCTGGCACGGTGGAATTCCTGCTGAGCATGAGCGGGGCGATCTCCTTCCTTGAGGTCAACACCCGCCTGCAGGTGGAGCATCCCGTCACCGAGCAGACCACCGGCGTCGACCTCGTGGTCGAGCAATTGCGCGTGGCCGACGGCCTGCCACTCTCCGTGACCGATACCCCGGCGCCGCTGGGCCACTCCATCGAGTTCCGCATCAACGCCGAAGACGTGGGTCGCGGCTTCCTGCCGACGCCGGGTCCGGTGCTGCGCTTCGAGCCCCCTTCCGGCCCCGGTGTGCGCGTGGACACGGGCGTGCAGTCGGGCTCCGTCGTGCCGGGTACCTTCGACTCGCTGATGGCAAAGCTCATCGTCACCGGCGCCACGCGCGCCCAGGCCCTGACCCGGGCCCGCCGCGCGTTGCGCGAGTTCCGGATCGAGGGCGTTGCCTCGGTGCTTCCCTTCCACCGCGCCGTCATCGACCATCCGGACTTTGTGGGCACGGACGGCTTCAACGTGCACACCCGCTGGATCGAATCCGACTTCGCCGAACCGCTGGCCGCTGCCACGCGCGCCGAGCCCCAGCCCGATAGCAGCCTGCTTCGCACCGCCATCGAGATCGATGGCCGTCGCGTGGTGCTGGGCCTGCCGGCTCAGTTGCTGGGCGGACTCGCCAACGTGCAGGCGGCAGGCCCTGCCGCAGTGTCGGCGGAGGCAAGCGCGGCCGATGCCAGGGATGTGCCGGCTCCCGTCGCCGGGACAGTGCATGCCTGGAAAGTGGCCGACGGCGACGAAGTCGAGGAAGGCCAACTGATTGCCGTCATGGAAGCCATGAAGATGGAAATGCAGGTCCATGCGCATCGGACTGGCCGCATCGCGTTGCACGCGGCTGCAGGCAGCTTCGTGGCTGCCGGCCGGCCGATTGCGACCATTGACTGACCCCTTGGTATCTGTCGAGGGCCGTTTCAGGCCCTAGGCAGCCAGTACATTCACCGCATCCTCCAGCGCCTGCGCCTGCTGCTTCAGCCCCATCGCCGCCGCGGCCGACTCCTCGACGAGCGACGCGTTCATCTGCGTGATCTGCGTCATCTGTTCGAGCGCCGCGCTGGTCTGCTCGATCTCCACGCTCTGCCCCCGGCTTGCATTGGCAATGGCGGAAATCGTTCGCGTCAGCGCCGACACCGATTGCTCGACGCGATCCATTTCGCTGCCGGCGCTGATGGCCGCGTCGCTGCTGGCCTGCACGACTTCGAGCGAGTTTTCGATCAGCGCCTTGATCTGCTTCGCGGCAGCTTCGGCGCGCTGGGCCAGGGACCTCACCTCACCCGCCACCACCGCGAAGCCACGGCCATGCTGGCCCGCGCGGGCGGCCTCGACCGCGGCGTTCAGCGCGAGCAGGTTGGTCTGGATGGCAATGTCATCGATCACGGACGTGATCTCGGCAATCTTGCGCGATTGCGTGGTCACCTGTTCCATCAGCGACGCCGAGCGGCGCACGCCGCCTGCGGCCGCAGAGGCCGCCTCGGCGGTGCGGCGACCTTCCTGGTGAGCCTGCTCGGCGTCGCTGGCGTTCTGCCGCGCGGTTTCGGTGATCTGCGCCAGCGTGGCCGTGGTTTCCTCGATGGCGCTGGCCTGTTGCTCGGTGCGCTCCGACAGGTTGGCGTTGCCGCTGGCGAGGCCGGCCGAGGACTGCCACACGCTCTCGATCGAGTTGCGCGTATCGAGCAGCACGCCCACCAGCCGGGCATTCATCTGGTTCAGGAAACGGCCTAGCAGGCGCGTCTGCGCGTCGCCGCATTCGGGGAAGCGATGCTGCAACTGGCCGGACAACACCGCCAGCGCGCTGCGGTTCAGCCGCAGCACGGGCCGCAGGATGTTGAGCGCCAGATAGCAGGCTGCGGCCCCGCACATGGCCACCGCCGCGCCCGCCAGCCCCCAGGTGATGAGCGGGGGCGCCGCCCACACCGTCGCGCTCGCCGCCGCCAGCGCGATCAGCACGACCTGCGCGAACTGGACGGCAAGCAGGCGCGCCACCACCGGCAGCCGCAGCAGGCGCTGGACCACACCGGCCGCCCCCTTGCGGAATGCCTCGCCGCCGGATAGTCGCCAGCGGGACCGCTCCTCGCGCTTCAGCTCGGCATAAAGCCTTGTCGCCGCGGCGATCTGCGCCTGCGTTGGCGCGGTTCTCACCGACAGGTAGCCCGCGGGCTGGTTGTCGTGGAACACCGGCGTGATGTTGGCGAGCACCCAGTAGAAGCCGCCGTCCTTGCGGCGGTTCTTGACCACGCCCGTCCATGGCGTACCGGCACGGATCGTCGCCCACATGTCGGCGAATGCGGCGGCCGGCATGTCGGGGTGGCGGATGAGGTTCTGCGGCTGGCCCATGACTTCGGCACGGCCATAGCCGCTGCTGCGGAAGAACGCCTGGTTGGCGTATTCGATATTGCCCTGCGCATCGGTCCTGGTGATGATGACTTCGTCCGATGGCAATCGGTACTCGTGATCGGTGACCGGTAGATTCAATTTCATGATGCTGGTTGTCTGTGTCGTTGCAACCTCGCCCTCGACTTCGCGCGCGAAGTCGCCCCATCCCGCCTGCCCCCGGGTGGCGGGGCCGCGAGGAGTATTCACGATCGGCCGTGACAGGACGATGCGGCCCGTGACCAACATCGCCCCGACTTGACAGCGCGCAAATACCGGCCACGCCTACCCCTTCGGAAGGATTGCATTCGCGCAGCCAATAGCCGGCCTGGAACGCCGGCACGCGGCAAAGAAAAGGCCCCGGCAGCGCGGCGCTCCCGGGGCCCTTTCCTGTCTGCGCCAGCCAACACCGGCGCCGCGACACACGCTATTTCAGCGACTGCGCATACGCTTCGAGCTGGGTGACGCAAGTCCCCCAACCTTCGAAGAATCCCATCTCCTCGTGCTGGTCGCGCGAGGCCTTGTCCTTGTGCAGGACGGTGGCCACGTAGCGCGTGCCGTCGCCTTCGTCGTCCATGGTGATGTAGGCGGTCATCGGCAGCCACGGGTTGTCGGCCGGACGCCATTGCGCGACCAGTGCGGTGGTCCAGACGATGCGCGAGCGCGGCACCACGTCGAGGAAGACACCCGGGTTGTCGCTGGTTTCGCCGCCGGGGCCGCGCAACAGCGTGTGGAAGGCGCCGCCGGGCGCGAGATCGAAGGCCAGGACCGCGGTGGTCCACGGCTTCGGGCACCACCATTCCTTCAGGTGGCTCGGGTCGGTCCAGGCTTTCCAGACGAGATCGCGCGGTGCCTTCAGCACGCGGGAAATTTCGAGGTCGAGGTCCTGCTTACTGCTCATTGTGATTCTCCTTGGCATGCAGCGCTTCCACGTAGGCAGCCAGGCGATCGGTGCGCGCCTCCCAGATCGCCCGCTGTTCCGCCAGCCACGTCTCGGCGGCCTGCAGCGTAGCCGGTTCCAGTTCGCACATGCGCACGCGCCCCTGCTTGTGCGAACGCACCAGTCCGCAGCGCTCGAGTACGCCCAGGTGCTTCAGGAAGGACGGCAACGCCATGGCAAACGGCGCCGCCAGCTCCTTGACCGAGGCGGCACCCAGTCCGAGCCGACAGACGATGGCACGACGCGTGGGATCTCCCAGTGCGAGGAAGACCGGGTCGAGCGGAAAATAGTTAGCCATATGGCTAACTATATCGCGAAACGCGGCGACGTCAAGGACCTGCACAGCGAGAGTTCAGGGAAGATCCATCGGCCGCATTCGCGCCCGGCGAGCGGCGTGCAGAAAGAGGAAGGCCGGCGCGCGCGCCGGCCTTCGGTGATTCAGTGCCACGTGAGTCGGTTCCGTGTAACGCTTCCACAGATTGCTGATCCGCTTCTGCATTCACTGCCCAACACTAGCCATCGCCTATCCTGCGGCACCCCAGGACACTAATGCAGCTTAGTACAAATTCCGCCGGACGGTAGCCGCGGGCCGCGGCCCATGCCGGTCAGGTCACCGCGATGCGGTCGTCGATCAGGCGAATCTGCCCGCCGGGCTTGTCCTCCATCACCTTGAGCACGCGGTTGCCCACGTGCAGCGTCACACCGCCATGGATGCGGCGGCCGGCGTCGATCACGGCACCTGCCGCCGGATGCATCTGCTCTCCGAGCCTGGCGAGCTTCTCCTCGAGTTCGAACAGGTCGCGCGACGACCTGAACAGCGTGGCGCGCGCCTTCTCGCGCAGGTCGCCGACCGCGCGCTCCGGGTTCTTGGCAAAGAAGGCCACAAGCTGCTTGACCTTGTTCTGCTCCTCCAGCAGGCGCCGGCGGTCTGCCTCGAGCGCCGCGCGCTGGGCGTCGGCGTACGGGTTCAGGCCGACCTGCACGATGGTGGCGCTGCCCGCCGGCGCGCCCAGCACCGCCGCACGCACCGCCAGCAGCGCGCGGCTGCGGCCGCCGCTGATGCTGCCCATGCCGCTGGTCCCGCCCACGACGATGCGCTCGCCCGCCGCCACGTCACTCTGGCGGATACCGCTTTCCACCGTGACTTCCGTACCGGCCTCGACCACCGCGTTCTCGATGAAACGCGCCTGCACCGCGCCCTGGCAGCGCACGCTGGCGCGGCTGATGGTCCCGCCCGGGTCCGCATGCCCCGATTCGGCCTTGCCGATGATACCGCCCTTGACCACGATGCTGCCGCCCGCCTCGATCGTGGCGGCTTCGATGACACCGTCCACGACCACGTCGCCGGTGACCTTCACCGACATGCCGGTGCGGATGTCGCCCGAAACGCGCAGCGTGCCGTCGAACGCCACATTGCCCGAGTGCAGGTCGACGGATTCCACCTGCACCACCGGACTGACCGCGATGCCATGCATGCCCACCACCGGCGAGCCGGCCAGGACCGCCACAAGCAGGTCCGGATCGTCGGGATCGGCGGCGGCGCCGGTCAGCCCTTCGGCAAACGGCGTGTCTTCGACGGGGTCGGCAGCGAGCGTCTTGCCAAAGACATCGACACCGTCGCTGCCGGGCTCGGCCGGAATGCGGCGCATCAGCGCCGTGCCGGGGCTGACCAGCATCAGGTTGCCGAGTTCGCGCAGGTCCATGGGCGCGTCGTCGTCGGCCTGCGCGGGCTTGCGCGGTTGCAGCAGGTTGACGAAGCGCGCCGGCTGCCCTTGCCGCGGGGCGATGCCCGCTGCGATCTCGCGCAGCTCGCAGCCACCCTCGGCAAGCGTGGCTTCCAGTACCAGCGACTGGACCTGGGCAGTCACGCCGCGCTCGGCGACGGCCCGCCGGATCTCCACCCCGGTGACCGGGCGGCCGCCTTCGGGACGCATCAGCGTCAGGCGGACGGACAGGCGATCGTCGCTGATGTCGAGTTCGAACGCACCGTCGACCAGCGCGCCAACCGTGGCATCGATCTCCCGATCGGCTTGCTGGCACTGGCTGAGGAATTGCGCAACGGCGCGCGGGTCCAGCCGGGCCTGTTCCCAGCCATGGCTGGCCAGACATTCCCGGAACGCGGTATGGTCCGGAGGCAGCCGGCCCGTCTCGGGCACGTAGCGTGCACGCACCTGCTCGCCTGGCTCACTGAGCTCCAGGCTCAAACCTGACTCGTGACTCATGAGTCCCCCAATGTTCTCTTTGTGCAGCGGTGCCATCAGGCCGGTGCGCTTGGCCGCACCTCCGCTTGTTGTCCATCGATTACCTACGGCAGCCGAAGACAAAACTTGAGGCATGGCAAATTCAGGCCTTGCATTGACGCGCCGGATCGTCATGGCAGACTGCCGCAGCGTTTTCGGTAAACTGTCGGCTTCCGAGGCGTCCGCCGCCTCCCGAATTCCCGCAGTCATGGCAAATACCCACGAAATCCGCCCCGGCCAGTCGCTCGAGCTGCTCAAGGAACTCCATATCCTCACGCGCGACGGCAAGATGAACCAGGACAGCCGGCGCAAGCTCAAGCAGGTCTACCACCTGTTCCAGTTCATCGAACCGCTGCTGCAAGAGGTCAAGTCCGAGCGCGATGCCGTCACGCTGGTCGACCACGGCGCCGGCAAGTCGTACCTGGGCTTCATCCTGTACGACCTGTTCTTCAAGAGCCTGCACGACCAGTCGCACATCTTCGGCATCGAAACGCGCGAGGAGCTGGTGCAGAACTCGCAGGCGCTGGCGACGCGCCTGGGGTTTCCGGGCATGTCGTTCCTGAACCTCTCCGTGGCGGATTCCATCACCTCGCCGGCGCTGCCCGCGACGGTGGACGTGGTCACGGCGCTGCACGCCTGCAATACGGCCACCGACGACGCCATCCGCTTCGCGCTGGCCAAGCGCGCCCGGCACATCGTGCTGGTACCGTGCTGCCAGGCCGAGGTCGCGAGCGTGCTGCGCAAGAACAAGGGGCGCCTGCTGGCCGGCAACCCGCTGACCGAGATCTGGCGCCACCCGCTGCACACGCGTGAATTCGGCAGCCAGGTGACCAATGTGCTGCGCTGCCTGCAGCTTGAAGCGCACGGCTACCAGGTCAGCGTGACCGAGCTGGTCGGCTGGGAACACTCGATGAAGAACGAGCTGATCATCGCCCAGTTCAAGGACCTGCCGCGCCGCCGTCCCGCCGAACGGCTGGACAACGTGCTCGGCACGCTGGGGCTTGAAGAAATGCGCGAGCGGTTCTTTACCGCGCCCGAACCGGCGACGGACTAAGCGTCCGCCTTGCGCGGCGCCGCGCCGCCGTCGTCATCATCGCCGGCGTCGTCGCCACCATTCATCCAGCGCTGCCATCCTTCATGGCCCAGGCGGCGCATGGTCTCCATGTTGCGCTCGTAGATATCGGCCGCGTCGGGAAATGCTGCGGCGGCGCGGGCAATGCTGTCCTCGCGCAGCAGATGCAGGATCGGATACGGCGCGCGGTTGGTGTAGTTCTCGATATCGTCCGGCTCCGTTCCCTCGAACTGGTACTGCGGGTGGAAGCTCGCGATCTGCAGCATGCCTTCCAGTCGCAGGCTCCCGAGCAGGCGCTCGGCGAAGTAGAGCAGGTCATTGAACTCGAGAAAATCGGCCAGCGCTTCGGGCACGATCAGCAGCGTGGTATCGACCTGCGCGGGGTCGGTCTCGGCCAGCAGCTTCAGTTCGCGCTCCAGGACATCGAGCACGTCGGCGGCTTCCTTTGCGTCGCAGACGACGTAGCGAACCTGCTCCTTCACATAGACGCTCTTGGCAAAGGGGCAGAGATTGAGCCCGATCACCGCGCGCGCCAGCCAGTGGCGCGTGGCGGCGATGACGGCATCTTGATGGCTGGCGGAAGACGGCATGGCGGCAAGGCAGGGACAAAGCACCATTTTAGCGCTGCCGCAGGCTCTATAATCCGCGGCGTAGCACGCCCCCGCCATCCTTCTGCGCATTGCCATGCCGTCCACCGATACCCCGTCCGCCGCGCCCGCCATCCTGCCGCTTGAAGCCGCCGTGATTGGCGGCGGCCCCGCAGGCCTGATGGCGGCCGAGGTACTGGCCGCGCGTGGCGTGCGCGTACACGTCTTCGATGCCATGCCATCGGTAGGACGCAAGTTCCTGATGGCGGGCAAGAGCGGCATGAACCTCACCCATGCCGAACCCGAGCCGGCATTTCTTTCGCGCTACGGCGAACGCACCGCCCAGGTCGCGCCGATGCTGGCGGACTTCGGCGCACAGGCCCTGCGCGACTGGGTACACGGGCTTGGTATCGAGACCTTCGTCGGCAGCTCCGGCCGGGTCTTTCCGACGGACATGAAGGCCGCGCCGATGCTGCGCGCGTGGCTGCACCGGCTGCGTGAAGGCGGCGTGCAGTTCCATATGCGGCACCGCTGGCTCGGCTGGACCGACGCTGCGCCGCGCGCCCTGCGCTTTGCCACGCCGCAAGGCGAACGGCAGGTGCAGGCGAATGCCGTGATCCTGGCGCTCGGCGGCGCAAGCTGGGCACGCCTTGGCTCCGATGGCGCGTGGGTGCCGCTGCTCGCGCAGCATGGCGTCGAAATCGCCGCGCTGCGACCGGCGAACTGCGGCTTCGATGCCAGCTGGAGCGCGATCTTCTCCGAGCGCCATGCCGGCCATCCGGTCAAGCCCGTTGCGCTGGCGGTGACCGACACGCAGGGCAACGCGCATTATCGCCAGGGCGAGTTCGTGATCAGCGCGGGCGGCATCGAGGGCAGCCTGGTCTACGCGCTGTCCGCGCCCATCCGCGACCGGATCGAGCGCGACGGCGAAGCCATCGTCCACCTGGACCTGCTGCCCGACCATGATGCGCAGCGTGTGCTGGCAGCGGTATCGCATCCGCGTGGCTCGCGTTCGCTGTCGAGCCATTTGCAGAGCCGGCTCGGCATTACCGGCGTGAAGGCCGGCCTGCTGCGCGAGTGCCTGTCGAAGGACGCCATGCTGGACACCGCGACCCTGGCCGCATCCATCAAGGCGCTGCCGCTGCGGCTGTTGCGTGCGCGGCCGATCGACGAGGTCATCAGCTGCGCAGGCGGCGTACGTTTTGAAGCGATGAACGCCAGCCTGATGCTGAATGCGCTGCCCGGCGTGTTCTGCGCCGGCGAGATGCTGGACTGGGAAGCCCCGACCGGCGGCTACCTGCTTACGGCCTGCTTCGCCAGCGGCCGCACCGCGGGCCAGGGCGCGGCGCAGTGGCTGGCCGCGCGCTGATCAACGGCCGTTGACGATGGCCAGCGCCACGGCCTCGGCCACTTCGATGCCGTCGATCGCGGCCGAGTAGATCCCGCCCGCATAGCCGGCACCCTCGCCGGCCGGATACAGGCCTTCCACATTCACGCTCTGGTAGTCCGCCTTGCGCTCGATGCGCAGCGGCGACGACGTGCGCGTTTCCACGCCGGTCAGCACCGCATCGTGCATGGCAAAGCCGGCGATCTTCTTGTCGAGTTCCGGCAGGGCTTCCCGGATGGCCTCGATGACGTAATCGGGCAGCGCGGTGCCGAGGTCGGTCGGCGTCACGCCCGGCTTGTAGGACGGCTCGACCGAGCCGAGCGAAGTCGACGCCCGGCGCGCGATGAAATCGCCCACCAGCTGGCCCGGCGCGTTGTAGTTGCGTCCGCCCAGTTCAAACGCGCGCTCTTCCCACTTGCGCTGGAACTCGATGCCGGCCAGCGGACCGCCGGGGTAGTCCTGCGGCGTGATGCCCACCACGATGCCCGCATTCGCGTTGCGCTCCGCGCGCTTGTACTGGCTCATGCCGTTGGTCACCACGCGGCCCGGCTCCGAGGCGGCGGCCACTACGGTGCCGCCCGGGCACATGCAGAAGCTGTACACCGAACGGCCGTTGCTGCAGTGGTGCACCACCTTGTAGTCGGCCGCGCCCAGCAGCTTGTTGCCGGCGAACTTGCCGAAGCGGCTGCGGTTGATCAGGCCCTGCGGATGCTCGATGCGGAAACCGAGCGAGAACGGCTTGGCTTCCATGAACACGCCGCGCTCGTGCAGCACCTCGAAGGTGTCGCGCGCGCTGTGCCCCACCGCCAGGATGACATGCTCGGCCGCCAGGTACTCGCCCGTGGACAGTTTCAGGCCGCGCAGCTTGCCGTGTTCGATGTCGAGGTCGTCGACGCGGGTCTCGAAGCGGACCTCGCCGCCCAGCTCGCGGATCTCCGCGCGCATCTTCTCGACCATGCTCACCAGCCGGAACGTGCCGATGTGCGGGCGCGCCTTGTACAGGATGTCTTCCGGCGCGCCGGCGCGCACGAACTCGTCGAGCACCTTGCGGCCGTAGTGCTTCGGATCCTTGATCTGGCTGTACAGCTTGCCGTCCGAGAACGTGCCCGCGCCGCCTTCGCCGAACTGCACGTTCGACTCCGGATTCAGCACGCTCTTGCGCCACAGGCCGAAGGTGTCCCGGGTGCGCTCGCGCACTTCCTTGCCGCGCTCGAGGATGATCGGGCGGAAGCCCATCTGCGCCAGGAGCAGGCCGGCCAGCAGGCCGCAGGGCCCCATGCCGATCACCACCGGACGCGGCGTATTGCCGCCCTGCGGCGCCCGCGCGACGAAGCGGTAGGCCATGTCGGGCGTTACGCTCCAGTTCGGCTTGCCGGCCATGCGGCGGATGGCGGCGGGCTCGTCCTTCACCTCGATGTCGATGATGTAGGTGAGCTTGATATCGGAGCGCTTGCGCGCGTCGTGCGCGCGGCGGAACACGGTGAATTGCACCAGCCCGTCGCCCTTCACGCCGATCTGGGCCAGTGCGCCGCGCACGGCGTGGTCGAGATCGTCTTCAGTGTGTTCGAGGGAGAGCTTGAGTTCGGAAAGGCGGAGCATGGAAAACCTGCGAGGATGCGGCCACAGTCGTAGCCGGAACGGCCGCGCTATCCGTACGACATGCCACGGGCATCGGGAGCGGGCCAGAAAAGGGCACCCGGCCGGGCAAGGCCGGCCGGGTGCGCCATTCTATCGGGTTTCCGCCTTGACGGGGCCGGTGGTGGCCGGCAAGGCGCGGCGGCGCAGCCATCCAGCCAGCCCGCGCCACCTGCGCTGCCAGCGGCCCGGCGCGGGCTCTTGCCACATCACTTCGGCAGCGCCGGTGGCCGACACCGTCAGCCAGCCGCGTTCACCGAGCACCAGCACCCCGCCGGGGCTGAGCCGGTGACAAAGGCCAAGTGTGCCGATCGCAGCCCATTGCGGCGGCAAAACCACCTCGACATGTCCCTCGGCCACGTGGATGACAGTGCCGCGCGCGGCGTGGCGCCTGAGGGCCTGGCCGGGGCCGAGCGCATAGCGAATCGGAGAAATCGGTGTGGGGATCGGGGCTGGCGGGGCTGGCATGAGGGCTCCTGGGCGCGGTTCGGACAGGTACCCAGCGTATCGGCGCCTCCCCGGCCCACATAGCCACAGCGCGATCGGCCAGGGACCGGAACAGAGCAGATTTTTTTGCTCTGTTACGATGCAGAAGCCAATCTTCTGTATCTGTTCGCGGCCCCGCCAGCGGGGCGATCATGTCGCATGGATTCCGCTCCGCTCTACCAGCAGCTCGCCGACCACTACCGCCAGGCCATCCATGCGGGCTCGCTGGCGCCGGGGCGCCGCATGCCGTCGGTGCGGGCCCTGATGAGCACCCATGACGTGAGCCTGTCGACCGCGCTGCAGGCGTGCCGGCAGCTCGAGAGCGACGGCCTGGTGGAAGCCCGCCCGCGCTCAGGCTATTTCGTGCAGGCGACCACGCCCCTGCGCCTGGCGCCGATCACCGAGCCGGCGGCGACGCTGCCCGATCCGGCCCAGTACATCGGCATGCACCAGCGCATCTCGTCCGTGCTCGCGCGCAGCCAGCAGGACCCGTCCGTGTTCAGCCTGGGTGGCGCCCGCGGTGCGCCGTCGCTCTACCCGCTCGCCGCGCTCCAGCAGGCAGCCAGCCGCATCCTGCGGCGCGACGCCACGCTCTATGGCGAAGCCGCCGCTCCGCGCGGCCACCCGGCCTTGCGCGCCGCGCTGGCCCGGCTGGCACTGCGCAGCCGCTTCACGCTATCGCCGGATGAGGTGCTGATTACCCACGGCTGTACCGAGGCCCTGCAACTGGCGCTGCGCGCCGTGGCCGGACCGGGCGACGTGATTGCCGTGGAATCGCCTACCTACTACGGCCTGCTGCAGATCCTGGAAAGCCTGGGCATGCGCGCGCTCGAGATCCCCTGCAGCGCGCAGACCGGCCTCTCGATGGAAGCGCTGGAACTGGCGGTGCGTACCTACGACAACATCCGTGCCGTGGTCGCCATGCCCAACCTGCAGAACCCGCTCGGTTCCGTCATGCCGGACGCCCACAAGATCCGGCTGGTGCAATGGTGCGAGGATCACGGCGTGCCGCTGATCGAGGACGACTGCCTGTCCGCCACCGCCGACCTCGACACGCCGCTGGCCGCCGCGAAGGCATGGGACCGCAGCGGCAACGTGATCTATTGCTCGTCCGTGCACAAGGTGCTGGCGCCCGGCGTGCGGCTCGGCTGGATCGCGGGTGGCAAATGGCATGCGCGCGTGGAAATGCTGAAGTTCGCGCTGTCGCGCCCCAACGAGATGCTCTCCCAGGCAGCCGTCGCCGAATTCATGGCGACGGGAGGCTATGAGCGCCACCTGCGGCGGCTGCGCCTGGCGCTGCGCCAGCAGCGCGAGTGGACGGCCCAGGTGATCGCCGCGACCTTCCCCGCCGGCACGCGGCTGACGCTGCCGCGCGGCGGCTTCCACCTGTGGGTCGAACTGCCGGAAGGCGTGTCATCCGAAGCATTGTTCGAACAGGCATTGCGCGAAGGCGTCTACGTGGCGCCGGGCCTGATGTTCTCCAATTCCCCGCGCTGCGACGGCTTCGTGCGCATCAACTGCGGCACGCCGCATTCGGCGCAACTCGAGCGCGCGCTTGGCACCGTGGCGGCGGTCGTCCACCGGCTGGCGGCATAGCCGGGCGCGGACCGGCAGGCACTCGCCTTTTTGCAACACCGCTCCCTTTTTCGTTTGCGCTGGCCTATCCTTGCCGCTGGCCTGGCCGACCGGTTCCTGGCGAGACCCGGACCGTTGGCCCTCGCCGCCGCACCCTGGCGATCATCGGGATGACAAGAAAAAGGGAGAATGGCCTTGCGCAGTGCATCCGCGGCGTCGCGCGTCGACGACGACTACCAGACTCTGTTTCAACTGGCGCCGGTCTCGCTCTGGCTGGAAGACTTCAGCGCCGTGCGCGAGCACTTCGGGCGGCTGCGCGCCGAAGGGGTGACGGACTTGCGGGCCTACCTGCGGGCCAATCCGGATGAAGTGGCACACTGCTCGTCGCTGATCCGCGTGATCGCGGTGAACCACCGCACGCTCGAACTGTTTCGCGCCGCCGACCTTGCCGACCTCGTCGCCAATCTCGACACCGTCTTCCGCGACGACATGTTTGACCAGCACGTCGAAGAACTCGGCCAGCTGTGGGATGGCGGCAACCGCTTCGCGAGCCAGACCGTGAACTACACGCTCGAAGGCGAGCGCCTCGATATCCGCCTGGACGCCACGGTCATGCCCGGGCATGAGGCCACCTGGGACCGCGTGCTGCTGTCGATCGAGGACATCACCAGGCGCATGCGTACCGAGCGCGAGCTGCGCCACAGCGAGCAATATGCGCTGGGCCTGTTCGAGCATTCACCCGTGTCGCTCTGGGTGGAGGATTTCAGCGCAGTGAAGATGCTGCTCGACGAAGTCCGCGCGGCCGGCATCACGGATTTCCGCACCTTCCTCAACGTGCATCCGGATTTCGTGTCGCGTTGCATGCAGGAAATCCGCGTGCTCGACGTCAACCGGCGGACGCTGCAGATGTTCGGCGCGGAATCCAAGCAAATCCTGCTCTCGCGCCTTGGCGATGTGTTCCGCGACGACATGCGCATTCACTTCGCCGAGCAACTGGTCGACCTGTGGCACGAAAAGCTCTGGCAACAGCGCGAGGTCATCAACTACGCGCTGGACGGCAGGTCCGTCGATGTCTTCATGCAATGGTCGGTCTTCCCGGGCTGCGAACAGGACTGGGACCAGGTGCTGGTGTCGCTCACCGACATTACGGCCCGCAAGAAAGCCGAAGCCTATGTGGAGTTCCTGGGCAAGCACGACGTGCTGACCAAGCTGTACAACCGCGCCTACTACGAAGACGAATTGGCCCGCCTGGGCCGCAAGGGACCATGGCCGGTCAGCGTGATCGCCGTGGACCTGAACGGGCTGAAGACGGTCAACGACCAGTTCGGACATGGCGATGGCGATGCGCTGCTGCGGCGCACCGGCGAAGTCCTGAAGAAGGCCGTGGGCGAACAGTTCTGCGTGGCGCGCATCGGCGGCGATGAATTCATGGTGCTGCTGCCCGGCCGCGACGAGCGCGGCGCGGCCACGGTGGTCGAGCAGATCGGGAAGGTGGTGGAGCTGAACAACCAGTTCTACCCGGGCACCGCGCTGAGCTTTTCCATCGGTTATGCCACCTGCGTGCAGGGCGAGCGCCTGAGCGACACCGTGAAGGTCGCCGACAGCCGCATGTACGACGCCAAGCGCGCCCACTACGAAGCCCTGGACGATCGCCGGCGGGACTGAGCCGGCATCCCAAAGCAAAAGAGCCGGCAGCAGCCGGCTCTTTTTGCTTGCGCACTGCTCTGGGCCAGTGCTTACAGGTAGATGATCAGCGCAATGCCTGCGACGATCAGCCCGAACTTGGTCACGTAGTACAGCTTGCGGTTCCACGCCTTGTAGCGGCGGCGGTATTGTCCGGCCAGCCAGACGAAGCGGAACAGCTTGTTGATCATGCCGGTCTGGTCGTTCTCGTCATTGGGCGAGCTTGCCGCGGTCATGACCTTGCGGCCCAGCCAGTGGTTGATCTTGCTGGCCCAGCCAAAACGCATCGGGCGCTCGATGTCGCAGAACAGGATCAGCCGGTTGGCATCGCTCTTGTTCTCGGCCCAGTGCAGGTAGGTTTCGTCGAACACCACGCCCTGACCGTCGCGCCAGCTGTGGCGCTCGCCGTCGACCTCGATGAAGCAGCGGTCGTCGTTCGGCGTGGCCAGGCCCAGGTGATAGCGCAACGAACCGGCGAACGGGTCGCGGTGCGGATTGAGCTTGCCGCCTGGCGGCAGTTCCGCGAACATCGCGGCCTTCACGCTGGGAATGCCTTGCAGCAACGCCACCGTCTTCGGGCACAGCGCCTCGGCCGAAGGGTGCTGGGCTTCATACCACTTCAGGTAAAAACGCTTCCAGCCGTTCTTGAAGAACGAGTTGAAGCCCGCGTCGTCGTTCTTCTCCGCGGCCTTGATCTTGCGCATCGCGGCCAGGGCCAGGCCCTCGTCGCGGATCTCCGGCCACGCTGCGCGGATCCGTTCCAGGTCGGGGAAGTTGTCGACCGGGATGTAGGGCGTGCGCGGCACACCCGAAAACGCGTACATGAAGCAATTGACCGGCGCGACCAGCGCCGAATGGTCGAGCAGCTGTCGCCAGATGCGCAATCTCGCCTTGCCGCGGAAATGCACATACAGGATGGCGCCGAGATACCCGGCGACGATAATCCACTTGATCACCCGAATTCCTCCCAGGCGGCTACGGGCCCGCACGCACGGAACGTGCGCGGCCGGGGCCGGAGCCAAAACGCGTATTTTAAGCGAAATGCGGGGCTTGCCGCACCGTGATAAGGCTGCGGCACATGGCCATCCCTGCCGTGGCGCGAACTAGCCGCGCGACTGGCGCGAAATGCGCTCGATCAACGCGCGCGCATCGTCGGGCATGCCCTGCAGGGTGAGCAGCCTGGCGTTGAGGACAATGTTCTCCAGCACCAGCTTCGCGGTGGACGCCCACATCGTCGCCAGCTGCGCCTCGGCGGGCATGCCGGAGGCTTCCAGTTCGTTCGAGCGTTCGGCAATGAGCCGGCATGCAAGCTGGCGCAGCGCCGCATCGTCGAACGGCAGGTTGGCGTAGTCGATCGGGTCTTCCTTCTCCACCTCGACCATGAGTTGCATCAGGATGTCTTCGGTCATCGGCAAGCGCTCCTGGCAATCCACTATTCATCCGCGTCAGACGCGGAAATCCGCAGCCATGTCGACTTCGGTGCGCGCTTCCAGCCGGCCCGAACGGCAGGCGGCCACGAAGCGCTCGTAATCCTTTTCGACCTGGTCGGCATAGCTGTTCGAATAGCCTACCATCACTTCCGCCATGCGGTCGCCAGTGCCGAGATAGCCGCTGATCTCCGCGGCGAGTCCGCCGGACTTGGCGTGCGCCCGCGCCAGCACCCAACCGCAGAGCGCAGCGTATTTGCCCAGGACCTCGGCATCCATCAGCTCGATCTGCGGTGACAGTTTCATGTCGCGCAGCTGGCGCACATAGAAGTGGCGGCCGTAAGGGCCCTTGGTCCATCCAAGGAAGAGGTCGCTGGCTGCCTGCATCAGCCGCTGGCCTTCCACCACGCGGCGGCCTTCATGCGCAACCGCCGGACACTTGAAATAGCGCCCCACCACCGAGCGAGCGGCTTCCTTCACTTGCAGGAAGATCGGCTTGCCGTGGCTGTCGATCATCAGCTGGATCAGGCACCGCGTGCCGACGCTGCCCACGCCTACCACCTTGAAAGCACGGTCGTGGAGCGTGAAGTGGCTCAGCAGCCGTTGCCGGTCCGGGGCGAGCGTGCCGAGGTATTCCTTGAAGACCTTCACGGCAACTTCATCGACATTCTTTGCCGTCATCCAGTCATCGTCCGGATCGAACAGCGTGTGCTGGCCGCGTACATGGAAGACCGCCGGCGGCGCATCGAGGATGGTCCACTTGTCGCCGACCAGCTCGGCCAGCTTGGGCAGCAGCGCCTCGCTGGTGCGGTCCGCGGCGCGCTCGATGCTGCGACGGATACGCTTCTGGATGTCGGGCGAAGTCTCCTCCTTCAGCAGGCGATCGAAGGTAATGCGGTCGTACCAGGTATCAAGGATGCCCATTCCGGCATAGGACTGCATGCGATTCTGGTAGCTGCACACGAGCTGGTAGACCAGCTCGTCGGCCACGCCCTGCTTGTGGCGCAGATGCCGGGCAGCGACGACAAAGCTCGCGGCCAGGCGCTTGAGATCCCATTCCTAAGGCCCGACGCTGGTTTCGTCGAAATCGTTCACGTCGAACACCAGTGCGCGTTCGGGCGTGGCAAAGCCACCGAAGTTGGCGACGTGGCAGTCGCCGCAGATCTGCATGTGCAGGCCGGAATTGGGCGTGCCCGCGAGATCGTGGGCCTGCACGATCGCACTGCCGCGGTAGAACGCGAACGGGGATTCGATCATGCGGCCGTAACGCAACGGCACCAGCCGCCGCACCCGGCCTTCGCTGCTGATCTTCAGCAAGTCGACCGGATCGCGGTCCACATTCCCGATCGCCGAATGCGTGCCGCGCGGCACCTTGCTGCGCGCGGACTTGCCGCTTTCGCGCCGATCGCCCCGCTCTTCCGTTGTCGCCACAATGCCTCCATTCCGGCCGTACCGGCGATTGCAATTTGTGCAGTATCTGTAACAGAAGCTAGTGCACGACCCGGGGCTTGTCAATTTCAGGAGATGCGGGCGGCTCCGCGCCGCGCGTGCTCGAAGAAGTGCGAAGAATTGGCCGCCATACAGCCAGTCGGGCCACGCGACTCAGGGATATCACTCTCTTCCCCGAGCGGCGACAGATGCTACTCTCCCCGCTGCTCCTGGGACCGCCAGGCCAGCAAGTGATGCGCCCCGCACGGCAGCGATTGCGGTGTTGCGCATCATGAGTTTTCGCGCCTTTCGCGAGCGTATCGCAAGATGCACTGAACAAAGCGAGTGACATGCAGTCTTACTCACTCGCCTTCCAACGAAGAGTCGCGTTCATGACCAAGCGTTTGTTGTCCGCCATGCGTCAGTACGCATGGTTTGCCGGTGTCAAACACCATGTCGTCCAGGGCGTCGAAGCCTTGGCCGAGTTGCTCAAATCCCCTTCCGCCGCGGCCCGCGCGGTGGCTGCCGTCATTGCCGAGACCGAACACGGCGTTCAGGTGTGGGTGTCGTACTTCGGCAAGCCGCTGGACCCGCATACGAACTACGTACTCTGGCCCGGCCGGGCCTTGCGTCCTGCGCGCCGTCGCATCCAGCCGATGCCGCTGGAACACATGCGGCGCTCGCGGGACGACTGAACGCCGGCCTTCGGGCCTGGCGCCACGCGCACTGGAAGGGGCGCGCCCCTTCACTACAATGACTTTGTGTCCCCGTCGTCGACAAGGAGCAGACATGCCCGAACCGAAACATGACGAAGCGCTGGTCAATCTCTACCTCGAACGCATTTCGGCGCTTTCAGTCAGCGCATTCGACGGGGCCGATGTCAGCGGCGAGCTTGAAGAAATCGTGCGCGAAGCGGTATCGCGCTGCGGCGCGGACGGCGGCACGCTGAGTGTCCTCGCGAGTCGCCTGCGCGAGCGCGCGGAAGCCGCCGATCGCGAAGGCCAGCCGCTGGTGCGCGATACTTTTGCACGCGCCGCCAGCCTCGCTGCATCGAAATAAGAGCGCGCGCAAGGAAATCGCGATGCACGCCTGATCAAGCGCGAATGCGATCTGGCCGTACCGTGTTCGACGGTTGAGCGGCTGGAACTGCGTGAATAGCTTTGGGAGATTTGGCCGATCGGCCTAAGGAACCAGGCACCTGAAGGTGTTGGTTGCGGGGGCAGGACTTGAACCTGCGACCTTCGGGTTATGAGCCCGACGAGCTGCCAACTGCTCCACCCCGCGTCTGAGAAGAGAGATTATGCTGGATCGGCACGTGGATAGCAAGCATTATTTCCGCTCGCGCGCGAATTCCGTGCTCGATAGCAGGCCAGCGTGCAACCTCATGCGATGCGGCGCTGCTTGCCTTCGGTTTCTGCATCGGCAAGTACGGTTTCGATGTACTGATTCACCTGGTCCAGCGCTTCGAGCTTTGCATCAAAGGCATGATTGGGAAACGGATTGTGCCGCGGCACCAGTATCTCGCCGTCCTGCCTCCGGATGATCTCCACCAGGATCGACCACTTGCCCCTGGGCAAGCCAATCACTTCGTAGACGATCTTGTAACCTTCAAATTCCGGCATGGCGTGTACTCCTCTACTGCGTGGCGGACGGGACATCGCCCGCCTCCACTTCCAGAGTAGGAGTGCACTCCCGGGACAAAAATGATCTGTATCAATGGACGCCAATCCATGAAGATAGAGGCCTGATATAAGCCATTGCGTGCACCGGAATAATGGAAGCATGCGCAGCATGAGGCGGCCCGCTGTCGCTGCGCATGCGCCCGGAATGCACACGCGTTACTTGCCGGGCCCGATGATCCGATCCACAAGCGAGTAGCCGGCGCTGAAGGCCGCGACTTCCGCGGCGTGCCGGGTGGCAAAGTGCTGCGTGCCGCTGACGAGCAGGTCCGTGTCACCCGCATCCGCGGGGTCCATGCCCTCCTGGCACACACGAACTTCATAAGCCCAGCGCGCCGCCCCTCCCATGCTGACCACGCCACCTTCATGCTGCTGCGTCACGAGCACGTAGACGTCCATGTCGCGATACGCCTCCACACGCCATTCGGGTTGCGCCATGCCGATCTCCTTGCGCGAGACAGTCGCACCTTGTTTCGAGCCTAGGTGTGCGCCCGAGCGACCGCAAGGCATGCCGCTGCGATCAGCATGCAATCAGTAGATCGCATGCGATGGAATCTGGAATATCGGGAAACGCTGCGCGAGACCGGCGGCAAGCGATGAGGAGCCGCACGAGCGCGAAAATGAAAGACGCGCGAAAATGGCGCAACAGCAGAATGGCGGAATGGCAGAATGGGCGGAAACGAAAAAGGGCTTCCGTTTCCGGAAGCCCTTTTCTTTCTGCATAGGTGGCGCGGCTGGCAGGATTCGAACCCACGACCCCTTGGTTCGTAGCCAAGTACTCTATCCAACTGAGCTACAGCCGCACTCGAGAAAAGAGATTATATCTGAAATTTCATTCTTGGGAACCCCCTCCTGCACTTTTTTTCGTTTTTCCTGGAAGCACGGGCTGCCGGAGTGGTTTTCTATAATGGCAGACCGAAGATGTGATCCCGACCATGAACAAAGCATTTGTCAAAGAATCGTCCGATGACGACGAGGACGATCTCCCCGAAGGCGCTACCCCGCTGCCCGCCGGCACGAAGAACTACATCACCGAGGAAGGCTACAACCGCCTGCGCAACGAGCTGATACAGCTCATCGACGTCGAGCGTCCCGATGTCGTGCAGATCGTGTCGTGGGCCGCCTCCAATGGCGACCGCTCCGAGAACGGCGATTACCTCTATGGCAAGAAGCGTCTGCGCGAGATCGATCGCCGCATCCGCTTCCTGACCCGTCGCCTGGACAAGGCCGAGGTGGTCGACCCGTCCCTGCAGGGCGACAACGACCAGATCTTCTTCGGCGCGACGGTCACCTACGCCAGCCAGTCCGGCGAGGAAACGACCATCACCATCGTCGGCATGGATGAGGTGGATCTCGACATGAACCATGTAAGCTGGATTTCGCCGATCGCCAAGGCGCTGATCAAGGCGCGTGAAGGCGACACCGTGGCGCTGCGCACGCCGGCCGGCGTGGAACAGATCGATATCCTGGAAGTCTGCTACCCGTCGCGCAAGCCGGGCTGAGCGCGCACCGGCGGCGCTCAGCCGTCGTTGCGGTCGCGGAAGATGCGGATCACGTCCGGGTTGCGTCGCAGGGCCCGCATCACGTTGGCCAGGTGCAGGCGATTCTGTACCTGGATGATGAACTGCATATAGGTGGCTTCCTGATGGCTGCCGTCCTGCTGTTCCATCGACACGTGCGCCACGTTGGCGTCGGCCGAGGTCAGGTCCGCGGCCACGCGGGCGACGATGCCCTTGACGTTGCGCACCATCACCTTGATCGACACATCGAATGCGCGCGTAGTCTTCTTCGCCCACATGACGTCGATCCAGTGCTCCGGGTCCTTGCTGTGCAGGCGCTTGGCCACCTTGCAGTCCTGTACGTGGATCTGCAGGCCTTCACCCTTGCCCAGGTAGCCGACGATCGGGTCGCCCGGGATTGCACGGCAGCACGCCGGGAACAGGATCGACATGCCTTCGTCGCCCGTAATCGGCACGGCCGGCGCTTCTTCGCCCGAGAACGTCTGCACGGCCGCCAGCAGCGCGCTGTCGACATCGCCTGACAGCTCCTGCAGCAGGATCTCCATGCGCTTGGCCACCACGGCGGGCACGCGCCGGCCCAGTGCCAGGTCGGCGAAGATGTCCTCGCGGTGCTTGTTGCCGGTCCACTGGATCATGCGGTCCCACACCGACTGCGGCACTGCCTTCAGTTCGATGCCGAGCTGGCGCGCCGACTGTTCGAGCAGGCGCTCGCCGAGCTGGATTGCCTCGTCGAGCTTGGTGGTCTTCAGGTAGTGGCGGATGGCCGCGCGCGCCTTGCCGGTGCGCACGAACGACAGCCAAGCGGGATTCGGCTTGGAATACGGGGCCGTCACCACCTCGACGATATCGCCGCTCTTGAGCTCCGTGCGCAGCGGCAGCAGCTCGTTGTTGATCTTCACGGCAACGCACTGGTTGCCCAGGTCGCTGTGCACCGCGTAGGCAAAGTCCAGCGCGGTGGCGCCGCGCGGCAGCGCGCGGATATGGCCCTTCGGCGTGAACACGTAGACCGCGTCGGGGAACAGGTCGATCTTGACGTGTTCGAGGAATTCCTGCGAATCGCCGGTCTGGCTCTGGATATCGAGCAGCGACTGCAGCCACTGGTGCGCCTGCTGCTGGATATCGTTGGCATGGTCCGCCTGCGTCTTGTACATCCAGTGCGCGGCCACGCCGGCCTCGGCGATCTGGTGCATCTCGCGCGTGCGGATCTGGAACTCCACCGGCGTGCCGAACGGGCCCACCAGCGTCGTATGCAGCGACTGGTAGCCGTTGATCTTCGGGATCGCGATGTAGTCCTTGAACTTGCCCGGCATCGGCTTGTACAAGCCATGCAGCGCGCCCATTGCCATATAGCAATGCATCTGCGTTTCCACGACCACGCGGAAACCATACACGTCGAGCACCTGCGAGAACGACAACTGCTTGTCGTGCATCTTGCGGTAGATGCTGTAGAGCGTCTTCTCGCGCCCGGACAGTTCCGCGACGATGCCGGCATCGGCCAGCCCTTTCTGCGCGGCCTCGAGGATACGCTTGACCACCTCGCGGCGGTTGCCGCGCGCGGCCTTGACGGCCTTTTCGAGCGTGGCGTAGCGGAATGGCGAGCCGACCTTGAACGACAGCTCCTGCAGCTCGCGGTAGATGGTGTTGAGACCGAGCCTGTGCGCGATCGGCGCATAGATCTCCATGGTCTCCAGCGCGATGCGGCGGCGCTTCTCCGGCGGCACGAAGTCGAGCGTACGCATATTGTGCGTACGGTCGGCCAGCTTCACCAGGATCACGCGCACGTCGCGCGCCATCGCCAGCAGCATCTTGCGGAAGCTCTCCGCCTGCGCCTGCTCGCGGCTCTGGAACTCAAGCTTGTCCAGCTTGGTCAGGCCATCGACCAGTTCGGCGACCTTGGGGCCGAATCTCTCGGCCAGCTCGCTCTTGGTGATGCCCTGGTCTTCCATCACGTCGTGCAGCAGCGCCGCCATGATGGACTGCACATCGAGCCGCCAGTCCGCGCACAGTTCGGCCACCGCCACCGGATGGGTGATGTACGGTTCGCCGCTCTGGCGGTACTGGCCCAGGTGGGCCTCGTCGGAAAACTGGAAGGCTTCGCGTACGCGCGCCTGGTCCGGCGCCTTCAGGT
This sequence comes from Cupriavidus yeoncheonensis, assembly GCF_905397275.1. Classification (GTDB taxonomy): domain Bacteria; phylum Pseudomonadota; class Gammaproteobacteria; order Burkholderiales; family Burkholderiaceae; genus Cupriavidus; species Cupriavidus yeoncheonensis. The sequence continues at coordinate 262,319 of NZ_CAJPUY010000007.1, read as the reverse complement.
AGGCCAGCTTCTCCATCAGCCGCGAGATGGAGATGACCTGCTGGCGCGGCGGCACCGCGGGTTGCGATGTGGGGCCGAAGAAGTGACGGTATGACTGCGCCAGCACAGCGTCGATGAACAGGCTGTCGCCTGCCAGTGCCGCCGGCGCCTCCTCCACGGCCATCACGTCGTCGTGCGTGGCCGAGGCGGGCGCCATGCGTGCCTTGCCCTGCGCCATCGGCGGCACGACGGCACGTTCGCCGACAACATCGTTGCCAAGCGGATCAGGAAGATTGGGAGCGCCGGTGCGCGCGGTCACGGATGCCTGGCCGGAAGAAGAGCGCTTACGCGCGGACGCCGCTCCGGCATCGCTGCCCGTCTCGCCCCGCGTGTGCGCGGCGCCGGCCTGCTGGCCGGGAGAGACGGTTGACGAGGATGGCTGTGACGAAGGCATGGGGGCGGCCCCTGGAATCCGGTTGCTGGATGCGTGCGCATACGATGCAAGGATGAACCACAGGCCGCCCGGGGTATCAGGTCGGTACCTTCTTGAGCATTTCGATGCCGACCTGGCCCGAGGCGATCTCGCGCAGGGCAACCACGGTGGGCTTGTCCTTCGCTTCCACCTTCGGGGTGTGGCCCTGCACCAACTGGCGCGCACGGTACGTGGCCGCCAGGGCGAGCTCAAAGCGGTTCGGGATGTGTTTCAGACAATCTTCGACGGTAATACGCGCCATATCAAATCCACCTTGGGACAAAACCTGTTGGGTTGCTATTTTACAGCACCGCGCGGGAATCGCCCGGCGACGCCCCGCGCGCATACATGCTCAGTGAATGCCAAGCTCGATAAAGAGCTCGGTGTGGCGCGCCTTTTGCGACGAAAAGCGCAGGCGCGTGGCACGCACCACGTTGCGCAGTTCCTCGAGCGCGTTTTCGAACACCTCGTTGATGATGACGTAGTCCGACTCGGACGCATGCGACATTTCGCTGCCGGCGGCCAGCAGGCGCCGCACGATCACGTTCGGCTCGTCCTGCCCGCGCTTCTTCAGGCGCTCTTCCAGCGCCGTCAGCGACGGCGGCAGGATGAAGATCTCCATCGCGTTGGAGAACCGCTTGTGCACCTGCTGCGCGCCCTGCCAGTCGATCTCGAGCAGCACGTCGTTGCCCTGCGCCATCTGTTGCTCGATCCATACGCGCGAGGTCGCATAGTAGTTGCCGTGGACTTCGGCCCACTCGAGGAATTCGCCGCGATCACGCGCAGCGCGGAACTTGTCCACGGTACAGAAGTGGTACTCGCGCCCGTCCTGCTCGCCGGGACGCGGCGCGCGCGTGGTATGGGAGATCGACAACCGGATTGCCGGGTCCTGCGCGAGCAGTGCGTTGACCAGGGTCGACTTGCCGGCTCCGGAAGGTGCCACCACCATGAACAGGTTGCCGGGGTAGACGGTATCGATGGCAGTGTGAGGCGTATCGCTCATGTGAATTCTTTGGATCGTCAGGCGTCGTGGCGCCGGGTGAAACGGAGTGCGTCGGACCGGCGCGTTATTCGAGGTTCTGGATCTGCTCGCGCATCTGCTCGATCAGCAGCTTGAGCTCCATCGACGCATCGGCCAGTTCCTTGGCGGCTGCCTTGGAGCCGAGCGTGTTGGCCTCGCGGTTGAGCTCCTGCATCATGAAGTCGAGCCGCTTGCCGGCCTGCCCGCCCTTCTTCAGGATATGGCGGGTTTCGTTCAGGTGTGCCTGCAGGCGCGACAGCTCTTCCGCAATGTCGATGCGGATGCCGTAGACCGTGGCCTCCTGGCGGATGCGCTCGGCGACCTCGTCGCGGCTCATCGCCGGCATGCCGGCCGGCGCCGCCAGGTTGAACGCTTCCCGCAGGCGCTCGGTCAGCTTTTCCTGATGATGGGCGATCAGCTGCGGAATGGTGGGCGTGAGCCGTTCGACGATGGCCAGCATCGTATCGATGCGTTCCATCAGCGTGGCCTTGAGCGCCTCGCCCTCGCGGCGGCGCGCCTCGCGCAACTGGTCGAGCGCTTCGCGCGCGGCGCCCATCACGGCTTCGCGCAGCGCGTCCTGGGACAGTTCGGGCTCGACCAGCACGCCGGGCCAGCGCAGGATCTCGCCCATGCGCAGCGTGCCCGCCGTCGGGAAGGTGTTCGCGACCGTCGACTCCAGTGCGCGGATCTGGCCGAGCAGGCCCTCATTGAGCGCCAGCGTGGCGCCGCCGGTATCGGTGCGCTGCAGGTTGATGCGGCATTCCAGCTTGCCGCGCGACAGCTCGGCCATCAGCATCTCGCGCAACGCCGGCTCGAACGCGCGGCACTCTTCGGGAGCGCGGAACAACAGGTCGAGAAAACGCGAATTGACAGTCCGGAATTCCACCGAAACGGAAGCCGTCCTGCCGCTGGGCTCACCCTGCGCGTTTGTCAGCGGTGCCTGGCGGGTCGCCAGGCCATAACCTGTCATGCTGTGGATCATTGAGTGTTCTCGCGAAATGGCGCGGGCCCGGGGGTAGGCTGGGCCCGCCGCAAAGGCGTCTTGTATCCGCCGAAATGGGGCAACAATGCCCGCTATTGTGTTCTTTACAAGTGACCGATTAGCCGTGACAATCCCGAGGCAAATCCGGTCCGATACCTATGACAGAGCCCAAGGGCGCTACACAACCCAAGAGTGCACCGCTGCCCGTCGGCACGCTGCTGTCCAACTATCGTATTGTAAAGAAGTTGGCCAGCGGGGGGTTCAGTTTCGTCTACCTGGCCACCGACGAGACCGGTGCGCCGGTCGCCATCAAGGAATACCTGCCCTCATCGCTGGCGCGCCGCAACCCCGGCGAGCTGATCCCGATGGTGCCCGAGGAAAACGCGGCGTCGTTCCGCCTGGGCCTGAAGTACTTCTTCGAGGAAGGCCGCTCGCTGGCCCGCATCTCGCATCACAGCGTCGTCCGCGTGGTGAATTTCTTCCGCGAGAACTCCACCGTCTACATGGTCATGAACTATGAGATGGGCAAGACGCTGCAGGAGCATATCCTGGCCGCGCGCCAGCAGGGCCGTGCCAAGGTGCTGCGCGAGCATTTCATCCGCAAGGTCTTCCATGACCTGATGAGCGGCCTGCGCGAAGTCCATATCCACAAGCTGCTGCACCTGGACATCAAGCCCGGCAACATCTACCTGCGCGAGGACGAATCGCCGATCCTGCTCGATTTCGGCGCCGCGCGGCAGACGCTCACCATGGAGGCCAAGCGCTTCCAGCCGATGTACACGCCCGGCTTCGCCGCGCCCGAGCTCTATGGCAAGCACAACGAGCTGGGGCCCTGGACCGACGTCTACAGCCTGGGCGCGACGCTCTACGCCTGCATGGCCGGCATGCCGCCGCAGGAAGCCAACCAGCGCGAAAAGGACGACCGCATGGGCGATGCCATCACCCGCCTGCGCAGCAGCTACACCAACGGCCTCGTCGACCTGGTCGAATGGTGCCTGCGGCTCGCTCCTGCAGAGCGCCCGCAGAGCGTCTTCCGCCTGCAGAAGGAGTTGCGCGAGCAAACCAACGCCCTCGGCGAGCAAGCCGCGCAGGCGGCGCCGCCCGCACCGGCGGAGCGCCCGGAGCGGACCGGCCCGTCCAGCCGCTTCCTGACCCTGCTGCGCCGCCGCGACGACACGGTAGCCGCCACCACGCGCCAACCCGCGGACACAAGCGGCGACTGAGTCACTCACGGTCACGCATTTCCGAACCGAACCCTCCCGAACAGCCAACATGCGATTCTCCGTCTATCAGGAAAGCAGGAAAGGCGGCCGCCGCGTCAACCAGGACCGCATGGGCTACTGCTTCACGCGCGATGCCCTGCTGATGGTCCTGGCCGACGGCCTGGGCGGCCATGCACTGGGCGAAATCGCCGCGCAGCAGGCGCTGCAGACGCTGGCGCACCAGTTCCAGACCCAGGCCCGGCCGACGATCCGCAACCCGGCGGATTTCCTGCAGGACACCATCATGCTGGCGCACCGCGAGATCCACCGCTACGCCGAAGCCCACCGGCTTTCCGACGTGCCGCGCACGACGGTGGTCTGCTGCCTGGTGCAGCAGGGCCAGATCCATTGGGCCCACGCCGGCGATTCGCGCTTCTACCTGGTCCGCAAGGGCCGGCTCCTGACGCGTACGCGCGATCACTCGAAGATCGAGAACCTGTTGCAGCAGGAACGCGTGCTGCCCATGGAAGTCGCCAACCATCCCGAGCGCAACAAGCTCTACAACTGCCTGGGCTCGCCCAACCTGCCGCTGATCGATATCGGCGGTCCGCTGCGGCTCGATCCGGGCGATGTCGCGCTGCTGGGTTCCGACGGCCTTTGGGGGCCGCTCGAAGAGCCGGAAATCGTCGACAGGCTCACCCGGCTGTCGGTGGTGCAGGCGGTGCCGGAACTGATTTCGCGCGCGCTCGAAAAAGCCGGCGAAGGTGCCGACAACACCACCGGCATCGCCATGATGTGGGAGCTGGACGCCAGCGCCACGGGTGACGAATCCGTCATGACCGACACCCTGCCGCTGAACGCCTTCACGACCTCCATCCTGGAACGCACGGGCACGGAGGCCGACCTGCTTTCCGAAGAGGAAATCGAACGCTCCATCGCCGAGATCCGCGCGGCCATCGACAAGACCAGCAACCTGATGCGCTGAGCGCGTCGACCGGCAACGGCGGGGGCAACGGCGGGAAGGCGGGCACGCCAGGCCCGCCGGCGTTAGAATCGCGGTCTCCACCCGATTCGAGCGAACCATTCCCATGCGACCCAGCGGACGCGCAGCCGATGCGCTGCGTTCTATCAGCCTGACCCGTCACTACACCCGCCATGCCGAAGGCTCCGTGCTGTGCGCCTTTGGCGACACCAAGGTACTGTGCACCGCCAGCGTGCTGTCCAAGGTGCCGCCGCACAAGAAAGGCAGTGGCGAAGGCTGGGTCACGGCCGAATACGGCATGCTGCCCCGTGCCACGCATACGCGCTCGGACCGCGAAGCCGCGCGCGGCAAGCAGACCGGTCGCACCCAGGAAATCCAGCGGCTGATCGGCCGCGCCATGCGCACTGTGTTCGACCTGGCCGCGCTGGGCGAATACACGCTGCACCTCGACTGCGACGTGCTGCAGGCCGACGGCGGCACCCGTACGGCGGCCATCACCGGCGCATTCGTGGCCGCGCATGACGCGGTCTCGACCATGCTGCGCAACGGCCAGATCAGCACCAGCCCGATCCGCGACTTCGTCGCCGCCGTTTCGGTTGGCATGGTCGACGGCGTGCCGGTGCTCGATCTCGACTATGCCGAGGACAGCAACTGCGATACCGACATGAACGTGGTCATGACCGGCAGCGGCGGCTTTGTCGAAGTACAAGGCACCGCCGAAGGCGCCCCCTTCAGCCGCGCCGAGCTGGACGCCATGACGCGCCTGGCCGAGGCCGGCATCGCGCAACTGGTGCGGCACCAGCGCCAGGCGCTGGGCCTGGACTGAAGGACGCGGCACATCATGCAACGCCTGGTACTGGCCTCCAACAACCCCGGCAAGCTGCGTGAATTCGGCGCACTGCTGTCCCCGCTCGGCTTTGACGTGGTGCCGCAAGGCCAGCTCGGTGTCCCCGAAGCGGAAGAGCCGTTCGGAACCTTCGTCGAGAACGCACTGGCCAAGGCCCGGCATGCCAGCCGGCTGGCCGGCATGCCCGCACTGGCGGACGATTCTGGCATTTGCGTGCAGGCGCTGGACGGTGCCCCGGGCGTCTACTCGGCACGCTACGCGCAGATGGCCGGACAGGCCAAGACCGATGCCGCCAACAATGCGCACCTGATCTCGCAGCTCGCCGGCAAGCTGAACCGCCGCGCGCACTACTACTGCGTGCTGGTCTTCGTCCGGCATGCCGCCGACCCGTGCCCGATCATCGCCGAAGGCGTATGGCATGGCGAAGTCGTCGACGCCCCGCGTGGTGCCGGCGGCTTCGGCTATGACGCGCACTTCCTGCTGCCGGAGCTGGGCAAGACCGCCGCAGAGCTGCCCGCCGACGAAAAGAACGCGGTCAGCCATCGCGCGCTGGCGCTGCGTTCGCTGGCGGCGCGCCTGCAGACCGAAGGCCGCGGGCAGGCTGCGCGATGATCCCGATCGTACCGGCGGGCACACCGCCGGCCGCCACCGCCGACAACACGCAGCTCTGGCTCAAGCCGGGCCAGATCGCGCTGCCCGGCTCGCCGCCGCTGTCGCTCTATGTGCATGTGCCGTGGTGCGTGCGCAAGTGCCCCTACTGCGATTTCAATTCGCATGCGGTGCCCGGCAAGGACGGCAGCCACGACATTCCGGAAGACGCCTACCTGGACGCCTTGCGCGCCGACCTGGAGCAATCGCTGCCGCTGGTGTGGGGCCGCCCGGTGCATACCGTGTTCATCGGCGGCGGCACGCCGAGCCTGCTGTCCGCGGCCGGCATGGACCGGCTGCTGTCCGATATCCGTGCGCTGCTGCCGCTCGACGCCGATGCCGAGATCACGATGGAGGCCAACCCGGGCACCTTCGAGGCCGAACGCTTCGCCAGCTACCGCGCGAGCGGCGTGAACCGGCTGTCGATCGGCATCCAGAGCTTCAACGACAGCCACCTGCAGGCGCTCGGCCGCATCCATGGCGAGCGCGAGGCGCGCGCGGCGATCGACATCGCGCAGCGCAGCTTCGACAACGTCAACCTGGACCTGATGTACGCGCTGCCCGGCCAGACCATGGAACAATGCCGCAGCGACCTCGAAGCCGCGCTGTCATATGGCACCACGCACCTGTCGCTCTACCACCTCACGCTGGAACCGAACACGCTGTTCGCCAAGTACCCGCCCGCACTGCCGGACGACGACCTGGCCTACGAGATGCAGGACCTGATCGAGGCCCGCACGGCGCAGGCCGGCTATCGTCATTACGAGACCTCGGCCTACTCGCGCCCGCACCGCGAAGCCCGGCACAACCTGAACTACTGGCGCTTTGGCGATTACCTTGGCATCGGCGCCGGCGCGCATGGCAAGCTGTCGTTTCCCAATCGCATCCTGCGCCAGATGCGGCACAAGCACCCGGCCACCTACATGGCGCAGGCCATGGCCGGCAACGCGGTGCAGGAAGCGCGCGAAGTCGGTGCGGACGAACTGCCGTTCGAGTTCATGCTCAACGCGCTGCGCCTGACCGACGGCGTGCCGGCCTCCAGCTTCCACGACATGACGGGCCTGCCGCTGCACGCCATCAGCCGGCAGCTCGCGGCCGCGGAGAAGAAGGGATTGCTCGATGCCGACCCCACGGTGATTCGCCCGACCGAACTCGGCCGACGCTTCCTCAACGACCTGCAGGAGATGTTCCTGAAGGACTGAGGACGACGCCTGTCCATCATGAAAGCAAAAAGGCCACGGCATCGCCGTGGCCTTCTTGCTTCTTGCGGCTTACCCGGGATCAGTACGGCTCGGCCATGTCATTGGCCACGCGGGCACGCATGCCAACCTGCAGGTTGCCCAGATTGCTCTGCGTCACCGTGGCAACGCGGCCATCATCGAGCCTGACATTGACGCGATAGGCGTTTTGCGTATTGCTGCCCGCGCGCTTCTCGATCTGGTTGCCGGCTACCGCGCCGACCACCGCGCCACCGATCGTTGCCGCCGTCTGCCCGCGGCCACCGCCGACCTGGTGACCCAGCAGGCCGCCCGCGGCGCCGCCGATCACGGTGCCGAGCAGGCCGGAGCTGTTCTGCGTGCTGGCAATCGGCTCGATGGATTCCACACGTCCGTAGTACACCGAACCAGCCGGCGCCTGCGACGGGTAGCCACCGTTGCCGGTCTGCGGCGGAGGCGGCGCGTGATAGCCGGTGTTGTTGTACCCGTTGTTGTAAGGCGCCGCGCAACCGGCCAGTCCGATTGCAGCCAGCACGGCCCCGAGCGCCATTCGATTTTTCGACTTGCTTTGCATCTGGAATTCTCCTCTGTTGCCAGGTGAAGCCGGGAAAGCGGCACTTACGCAATCCCCCGGCACACCGATATGAGCCCCATGGCGGCGGTAAGGTTCCGCCGTGTCAGACAGGCTCCGACAACAGAAACGCCGGATTCACCCAAGGACGCGCCCGGGCCTTGTATAATGCGCGGCCTGTACTGGCCCTTGCGCCAGCGGCGTGTTGCGCAATCGCGCTACAATGCCGGCACTTTACGGAAGCGTGGCCGAGTGGTTTAAGGCAGCAGTCTTGAAAACTGCCGATGGGGTGACCCATCCGTGAGTTCGAATCTCACCGCTTCCGCCAGTTTCCTCGCCAGCGCGGCCCATCGCCCATCTGCTGGCTTCCCAGGCCCGCGAACTAGAGCCGTGCTGCAGCCCGCGGATCAGAGGTTTTGCCCCTGACCCGCCGCGCCCGCATGATGACTCAGGGTGCTACTCCGCATTGCGCTCAACGGCCTGAAGCACGCTCCTGGCATGCGCACCGCTGGCGGGATGCCCATTCGCCAGTTCCGGCGTGACACCATGCGACGGCGCGGCGAACCTTCCCGCCTCCCGCTTGAAGCGCCCGCCGATATGGCCCGCCACGCGTGGAGCGGCGTACCGCGCGCCGTAGATGAAGCGCAGCGCCGGGCCAAAGCTCATCGCGGCCGCGGGCCCGAGCACATACAGGTCGCGCACGCTGGTTTCGAAATTCGATGTCAGCTCCGGCGAGCCGTCGATCATCGAAAGGGAGTTCAGGATCTCCGACGAGAAAAAGGCGTGCCGCGCCATATCCACCTTGAACCCGGTCGCAAGCACGACATGGTCGGCGCTGATGGCGGAGGTTCCGTTCCCGGAACTGACCTCCAGCACGATCCGGCCATTCCTGATTTCGGCGCGGCTCACCTCTGTGCGCGCAGAGATCTCGACCTTGCCCTCGACGCGATTGCGCAGCCACCACGCACCGGACGGGCCCCACGACGTCTCAAGGATCTTCTGCCGCTGCTGAAGGCTCAACTTGTGGAACGAGGCGGGATATTCGGACAACATGTAGGACAAGGCGAGCAACCATGGCTTGTTCGAATCCCATCCGCGTCCCAGGCCAACACGCGCGCGCAGCAGCCGGGAAACGAGCCCGCTGGAAGTTCGCGGTTCCCGGCTCCAGTTAACGGCGTCGCCACGCACCAGCAGGCGCACCCGCGCCCCGGCCGCGCTCATGGATGCCGCCAGCCCGATTGCCGACTGCCCGCCGCCGACAATGACGACGTCCTTGCCCTCCGACCACGCCGAATCACCGAAGTCGCCGGAATGCAGCACGTAGGGCTTGGGCACGCCTCGCAGCGCCGCAGGCGCCTGCCCGAACGCCTTCAGGCCCAGCGACAGGATGACGCGCCTGGCCACCAGCGAACTTCCATCGCTCAGCCCGAGCCGGAAATACCCGTCCTTGCGGCACATGTCCTGCACTTCCACCGGCCGGACATGCCCGACCAGTTCCGACTGGAACCACTGCCCGTAATCCACGAACATTTCCACCGGCAGATGCAGGCCCACCGACTTGTATTCCATGTGGTTGCGCTGGCAATAGGCTTCGACCGTATAGCCGCCGCACGGAGAATAGAGACTGGAGGCGAATGCCTCGGAGCGCAAAAGCATCCCGGGGGGCGTGAAATTCTTCCAGGCGTGCATCGGGAGCCCGAGAACCTGATGGGGCACGCCAGCCTCTGCCAAATAGGTCGAGGTCGACAAGCCATAGGGACCGGCCCCGACAATGACAGTATCCGTGGACGAGATCATTATTGCTCTTCCAGATAGATTTGCCCGGCTCTTACCCCTCCGCGCCGGGCGGGCCACTGCCTGGCCAACTGGACAGTGGAGAAATCCAGGACCGCATTGCGGGCACGGCTCCGCGCATGCCCCCTGCGCGCGCCCCGGGTCACTCAGCCTGGATTGCGGCAGTCTGGAACCGGCTCGCAGAGCCGTCCGTGCGGGTCCGCACACTCCCCTTTCGGTGCCCTTTTTGTTGGCTGGCCTGCCCAACGCCAGCGCAGCCAAACGTGGGCCCGACCACATTAGGCGCTTCACAGCGAGGCCATACCTTGGTTAGATAGATTCCGGCGATACACGCCGACAGGCGACGCACGCCCGCAAATTCCCCACTTTCACGCTCTTGACGGTTCGATCATGAAGCGCTTGTTCGACATGGCTTTCTCTGCCGTCGCCCTGCTGATGCTGGCGATCCCGTTACTGATCCTGGCCGGCGCGGTGCGCTGGAAACTGGGAACACCCGTGCTGTTCCGGCCTACGCGCGTAGGTCTCGGCAGCCGGCCGTTCAAGGTCGTGAAATTCCGCACCATGACCGATGCGCGCGGCCCCGACGGTCAGCTCCTGCCCGACGAAGACAGGCTCACGCCGTTCGGCAGTTTCCTGCGCCGTTCCAGCCTTGATGAACTGCCGCAGTTCTGGTGCGTCCTGATCGGAACCATGAGCGTGATCGGCCCGCGGCCATTGCCCCCGAAGTACCTGCCGTTCTATTCCCCGGCGCAGGCGCGCCGACATCTGGTGCGGCCGGGCATCTCCGGCTGGGCCCAGATAAACGGTCGAAACTCCCTGTCCTGGGAGGAAAAGTTTCACCTGGACACCTGGTATGTCGATCACCGCTCGTTCTGGCTGGATCTGAAGATCATCTGGCAGACGATCGGCATCGTCATACGGCGACAGGGCATCAACGCCACTGGCGACGTGACGGTTCCCGACTTCACCGGCAGCCCGGTCGCGCAGCCCGGCGCCGGCAAATCCGCGCCGGCACCGAGCGAAGACATTCCAGCCCATCCGGCATTGTGAGCCGTGCCAGGCGCGCAAGCCAATGCCATGAGGATGATACAAGTTGCTGCGCTCGGTGGACCACCCCACATATCTGGCTACTTTCCGACCCGCCGTTCTGGTTAGATGCTCCTGTGATTCGCCGGGTATGTAAAAAATGCCATGCGCCGGACCCAGCCACTGGGTTGTGATCGAGCGCTCCGTTGAAGGAGAAGCATGCCTGGCATCCGCACTCCGGACTGGCGATTCGCTTGAAGCACCGGAGAAGATACAAAACGAACCTGCCTCAAGGACGCAGGATCATTGGGATAGGCATGGCGTTGGGGTGATTATGAATGTGCTGCTGACGTGCGTTGGTAGAAGACGCTACCTCGTGGAGTATCTGAAGGCTGAACTGAACGGAACCGGCATGGTGCTCGGCGTGGACAACCAGCGCAGCGCGCCCGCTGCCAATGTGTGCGACATATTCCTGCTCGCGCCGGACGTCTATGCCGAGAGCTACATCGACTACCTGGTAGACGTGTGCAGAACGCGTCAGGTTTCCGCCCTGCTTTCGCTGAACGATCTTGAACTTCCGCTCATCGCGGAGCATGCGCAGCGTTTTCGCGACGTCGGGACCGTACCAGTGGTCTCGCCGGCGGAGGTCATCCGTCTTTGCGCGGACAAACTGATGACCGCCCGGTTCGCCGAGTCGATCGGTGTGTCGACGCCACGCAGCTACGCGACCCTGCAAAGCGCCGAAGACGCACTCGCGGCTGGCTGCATCACCTATCCGCTGGTCGTCAAGCCGCGCTGGGGCAGCGCCAGCTTCGGCATCTTCTTCGTCGAGAGCCGGGAAGAGCTTCGCTTCGCCCATGCCTATTGCGCGCGTATCTGGCTGCAGTCAAAGTTTGCGCGCATGGGGGAACCGGATGCGCTGGTCCTGATCCAGGAAATGGTCTCCGGGCAGGAATACGGCCTCGACATCTTCAACGATCTCGAGGCGGCGCCTGTCGGGTTGGCCGTGCGCAAGAAACTGTCGATGCGTGCCGGCGAGACCGACCGCGCGATTACCGTCGAAAGCGGACCATTCAGCGACATGGCTGCGCGCATCAGCCGCGGCCTGCGGCATATCGGCAACCTGGACTGCGATGTCATTGTCCGCGACGGGCAACAGTACCTGCTGGAAATGAATCCGAGGTTCGGCGGCGGCTATCCCTTTACCCACCTTGCCGGGGCGAACCTGATCCGGGTGCTGCTGAACTGCCTGCGCGGCACGCACCAGGGCGAGGAAATCCGCTACCAGGCGGGGCTTGAACTCGCCAAGTGCGACTTCCTGGCCAGCGTCGAAGCACCGGCCGGACAAGCATGAAAGCCGCCGCAGCGGCTTTCACCCGCGCTCAGGAATAGGCCTGGAACACCTTCGCCTTGCCGTCCCGCATCACCAGCAGCACATCATAGGGCGTCTTGCGCCCGCCATACTCCGGCCCGTCCATGCCCGGCGATCCCAGCGGCATGCCCGGTACCGCCAGGCCCACGGCGACCGGGCGCTCACGCAACAGGCGGCGGATCTCGCGCGCCGGCACATGCCCTTCGAGCGCGTAGCCTTCCACGGCTGCGGTATGGCAGGAGCCGTAGCGTTCGGGCATGCCCGCCTTGCTGCGTGCGGCAGGGAGATCATCCACCTCGTACGTCGCGACCTGGAAGCCGTTGGCCTGCAGATGCGAGACCCAGTCCTTGCAGCAGCCGCACGCGGGAGATTTCCAGACCTTGACGGCAGTCGCGGTCTGCGAAGCCCCGGCCCAGGCTGCCGCGGGCAACAGCGCCAGCGCGGCGAGAACGGTCCGGCGGAGGGAGTTGGTGACAACAGGTTCGGCTTTCATGGATCGGAATGGAAAACAGGTTCAGGGAACGGGCCAACGAAATCAATGCCCGGGAGATAGTGTGCCAAGCCATGCCACGAGCCACAGCACGATCATGGCACACGCCGACTCGCACCGCAGGCTTCGGCGCAGCGCCACCACGGCGGCGCCGTCGTCGCGACGATGCACGCCTTGCGCCAGCCGCGGCGCCAGGCGGTAGCGATTGATGGCTGCCAGTCCCAGCATGGCGCAGAACAGCGCGAGCTTGGCCAGCAACAGCCCGTCGTAGCGCGTAGACAGCAGGCCGGACAGGCGTGGCCCGGCGACCAGGATGTAGTTGGCGACCCCGGTCACCGCCAGCAAGACGACGATGCCGGCACCGGCGTGGGCGAATCCGCTCGCCGCGCGGCTCAGCTCGGCCACGCTGCCGGCTGTCCCGGCGCGGTTCGGCGATGACATCGACACGAAGACAGCCAGTGCGCCCACCCAAGTGCCGGCCGCCAGCAGATGCACGATATCGACGGGCAGATGGATGGCGCGCCGCGGGCCTTCATTCATCACCCCATGCCCGCCCCAGGCCAGCGTGGCCAGCGCGACGGCCGCGGCCACGGGCAGGACGATCCGAATCGCCCGCGACTGGCGCGGAGCCACGCATGCGAGCAGGCAAACGAGCAGCGCCAGCATCCGCACCTGCCACGCAATGCCGAGGCCGGTCCCGGTCACGATCATGCGGAGCGTCTCGCCGTCGATGGCCAGGTATGACTCCGCCCCCATCATGGTCCTGACGGTCACCAGCAGGCCCATGACGGAAAGCACGATGCCGGCCGCCGCCACGGATGCGGTGACACGGCCCCAGTATGTGGCAAGGTTCGCGTCCACGCGCAGCAGCCACGTCGCCGCCAGCGGCACGCCGAACAGCAGCGCCAGGTCGGCATACAGCGCAAAACGCAGGACGATGGTCGCCCAGTCAGCGTCCATCGGACTACTTCACGGTGAACGAAAGCTTGCCGCTGACCGGATGCGTGTCGGCCGCTACCGCGCGCCAGTCCACGCGATAGGTACCCGGCACAAGCGGGCTGGCGGGCGTGATCACCATCGTCTTCGGATCCTCGCCAGCCGATACGCGGGTGGCCACGCTCATCGGCGCATGGTCCGCCATGCCGGGCATGCCCGTCATGACCAGCTTGGCGCCTGAAACGCGCGCGACCAGGCTCTCGGAGAAGCGCAGTTCGATGCGTGCGGGCGCCACGATCTCGGCGCTGTCGGCCGGCGTGGACGCCAGCAGTTGCGGATGGGCGAATGCGTGGCCGCCGGCGAGCAGGGCCGATACGGCAAGCAAGGATTTTGCAGTGGTGCGGATGTCGAACATGGGGACAACTTCCTGATGATGGTTTGACGGCTGACTTGCGCAAGCATGCCTCAGAACCAGGCCCGCACGCCAGCCACGAAGCGGGTCTCGCCACTGCGCCCGCCGGCGGTCCTGACCATGTCCGACGTATTGCCGAAGGTCTGGTACCGCTCGACGCCGATGTAGGGCGCGAACTGGCGGCTGATCTCATAGCGCAGGCGCAGCCCCACGGTACCGTTTGACAGGCCGCTGCCGGTGCCGGTCTCCGGATCGTTCCTGCCATACAGACTGGCTTCGATGCGCGGCTGCAGGATCAGGCGCTGCGTGATCAGCAGTTCGTACTCGGCCGACAGGCGCAACGCCGTGCGCCCGCTGTCGCCCACGTAGGCGGTGGCATCGACTTCGAACCAGTACGGCGCCAGGCCCTGCACGCCGAACGCCATCCAGTTGCGCGCCGGACGTCCGCTGCCCACGTCATTGCGCCAGCCAAGCTGCGTGTCCCAGTAGGGCGCGATGGCGTGGCCCCACAGCAGTTCGGTGCGCGCATCATGCACCTTGCCGCCCGCAGCTTCGCCTTCGGTCTTGATGACGAACCGGTTGTAGGTGCCGCCGAACCACGCCTGCGCTTCCCAGTTCACGGCGTTGGCGCCGTTGGCATGCGCCCATTCCAGCCTGTCGACGAGCACCGCGGCAAAGGTGTGCTCGTCCGCCATGTGCAGATGGCGCACGGGGCCCAGCGCGTACTGGCCCGTGCCAAGCTGATAGCCGCCGGAATACGCGTGCGGGTCGCGCGCGTCGGGCGGCGCGCTCCCGCCCTGCATCTTCATGTCGCCATGGCTCATGGCAGGCGTGGGACTGGACTGAGGCATCGAAGTCGCGGGCGCAGGGCTCTCTTCCATGCCCTCCATGCCCTCCATGCCCTCCATGCCATCGACTGCCACGACAGGTGCGGTCGCCCCCGGGTCGCCGGATGACTGATGTTGCCGATGTCCGGCATGCGGGTCCTGTGCCCAGGCCGATCCGATTCCCGCGGCCGCAAGGATCGCGGCAAACAGCTTCCTGGTGTGCGCGAGCATGGCCGTGTTGCGTGCAAATCTTACCATCACGACACCACCACTTCGCGGAACATGCCCGCATCCATATGCAGCATCAGGTGGCAATGCCACGCCCAGCGGCCGGGCGCGTCCGCCGTGACCAGGAAGCTGATGCGCTGCGCCGGCTGCACCGGGATCGTGTGCCGGCGCGCGAGGAACGTGCCATCCGGCGCTTCCAGGTCGCTCCACATGCCGTGCATGTGCATCGGGTGGGTCATCATGGTGTCGTTGTGGAGAATGACGCGCAGCCGCTCGCCATGGCGGAAATGCACGGGTGTCGATTGGCCGAACTCGACACCGTCGAACGACCACGTGTAGCGCTCCATGTTGCCGGTCAGGTGCAGCTCGATCTCGCGCCCCGGCCCGCGTGGGTCCGGCGGGCCGCCCAGTGTGTGCATGTCGGCTAGCGTCAGCACGCGCCGTCCGTTGTTGCGCAGGCCGATGCCGGGATCGTCGAGGTTCGTGCGCGGCGTGTCCACGCGCATGTCGGTGCCCGCACCGTACTCGGTGCGCGCGTGGCGCACGGTCTTGCCAGGGACCTTGAGCGGATGGTCGGGCGCGGCGCCGTGCATCGCGTGCTGGCCGTGATCCATGGCCATGCCGCCGTGGTCCATGCCGTGCTGCATCCCCGCATGGTCCGCGCCGGGCGCGGAGCCGTGATGCATGCCGGCCATGTTGCCCATCATGTCGCCCATAGTCAGCCACTCGGCCTGTTCGAGCGCCGGCACCGGTGCCTGCAGGCCGTCGCGCACGCTCAGCGTGCCCCGGGCATAGCCGGTGCGGTCCATCGACTGGGCGAAGACCGTGCAGGCATCGTCGCGCGGCTCGACCACGACGTCGCAGGTTTCGCCGGGCCCGAAGCGGAATTCGTCGACCGTCACGGGTTCGATGTTGATGCCGTCGACCTGCACTACGTTCAGCTTCACGCCAGGAATTCGCACGTCGAAGAAGGTATTGCCCGCGCCGTTGATGAACCGCAGCCTCACCTTTTCGCCGGGCCGGAACTGCCCCGTCCAGTTGCCGGCTGGCGTCAGGCCATTGGTCAGATAGGTCAGCGTGGCGCCCGACAGGTCCGCGAGATCCGTCGGGTTCATGCGCATCTGGTTCCACATGCGGCGCTTGTCGAGCGCGGCCTTCAGCCCGTCGTTCGACACGTCGCGGAAGAAATCGACCACCGTTGGCTGGTGGTAGTTGTAGTAATCGCTCTGGACCTTCAGCTTCGACAGCACGCGCATCGGGTCCTCGTCGGTCCAGTCCGACAGCAGCACCGTGTAGTCGCGATCGGCCCGCACCGGGTCTGCGCCGGCCGGATCGATGATGATGCCCCCGTACAGCCCGATCATCTCCTGGAAGCCGGAATGCGAGTGGTACCAGTAGCTGCCGCTTTGCGCGACCTTGAAGCGATAGGTGAAGGTCTCGCCCGGGGCGATGCCGCCGAAGCTGATGCCGGGCACGCCATCCATCTGGTACGGCAGGATGATGCCGTGCCAGTGGATCGAAGTCGGTTCGCGCAGGCGGTTGGTCACGCGGATGGTGACCGTGTCGCCTTCGCGCCAGCGCAGCGTCGGGCCGGGCAGCATGCCGTTGATGGTGGTGGCCACGCCGGGCCTGCCGGTAAAGTTGACCACCGACTCGTCGACCACGAGGTCGAATTCCGTGCCGCGCAGCACCGGCGCCGTGCCGAAAGCAGTCGCGCCCGGCTGCGCCCATGCCGTCCCCTGCCAGGCCGGCAGGCCCGCCAGCACGCCGCCTGCCGCCAGGCCCTGCACAAAGCGCCGGCGGGACAGGTTGGGCAGCAGCAGGCCGGTGGAGGGATCGCGTCGCATGGGGAATCAGTCCTTGGAGTGTCGATGGCCGCACTTGTCAGCGGCAGGCAAAGCATACGCAGGGCCGGGGAACGTGCACATGACCCCAAAATTACAATCCGGTAATCTTGGCGTCATCTTGATGTTCATTGCCCCGGGCTACAGTCGCCGGGCGCCGGTTCGGACCGGTGCGGCGGGCAACAAGGAAAGCGCAGATGAAACTGCTGGTAGTGGAAGACGAGGCCAAGACCGGGCAATACCTCCGGCAGGGCCTGACGGAGGCGGGCTTCGTGGTAGACCTGGCCGCCAACGGGCTGGACGGCCACCACCTGGCCATGAGCGAGGCCTACGACCTGATCGTCCTGGACGTGATGCTGCCCGACGTGGACGGCTGGCGCATCGTGCAGACGCTGCGCGCGGCCGACAACCGCGTGCCGGTGCTGTTCCTGACCGCGCGCGACAGCGTGGCCGACCGCGTCAAGGGGCTGGAACTCGGCGCCGACGACTACCTGGTCAAGCCGTTCGCCTTCGCCGAACTGCTGGCACGCGTGCGCACGCTGCTGCGCCGTGGCAGCGCGCAGGTCAGCGCGGACCGCGTGCAGGTCGGCGACCTGGTGCTGGACCTGGCGCGCCGGCGCGCGTCGCGCGGCGGGCGCCGCATCGTGCTGACCAGCAAGGAGTTCTCGCTGCTGGAATTGCTGGTGCGCCGGCGCGGCGAGGTGTTGCCGCGCTCGCTGATCGCGTCGCAGGTGTGGGACATGAACTTCGACAGCGACAGCAATGTCATCGACGTCGCCATCCGCCGCCTGCGCGCCAAGATCGACGATGATTTCGACCTCAAGCTGATTCAGACCGTCCGCGGCATGGGCTACGTGCTCGAAGACCCCGAGGACACGGAGTGATGCGGCGCTTCTCCCTGACGACGCGCCTGACCGCGCTGTTCTGCCTGTCGTCGGCCGGCGTGCTGCTGGGCCTCGGCATCCTGATCGCGACAGCCATGGACCGGCATTTCGCGGAAGAGGACTTTGCCAGCCTGGGCGACAGCGTGCGGCTGATCGAGCGGATCGCCACCGAAAATGCCGCGGCGTCGGTGCCCGAGCGGCTGGCCGTGGCGCTGGAGCACCATCCCGGCTTCATCGCCCACGTCAGCGCGGCCGACGGCCAGACTCTGTACACCAGCCATGGATTCGATTTCCAGACCGCGCTCGGCACCGCCTCGGTACTGCCGGTGGGGCGCGACCACTTTGTCTGGGAACAGGACGGCAAGCACTACCGTGGCCTGCGCGCCACCGTGCCGGCCACGGGCGGACGGCCAGCGCCACTGACCATCGTGGTCGGCATGGACACCGAGATCCATGCGCATTTCATGCGTGCGTTCCGTCGTTCGCTGGTCTTCTATGTCGCTCTGGCCGCCCTGGCCAGCGGCCTGCTCGGCTGGTGGGCCGCCCGGCGCGGGCTGGCGCCGCTGCGCACCATGGCCACGCGCGCACGTGCCGTGACCGCGCACAAGCTCGACGCGCGCATGCCGGTGGACGCGGTGCCGGTGGAAATGGCGGACCTGGCGGCAACGCTGAACGCGATGCTGGAGCGCTTGCAGCGCGACTTCGGGCGGCTCTCCGAATTCTCGTCCGACCTGGCGCATGAACTGCGCACGCCGCTGACCAACCTGATGACGCAGACGCACGTCGTGCTCTCGCAACCGCGCGCGGCCGAAAAGTACCGCGATGTGCTGGCGTCGAATGCCGAAGAACTCCAGCGCCTGACGCGGATGGTGTCGGACATGCTTTACCTGGCCCAGATGGAACACGGCCTCACCCTGCCCTGCGCCGAGCCAATCGACGCGGCAGTCGAAGTCCATGCGCTGTTCGAGTTCTACGACGCGCTGGCCGAAGACAAGCACGTACGCCTGGCGTCGCGCGGCGAGGGGCGCCTGGTGGGCGACAGGCTGATGCTGCGCCGCGCGCTCAGCAACCTGCTGTCCAACGCCCTGCGCTATACGCCGCCGGGGGGCGGCATCGCGGTGGAAATCGATGACGGCGCCGATGGGGTCACCATCGCCGTGGAGAACGAAGGCCAGGAGATCCGGCCGGACTTGCTGCCCGTGATCTTCGACCGCTTCTCGCGCGGCGACAAATCACGGGTCCGTCCGGATTCGGACAGCGTGGGACTGGGATTGTCGATCACGCGCGCGATCATGGCCGCGCATGGGGGAACCATCGCCGTGCAGTCGGCGGACGGCAAGACGCGCTTTACGCTCGGCTTCCGGCGGCAGGCGGCACCGGCCACGGTGACAGCCTGACCCGTCATTCACTCGCCGTCAGCAGGCGGTACGCGTCGTCTTCCGTGATCCTGAGCCGGTACTTCGTTGCCAGCAGGCGAGCCAGCGCACGCGCCGCGCCCGGCGGACTGTGCCGCAGCTGCTCGCGATAGGCCTCGACCTCGTAGCGCAGCCGCCAGCGCCGGCTCAGCAGATAGAGCACGCCCATCAGGCCCCAGCTGCGCCAGAACTGGCGCACATGCACCTTCTCATGCTCGATCAGCGCGTGGCTGGCGCCGGGGCGCAGCAGGATCAGCGGACCCGGCGTGAAGCCGTCAAACCCGCGCGGCACCAGCCAGCGGGTTTCGATCATCAGGCACAAAGGGGAGCGGCAATAGCGGATGGTGCGGGCCATGGCGCCAGCATAGCGCGAACCGCGCCGATCCTCACGCCGCGGCGCGCAGCGGTTGCGCCGGGGGCTGGATGACCGGCGCGCTGCCGCGCGAGCGGCCCGAGCTGAGGTAGCACGCGATCGAATCCTGCGTCACTTCGCCAAGGTAGGCGCCGTCGGCGTCCACCACCGGCAGCCAGCTCGTGTTGTGCTGGTACATGCGCGACAGCAGGATGCGCAGGTGCTCGTCGGACGTGGCCGCGGCGGGGAACGCACGCATCGCGTCGCTGCAGCGGCCGGTGCCCCCGCGCGCATCGCGGCGCGTGACGTAGCCCAGCGCGCGCTGCGCGTCGTCGACCACCGGCAGGTGGCGCACGTCGGCATCGTCCATCACGCCGAGCGCGTCGGACAGGGCCATGTCCGGGCGGCAGCTCGGCGGCATGGTGGCGGCATCGCCGGCGCTCACGAGCAGCAGGCGCTTGAGCGTGTTGTCGTGGCCGACAAAAGCTTGCACAAATTCATCGGCCGGGTGCGCCAGCAGCGCGTCCGGATGATCGAACTGCACCAGCTTGCCGCGCCGGAACACCGCGACCTTGCTGGCCAGCTTGATGGCCTCGTCGATATCGTGCGAGACCATGATCACGGTCTTGCCGAGCTGGCGCTGCATCAGCAGGAATTCGTTCTGGATGCTCTCGCGGTTGATCGGGTCGACCGCGCCGAAGGGTTCGTCCATCAGCAGCACCGGCGCGTCGGCCGCGAGCGCGCGGATCACGCCGATGCGCTGCTGCTGCCCGCCCGACAGCTCGCGCGGATAGCGCGACAGCATGCGGTCGGGGTCGAGCTGCACCATCGACATCAGCTCGCGCGCGCGCTCGTGGCAGCGGCGCTTGTCCCAGCCGAGCATGCGCGGCACGACCATGATGTTCTCTTCGATGGTCATGTTCGGGAACAGGCCGATCTGCTGGATCACATAGCCGATCTTGCGGCGCAGCGCCACGCCGTCGATGCCGACGGTGTCCTCGCCATCGATGCGCACCGTGCCCGAGGTCGGCTCGATCAGCCGGTTGATCATCTTCAGCGTGGTGGTCTTGCCGCAGCCGGACGGCCCCAGGAAGACGCAGATTTCCCCGCGCGGCACCGTCAGCGAGACAGCGTCCACGGCCCGCACTTCGGTGCCGTCCTTCTGCGGGAAGGCCTTGGTGAGTCGGTCGAGTTCGATCATAGTCGGATTCCTTTCGGCGTCAGCACCTTCTGCAGCCATTGCAGGAAAGCATCCGCCACGATGGCGAGCACGCTGACCAGGACCGCGCCCACGGCCAGCTTGCTCATATTGCTCTGGCTGATCGCCTGCAGGATCAGCACCCCGAGGCCACCCGCGCCGATGATGGCGGCAATGGTGGCCACGCCGATATTCATCACCACGGCCGTGCGCACGCCGCCCAGGATCACCGGCACGGCCAGCGGCAGGTCGACGCGGCGCATGCGCTGCCACGTCGTCATGCCGATGCCGCGCCCGGCTTCCTGGATGCCCGGGTCGACGTTGACCAGCGCGGTATAGGTGTTGCGCATGACCGGCAGCAGCGAGTACAGGAACACCGCGGTCACGGCCGGTACGTAGCCCAGTGCGTGCCCGAAGCGCGCGAAGATCGGGATCATCAGCCCGAACAGCGCGATCGACGGCAGCGTCAGCACGATGGTGGCCAGCGTCAGCAGCGGCGTCGCCAGCCAGCGGAAACGCGTAATGGCGATGCCCAGCGGCACGCCGATCAGGACCGCCATGCCGACGGCCGAGCCCACGAGCGCCAGGTGTTCGGCGGTGAGCTTCAGCAGCGTCGGCCAGCTATGGTGAAGGTAGGTCAGCAAGTCCATGCGCGCCTCCTCAGATCAGGCCATGGCTGCGCAGGAACTCTGCCGCCACCTTGTCCGCCGGCTGCTGGCCGATGTCCACCTGGTAGTTCATGTCGGTCATCGACGCGTTGTCCAGCTTTGCCGCCAGCGCGTTGAGCAGCGTGGCGAGTTCCGGGTGCCTGTCCAGCGCAGCCTGGCGCACCACGGGCACCGCGCTGTAGTCCGCGAAGAAATGCAGGTCGTCTTCGAGCAGCACGAGTTCGAAGCCCTTCACACGGCCATCGGTCGTGTAGACCAGGCCCAGGTCGACCTGGTTGTTCTTGAGCGCCGTGTAGACCAGGCCCGGGTCGAGCTGGATCACGTCGCGGCGCGAAAACGGCAGCTTGTACCGGGCCTTGAGCGGCTCCAGCCCGTCCGGGCGCGCGGCGAATTCCATGTCGACCGCAAACGGGTGTTGCGCGTCCTCGCCGCTCTTGCGCATCTTCTCGGCATAGGCCGACAGCGTAGTCACGCCGGCGGCCTGCGCGCGCTCCTTCGGCATGGCCAGCGCATAGGTATTGTTGATGCCCGACGGCTCCAGCCAGACCAGGCCGCGCGCGGCGTCCAGCGCCTTCACGCGGGCATAGCTTTGCTTCGCGTCGAGCTTTTCCTCGACCTTGTTGAAGACGATCAGCGCGGTGCCGGTGTAGTCCCACACCACGTCGAGCTGTCCGCTCTCCAGGGCCTGGCGCATCAGCGTGCTGCCCAGGCCGGCGGTCAGTTCGGTGCCGATGCCCTTGGCACGCAGGTACTGCGATGTCATCGACGACAGGATCAGCTGCTCGGTGAAATTCTTGCCGCCCACGCGCACCGGCGCGGCTTCGGCGGCGGGCGCCTGCGCACGGGCCGGCGCCGAGCCCAGCAGCACGGCGGCCAGCACGGCGCCCACCACCATGAAGGCCCAGAAGGCGCGGCGTTCGCGGTCTCGTTTCGGTTCCATTGGTTCTTGTTTCTCCTCTCGGCCGCCGTTCATCGCGCCAGGCCGCGCCGGCGCAGGTACAGGTTGCCGGCGCCGGCAAAGAGCGCGTCGAGCGCCAGGGCCAGCAGCGCGGTGGCGGCGGCGCCCAGCAGCAGCAGCGGCTGGTTGTTCAGGTAGATGCCCGGGAAGATCAGCTCGCCGAGGCTGTTGGCGCCGATCAGGAACGACAGCGGCACCGTGCCGACGTTGATCACCAGGCTGATGCGGATGCCCGCCAGCATCACCGGCAGCGCATTCGGCAGTTCCACGCGCAGCAGCCGCTGGCACGGCGTCATGCCGATGCCGCGCGCGGCTTCCAGCAGCGTCGGCGAGACCGTGCGCAGGCCTTCGCAGGTGTTGCGCACGATCGGCAGCAGCGACGCGAGCCACAGCGCCAGGATGGCAGGCCGCTCGCCGATGCCGAGCACGGCCAGCGCCAGCGCGAGTACCGCGAGCGACGGCACCGTGTTGCCGACGTTGAACACCTGCATCAGCCGGTCGGCCCAGCGGCGCATGCACGGACGGCTCAGCGCGATGCCGGCCGGAATGCCGGTGGCCAGCGCGAGCGCCATCGAAAACGCCACCAGCCGCAGGTGGTCGGCCACGTCATAGAGCAGGCGCTCCTGATGCTGGCGGATGACGTCCGCGCCGATCCAGGCGACCAGTCCGCCGAGCGCCAGCACGGTCAGGCATCCCCAGGCGAACAGCCGCACGGATTGCTTTGACATATTCCCCCTCGCCGCAAACCGAAAGCGCATAAAACACCACTTTCCGTACGCGGAAAACAAAATGGGCAAGGCGGCCGTCAATTGGGGGGCCACCGTCCCGGTTCAGATTGCATTGCCGCCATGACCGGCACGATCGCCAGCGGACGGGCTGTTGGACTTCCCCGCATTGGGCGAGAAGTCCGGTTGACGGGATGCCGCGGCGTTCGCGCGGCGAGTCCCTGAAGCGGCGCACCCGGGTCGGTCGATCACCGGAAGCCAGGTGGCCAGGGCAGCGCTGAAAAGTGAAGAGGTCGACGCGCCGCCGAATTCATTGGCCGTTGCCAGACAAGGCCTGACGGGTAAGTCAGGGGTATCAATCCACGGCAACGGATGACAAAGAGAGCGCTATTATACGCATCTTCATCGATCTTGTCATTTGCGCCCATCGTGCGGCTTTTTGCGGCGAGTTTTCACCCGTATCGCAAGGATGCAGGCGGCCCGCAATACCGGCGAGAAAAGGCGGATGCGACCGTTATCGCCACTGACTCGAATCCGAGCATATTGCGCGTACGAATAGAACAATCTGTTGCCCGTGCGCCCTCTACTCTTTCACGGCCAAACCTCTACATTGTCGGTGTAGCTGAACACGACGTGGCCGACGACGGCAGCAGCAATGCCCCGCCAGCCGGCCCGCCAACCGGAGAAAGAATCATGGACACCCGCAACCCCATCGCCACCGTTCCGGCCACCGCACAGGAATCCGTGCAGCGCTCGCGCGCCGTGGATCGTGTCGTGCGCGGCATTGCCACCTCGGACGGCGCCGGCGTCAAGCTGACGCGCGTGCTGACGCAGAACCTGCAGCGCCGGCTGGACCCGTTCCTGATGCTCGACGCCTTTGGCACCGACAGCAAGGACGACTACATCGGCGGCTTCCCCGATCACCCGCACCGCGGCTTCGAGACCATCACGTATATGCTGGCCGGCCGCATGCGCCACCGCGACAGCGCCGGCAACGAAGGCCTGCTGCAGAACGGCGGCGCCCAGTGGATGGTGGCCGGCGCCGGCGTGGTGCACTCGGAAATGCCCGAGCAGGAAGACGGCCGCATGGAAGGCTTCCAGCTCTGGCTGAACCTGCCTGCGTCCGACAAGATGACTGCGCCGTGGTATCGCGACATGCCCGCCGACGCCATTCCGACGGTGGCGCTGGACAACGGCGGCACGGTGCGCGTGCTGGCCGGCGCCTCGCACGGCGTGGCCGGCGCGGTGACGCGGCCGGTGACGGAGCCGATCTACCTTGACGTGCACCTGCCTGCCGGCCAGCAGTTCCGGCAGGCGCTGCCGGCGGGGCACAACGCTTTCGTCTATGTGTACCGGGGCGAGGTGTCGATCGGTGAAGGCAGCGACAAGGCGGTGATCGAGTCGCAGCGCATGGGCGTACTGGACAACGCGGCCAACGCCGACGGCGTCGTCGTCAGCGCCGGGTCCGATGCGCACTTCCTGCTGATCGCCGGCCAGCCGCTGGGCGAGCCGATCGCCCAGTACGGGCCGTTCGTGATGAACACGCAGGAGCAGATCTACCAGACCCTGGCGGATTTCCGCGACGGACGCTTCGCCACGATCCCGGCCGCCACCGGGGCCTGAGCCCGGCCTGAGCCCGACCTGATTGCGGCCTGATCGCGGCCTGCGCAGGCCATCGCGCCGGGGCCCCGAACCGCTCCAGACCGCCGCCCTCTTTCCGGAGGGCGGCGGTTTTTCTTTGCATGCCCGGCATGCGCCTTGCAACCACCCGCCAACCGTTGCGGCGCTTGGACAAACGCCGGAAAGCGGCCGCCGCTGGGCCGCGCACTTATATAATTCGTAACCAATATCATGCATCACGAAATCATGATGAATGCTGCAATGCGTCGCGGCGATGCTGCGCCACGCACTGCCGCTGACTGACTGCCTTCCACGTTGCCGCCACAACAACCCGAGCCGCCTCAGTGACATCACAACTCCCACCCAGGCTGGCGCTAGCCCATATCAGCAAGCGCTATCCCGGCGTCATCGCGAACGATGACATCAGCCTCAGCGTCGCCCCCGGCGAAATCCACGCCGTCCTTGGCGAGAACGGCGCCGGCAAATCCACCCTGATGAAGATCATCTTTGGCGCGGTCCGCCCGGACGCCGGCGAGATGCACTTCAACGGGGCCCCGGTCACGATCAACAGCCCGCATGACGCCCGCAACCTGGGCATTGCCATGGTGTTCCAGCATTTCTCGCTGTTCGACACCCTGACCGTCACCGAGAACATCGCACTGGGCCTGCCCGGCGGGCACCAGGGCGCGGGCAGCAGCATGAAGCAGCTGGCGGAACGCATCCGCGCCACTGCCGAGCGCTATGGGCTGCCGCTGGAACCGAACCGCCATGTCCATACGCTGTCGGTCGGCGAGCGGCAGCGCGTCGAGATCGTGCGCGCGCTGCTGGCCGACCCGCAGCTGCTGATTCTGGACGAGCCGACTTCGGTGCTGACGCCGCAGGCCGTGGAAACGCTCTTCGTCACGCTGCGCCAGCTCGCGGCCGAGGGCACCAGCATCCTCTACATCAGCCACAAGCTCGACGAAATCCGCGCGCTGTGCCATCACGCCACCGTGATGCGCATGGGCAAGGTCACGGGCGTATGCGATCCGCGCCAGGAAAGCGCGGCGTCGCTGTCGCGCCTGATGATCGGCGGCGAGCCGCCGCGCGAAGCGCGCGTGGCCGCGCAGCGCGGCGAGGTGCGCCTGAGCGTGCAGGAACTGTCGCTGCCGCGCGCGCATGCGTTCGCCACCGAGTTGCAGCAGATCTCGCTCGATGTGCATGCCGGCGAGATCGTCGGCATTGCCGGCGTGTCCGGCAACGGACAGCAGGAACTGCTGGCCGCGCTGTCCGGTGAAGACACGCGCGCGGACGCAAGGTCCGTGCAGCTGGCTGGCAAGCCGGCCGGCCGGCTGGATGCGCGCCAGCGGCGGCGCGCGGGGCTGGCCTTCGTGCCGGAAGAGCGCCTCGGGCGCGGCGCGGTGCCCGGCATGAGCCTGGCGACCAATACGCTGCTGTCGCACCAGGCGCCCCCCTATGTGCGCAACGGCGTGATCTCGCCGAAGGCCGCGGCCGGCCTGGCGACTTCGATCATCAGCCGCTTCCGCGTGAAAGCCAGCGGGCCCGACGCGCTGGCCCGCAGCCTGTCCGGCGGCAACCTGCAGAAGTTCATCGTCGGCCGCGAGATCGAAAGCGGCCCCAAGGTACTGATCGTCGCGCAGCCGACCTGGGGCGTGGATGTCGGTGCCGCCGCGCAGATCCACAACGAGATCCTGGCGCTCAAGGCCACGGGTTGCGCCATCCTCGTGGTATCGGAAGAACTCGACGAGCTGTTCGCGATCTGCGACCGGCTGCATGTCATCGCCAAGGGCCGCCTGTCGCCGTCGATCCCGGCCGGGACCGCCACGCGCGAACAGATCGGGCTGTGGATGAGCGGCCTGTGGGAAGGCGGTCCCGCGCAAGCGCGCGATGCCCACGCAGCGGAGGTGACCAGCCATGGCTGAAATGCGCTCGCTGCTGCCACGCTCCCCCATCACGCTGGCGCCGCGCGGCCTGCCGTCGCGGACCATGGCCTATGCCTCGCCGGTGATCGCGCTCGCGCTCACGCTGCTGTTCGGGGCGCTGCTGTTCCTGGCGCTCGGCAAGGACCCGATGGCCGCGCTCAAGGTGTTCCTCGCCGACCCGCTCCGCGACACGCGCTCCATTGGCGAGGTCCTGCTCAAGACCGTGCCGCTGGTACTGTGCGCGCTGGGCCTCTCGGTCTGCTACCGCGCCAACGTGTGGAACATCGGCGCGGATGGCCAGCTCATTGCCGGCGGCATCTTCGCCGGCGCCACGGTGCTGTTCTTCGACGTGCCGGGCCAGACGCTGAACGGTACCGTGGTGCTGATCCTGGCGTCGCTCGCCGGCGTGATCGGCGGCATGGCGTGGGCGTCGATCACGGCGCTGCTCAAGGACCGCTTCAACGCCAACGAGATCCTGGTCTCGCTGATGCTCACGTACATCGCGCAGCAGCTGATGCTGTGGGTGGTCAACGGGCCGTTGAAGGACCCCAACGGCATGAATTTCCCGCAGTCCAGGGTGTTCTCGTCCGAATACCTGTTGCCGAACCTGATGTCCGGCTCGCGCCTGCATGCGGGCTTTGCCGTGATGCTGGTGCTGGTCGCGGTGATGACGGTCTTCATCTTCCGCAGCTTCGCGGGCTATCGCCTGCAGGTGGGCGGCACCGCGCCGGCCGCGGCGCGCTATGCCGGATTCTCGTCGCGCAGCGCGCTGTGGAATGCGCTGCTGATCTCGGGCGCCACCGCGGGCCTGGCCGGGGCGTTCGAGGTCACGGGCCCGATCGGCCAACTGCTGCCGTCGATCTCGCCGGGCTACGGCTTCACGGCCATCATCGTCGCGTTCGTCGGCCGCCTGCATCCGGTCGGCACCGTATTCGGCGGCATCATGATGTCGCTGTTCTATATCGGCGGCGAGATGGCGCAGTCGCGCCTGGGGCTGCCCTCGGCGATCGGCTGGGTGTTCCAGGGCATGCTGCTGTTCTTCCTGCTGGCCTGCGACACCCTTATCGAAAACCGCCTGCGCTGGCGCGCCACGGCAGCCTGAGCGGAGCCACATCGGACATGGAACAACTCGCTCCTCTCATCGCCACCGCGATCAACGCCGGCACGCCGCTGCTGCTGGCCGCGCTGGGCCTGCTCATCAACGAACGCTCCGGCGTGCTCAACCTCGGCGCCGAAGGCATGATGCTGGTGGCTGCGGTGGCCGGCTTCATGGTCGGCTACCAGACGCAGCAGCCGCTGCTCGGCTTTCTCGCCGGCGCGGTCGCCGGCATGCTGATGGCCTCGCTGTTCTCGTGGCTGGCGCTGGTGCTGGCGACCAACCAGGTCGCCACCGGCCTTGCGCTGTCGATCTTCGGCACCGGCCTGTCGGCCTTCATGGGCCAGCGCTTCGTCGGCCATGCCATGCCGGCGCAGGCCAGGTCGATCCCGGGGCTGGCCGACATCCCCTTCATCGGCCCGGCCTTCTTCCAGCAACACTGGATGGTGTATTTCAGCCTGCTGCTGTGCTTTGCCATCATGTGGTTGCTGTTCCGCACGCGCGCGGGGCTCACGCTGCGCGCGATCGGCGAATCGCCGGAATCCGCGCACGCGCTCGGCTATCCGGTGCGCACCATCCGCTTCGGCGCGCTGCTGTTCGGCGGCGCCTGCTGCGGCCTGGCCGGCGCCTACCTGTCGCTGGTGTACACGCCGATGTGGGTCGAGAACCTTGTCGCCGGCCGTGGCTGGATCGCGCTGGCGCTGACCACGTTTGCCACCTGGCGCCCGGGCCGCGTGCTGGTCGGCGCGTGGCTGTTCGGCGGCGTGACGATCCTGCAGTTCTACCTGCAGGGCATCGGCGTGTCGGTGCCGTCGCAGTTCCTGTCGATGCTGCCGTACGCGGCCACCATCGTCGTGCTGGCGCTGATCTCGCGCAACCCGGCCTGGATCTGGCTGAACATGCCCGCCTCGCTGGGCAAGCCGTTCCGTCCGGGCAGTGCCTGATGCAGCCATCCCGTTGAACGAGCCTCGCAAGCAAACACAATTCATCACAAGGAGAAATCAATGATCGTCACGCGCAGGAAGACCCTGGCGGCGCTGGCCGCCACCGCTGTGCTGGCCCTGGCCGGCTGCGGCAAGAAGGAAGCCGGGAAGCCGGCCGAGACGGCCGCACCGGGCTCCGCTCCCGCCGCCGAACAGAAGGCCGAGCCGCTCAAGGTTGCCTTCGTCTATATCGGCCCGGTGGGCGACGCGGGCTGGACGTTTGCGCACGACGCCGGCCGCAAGGCCGTGGAAGAGAAGTTCGGCGACAAGGTCAAGACCACCTTTGTCGAGAACGTGCCCGAATCCGCCGCCGACGCCGAGCGCGTGTTCCGCGACCTGGCCAGCCAGGGCAACAAGCTGATCTTCGGCACCACCTTCGGCTACATGGAGTCGATGCTCAAGGTCGCCAAGGAATTCCCGGACGTGAAGTTCGAGCACGCCACCGGCTTCAAGACCGCCGCGAACCTGGGCCAGTATGACGTGCGCACCTACGAGGGCGCCTACCTCGCGGGCGTGGTCGCCGGCAAGATGAGCAAGTCGGGCAAGATGGGCGTGGTGGGTTCCGTGCCCATCCCCGAGGTGATCCGCAACATCGACTCGTTCACGCTGGGCGCGCGCAGCGTCAACCCGAACGCGACCGTCAAGGTGGTCTGGGTGAACAAGTGGTTTGATCCGGGCAAGGAGCGTGAGGCCGCCACCACGCTGATCGGCCAGGGTGTCGACATGCTGATGCAGAACACCGACTCCGCCGCCGTGGTGCAGACCGCGCAGGAGAAGGGCGTGTATGCGTTCGGCTGGGACAGCAATATGAGCAAGTTCGGCGAAAAGGCTCACCTGGCCGCGTCGGAAATCCAGTGGGGCGTCTACTACAGCAAGGTGGTGGACGACGTGCTGAACAACCGCTGGAAGAGCGACACCACGTGGTGGGGCCTGAAGGAAGGCATGATCGACCTGAAGGACTTCAACACGATCGTGCCTGAGGACGTGAAGGCGCTGGTCGCCGAGCGCAAGAAGGGCATCGTCGACGGCTCCGCGCCGATCTGGAAGGGTCCGATCAAGGACAACACCGGCAAGGAACAGGTCGCCAAGGACCAGACCGCCGACGATAACTTCCTGCACGGCGTGAAGTTCTACGTCGAAGGCGTGGAAGGCAAGATCCCGGGCTGATCGGCAGCTCCCCAGCCCGCATGCCCGTGACGGCATGCGGGCCCGCCCCGGCTGTGCGCGGGGCGCACCCCTCGTCTCATTCCCCACCCGCTTTTCCTTCGGAACTTGAAGCCGCCCCGATCGGCCCAAGCTATCTGTGCACGCGCCATTGGCTGGCGCCCGCAAAGTGAAGGAGGCCTCTCATGTGGAAGCGTTTTTCGGCCCTGTGGACGCTGGTGCGTCGCGACGGACGGCTGTTCTGGTATGCACTGCGGCATCCGGATGCGCCGCCCTGGCTCAAGCCTGCGGCCTTCGGGCTGCTGTTGTACGCCGTTTCGCCGATCGATCTGATTCCTGACTTTATCGCCGGGCTTGGCATCGTCGATGACGTCGTGCTGATCCCCCTTGCGGTCCACCTGATCCTCAAGCGCCTGCCACCGCATATCCTGAGGCAGGCCGAGGCACGCGCAACCGCTTCCACGGTCAGGCCGCGCTGAGCCCCTGCAAGTGAAAAGCCCCCGGGCAGCGTGCCGCCCGGGGGCTTTGTCCATCGGTAACCGCAGCCGTCAGTACGGCAGCAGGATGGTCGACCCCGTCGTCCGGCGCGATTCCAGGTCGCGATGCGCCTGCGCCACATCGGCCAGTGCGTAGCGCTGGCGCACCTCGATCTTCACCTTGCCACTGCCGACCGAGTCAAACAGGTCCGCCACCATCGGCTCCAGCAATTCGCGATGGACCACATAGGTCATCAGCGTCGGCCGCGTAAGCCGCAGCGACCCCTTGTTGCCCAGCACCGAGATATCGAACGGCGGTACCGGGCCCGAGGCATTGCCGAAGCTCACCATGGTGCCGCGCGGCGCCAGGCAATCGAGCGAGCCACGGAAGGTATCCGCGCCGATCGAGTCATACACGGCCGGCACACCCTTGCCGCCGGTGATTTCCTTCACCCGGTCCACGAACGATTCGCGTGTATAGACGACGGTATGCGTGCAGCCATGCGCGCGCGCCAGTTCCGCCTTCTCGTCGCTGCCGACCGTGCCGATCACCGTGACGCCGAGCGCCTTCAGCCACTGGCACGCGATCAGCCCGACGCCGCCGGCGGCGGCATGCAGCAGCACGGTGTCGCCAGCCTGCACGCGATAGCTGTCGCGGATCAGGTATTGCACGGTCAGGCCTTGCAGCATCATGGCCGCGCCCTGCTCGAAGGAAATCGACCCGGGCAGGCGCACCACGATATCGGCCGGCATCACGCGCACCTGCGCATAGGCGCCGGTCGGACGCCCCGCGTAGGCCACCCGGTCGCCCGTACGCAGGTGGGTCACGCCCTCGCCCACCGCCTCGACCACGCCCGCGCCTTCCATGCCCAGCCCGCCGGGCAGCGGCTGCTTGTAGAGGCCGGTGCGGAAGTAGACGTCGATATAGTTGAGCCCCACCGCCTCATGGCGGATACGGACCTCGCCGGGGCCGGGCTCGCCGACCTCCACGTCGACCCACTGCATCACTTCCGGTCCGCCGGTCTGTTCGATCCGGATGGCTTTGGTCATCTGCATGTCTCCTGTCAGCCAGGCTGTATGGGGTTGGGGATCAGGCCTTCGCCTCGACGCGGCACAGCTCGGCGATCACCAGGTCCGCAGTGGCGACGTTGGTCGCGCACGGCACGTTATGCACGTCGCACGCGCGCACCAGCGCATTGATATCCGGTTCGTGCGGCTGCGGCGTCATCGGGTCGCGCAGGAAGATCACGGCGCGCACGCGCCCTTCCGCGAGTTGCGCGCCGATCTGCAGGTCGCCGCCCCACGGTCCGGACAGCATCCGCGTCACGTCCAGCCCGACTTCATCGATCAGCCGGCCACCGGTGGTGCCGGTCGCGAGCAGCTCGCACTGCGAAAGGAATTCGCGGTGCCGCGTGGCAAAGGCGACGATGTCGTCTTTCTTGTGGTCGTGTGCAATCAGGGCGATACGTGGGCGGGTCATCAAGGGTCCTTGTTGCGGTAAGCGACTGCAGTGAATATGCGGCCAGTACCGGGGCCGCGCCGGGTTCAGAACGTGCCGGGGTAGGCGCCGCCGTCGAGCAGGATGTTCTGCGCCGTGATGTACGCGGCCTGGCGGCTGCACAGGAAGGCGCAGGTGGCGCCGAACTCGGCCGGGTCGCCGAAGCGGCGCGACGGGTTCTGCGCGGCGCGGCGTTGCGCGATTTCCTCGATGCTCAGGTTGGCCTTCTGCGCCGCGCCTTCCATGGTCTTGGCCAGGCGATCGGTGTTGAACGGCCCCGGCAGCAGGTTATTGACCGTCACGCCGTGCTGCGCGACTTCGCGCGCCAGCCCGGCGATGAAGCCGGTCAGGCCCGAGCGCGCACCGTTGGACAGGCCCAGCACGTCGATCGGCGCCTTCACCGCGCCGCTCGTGATATTGATGATGCGGCCCCACTTGCGCGCGATCATGCCGTCGACCGTGGCCTTGATCAGCTCGATCGGGGTCAGCATGTTGGCGTCCAGCGCGGCCAGCCACGCGTCGCGGTCCCAGTCGCGGAAGTTGCCCGGGGGCGGGCCGCCCGCATTGTTGACCAGGATATCGAGGTCGCCGAGCTTTGCCACGGCATCGAGCGCGGCCTTGCGGCCTTCCGGCTTCGTGATGTCGGTGGCCACCGCGACCACGCGGCGGCCATGGCGCGCGCGCAGGCCGGCCGCGGCCTTTTCCAGCGCATCGGCGCCGCGCGCCACGATTACCACATCGACGCCCTCGGCAGCCAGCGCGTCCGCGCAGGCAAAGCCCAGGCCCTTGCTCGCGCCGCACACCAGTGCATGCTTGCCACGCAGTCCCAGATCCATGTTCCGTTCTCCTTGTTGCTTGTCGCTCGTGTCTTCGTTTGTCAGTCAGGTTTCTCGCCGCCGCGCAGTCATGGCTTGCGCGCCGACAACAGGTACATTCCGCCCAGCACCAGTGCGCTGCCCGCCAGCTGCACGCCGCTGACGGGTTCGTCGAGCAGCCAGAAGGCCAGGAACAGCGTCGATACCGGACCGATCATGCCGGCCTGCGACGCCATTGGCGCGCCGATGCGGGCCACGGCCACCATCGTCATCGATACCGGCAGCACCGTGCAGAATACCGCGTTGACGAGTGACAGCCACATCACCGGCGCCGGCTGCGCGAGTTCGGCTACGGGCCGGCCCAGCGCCAGGTATTGCAGCACGCAGCATGCCGTGGAAACGCACATCGCGTACGCCACCAGCCGCAGCGAACCGATGCGCTGCACCAGCTCGCCGCTCAGGATCAGGTAGATACCATACGTCAAGGCACTGGCCAGCACCAGCGCCCCGCCCAGCCATACCGTGGGGCCAGTGACATCCAGGTCATGGGCGAATACCAGCACGATGCCGACATAGGCCAGCAGCAGCGACACCCACTGCCGCGCGGCGATCGGACGCCGGAACAGCAGCGCCGTGGCCAGCAGCACGAATGACGGCGTCAGGAACAGGATCAGCCGTTCCAGCCCCGCCGTGATGTACTGCAGGCCCAGGAAATCCATGAAGCTCGACAGGTAGTAGCCGATAAAGCCGAGGAACACCACGCGGGCACGGTCGGCCCACGACAGCGCCGGCAGGCGCCGCGACTGCCACCAGCCGATCGCCATGAACAACGGCACGGCGAACAGCATGCGCAGCGTGATCACCATGACGGCGTCCACGTTGTAGCGGTACATCAGTTTGGCGACGATGGCCTTGGCGGAGAACAGCACGGCGCCAACGGCCGCGATGGCCAGCCCGGAACGCTGCGGCGACGGCAACGCAGCTGGCATGGCAAGGGATTTTGGTGAAACTGGCACGGGGGAATTCAAGCGGAGAGGGACTGCCGCCCCAACCGTGGCCGTGGCCGGCCGGGTCGAAAAAGACGACCAGACCATTGTATGCGAAAAGAAGCATGGGCATCTTCCTACCTCCCGGTATGCCTGCGCGCGAGCGCATTTGCCTACAATGGGCGCTTCCGCGCACGGCCCTTGGCCGTCCAGGACCAAAGAACAACGCAACCCGCAAGAGGAGATTCCCGCACCATGCCGCAACGCCCTGCCCTTTGCCGCCGCGCCGCGCTGATCGCCCTGACGCTCGGCGCCGCCACGCTCGGCACCCTGCCGCTGGCCGCAGCCGCCGCCGAGACGTTCCCGGCCAGGCCGATCCGCTTCGTCGTCCCGTACGCCGCCGGCGGCACCACGGATCTCGTCGCGCGCACCGTCGGCCAGCGCGTGGCGGAGAAGCTGGGCCAGCCCGTGGTCATCGAGAACCGTCCGGGCGCCGGGGGCAACATCGGCATGGACGCCGTGGCCAAGGCTGCGCCCGATGGCTACACCATCGGCTTCGGCGCGATCTCCACCAACGCGCTGAATCCGCATATCTACAAGCAGGTGCCGTTCGACCCGCGCAAGGACTTCACCGCCATCAGCCTGCTCGGCACCTCGACCATCGTGCTGGAAGTGAGCCCATCACTGCCGGTAAAGACCGTGCCGGAACTGATTGCCTATGCCAAGGCGCATCCCGGCCTGACGTACGCGACCGCGGGCACCGGCACGTCGATGCACCTGGCCGGCGCGATGTTCTCGCAGACGACGCATGCCGGCCTGACGCACGTGCCGTACAAGGGCAGCAGCCCGGCCATCAACGACATGCTCGGCGGGCATATTGCCGTGATGTTCGACAACCTGCCTGCCTCGCTGCCGCACATCCAGGCAGGCAAGCTGCGCGCGCTGGCCGTGGCCGGCAAGAGCCGTTCGCCGTCGCTGCCTGACGTCCCGACGCTGGCCGAGGCCGGCCTGCCGGGCTATGCCGTGGAACCGTGGTTCGGCGTCTATGGTCCGGCCAACCTGCCCGCGCCCGTGGTGCAGGCACTCAATGCGGCCTTCGTCGAAGCGCTGGGCCGCGCGGACGTGCGCGAGAAGCTGACGCAGGCCGGCTTCAACCCGAAGGGCTCGAGCGCGGCGGAGCTGCAGACGCTGACGCTGCAGGAGTACGAACGCTTCGGCAAGGTAGCGAAGAGCGCGGCCATCACCGTCGATTAAGGTTCGCCGCAGGCGCACCTTAATCGCCTTCGTCGGTATACTCGGGGCACACCATCCATCGCACCACGATCGACGTGCCCTCCTCTTCCGACCAGCCTGCCGGCAAGCTCGAACCCGGCTACGATTTCACCGAACAGGTGGGCCACCTGCTGCGCCGCGCGTACCAGCGCCACGTGGCCATCTTCCAGCAGACGATTCCCGATTCGCAGCTCACGGCCGCGCAGTTCGTGGTGCTGTGCGCGGTCAGGGACCGGCAGCCATGTTCGCTCAATGAAGTGGTGCGGGCCACGGCGATCGACCAGGCCACGGTGCGGGGCATCATCGAACGATTGAAGGCACGCCAGCTGATCGCGGTATCGCACGACCCGAATGACCGGCGCAAGGTGGTGGTGACGGTGACGGATGCCGGGCTGGCATTGATCGACGAGACGGTGCCGTTTGCGAAGCAGATTTCCGAACAGACGTTTGGCAACCTGAATCCGGCCGAGCGCGTGGCGGTGACTTACCTGCTGCGCAAGATGAGCGAGATCGACGAGGGCAACGGCGCGGGCTGACACGCCAGGCACGTCACAGGTTTGCTATCCCTCTCCCGCTTGAGGGAGAGGGCGCCGACAATCGGTTTGCTAGGGCTGGCGATTGGGCTGATTGCGCAACGCCGCCAGCACCGTCTCCGGTACAAACGGCGGCCGCCGCAACCGCACGCCCATCGCATCGAACAACGCGTTGGCGATCGCCGGCGCGCCCGGCAACGACGCCGACTCACCCGCGCCCAGCGGCGGCTCCGACTGCCGCGGCATCAGCACCACCTCGATCGGCGGGATCTCCGGGAACGTCAGCAGCGGATAGCCGCCCCACTCGCGACTGGCCACGCCCGCGGCGTCAAAGCGCACCTGCTCCTTGAGCACGCGGCTCAGCGTCTGCACCACGTTGCCGTGGATCTGGTGGCGCACGCCGTCGGGGTTGACCATCATGCCGGTGTCCTGGCCCACGACGATCTTCTCGACTTCAATCTGGCCCGTGGCGACGTCTACCGAAACATCGAGGATCCAAGCTGCCCACGCCGCGCCGAAGCCCGGAAAGCGGCTGTGGATATAGCGCGCGTAGGCCACGCCGCGGCCGCGCAGCCTGCCGTCCGCATCCGGTACGCCGCGTGAACCCTGTGCGCCGCGCTGCCAGCCTGAAGCATCCGCCACGGCGCGCAGCAGGTCGGCCGCGCGCTCGTCCGGCAGGTGCCGCAGCCGGAAGTCGACCGGATCCGTGCCCGCCTCGGCCGCCAGCTCGTCGATCATGCATTCATGGGCGAACGTATTCGGCAGTGCCGAGACCCCGCGCAACCATGACGCGCGCACGATGGCGGGCGTATCGTCGCAGCCGATGCGGCGGCCCGTGTAAGCGTATGGCGGCACGGCGGTACGGTCGCCCATCTCGAGCATGCGCGGTGCATTGGGCACCTGGCCGGTCAGCAGCAGCGCCAGCGTCGGCGCATCGTTGGACGGATAGCGGCTGACGAAGTCATAGCCGAGCAACTCGCCGCCGGCGCCGAGCTTGGCGCTGACGTCCATCAGCTGCGCCGCGCCCTTGGGCTCCCACAGGTGCTCCTGCTCGCGCGAGAGTTGCACGCGCACCGGACGGCCCACCGCGCGCGACAGCAGCACGGCGTCGGCGCAGACATCATCCGCGCAGTTGCGGCCATAGCAACCGGCGGCCTCCATGCGCACGATCTCGATGCCGTCTTCGCCAAGCCCCGACAAGCGCGCCAGGTCGATCCGCAGCACATGCGGGTTCTGCGTGCCCGACCATACGGTGAGGCCATCCGCGCGCCAGTCCGCCACGGCGCAGGACGGTCCGATGGAGCCGTGCATCTGGTAGGGCCAGACGAAATGGCGTTCCAGCGTGGTACCGGCAGCCGGCGCCGGCATTTCGCCATCGTCGAGCAGGTCGCGGCGCCTGGCCGGACTGGCGCGCAACGCGGGCTCCGGATCATCGAGCGCCACCAGCGGCGGCACCGGCTTCCAGCGCACGCGCAGGCGGCGCGCCGCCAACACCGCATACTCCTCGCGCTCGGCAACCACGCCGACGAAATCGCCCTGCACGACAACGTCGATGAGTCCCGGTACATCACGCACCGAATCGCGATCGACTTCCAGCAGGCTGGTTCCGACAAACTCGCCGGCATCCCGGCCGGCATACGGCGGCCGTACCACGCGCCCGTGCAGCATGCCGGGCACGCGCACGTCATGCACGAAGGTCAGCACGCCGCGCGCCTTGTCGGGTATGTCCACGCGGCCCGCGCCGCGGCCAACGATGCGGTAGGCCTCGACCGGCTTGGTCTGCACGTCGTCGGCCAGCGGCAGCTCGACATGCGCCTCGGCCACCAGCGCGCCGTAGCCGATGCCCTGCTGCGCCCCTTTCACGCGGAAGACGCCATCGTCGGCCTCCAGCGTTTCCGGCGCCACGCCCAGTTGCTGCGCCGCGCGCGCCTGCAGCCACGCGCGGGCCTGCGCGGCCGCGCGCCGCAGCGGAATCGCGGAGATCTGGATCGACGCGCTGGCGATGGTCGGGCCCTGGTTGGGCGTGGCCTCCGTATGGCCGAGCACCATGCGCACGCGCGCGAGCGGCACATCCAGTTCTTCCGCGACGATCTGCGCCAGCGCGGTGCGGATGCCGGTGCCCAGGTCGACGTGGCCATTGAAGGCCAGCACCTCGCCGGTATCGCGCACGGCGACGAAGATGTCCGGCAACGCCGGCACATAGTCGGAGGCGGCGCCCGGCTGGCCCGGCGCGGGACGCGCCGCCGCCTGCGGGGCGCGCGTCACCAGCAGCACGCCGCTGGCCTGCAGCAGCGCCAGGCGCTGCGCGCGCGGGGTGGAGGCCTCCGCCTCGGGAACGGTATCGAGGATTGTCGCAGTCATAGCTCGTGAATTTTGCCGCTTCGCTTCAGGCGGCACCCTCGATGCCGCCGTTATACTGCCTGCCAGACACAGATCTCATGCCGAGCCATCCAACATGACCATCAAGACCGCAACCCAGCGCGCGGCAGTCGGGACGCGCGCCCGGCAGGCGCAGGACAGCCGCGACCGGATCCTGAAGGCGGCGGTCAAGGTCTTCGCGCAGCGCGGCTACGATGGCGGGCGCATCGAACGCATATCCTCGCTCGCCAAGACCTACGACCGGATGATCTACTACTACTTCGGCAGCAAGGAAAAGCTGTTCGTCGAAGTCCTGGAGACCATCTACCTGCAGCTCAATGAAGCCGAGCAGAAACTCGAAGGCGAGCTCGACGCGGCCGATCCGGTGCGCGCGCTCTCGCAACTGATCGACTTCGTCTGGCACTACTACCTGGAGCATCCGGAGTTCGTCGCGATCCTGACCAGCGAGAACATGAGCCAAGGCAAGCACGCGCGCAAGTCGGTGCGGCTGCGCGATATCTCCAGCTACGCGCTGTCCGTGCTCGACGGCATCCTGTCGCGCGGCAAGGCGGCGGGCCTGTTCCGGCCCGACGCCGGCGCGCGCGATGTCTACATGGTCATCGCCTCGCTCGGCTACTTCTACAACTCGAACCATCATACGCTCAGTGCCTTCCTCGGCGAACCCATGATGAGCCCGGCCGCGGTCTCGCACTGGCGCGATGTGATGCAGCAGACGGTGCTGCGCGCCGTGGCGGTGCCCGGCTCCATCCCCGACGCCCCGCCCGCGCCGGCCAGGCCTTCCGGCAAGCCTGCCCGAAAGCGCAGCACGACGACCCGCAGCGCAATGGCCGGCTGAGCGGCGCATCGGTCGCACCGGCGCGCCTCAGGCCGCCGCGCGCACGCCCGGCACGCGCTGCGCAATCTGCGCAATCTGCGCGAGCGCTTCGTCGCGGGTCAGCACGGTGGCGTACTTCTGCTCCATGTCGAACAGGTTCGCCGCGTGCGGGCCGAGCGCGCGGTCACCGACGCAGTCCGACAGCACCAGCGGCCGGAAGCCGAGCGACATCGCGTCGACCACGCTCGCGCGCACGCAGCCGCTGGTGACGCAGCCCGCCACCAGCAGCGTCTGCACGCCGCGCTGCGTGAGCCACGCCGCCAGCGACGTGCCGAAGAACGCCGACGGCACGGTCTTGCGCACCACCAGCTCGCCGGCCGCCGGCGCGAGTTCCGGCACGATCGCGCTGTTGTGGCTGTCTTGCTTCAGCGTCAGCATGCCGGGCACCTTCAGCGTGAAGATGTTGTGGTCGGCGTCGTCATCGGCAAACACGATGCGGCTGTGCGCCACCGGCCAGCCCTGCTCGCGCGCCGCGCGCAGCAGCGGCTGCGTGTTGCGGATGGCCTCCGGGATATTGCCGCCGCCAAAGACCGCCGGATCGGCAAAGCCGTTGACGAAATCGATGATCAGCAGCCCGTACGGCGGCCGGATCTCCATGGCGGTGCCAAAGCCTTGCCGCTGGTAGGTCTGGACTTCTTCATGCATGGCTGGCTTCCTTGAATAGTGTATTGACGGGCGCGTGATGGCCGTCCGTCACCTTGCCGCGCACCACCACGGGTTCGCCATCGAGGCTGACCGTGCAGTGGCGCACCGGGATATCGATATGGCAGGCGGTGGTCCGGCTGCCGCCGGCCTCGTTGTTGGGACCGAACGAGCACAGGAAGTTGCCTTCGTACGCGCGCGCATCCATGCCGATGGTGGCTTCCCGGTCATACATGGCCAGCGCCGACCAGCTCGCGCGCGGCTGCAGGCCCCAGCCGATGTGCGACATCGCATACGCTTCCGGATCGTTGAACGACGCCATGTAGTCGGCCAGCAGCTCGGCATCGAGCCCGCCTTCGATCGCCTTCACATAACCCGACTCGACCGTGACGCGGATCGGCTCCTGGATATACGACTTCATCGGCAGCAGGATGTCGCCGCGGTCCAGCACGATGGTGCCGTTGGTGCCGCCTTCGTCCGGCCAGGTCAGCACGAAGCCGCTGGGCCAGTGGTCCCAGCGGCCGGGCTCGTCGACGAAGCCGTACTCGCTGATCGCCGGGAACTCGCCGAGGCGGCAGCGCAGGTCCATGCCCGCGTCGGAGACGATGTGCATTTCCCGCGCGCGCGACAGCCGCGCCGTGGCGGCCTTCACGCGCTTGCGGTCGGCCTCGGCCGGAACCATGCGCGCCAGCACCTCGGGCGGCTCCACCGCGAGCAGGATCTTGGTGCCGCCGCTCAGGATGTCATGCTGCTCGGGCGAGAACAGCAGCGTCATCAGGTCGAGCACAAGGTCGCTCGCCTTGAGCGCGGCGATGGCGGCCGGATTGCCGGTCAGCGGCGTGGTGCCGAGATAGGCCAGCGCGTCGCGGCTCAGCGCCTTCTCGCCGTTGACGGGCGGCAGGTCGAGCCGGTTGACGATGGCGCCCATCGACGCTGCGGCCACCAAGGCCGTGCGCAGGGTCTGCGGATGCGTGGCGGCGCCGGTCAGCACGGTGACGGTCTGGCCGGCTTCCAGCTTCGACAGCGTGAGCACCTGCTTCCACGCCTGGGTCAGGTCGTAATCGCTTACGGGCATGTTTGCTCCTCCGATCGCGGATATCAGGCCAACGCGGGCAGCGCGGCACCGAGGAAATCGCCGAAGGCACGATAGAAGCCGCCCTCGTCGTCCCACGGGATCATGTGGCCGGCATCGGCCACGTGGCTCACCAGCACGCCCGGCAGCAGCGCGCGGATCTCCTGCTCGTCCTCGTCGCGCACCACGTCGCCGCGGCCGGCGCGCATCAGCAGCGTGGGCACCGACACGTGCGGCAGGTCGGCGTGGATGTCGTCTTCATGGAAGCCGTTGAAGCTCGCCAGGATCGCGCGCTCGTCGCAGGTGTGCAGCCATTCGGCGCGCAGGCGCAGTTGCTCGTCCGTCCAGGTCGGGCAGAAGCGGCGCATGCCCTCGGCGTCGATGCCGGCGCGCGCGAGGCGGATCGAATCGATGTACCACGGCAGTTGCGCGGGATAGGCGCGGCGGCCGGGGCCGGAGACCGGCGGATCGACCATCACCAGGCGCGTCAGGCCCGCGGGGCGTTGCCGCGCGGCGCGAACGCCGATGCGCCCGCCCATCGAGTGGCCGACGATGGCATAGCGCCGCAGGCCCAGCGCCTGCGCGAACGCGATCACGTCGGCGGCCTGCGCATCCAGGCTGTAGTCCAGCGTGTCGCTGGCTTCGGACAGGCCGCGGCCGCGCACGTCCAGCACATACGTGTCAAAGCGCTGGCCGAACTGCTCGCCGACGAAGCCCCACGTAATGGCCGGGCTCGTGATGCCAGGCACGATGATCACGGCATCGCGCGACGCGCGTTCGCCATCGTTGCCGCCATAGCG
Organism: Cupriavidus yeoncheonensis; assembly: GCF_905397275.1. Taxonomy (GTDB): domain Bacteria; phylum Pseudomonadota; class Gammaproteobacteria; order Burkholderiales; family Burkholderiaceae; genus Cupriavidus; species Cupriavidus yeoncheonensis. The sequence continues at coordinate 221,137 of NZ_CAJPUY010000007.1, read as the reverse complement.
CAGGTAGTGCTGGCGGATGTTGTTGGCGTGGACGTTGCCGCCATAGAGGAAGGTGCTCATGCCGCGGCCCTCAGTAGGCGCCCGACAGCAGCGCGCCCGCGCCCGGCACGACCGGCTCCAGGTCCAGTGCGCGCAGCATGGCGTAGGTGGTGGCGATGGCCGCCGTGATCACCGGCTTGCCGGTCATCGCCTCGACCTTGGCCACGGCGGGCAGCGACGGCATCTGCACGCAGGCCGACAGCACGATGGCATCGACGTCGGCGATATTCATCTGCGCGACGATGGCCGGCAGCCTGGCCGGATCGTGGCGACCCACTTCGAGGTTGTCCGGGATCTCCAGCGCGCGGTAGTCGACGACTTCGTAGCCTTCGTTGCGGATGTAGTCCACCACCAGCTCGGTCAGCGGCTTCATGTACGGGGCGACCACGGCGATGCGCTTCGCGCCGATCACCTTGAGGGCGTCAACCAGCGCGCCAGCACTCGTGATCACCGGCGCATCGCCGCCGTTCTCGACGGTGTGGGCCTTCAGGCGCTGTTCCGACTTGCGGTGGTAGCCATGGCCCATCGCCATGATCGCGACCAGGCAGGCATAGCCAAGCACATCCACGCGTGCGTCGGAAAGTTCGACGGCACAGCGGTCGGACTCGGCATCCATGGCGGCCAGTTCTTCCTTGACCACCTTCTTCATGCGCATGCGGCTCGAATGGAACGTGAACCGTTCGGGGCGGATCTGCTGGCGCGCGCTCAGCATGGCCGGGATCTCGGTTTCCATCGTGGTGTTGGAGCTCGGCACGATCTGGCCGATTCGGAAAACTTTCTGCACTGTCGACTCCGTCATCTGTTTGTCTGGGGAATGCCCTGTCTACCCGTCCGCTCCAGGCCAGTCGTGCCAGGCGTCCGCGGTTGCGATTGATTGTAGTGTACACACTTTATATGCGCAAACAGATTCTGCGCAGCTCAGACGGCACTCATTCAGTGCGCACTGAACAGCATTCTCCCTATATTTGCGCGTTAATTCGCCATAAATGGGCGGAATGCGAAGACGGTCACATTAGCATCAGGGTTTTCCATAGGTTCATGCAAATCTGTCTTTACCTTGGATTTTTGAGTGTGTACACTCGTTTTCAACAAAGGCCGCCGAGTCGGCCCCCACACTCATCGACCCATGTGTCACCGCCAGGAGAAATAACGTGCAAGGCAAACCGCGAATCGCAATCATCGGCGCAGGACTCGGAGGGACGGCCGCAGCCGCCCTGATGCAGCGCGCCGGCCTCCAGGTCAGGCTCTATGAACAGGCGCCGGCGTTCTCGCGCCTGGGTGCCGGCATCCACGTGGGGCCGAATGTGATGAAGATCATGCGGCGCATCGGCATCGAGGACGCGCTCAATGACATGGGTTGCCACCCCGACTACTGGTACAGCCGCGACTGGGACAGCGGCGAAGTGGTCGCGCAGATTCCGCTGGGCGACTACGCACTGAAGCACTACGGTGCCAGCTACCTGACCGTGCACCGTGGCGACTTCCACAAGCTGCTCACCGATTCCGTGGCACCTGGCACGCTGTTCTTCAACAAGAAGCTCGAAAGCGTGACCGACCAGGGCGATGTGGTGCAGCTGCGCTTCACCGACGGCACGGTCGACGAGGCCGACATCGTGATCGGCGCGGACGGCGTGAACTCGCGCATCCGTGAAACGCTGCTCGGCGCGGAGCCGCCCAAGTACACGGGCTATGTCGCGCACCGCGCGGTGTTCCCGATCTCACGCGTCAAGGGCTTTACGCATGACCGCTGCACCAAGTGGTGGTCGGACGATCGCCACATGATGGTGTACTTCGACACCAGCAAGCTCGACGAGATCTACTACGTGACCGGCGTGCCCGAGCCCGAGTGGGACATGAGCAAGAGCTGGGTTCCCAGCAGCATCGAAGAGATGCGCGCCGCGTTCGACGGCTGGCACCAGGGCGTGCAGTCGCTGATCGAAGGTACCGTGGAAGTGACCAAGTGGCCGCTGCTGGAGCGTGATCCGCTGCCGGTATGGAGCCGCGGCCGCCTGGTGCTGCTCGGCGACGCCTGCCACCCGATGAAGCCGCACATGGCCCAGGGTGCCGCGATGGCGATCGAGGACGCCGCCATGCTCACGCGCTGCTTCACCGAGGCCGGCACGGACGACTTCGCCGCCACCTTCGCGCTGTACGAAGCCAACCGCGCCGAGCGCGCCAGCAAGGTCCAGCTGGTCTCGCACAACAATACGTGGCTGCGCACCAACGAGAACCCCGACTGGTGTTTCGGCTACGATGTGTACAACGTGCCGCTGGTCTCGGCCGGACGCCCGCCGCTGTCGGCGGCTGCATGATGTCCGCCTGAGCCGACCTGCCCGTACGGCCGGCCTGGCCACCGTACGGGCCCGACGCGCCACAGCCCCTCGCCATGAAGGGGCGCGGCGCAGCGATGCGTGATGTTCAAACCGCCACCTGCCCCCGATGAACGCGCCCCGCCCCCTGACGCTTCATGTCAACCACGCCGACCATACGGTCTGCGTGGCGCCTGATACGCCGCTGCTCTATGTCCTGCGCAACGACCTGGCCTGCAATGGCCCGAAGTACGGTTGCGGACTGGGCCAGTGCGGCGCCTGCACCGTGCTGGTGGACGGCACCGTCGCGCGCTCGTGCGTGCTGCCGGTGAAGGCGGTACTCGGCCATGACGTGACCACGCTGGAGGGACTGGGCACGCCTGCGCATCCCGACCCGGTGCAGCAGGCATTTATCGACGAGCAGGCCGCGCAGTGCGGCTACTGCCTCAACGGCATGATCATGACCGCGAAGGCCCTGCTTGCGGAGAACCCGGACCCGAGCGAGGCGGAGATCCGCGAGGCGCTGCGCTTCAACCTGTGCCGCTGCGGCACGCATGTCGAGATCGTGCGCGCCGTGCAGCGCGCGGCGGTCCTGCAGCGCGAAGGCGCGCAGGGAGCACAGTCGTGAACGATACGCTGGCGCCCCGCGCGGCCGCCGTCGCCACGGCAGCCGGCAGTCCTCCCCCGATCCCGCAGTGCCTTGCCGCGCATGTGTTGCGTCCGCCGGGACTCCACTGGGCCGGCGGCCAGCCTCTCGTTGCACGCCTGCTCGGCGCGGACCGGGACGCTGCGGCCGCGACGCCGGGCGTGCGAGCCGTGATTGTCCGCAACAACTTCGCCGGCGTGGTGGCTGACTCCGATGAACAGGCCGCGCACGCGGCGGCCGCGCTGCGGGCGCGCTGGGCCCAACCGCCCGCACCGGGGACGGTGCCCGTGCGGCGGCGCGCGCTGGCGCAGCTTGGCAATGCTGCCGGCGCCCTCGCACAATCGCACGCCCGCCAGGCGCAGCGTTACCAGTGGCCGCTGGCCGGCATGCAGGCGACGACGGCCACCTGCACGGCCATCGCCGACTGGCGCGATGGTGCGCTGCGCGTCTGGCTGCCCAGTGCGCGCCCTGGCGCACTGCGCGAGGAACTGGCCACACTGCTTGGCATTGCCGAACATCAGGTTTCGCTGGTGTGCTGGCAAAGCGCCGACGACAGCGGCGACCCGGGCCTGCTCGCACACCATGCCGCCGCCGATGCAGCCCTGATGGCGCACGCCGCGGGCGGCTGCGTGCGGCGCACCATTACCGCTGACGACGTTGGGCTGGCCGAGGCAACGCTGGACTGGCAGATCGACAGCGCGCACGCCGGCGCCGTGATCGACGCATACGCCGCCACGCTCGGCGGCACCTGCGCGCCGGCCGTACCGTTGGCACTGTGGCTGACGCACACGGTGGCGCCGGTGGCGGATGTGGCCATCGACGCGGAAGCCGGCGACGGCGCATTGCCGCCCTACCGCATCACCAACATCGACATCTGCGCCGCCGGCCCGACTGCCAGCTCGCCAGACACGCCTCTGGCTTATGCCCGCGCGCAGGTCTTCGCGCAGGAATCACACCTCGACGAGATTGCCGCCAGCGCAGGCACCGATCCGGTCGCGCTGCGGCTCGGACACCTTGACGATGCGCGCGGCGCGGCGCTGGTCCGCGACGTGGCCGAGCGCGCGGGGTGGAACCCGTCGGCACAGCGCCCAGGCGCCGCGCGCGGCGCCAACGTGCGCCGTGGCCGCGGCTTCGCGTATGCGCATGCCGTGGAGAGCGACGCCGCGCAAAGCTGGTCGGCGTGGGTCGCGGAAGTGGAAGTCGACGGCACCACCGGCGAACTCGCCGTCACGCGCGTGACCGTCGGACACGACAGCGAATCGACGGTGCCACAGCGCGCGACGCCGGCAGCGCCCGCGCTGGAACAGATGGTCGCGCAGACCGCGCGGCAGCTGACCGCGCAATCGTCGGGCTTCGATGCGTGGCCCGCCGGGCAGCCCGAGACCTCCGGCAGCAGCCTGCCCGCGGTCACTGGCGCTGCAGTGCCGGAAGTCCGCATGGCTGGGTCCCTCGCCACGCGCAATACGCTGGCCGCCGGCCCCGCCGCGACGCTGCCGGCCGCGGCGGCCGTCGCTAACGCAATCTTCGATGCGACCGGTGTACGGCTGCGCGAACCGCCATTCAGCGCCGAGCGCATCCGGCTGGCACTGGACTCGCAACAGCCAGAGAAGCGGCGCAGCAAGCTTGGCTGGCTTGCAGCTGCCGCGGCAGCGGCGGCCGGCCTGTGCGCCACGGTGTTGCCATGGCGCGCGCCCATCGCGCCCGTGGCGCCGACTGAGCCTGGCTTCTATTCGGCCGCCACGCTGGAACGCGGACGGCTGGTGGCGGCCGCGGGCGACTGCGCGGTCTGCCATACCACGCCCGGCGGCGTGAAGAATGCCGGCGGCCTGGCGCTGGAAACGCCGTTCGGCACGGTCTACAGCACCAACATCACGCCCGATGCCGAGACCGGCATCGGTACCTGGTCGTTCGCCGCGTTCGAGCGCGCCATGCGCGAAGGCATCCATCGCGATGGCCGCCGCCTGTATCCGGCGTTTCCCTATACGGCCTTCGCGAAGATCAGCGACGCCGACATGCAGTCCCTGTACGCCTACCTGATGTCGGCCGAGCCCGTGAAGACGAGCGTGCCGCGCACCGAACTGGCCTTCCCGTTCAATATGCGCCCGCTGCTGGCTGGCTGGAACCTGCTGTTCCACCGCAACGCACCGTTCCAGCCGGATACCACGCGCTCGGCGCAATGGAACCGTGGCGCTTACCTGGCCGAAGGCCTGGGCCACTGCAGCGCCTGCCATTCGCCGCGCAATGCGCTGGGCGGCGAGAAAGGCGGACGCCACTACCTGACCGGCGGCACCGCGGAAGGCTGGGATGCGCCCGCACTGACCGCGCTGTCGCGTGCGCCGGTACCGTGGACCGAAGACGCCTTGTTCACCTATCTGCGCGGCGGCTACGCGGTGCATCACGGCGCCGCCGCCGGGCCAATGGCCCCGGTGGTCGAAGAGCTTGCGCTGCTGCCGGAATCCGACGTGCGCGCCATCGCGCACTACGTCGCGTCGTTCAGCGCCCCGCCACCGTCGCCCGCGCAGATCACCGCGCAGGCCGCGCAGTACGAGCGGCGCAGCGCCGAGGCCGCCGGCTCGCTGGGCGGCCCCGCTGCACGCCTGTACCAAAGCGCGTGCGCCGTGTGCCATCAGTCCGAGCAGGGCATGCGCCAGTTCGGTGTGAAGCCTTCGCTGGCACTGAACACGAACCTGCACGGCGATCGGCCCGACAACGTGATCCAGGTGCTGCTGCAAGGCATGCCGGCACCGCCGAACAGCACGCTGGGCGCCATGCCGTCCTATGCGGACAGTCTCGACGACAAGCAAGTCGCCGCACTTACGCAATACCTGCGTGCGCGCTTCGCCCCCGACAAACCCGCGTGGCAGGACGTGGAAGCCACCGTCGCGCGCCTGCGCGCGGCACCTGCGCACTGACCTGACGACAGACCTGTGCGGCGGCGCTCGCCGCACACCTTTTTCACCCGCCGGACAGGGATGTGCCGCGTCCGGCCGCATCGATGACGGCGGTGTACCGCCCCACAGGAGACCCTGCCTGCGCACGCACCGCGGCGCGCGGGAAAACCCCGAGGAGAAAACCGCAGATCGGCCTTGCCGGCCCATTTCATGTAGCTTACGCTGAACGATCATGTAGCACGCACTACATGAGTGCGAACAGCATCCAGCGGTGCACTGCGGCACAAGGACCGCGCACCGCGATGGCGTGCCACGATAAATACAAGACCAGAAAACCACCAAGGGTAGACAATAAGGAGTCACGATGACGTATCCGCATCACCCACGCATGGCAAGAGTGCTCCCGGCATAGTTCTCGCTTCGCCAGATTGAAGTCGCCCAACGGCAGGCTGCAATCGGCGGCGCGACAGCATCACGCGGCGTTCTGGACCAGCGCACTGTCCGCCCCTGCATCGACAGACATGTGCTACCGGGTTCGGAACCAGCTCTCTAATAGACAGTTAGACAGGTAGACAAAATGTCGTCATCCATTTCATCCATGCCATCCACGACCATCGCCGAAGCGTCGATCAGCGCGGCCCCGCCGTCGAACGCGCGGGCGGCGACGTCGCAGACCATCACGATCGAGGAAGGCATTCGCGCCGCGGGCGTCGGCCGCTTCCAGTACCGGCTGTTCGTCATCTTCGGCCTGGTCTGGCTCGCTGACGCGATGCAGGTGCTGTCGATCGGATTCACCGCGCCCTCGATTGCCAAGACCTTCGGCATTCCGGTTCCGACAGCGCTGCAAAGCGGTACGCTGTTCTTTGTCGGGATGCTGATCGGCGCGTTCATGTTCGGCCGGCTTGCCGACCGGATCGGCCGCCGGCCCGTGCTCATGATGGCGGTGGTCATCGACGCCATCTGCGGTGTCGCGTCCTCGTTCGCACCGGATTTCCAGTGGCTGCTGGTGCTGCGTTTCCTGACCGGCATCGGCGTTGGCGGCACGCTGCCGGTCGACTACACCATGATGGCCGAGTTCCTGCCCTCCGACCGTCGCGGCCGCTGGCTGGTTCTGCTGGAGTCGTTCTGGGCCGTTGGCACGATCCTTCTCGCCATCCTGGCGCTGGTCGCCGTTTCGCACGGGGATGCCGCCTGGCGCCTGATCTTCCTCGTCACCGGCATCCCCGCGCTGGTCGGCGTGGTCTGCCGCTTCTTCGTGCCCGAGTCTCCGCTCTACCTGAACAAGTCGGGACGCTCGGCCGAGGCACGCGCGGTGCTGCAGCGCGTAGCGGCTGCCAACCGCGTGTCGGCTGAAATCGGCACGCTGGAACCCCAGAAGATGGAGCGCAAGTCGGTGCTGGCGCTGTTCGCGACGGGCTTTCGCCGCCGCAGCATCAGCCTCTTGGTGGCGTGGGCGCTGATCTCGATCGCCTACTACGGTGTCTTCGTCTACCTGCCGGTGAAGCTGGCCGGCCAGGGCTTCGGCTTCATGCGTGGCCAGGTCTTCCTGATCCTGCTTGCGCTGGTGCAGCTGCCGGGCTTCGCGCTTGCCGCGCATGGCGTCGAGCGCTGGGGCCGGAAGCCGACGCTGATCGGCTTCCTGCTTCTCAGCGCCGCAGGCTGCATGCTCTACAGCCTGGGCCAGTCGCCGACGCTGGTAGTCGGCTCCACCCTGCTGATGAGCTTCTCGCTACTCGGCACCTGGGGCGCGCTCTACGCCTTCACGCCGGAGGTGTATCCGACCGACCTGCGGGCGAGCGGGATGGGTACGGCGGGCGCCATGGCCCGCTTCGGCGGCCTGTTCGCGCCGGCCATCATTGCCCCGGTCATGGCCACGCACTTCACGCTGGCCCTGGTGCTGCTCTCTTCGTTCCTGGCCGTGGCGGCGCTCGCGATCTACATGGTCGATATCGAGTCGAAGAACCGCGCGCTCGACTGACGCCAGGCCTGCCGGCACGGCAGGTTCGGAAACGTAGCGACAGGCGGGATCCGCCGCGGCCGCGCGGCGGCCCGCTTCCATTACAATTCCGCTACAACGGCGCGGCGCCCCGATCCACGAGACCGGGGCCGCCCGCTTCACCCTCTCCCGCCGAGCCTTCGCCGCCGCCATGAAACAAGATCCGCGTTTCCCCAGCCTGTACATCCTCGACCACCCGCTGATCCAGCACAAGCTCTCGCATATGCGCGACCGGGACACGTCCACGCGCACCTTCCGCGAACTGCTGCGCGAGATCACGCTGCTGATGGGCTATGAGATCACGCGCCACTTGCCGCTGACCACGCGGCATATCGAAACGCCGCTGGTACCGCTGGAAGCCCCGGTCATCGCCGGCAAGAAGCTGACCATCGTGCCGGTGCTGCGCGCCGGCGTGGGCATGAGCGATGGCCTGGTCGAACTGATTCCGTCGGCGCGGATCGGGCATATCGGTGTGTATCGGGACGAGCAGCACCGCCCGGTGGAGTACCTGGTGCGCCTGCCTGACGTGGAAGACCGCAGCTTCATCCTGTGCGATCCGATGGTCGCCACCGGCTACTCGGCCGCGCATGCCGTGGATGTACTGAAGCGCCGCGGCGTGAAGGATGAGGCTATCACTTTCGTCGCGCTGGTGGCGGCGCCCGAGGGCGTCGAGGTGTTCCACAAGGCGCATCCGAACGTGAAGCTGTTCGTGGCATCGCTAGACAGCCACCTGGACGAACACGCGTACATCGTGCCGGGCCTCGGCGACGCGGGCGACCGGCTGTTCGGCACCAAGAATTGATACCGCGGCGGGCGTGCCGCCCGCTCGCCATCTCTTTCCGGCTGGCGCGTGCTTGATCCTGCTCAATGGCTCGCGCAGCGCGGCTCCCTACACTCGACATCGCACAGCGAATGCTTGCAACCCGTCGACATCTCACAGGGAGATCCGCATGGAAGCCTTCAAGATCCTCTTTACGACCGGCACCGGGCTGATGAGCCTCGGGGTCATCGTCTTTATCATCGGCATGGCGTGGTTCTTCGCGCGCATGTTCAGCCGCAAGATGCGCGAAGACGCGGCAGCCGCCAAGGCCGCCGCGCGAGACCGGCCAGCATCGCGGACCGGTTCGCACTGAGCGGCGCCTACTTTTTCTTGCCGCCGCCCAGCAGGCTGCCCAGCACGCCGCGGATCAGTTCGCGGCCGACCTGGGAACCAACGGTACGCGCGGCCGACTTGGCCATCGACTCCAGGATGGAGTCGCCGCGGCCGCTCTTGCCGGTACCCTTGGTCAGCGAGCCGAAGATCTCGCCGGCGGTGCCCAGCCAGCCGCCCTCTTGGCCCGGTGTATCGGCCGGAGCATCGGCGGTCGGCTTCTGCGCCGTGGCTCCGCCACCGTTGCCCGCCGGCGCCACGCTGCCGCGCAGCTTCTCGTAGGCCGATTCGCGGTCGATCGTCTTTTCGTAAGTCCCCGCCACCAGCGACGTCGCGATCAGCTGCTTGCGCTCGTCGTCGGTGACCGGGCCGATGCGGCTGCCCGGCGCCAGCACCCACGCGCGCTCGGTCACGCCCGGCGTGCCCTTGGCATCGAGCAGCGACACCAGTGCCTCGCCCACGCCCAGTTCGCCGATGACCTTCTCGACGTCGAGCTTCGGGTTGGCGCGCATGGTGGTAGCCGCCACCTTCACGGCCTTCTGGTCGCGCGGCGTGAAGGCGCGCAAGGCATGCTGCACGCGGTTGCCGAGTTGCCCCAGCACGGTGTCGGGGATATCGGCCGGATTCTGCGTGACGAAGTACACTCCGACGCCCTTGGAGCGGATCAGCCGCACCACCTGTTCGATCTTGTCGAGCAGCGCCTTGGGCGCATCGCTGAACAGCAGGTGCGCCTCGTCGAAGAAGAAGACAAGCTTGGGCTTGTCGAGGTCGCCGGCCTCGGGCAGCTTCTCGAACAGCTCGGACAGCATCCACAGCAGGAACGTGGCATAGAGCTTGGGCGAGTTCATCAGCTGGTCGGCCGCCAGGATGTTGACCACGCCCTGGCCCTTGTCGGTCTGGAGGAAGTCCTCCAGGTTGAGCATCGGCTCGCCGAAGAACATGTCCGCGCCCTGCGACTCCAGCGCGACCAGGCCGCGCTGGATGGCACCGATCGAGGCCGCGGAGATATTGCCGTACTCGGTGGTGTACTGCGCCGCGTTATCGCCCACGTGCTGGAGCATGGCGCGCAGGTCCTTGGCGTCGAGCAGCAGCAGGCCGTTGGCATCGGCAATGCGGAACACGAGGTTGAGCACGCCCTGCTGGGTGTCGTTCAGCTCCAGCATGCGTGACAGCAGCAGCGGCCCCATGTGCGAGACGGTGGCCCGCACCGGATGCCCCTTCTGGCCGAATACGTCCCACAGCGTGGTCGGGCAACCGCCCCATGCCGGCTCCGGCAGGTTCAGTTCCGCCAGGCGCGCCTTGAGCTTGTCGGTGGGCTGGCCCGGCATGGAAATGCCGGTCAGGTCACCTTTGACGTCGGCCATGAAGACCGGCACGCCCAGCCGCGAAAACCCCTGCGCCAGCGTCTGCAGGGTCACGGTCTTGCCGGTACCGGTGGCGCCGGTGATCAGTCCGTGCCGGTTGCCCATTTGCGGGAGCAAGGCCAGTTCGAGCTCGGCGTTCTTGGCGATCAGGATGGGTTCGGCCATGGTGTCTCGGATCAGGAAGCGTGGCGGGCGGCCACAGGCGCGGCGCGGACAGGGCCGCGTGATAAAATCACCGGCTGATTATAGCCAGCAGCCGGGCCTATCCGTCACCCCGCGTCACTCCGCGCGCCCGTTTGTGCCGCGCTGTACCGCGCGCGCAAGCTGCAGCCTTCCCGCACAACCTCACGTTTTCCGCTTCGGAGAGAATCATGGCCGGTCACTCGAAATGGGCCAATATCAAGCACAAGAAGGCCGCCGCTGACGCCAAGCGCGGCAAGATCTGGACCCGCCTGATCAAGGAAATCACCGTTGCCGCCAAGCTCGGCGGCGGCGATCCCGATTCCAACCCGCGCCTGCGCCTGTCCATGGACAAGGCGATGGACGCCAATATGCCCAAGGACAACATCCAGCGCGCGATCCAGCGCGGCGTGGGTGGCCTGGAAGGCGTGAACTACGAGGAAATCCGCTATGAGGGCTACGGCCTGAGCGGCGCCGCGATCATTGTCGACTGCCTGACCGACAACCGCACGCGCACCGTGGCCGAAGTGCGCCACGCGTTTTCCAAGCACGGCGGCAATATGGGGACCGAAGGCTCGGTGGCATTCATGTTCACCCATTGCGGCCAGTTCCTGTTTGCGCCGGGCACGCCGGAAGACAAGCTGATGGACGCCGCACTGGAAGCCGGCGCCGACGACGTGGTCACCAATGACGACGGCTCGATCGAAGTCACCTGCCCGCCGAACGATTTTTCCGCGGTCAAGGCGGCCCTGGAAGCCGCCGGCTTCAAGGCCGAGGTGGCCGACGTGGTGATGAAGCCGCAGAACGAAGTCGACTTCGCGGGCGACGACGCGGCGAAGATGCAGAAGCTGCTGGACGCCCTGGAAAACCTCGATGACGTGCAGGAAGTCTTCACCAACGCGGTCATCGAAGAGTAAGTAGACTTAGTTAGCCCTCGGGCGGCAGCACGAACAGGCTGCCGCCTTTTTGCATGCGTTTCTTTTCTGGCAGTGGATCATGAAAGTATTGGTTGTCGGCTCGGGTGGACGTGAACACGCGCTGGCCTGGAAATTGGCCCAATCCCCGAAGTTGCAGGTGGTGTACGTGGCACCGGGCAATGGCGGGACCGCGCTCGACAAGCGCCTGCAGAATGTTCCGCTGACGGATCCGGAAGTACTGGCCGCCTTTGCCGAGCGCGAAGGCGTGGCCTTCACCGTGGTCGGCCCCGAAGCGCCGCTGGCCGCCGGCATCGTGGACGTGTTCCGTGCCAAGGGCCTGCGCATCTTCGGCCCGACCCGGGCCGCGGCGCAGCTTGAGTCGTCGAAGGACTTCGCCAAGGCCTTCATGCACCGCCACGGCATTCCGACGGCCGCCTACCAGACCTTCTCCGACGCCGCCCAGGCGCACGCCTACATCGACGCGCAAGGCGCGCCGATCGTGATCAAGGCGGACGGACTGGCTGCCGGCAAGGGCGTGGTCGTCGCCATGAGCCTGGAAGAAGCGCACGCCGCCGTCGACATGATGCTGGCCGACAACAAGCTCGGCGACGCCGGTGCACGCGTGGTGGTCGAGGAGTTCCTGGACGGCGAGGAAGCCAGCTTCATCGTGCTGGTCGACGGCAAGAACGTGCTGGCGCTGGCCACCAGCCAGGACCACAAGCGCCTGCTGGACGCCGACGCCGGCCCCAACACCGGCGGCATGGGCGCCTACTCGCCCGCGCCGGTGGTCACGCCCGCCCTGCATGCGCGCGCGCTGCGCGAAATCATCCTGCCGACCGTGCGCGGCATGGAAAAGGACGGCATTCCGTACACGGGCTTCCTGTACGCCGGCCTGATGATCGACAAGGACGGCAACCCGAAGACGCTGGAATTCAACTGCCGCATGGGCGACCCGGAAACCCAGCCGATCATGGCGCGCCTGAAGACCGACCTGGTCGACGTGATGGACGCCGCGGTGTCGGGCAAGCTCGACGAAGTCGAACTGGACTGGGACCGCCGCACCGCGCTGGGTGTCGTGATGGCGGCCTACGGCTATCCCGACGCGCCGCGCAAGGGCGATGCCATCACCGGGATCCCGGCCGAAACCGATGACAGCGTGACGTTCCACGCCGGCACCACGCTCAAGGACGGCACGCTGCTGACCACGGGCGGGCGCGTGCTCTGCGTGGTGGGCCTGGCCGATACCGTCAAGGCCGCGCAACGCGCCGCCTACGCCGCCGTGGAGCAGATCCAGTTCGATGGCATGCAATATCGTACCGACATCGGCTACCGCGCCATCAAGCGCTGAGCGCCGAACTGGTGCCGCCAACGGGCCGGACCGGCCCCTGGCGGCCCGTCACGTTCGGACGGCGCGCGCGGGCAAGTGGCGCGCCAGCCGTTACAATCGTGACACCCACATGACGGCCGTGCCGGCCAGACGCCGGCACGGCCGCCCTTGCATCCGGGGCCCGCGCCCCTACACGCCATGATCGATTCCCAGGCAGTCCGTGCCTACCTGCTCGGTCTGCAAGACCGCATCACCGACGCCGTCGCCGCCCTTGACGGACAGCCCTTCCTGACTGACGCCTGGGAAAAACCGCCCACCGAGCGCCTGCGCGGCAGTGGCCGCACCCGCATCCTGGAGGGCGGCGCCGTGATGGAGCGTGCCGGCGTGGGCTTTTCGCACGTGAGCGGCGACACCCTGCCCCCGTCGGCCAGCGCCAACCGGCCCGAACTGGCCGGGCGCAGCTTCGAGGCGATGGGCGTGTCGCTGGTCTTCCATCCGCGCAATCCGTACGTGCCCACCGTGCACATGAACGTGCGCTGCTTTATCGCCACCAAGCCCGGTGCCGATCCGGTCTGGTGGTTCGGCGGCGGCATGGACCTGACGCCGTACTATGGCAATGCCGACGACTGCGCGCATTTCCACCGTACCTGCAAGGCATCGCTGGCGCCGTTTGGCGATGAGCTGTATCCGCGCTTCAAGCAGTGGTGCGACGAGTATTTCTTCCTGAAGCACCGCGGCGAGGCGCGCGGCATTGGCGGGATCTTTTTCGACGACTTCTCGACGCAGGGCTTCGAGCGCAGCTTCGAGATGATGCGCAGCGTCGGCGATGCCTTCCTGGATGCCTACCAGCCCATCCTGGAGCGCCGCAAGGACACGCCGTACGGCGAGCGCGAGCGCGACTTCCAGGCCTACCGCCGTGGCCGCTATGTCGAATTCAACCTGGTGTTCGATCGCGGCACGCTGTTCGGACTTCAGTCCGGCGGCCGCGCCGAATCGATCCTGATGTCGATGCCGCCGCAGGTGACATGGCGCTACGACTGGCAGCCGGAACCGGGCAGCGCCGAAAACGCGCTGTACACCGACTTCCTGCCGGCGCGCGACTGGGCCTGACGGCAACCTTATGGCACATCCCGACCAAGACGCCATGCCGGCCGCCGCCGGCAAAGACGCCCGCCCCTATCGCCTGGGCATCCTGGGCGGCACCTTCGACCCTCCCCATCTCGGACACCTGGCGCTGGCCAGCCTTTGCATCGACCACCTGGCGCTCGATGAACTGGTGTGGATCCCGACCGGCCAGTCCTGGCAAAAGGGCGCGGACGTGACCCCTGCCGCGGACCGCTTCGCCATGACCGAGCTGGCGGCCGCCGCGCTGGCCGGCACTCCCGCAAAGATCCGCGTGAGCCGCATGGAGGTCGACCGCGAGGGCCCGAGCTATACCATCGACACCGTGCGCCAGCTGCGCGACGAATACGGCCCGCAAGCCTCGCTGTGCTGGCTGATGGGCGCCGACCAGCTCCTGCGCCTGCATACCTGGCACGGCTGGCAGCAATTGTTCGCCCACGTGCACTTGTGCACCGCTACTCGCCCGGGCTTTGCCCTGTCCGAGCTCGAAGGGCCGGTGCGCGAAGCGTTGGCCACGCGCCAGGCTGACACGCACCTGATACAATGTTCGCCCTCCGGCCGGATGTGGATTGACCAGACCCTCGCTGTCGATTTGTCTTCCACCGGCCTGCGCCAGCGTCTGGCATCCGGCCTGCCGGCGGATGACCAACTGCCTGCCGGCGTGGCACACTACATCGCGAGCCAGGGGCTCTACCGCCCCACATCAGGCCAGGCCTGAACCGGCCGCCTCCAATGATTTCAGCTGAACAAGAACGCACCATGGATATTCGCAAACTGCAACGCGCCATCGTCGACGGCCTCGAGGATGTCAAAGCGCAGGACATCAAGGTGTATGACACCAGCCACCTGACCGAACTGTTCGACCGGGTGGTGATTGCCAGCGGGACATCCAACCGCCAGACCAAGGCGCTTGCAGCATCGGTGCGTGACACGGTGAAGGAAGCCGGCGGCCACATCATTGCAGTGGAAGGCCTGGAAACCGGCGAATGGGTGCTGGTCGACTGCGGCGACGCGGTGGTGCACATCCTGCAGCCGCAGCTGCGCCTGTACTACAACCTCGAAGAGATCTGGGGCGACAAGCCGGTGCGCATGCGGCTCGCCGCCGCCAAGGGCCTGGTCAAGGCCAGCGAGCCGATGGATGCGGACGACGACGAAGCGCCGGCACCGCGCGCGCGCCGCGCCAGCAACCTGCGCCCGGCCCTGGCCCGCCTGCCCGAAGGCATGAAGGAACCCTCGCCGCCGATGGGCCACGAGGACACCGATCCGGACGCCATCGCGACCATCCGCAAGCCGGCCCGCAAGACCGCTGCCGCCAAGACCGCTGGCACCAAGACGCCCGCCACGCGCGCCGCCGCGCCGCGCAAGACAGCCGCCGGCACCCCGGCACGCAAGACCGCCACGCGTACCACCGCGGCCAAGACCGCTGCTGCCAAGACCGGCGCCGCCAAGCCGGCTGCCCGCAAGCGCACCACGCGCTCGGCCTGAGTCTGATCTTGCGCGCGCGGCTGCGGCCGCGCGGCAATGCTCCCCATGCAACTGGTCATCGTGGCGGTCGGCCACAAGATGCCTGGCTGGATCGAAACCGGCTTCAACGAGTATGCCAAGCGCATGCCGCCGGAGTTGCGCATCGAACTGCGCGAGGTCAAGCCCGAAACCCGCTCCTCCTCCAATAACGCCGCTACCGTGATGCAGCGCGAAGCCGCGCGCATTGACGCGGTGCTGTCGTCGCTGTCGCGGCAGTGCCGCATCGTGGCGCTGGACGAGCGCGGGCGCGACTTCACGACGGTGCAGCTCGCCGGCCAGCTTACCGACTGGCAGCGCGAAGGCGGCGACGTCGCGTTCCTGATCGGCGGGGCTGACGGCCTCGATCCCGCGTTGAAAGCGCGGGCGCAAACGCTGCTGCGGCTGTCCAGCCTTACGCTGCCGCACGGCATGGTGCGGGTGCTGCTGGCCGAACAGCTCTACCGCGCCTGGTCGGTCACGCAGAACCACCCCTATCACCGGGCCTGAGC
Source organism: Cupriavidus yeoncheonensis (assembly GCF_905397275.1). GTDB lineage: Bacteria > Pseudomonadota > Gammaproteobacteria > Burkholderiales > Burkholderiaceae > Cupriavidus > Cupriavidus yeoncheonensis. The sequence goes on along the minus strand of NZ_CAJPUY010000007.1, from coordinate 205,184 downwards.
CGGCGCCGGCAGTACAATGCGGGCCTTGGGCGGCCGCTTCAGGCTTGCCTGTTCCCGCTTGCCTGTTCCCGAATCTCCGCTCCCGCCCGCCCTGATGCACGATTACCTCTATCTCGCCTCCCAGAGCCCGCGCCGCCGTGAACTGCTGACGCAGCTCGGCGTACGCTATGAACTGCTGCTCGCCGATGATGACGAAGACGCAGAGGCGCTGGAAGTCGTACAGCCCGGCGAGACGCCCGACGACTATGTCCAGCGCGTCTGCGCGCTCAAGGCCGAAGCCGCGCTGCGGCGCCGCGAACGGCGCGCGCTGCCCGACGCCCCCGTGCTCACGTCCGACACGACCGTGTGCCTCGGTGGCGACATCCTCGGCAAGCCGGCCGATGGCGCCGACGCCGCGGCCATGCTTGCCGCGCTGTCCGGCTCGACGCACCGCGTGCTGACCGCCGTCACCGTGGTCTCGACGCTGGGCATGCATCATGCGCTGTCGATCTCCCGCGTCACGTTTCGCGCGATGTCCGCGCCCGAGATCGAGGGCTACGTCGCCAGCGGCGAGCCGCTCGGCAAGGCCGGTGCCTACGGCATCCAGGGCCGCGCGGCGGAGTTCGTCGAGCGGATCGAAGGCAGCTATTCAGGTATCATGGGCCTACCCCTGTTTGAGACGGCAGCGTTACTCAGACAGGCCCGCCTGCGGTTCTGAACGGCATCTGCCAAAGCCTGCCAGCCCGGGCAGACAATACATCGCCGGTACACCGGCAACGCGTTTCATCCGCCATGACTGAAGACATCCTCGTCAACATCACGCCACAAGAGACGCGCGTTGCCATCGTGCAGCAGGCCGCCGTCCAGGAACTGCATGTCGAGCGCACCCTGACGCGCGGACTGGTCGGGAACATCTACCTGGGCAAGGTCGTGCGCGTGCTGCCGGGCATGCAGTCGGCCTTCATCGACATCGGCCTGGAACGCGCGGCATTCCTGCACGTCGCCGATATCTGGCATCCGCGCGATCCCGACAAGAACGGCACCCAGCTCGCCATCGAGAAGACCCTGTTCGAAGGCCAGGCGCTGATGGTGCAGGTCATCAAGGACCCGATCGGCACCAAGGGCGCGCGCCTGTCCACGCAGGTCAGCATTGCCGGGCGCACGCTCGTGTACCTGCCGCAGGATCCGCATATCGGCATTTCGCAGCGCATCGAAGGCGAGGTCGATCGCGAGGCGCTGCGCAGCCGCGTGCAGGGCCTGGTGCCGGCCGACGAGCGCGGCGGCTTCATCGTGCGCACCATCGCCGAGGAAGCGAGCGACGAAGAGCTCGGCAACGACATCGCCTACCTGCGCAAGATCTGGGCGACGATCCGCCAGAACGCCACCACGCAGCCGGCGCCGAGCCTGCTCTACCAGGACCTGGACCTGGCCCAGCGCGTACTGCGCGACTTCATCAACGACGCCACCGGCGTGATCCAGATCGACTCGCGCGAGAACTACCAGCGCCTCGTCGAATTCGCGCAGGAATATACGCCGGCGGTGCTGGCGCGCCTGTCGCACTACACCGGCGAGCGGCCGATCTTCGACCTGTTCAATATCGACGCGGAGATCGAGAAAGCGCTGTCGCGGCGCGTGGACCTGAAGTCCGGCGGCTACCTGATGATCGACCAGACCGAGGCGATGACGACGATCGACGTCAACACCGGCGGCTACGTCGGCGCGCGCAACTTCGACGACACGATCTTCAAGACCAACCTCGAAGCCGCGCATACCATCGCGCGCCAGCTGCGGCTGCGCAACCTGGGCGGGATCATCATCATCGACTTCATCGACATGGAGAATGTCGAGCACCGCGAGGCGGTGCTGTCGGAACTCAAGCGCGCGCTGTCGCGCGACCGCACGCGCATCACCGTCAACAACTTCTCGCAGCTCGGCCTGGTGGAGATGACGCGCAAGCGCACGCGCGAATCGCTCGCGCACGTGCTGTGCGAACAGTGCCCGGTGTGCCAGGGCAAGGGCCAGGTCAAGACGCCGCGTACGGCGTGCTACGACATCCTGCGCGAGATCATGCGCGAATCGCGCCAGTTCAACCCGCGCGAGTTCCGCATCCTGGCGTCGCAGGAAGTCATCGACCTGTTCCTGGAAGAGGAAAGCCAGCACCTGGCGATGCTGGGCGACTTCATCGGCAAGCCGATTTCGCTGCAGGTGGAATCGACGTTCCACCAGGAGCAGTACGACATTATCCTGATGTGATCGCCTGGAGACGTATCAGCCACACCTGATCGTCACATTCCCGGCGGCACCGAATGCCGTAGGCCTGCGCAAGGCCTGAAGCAAAAAGGGTTGCAGACTTTTGCCTGCAACCCTTTGTTGTATTGACTCGCCCGGTAGACCGGGCAGCGCCTCAGTGAGGCATCTGGTCGCTCGAGAAAATGTACCGGGCGCCGTCCGAATAGATGTCGTACTTGCCGCCATTCTTCGCCCCGTCGGTGTAGGCGCTGTATTTTTCGGTACGTGCGCCATCGGTGTGGGGATCGAAGTTGCCACTCTTGGCCAGAACCGGGGCAGCCGAGATGGCGGCAGCGATGGCGGTAATGACGATCAGGAGGTAGCGGCTCGCGTTCATGATTTTCCTCTAGGGTCGCGACGCCCTTGTTTTTGGGGGTCTGCTGCATTGCGGCATCGCGTACCCGAATACTAAGGGTTTTCCCTCGAAGTGACCAACCCCCAACTCAACAACAGCCTGTTGCATTTTTTGGAATATTGATTGCGCAGGCCCTGCCCGTCTGCGGGACTGCACGCCTGGCCCGACCGTACCTTGTTGCCGCTGGCTGTGGCTTCCCTACAAGTCAATGACGGCCGGGACGCGTGGCGCCACCGCGCACATCAGCTCATAGCCGATCGTGCCCGCCGCCGCGGCAACGTCGTCAATCGGAACATGCCGGCCCCAGAGTTCTACCGGCGCTCCGACATTGGCTTCCGGGCATTCGCTGAGATCGACCGCCAGCATGTCCATGGAAATGCGCCCGACGGTGCGTGTGTTGCGATTGCCCACACGCACCGGCGCGAAATGCTCCGCATGCGAGGAGCTTGTGCGCGGATAGCCGTCGGCATAACCGCACGCGACGATGCCGATGCGCTGGCGCCGCGTGGCCACATAGTGCGAACCATAGCCGACGGACTGGCCCGGCAGCAGGTCCTGCACGCCCAGTATCCGGCTGGCCAGCGTCTGAGCCGCCTGCAGCCCGGTGCCGGCCAGATCGTTGGCACAGCCTGACGGCGCGGCGCCGTAGAGCATGATCCCCGCCCGCACCCAGTCCGCGTGGCAATCGGCGTGCCGCATGGTCGCCGCGGAGTTCGCGATCGAAACCTGCCCCGGCAAGCCCCGTGTGGCGGCATGGAACGTTGCTGCCTGTTCCGCGACGCCCTTGCCGGTATCGGCATCCGAGAAGTGGCTCATGTGGGTCACCGACCCCACCGCGGCGATGTCGCTCAGGCGCCGCCAGGCCGCGCCGTACTCTGCCGGACCGAAGCCCAGGCGATTCATGCCGGAATTCAGCTTCAGACAGACATCGACCGAGCGCGCTGGCAGCCGGCCATCGCGAGACGCCACCTCCAGCATCCTCAACTGCTCTTCTCCGTGTACCGCCGTGGTCAGGCGCAGCGATGCGAGCAGCGCGATATCGCTTTCATCGAAGAACCCCTCCAGCAGCAGGATCGGGCCAGCCCAGCCCAGGTCGCGCAACTGGGCTGCCTCCTCAAGGTCCAGCAAGGCGAAGCCGTCCGCCGATGCAAGCGCAGGGTAGACCCTGGCGATGCCGTGGCCATAGGCATTGGCCTTTACCACGGCCCAGATTTTTGATGCAGGCGCGAGGCGGCGCGCAATGGCCAGGTTGCCGGCCAGTGCGGACCGGTGAATGGTCAAGGAGATGGGACGGGGCATGTCGTTGTCGGGATGGCCGCAGGAGTCACTGGTGATCCGCTCGGATCCCAGAGCGCCGACTATCGTATCGGCGTTGCAGCAGGCTTTGTTACTGAATTTCCCGTAGTTTTCAGCAACAGCTTTCAAGCCCGGGCAAGCCACGAAGCGACCGAAACGGCGTCACCGAACGGCTCGCTTCGCTGCCGCAAGGGCTGGTGTTTCTACCTACGCGCAAGTGATCCTCATGACCCTGCGCGTTGATGGCGATCCGCTATAACTCAGTTAACGCCATCCAATCCACCAGCATGGGCGTCAGCCCGCAAGTTAGAGGCGTTCTGTAGTGAGGTACCCCGGATGAAAGCCGCACAACTGGGCTCATGCTTCTTGGCCATGCTCTTGTGCACTGCCTGCGAGCAATTGCCGATCGCCCGGCGGGCACCTCCGCCATCCCCGCCACCCCAGGCCGCCGCCCCGGTCGCCGAAGCGCCCCGCGCCACGCCGATCGCGGCACACGATATCAGCCTGGCCGGCACGTGTCGCCGGACCGAGGATGACGGCTTTCGCGAGGATGCGGTGATGCGCGTGGTCTCCAATGACGTGAAGACCCTGAAATGGAAGCTGTGGGTATCCAAGCGCGGCAGCTGCCAGTTCGACCTGGCGGACTTCAAGCAGGTCCAGAAAACGCCGCACATCGTGCTGCAAGCCACTGACGGCACCCAGTGCAAGCTGCTGATCTGGCAGGACCCGCGGCGCGTCACGCTCGCGCACGCCAATTGCCAGCAGCGCTGTACGCCTGGCATCTATGAGCAGGCGTGGCCGGTGCTGTTCAATCCGAACAACGGAAACTGCGCCGAGATCCGCTGACCATGCACCCCGGCGCGAAAGGACGCGCTTACTTGCTCTTGGGCACGCGGCCCATCAGGAAGAACTCGTCGTTCGGGCGCATGCCGATGGTGTTGGCCATGCGGTTCGACAAACCGAAGAACGCGGTGATGGCGGCGATGTCCCATGCGTCTTCGTCCGTGAATCCGTGCTCGCGCAGCGCAGCAAAGTCAGCCTCCTCCACCTCGTGCGAGGCCTGGCAGACCTTTAGCGCAAAGTCCAGCATGGCGCGCTGGCGCGGCGGGATGTCGGCCTTCAGGTAGTTCACGGCGACCTGATCGGCCACCAGCGGCTTTTTCTCGTAGATGCGCAGGATGGCGCCATGTGCCACCACGCAGTACAGGCACTGGTTGGCCGCCGACGTCGCCACCACGATCATCTCGCGCTCGCCCTTGGTCAGGCCGCCGTCCTTGAGCATCAGGGCGTCGTGATAGGCGAAGAAGGCGCGGAACTCGTCGGGCCGGTGGGCCAGCGTCAGGAAGACGTTGGGCACGAAGCCGGCCTTCTCCTGGACTTCAAGGATGCGCTGCCGGATATCGTCGGGCAGCGCCTTCAGTTCGGGTACGGGGTAACGGCTGATGGGATGGGCCGGGCGGGTCATGGCTGTCTCTCTCACGGTCGTTGTTGTCGCCCCATTGTAGCCAAGGCGCAACCCGCAAGCCGGCAGCCCCGGCCCGGCCAGCAATCAGTGCGTGGCGAACTGGATCCGGTGCAGCCCGGCATACAGGCCGTTGGCGGCCAGCAGCTCGGCGTGGGTACCCTGCTCTGCGACGCGGCCGTGATCGAGCACGACGATGCGGTCTGCGTTCTCGATCGTCGACAGGCGGTGCGCGATCACCAGCGTCGTGCGCCCGACCATCAGCGCTTCAAGCGCGGCCTGGACCTGGCGCTCGGATTCCGAATCGAGCGCCGACGTGGCTTCGTCCAGGATCAGGATCGGCGCATCCTTGTAGATCGCACGGGCGATGGCCAGCCGCTGGCGCTGGCCGCCGGAGAGCTTCATGCCGTTGTCGCCAATGTTCGTATTGACGCCTTCGGGCAGGTTCTTCACCACGTCGGTCAGGTAGGCGGCCTGCAACGCACGCTCGACGCGGGCCATGTCGATCTGGTCATCGGGTCCGACCCCGTACGCCACGTTGGCGGCAACGGTGTCATTGAAGAGCACCACATCCTGGCTCACGAAGGCGATCTGGTTGCGCAGCTCGCGCAGCGCGATATCGCCGATGGCGTGGCCGTCGAGCAGGATGCGGCCACCGCTAGGGTCGAAGAAGCGCGGCACCAGGTTGACCAGCGTGGTCTTGCCACTGCCCGAAGGACCGACCAGCGCCACCACCTCACCCGCGGGTACACGGATATCGATGCCCTCCAGCGCCGGCCGCGTGCCTTCGCCGTAGTGGAAACCAACGCGCTCGAATACCAGGTCTCCCTTGGCCCGGTCAATGCGCACGCCGCCGTCCTGCGGCTCCGCCGGTTCGTCGATCAGCCGGAAGATCAGCTCGGCCGCGGTCAGGCCGCGCGTGAGCGGCTGGTTGATGTCGGTCAGGTGCTTGAGCGGCGAGATCAGCAGCAGCATGGCCATCACGAAACCGGTGAAGCCGCCGATCGTGGTCTGGTTGCCCTGCGCCTGGACCATGGCGATGGTGATGATGACCGACAGCGCCAGCGCGGCCAGGAAAGCCGTCACGGGCTGGTTCAGGCCACCGGCCACCGCCATGCGCATCGAATAGTTCTTCAGCCGCTCCGCCATGTTGCGGAACCGGTTCATCTCGTACGCCTCGCCGCCGTGCAGCTTCACGACCTTGAAGCCGCCGGCGGCCTCCTCGACCACGTAAGCCGCGCTGTTGGTCAGCGTCTGGTGGTCGCGGTTGAGGCGGCGCAGGCGCCGGTTGATCTTCGACATCAGGTAGCCGATCACGGGCAGGATCACGGCCACGATCAGCGTCAGGCGCCAGTTCGTATAGAACAGGTAGATCAGCAGCGCCACCACGGTCAGCGAATCCCGCACCAGCGTGATGAACACGCTCGTCAGGATCGACAGCACCTGGTTGACTTCGAAGATCACCGCGTTGATCAGCGAAGCCGCCGTGTTGTGGTGGTAGAACCGGGCGGGCGCGTGCAGCATGCGGTCGAACATCTGCATGCGCATCTTCAGCAGCACGCGGTTCGAAATCAGGCTCAGCAGGTACCCCGACGCGAACTGGGCCACGCCGCGAATGAGCGCGACGCCGGTCAGGATTGCCGGGACATGCCAGAGCTTGCCGGCGTAATCGCCGCCAAAGCCCTTGTCGAGCAGATCGTTGACGACCTTCGGGATCACGCCCTCGCTGGCGGCGACCACGGCCATGGCCAGGACGGCGGCAATGAAGATGCGCAGCTCGGGCCGCAGATAGCCCATGATGCGCTTGCCTACCTTTACGTCTTGTCCGGCCGACTGTTCGGACTTAGCTGGATTGCTCACTACCGCCCTTAATTTGAAAGATGCGACGCGCACCCGTCTGACGGGTGGCACGGGAAACGCCGAAGGTCACCTGATTGGCAGCCCGGCATGGCGAAAACGCCACAGACGGGCGCAAAAAACGCAGCCATTGTAACCGCATTCACTGGCGCGGCAGGCGCGCCGGAAGTGCGCCGGAAAGTGCACGGGACAGCGCAGGCGCCAGCGTTGCGCGCCCCGCCCTGGCCTCAATACATCAGCTCGACCGCATCGTTGCCAAGCCACTGCCGCAGCTCGCCGAGCAGGGCTTCGTCCGGCTCGACGCGCCAGCTCGGCCCGAGATGGATGTCGCACGCGGCACTCGGATTGCGGTAGCGCACCAGCAGGCCAAGGCCCGTCGGACCCGCGTCGCGCGGCTTGGCACGGTATTGGGTGAGCACGGTGCGCAAGCGCTCCATGGTCGAGTCTTCCGGTGCGAGCGCAATGCTGAGCGCGCTGGCATAGGCGCTGCGGGCCGTGGACAAGTCCATCACCGACTCCGCCGTGAAGCGCACGCCGCCGGTGAAGGTGTCGTGACGTGCGTTGCCCGTGGCGATCAGCAGCTCGTCCTCGCGGAACATGTGCCGGTTGGCATCGAACACCTCGTTGAAGACGGTCATCTCCACCAGCCCGGTGCCGTCGTCGAGCTGCACGATGATCATCTTGCCGCGCTGCGTCATCTGCGTGCGCACCCCGGCGATGACGCCGGCGATGGTCTTGCCGCGCACGTCGCGGCCAAAACCGCCGCCGTTGCCCTGCACTTCCTTCTCCAGGCCAGCCAGCGTGCTCTTCACGAAGCGGCGCACCTCATCGCGGCAGGCATCGAACAGGTGCCCGGAGAAGTAATACCCCAGCGCCTGCTTTTCTTCCTGCAGCGTGCGCTTGGGCGTCCAGCGCGGCTCGTCGATCAGTTCAGGCCGGTGTGCATCGCCGGCATCGCCCATCAGGTCGAACAGCGAGACCTGGTTGGCCGACTCGGCCTTCTGGTCGGCCGCCTCCATGGCGAGGGATACCGAGGCCAGCAATTGCGCACGGTTGTCGTTGAGGCTGTCGAACGCACCGGCACGGATCAGCGCCTCGATGGTGCGGCGATTCACCTGGCGGCGATCGACGCGCTCGCAGAAGTCGAACAGGTCCGTGAAGGGCCGTTCCTCGCGCGCGCGCAGGATGTCTTCGATGGCGCCCTGGCCGGAACCCTTGATGCCGCCCAGTCCATAGCGGATGGTCCTGGCATCGGTCGGTGCGAAGCGGTACTCGCTGGCGTTGACGTCGGGCGGCAGCACCGCGAGCTTGTTGAGCTTGCAGTCCTCGTAGAGGATCTTGACCTTGTCGGTGTCGTCCATGGCCAGCGACATGTTGGCTGCCATGAATTCCGCCGGATGATGCGCCTTGAGCCATGCGGTGTAGTACGCCAGCAGCGCATACGCGGCCGCGTGCGACTTGTTGAAGCCGTAGCCCGCGAACTTCTCCATCAGGTCGAAGATATCGTCGGCCTGCTCGGCGGAGAGCCCGTTCTTGTCCGCGCCTTCGCGGAACATCACGCGGTGTTGCGCCATCTCTTCGGGCTTCTTCTTGCCCATGGCACGGCGCAGCAGGTCGGCGCCACCCAGCGAGTAGCCGCCGATGATCTGCGCCATCTGCATCACCTGCTCCTGGTAGACCATGATGCCGTAGGTCTCCTTGAGCACCGGCTCGACGCGCGCGTCCGGATACTCTACCTTCTCGCGGCCGTGCTTGCGCGCGCAGAAGCTGGGGATCAGGTCCATCGGGCCCGGGCGGTACAGCGCCACCAGCGCGATGATGTCCTCGAAGCGGTCGGGCTTGGCATCCTTCAGCATGCCCTGCATGCCGCGGCTTTCCAGCTGGAACACGGCGACCGTGTTGGCGGTCTTGAGAATGTCGAACGCCGGGCCGTCGTCCAGCGGGATCTGGCTGCAATTCCAGTCCGCCTTGCCCGGGTCCAGCCGGCGGATATAGCGTTCGGCCCAGTCGAGGATGGTCAGCGTGGTCAGGCCCAGAAAGTCGAACTTGACCAGGCCGGCCGCTTCCACGTCGTCCTTGTCGTACTGGCTGACGACGCCGCTCATGCCGTCGTTCTGCCCACCCTGCGTATAGAGCGGGCAGAAATCGGTCAGGCGGCCCGGCGCGATCAGCACGCCGCCGGCGTGCATGCCGACGTTGCGGGTCATGCCTTCGACGCGCTGCGCCAGCTCCAGCAGCTGGCGCACTTCTTCCTCGTTGTTCTCGCGCTCCGTGAGCAGCGGCTCTTCCTTCTTGGCCTCTTCGATGGTGACGAGCTTGCCGGGCTTGAACGGAATCAGCTTGGCGATGCCATCCACGAAGCCGTAGCCCAGGTCGAGCACGCGGCCCACGTCGCGCACCGCGGCCTTGGCCGCCATGGTGCCGAAGGTGGCGATCTGCGATACCGCGTCCTTGCCGTACTTTTCCTTCACATACGTGATCACGCGGTCACGGCCGTGCTGGCAGAAGTCGATATCGAAGTCGGGCATGGACACCCGCTCCGGGTTCAGGAAACGCTCGAACAGCAGCGCGTACTTGAGCGGATCCAGGTCGGTAATGCCCAGCGCATAGGCCACCAGCGAACCGGCGCCGGAGCCGCGGCCCGGGCCCACCGGCACGCCATTGTTCTTGGCCCAGTTGATAAAGTCCGCCACGATCAGGAAGTAGCCGGGGAAGCCCATCTTGATGATGGTGCCGGTCTCGAACTCCAGCCGTGCGTAGTACTCGGGCCGCCTGGCCTCGCGCTGCGCCTCGTCCGGGAACAGGACCGCCAGGCGCTTCTCCAGGCCGTCCTTGGCCATGAAGACGAGGTAGTCGTCGAGCGACATGCCGTCGGGCGTGGGGAACAGCGGCAGGCGCGGCTTGCCCAGTTCCAGCGTCAGGTTGCAGCGCCGCGCGATCTCCACGGCGTTCTCGAGCGCGGACGGAATGTCGGCGAACAGCGCGCACATCTCGTCCTGCGTCTTGAAGTACTGGTCCGTGGTGAAACGGCGCGTGCGGCGCGGGTTGGCCAGCAGTTCGCCTTCGGCGATACAGACGCGCGCCTCGTGCGCGGTGAATTCGTCCGGCGCCATGAATTGCACCGGGTGCGTGGCCACGACGGGCAACTGCATCTCGGCGGCCAGATGCACGGCCTGCTGCACATAGGCATCCGTGCCGGGATGGCCGGCGCGCTGCAACTCGATGTAGAAACGCTGCGGGAAGACGGCCGCCCAATGCTCGGCGGCGCGGCGCGCGCCATCGACATTGCCATTGGCCAGCGCCATGCCGACGTCACCGCCCATCGCGCCCGACAGCGCGATCAGCCCTGTCGCCAGCGGCCGGCCCTCCTCACCGGGTTCGCCGAACCAGCCGGGCTCGATTTCGGCACGGCCACGGTGCTGGTTCGACAGCCACGCGCGGGACAGCAGCATGCACAGGTTCAGGTAGCCGATGCGGTCCTGCACCAGCAACAGCAGCCGCGCGGGCTTGTCGCGGTCGTCCGCATTGGACAGCCAGACATCGGCGCCGACCACGGGCTTGACGCCGCCGCCGCGCGCTTCCTTGTAGAAGCGGATCAGGCCGAAGGCGTTGGCAAGGTCGGTGAGAGCGAGCGCGCCCATGCCATCGCCGGCCGCGGCCTTGACGGCATCATCCAGGCGGACAATGCCGTCGACGACGGAATATTCGGAATGGACGCGAAGGTGTACGAAACGGGGGGCAGACATGGGCGACATTGTACCGGCTCGGCATGGCCAACGGCCGCGCTGCGAACATCGCTCACGGGCCCCGATAGCTGAGGACGACGCTAGGAAATGCCGGCCCGCATCGGGCTGGCGCGCTATAATTTCGTCTTTCCAATCAGGCAGTTATCGCGCGCCTTTGCGCGCGTCCGCAGCGCAGCCCATCATGCAGATCGTCAACATCTCCGCTTACAAGTTCGTCTCGCTCAACGACATCGAGACGTTGCGGCCGGAAATGCGCTCGCGCTGCGAGGAGCTTGACCTGAAGGGCACCATCCTGCTGGCGCCGGAGGGGATCAATATGTTCCTGGCCGGTCCGCGCGAAGCCATCGACGGCTTCATGGCGTGGCTGCACGCCGACGCGCGCTTCGCGGACATTGCGCCCAAGGAAAGCCTGTCGGAGAACCAGCCCTTCAAACGCATGCTGGTGCGCGCCAAGAAGGAAATCATCACCATGAAGCGCCCGCTGATCCGGCCCGAGGAGGGGCGCGCGCCGTCGGTGCGCCCGGTCGACCTCAAGCGCTGGCTGGACCAGGGCCATGACGACGAAGGCCGCCCGGTAGTGATGCTCGATACGCGCAACGATTTTGAAGTGGCGGTCGGGACGTTCGACACGGTGATGGAATACAACCTCACCAAGTTCAGCGAATTCCCCGAAGCCGTGGAAGCCCACAAGGCGGATTTCGAGGGCAAGACCGTGGTGTCGTTCTGCACCGGCGGCATCCGCTGCGAGAAGGCCGCGATCCATATGCAGGAAGTCGGCATCGATCACGTCTACCAACTCGAAGGCGGCATCCTCAAGTATTTCGAGGAAGTCGGTGGCAGCCACTATCGCGGCGACTGTTTCGTCTTCGACTACCGCACGGCGCTCAACCCGAACCTGGAACCGGCGGGCCCCAGGCAGTGCTTTGCCTGCCGCGCCGTGGTCACGCCGCAAGAGCAGCAAAGCCCGCAGTACGTCGTCGGCAAGAGCTGCCCGCATTGCATCGGGCAACATGGTCAGGCAGCGGCCTGAGCGCCTTTGCCGCCCGGGATTCAGGCGGCCAGCAAGTGGTAGAGATTGCGCAGCATGCCCGCCGTCGCGCCCCAGATGAAGCGGTGGCCACCGCCCTCGCGCGGGAAGGGCATGGCGTAGAACATCCGTTCACCATCGACCCAGCGGAACAGGCGCCGCTCATGATGCGAAGGATCCATCAGGAAAGCCAGCGGCACCTCGAACACATCGGCCACTTCTGAAGCGTCGGGCTGCAACGTAAAGCCGTCGCGCACCAGGCCCACCACCGGACTCACATGGAAACCGGTGCCGGTGATGTAATCCGGCAGCGCCCCCAGCACCTCCACATAGTCGCGCAGCAGGCCGACCTCTTCTTCGGTTTCCCGCAAGGCCGTATCAATGCGGCTGGTGTCATAGTCTTCCTGGCTGCCGCCGGGAAAACTGATCTGCCCCGCGTGCGCGCTCAGGTTGGCATTGCGCTCGGTGAGCAATACCGTCAGGCCATCACGGCGTTCGACGATCGGCACCAGCACGGCAGCCTGGCGCAGGCTGCGGTTGCGGTCGTACACACGGGATTCGTCGGTCAACTCCGGCGCCCACGCTGGCGGCACCAGCAAGCGGTGGCGGATGAAATCCGCCCGCAGGCGCGGCGCGCTCAGTGCCGGACGGCGCTTGTCGACATCGATGACGGGGAGGGATTCAGGGTCGAAGGCGGGGCGCATAACAGGTTGAAGTATGACAGATGCACGCCTTCCGGCAGCGCAGCAATCCGGCACAGTTGCCAAAAAGCAAAAAGGGCACCTTGCGGTGCCCTTCCCGAGGAAACATCCGGCCGGTAAGCCCGGCCGGCGTGCCTGGCTTACTGGGCAGCCTTGGCTGCCTTCGAAACCAGCTTTTCCTTGATACGTGCGGACTTGCCCGAGCGCTCGCGCAGGTAGTACAGCTTCGCGCGACGCACGTCGCCGCGACGCTTCACTTCGATGCCGGCGATCAGCGGCGAGTACAGCTGGAACGTACGCTCCACGCCTTCACCCGACGAGATCTTGCGCACGATGAAGGACGAATTCAGGCCACGGTTACGCTTGGCGATCACCACGCCTTCGTAAGCCTGCACGCGCTTGCGGTTGCCTTCCACCACGTTCACGCTGACGATCACGGTGTCGCCGGGTGCGAATGCGGGGATGGTCTTGTTCGCGGTCAGGCGCGCGATCTCTTCCTTCTCGATCTGCTCGATGATGTTCATCGTTCTTTCTCCGTAACCATCGTGCCGGCGTTGGATGCCCCGGGCATTGCCCGGGCCCCGGCAGAGGATGGGGTTTTACCTGGCGGGAGAACTCTCCCGCCCTTCTTTCGCCAGCCATTCCGACAGGAACTTCTCGTCGGAACGGGTCAGCAAACCTTGCGCGCGAGCCGCCTCGATCAGGTCGGGACGCTTTCTCGCGGTATTGGCCAGCGCCTGGTGACGCCGCCATTTTTCAATCTCGGCATGATGGCCTCCGAGCAGGATCTCGGGTACCCGCACACCGTCATACTCTTCCGGCCGCGTGTAATGCGGACAATCGAGCAGCCCGTTGACGAAGCTGTCCTGCACCGCCGACTGCGCATCGCCCAGCACACCGGGCAAGTGCCGCACCACGGCATCGATCAACGCCATCGCCGGCAGCTCGCCGCCGGACAGCACGAAATCGCCGAGGCTGATTTCCTCATGCACGCGGCGGTCGATCAGGCGCTGGTCGATGGCCTCATAGCGGCCGCACAACAGTACCAGTCCGGGCCGCTGCGCGAGCGACATGACCTTCTCGTGTGTCAGCGGCGCGCCCTGGGGCGACATCAGCACCACGTGCGGCGCTTCGACGCCTGCCTGCGACTGTGCCGCCGAGGCAGCATCGATCGCATCTTCCAGCGGCCTGGCGAGCATGACCATGCCAGGACCACCGCCGTACGGTCGATCATCGATGGTACGGTAGTTGTCCGTGGTGAAATCCCGCGGATTCCAGGTACGCAGGGCGTACCGTTGCTGCTTGGCTGCCCGGCTGGTAATGCCCCAGTCGGTCAGCGCGCGAAACATGTCGGGAAACAGCGTGATTACATCGAACTGCATCCGCCTTCCCCCTCCGAACCGCACCGGCTCCGGCGCAAGTTCAGTAGTCGAGCCCCCAGTCCACCACGATGCGCTTGCCCGCGGTGTCGACCGTGCGCAGGAACGCATCGACAAACGGTACGAGCCGCTCACCGGCCTGACCGTCGGGCAGTGCGTAAGCCACCTGCAGGATCTGGTGAGCCCCGTTATCGATCAGACCGGACACCTCGCCCAGCAACTCGCCTTGCTCGTTGCTCACGGTGCAGCCGATCAGATCTACCCAGTAAAACTCATTCTCGTCCGGCGCCGGAAAATCCTCACGCCGGACCCACACGCGCCGCCCCCTGAGCGCTTCCGCCAGGTTGCGGTCCGATACGCCGGTTGCCTGCGCCACAACGGTTCCGCTGTGCTCGCGCGATTGCGCGATCCTGACGCAAATCGCCTGGGCGCGCGAAGCCTCCGCCGCGGCCACCAGGCCGGCCTGCGGGGGCATCAGCAGCCACCAGCGACCCGCATGCAGCAACGCGGACGCGTCGTCGGCATGGGGCTGGACCTTGATCCAGCCACGGATGCCATAGGCGGCACCGACATAGCCGACCTCCACCAGATCATCCGGGAGGGGATCGGCATACAGAAGCGTCGCCGGCAGCTTGACCGCCTTTGACGACTCGCCTTGAGGCCGGTTCAAAGGCCTTGGCGCAGCGGCGCCCTGCTTTCGTTCAGTCACGTGTGCAATGAAAACGCGCCCCAGTCGGGAACGCGCTGCAAACTGCTATCAGGCAGCAACGGCCTTGGCTGCGTTCTGCTTGACCAGGCGAGCAACGGTCGGCGACAGTTGGGCGCCAACGCCTTGCCAGTAGGCCAGACGGTCTTGCACAACGCGCAGACCTTCTTCGCCTTCCGAAGCCAGCGGGTTGTAGAAGCCAACGCGCTCGATGAAACGGCCATCGCGGCGGTTGCGCGAATCAGCCGCGACGATATTGAAGAAGGGGCGCTTCTTGCTGCCGCCGCGAGCCAGACGAATAACGACCATGAGATGATTCCTCAGAAAACTTGGTGTTCGAACACGAAACGTAAGAGTATAGCCCAATATCCGTGGTCAAACAAACACTTAGGCAGTTGACGCGATGCGTGCGCAAGGGCATCGTGGCGAAATCCGCGACTGGAGGCACGCCATGGGAATCGTCCGGCACTTGGTTGATCGCACCGCGCGTCTGGCGGCCCTGGCCTGCATCACTCTGCTTAGCGCTCCGGCCACCACATTCGCGGCCTTGCCGCTGGCGCAGATCCAGTTGCCGCCGGGATTCCACATCGAAGTCCTCAGCGACGCCGTGCCCGGCGCCCGGGGCATGGCGCTGACGCCAGCCGGCACACTGTTCGTCGGCTCGCGCTCGGAGGGTAAAGTCTATGCACTGCCCGCGGCGCTCGGCGACAAGCCGACAGTGCGCGTCGTGGCCAGCGGCCTGGCCATGCCGGTCGGCGTGGCGTTCCGCGATGGCAGCCTCTACGTGTCGGCAACCTCGCGCATCGTCCGGCTCGACAACATCGAAGCGCGACTGGACAACCCGCCGAAGCCAGTGGTCGTCACCGACCGGTTTCCCAAGGAAACGACCCACGGCTGGAAATTCATCGCGTTCGGCCCGGACGGCTTCCTCTATGTGCCCGTCGGCGCCCCCTGCAATATCTGCGCGCCGGACGAGAACCGCTACGCCAACATCATGAAGTTGAGGCCCGACGGTTCGGACCTGCAGGTGGTGGCGCGCGGCGTGCGCAACTCGGTCGGATTCGACTGGCATCCGGCGACGCACGAACTGTGGTTCACCGACAACGGCCGCGACTACCTCGGCGACGACCAGCCCGACGACGAACTCAACCGCGTCACGCAGGCCGGCCAGCATTTCGGCTACCCCTTCTGCCATGCCGGCAACATCCCCGATCCCGAATTCGGCAAGCAGCGCCCCTGCTCCGAGTTTGTGCCGCCGGTCGCCAAGCTCGGCCCGCACGTCGCCGCGCTGGGCATGCGCTTCTACACCGGCACGCAGTTTCCCGCCGAGTACCGCAACAACATCTTCATTGCCGAGCACGGCAGCTGGAACCGCAGCGAGCGGATCGGCTACCGGATCGTGCGCGTGGCACTGGACGCCCAGGGCAAGGCGGTACATCAGGAAGTCTTCGCGCAAGGATGGCTGCAGCACGGCAAACCCTGGGGCCGCCCGGTGGACGTACTGGTCGCGCCGGACGGCTCGCTGCTGGTCAGCGACGACGACGCGGGCTCGATCTACCGCATCCGCTACGCCCCCTGAAATCCATCACCAGGACCGCCAAAGTGCAACGAAACAATCCGTTACACCGGTAACGCGATTGGCATAGGCGGGCCGATGCCCCATGCGTACCATGAACCCAACTTTGAAACCACAACGCTGCGCGTCAGGATCCTGGGATTCCGCATGTTCACCCGCTCACTCCTGCGCGACTTGGTGGCTGGCATCCTCGCAGCTGCGGGCTTGATCGGCGCCGTCGCCGCAAGTCATGCCCAAGTCACGTTCTGGCCTCGACTGCATGCCGATGCGCGCGTGCCGCGCGTTCAGGCGGCGGGTGGCTGGCAGATCGCCAGCGTGCGCGCCGAAAGCCGCGACCATGTCCAGGCGCAGATCGATCGCATGGAAGCACGCGCCCGCGCCGATGACCGCCTGAGCGGCCGGCCGAATGCCCCGAATGGCCGCGATGACAACCGTCCCCGTTCGCAGGAACGCAACAGTCAGAACGACGCCAACCGCAGCGACAACCGCCCGGCCAGCGTAGGTCCCGGCTGGCAGGCGCGCGGCCGCGAAGGCGGCCGTTGAGCGGAACTCATCCGCGGAACTGCTGTCACTATTTGAGTGCGCCTCCAACGCGCGCACAGGCTGTCGCCTACACGCTGCCCTGCACTTCGCAGCGTACCGCCCGCGCGGACGGCATACCAAACTGACCTGCCTCTGCCCGGCACCTCCTGCAAAGCGGGGGGATCAGCCGGGCGACAGCCTCCCCAGCAAAGACCCTTGGCCGCGCTCCGTTGCCGAGCACCGCTTGCACAAGTCGACGGGGCGGCATCGTACAATGTGTCCCGGCTGGCACCCGCTGCCGCCGCGTCCCATTGACCGCTGCCGGTAGCATGCCGCCGGCACCCTTTCGCCACGTTGCCCCCATGTCTGCAGCCAGCCAAGCGTCACAAGCCTCCCGGCCCGCCGCCGTGCCGTCCACGCGGTCCCGATCGAAGCTGCTGACGGTGGCGCTCGCCTTCCTGCTCGGCAGCCTTGGCGCGCACCGCTTCTACCTTGGCGGACTGCGCGACCAGTATGGCTGGCTGCACTTGCTGGCCATGCTGGCGGGTGTCGTCGGCGTAGCCTCGATGGTGACCGACGCGGGATCGCCCGCCTTGAACTGGGCGTTCGCCGTGGCGGGCGGCGCATCCGTCATCGGCGCCTTCCTGGCCGCGATCGTCTATGGCCTGCGCCCGGATGACAAATGGGATGCCCGCTTCAACCCGGGCGGCACGCCCACGCGCTCAGGGTGGCCCGTGGTGATCCTGGTGATCCTGTCGCTGCTGATTGGCACCGGGCTGCTGATGGCCGGTCTTGCCATCAGCTTCCAGACCTTTTTCGAGTCGCAGGTCGAGGCGGCGCGCGCGCTGTCGCAGTAAGCCGACCGCCGGCGCCAGGCCGCCATGTACTTCGACCTGCTCGATGTCGCCGTCTTTGCGCGCGCGGCGCTGCTGGGCAACCTGTCGGCAGCCGCGCGCGACCTGCAGCTCTCCACCTCCACCGCCAGTGCGCGCGTGGCCCGGCTTGAGCAGAAGCTTGGCACCCGCCTGTTGCACCGGACCACTCGCCGGTTGTCGCTGACCGCCGACGGCGAGCGCTTTCTCGAACACGCGCAGCACCTGCTCGCTACGGCCGAGGCCGCGGAGCAGTCGGTCGGCAAGGGCGCGCAGCAACCATACGGCCTGTTGCGCGTCACCGCGCCGGCGTCGTTCGGGCGGCAGCATGTCTCGCCGGCGATCCCGGCTTTCCTCGGGGCCTACCCATATATCCGCCTTGACCTGCGCCTGAGCGACCAGATCGTGCCGCTCGTCGACGCCGGCATCGACGTTGCCCTGCGCATGGGGGCACTGCCGGATTCGTCGCTGGTGGCCCGTCCGCTGGCCCCAAGCCGGCGCGTGATCTGTGCCGCTCCGGCGTATCTCGCCGCACATGGAACGCCCAGGCACCCGGATGACCTGCGTGCCCACAACTGCCTGGTCCTTGGCGACCAGTCCGCCTGGCGCTTTGATACGCCTATCGGGGAATCCGCGATCACCGTGCACGGCAATCTGCGTGTCGACAACGGCGAAGTCATCCGCGACGCGCTGGTGGCGGGCATGGGCATCGCCCTCAAGTCGACCTGGGATGTCGGTGCCTTGCTGCGCAGTGGCGAGCTGGTGACCGTGCTGGATGAATACCCGGTCTTGCCGGCTGTCTCCATCTGGGCCGTGTATCCCAGTCGCCATCTGGTTCCTGCCAAGACGCACGCCTTTGTCGACTTCTTTGCCGCGCGCTTCGGCAACCCACCGTACTGGGACCGCGCCTGAAGCTTCGCTTCATGAAACGCAAGCGGCACCGGCGCCGGCCGGAGGCCGCTCCGCGCCCGATTTGTCCGCACGCAAAGCCTGGCCAATGACTGGTTTCTCTTCCGGGCAAATCGCCCATACTGGAAAGACCGCCGGCCTCCGGCGGCAATCCGTCCTGCCGGCCCTGACACCGACCGTGCAAAGGAGCAAGACCGACATGCCTACGTATGAAGAAGGACGCCTGGCGGCCATCGCAGTCAGGCTCGCGCTGTCTTCGGGGTTGCCTGCGGCCCGCGCCAGGGCCGCACTGGAGTTGGCAAGCAGCATGATCCGCGATCAGGAAACGGCCGCCGGCACTCAGAACAAGGTGCCCTGCGCGCCGTCTGCACCGGCTGTCCAACTGGGCGGCACGCGGAATCGCGAAGTATCGAGCTCGAATCGGTTGTAACGGTATCCCAGCCGGTCTGCAGCCTTGTAGAAGCGCTGGCGCATCAGATCGGCCCACACCCCTGTTCCACGCATGCGCTTGGCAAAGCTGGCGTCATAGGCTTTGCCCTCGCGCATGTCACGTACGCGGTTCATCACCCGCTCGGCACGGTCCGGAAAATGGGCCTGCAGCCACTCCTCGAACAGCGGGCGCACTTCCCACGGCAGCCTCAGCACGATGTAGTTGGCATAGACGGCGCCGGCTTCGCGCGCGGCTTCCAGCACGCGCTCCAGGTCAGGCTCGGTGATAAACGGAATGACCGGCGCAATACTGACGCCAACCGGGATACCTGCCTGCGACAAGGTGCGGATCGTGCGCAGGCGGCGCGATGGCGTTGCGGCGCGCGGCTCCAGGGTTCGCGCGATGGCGGCATCCAGCGTGGTCAGCGTGACGGCCGCCACGGCCAGCCCTTTGGCTGCCATGGGCGCCAGCAGGTCGATATCGCGCTCGATCAGCGAGGACTTCGTGATCAGCGCTACCGGATGATCGCAGGCGCTTAGCACTTCAAGGATGCCGCGCGTCACACGATGCTCGCGCTCGATCGGCTGGTAGGCATCGGTATTGACGCCGAGCGCGATCGTCTCGCAACGGTAAGCCGGCCGGCTCAGCGCCTCGCGCAGCCGCTCGGCGGCATTGGTCTTGGCATACAGGCGGGTTTCGAAATCGAGTCCTGGCGACAGGTCCAGGTAGGCGTGCGTGGGCCTTGCAAAGCAATAGATGCAGCCATGTTCGCAGCCCCGGTATGGATTCAGCGAAACATCGAAGGGGATATCCGGTGACGCATTGCGCGTGAGGATGGAGCGCGCCCGCTCGATGGTGACCTCGGTGCGCAGCGGAGCAATCGGCCCGGTGTCGGCCGGGACGATCGGAATGACCGGCCTGCGCACCTCATCGCCCGCGTTGCCGGACTCGCCGGCGCCTGCGCTTTCGTCGTGGCCGGCCGCTCCCCAGCCGTCATCAAACGGCTCGCGCTGGTCCCGCTCGTAGCGGCCCTGGATATTGCTGACTGCGCCCCGCCCCTTGCGCGCCACGGGTGGACGAACGCCGGCCGCGGCGCCAGCGTCATCGGCGTCGGCGGCATCGCGTTGGCGGCGCAGCGCACCGTGAGGATCGGGGGCGGAATCCGGCAGCGAACGTCTCATCGTCAGGCTGGCTGCGCCTTCTCCTCCACGGAAATGGCCAGCGTCTCCTTGATCTCTTCCATCACCACATAGCTCTTCGACTGCGCGGCGCCCGGCAGCTGCAGCAGGATATCGCCGAGCAGACGCCGGTATTCGCCGATCTCGCGGATGCGCGCCTTGATCAGGTAATCGAAATCGCCGGAGACCAGATGGCACTCCAGCACCTCCGGAATCCGCAGGACTTCGCGGCGGAACTGCTCGAACATATTGCCCGACTTGTTGCCGAGCGAGATCTCGACGAACACCAGCAGCGCGCTGCCGAGCATTGCCGGATTGAGCCGCGCGTAGTAACCCATGATGACACCATCGCGCTCGAGGCGCTTGACCCGCTCGATGCACGGCGTAATGGTCAACCCGACCGCCTCGGCCAGGTCCTTCATCGACATCCGGCCGTCCGCCTGCAGCAGCATCAGGATCTTGCGGTCGAGCCGGTCGAGGGCACGTACGGGCTGGCGACTCGTTCTCATGACTTATTCCTGTTTTTCCGAGAAATTCGATAACTATGACTGGATTAGTTTCAATAGTATAGAGGTATATCCTTTGATACCCTGACATCCTGGTTAGGAGCCCCCGAAACATGCGCGTTCTCGTACTTGGCAGTGGCGTCATCGGCGTCACCAGTGCGTGGTATCTGGCCAAAGCCGGTCACGAAGTGACGGTTGTCGACCGCGAGGCTGGCCCTGCGCTCGGCACCAGCTTTGCCAACGCCGGGCAGATCTCGCCTGGCTACGCGTCACCGTGGGCCGCTCCGGGCGTGCCGCTCAAGGCCATCAAGTGGATGTTCCAGGAACATGCGCCGCTGAGCATTCGCCCGGACGGCACCCTGTTCCAGTTGCAGTGGATGTGGCAAATGCTGCAGAACTGCAGTGCCGAGCGCTATGCCGTCAACAAGGAACGCATGGTGCGGCTGGCCGAATACAGCCGCGATTGCATTCGCGACCTGCGCGCCCAGACCGGTATCGCCTATGAAGGCCGCCAGCAAGGCACGCTGCAAGTATTCCGCACGCAGGACCAACTCGATGGCGCGGCCAAGGATATCGCCGTACTCGACGAAGCCGGCGTGCCCTACCAGTTGCTTTCGCGCGAAGAACTCGCCGCGAGCGAACCGGCGCTGGCCGCCGTCAGCCACAAGCTGACCGGCGGCCTGCGCCTGCCCAACGATGAAACCGGGGACTGCCAGCTGTTTACCGGACGGCTGGCAGCCATGGCCGAGACGCTGGGCGTGAAGTTCCTGTACAACCGCTCGATCAACAACCTGATGACCCAGGGCGACGCCGTGACTGGCGCCGTGGTGGACGGCGAGCCGATGGCGGCCGATCTGGTGGTCGTGGCGCTGGGCAGCTGGTCGGCGCAGCTCGTCAAGCCGTTCCTGCACGGCATGTCGAACCTGCCGGTCTATCCGCTCAAGGGCTTCTCGATCACGGTGCCGATGACCGACGCCGCGCGCAGCCCCGTGTCGACCGTGCTGGATGAAACCTACAAGGTCGCGATCACGCGTTTCGAGGATCGCATCCGCGTCGGCGGCATGGCACAGATCGTCGGCTATGACCGTTCGCTCGACCCGGCCAAGCGCCGCACCCTGGAGCACGTAGTGACCGACCTCTTCCCGGGTGCCGGCGATGTCAGCCAGGCGACCTTCTGGACCGGCCTGCGCCCGATGACGCCGGACGGCACGCCGATCGTCGGTCCGACGCAGGTACGCGGCCTGTGGCTCAACACAGGCCACGGCACGCTTGGCTGGACCATGGCCTGCGGCTCCGGCAAGCTGCTGTCGGACCTGGTATCGGGCAAGTCGCCCGCGATCCGCGCCGACGACCTTTCGGTGGCACGCTATCTGAAACCCGCGCGCACGCACGGCGTACCGCGCCCCGCGGTGGCCTGACCGGACGATTGCAGCGACCACAAGCAAAAAGGGCGGCCCCGAGGGGCCGCCCTTCTTTATTGGCCGGTCTCTGCCAGATCAGAACTGTTCCGGCGCGACCGCATTCACCGGCGCGGAGCCCGCGACGACGGCATCGCGCAGCCCCGAAGCCTGCGACAAGACATGCTCGGCGAAGAAATGCGCCGTAGCGATCTTGGCATCATGGAAGCCCGGATCTTCCGCACGCTTTGCATCCGCAGCCAGCATCGCACGGCCAAGCTGCCAGCCCGAGAACACGATGCCGCACAACTTCAGGTAAGGCACGCTGCCGGCGAACACGGCGTTCGGGTCCGACTTGGTATTGGCGACGACGAATTCGACCACGGCCTCCAGCGCCGCACGACCCTTGGCCAGTTGCGCCTGCACCGCCGTAAATGCTGCACCGCCGTGCTTGCCCAGGGCGGCTTCGGTTTCCGCGATGCTGGCGCAGAGGGCACGCGCCACCGCGCCACCGTCACGCACCGTCTTGCGGCCAACAAGATCGTTCGCCTGGATGGCCGTGGTGCCCTCGTAGATCGCCAGGATGCGCGAATCGCGGTAATGCTGGGCCGCACCGGTTTCCTCGATGAAGCCCATGCCGCCGTGCACCTGCACGCCAAGGCTCGTCACATCGATCGACAGTTCCGTGCTCCAGCCCTTCACGATTGGCACCAGGAACTCGTAGACGGCCTGGTTCTGCTTGCGCACGGCCTCGTCCGGATGGTTGTGCGCGGCATCGTTGAAGGCCGCGGCCACGTACGCCACGGAACGTGCGCCTTCGATCAGGCTGCGCATGGTCATCAGCATGCGCTTGACGTCCGGGTGGTGGATGATCGTCACCGCCTCGCGCGCCGAACCGTCGACCGGGCGGCTCTGCACACGCTCGCGCGCATAGCCCACAGCCTGCTGGTAGGCGCGCTCGGAAATGGCAATGCCCTGCATGCCCACCGCGAATCGTGCCGAGTTCATCATGATGAACATGTACTCGAGGCCGCGGTTCTCTTCGCCCACCAGCGTGCCGATGGCACCGCCGTGGTCGCCGAACTGCAGCACCGCGGTGGGGCTGGCCTTGATGCCCAGCTTGTGTTCGATCGACACGCAATGCACGTCATTGCGCGCGCCGTTTGAACCGTCCGCGTTGACCAGGAACTTCGGCACGATGAAGAGCGAGATGCCCTTCACGCCTTCCGGCGCATTCGGCGTGCGCGCCAGCACCAGGTGGACAATGTTGTCCGCCATGTCGTGCTCGCCGTAGGTGATGAAGATCTTGGTGCCGAAAACCTTGTAAGTGCCATCGCCCTGCGGCTCGGCGCGCGTGCGCACCGCGGCCAGGTCCGAACCAGCCTGCGGCTCGGTCAGGTTCATGGTGCCGGTCCATGCGCCGGAGATCAGCTTGGGCAGGAAAGTCGCCTTCTGCGCTTCGGATCCGGCCGTCAGCAGCGCCTCGATCGCGCCGTCAGTCAGCAGCGGGCACAGCGAGAACGACAGGTTCGCGCTGTTGAGCATTTCATTGCAGGCCGTGCCAATCAGCTTGGGCAGGCCCTGGCCCTCGAATTCCTGCGGATGCTGCACGCCTTGCCAGCCGCCCTCGGCGAACTGGCGGAACGCATCCTTGAAGCCCGGGGTGGTGGTGACCACGCCGTCTTTCCAGCTGCTCGGCTCTAGATCGCCTGCGCGGTTCAGCGGCGCTACCACCTGTTCGTTGAACTTGGCCGCCTCTTCCAGCACAGCCTGAGCTGTTTCCGGCGTGGCCTCCTCAAAGCCCGGCAACTGGCTAACGGCTTCCAGCCCCGCCAGCTCGTTCATCACGAACAGCATGTCCTTGAGCGGTGCGCGGTAGGTCATCGATGTCTCCAAACGTGTATGAAAAAGCCGTTCGCGGGACGGGCCCGGAACGGCTTATGCAGCATCTCTGCACGACCGGCCGCGGGGCGGCCGGCGATGCATCAGCCCAGTGCGGCGACCAGCTCCGGCACCACGGTGTTCAGGTCACCAACCAGGCCGTAGTCGGCCACCGAGAAGATCGGGGCTTCGGCGTCCTTGTTGATCGCGACGATCACCTTGGAGTCCTTCATGCCGGCCAGGTGCTGGATCGCGCCCGAGATACCGACGGCGATGTACAGCTGCGGCGCGACGATCTTGCCGGTCTGGCCGACCTGGTAGTCGTTCGGCACAAAGCCTGCGTCCACGGCCGCGCGCGATGCGCCCAGCGCGGCGCCCAGCTTGTCGGCCAGTGGGGTCAGCACCTTGGTGTAGTTCTCGCCCGAGCCCACGCCACGGCCACCCGAGACGATGACCTTGGCTGCGGTCAGTTCCGGACGGTCGTTCTTGGCCACTTCGCGCGAAACGAACTGCGACACGCCTGCGTCGGCCACGGCCGGCAGGTTTTCCACAGCGGCCGAACCACCTTCGGCGGCGGCCGCATCAAACGCGGTGCCACGCACGGTGATGACCTTGATCTTGTCCGAGGACTTCACGGTTGCGATGGCGTTGCCGGCGTAGATCGGACGCTCGAACGTGTCCGGGGCATCAACCTTGGAGATTTCCGAGATCTGGGCCACGTCCAGCTTGGCGGCCACGCGCGGCAGGATGTTCTTGCCGTACGGGGTGGCCGGGGCCAGGATGTGGCTGTAGTCGTTGGCGATGGCCAGCGCCTGCTCGGCGATGTTCTCGGCCAGGCCGTCGCCGAAATAGGCGGCGTCAGCCAGCAGCACCTTCGACACGCCGGCGATCTTCGCGGCGGCAGCGGCGGCAGCGGCGGCGTTGGCGCCAGCCACCAGCACGTGGACATCGCCGCCGCATTGGGCAGCTGCCGTCACGGTGTTCAGCGTGGCGGCCTTGATCGATTGATTGTCGTGTTCAGCAATGACGAGTGCAGTCATGTCGTATCTCCCCGCGCTCAGATAACTTTGGCTTCGTTTTTCAGCTTCTGCACCAGCGTCGCGACGTCCGGCACCATCACACCCGCGCTGCGCTTGGCAGGCTCGACCACCTTCACGGTCGACAGGCGCGGCTTGACGTCCACGCCGAGGTCTTCCGGCTTGACGATATCGAGCTGCTTCTTCTTGGCCTTCATGATGTTCGGCAGCGTGACGTAGCGCGGCTCGTTCAGGCGCAGGTCGGTCGTCACCACGGCCGGCAACTTCAGCGACAGGGTTTCCAGGCCGCCATCCACTTCACGGGTCACCGACGCCTTGCCGTCAGCCACGACCACCTTCGAGGCGAAGGTCGCCTGCGGCAGGCCGGCCAGTGCGGCCACCATCTGGCCGGTCTGGTTCGAGTCGTCGTCGATGGCCTGCTTGCCCAGGATCACCAGTTGCGGCTGCTCCTTGTCGATCAGGGCCTTGAGCAGCTTGGCCACGGCCAGCGGCTGCAGGTCTTCGTTCGATTCCACCAGGATGCCGCGGTCGGCACCGATGGCCATGGCGGTGCGCAGGGTTTCCTGGCACTGCGTCACGCCGCACGACACGGCGATGACTTCGGTGACCACACCCGCTTCCTTCAGGCGGACGGCTTCTTCGACGGCGATTTCGTCGAACGGGTTCATGCTCATCTTGACGTTGGCCAGATCCACGCCGGTGCCGTCGGCCTTGACCCGCACCTTCACGTTGTAATCCACCACCCGCTTGACTGCGACGAGTACTTTCATGCGCTCACTCCACTGATAGCTGATAGTCAGAAATTTGTCCGCTCGTCATTATAACCACCGGGTTGGCAGCTCTCATATTTTTCGAACGATCGTACTATTTTATAGACAAAATTATGCCGGGAATAGCCCGGCAGGCTTCTTGCGCTTTGGTGATTGTGCCGCCACCCAAGCGGCACGCACATCGTCGATTTGGATGAAATCCTCGACTTACCAGGCAGTAATCACCGAATCCTTGAAGGTGGAAGTGATGTATTGCTTGATTTCCGGCGACTGGTAGGCCTTTACCAGCTTGGCGACCCATGGCTTGTTCTTGTCGGCTTCGCGGATCGCGATCAGGTTCGCATAGGGGCCCTTCGGGCCTTCCATGGCGATTGCGTCACGTGTGGGCGACAAACCCGCCGATTCAGCATAGTTGCCGTTGATCGCCGCAGCATCCAGGTCATCGAGCGAGCGCGGCAGTTGCGCGGCGTCCAACTCGACGATGCGGAGCTTCTTCGGGTTCTCGACGATATCCAGCGGCGTCGCCTTCAGGCCGGCATTCGGCTTGAGCTTGATCAGACCCTTGGTCTGCAGCAGCAGCAGGCCGCGGCCGCCGTTGGTCGGATCGTTCGGCACGCCGACGCGCGCGCCGGGCTTGAGCTGGTCCAGTGACTTGATTTTCTTGGAATACACGCCCATCGGGAACGTGACCGTGAAGGCGATATGCGCGAACTTGTAGCCCCGGTCCTTCATCTGGGCTTCCAGGTACGGCAGGTGCTGGTAGCTGTTGGCATCCAGGTCGCCGGCGGCCAGCGCGGCGTTGGGCTGCACGTAGTCGCTGAACTCCACCACCTGGATGTTCAGGCCTTCCCTGGCCGCGACCTTCTTGACCTGCTCCATGATCTGCGCGTGCGGGCCGCCGGTGACGCCGATCTTGATCGGCTTGTCCTGGGCCATTCCCTGGGCCATTGCGCCAGTGGCCAGCGTAGCGCCGAGCGCGGCGCCGAGAATCCATTGCAGCAGGTTGCGACGTTGCATGTCTTGCCTTCTTTCTCTAGTAGCCGGCTGGCCGCATGTGCGATCAGCCTGGTTGGTTGTCGGTGAACCGCAGTCCGCCAGGATCAGCGATGGCTGATGCGCCGGACCAGCCAGTCGCCAAAGCTCTGGACGGCCTGCACGAAGATGATCAGGATCACGACCACGGCGACCATCACCTCGGTGATGTAGCGCTGATAGCCATAGCGGATGCCAAGGTCGCCAAGGCCGCCACCGCCAATCGCGCCCGCCATGGCCGAATAGCCGACCAGGCTCACGAAGGTGATGGTCAGGCCGGCCACGATGCCAGGCATCGCCTCGGGCAGCAGCACCTTCCAGACGATCTGGCCGGTGGTGGCGCCCATCGACTGCGCCGCCTCGACCAGGCCCTTGTCGACCTCGCGCAGCGCGCTTTCCACCAGGCGCGCAATGAACGGGATCGCCGCGATGGTCAGCGGGACGATGGCCGCGGTCGTACCGATCGACGAACCCACGATAAAGCGCGTGAACGGGATCACCACCACCAGCAGGATGATGAACGGGATCGAACGCACCGCATTGACGACCACGCCGATGGTGCGGTTGAACAGCGGATGCGACAGCACCCCACCACGATTGGTCAGGTGCAGCAGCACCCCCAGCGGTACGCCCAGCAGCGAGCCGACCACGCCCGAGATCGCCACCATCAGCAGCGTTTCGTTGAACGACGTGAGGAACAGGTCAAACATTTCAGACAACATGTTCGATCTCCTCCACCACCACGCCTTGTTGCTGCAGGTATTCCATTGCCGCCTTCACGTCGGCCAGGTCGCCAGTCGCCATGATCGCCAGCGAGCCAAAGGCCTGACCCTGGATTTCATCGATATGGCCATGCAGGATATTGAAGTCGAGCCCATAGCGGCGGATCGCCTGGGCCAGCACCGGCTGGTCCACGCCCTCGCCGGTAAAGGCAAGCCGGTAGACATGGTCGCGCCCATTGCCCAGGCGGCTTTCCACGCGCTTGAGCACGCTCTCGGGCAGTTCCTGCGCAATCACGTCGCCGATCATGGCGCGCGTGACTTCATGCTGCGGACGCAGGAACACGTCGATCACGCGCCCTTCCTCCACCACGCGGCCGGCTTCGAGCACGGCCACGCGATCGCAGACCTGTTTGATCACCTCCATCTGGTGCGTGATCATTACGATGGTCAGGCCCAGTTCCCGGTTGATCTGCTTGAGCAACTCAAGGATCGAGCGCGTGGTCTCCGGGTCCAGCGCGGAGGTCGCCTCGTCCGACAGCAGCACCTTGGGCTTGCTTGCCAGCGCGCGCGCAATGCCCACTCGCTGCTTCTGGCCACCGGAAATCTGCGCCGGATAGCGGTCCTTCAGCGCCGACAGCCCGACCAGTTCGAGCAGCGGCAGCACGGTGTCCTCGATTTCCGACTTCGACTTGCCCGCCAGTTCCAGCGGCAGCGCCACGTTCTGGAATACCGTGCGCGACGACAGCAGGTTGAAGTGCTGGAAGATCATGCCGATGTCGCGGCGCGCCAGGCGCAACGCGCCGTTGTCCAGCGCGGTCAGGTCCTGCCCGGCAACCATCACGCGCCCGCCGGTGGGGCGGTTGAGCAGGTTGATGGCCCGCACGAGCGTGCTCTTGCCGGCGCCGCTGCGGCCGATAATGCCGAAGACCTCGCCCGCCCCGATGGACAGGCTGACGTCCCGCAATGCATGCACTTCACCCGATCCGCCGGGGAAACGCTGCGAGAGTCCTTGCAGTTCGATCATGAGAAGTGACCAAAAGAAAACGGCAACAGGCGAGAAAATCTCCAGCGCTGTTGCCGCACGTTATTTTTATGAAGCGAGCATTTTAAGCGATTCGCTTCATACCTTAAACGAATTTTTACCGATTCCCTTATGCGCTCACGGCATATAGAGCCTCGCAATATGCCTCATGATGCACGCCAGCTCGGCGGCCTCTTGTCGATGAAGGCCTGGACGCCCTCCAGCGCCGAATCGTCCATCATGTTGCAGGCCATGGTCTGTCCGGCCAGCTGGTAGGCCGCCTCGATGCCCATTTCGAGCTGCCGGTAGAACAGCCCCTTGCCCGCCGCCACCGCCGCCGCCGGCTTGGCGCAGATGCTGGCGGCCAGGCGTGCCACCTCCTCATCCAGCTGCGCCAGGGGCACGACACGATTGATCAGGCCCCGGGCGCATGCGGTCGCGGCGTCGATCATGTCGCCGGTCAGCAGCATCTCCATGGCCTGCTTGCGCGACAAGTTGCGCGACAGGGCCACGCCGGGCGTGGAACAGAACAAACCGAGATTGACGCCCGAGACGGCAAAGCGCGCATCGTCGGCGGCCACGGCCAGGTCGCACATGGCCACCAGCTGGCAACCGGCCGCGGTCGCGATGCCATGCACCCGCGCAATGACCGGCTGCGGCATCTTCTGGATCGCCATCATCATGCGCGTGCAGCGGTCGAACAGGCGCCGGTAGTAATCGTGCGACGGCTCGGCGCGCATTTCGCGCAGGTCGTGCCCCGCACAGAAGGCCTTTCCCGCGCCGGCCAGCACCACGACCCGCACCGTGTCGTCGGCGGCCAATCGGGCGAAGGCACCGGCCAGTTCGTCGAGCAGGCGTTCGGACAGCGCGTTGAACGCCTCCGGGCGATTCATGGTCAGCCGGGCCACGCCGGCGGCGTCGCGCGATTCGGTCAGCAGCGGCGCGTTCGCGCGCGGATCGGTGTCGGCCATGCCGGCTTCCCTCCTTATCTTTCCAGCAGCACTTTCAGGTGCGCCAACACGCTGCGCCCCAGCGCGCTAAGGTTGTAGCCGCCCTCGAGGCAACTGACAATGCGTCCGTTCGCGTGGGCGCGCGCCACATCGACAAGCTGGCCGGTGATCCAGGCATAGTCCTGCTCGACCAGCCCCATCTGGCCCAGGTCGTCCTCGCGGTGCGCGTCGAAGCCCGCGGAGATGAACAGCATCTGCGGACGGAACTCATTCAGGCGCGGCAGCCAGATGGTCTCGACGACCTCACGCACGGCCAGCCCGTTGGTATAGGCCGGCAGCGGGATGTTCGCCATATTGGTGGCGATATGGTCGGTGCCGCTGTAGGGATAGAACGGGTGCTGGAAGAAGCTGCACATCAGCACGCGCTGGTCGCCGCGGAACGCTGCCTCGGTGCCGTTGCCGTGATGGACATCGAAATCGACGATGGCCACGCGTTCCAGCCCATGGGCCTCGAGCGCATGGCGCGCGGCGACAGCCACGTTGTTGAAGAAGCAGAAACCCATGGCGCGGTCGGGCTCGGCATGGTGTCCGGGCGGGCGCACGCAGCAGAATGCGTTTTCCACCTCGCCGGCCATCACGGCGTCGGTAGCCGCCACCGCCGCACCCGCCGCCAGCTTCGCGGCAGCCAGCGTATGGGAATTCATCGACGTGTCGGGGTCGATCGGGTAGTAGCCGCTCGCAGGGCTGGCGCGCTCCAGCGAATCGACATAGTCGGCCCCGTGCACGCGTTCGATCTGCTCGCGGGTGGCCGGGGCCGCCTCGCGGCGTTCCAGCAGGCCGTCCATGCCGTGGGAAATCAGGTGATCCTCGATCGCCTGCAGGCGTTCCGGGCACTCGGGATGGAAATGGCCCATCTCGTGCCGCAGAAACTCCGGATGCGTGTAATAACCCGTCGGCATGTCTTATTTCGCTTTTTGTCTCCAAGCGTTACGTTAGCACAGGACAAGGCCGCCAGCGCCGCGCCAGGCCTGTCGCGGTGCCGCATTCGCGGGGGAATAGCGGGGGAATGGCGAGGGGAATAGCGGAGTGCCATCCGCTATACTCGCTGCGACTTGCTAAGGACACCATGACCGACACCCAGCGTTCATTGCGTCGCCCGTTGCTGGGCGCCGCGCTATCCGCTGCCGCACTGGGACTCTGCGGCCTCTCGCCCAACCTCCTCGCCGCCGGCAAGCGCCGCGTGAGCGTACGGGAAGAAGAAATCGAACCCGGGCGCTATCGCGACAACGCACAGACGCGGGCCTTCATCGACGAGATGGTGACCCGCCACGGCTTCGACCGCGGCACGCTGGAAAGCTGGTTCGGACAAGCCGTCTATTCCGCCACCGTGGCACGCCTGATCCTGCCGCCGACCACGCCCGGGCGCAAAAGCTGGCGCGCCTACCGCTCGCGCTTCATCGAGCCGATCCGCATCAACGCGGGCGTGCGCTTCTGGCAGGAGAACCGCGACACCCTGCGCCGCGCCGAGGCGGAGTTCGGCGTGCCGGCCTCCGTCATCGTCGGCATCATCGGCGTCGAGACGATCTATGGGCGCGACATGGGCACGTTCCGCGTGATCGACTCGCTCTCGACGCTGGCCTTCGACTACCCGTCCACGCCCAACCGCGACGCCAGGACCACGCTTTTCCGCAACCAGCTCGCGGACTACCTGCTGTGGTGCCGCGACACCCGCACCGACGTCTTTTCGGTGCTCGGCTCCTACGCTGGCGCCATCGGCATCCCGCAGTTCATGCCGACCAGCCTGCGCGAGTACGCGGTCGACTATGACGGCAACGGGCGCATCGACCTGCGCAACAGCCCTGCCGACGCCATCGGCAGCGTCGGGCGCTTTCTCCAGCTGCACGGCTGGGAGGCCAACCGGCCCGTGGTCTGGCGCCTGGCCGCGGATGAAGGCAGCCGCGGCATCGCGGCCGCGGCCGCGGACGGGGAACCGTGGCCGACGCGGACGCTGAACCAGCTGACCAGGGCCGGCCTGAAGCTCGATGAGCCCGTCGACCTGGTGCGCGAAGGCGAAACCGGCGTCCTGGTGGTGGACCTGCCGACGCCCGACCAGCCCACCGAGTACATGATCGGCCTGCGCAATTTCTATGTGCTGACCCGCTACAACCGCAGCTTTTTCTACGCGCTGGCGGTGTACCAGCTGGGCGAGGCCGTCAAGGCCGCAATGGGCTGACGCCCGGCCATCACGGCGCACTTTGCCGCCTGCCAGCCTCTAGGCTGGCAGGCCGAGTCATTGCGCGCGCCAATTGTGCGCCAAAAGCCACCGCAATTTCCGGACCAATCGGTGCCCTCCCTTACAATAGCGGCCTGACGCCACGTGACTTCCCGCGAGCCATTCGTGACACAACCCCAGACCCTGATTCCCGCAGATTTGCTGAAGCAGTCAAAGAAAATACTGTTTATCGCCCACCTTGCCCTGGGCGACTTCACCTATCTGCAAAACTTCTTCAAGGCCTTCGCGCAGGCAAACCCGCACCTGGAAATCCATCTCTGGGTCGATGAAGTCCGTCGCACCAGCGACGCCAAGGCCTGGGAATATCTCCGCAAGTACTCGCTCTATGACTGGGTCGCCGCGTGCCCGTTCTTCAGCAAGGTCTATACGCGCACGTACAGCCCCGAACTCTACGAGGAATCCATTCGCGAGGCCCGGCAGGAGCACTACCCGATCGTGGTGTCGCTGGCGACGCTGCGCCCGCATCAGTACGCCAACCTCGCGCGCGCGATCAGCCCTGACGGCTTCGTGGTCGGCATGACGCGGCCGGTCCGTTTCTATCAGCCGCACCATCTGTTTGCCTACCGGAAGCTCAACGCATCGATTCCGCCGTACAAGGTCGACCGGTCCGCGCCGCAGCACATCAGCGACGTGTACGCCCACTGGTTCCGACAGATCAGCGGACTGGAAGTCGGCGCAGCTGAGCGCTTCCCGTTTGTCGACATCCCCGCGCGATGGCAACAGTATGCGCAGGACACACTGGCCGCCTGGGGCTTTGTCCCGCGCCAGGGAAAGCTCGTCTTCATCAACCCCTATGCCAAGACGAAAAAGCGCTGCTGGACGCTGGAACAGGTCGCAGCCCTGATCCAGGGCATGCAGCAGCAGCCGCACTGGCGCGACAGCTGCTTTATTGTCAATGCCGTGCCGCAGGAGCTGGCCCATGCCCGTGAGGTCATCGGCGGATACGGCCTCGCGCGCACCGAGCTGTTCAGCGCCGAAGACAACTTCTTCCAGCTGCCAGCCATCCTGGCGCAATGCGACCTGATCATCTCGGTGGAAACGGCCGTGATGCACCTGGCCAATGCCGTGCATGTGCCCGTCATTGCGCTGATGCGCCAGAAAAACCCGGAATGGGTGCCGATCGACCGCGACAACAGCACGGTCATCACCGCCGCAAACCGACGGGACTGGGTCAAGGCCGTCACCGTCGAACAAGTCATGAAGGCCATGCCATGAACCTGACCTCGTCCACCAGCCCTGCGCCCGCTCCGATGACGGGCAGCAACGGCAAGCCGTCGTTCCACATTGCCTTCTGCGTCGATGACAACTACTTCCGGCCGATGGGCGCGACCATCGCTTCGATCATCGACAACAACCCGGGGCAGCATTTCACGTTCCACGTGCTGACGTTCTCGGCGCTGGAAGACAATCAACGCCGCCTGAAGCAACTGGAAGAGATGTACCCGGTCAGCACGCAGCTGCATCTGCTCGATCTGGCGTCGTTCACGCAGTTCTCGCATTTCCTCGGGCACTCGCACTACTCGCTGTCGATATTCACGCGGCTGGTGATTCCCGAAGTGCTGCGCGGCCAGACCGAGCGTGTGCTGTACCTCGACGCGGACATCCTGTGTGTCGGCCGCCTCGACGAGCTGGTCGACATGGACATCAGCAACGACATTGCAGTCGTCGTGCCTGACGCGCCTGTCACGCTGCGCCGCCGCGTTGCCGCACTGGGCCTGGCCCGTGAGGAGTACTTCAACGGCGGCGTGCTGTTCATGAATATCGAGAAGTGGCTGGCCGAAAACATCACGCCGCAAACCCTGGAAGCCCTGCTCGATACCAGCACCGACATGCGCTTCAACGACCAGGACGCGCTCAATAAAGTGCTCAATGGCCGCGCCAGGTACATATCGCCACGCTGGAACTACCTGTACGACCTGATCCACGACCTGAACGTCAACAGCTTCGCGATGCGTCCGGTCGGCAAGGCGGTCTTCATCCATTTCGCAGGCTCGGTCAAACCATGGGCCGACTGGAGCGGACATGAGGCCCGGACAATGTTCCGCAAGTATCTGGCGTTGTCACCGTGGCACGACAAGCCACTCGATCCGGAGCCGAGGAACACCAAGGAAATGCGCATGCATTCGCGCTTCATGTTCCGCCAGGGAAAACCTGTGGAAAGCCTGAAGTGGTATTTGCGGTATTTGCGCAAGCGGGCGCAGCGGTAATGCCCGGAAGGCATGACACCACCCTGTTCTCACATCGAAGATAAATGGCAATTCGAAGCACCCACATACTGGTCAGCCGCACCGACAATATCGGCGACATAGTACTGACTTTGCCCATGGTCGCTCGACTGAGGCAATTGAACCCGAAAGCAAAGATCAGCTTTCTTTGCCGCGCCTATGCGGCGCCGCTGGTCCGTCTCTGCACCGACATCGACGACGTCATCGAACTGGAAAGCATTGCCGATGCACCAGCCGACTTTCTGAAGAAGTCGGGGATCGATACCGTCATCCTGGCGCAGCCGGATCGCAAGCTGGCAATGGCCGCCTTTCGCGCCGGCATCCGGCACCGGATCGGCAATGCCCGCCAGAAGCTCTACCTGCTGTTCTACTGCAACCGGAGAGTGCGCTTCAGCAAGAGCACCACGGAAGATCACGAGGCGCAGATCAATTTCCGTTTCCTGCGCCCGTATGGAAGCCGTGACATCCCCTCGATCGAGCAGATTCCCGGTCTGTACCACTTCGATATCCCGATGGACAGGGCGATTGCGGAAATGCAGGGCCGCTATGCCTTCAATCTCGTTCTCCACACCAAGTCCAACGGACATGGCCGGGAATGGCCGATCGAGCACTATGCAACGCTCGCCAGGATGCTGTCAGGGAAAGCGGATGTCCATCTCTGGCTGACGGGCAGTGCCAAGGAAGGAGAATGGCTGAAGGCCAATGGCGGCGCACTGCTGGAACAGCCAAACGTTACGAACCTTTGTGGTACGCAGACGCTGGGCCAGCTTACGGCATTCATCCGTCAGGCTGATGGCCTGATTGCGAGCGGCACTGGCCCGCTGCACCTGTCGGCCGCGATTGGGCAACGAACACTGGGGCTGTTTCCGCCCACGCGTCCGATGCACCCGGGCAGGTGGGCGGCGCTGGGGACCAAGGCTCAGAATCTGGTGCGGGAGAAGAGTTGCACGGATTGCGAAAAGCTCGAAACCATCACCTGCGACTGCATGGTTCAACTCAGTCCGCAGTCCGTCTTTGACATTGTCCAGGGCTGGATCCGGGACAAATCCGCGGCATAGGCTGACACGTTGATATGCGGCGACTGGCCAGCCAGTCGCCGCATGCCTGGATACGGGGAACCGTGAAGATGCCGTCCGTCAGGCGGGAAATACCCCGGTGGACAGATACCGGTCGCCCCGGTCGCAGACCACGAAAACGATCGTCGCGTTTTCCACCTCTTCGGCGATGCGCAAGGCCACGCACAGGGCCCCGGCAGCCGAGATCCCGCAAAAAATGCCTTCCTCGCTCGCCATCCGCCGCGCCATGTGCTCGGCGTCGCCCTGACTGACGGGCTCAGTGCGGTCGATATGCTTGGGATCGTAGATCTTGGGCAGATAAGCCTCAGGCCACTTCCGAATGCCTGGAATCCGCGAACCTTCCGCCGGCTGAGCGCCGATGATCTGGATGGCGCGGTTCTGCTCCTTCAGGTAGCGCGAAACGCCGGTAATGGTCCCGGTCGTACCCATCGCCGAAACGAAATGCGTGATCCGGCCTTCCGTATCGCGCCAGATCTCTGGCCCGGTCGTTTCGTAGTGGGCCAGCGGATTGTCCGGATTGGCGAACTGATCCAGGATGACGCCCTTGCCGTCGCGCTCCATCGAATCCGCCAGATCGCGCGCATATTCCATGCCGCCCTTCACCGGAGTCAGGATAATCTCGGCGCCATAGGCGGCCATGCTCTGGCGGCGCTCCAGGCTGAGATCTTCCGGCATGATCAGCACCATCTTGTAGCCGCGGATTGCCGCAGCCATGGCGAGCGCGATGCCAGTGTTGCCGGAAGTGGCTTCGATCAGCGTGTCGCCGGGCTTGATGCGGCCACGTGCCTCGGCGCGGGCGATCATCGACACCGCCGGGCGATCCTTGACCGACCCGGCCGGGTTGTTGCCCTCAAGCTTGCCCAGGATGACATTGCCGCGCGCGTCGTTGGCGGCACCGGGAATGCGCTGCAGTCTGACCAGCGGCGTATTGCCGATGGTGTCTTCGATTGTCTTGTAGGCCATGGTGCGGGGTGGAATTGGTCCCGCACATTGTAAACCAGGCCCTCGCAGCGCGCCGGAAGCGGCCGCTTAGGCCCACTCCCGGTGGGGCCGCTCGCGCTTACGCGTCCTTGTTGCCTTCGCCCAGCAGGTGGTAGAGCAGGATGCAGCCAAAGGTTGCGGTGCCGATGCCGCCCAGCGTCATGCCACCGAGCTTCAGCGTCAGGTCGCCCGCGGCCACGGTCAGGGTGGCGCCGACCGTGATGAGGTTGCGCGAACTGGAGAAGTCCACATGGTTCTGGACCCAGATACGTCCTGCCGTGGCGGCAATCAGGCCGAACACCACGATGGTCAGCCCGCCGATGACCGGGCCCGGGATGGTCAGGATCAGCGCGCCGAACTTCGGCGAGAATCCGAGCACGATGGCAACCGCGGCCGCAACGACAAAGATCAGCGTCGAATAGATCTTGGTAACGGCCATCACCCCCATGTTCTCGGCATACGTGGTGACGCCCGTGCCGCCGCCACTGGCCGACAGCATGGTCGCGACGCCGTCGCCAATAAAGGCGCGGCCGATGTACGGATCAAGGTTGCGCCCCGTCATCACCCCGATGGCCTTGATGTGGCCGAGGTTCTCAGCGACCAGCACGATCGCCACCGGGGCGATCAGCAGCATGGCGCTGGCCTCGAACACCGGCGAGGCGAACGATGGCAGGCCGAACCAGCCCGCGGCCGCCACGCCCGAGAAATCGATCGGCTTGCCGAGACCCATCTGATTCGCGCCGGCATAGTAGATCAGGTAGCCAAACAGGCCGCCGATCAGCACCGGAAGGCGTCCGACCATTCCCGGCGCGCGAACTGCCACCAGCCCGACTGCCAGTACGGT
Source organism: Cupriavidus yeoncheonensis (assembly GCF_905397275.1). Taxonomy (GTDB): domain Bacteria; phylum Pseudomonadota; class Gammaproteobacteria; order Burkholderiales; family Burkholderiaceae; genus Cupriavidus; species Cupriavidus yeoncheonensis. The sequence goes on along the minus strand of NZ_CAJPUY010000007.1, from coordinate 168,165 downwards.
CAGCAGGCCCACCCAGGTGTCGAACGAAGAGCCACTCACAGCCTTTACCGCGACGGGGGCCAGGTTCAGGCCGATGGCCGCAACGATCGCTCCGGTGACGACCGGCGGCATCAACCGTTCGACCCAGCCATAGCCGACCGCCTGCACCACAAGCCCGATCACCGTGTACAGCGCGCCGGCGGCAATGATGCCGCCCAGGGCCACCGGGATATTGGCATTGGGGCCGCTTCCGGCATAGCCCGTGGCCGCGATCACGACGGCAATGAACGCGAAGCTGGAGCCGAGATAGCTGGGCACCCGGCCGCGCACGCACAGGAAGAAGATCAGCGTGCCAATGCCAGAGAACAGGATGGCGATATTCGGGTTGAAGCCCATCAGGATCGGCGCGATCGCGGTGGAGCCGAACATCGCCACCACGTGCTGGATGCCGGCAAGCAGCGTCTGCCCCGCAGGCAGCCGCTCATCCGGACCGATGACCCCTTCCGTCTTCAACCGCCACTTCGGCAGGAACCCTGTGTCCTCGCCATTCGTCATTGTCATGCTCCCTGTTGTTCTGCCCGACTCTCCTTGGCCCCTCGGCAAAGGGCGAGGCCTGGCCTGATTTTCAGATCGTGCACGGCCGACGGAATACCGTGGCCGTTTCTGGCTGCCGCATGATACTCCGCCGCTGTCGGCAAGCGAAGAAGCGTGCGCCTGACATGCACGAGCCATACCAACGACACAACAAGGAACCCGAATGATCGGACTGGATGGGGCGGGACCATGGCACCGCGGTGCCCCCTTGCACCGGCGGCGCCATGCGAGGTCAGCGCTTGGCGGGTCGAGTGGCAGCCGCTGCGCCGGCGGGCGCGGGGGCCGCTGCCGGCGCGGCCTTCGCTCCAATCGTCAGGCCGGCCTCCTGCATGCGGGCCACCGACTTGGTGCCGACGCCGCTGACGCGTTCGGCAAGATCCGCCGCGCTCTTGAATGGCCCGTGCTTGGTACGCTCGTCGATGATGTTCTTGGCGGTTGCGGGCCCGATGCCCTTCACCGAGGTCAGGGCTGATGCGTCTGCGGTATTGACATCCACTGTGGCCATCGCGGCTCCGGTGAACGACATCCAGAGCGCCGCGGCCAGGCAGCCGCGCCTGAGCAATGTCTTGAACATTGGTGAGTTCCTTTTCCGTTTGCGTTGCCTCGCCGGGATTGGCAAGGTGCGCTCAGGATAGGACCGGCCGCATACGCCGGCGCACGCGGCAACAAACGTTCACGTGGTCTGCACGGAGATGTTTCGGAAGACTTCCGAACACGAAAGCCCGGCCGGGCGCGTTCAATGGCAGCGTTCGAGCAACCACTGGCAGTAGCGCGCCACACCTTCCTCCATGGGAACAAAAGGCGTGGCATAGCCTGCGTCGCGCAGGCGTGACAGATCCGACTGCGTGAAGCTCTGGTACCGGCCACGCAGCACATCGGGGAACCGGATGTATTCCAGCAGCCCTTCCTGCACCAGTTCCTCGGGCGACAGGGGAGGCTTGCCCTCCGCCGCACGCAGCGTATTGACCACGACAGCGGCGACATCGTTGAATGAACGCGCTTGTCCGGTACCCACATTGAAGATGCCGGAGCGGCGCGGATGGTCGAGGAAAAACAGGTTGATCCTGACCACATCCTCGATCGCCACAAAATCGTGGCTCTGGCAGCCGGGCCCATGGCCGGCATGTTCGCCGAACAGCTTGACCGTGCCCTCGGCACGGAACTGCTCGAACTGCTGCCAGATGATCGAGGCCATGCGATTCTTGTGTGCCTCGCCGGCGCCATACACGTTGAAATAGCGCAGTCCGACCACCTGCGACAGCGCGCTCTCCAGCCGCTTGCGCACGACCTGGTCGAACAGGAACTTGGAGTAGCCGTAGATGCTCAGCGGCCGCTCGCAATCACGTACTTCGCGAAAGCTCGGCGACTCGCCGTAGACCGCCGCCGACGACGCATAGAGGAACTGCGCATCCTGCGCGAGGCAGGATTCCATCAGCACCTTGCTGTAGCGGTAGTTGTTCTCCATCAGGAAGCGCCCGTCCTGCTCCATCGTGTCGGTGCAGGCCCCGAGATGGAACACCGCGCGTACCCTGCCGAACTCCCCGCGCTCGAAGCGGGGCAGGAAGTCGTCCTTGTCGAGGTAGTCGCAAATCTCGCAATCCACCAGGTTGTGGAACTTGTCAGGGCGATGGAGATTGTCGACCGCGACAATCTGGTCCTCGCCACGCGCGTTCAGTCCCTTGACAAGGTTGCTGCCGATGAATCCCGCAGCGCCGGTGACGATGATGGTCATGATCGGTCCGACAGAGAGTTCAACAGGGGCGCCGGATGCGTGTTCAGCCAGCCGAGCCGAACAGCTCCGGATAGCTGACGACAGCGGTACCCAGCTTGCCCACGACGATGCCGCCCGCGCGGTTGGCGAACTGCACCGCCTGCTTCAGCGGCACACCCGCAGCGAGCATAGTCGCCAGCGTGGCAATCACGGTATCACCGGCACCTGATACATCATAGACTTCGCGCGCCTGTGCCGAGACATGCAGGACCTCCGCCTCGGTGTACAGGGTCATGCCCTCCTCCGAACGGGTCAGGAGCAACGCTTCGAGCTGCAGGTCGCGACGCAGGTTCTGCGCACGCGCGGTGAGGTCCTGTTCGCTTTTCCAGGCCCCCACGACCCGGCGGATCTCCGCACGGTTGGGCGTGATCAGCGTGGCACCACGATAGCGCGAGTAATCATCGCCCTTGGGATCCACCAGCACCATCCGGCCCGCCGCGCGGCCGGCCTCGACCATGCGGCCAACGTGCGTGAGCCCGCCCTTGCCATAGTCCGACAGGAGCAGCACCTCGTACTGCTTCAGGAGCTCGGAGAAACCATCCAGCACGGACAGCAGGACTTCATGTGCCGGCGGATTCTCGAAGTCCACGCGCAGCAGCTGCTGCTGGTGGGCCAGCACGCGCAGCTTGATCGTCGTGTTGACGCTGGCGTCGCGATGCAGGTACGGCTGGACCTTGCATGCGGACAGCAACGATTCGATGGTCCGGCCGGGCTCGTCGTCGCCCACGACGCCAAGCATGCCGACCTGCGCACCCAGCGCGGCCGAGTTGCGGGCCACGTTGGCAGCGCCGCCCAGGCGTTCATCGCTGCGCTTGATCTGGACGACCGGGACCGGTGCCTCCGGCGAAATACGCTCGACGTCGCCGAACCAGTAGCGGTCCAGCATCATGTCGCCGACCACCAGGATGCGCGCCTGGCGGATCTGATCCTGCGAAATTTGATTCATACCCATAGTTCCTCCGGCATACCGATCCTACTGGGACACGGCCGCCTGCCGATGCGTTCAGCGCTTCGCGGCCGAACGCCCGATCGCGTGGTACTCGATACCGGCCTGCGCCATGGCCTCCGGCTCGTACAGGTTGCGGCCATCGAAGATCACCGGCGTCTTCAGGCGCCGCTTGATCTGCTCGAAATCCGGGCTGCGGAAGACCTTCCACTCCGTCACGATCACGAGCGCGTCGGCACCATCGAGCGTCTCCATCTGTCCGGTATGGAAGCTGATCTTGTCGATGCCGCCGGGGATGTCCGCGAGATCCGCCTCCAGCGCGCGCCTGGCCTCGTCCATCGACACCGGGTCATGCGTGCGCAGCGTGGCGCCGCGCGACACCAGTTCCCGTGCGAGCACGCGTGACGGCGCTTCGCGCATGTCGTCGGTATTGGGCTTGAAGGCCAGCCCCCAGAGCGCGAAGGTGCGCCCGCTGAGGTCATCGCCGAAGTGGCGTACCACCTTGTCGCCCAACACCTGCTTCTGGGCGCCGTTGACGGCTTCGACCGCCTCCAGCACGCGCATGGGCTTGCCATGGTCCGCCGCCGTGCGCATCAGTGCCTGCACGTCCTTGGGAAAACACGAGCCGCCATAGCCGGCACCTGCATACAGGAAACTGTAGCCGATGCGCGGATCAGATCCGATGCCCATGCGCACGAGCTCGATATCGGCACCGACCTCGTCGGCAAGGTTGGCCAGTTCGTTCATGAACGAGATACGCGTGGCCAGCATGGAATTGGCCGCGTACTTGGTGAACTCGGCCGAGCGCACATCCATGTAGAAGGTGCGCTCGTGGTTGCGGTTGAACGGCGCATAGAGCTGGCGCATCGTGGCCTGGGCGTGGCGCCCCGCGGCGTCGGCGCCACAGCCGAGCACGATGCGGTCCGGACGCATGAAGTCTTCCACGGCCGCGCCTTCCTTCAGGAACTCGGGGTTCGACACCACGGAATACTGCAGATCCTCCAGGCCGCGCGCGGCAAGCTCTTCGCGAATCACTGCCGCGACGCGGTCGCCCGTGCCCACCGGCACGGTGGACTTGTCCACCACGACCTTGAAGCCGGTCATATGGCGGCCGATATTGCGTGCCGCGGCGAGCACATACTTGAGATCGGCGGAACCGTCTTCATCGGGAGGCGTCCCTACGGCAATGAACTGCACATCCGCGTGATCGACGCTGGCCGCCACGTCGGTCGAGAACGTCAGCCGTCCTGCCGCGCGGTTGCGCTGGATGATCTCCTGCAGGCCCGGCTCGTAGATCGGCACGCCGCCGGCGTTGAGCATGGCAATTTTCTTTTCATCGACGTCGAGGCAGAACACATCGTTGCCGAGTTCGGCCAGGCACGCGCCGGTGACAAGGCCAACATAGCCACTGCCAATAATGGTGACTTTCATAGCATGTACATGAAATTGTTTCGCACGGTGGCCGGATCAGCCCAGTGCTTCCGATCGCCGGGGCGCATAGGTCTCCCAACGGTTGCAGCCGGGACACTGCCAATAGAAAAGCCGCGCGCGAAAGCCGCATTCACGGCAGGTATAGCGGGCAAGATTGCGCGTACGCAACTGCAGAAGATCACGGATCGCCGTCGTCTCCTTAGCCTTGTCGCTGCCAGCGGGCTCATCGGCGTCGACTGACGTTTCGCCGGTGCCGGCAACGGTGGCGGCCGATGCCATATCGGCAGCCTGCGCTTCGAAATACTTGGTCAGCGCAAGCAGTGTCGGCTGGCGGCGCAACTGTTCGCGCATGAGTCGCGTTGCCGCTTCGGGCCCATTCTGATCCAGCTCGGTCTTGAATGCGACATCAAGCAGTTCGGGCGCAAGGCTGCCCTTGAGCAGGCCGCGCAGCCAATCCAGCGCGGCGCCCTGTTCACCAAGCCCCGCATAGGATTTGACCACGCGCTCGGCCACCAGCGGCAGGAAGGAGGCATCCTGCCGCTCGATGGCCAGCCAGTGCCCCAGTGCGGCGCGGGCGTCGCCAGCCGCCGCGGCCACGTCGCCCAGCAGGATCGGGGCGCGCACATTGGCGGGATTTTCCTGCATGGCCTGGTGCAACCACTTGACCGCGTCTTCGGGGCGCTTGCGTTGCAGCGAATCCTGCGCGAGTTCGCAGCAGAACTGGGCAATCTGCAGGCGATAGTCCGTCTTCTCGAGCGCCTGCAACTCGCGCGCGGCTTCGATGGCCTTCTGCCACTCCTTCTCCACTTCGTAGAGCTCGAGCAGCACGCGCTTGGCCGAGGCCGCATACGGGCCGGACATCAACCGGCGCAACGATTCTTCGGCCCGGTCGAGCAGGCCGGCACGCAGGAAATCCTGCCCCAGCTCATAGAGCGCGTGCTCGCGCTCCGGCTCGGGCAGGTCCGGGCGCGTGGCCAGGTTCTGGTGTACCCGAATGGCGCGCTCGGTTTCGCCGCGGCGGCGGAACAGCGCACCCAGCGCGAAATGGAGTTCAGTCGTCTCCGGATCGAGCCTGGCCACTTCGATGAACGCATCGATGGCCTGGTCCGGTTGTTCGTTGAGCAGGAAATTCAGGCCCTTGAAATACGAGCGTGGCAAGGCACCCTGCTCGCTGATGAGCTGGCGCACATCGAGGCGCGCCGCCATCCATCCAAGGCCAAAGACAAGTGGCAGCGCCAGCAGCCACCAGGTTTCAAACATCATGGATCAGACTTTCGGGCCAACTACGTTGTAAGGAGCGCTCTTGCCGTCACGTTCCGTGCCGGCAGATGTCGGCTGGCGGCCGGCATCGCCGAGGGCACGGCGAAGCCGCGCCACCTCCATGCGCTGGCGCATCAGGCCTGGTGCAATCGCGACCAGGGCTGCCATAGCGCCCAGGACAAAGGCCACGAACAGGATCAGGATCAGTGGGGCGCGCCAGACGGCGTCAAAGAAAAGCTGCAGCGAAGCGTCCGCGGTATTGCGCAGCGCCAGCACGAACAGCAGCGCAAACAGGACGATGCGGATAATCCAGGCGACGAGTTTCATGCGGTAGTGGCAGGCGTAGCGTTGCGGGAGCGCACATGCGCATCGCCGCGTGCGGCAGACCCCGGCATTGTAGCGGAATCACTTCCAGCAAACGAAAACGGCACGCCCACGGCAGATGCCTCAAATAAAAAAAGCGCCCCGATCGGAGCGCTTTTTCCATTCACGACAACACAGTGCCGGCCTTCGGCGCGGTCAGGAACGGGCCAGATTCAGCCCGTTTCCTTCATGCAGCACCGTCGAACCGCCCGGCGTAGCGGCCTGGGGCCCCTTGCCGGTCGGCGAACCGGTCAGGTGCCCGTTACCTGCCCCGCCCGAAGGCGGAGTCAGGCTCCGGTCCACCCGTTCGCGCAACTCCTTGCCCGCCTTGAAGTGCGGCACCCGCTTCTCGGGCACCAGCACTCGCTCCCCAGACTTGGGGTTGCGCCCAACGCGCGGCGGACGCCGGTTCAGACCAAAACTGCCGAATCCGCGGATCTCGATGCGATGGCCATCGGCCAGCGCATCGGACATCGCGTCGAGTATCGTTTTCACCGAGATGTCCGCATCCCGCAGCAGCAACTGCGGAAAACGGGCAGCCAGTTTTTCGACGAGCTCCGACTTGGTCATTGGCGTTCGCGCGGGCGTCAGGGCCTGCGATTACTGGTTGTCCTGGCCGAGCTTGGCCTTCAGCAGAGCGCCAAGGTTGGTCGTACCAGCGGTGCTGGTGTCGGCCTGGAACTTCTGCATCGCTTCTTGCTGCTCGACGTTGTCCTTGGCCTTGATCGACAGGTTGATGTTGCGCGACTTGCGGTCGACGTTCACAACCAGGGCCGTGATCTGTTCGCCTTCCTTCAGCACGTTGCGGGCATCTTCCACGCGGTCAGCGGAGATTTCCGATGCACGCAGGTAGCCTTCCACGTCGTCAGCCAGCTGAACCACGGCGCCCTTCGGATCCACGGCCTTGATGGTGCCGGTCACGAGCGAGCCCTTGTCGTTGGCCGAGATGAAGTTGTTGAACGGATCGCCCGACAGCTGCTTGATGCCCAGCGAGATGCGTTCCTTGTCGACGTCGATGCCCAGGACCACGGCTTCGACTTCGTCGCCCTTCTTGTACTTGCGCACGGCCTCTTCGCCGGTCTCTTGCCACGACAGGTCGGACAGGTGCACCAGGCCGTCGATACCACCCGGCAGGCCGATGAACACGCCGAAGTCGGTGATCGACTTGATCTGGCCGCTCAGCTTGTCGCCCTTCTTGTGGTTGCGCGAGAAATCGTCCCACGGATTGGCCTTGCACTGCTTCATGCCCAGGCTGATACGACGCTTGTCTTCGTCGATATCCAGGACCATGACTTCCACTTCGTCGCCCAGCTGGACAACCTTCGACGGAGCCACGTTCTTGTTGGTCCAGTCCATTTCGGAGACGTGCACCAGACCCTCGATGCCGGCTTCGATCTCGACGAACGCGCCGTAGTCGGTCAGGTTGGTCACCTTGCCGAACAGACGGGTGCCTTGCGGGTAGCGGCGCGAGATGCCCACCCACGGATCTTCGCCCAGCTGCTTCACGCCCAGCGAAACGCGGTTCTTCTCTTGGTCGAACTTGAGGATCTTGGCGGTGATTTCCTGACCAACCGACAGCACTTCGCTCGGGTGGCGGACACGGCGCCAGGCCAGGTCGGTGATGTGCAGCAGGCCGTCGATACCGCCCAGGTCAACGAACGCACCGTAGTCGGTGATGTTCTTGACGATACCGTTGACGATGGCGCCTTCCCTCAGGGTTTCCATCAGCTTCTGGCGCTCTTCGCCCAGCGTGGCTTCCACCACGGCACGGCGCGACAGCACAACGTTGTTGCGCTTGCGGTCCAGCTTGATGACCTTGAATTCCAGGGTCTTGCCTTCGTACGGGGTGGTGTCCTTGATCGGACGCACGTCAACCAGCGAGCCCGGCAGGAACGCGCGGATGCCGTTGACCATGACCGTCAGGCCGCCCTTGACCTTGCCCGTCACGGTACCCGAGATGATCTCGCCGTCTTCCAGCGCCTTCTCGAGGTTCAGCCACGATGCCAGGCGCTTGGCCTTGTCGCGGGAAAGAATGGTGTCGCCATAGCCGTTCTCGAGTGCGTCGATGGCCACGGAGACGTAGTCGCCGGCCTGCACTTCGAGTTCGCCCTGGTCGTTCAGGAACTCCTCCACCGGCACAAATGCCTCGGACTTGAGGCCGGCGTTGACGACCACGAAGTTGTGGTCGATGCGCACGACTTCAGCGGAGATCACTTCGCCAGCCTTCATATTGGAGCGGGCGATCGATTCCTCGAACAGTGCGGCAAAGGATTCGTTAGTTTGCAGGTCGGACATAAACGTAAGTAGCAATCCGCGGTACACCGGCCGGCACGACGATCATGCTCAGTCTGCCATGTGCAGCGGGGTCAAGTTGAACACTGCCGACCGCTCCTCTCGGGAGGCCGGCACCATGGTGCGGGCAGCGTCCACCGCTTGGGTACGCCTGACGAAGTCAGTATTTGCGCACAGCGGCGAACCACTCCAGCACCTGCGCCACTGCCTGATCCACCGTCATGTCGGAGGTATCGAGCAGGTTCGCATCCTCGGCGGGACGCAGCGGCGCGGCGGCACGGTTTCGATCCCGCGCGTCGCGCGCCTCAAGGTCACGCAAAAGATCTTCAATATTAGCAGAAATTCCCTTATCAATCAATTGTTTATAGCGCCTGCGAGCGCGCGCCTCAACACTTGCGGTCAGGAATACCTTGAGCTGGGCATCGGGGAAGATCACCGTGCCCATATCGCGCCCGTCCGCCACCAGGCCCGGAAGCTTGCGGAAATCGCGCTGCAGCTTGGTCAGCGCGTCGCGTACCGGCTGGTGCACAGCAAGGGCCGAGGCCCGGTTGCCGATGGCCTCCGCACGGATCGCCAGGCTTACCTCCTCGCCGGCCAGCCAAACCCGGTCCGGGCCGAACTTCACATCGAGGCGGGAGGCGGTTCTTGCAAGGGCATCGACATCTCCGATGTCCACGCCCTCGCGATCACTGGCGAGCGCCACCAAGCGGTACAGCGCGCCGCTGTCGAGCAGGTGGTAGCCGACCGCGTCGGCCACCTTGTGCGCCACAGTACCTTTGCCGGAGGCGGTTGGACCGTCAATGGTGATGACGTGAACGATAGTCATTGCTGATGATGCAGGCAGAAAATTTCGATTTGAAGATCAATTGCGAATCATTGTCATTTGATTCATCCCACTAAGACGCGGCTTCCCGCTCGTTCCCGTGCTTGTTCCCGTTATTTGCTCTTAGCTCGCGAGGCGAGCGCCGGCACGAACCGGCGCAGGCGGGCACCCCGGTGCTCAGCGCGCAATGCCGCCGAATACCGTGAAATAGTCCGGGAACGTCTTGGCCACGCAGCCCGGGTCGTTGATCCGGACCGGCAGCGGGCCAAACGCGGCCAGCGAGAAACACATGGCCATGCGATGGTCATCATAGGTGCCAATGCCTTCGGCCGGGGTCTGCCACTGTGCGGGTGGCGTCACCTTCAGGTAATCCGCGCCCTCTTCCACCTGCGCACCGAGCTTGCGCAGCTCGGTCGCCATGGCCGTGATGCGATCGGTTTCCTTGACCCGCCAGCTGGCGATGTTCGTGAGCGTCGTCGTGCCCTCGGCAAACAGCGCCGCCACCGCCAGTGTCATGGCGGCGTCGGGAATATGGTTGCAGTCCAGCTCGATGCCGTTCAAGCGCCCGTCGTCGCGTTCGGTGCCGCGCACCTCGATCCAGTTGTCGCCCGCCATCACGTTGGCACCCATCCGGTTTAGCGCCTCGGCAAAGCGCACATCACCCTGGATGCTCGCCATGCCCACGCCTTCCACCCGCACGGGGCCGCCACCGATCGCACCGGCCGCAAGAAAATAGGACGCCGACGACGCATCGCCTTCAACGAAGATCTCCCCCGGCGACCGATAGGCCGCGCCGGCGGGAACGATGAAGCGCTCCCACCCTTGCCGCTCCACGTCGATGCCGAAGCGCGCGAGCAGGTTCAGGGTGATCTCGATATACGGCTTGGAGATCAGTTCGCCGACCACTTCGATCTCGATCCTGCCGTTGGCCGCCTGCGCCATGGGCAAGGTCATCAGCAAGGCGGTCAGGAACTGGCTCGACACGTCGCCGCGTACGCGGATCGGCGCGTCGATGCAAATCGGCGCGGAGCGGATATGCAAGGGCGGAAAGCCGTCATTGCCGAGATAGCCGATGTCCGCGCCGACCTGGCGCAGGCCATCGACGAGGTCGCCGATCGGCCGTTCGTGCATGCGCGGCACGCCCGACAGCTTGTAGTCGCCGCCCTGCAGCGCGAGCGCCGCGGTCAGCGGACGGATCGCGGTGCCGGCATTGCCCATGAACAGCTCCGCCGCCTTGACCGGAAAATTCCCGCCCGAGCCCGTGACGATGTAGTCGCTGCCTTCCTGGCGCCACGCGACGCCAAGCGTCTTCAGCGCCTGCAGCATGACGCGGGTGTCGTCCGAGTCGAGCAGGTCACGCACGCGCGTCTCGCCACCGGCCAGCGCTGCCAGCAGCAGCACGCGGTTCGAAATGCTTTTCGAGCCCGGCAGACGGACGGTGCCCGCGGCACGGGTAAGAGGGCCAAGCGTCAGGTGTTCCATGTTATTCACACTAGGGCGCGGATTTGGCCGCGCCGATTCAGGGTTCAGTATTGGCCGCGGCTGCACGGTCCGCGCCCCATTGCAGGCGGGTCTTGCTCGCACGCGCAAAAATGCGCTCCAGCCCCGCGCCGTCGCCCTTCTCGATCTGAGTCCTCAGATGCGTCAGCACCGACTGGTAGGTATTCAGCTCACGCAGCAGCGCCTCGCGGTTGGCCACACAGATATCGCGCCACATTTCCGGCGACGATGCGGCAATGCGAGTGAAGTCGCGGAAGCCCCCGCCGGCGAAGGCGAGTTTGAGCGCAGCGTCCTCGGCGTTGCCGACCTGCGCGACCAGCGCGTACGACAGCACGTGCGGCAGATGGCTGACGGCGGCAAAGACCGCATCGTGCTGCACGGCCGACATGATGTGGCACTCGGCACCGGCGCTTTCCCACATCGCGCGCACCGCGGCCACATCGGCACGCGCGTTTTCCTGCAGCGGGCACAGCACGGTCTTCTTGCCGACATAAAGGTCGGCAAGCGCGGCCTCGACACCATTCAGTTCGCGACCCGCGATCGGATGCGCCGGGACAAACTGGGCCACCTTGTCGCCGAGCGCGGTCTTGGCCGCCATGATCACATCGGACTTGGTGCTGCCCGCATCGGTCACGATGGTGCCCGGCCGCAGGTGCGGCTCCAGCGCGTGCAGCAACGCAAAATTCTGCGCTACCGGCGCGCACAGCACGATCAGGCTGGCGTCGCGCGCAGCATCTTCCAGCGAAGCGGCTTCGTCGATGACACCGAGGTCCAGCGCCTTCTGCAGCGAGGCCGGCGAACGGCCCACGCCCACTACCGTGCCGACAATACCGGCGCGCTTGAGCGCAAGCGCGAGCGAACCGCCAATCAGGCCGACACCAACAATCACAACACGGGAAAAATGCAGAGCGCTCACAATCTCAGCCCTCGGGGGCGGGCAATACAGCGAATTCGAAAACAGGAAGGCATAGTCGTCGCGCGGCTCACTTCAGCGCGCGCTCCAGCGCCGCGATAAACGCGGCATTCTCGTCGGGCAAGCCGATCGTGACACGCAGCCAGCGCGGCAAGCCGTAGTTGCCCACGGGACGGACAATCACACCCTGCCTGAGCAGCGCCAGGTTGACGCGTGCGCCGGCGTCATCGTCATCGCCGACGCGCACCAGCACAAAGTTCCCGGACGAGGCGACGGACTCGAGCCCAAGGCGCGAAAATGCGTCGACGAGCTGGGTCTTGCCGGCGCGGTTGAGCTCGGCGCTGCGCTGCAGGAATACCGTGTCGCCCAGCGCGGCGACGGCCGCGGCCTGGGCCGCGCTGTTGACGTTGAACGGCTGGCGGATGCGGTTCAGCAGATCCGTCAGCTCGGGCTGCGCCACCGCATAGCCGATGCGCAGACCGGCCAGTCCATATGCCTTGGAGAACGTGCGCGACACCAGCAGATTCGGATAGCGGCGCACCCACGCCAGCGAGTCATATTGCTGGTCATCGTCGAGGTATTCGTTGTACGCCTCGTCCAGCACCACGGCCACCTGGGCGGGCACCTTGGCCAGGAATGATTCCAGTGCCGCGGCGGGCGCAAAAGTCCCGGTCGGATTGTTCGGGTTGGCGATGAACACCAGGCGGGTATCGGCAGTGATCGCCGCGGCCATGGCATCGAGGTCATGACCATAGTCGCGCGCCTTCACCACAATCGCGCGCGCGCCGATTTCCTGGGTCGCGAGCGCATAGACCGCGAACGCGTATTCGGCATACACCACGGACTGTCCCGGCGTGACCAGCGCGTGCGCGGCCAGCTCAAGGATGTCGTTGCTGCCATTGCCCAACGTGATCCAGTCCTGCGGCACGCCGAGCTTTGCGGAAAGCGCCTCCTTGAGTTCGAAGCCATTCGAATCGGGATAGCGCCCAAGCTCGGCAACCGCCGCTGCCACCGCGTGCCGCGCGGACTCCGGCATGCCCAGTGGGTTCTCGTTCGAGGCCAGCTTGACGATGCTGGCCTCGTTCAGCCCAAACTCGCGCGCCACCTCGGAAATCGGCTTGCCAGCGATGTAGGGCGAGATTGCCCTGACGTAGTCCGGACCAAACGGCAACTTGCCGCCTTGCTTGCCTTGCTCTGCCATCTTGTCTCCTTGCCGCCGTATTCGTCGTATTCGTCGTATTCGCGCGTACGCTTTACTTGCTGGACGGGTACGACCCCAGCACCTTCAGGTAGGCGGCATTCTGCCGCAGCGTCTCGATCGCGCGTGCGACCGGCGGTTCATGCTGGTGACCCTCGACATCGACGTAGAAGTAGTACTCCCAGGCGCCACTGCGTGCCGGACGGGACTCGAAGCGGCACATCGACACGCCGTTCTCCGCCAGCGGCGCGAGCAACTGGTAGACCGCGCCGGCCTTGTTGGGCACCGACAGGATCATCGACGTCTGGTCGCTTCCCGACGGCTCGGTCTCGTACCTGCCGATCACGGCAAAGCGCGTGCGGTTATGCGGATCGTCCTGGATATGGGGGCGGATGACATGGAGGTGATAGCGGTTGGCCGCCGATTCGCCGGCAATGGCCGCAACCGTCGGGTCTTCGCTCGCCATGCGCGCGGCCTCGGCATTGCTCGATACGGCCTGCCGCTCCAGGTGCGGGTAGTTTGCGCTCAGCCAGTGCTGGCACTGCGCCAGCGCCTGTGCATGCGCGCGCACGACCTTGACACTTTTCATGTCCGGCGAAGAGGCCATCAGGTTGTGGTGTACCTTCAGCGCGATCTCGCCGCTGATCTTCAGCGAAGTCTGCAGGAAGAGGTCCAGCGTGCGCGACACCGCGCCCTCGGTGGAGTTTTCGACCGGAACCACGCCGTACTCGACCGTCCCTGCCTCCACCGCACGGAACACCTCGTCGATGCTCGGGCATGGCACGCCAGACACTTCATGGCCGAAGTGGGCATAGAGCGCCTGCTCGGAGAACGTGCCGGCCGGGCCCAGAAAGGCAATCTCCAGCGGCTTTTCCAGCCCGCGGCAGGCCGACATCACCTCACGCCAGATGGACGCGACGCTCTCGCCGAGCAGAGGCCCGGGATTGGCGGCCTGCACCTTGCGCACGACCTGCAGCTCGCGCTCCGGGCGGAACACCGGGGCGCCATACTTCTTCTTCACTTCGCCGACATCCAGTGCAAGTTGCGCGCGCCGGTTCAGCATCGCCAGCAGTTCGCGGTCCACGGTATCGATCTGCTCGCGCAGGGGAGCCAGTTCAGCACCGAGCGCGCGCTCCGCCTCGCTCTGGGAAGCACCGCTCTGCTGCGTCTCCTCGCGCGCGGTGTTTTTGTCTTCGCTTGTCATTTGCAGGAACCCGTTGGGCCGCTCCGCGCAGGAGGGCCTGAGAATGAAACGATGCCGCGCACCGATGGCGCGCGGCGGGCCAACGCGGCGCCGTCAGGCAGCGATGCGTTCGAACTCGCGCATGAAGTCGATCAGGGCATATACGCCTTCGACCGGCATGGCGTTATAGATGCTGGCGCGCATGCCGCCCACGGACTTGTGGCCCTTGAGCTGCAGCAGGCCGTTGGCGCGGGCCTGCTGCAGGAATGCCTCGTTGCGGGTTTCGTCAGCGAGGAAGAACGGTACGTTCATACGCGAACGGCAGTGCGGATCGATCTCGTTGCGATAGAAATCGCTCTGATCGAGGAAGTCGTACAGCGCCTTTGCCTTGGCGATATTGCGCTGTTCGATCGCCGGCACGCCGCCCTGGCGCTTCAGCCACTTGAACACCAGGCCCGCAATGTAGATGGCGTAGGTCGGCGGCGTGTTGTACATGGAGCCGTGCTCCGCCACAAGGCGCCAGTTGAACGCCGACGGGCACAGCGGGTGAGCGTGGCCCAGCAGATCCTCGCGCACGATCACGATGGTCACGCCGGCAGGGCCGATGTTCTTCTGCGCGCCGCCATACATGACCTGCACGCGCGACCAGTCGACCGGTCGCGAGAGGATGTGGCTCGAGGCGTCTGCCACCACGACGCGGCCCTGATCCTGTCCGATGTCCGGAATTTCGTGGAACTCCACACCACCGATGGTTTCATTGGTGCAGAGGTGCACGTAGGCCGCGTCGTCCGACAGCTTCCAGTCGGTTACTGCGGGAATTTCGGTGAACTTCCGGTCCGCGCTCGATGCGGCGATGTTGACTTCGCCATAGCGCCGGGTTTCCTGCTCGGTCTTGACCGACCACGCTCCCGTCACCACGAAATCCGCCTTCGGTTGCTCGGCATGGCGCAGACGCATCAGGTTCAGCGGCACGATCGCGTTTTCGCCGATCGCTCCGCCTTGCAGGAACAGGATGCGGAAATTCTTGGGGACGTGCAGCAGTTCACGCAGATCCGCCACGGTCTCCGCCAGAATGCCTTCGAACTCCTTGCTGCGATGGCTCATCTCCATGACCGACACGCCCGTCCCATGCCATGACAGCATTTCCTCGGCAGCCTGTTGCAGCACTTCGACAGGGAGCGCCGCCGGGCCGGGCGAGAAGTTGAAGACACGTTCGGCCAATGCGCGCTGCATGCCAGCGAGGGCGGGGGTCTGTGGATCGTTCATGGACTGGAAAAGAAAAATGGCTGCCGGTGTAACCCAAGCAGCCATTATCCCTCAAACCCGCATCCCGTTGGGCGATGCGGGGCGGGCGCCGGACCAGCGCCCTGCCCGCCGGCGATTACTTCGCGGCAGCCGAGATTTCCTTTTCGGCCGCGTCGCGCATCGACTTGCCGACTTGCGGACCGTACTTCTGCATCATCGAGCCCCAGATCTCCTGGGTCGCCTTGCCCTGGTTGGTCATGAACTTCTGGCCGGTCGGCGACTTCAGGAACGTGGTCAGATCCTTGATTTCCTGGGTGCTGTAGTACTTGCCGAAGGCGTCATAGTGAGCCTGAAGAGCATCCTTGCGGAAGCCGTCGGTGTTGAATGCCGTGCCGGCACCATCGACCATGCGCTGTACGGCGCCGTTCTTCTTCAGCTTCTCGACAGCGGCCTGCTTCTGCTTGTCGCTCAACGTCTTGTTCTCGACCAGCACCTGTTCCAGCACCAGCGGAGCTTCCTGCTTGGCGCCTTGCTGCCAGTTGTCGGCCTGGCCCTTCACAGCCTGGTCAGCCTGCATGACGGAAAGCAGTTCCTTGATGGCTGCCGTCTTGTCCGCGTCCTGGGCGTGGGCATGTTGCGCCACCATGAACGTCGGAACGAAAGCAGCCAGAACAGCGATACGTCGGTAGGTTTTGAGCATTGTGACTCCCTGGAAAATATGTCCGTTTTAGTCCGGCTCGCCATCGGGCGAGTTCCGGCCGGTGTCCTATTGTTGCAACAACTTACGAATTGGCGTCGGCATCGGTGGCGCCGTCGGCTTCTTCCGCCTCTTCCGAGCCGGAGCCAGTGTCGGCATCGCTTTCCACAATGCGCTGCAAGCCGGACAGCTTGGTGCCTTCGTCGACGTTGATCAGCGTGACGCCTTGCGTGGCACGGCCCATTTCCCGGATTTCGGCCACACGCGTACGTATCAGTACGCCACCGGTGGTGATCAGCATGATTTCGTCTTCGGGCGAAACCAGTGCAGCAGCCACCACACGGCCATTGCGCTCGCTCGTCTGGATCGCAATCATGCCCTTGGTGCCGCGCCCGTGTCGAGTGTACTCAGCGATAGGAGTACGCTTGCCGTAGCCGTTCTCCGTCGCAGTCAGCACACTGCCCGGCGCATTGGCCTCGGTCTGCTCCGCGGCGTCGGCGGTCTCGGCCGTCTCGGCCGGAGCCACCAGCATGGCGATGACCGTCTGGCTTTCGTCGAGATTCATGCCGCGCACACCGCGGGCCTGACGCCCCATCGGGCGCACATCGTTCTCGTCAAAGCGCACGGCCTTGCCGGCGTCCGAGAACAGCATCACGTCGTGCTGGCCATCCGTGACCGCAGCGCCGATGAGGTAGTCGCCTTCATCGAGATCGACGGCGATGATGCCAGCCTTGCGCGGATTGGAGAACTCCGTCAGCGCCGTCTTCTTGACCGTCCCCCGGGCAGTGGCCATGAAGATGAAGTGCTCTGCGTCGAACTGGCGCACCGGCAGGATGACGTTGATCTTCTCGCCGTCGGACAGCGGGAACATATTGACGATCGGGCGGCCACGCGAGTTGCGTGAGCCCTGCGGCACTTCATAGACCTTCAGCCAATACAGGCGGCCGCGGTTGGAGAAGCACAGGATGTAGTCGTGGGTATTGGCCACGAACAGCGTGTCGATCCAGTCGTCTTCCTTGGTGGCCGTCGCCTGCTTGCCGCGCCCCCCGCGCTTCTGCGCGCGGTACTCGGAAATCGGCTGGCTCTTCATGTAGCCACTGTGGGACAGCGTGACCACCATGTCCTGCGGCGTGATCAGATCCTCGGTGTCCAGTTCGGTCGCATTCAGTTCGATCTGTGAACGGCGCTCGTCACCGAATTCCGCGCGGATGGCGGTCAGTTCGTCGGAGATGATGGTAGTGATGCGCTCCGGGCGGGCCAGGATGTCGAGCAGATCGGCGATGATCGCCATCACTTCGCGGTATTCCTGGACGATCTTGTCCTGTTCCAGGCCCGTGAGGCGTTGCAGTCGCATCTGCAGGATTTCCTGAGCCTGCGAGTCCGAAAGCCGATACAGGCCATCGGCTTGCATGCCGAACACCGCTGGCAGGCCATCCGGGCGATACGAGGCACGGCCGCCCGGCGTGTCGGATTCGGCACGTGACAGCATGTCGCGAACGAGTCCCGAATCCCAGGACTTCGTCATCAGCTCCTGCTTGGCGATCGGCGGCGTCGGCGCCGCCTTGATGATGGCGATGAACTCGTCGATATTGGCCAGCGCCACGGCGAGGCCTTCCAGCACATGGCCGCGCTCGCGCGCCTTGCGCAGCTCGAACACGGTGCGACGGGTCACCACTTCCCGGCGGTGCGCCAGGAAGTACTCCAGCATCTGCTTCAGGTTCAGCAGGCGTGGCTGGCGATCGACCAGGGCCACCATGTTCATGCCGAAGGTGTCCTGGAGCTGGGTGTTCTTATATAGGTTGTTGAGGACGACCTCAGGCACTTCATTGCGCTTGAGTTCGATCACCACACGCATGCCGGACTTATCCGACTCATCGCGGATGTCCGAGATGCCCTCGACCTTCTTGTCGGTGACCAGTTCGGCGATGCGCTCGAGCAGCGTGCGCTTGTTCACCTGGTATGGCAGCTCGTCGACGATGATGGCCTGGCGCTGGCCGCGGTCAATGTC
Source organism: Cupriavidus yeoncheonensis (assembly GCF_905397275.1). Taxonomy (GTDB): domain Bacteria; phylum Pseudomonadota; class Gammaproteobacteria; order Burkholderiales; family Burkholderiaceae; genus Cupriavidus; species Cupriavidus yeoncheonensis. The sequence goes on along the minus strand of NZ_CAJPUY010000007.1, from coordinate 149,962 downwards.
CTCGAAGTGCGTGCGGGCACGCATCACGACACGGCCACGTCCCGTGCGGTAACCCTCGCGCACGCCCTGGATGCCGTAGATAATGCCGGCAGTCGGGAAATCAGGCGCGGGAATCAATTCAATCAGCTCATCGATCGTCGCCTGCGGATTACGCAGCAGGTGAAGACAGCCGTCGACAATTTCATTCAGGTTATGCGGCGGGATATTGGTGGCCATGCCGACCGCAATACCCGACGAACCATTGATAAGCAGATTCGGAATTCGCGCCGGGAGAATGGCGGGTTCTTTTTCCGAACCGTCATAGTTCGGATCGAAATCGACAGTTTCCTTGTCGATGTCGTGCAGCATCTCGTGGGCGATTTTCGAGAGGCGGATTTCGGTATAACGCATGGCTGCCGCGTTATCCCCGTCCACCGAACCGAAATTCCCCTGGCCGTCGACCAGCATGTAGCGCAGCGAGAAATTCTGCGCCATGCGGACGATCGTATCGTATACAGCAGTGTCGCCGTGCGGGTGATACTTACCAATCACATCGCCGACGATACGAGCCGATTTCTTGTACGCCCGGTTCCAGTCGTTGTTGAGCTCATGCATCGCATAGAGCACGCGCCTGTGAACCGGCTTCAAGCCATCTCGTACATCGGGAAGCGCCCGGCCCACGATCACGCTCATTGCGTAATCCAGATACGAGCGGCGCATTTCCTCTTCGAGGGAGACCGGAAGGGTTTCTTTTGCGAATGGATCCATTGCGGCGTGGTTTATGCGGCGGGTTTAAGCGAAAGGCGGCCGATGTTTTCCGACCCTATGCGCGAGGCATCTGGCGGCTGGCCAACGTGCCATTCTAACATGCGCGCGGACCCGCCTCCGACCCCCTCCCCCGGGCCCGTTCAGCTCTCCGGTGCGCTTGGCTCGAAGCCCGCAAAGCCTGATGCCACAAGGCTTTGCGGGTAGCTCAAGAGCCGTGTTGCACAAACACCACAGGGGTCAAAACCCGTTGATTGAATCGAATATATTTACTTCTTAGGAAACGAGCCTTGTGGCACAATTCCCCAGCGAAGAGCCAGACATTGTTCGAAGTGGAGCATACACCACATCGAGAATGTTATACTCCGAAGAATGTATGACTTGTTTTCGTCCATTTGCTCGCAGTAACCCTGCGGTGATCTCATCCTGAGAGGAGAAATATGAAAAAATTTGCCAAGCTCGCGCTCGTTGCAGCTACCGCAGTAATGGCTGCATCCGCTCAAGCCCAGTCCGTCCCCTATGAAAAGAAGGCCGTGAATGACAACTGGGGCAACGGTACGAGCGAGTACGTGTGGAAGAATGGCACGAACGAGCTCTGCTGGCGCGACAGCTCCTGGACCCCGGCTACCGCCAACGCCCTGTGCGACGGCGCCCTGGCCCCGGCCGCTGCACCGGCACCGGCACCGGCACCGGTTGCTCCTCCGGTCGTTTCCAGCGAGAAGGTCACTTTCGCTGCTGACACCCTGTTCGACTTCGACAAGGCCGTCCTGAAGCCGGAAGGCAAGGCGAAGCTGGACGACCTGGTCTCGAAGCTGCAAGGCATTACCCTGGAAGTCATCATCGCCGTTGGCCACACCGACTCGTTCGGTTCGGACAAGTACAATGATCGCCTGTCGATCCGTCGTGCTGAATCGGTCAAGGCTTACCTGGTGAGCAAGGGCGTCGAAGCCAACCGCGTGTACACCGAAGGCAAGGGCAAGCGCCAGCTGAAGGTCGATGCGAAGTCGTGCAAGGGCACCCGCAAGGCACAGATCGCCTGCCAGCAACCGAACCGTCGCGTGGAAGTCGAAGTGGTCGGCACCCGCAGCGCACGTTAATCGGATCTTTCCGATGCAAAAAAGCCCAGCGCAAGCTGGGCTTTTTTTTTGGTACAGTTGGTCAGACTCCCAATCTGCCGGCTCACGCACATTGAGCTCAGCCGGCACCGCACACCATGACGTCGTCTACGCAAACCCTGCCGCCTTCGGCTGGCAATACCGCCGGCCGGAACGCCGACCCCAAGGAAATCGACAAATTCAGCGAACTGGCCCACCGCTGGTGGGACCCTGACAGCGAGTTCAAGCCCCTGCATGACCTGAACCCGTTGCGCCTCGGCTGGATCGATGGCATTGCCGGACTGGCCGGCAAGAAGGTGGTCGATATTGGCTGCGGCGGCGGCATCCTCTCGGAGAGCATGGCGCGGCTAGGCGCCCAGGTACGCGGCATTGACCTGTCAAGCAAAGCGCTTCGCGTCGCGGACCTGCATAGCCTGGAGTCCGGCGTTGCGGTTACCTATGAGGAGATCGCTGCCGAAGCGCTCGCCGCGCGCGAGCCGGGCAGCGTGGATGTCGTGACTTGCATGGAGATGCTGGAACATGTGCCCGACCCTGCGTCCATCGTCCAGGCCTGTACCACACTCGTCCGTCCCGGCGGCTATGTCTTTGTGTCCACGATCAATCGCAACCTGAAGGCCTACCTGATGGCCATCGTGGGTGCCGAATACATCTTGCAGATGCTGCCGCGCGGCACGCACGATTACGAAAAGTTCATTACACCGTCGGAACTCGCGCGATTTGCGCGCAACGCCGGCCTGGACCTGATCGAGGTACGCGGCATGACCTACAACCCGCTCTCGCAGATCTACGCGCTCGGCCGCGATACGGACGTGAACTACATGATGGCCTTCCGCCGGGTGGGCGAATGATGACGGGGATTGACGCCGTATTTTTTGATCTGGACGGCACGCTGGCCGATACCGCACCAGACCTGGCCGCTGCAGCGAATCGCCTCGTGGTCGAGCACGGACGCCCGCCGGTAGCGTATGAGAAGTTGCGACCGGTCGCATCGCACGGCGCCCGCGGGCTGCTCGGCGCGGCTTTTGGCAAGCAGCCCGACGACCCCGACTTTCCTGCCCTGCGCGACTTGTTTCTCGATTACTACGAAGCCGACATTGCCGTGCATACGCGTCTGTTCGACGGTATGTCCCAGGTGTTGGAGTCACTGGAAGCCACCGGCATCCGCTGGGGCATCGTCACCAACAAGATCGCGCGATTCACGGTGCCGCTCGTGGCTGCCATCGGGCTGACGCCCCGGGCCTCCGCCGTGGTCAGCGGCGACACGACGCCTCACGCAAAGCCTCACCCCGCCCCGCTGTTGCATGCCGCGGAACTGAGCGGCGTGGCACCGCAGCGATGCGTGTATGTGGGCGACGACTTACGCGATATCCAGGCGGGCAAGGCAGCGGGCATGGTCACGATTACCGCTGCATACGGATATTGCGGCGAAGGCGAGCCGCCGGAAACCTGGGGCGCCGACTACCTGGTGCGGCATCCCGCCGAGTTGATTCCCCTGCTCATGCCAGCCTGATCCGCGTTGGCAAGCAAAAACGGAACCCGACACGGCAACTTCCGTCCAAACCGAGTACAATCCGTCTTCTTATCACTGGGGCCGACCTGGTTTCGACGTGGGTTGCGAAGCAGTGGAGGGCATACCGAGGACCCGTCACCTCGTTAATCAATGGGAATGTAATAACTGCTAACGACGAACGTTACGCACTGGCAGCCTAAGGGCCGCCGTCCTCGCACTGGCTCGCTGACGGGCTAGGGTTCGCAAGAACCAGCGAGGTTATTTACGTCAGATAAGCCCCGTCGGTGTCACGACTGCGGGGACGAAAACCAAGTGACTCGCCATCGTAGAGCGTGTTCGTCCGCGATGCGGCGGTTAAATCAAATGACAGAACTAAGTATGTAGAACTCTCTGTGGAGGGCTTGCGGACGCGGGTTCGATTCCCGCCGGCTCCACCAGAACACTCTAACCGCCTGATTCGTCAGGCGGTTTTTCTTTGGACGGCCAGTTTTCGGTGAGGTGTCCCACATGACTACCCCACACCGGCCCCGGCATGTCCATCCGACTACCAGCCCGACTGCACAGGAACAGACACGGCATCCTCTATTACCGACAGCGCATCCCGGATGACCTCCGGCTCCTGTTTCCGGTCAGGGAGGTCTACCGCAGCCTTGGGACCGCCAGCGTGCGCGAAGCCGCGCCAGCCGCCCACCGACTCGCGGCCATGTTCGCGCAGCTGTTCCGTACACTCCGACGACAGATGACCAGCGACAGCAAGACTCCGCTTAAGCAGTTGATCGAGATCGAGCGCCTCAAGGCCATGATGCGCGAGCAGCAGGAAGAAGCTGACACCCGGCTATATGACGAGCTTTTCAAGCGAACGCAGGAAGGCATCGCGCACGCCAGGACACAACGCCAGATCGGGATCATGGAGGGGCGCGCAGCCACCGCTATGGAGCTGGCGCACCGCCCGGCCCCAGAGGCACCGAAGCCCGATGCCCCGCTGTTCTCCACGGCTGCTTGGGACTACATGCGCGAGCAGCAAGCCCGGGGCAGTTGGACGCCCAAGACCGCCGAAGCGCTCAGGGCCACATTCGAGCTCTTCGTCGAGGCGGTAGGCGACCGGCCCCTCAACACCATTGATCGGGCAACCATGACGGGCTTTCTGGAGCTCCTACGGAAGCTGCCACCCAACCGCAACAAGCGCAAGGAATACGCCGGCATGTCGCTGGCCGAGATCGCGGCGCTGGAACACAAGCCCAGCGCACCGGCCACCATCAATCGAGTGATCGAGCGCGTCAGCACCCTGTTCAAATGGTGCATCCCGCAGGAGAAATACGGCATCACCCGAAACCCGGCTGAAGCCCTGACCATCAAGGACGAGCAAACGATCCAGCGGCGGCCACACACGACACAGGAGTTGGTCGCCCTCTTCTCGTCGCGGGAGTTCCAGCGCAAGCGCTTCAAACACTCCTACACCTATTGGCTGATGCCGATGGCACTCCTGACCGGCGCGCGCCTTAACGAACTCTGCCAGCTATCACTGAACGACATAGCGAACATTGACGGCGTACAGTGCATCAGCGTGCTGGATGAAGAGGAGGGCCAGCGCACAAAGAACGCCAACGCCCGGCGCGTGGTGCCGGTACATTCAACGCTGATCGAGCTAGGTTTGCTGCGTCATGTCGAACGCTTGCGCAGCGCTGGCGAGTCACGGCTGTTCCCTGAGCTCAAGCCGGGCAGAGATGGGTTTGGTACAGCCGCCTCGAAATGGTTTGGCCGCTACAGCGACCGATGCGGCGTAACCAACCCTGAAACTGTATTTCACTCATTTCGACATTGGTTCATTACCGCGATGATGAATGCCGGCGTCAGTGAAACCGTAACCGGCGAAATTGTCGGGCATGAGACCGGCCGCATTACCTCCAAAGTCTACTATCACGGCACGGCGCTGAATCTATTGCAAGCCGCCGTCGAGCAAGTGCGACTCCCGACAGCGGTTCACACATTGATTCCGCCCGTAGGGATTTCCGGGGAAGGCCGATGATCCGACGGCCGAGATCGGCCATGAACGGCCAGTCATTTGCGCGCCGGAACGCGGTCACAGACCGCGGAGCCGATTGTCATGAATCATCCGTGGCGCCAGGGCCTACGCGGGCCGCTATCGCAGCGAGGACGGCCGGCAGATCGGCTGGCTTTACAAAATGATGATCGAAGCCGGATCTGATTGATTCGGCATGCTCGGAAGGCGAAGTAAGAGCGGTAACCGCCACCAGCATAGGGGCCGGCGCGGATTGTAGGCGCCGAATCTCCCTTGCCACCGCGTGCCCGTCCAAACCGGGCATCTGAATGTCGAGAACAACCGCGTCCGGACGCCACGCAAAGTACGCCGCGAGCGCTTTCGCGCCGTCTCCTGTTGTCCGGGTCTCGTAACCATGAGCGTCGAAGAACAACTCGTATGCTGCCAACGCATTCGGGTCGTCGTCCGCGATCAGCAGGCGCACCGCGTTTCGGGTAGGCATGAGGTTCTCCAATTTCCTACCATAAGCAATAGATGTACCCGACAAAATCAGGTGCAATTTTGCTCACCGCAAAAATGCGTTATGCGACGCATTTCCCGCTCTTCGGAAGCAAACATGCGATTAGCCGACTTTATCCTGGACCATATGGATGCCATTTTGTTGCAATGGGAGGCATTTGCGCGCACCCAGTTGCCGGCAGCGGCCGATATGAGACCGCTGGCCTTACGAGACCATGCGCAGCAGATCATGGTGGCCGTGACAAAGGACCTGTCTACTTCCCAAAGCAGGCAAGAGCAATTCGAAAAGTCCACGGGGCACGCGCCAAAACTGGCCGGAACTCCCGAGACAGCCGCCCAGATGCACGCCCTTCTGCGCGCGCGAAGCGGCTTCGATATCAACCAGATGGTTGCCGAATACCGTGCCCTGCGCGCGAGCGTACTCCGACTGTGGATGGACGAGTGCGCGCCCGACAGTCATCACGAGGATGACATGATCCGTTTCAACGAGGCCATCGATCAGGCAATCGCTGAATCGGTAGATTTTTTCAGCATGCAGGTAGACTTGGCCCGTAATCTTTTCCTCGGAATGTTGGGGCATGACATGCGCAGTCCGCTCCAGACCATTCAGATTACAGCGTCGTATCTGGCAGCGCTGAACGCCGGCGAAAACGTGTCGGGAGCCGCGTCCCGTTTGATCAGAAGCGGCGCTCGCATGCAGGCGCTGCTGGACGATATGGTTGATTTCAATCGAACCAGGCTCGGTTTGGGTATCAATATGGCGCCGACCGACATCGATCTGGCCCAGTTGTTTGCCGATACGCTGGACCAGTTGCGGGTAGTACATCCGGACCGTCAGATGGATCTGGACGTGGTCGGTGACTGCATGGGTGTCTGGGATGGCCGACGTCTCCAGCAATTGTTGGGCAATCTGGTACTAAATGCGATCAAGTACGGAGTGCAAGACGCGCCGGTATGTGTGACAGTGACCGACAAGGGTGCGGAAGTCCTACTGGAAGTGAGGAATACCGGCACCATTGAGCGGTCGACCCTCGACCTCATTTTTAATCCACTCCAGCGCGGCCCGAACCATCAAGGCACAAATACCGACAGCAGTCTGGGGCTTGGGCTATATATCGCGCGCGAGATTGCCAAGGCACACGGGGGCGATATCGATGCGCGATCCGACGCAACAGAAACGGTGTTCTCTGTAAATCTGCCTCGTGGCAAATAGCGAGCATTGTGTGGTACGCGCAGATCGCTGCCAGTCTGCGGTACGGCTGTCCGCTTCCGCTGGACGCCGTTGGCTGCTTCGGGTCGGTCAGAGACCGTCGAATCGCTTAATAGCGATCGTAACGCGCGGATCGTCTGGGCGCTGCTGACACAGAACCGGGTCTGTTCCTGATTACCGGTCCACCGCTGCCCTCAGGGCGAGGCTAGGTCCGGCAACAGACGTTCGAACTCCCGCTTCACGACCGCGTAGCACTCGCACACGCGCTTTTCCAGCCCCGCCCGGTCGAGTACCGCAATATGCCCGTGGCTGTAGCGAATCAGGCCCGCGGCCTGAAGCTTTAAGGCGGCTTCCGTCACGCCCGAGCGTCGCACCCCGAGCATGTTGGCGATGAGCTCCTGCGTCATCGTCAGGTCGTTGGAGGGCAGCCGGTCGATGCTCAGTAGCAGCCATCGGCACAGTTGCTGGTCGATGGAGTGATGGCGGTTGCAGACGGCGGTCTGCGCCATCTGGGTAATGAGCGCCTGTGTATAGCGGAGCAACAGATGCTGCATCGCCCCGCCTCGCACGAACTCCTGCTTCAGGATGGCAGAGCTCAGGCGGTAACCGTACCCGGCGCTCTGCACGATGGCGCGACTCGGCGTTGTTTCTCCGCCCATGAAAATGGCGATCCCGACCATCCCCTCATTGCCTACGATGGCGATCTCGGCGGACGCGCCGTCTTCCATCACGTACAACAGTGAAATGATCGAATCGGCAGGAAAGTAGACGTAACCGAGCTGATCCCCAGACTCGTACACCACGTGGCCCAAGGGCAGTTCCACTGGCGTAAGGTGCGGCGCAAGACGCTCCCAGTCGGCTGTCGGCATCGCAGCGAGCAGGTGGTTGGATTTCGGATCATGCGTCGCGTTCATGACTGATACTCCCCAGACCCAAGCAGGACGAAATCAATAATGTGGACGTCAAAGTCGAGGTTGATCCGGCGGCTGACAAAGGATTACTTCAGATCCACACCACGGGACGGCAGTGAATCGCTTACCATTTTATGCATGGGACGGCGGATTTACCAGGCAACGAGGACCTGGTGCATCTTCGCGCGGCGTAGGGTGTAAGGTGTGACAGAGCCAGAGGTCCGACCCTGCTGGCGAAAGTCGAGGACGTCGCGCTGGCGCTGCACGACGAGGCAGCATGGCACAGGTCCCAGTTCGGGCCGTATCATTTTGCCCTCTGCGCGTTGCTTTGAATGACCGTTGCACCTTCGGGAGCGGTCTTCGAGACTACGCAAGCTCAACGGCCGGGATGGGTCGGTCAGAGACAGCCGTGGCCCTACATGGTGCATCCGGCCAGTCGAACGATCATCAGGCTTCGGCCTTGATGTATTGATACAGCGTTTCCCGGCTGATCCCGAAGTGCCGCGCAACGGCGGCCTTCGCTTCGCCGGCTGCGACGCGTTGACGAAGCTGTACGGCCTGCTCTGCCGATAGTGCAGCCTTGCGGCCACGATAGACGCCTTTTGCCTTGGCAACCGCGATGCCTTCCCGCTGACGCTCCCGCAGCAGCGAGCGCTCGAACTGGGCGAAGGCGCCAAGCATGGTCAGCATCAGGGTAGCCATCGGGTCGGCCTGATCGGCCTTGAATGTCAGGTTCTCTTTGTGGAACTGCACGCTCACCCCCTTGCCGGTGAGCTCGCGCACCATCCTCAGCAAGTCTTCAGTGTTACGGGCCAGGCGATCCATGCTGTGCACCACGAGCCTGTCACCCTCACGCACGAATTCCAGAGCCGCCTGTAGCTGAGGTCGATTGGTGTCCTTGCCGCTGGCCTTGTCGGTGAATGTCTTGTCGACCTGCACGCCATCGAGCTGGCGCTCAGTGTTCTGTTCGACGCTGCTAACCCGGATGTAACCAACTTGCATGACCCGCTCCCGTTGTGTCAGGTTGAAGTCTATGATCCTTGCTAGAATGTGTCAAGAAATTACTTAATAAACCCTAACCTGACATTAAGTGGACGATTCGCCTGACGTCCATCTGGGGTATAGCCCAATCTGACACTCCCTGAGTGGTCATCAAGTTTGTTGTTGTCATCAAAGGCGGGTGCCTCGCGCTGCCTATAATGGGCTTAGACCTCGAATGAGGATATTTCATCACTTATGGAATCCCATGATCACCGACGACATCCACCTCACCGATATCAGCATCACCTCATCCCGTTTTGTACCGACTGAAGAGTTCCGACGGGAAAAGGAGAAAGCGAAAATTCACAAGGTATTTGAGCTTGGCAGCTGCAACGTCAACTTCGGGCGGCGGACACCCGCATATGGCGGCGCTACGGCCATGTTCGTCGATGGCTTTGCCGGCACCAATGCAATCTTCACCGCGACTGCGGACGAAATCTTCACCGACATCCACGTCAACAACTTCCGCGTGCTTTCCGAGCCTGAGTTACGCCAGGAGCTAGACGCCGCAGAGATCGACCACGCTATTCGTCTGAGTTCTTTCAATGTCCACATCGGACGCCGTGCGGCTGCATACGGCGGTGCTCCGGCACTGTTCATCGAAAGCCGCGAAGGGCTTCACGGCATCCTTGCTCACGGCCTGAACGAATGAGCGCGCACGCAGCAGGTTCCCCCGTGCTGCGTGAGGTCCGACTCTACGGGCACCTCGCGCGCCGCTTCGGGCGGCACCACCGATTCGCCGTAGGTAGCCCCGCAGAAGCCATACGGGCGCTTATGGCGAACTTCCCCGACTTCGAGAATCACTTGATCGAGCACAGCCAGCCAGGCTACCGCGTGCTCGTGGGCAAGCGGGATCAGGACATGCAGGGGCTCACGCAGGAAGTCTGGGGCGCGGCGCCCATCCGCATTGTGCCGGTCGTGGCCGGCGCGGGCCGGGGTGGACTGCAGATCTTGATTGGCGCGGCGCTGATCGCAGCCACCTTCTACACCGGCGGAGGAACGCTTTCGGGCATGACTGGACTGATGCATGAAAGCATCGCCGCCAGCATGGCCGTCGCTATGGGCACGGGGTTGGTTGCTGGTGGCGTCGCGCAGATGTTGACGAAGCCGCCCGCCATCACCAGCACCGAGCGCCCTGAGAACCGCCCCAGCTATGCCTTCAACGGGGCGGTCAACACCACCCAGCAGGGCAACTCGGTGCCCGTCTGCTACGGCGAGCTCATCGTTGGCAGCCAGGTTGTGTATGCGGGCATCACCACCGACGAAATCCCCGTGGATGGCGACCCGGAAGCGACCGCCCCCGCCACAGGCTCGGTAGCAATCTGATCGTTCACACCCGCGCGGGCATCGTTCCGCGCCCTTTCATAGACAAGCATGCAAGCATTCAGCATCGACCAGTCCATCGCAACCCAGACCGCAGCAACCGAGGCCGCACGGGAGCATATGCGACGCATGGAAAGACTGACCGGCAACCAATTCGCGGACGTGCTCGAAGCCTCCGTCATCGACAACACGATGGACGCCGGGTTTGCCATCGTCCACAACATTCGACTGCACCACGGTCAAGGGCAGCGCGCCATCGCAATCAGCACCTGCCACGACGACGAGGGCGACTGCTACGTCTTGACCGGGCTGTGATGGGATTCGACATCGCCAACCGCGCAGACCTCGCGCGCCTCACCTTCCGTGCGGAGGTCGACTGGCTAAAGCTGGACATCACCTTGGCAAGCGCCAGCAACGGCCCGACCATCCAGCGCCTCGCCAAGGTGACCTTTGCCAAGCCGCTGGATGAGGGCGACGGCGGCGCCGCCACGCGCTTCCGATTGACGATCAACGAGCCGAAGTCATGGGAGGACGTTGAGCGGGTTCTAGAGCGCGTTGCCGGCACCAGGGCGCTCGCTGCGCCCCCTACGTTCTACGCTGTCGAGGTCGCGGTGGATATCTATTCGACCAACCTCGCGGACCTCGCCAGCATCGCCGCCCGCCGCGTTCAGGGCGCTAAAAAGCTCTGCAGCGCAAGCCGCCGCATTGCAGGCGCAGTCTACGATGAGACCCAGAGCGCATGGCATGTCAGCTACCCGCGGCTGCGCCGACTCATGGAGCACGGTAAGACGGTCTACGTTGGCGACAAGAATGACGAGGTGATGCAGCGCTTTTACGTCAAGCGTGATGACCAGCAGGGCGGGTCCAGGCGTACGCTTCCCCAAACCGAATGGCGCGCTCGTAGCGAGGTGCGGTTGCAGGCAGGCGCCATGCCCTTCGCATCGCTCGCAGACGCTCGAGCATTCAACTTCACTGCACTGTCCCGGCCCTTCTTCGCCGTCGGTATCCCAAAGCCAGGACTGGACCCGTTGCGCGCGCTCATTGCCGACGCAGCGCCCTTCGCGAGCGACCTCCGCCTGACCGTGGCGCATACTAAGCTGAACGACAGGGCGCGCTACGCGCTACGCGAATTGGCCGCAAGGATGCGCATACCGACCAGACGCCAGCGCAGAAAATTCGGGGGCTAGAAAACACGTAACCCATTGATTTTCATGATTTTCGCACCCCCACCCTTATAACTACCTATTCTTCATACATATCAATACCTTAGACATGAATAGGGGGACAGAAAAGGGTTGAAAAACCCAGCCCCTAGACTCCCCTCCTGATTGATACACTTCACTGGCTGTCCCGTGCGTGGCGTCAGAGTAGAACCCCGGGCCGGCGACAACTGCAACTCACCGACCAGCACCGCACCATGCACCAGACCAGCCTCGCAGCGCTCGCTGCCACCATCGCTGCCATCCTGAGCGTGCTGTCGTTCATGAACTCGAACGCGCCGGCCAAAGTCGATCTTGGCAAGTCGGCTCTTGCGGTTCAGATCACAGAGATGGACAAGCGCTACACCGCGCGCATGGACACGCTCGACAAGCAACTGGACCGCATCGAGGTGCGAGCCGACAAGGCCGACGAGCGCCTGCGCCGCATCGAAGCACGCCTCGAAAGCATCGACGCGAAGCTCGACCGCGTGCTCGAATCACCCAAGCGTCGCTGATGCACGCCCGTCTAAAAGGTCGACCCCTTAGAAATGAAACGCAACCTCGAAGGACATCGTTGTAAGTTGGGGGCCGAGTTAAAACCTTCGAATCCTTAGATGTAGCCTACGTGCCGCACCCGGCCCCCATGAATAGGAGCGGAATAGGAGTAAGGCGTGGCAAGGGCTGAAATCCTTATACAAGCAGGTCGTCACTAGCAGGCTCTCGCTCGTTGGGCGCGATCTGCGCGAGAAACGCGGAGACACGCTCCTCAAGCGCGCTCAAGATCCAAGTGTGCCGGGTAACTCCTAGGCAGCGGCACATGAAATCGAGATCCTGCTTCAGGGCTTCTGGCAGGCGGAGTTGTACTTGCTTTATGTCCGTAGAACTCCCCCGCTCATATGCCGGCAAGGCGTAATCTCGCAACAGTCGCTGAACATTCGTAGGGATCAAGAGGGGCGAAGTCTTCGTCTGAGGAGGCTGCGGTTGTTGGTCGGCGGCCGGATTTATGTCTGATGATGTCGGCAGCGGGGAACTTACTCTGCGATGTACATAAAACTGTGGATTCGACTCGCGCAGGCTCCGTTTTGACCTTGCATCGCGCCCACCCGGCTTGCTGAAACTCTCCATTGACTACTCCTTAATTGCGGTGGACGGCATCCGGATATGCCGCCGGCGCGAAACTTACTGCAACGAGCACCGCGCTGACTAGTTCATTGTGAGGAGCCGTGGGGTCATTCTTCTTGATGAGTTTCCGAAATGGACGCATAGCGCAAAGTCAGCGCCGACTGCAGTAGCATTTGGCGGTAGTGTGCAGTGCCCTTGGAATATGTCGCTCTGAATAGGCGATGCATGTCAGCACTTACTTATTACTTTGCGCCCGTTGGGCATTGAAAACTACTGATGAAACGTGGCTGGCTGGTGAGTCTTCCAGTGCCCATTGTCGCTTCGGGGCAACATGCGACATCAAGGTTTTGCAGAATCAAGCACCAGATGTCCCAGTCTGGATTAGCTCCGCCAACCTGGCGCCCGCCTGATCTGGAGGGTTGCCGCTGGCAAGCTGCACACACTGCTGGCCCAGCATTCCGCGACCAGCCGGGCGGCCTTCTGAGAGCTGCTGCACACGAGAACAACCGCGCCCACGGCTTCTGATCCCTCTTCGGCGGGGTCTCGAGGGCGGGATTTGCGGTGCAGCTGCTGGCAGAATGGCATCTCCCGTAACAACAATCAGAAGAAGGAGTCAACGATGATGAAGAGTTCGAGCGAGCTGTGCCAAATGCTGTGCAACGCCGCGGGCCTCGGCTACCTGGAATGGAAGACCAATGCGGCAAATCAGGTCGCCCAGATCACCGACATCCTGCTGTTCAACGCAAGAGAAAAAGAGGTAGGCGACGCCTACCTCGAATTCAAGTCGGAGCTGCAGGCGAAGTATGTCCGCGACAAGTATGCGGAGGCGGGCCTGTTCGCCGACCTCTTCCCGGTCGGTGGCGGCGTCGGCGTCTACTTGCGCTGGAGCGAGCGCCCCACTGGCCATGAAAACAACACCGGCAAGATCGGCATGAAGGTCAGCGAAACCTGGACGCGCTCGGCAATTCCCGAAGTTGTCGTGGGCAACATCCTGCATCGTCGCCAGCAGGAGCTCGAGCAGATTCGCCTGTGCACGAACGTGAGCGCAGACGACGACGAGTGAAAGCCCTGGCGGTGAGCATCGGCAGATACGTCGGGTAGGCCACCTAAATGTAATTGGGGCGCCGGTTCGATTCCCGAATGGACCGAACGCCCGACCAGTGCCTTGTACGGGCGCCAGCCTGCTACACTCGACCCCGAACAGGTGTCCCACATGGGACACCTCCAACCGCAACACCCACCACGGCTGCCAATAGAATCAACGGGTTATAGAGATGTGGTGGAGCCGGTTCGATTCCCGCCGGCTCCACCAGTATTTCCGAAACCCAGCCTTTTCCAGGCTGGGTTTTTTCTTGGCCGGAAGACGGCTGTCCGCCCACGCCACAGTGGCGTCGTCGCTGCCGCCCATTCCGGCGTCTACAATACCGTCCTGCGGTCTGCCCTGTAGCCTTGCCATGTCCGACTATCCCCGCTTCACCATCAACCGCGCCCTGGTCGCGATCGTTCCGGAGCAGCCGTTTCTGGACTGGATCCGGGCCGTGGACCCCGAGCCCGTGCCCAACCTGACGCTCGAACACGTGCGGGAAGACCAGAGCGTTTTCCTGTTGCCGGAGGAGCTCGCTGACACCACAGACAATGCCAGGCATTGGGTGGAAAAACGCTGGCGCGGTTTCTTCGAGTTCATGCTCGCCGAGTGGTTTGACGAGTCGCTGTGGCCGGAACAGTTGTCGCTGGCCATGTTCCGCGACTGGTTCAGCATTCACTACCACTCAACGGTGTTCGACATGGTCGCGGAGACCCCGCTGATGCACGACGACATGTACGACGACGAAGACGGCGAGGAACTGCTGCACTGACGCAGCAGCCCCCCACGGCGCAAGCTCAGAGGAAGCGGTCGAGTATCTTGCGGCTGTGACGATCCAGCGCCATCAGGTCGCGGATCAGGTAGTGGATGCCGTGGCTGTCCGAAATCAGCAGCGTGCTGCCGGCCAGGCGGCGGATATCTTCCTCGCCGCGCAGCACCAGCGTGGTCTGTCCGCGGTCGGTCTGCACGGTCCACTCGCTCGGCGTAGCGAACGTAGAGACGCTGACGATGCGCTGGATCTCCGGCATGAATTCGCGCGCGGCCAGTTCTTCTTCCACCAGCGCACGCTGCGGTCCCGATAGCCCGCCGAGCCGCGGAACCCAGGCCAGCTCGCGTCCGTCCGTGCTCATCATGCCGATGCCGTCATCGGGCGCGCCGATCGGGAAGGCGCGCACCGGTACCACGCCCTCGTGCGCCGTGCCGTCGCCAAGCGTCAGCACCAGCTTGCCGAAAGCGTTGCGGGTCAGCGTGAATTCCGTATCGGGATTTTCGCCAGCGGTAAGAATGGTGTCGTCATTAAGCATTGGCGGTCTCCGTGCCCAGCAGGGCATCCTCATCGGCCGGCTCGTCCTCGGTATCGACGTTGCGGGCCTGCGCCTGGTACAGCTTGTAGTAGGCACCTTCGCGTGCGAGCAACTCATCGTGGCCGCCCACTTCAACGATCTGGCCGCGGTCCATCACCACCAGACGGTCGGCCTTGCGCAGCGTGGACAGACGGTGCGCGATGGCGATCGTGGTCCGCCCCTGCACCAGGTTGTCCAGTGCCTTCTGGATTTCCTTCTCGGTCTGCGTGTCTACCGACGAAGTCGCCTCGTCCATGATCAGGATGCGCGGGTTGATCAGCAGCGCGCGCGCAATCGAAATGCGCTGGCGCTCGCCACCCGACAGCGCCTGGCCGCGCTCGCCGACAAGCGAGTCGTAGCCGTGCGGCAACCGCAGGATGAATTCATGCGCATGCGCGGCGCGTGCGGCAGCAACGATCTCCTCGCGCGTGGCGTCCGGCTTGCCGTAGGCGATGTTTTCCGCGATCGTGCCGAAGAACAGGAACGGCTCCTGCAGCACCAGGCCGATATGGCGGCGGTACTCCGAAACCGGCAGCGAACGGATGTCGATACCGTCGACGCGGATCGCGCCTTCGGACACGTCATAGAAGCGGCAGATCAGGTTGACCAGCGTGCTCTTGCCCGAACCGCTGTGCCCGACCAGCCCGATCATTTCCCCCGGCGCGATCGACAGGTCCAGGCCGCGGATCACCGCGCGGTTGCCGTAGCGGAAGCCGAGGTCGCGCATTTCGATGGCGCCCTCCACCTTGTCCAGCTTTGCCGGGCGTATGGGCTCGGGCACGCTCGACACGTGGTCGAGAATATCGAAGATGCGTTTGGCGCCGGCCGCGGCCTTCTGCGTGACCGAGACGATGCGGCTCATCGAATCGAGCCGCGTATAGAAGCGGCTGATATAGGTCAGGAAGGCCACCAGCACACCCACCGTGATGGCGCTGTGCGATACCTGCCAGATCCCGAACACCCACACCACCAGCAGGCCGATTTCTGTGAGCAGCGTCACGGTCGGCGTGAACAGCGACCACACCGCATTGACGCGGTCGTTGATGGCCAGGTTGTGCTTGTTGGCCTCGCGGAAGCGGGCCACTTCGCGCTTTTCCTGCGCGAAGGCCTTGACCACGCGGATACCCGGAATGGTGTCGGCCAGCACGTTGGTGATCTCCGACCAGATCCGGTCGATCTTCTCGAAGCCATGGCGCAGCCTGTCGCGCACCAGGTGGATCATCCACGCGATGAACGGCAGCGGCACCAGCGTCACCAGCGCGAGCCACGGGTTGATCGAGATGAGGATGACCGCCGTCATCACGATCATCAGCACGTCGGTGGCGAAGTCCAGCAGGTGCAGCGACAGGAAGACGCAGATGCGGTCGCTTTCCGAGCCGATGCGGGCCATCAGGTCGCCCGTGCGCTTGCCGCCGAAGTATTCCAGCGACAGCTTCAGCAGGTGCTCGTAGGTGGTGGTGCGCAGGTCCGCGCCGATGCGCTCGGACACGCGCGCCAGCAGGTAGGTGCGTGCCCAGCCCAGGCTCCAGGCCACCAGGGCTGCGCCCAGCAGGCCGGCTAGGTACAGGCGCACCAGGCCGTAGTCGATCGGCACGCCGTTCTGGAACGGGATCAGCACCTTGTCCATCAGCGGCATGGTCAGGTACGGTGGCACCAGCGTAGCCGCCGTGGACAGCAGCGTCAGGAGGAAGCCCGACAGCAGTTCCCAGCGGTACGGGCGCGCAAAGCGCCACAAGCGCAGCAGCGCCCATGTCGACGGCGGGGTTTCCAGTTCCCGGCTGCACTGCGGGCATTGCTCCTCGCCCGGCGGCAACGGGGCCTTGCAGGTGGGACACAGCACTTCGCCGGCGTCCTGTGGTACCTCGGCAGTAGCCACGTCGCGGCGCGCCTCGAACTGATCGACCAGCCGCAGCGCGGCTGGATTGTAACCAAGCGTGTAGCGCCAGCTGGCAAAGCGGGCCGTGTCATTGCCCAGTTCCAGGGTGCCAACGCCCGCGTGATCGGTGTGCGAGAGGTGCAGGCCCGGCTCGATGGCCCATTCCCGCACACTTTTTTCACCGGGAGCGCTAGCCAGAAGACGCTGGTCCGTCACAACCAGCCACCCTTGGGTAAAATGCAGCCTCGCGTCGAGGTCGAGCTCCAGCCCGGCCAGAACGGTCTCGCCGGGGCGGAGCAGCGCGCCGGCTTCGGCCCGCCAGGGCTCGCCCGGGGCGTTGCTTTGAGAGACAGGCAGGGAGGATTGGGTCATTGTCGGCGCGCCTTGCAGCGTCCAGCGGAAACGGACATAACTTGAAACAATTTAGAATGGCCACACACTGGCGGCCCGCGATTTTGCCCGCAAGTATACATAACGCAAACCAGCGGGGCTCCTGATGCATTGCACAATCGGATGTCAGCTAAAGAAGTCAACCTGACGTATGCTGTAACGTTATTGAAAGGTTAGGCTTCCATTTCTCGGGCGTCTCCGCCCATTGCCTCAAGCTAAATCAATGAAAAAGAAGGACATTGAGATTTTCGATGTCATGTCGCTGCGCGGCCCGAATATGTGGACATATCGGCCCGTGCTGGAGGCGTGGGTCGATATCGGGGAGCTGGAGGATTTTCCCTCCAACACGATTCCGGGGTTCTACGAACGGCTGTCGACGTGGTTGCCGACGCTGATCGAGCATCGCTGCAGCATTGGCGAGCGCGGCGGCTTTCTGCAGCGCCTCAAGGAGGGCACATGGCCGGGCCATATCCTCGAACACGTGACGCTTGAGCTGCAGAACCTGGCCGGCATGCCCGGCGGTTTCGGCAAGGCCCGCGAGACCCCGATCCGCGGCGTCTACAAGGTGATCGTGCGCGCCTGGCATGAGGAAGTCACGCGCGCCGCGCTGTTCGCGGCACGCGACCTAGTGATGGCCGCGATCGAGGACCGCCCGTTCGACGTGCCCGCCGCCGTCGACAACCTGCGCAGCCTGGTCGACGAGCACTGCCTCGGCCCAAGCACGGCCTGCATCGCCGATGCCGCCGATGACCGCGACATCCCGTCCATCCGCCTGTCCGACGGCAACCTGGTTCAGCTTGGCTACGGCGCGCGCCAGCGCCGCATCTGGACGGCCGAAACCGACCGCACCAGTGCCATCGCAGAAAGCATCTCGCGCGACAAGGACCTGACCAAGAGCCTGCTGGAATCGTGCGGCGTGCCGGTGCCGGAAGGCCGCATGGTCGAGTCGCCGGAAGACGCCTGGGAAGCCGCCGAGGACATCGGCGTGCCGGTGGTGGTCAAGCCGTACGACGGCAACCATGGCCGCGGCGTCTTCACCAACCTGGTGACGCGCGAAGAAGTCGAGACCGCCTACGCGGTGGCCATTGAGGAAGGCAGCGGCGTGATCGTCGAGCGCTTCATCCCTGGCAACGAACACCGCCTGCTGGTGGTGGGCGGCCGCATGGTCGCCGCCGCGATGGGCGAGACCGCCAGCGTGGTCGGCGACGGCAAGTCGACGATCGAGGAACTGATCGAACTGCAGATCAATTCGGACCCGCGCCGCGGCAGCACCGAAGACCATCCGCTGAACCGCGTCCGGCTGGACTCGGCAGCGCGCCTGGAGCTCAAGCGCCAGGGCATGGATGGCACCTCGGTACCGCCCGAAGGCCGGACCGTGCTGATCCAGCGCACCGGCAACGTGGCATTCGACGTCACCGACCGCGTGCACCCGAGCGTGGCCGCGCATGCAGCGCTGGCCGCGCGCGTGGTCGGCCTGGATATCGCGGGCGTGGACCTGGTGGCCGAGGACATCTCGCGCCCGCTGGCCGAGCAACGCGGTGCCATCGTGGAAGTCAATGCAGGCCCTGGCCTGCTCATGCACCTCAAGCCGGCGGAAGGCACGCCGCGCCCCGTGGGCCGCGCCATCGTCGACCACCTCTTCCCCGAGGCCGACGACACCAACCCCGGCCGCATCCCGGTGGTCGGCATTACCGGCACCAACGGCAAGACCGTGGTGGCCAAGCTGGTCGCCCGCCTGCTGCAGCTGTCGGGCAAGCACACCGGCCTCGCCTGCAGCGACGGCCTGTTCCTGGACCGTCGCCTGGTGCAGGGCGGCGACCGCGCCAACTGGGACGCCGGCCACCGCATCCTGATGAACCGCGCGGTGGAAGCCGCCGTGTTCGAGAACGACAGCGGCGCCATCCTTTCCGAAGGCCTGGTCTATGACCGCTGCCAGGTCGGCGTGGTCACCAACTTCGATGCGCCCGACCACATGGGCGACTACTACATCGAAGACGAAGACCGCATGTTCAATGTACTGCGCACCCAGGTGGACGTGGTACTCAAGAACGGCACCGCCGTGCTCAACGCGCGCGACGAACGCGTGGTGGAAATGGCCGAGCTGTCGGACGGCGACGTGATCTTCTTTGGCCTGTCCGCGGAACTGCCGGCCATCGTCGCGCATCGTGCCAACGGCAAGCGCGCCGTGTTCGTGCGCGATGGCAAGGTCGTGCTGGCCACTGGCAACCTCGAAACGCCGCTGACCGATGTCTCCGCCATTCCGGTGACCTATGCCGGCCGCGTTTCGTTCCAGGTGGAAAACGTGCTGGCGGCAGTCGCCACGGGTTGGGCGCTGGGTATTTCCAACGATCTGATCCGCGCGGGAATCGTGACCTTCGACGTAGGCCAGGTCGACGTGCCGGGCCGCTTCACGCTGTTCGAGCGCAACGGCGCCATCGTGGTGGTGGATGATGCGCACAACGCCCCTGCGCTGGAGGCCCTGGCCGCCGCGCTGGACCGCTTCCCGGCCGAACGCCGCATGATCGTCTATGGCGCTGGCGTGCAGCGCCGCGACGAAGACATGGTCCGCCAGGGCAAAGTCCTGGGCGCCACCTTCGACCGCGTGTTCCTGTGCGATGACCATAGCGTCAAGCGCGCGCTGCCTGACACCGAGGCCCGCGCCCTGCTCAAGCAGGGGCTCTACGAAGGACGCCGCGTCACCAAGATCATCGACGAAGGCACGCGCCGCGACGCCATCGAGACCGCGCTTGGCCAGCTGGTGGCCGGCGACCTGCTGGTCCTGCAGTGCGACGAAGGCGCCACCGGCGCCACCGTCGACCGCGTGCACCAGTGGATGGGCCAGCCCCCGCGCCGCGCCTGACGGCCCGAAGAAGAACGGATACCAGAATCTATGGAAGTCTCTCGCATCCGGGCCCTTCGCGGCCCGAACCTGTGGTGCCGCCACACCGCCATCGAGGCGATCGTGGCCTGTCCGGAACCGTCGGACATGGTCGCCGCCCTGCCCGGCTTTGAAGACCGCCTGCGCGCGCGCTTTCCCGACATCGGGCCGCTGCATCCGGACGAAGACGCCGGCGAGCTGTCGCTCGCGCATGTGCTGGAAGGCGCCACGCTGCGCCTGCAGGCCGCGGCCGGCTGCCCGGTCACATTCAGCCGCACGGCGCAGACCGTCGAGCCCGGCACCTACCAGGTGATCGTGCAGTACAGTGAGGAGGAAGTCGGCCGCCTGGCGTTCGATCTGGCCCAGGCGCTGTGCGTGGCCGCGCGCGACGACGCGCCGTTCGACCTGGACGACGCGCTGCACCGCCTGCGCGAACTGGACGAAGACGTGCGCCTCGGGCCCAGCACGGGCTCCATCGTCTACGCTGCCGTGGCGCGCGGCATTCCGTACCGCCGCCTGACGCAGGGTTCGATGGTGCAGTTTGGCTGGGGCAGCAAGCAGCGCCGCATCCAGGCCGCCGAAACCAGCGCGACCAGCGCCGTGGCCGAATCGATCGCGCAGGACAAGGAACTGACCAAGAGCCTGCTCCATGCCGCCGGCGTGCCGGTGCCGCTGGGCCGCTCGGTGCGCAGCGCCGAGCAAGCGTGGGAGGCCGCGCAGGAAATCGACGCCCCCGTGGTGGTGAAGCCGCGCGACGGCAACCAGGGCAAGGGCGTGGCCGTGCGCATCCGCACGCGCGAGGAAGTGATGACGGCCTATGAAGTGGCCTCGGACATCAGCTCCGACGTGATCGTCGA
Organism: Cupriavidus yeoncheonensis; assembly: GCF_905397275.1. Taxonomy (GTDB): domain Bacteria; phylum Pseudomonadota; class Gammaproteobacteria; order Burkholderiales; family Burkholderiaceae; genus Cupriavidus; species Cupriavidus yeoncheonensis. The sequence continues at coordinate 128,841 of NZ_CAJPUY010000007.1, read as the reverse complement.
GCGCTACATTCCCGGCCATGACTTCCGCCTGCTGGTGGTCGGCAAGCACCTCGTCGCCGCCGCGCGCCGCGATCCGCCGCAGGTGATCGGCGATGGCTCGCATACCGTGCGCCAGCTGGTCGAGGAAGTGAACCGCGACCCGCGCCGCGGCGAGGGCCATGCGACTTCGCTCACCAAGATCCGCTTTGACGACATTGCCCTGGCCGTGCTGGCCAAGCAGGGCCTGACGGCGGAATCCGTGCCGCCCAAGGGCACGCGCGTGGTACTGCGCAACAACGCCAACCTGTCGACCGGCGGCAGCGCCACCGACGTGACCGACGACGTCCACCCGGACATCGCCGCGCGCGCCGTGGCTGCCGCGCAGATGGTCGGCCTCGACATCGCCGGCGTGGATGCCGTGTGCGAGACCATGCTCAAGCCGTTCGAGGAACAGGCCGGCGGCGTCGTCGAAGTCAACGCCGCGCCGGGCCTGCGCATGCACTTGCAGCCTTCGTACGGCAAGGGCCGTGCGGTTGGCGAAGCCATCGTGTCGACCATGTTCGCCGACGGCGACGATGGCCGCATTCCGGTGGTGGCGGTGTCGGGCACCAACGGCAAGACCACGACGGTCCGCCTGATCACCCATCTCATGGCCACCAGCGGCCTGCGCATGGGCATGACCGGCACCGATGGCGTCTATATCCGTGGCGAGCGCATCGACACCGGCGACTGCAGCGGCCCGCGCAGCGCGCGCAACGTGCTGCTGCACCCGGACGTGGACGCCGCCGTGTTCGAGACCGCGCGCGGCGGCCTGCTGCGCGAAGGCCTGGCCTTCGACCGCTGCGACGTGGCCGTGGTGACCAACGTCGGCGAAGGCGATCACCTGGGCTTGTCGTTCATCAGCACGGTGGAAGACCTGGCCGTGCTCAAGAGCGTGATCGTGCAGAACGTGGCACCGCATGGCATGGCCGTGCTCAACGCCGCGGACCCGATGGTGGTGCGCATGGCCGATGCCTGCCCGGGCTCGGTGACGTTCTTCGCGCATGACCCGGGCCAGCCGGCCATGGCCACGCACCGCGCGCAGGGCAAGCGCGTGGTGTTCGTCGACGGCGACCACATCGTTGCCTCCGAAGGCGACAACGAGGTGCGCTTCCCGCTGGCCGAGATCCCGCTGACCCGCAACGGCACGATCGGCTTCCAGGTGGAGAACGCCATGTCGTCGATCGCCGCGGCCTGGGCGCTCGGCATCGACTGGACCATCATCCGCCGTGGCCTGGCGACCTTCGTCAACGACGCGCAGACGGCCCCGGGCCGCTTCAACGTGTTCGACTACAGGGGCGCCACGCTGATTGCCGACTACGGCCACAACCCGGATGCCATCCAGGCGCTGTGCAATGCCGTGCAGACCATGCCGGCCAAGCGCCGCATGGTGGTAATCAGCGGCGCCGGCGACCGCCGCGACGAAGACATCCGCAAGCAGACGCAGATCCTTGGCGGGGTATTCGACGAGGTCATCCTGTACCAGGACCAGTGCCAGCGCGGCCGCGAGGACGGCGAAGTGCTCGCCCTGCTGCGCGAAGGCCTGCAGGGCGCCACGCGCGCCAGCACGATCGACGAGATCCGGGGCGAGTTCCTGGCCATCGACACGTCGCTGTCGCGGCTGCAGGCCGGTGACCTGTGCCTGATCCTGGTGGACCAGGTCGACGAAGCGCTGGCCCACATCGCCGGCCGCGTCGCGCAGGGTTAAGCAGGCATCCCGGATGGACCAGGGGCCAGCCCGGACGGGCTGGCCCTTTTTGTTTGCAAAGCAAGTTCCTAATGCCGGCCCGGCAAGGAAAGCCGGCGCTCCAACATATGCTGGAGCCCGGAGAGCCCGGTACTCAGCACCCAGTAGATCACCGCCACGGCAAGATAGAGCGGCAGCGGCTGGTAGGTCGCCGCAATGACTTCCTGAGCCGTACGCAGCAACTCCGTTACGGTAATCACCGAAACCAGCGAGGTGTCCTTGATCAGGCTGATCAGGCTGTTGGAAAGACTCGGCACCGCCAGGCGCAGCGCCTGCGGGCCCACCACATAGCGCAGCGTCTGCCCGGGCGTCAGGCCAAGGCTGTACGCGGCCAGCCACTGGCCGCGCTGAATGCCGAGAATCGCGCCACGCATGCTCTCGGAAAGATAGGCCCCCACATTGAGGCTCAGCGTCAGCACGCCGGCGGGCGTCGGCTCCAGCGCGATACCGATGCCGGGCAAGCCGTAGTAGACGACGAAGATCTGCACCAGCAGCGGCGTGCCCCGCATGATGCTGACGTATGCGCGCGCGATGCTCTTCAGGATGGCGCTGTGGCTGATGCCCATCAGCGCCACCACCGTGCCCAGCACCAGCCCGAAGGCCATCGACCACAGCGCGAACTTGATGGTCAGCAGCGTGCCCTGCAGCAGCACGGGCATGGATTCGGAGACGAGCTGGAGAGCGGACATTTGCGGGAGGCAGAAAGAGACGCGCCAATCGTAACCGGCCTGCCGGGATGCGCGCAAACCCCGCGCGGCCTCCGGCCGGGCGGGGTGCTGGTCAATGGCAGGGTCAGCTTACTTGCCGGGCTTGGTCACGTCCGAGCCGAACCACTTCACCGACAGCTTGGTCAGGGTGCCGTCCTTGCGCAGGTCGTCCAGCGCGTGGTCGATGGCCTGGGCAAACTTCGGGTTGTCCTTGCGGAACGGAATGGCAACTTCGGCATTGGCGCCCGGCACCACCGCGCCGGGGCGCAGCGGCAGGTTGGCGGTCTTGATCAGGTAGTTCACCATCAGCCGGTCGTTGAGCGCGGCATCCACGCGCTGCGCGGCCAGGTCGCGCAGGTATTCGGGCGCGCCGGGATAGGTCTTGACGTCGATCCCCGGCACCGACTTGGCCAGATCGTTGTAGTTGCTGCCCAGGCTCACGCCGAGCTTGTGGCCCTTCAGTTCTTCGAGCGACTTGAACTCGCGCTTGTCATCCTTGCGCTGGATGAGCTGGGCGGCGGAATAGACGTACGGGGTGGAGAAGTCCAGCACCTGCTTGCGCTGCGGCGTCACCGAGACCTGGTTCACGATCACGTCGAACTTGCCCGCCTGCAGGCCGGCAATGATGCCGCTCCACTCGGTGGTCACGAATTCCGGCTTCACGCCGAGCTTGGCGGCGACGGCGCGCGCCACATCCACGTCAAAGCCGTCGAGTTCGTTCTTGGGGCCACGGAAGCCGAACGGCGGATAGGTACCCTCCAGGCCGACCTTCAGCACGCCGGCCTGCTTGACGCTGTCGAGCAGGTCCGCGGCGCTGGCCGCGGTGGCGCTCAGGCCAGCGGTGCCGGCGATCAGCGAGGCAGCCAGCAGGGATTTGAGCCAGCCATGACGAATCGATCGCATATGTTCTCCAGTGGGATGCGGAATGACCGGCGGTCTCTTGCAAGGACCTGCCGGCCGGTTGTGCTGCTATGAGCCTATATCGGCCTCAACGCTACCGCAACCGCTATCGATACGGAAATAACGATTCATCATGGCTATATAACCGCCGGCCTGCCCCGCCGGCGCCTTGACTGGAATGCCTCTACTGGAACGCCTTGTCGTTCGGCGCGGCGAACAGCGCCTTCATGTCGGCGGACAGCGGATAGTTCATGTTGATGCCGCGCGGCGGGATCGGCGACATGAACCACTTGTTGTACAACTTCTCGGCCCGGCCGCTGGTCATCAGGTCGGCCACCACGCCGTCGGCCAGCTTCTTGAACGACGGGTCGTCCTTGCGGAACATGCAGGCGTAGTTCTCCGTCTGCAAAGGCGCGCCCACCACTACCCAGTCGCCTGCGCTCTTGGCCTTGGTGCGCTCGCCGTACAGCAGCGGCTCGTCCATGACGAAGGCTGCGGCACGGCCGCTTTCGAGGATCAGGAACGACTGGCCATGATCCTTGGTGCTGATCAGGTTCATGTTCATGGCCTTCTCGCCGTTCATCTTGACCAGCAGGCGCTCGCCGGTGGTGCCGGCGGTGGTGACCACGTTGCGCTCCTTCAGGTCGCTGAACTCCTTCACGCCCGAGTCCTTCCTGGTCAGCATCTTGATGCCGTACACGAACAGGCTGTTCGAGAACGCCACCTGCTTCTGCCGCTCGAGGTTGTTGGTGGTGCTGCCACACTCGATGTCGATGGTGCCGTTCTGCACCAGCGGAATACGGTTCTGCGAGGTGATCGGCGTGAGCCTGACCTGCAGGTTCGGCATCTTGAGATCGCTCTTCACCTTGTCGACGATCTGCAGCAGGATCTCGTGCGAGTAGCCCATCACCTCCTTGCCGTCGGTGTACGAGAACGGGATCGACGACTCGCGGTAGCCGAGCGAGATCACCCCACTCTCCTTGACCTTGCGCAGCGTGTCGCCATCGGCGGCGCTGGCCGTCGTGGCGGCGAATGTGCTGGCGAGGCTGAGGGCAGTGGCTGCCAGCAGGCGCAGGGGGACCCGGTTGCGGCTAGTGTGCGATTGCTTCATGTTGGCGCTCCTTCTTTTGAGGGTGCTTGTTGATCGAGGCATTCCATCGAAACCACGTACTGCAAAACCCTGCCGCGCTGCCGTGCTGCTATGCGCGCGCGGCGGAGAATTCCTCTGCGTTGACGGCTGGCTTGCGTCCGGCGAGCCGGTCGGCCAGCAGTCCCGCACTGCCCATGGCGAGCGTGAAGCCCAGCGCGCCATGCCCGAGATTGAGCCACAGCCCGCGCAGCCGCGATGGACCGACCATCGGCAGGCCATCCGGCGTGGCGGGCCGCAGTCCTGCCCACGGTTGCAGTTGCGCCAGCGGGATATCGGGCACGATACCGCCAAACAGTGCGCGCGTCTGCGTCACCAGCGTGCCGACGCGCTCGACATCGATGCGCGCGCCGCCGCGCACCAGGTCAGCCATGCCGGCGACGCGCAGCGTGTTGCCGATGCGCGCATAGACGATCTTGTTGGCGAAATCCGTGATGCTGATATGCGGCGCACGCCCGCCGTCCGACAGCGGCACGGTGATGCTGTAGCCCTTGAGCGGCCACAGCAGCGGCCGCACGCCGAGCGGACGCAGCAGCGGCACGCTGCCGATGCCGCCGGCAACCACCACGGCATCGGCCGGCACCACACCAGACGCCGTCCGCACGCCGCTGATGCGATCCCCTTCCTGCACCAGCCCCTGGACGCTGGTACCGAAGCGCATCGACACGCCCGGCTGCTGTTGCAGCAACCGTGCCAGCGACAGGCAGAAGCGGTGGCAGTCGCCGACTTCCTCGCTCGGCGTGTAGATCGCGCCCGCGATCTCGTCGCGGATGCCCAGCAACGCGGGTTCCAGCGCCACGCAGGCCTCGCGGTCCAGCGCCTGCTGCTCGCAACCCAGGCTGGCCTGGTAGTCAAGCAGGCGCCGCGCCGACTCGAACGCGTCGCCATCGCGGTGCACGATCAGCTTGCCGCGCCGCGCAAAATCGAAGTCCGTCCCCGCCCCGGACTTGCCGCCTTCGCTGGCCACGAATGCCTGCATCAGGTCGCGCGAGTAGAACGCCAGCCGCAGCAGCTTGCGCGTGGTGGCCTCGCTGGTGGCGGCATTGCACGCGCGCATGAACGCGGCCAGCCAGCGCCACTGCGCGGGATCGGCCACGGGCCTGAAGCGCATCGGCGAATCGCGCCGCAGCAGCCAGCCCGGCACCTTGCCCATCACGCCCGGCCCGGCCAGCGGCGCCACGTAGCTGTAGCTGAGCTGGCCGCCGTTGGCGAAGCTGGTTTCCTCGCCGGGGCCGTCATGCCGCTCGAGTAGGGTCACCTCGTGGCCATCCTGTGCCAGGCGCCAGGCGCTGGTGATGCCGACCACGCCGGCGCCCACGATCACTACCCGCATTGCCATCCTTGTCGCTTTGGATCCGATGGCAGCAGCGTACTCGAGCGCACGCGGCTTGCCCAATGCCAATACGTGCCAGAATATGTCTTCAGGCTATGGGCCGCCACGCACCACCCTCTCCATCATGCGATTGCGCCAGATCGAAATCTTCCGCGCCATCATGCTGACCGGCACGGTCAGCGAGGCCGCGCGCCTGCTCCACGTCTCGCAGCCCGTGGTCACGCGCGTGCTGCAGCATGCCGAGGCGTCGCTCGGCTTCCGGCTGTTCGAGCGCGTGCGCGGCCGCCTGCAGGCCACGCCCGAGGCCACCGCGCTGTATGGCGATGTCGAAAGGCTATATGGCGAGATCGAGCGCGTGCGGCGCGTGTCGGAAAGCCTGCGCCACAAGGGCGCCGGACGCCTGCGCGTGGCGGCCACGCCGAGCCTGGCCGGCCCGCTGCTGGTGCCGGCGGTGCGCGGTTTCTGCGCGCGCTACCCCGACACCCAGGTGCAGGTGCTGACCCACCATACCGACGAGATCGTCGACGCGCTGCTCGCCAACCAGATCGACCTGGGTTTCGCCTTCTCGCCGCCGCGCCACGAAGCGATCACGTGCGAGCCGGTAGCCGCCGGTCATATGCTGCTTGCGGTACCGCGCGACCAGCCGTTGCCGGCCGGCGGCCGGCGCCATGTGGTGCCGATGCGCAAGCTGATGGAGCGGCCCTTTGTCGGCTATGACGACAACAGCTCGCTCGGCCTGCTGGTGCGGCAGACGCTGGCACGGCATGCCCTGGAGCCCCGCTCCACACTGGAAGTCCAGACGTATTCGCTGGCACTTGCGCTGGTGGAAGCGGGCCTGGGCATGGCACTGCTTGACCAGTACACGGCGTTGAGCGCCAGCCCCGGCCGTGTCTCGCTTCATGCGGTGCAGCCCGGCCTGCCGTTTGAAATCCAGTTGCTGCGCGCGAGCCACCGGGCGGCGTCAAGCCTGGTCGACGACATGCGCGAGCAGTTCGCGCAGGCCGCCGCAGCATTGGCCGCCACCCTGCCCGAGCGGCTCGAAGCGCCCGTCGCGAGCTTCGACGCCACCACGGCTGCCACCGCGCGAGGGCGCGATTGATTGACAGCCTCGCGCGGCCTGCACCATCATCAAGGCACCCGAACGGTGCCCTTATCCAGCCATGTTCGTACTGATCCTGCTCCTCCTTATCCTGATCAGCGCCTTCTTCTCGATTTCCGAGATCGCGCTGACCGCCGCCCGCCGCACCAAGCTCCAGACCCTGTCCGAACGTGGCGACCGCCGCGCCACCAAGGTGCTGCTGCTCAAGGAAGAGCCCGGAAACTTCTTCACGATCGTGCAGATCGGCGTGAACAGCGTCGCGATCCTGGCCGGTATCCTCGGTGAAAAGCATGTCTCCGACCTGGTGCTCGCGGCGCTTTCACCCTATATGGAGGCCAGCATCGCGCAGCGCGTCGCGAATATCGGCTCGTTCCTGATTGTCACGCTGCTGTTTATCCAGTTTGCCGACCTGATCCCCAAGCGCATTGCTATGACCTTTCCCGAGGCGTGCGCGCTCGCGGTGATCGATCCCATCCTGACGCTGCTGCGCGTGCTCAAGCCGCTGGTGTTCGTGTTCAACGCCGCGGCCGATGCGACGTTGCGGCTGTTCGGCCTGCCGACCAAGACCGTCGAGCAGATCACCACCGAGGACATCGCCGCCATGGTCGATGCCGGCGCCGAGGCCGGCGTGCTGCTCAAGCATGAGATCCACCTGATCGAGAACGTGTTCGAGCTCGATTCCAAGAGCGTCACGGCGATCATGACGCCGCGCGACGACGTGGTCTACCTGAGCCTGGACGAGACCGCCGACAGCGTGCGGCGCAAGCTCGTCAGCCAGCCGCACGCGCAGTATCCGGTATGCGGCCACGATCTCGACGACGTGCTGGGCTACATCGATTCCAAGGACATCCTGCAATTGCTGCTGGCCGACGAAACCGCGACGGTCATGGGCAACATCGGCAAGCACCATGACAAGAACGTGCTGGTGATCCCCGATACGCTGACCTTGTCCGAAGCCCTGACCCGGTTCCGGGAGATGCACCAGAACTTTGCCGTGGTGATGAACGAGTACGGCCTGGTGGTCGGCATCGTCACGCTCGACGATATCGTCGGCGCGCTGATGGGGGACATCCTCTACTCGAGCGAAGACGAGCAGATCGTGCGGCGCGACGATAGCTCCTGGCTGGTGGACGGCCTCACGCCGTTGGTCGACCTGAAGAAAGCGCTGGAGATCGACACGCTGCCCGGCGAAGACTACGTGGACACGGCGGCAGGACTGGTGATCTACGCGATCAAGCGCATCCCGAAGAAATCCGAATCGATCACCGTGGCGGGCTTCCGCTTTGAAGTGCTGGACATCGACCATCACAAGATCGACCAGTTGCTGGTATCGCGCCTGCCGACCGGGACGACGGAAGCCCGGGCAAAGCCGGAGCCGCAGCCGGAACCCGGGCGCTGAGCGCGCCCGCCTGGCGATACTGCTCGATCCTTTCAGGCAGGCGGAACGCCGCGAGATAGCCGGCGGCCACCATGAGCGTGACCGCGGCGACCGTGCCAAGCTGCCATGCCGGCAATCGCGCCGGCACATGCAGCGTGATATAGGCCGTGCCCAGCAGCGCAATCCACGCCAGCCCGAGCACAAACCCGGCCGCCACATCCGAGAGCCAGTGCATGCCCAGGTACAGCCGCGACAGGCCGATCGCCGCCACCGCAACGGATGTCAGCGCCAGCACCGGCACCCGCACGCGCCAGGGCTGGCGCAGGCAGATCAGGAAAGCGAGGAAGCCATAGGTCACCATGCTGCTGGTAGCATGGCCGCTCGGGAACGAGTAGGACTCCAGTCCGCTATAGATACTTGCCGGGCGGTGCCGCTGCAAGCCGAACTTGAGTGCCACCACGCAGGCGCGCGCACCAAGCAAGGCAATGGCCCAGTACGCCGCGGCGGCCCACGCTCGCCGCCACGCCAGCCATGCGAAGACCGCCACGCCCACCGCTACGGAGATCCTGGCGCCACCAAGCTCGGTGATGGCGATCATGGCGACGTCGAGCCAGCCCTGCCGCGACGCGCGCAGTTGGGCGAACACCGCATGGTCGAGCCCGACCAGTCCGCGGTCTTCGGCAATCCCATCGACCAGCCAGAGCAGTGCGCCGCCGCAGGCCAGCAGGATCGCGCCTGCGGCCGCTACCAGCAACAGTTCGGCCGCATCGCGCTCCAGCATGCGCAACGTCACGGCAGCAAGCCGCGATGAGCGTTCGTGGCTATCGGCGTTGCGCTTCGACAATGCCGCCACGCCTGTGGCGCGCCACGCGTCGAGCCGTCTCACCAACGGCCGGAGAATCGCGAGCAACAGCGGAATCATCCAGAACAGCAGCACTGCGCCCAGCGCGAACAGCGCGAGCACGGTCAGCGCCTGGGCGGGGGTCAGCCAGTGCCTGGCGCCCGTGAGTTCCGGCGCATCCATGACTGCCCTTGCCTCGTGCACGTAGTCAGTCGCCGGCAACACGCGCAAGGTTGGCGCGCGCCAGTGCCTCGCAATCGGCGAAGGCGTCGGTCACGAACAGCCGCGGACGCTGTGCCAGCGTGGAGAGGAATGCAGACCGGCGCTCGCGAAAGGCCTGCATCAACGCGTCGCCCGAAAGCCCGGTGCGCGCCGCCAGCAGGGCGCGGTTCTCTTCGAAGACGGCAAGGCTGTATGCATCGAAGTCTTCCGCGGGCACGGCGAGCCGGTACAGGTCGAGATCGAGCACCAGCGCCGAGTCCGCGACGGTGGCCTCGTGCGTACGCGTATCCAGCACGATCTGCGCGGCCAGCGCGACCGTAGCGGCATCGACACCCGGCGCCATGGTCGGGATCAGCGCCGCGGATGCGGCTTCGTTGTGTTCGCAGCCGGGGACATACACGGCATCATGGAACAGCACCGCCAGCGCCTGGGCGGGATTCAGCGCCACGCCGCGGACCTGGGCCTGCCCGAACATTTCCAGCACATGGCGGCGGTCGTGATAGCGGCGGTATGGCGCGTCATACAAGGCCAGCACATCGAGCACGGCCCTGCGCGGCAGGAAGTCGAGGCAGGCGAATGCAGCAGGCCAGTCCGGTGCAAAGCGCGGCACCGTACCTTGCGGCGTGGCCACGGGCTCGCTGAAGACGTCGGCGGTACGCACCCACAGCAGGGAGCGATCGCGCATCGCTTCATAGACCACCACGGGGGCCAGGTCGGCCTCGAAGCGGCCCACGCCGATCACGGCATAGGCTCCGCCTTTGTAGTGCCGGTACGGCATGCCGGGAACCAGGTCGGTATCGCGCGGCAGTTCGTCGGGATCGCCCTGGAAACGCGGAGGATCGGCGGGGGTGGATGTCATCGGCTGCCCTCGGAAGCCCGGCCCGCATCGGAACCGGTGAACGCGCACGCATTGGTGGCACTACCGGCTCATGTCAATGCCGGGCAAAGGACAGGCATCAAAAAACCGGCGCACAAAAAACAAAACCGACGCTTGCTTGCGCAAGGGTCGGTCTGAGTTTTACTACAGTCTTCTTGTCTGCCGGTGGTCGAACATTGCTCGAACAATCGGCAGCTTCTTGTCTGGCGGAGAGGGTGGGATTCGAACCCACGGTACCGTCGCCGGTACGCCTGATTTCGAGTCAGGTACATTCGACCACTCTGCCACCTCTCCGGTAACCTGGTCGCCGTGCAGCGAAACCAAGATTATAGACAGGTTCAGCCAGCCAGCGCAATAGGCTGGCGTGCAATTTTTTACAGTTCCGGCTCCAGTCGCGTGGTGCCGCCCATGTACGGCTGCAGCGCGGCCGGGACGGTGACGGAACCGTCGGCGTTCTGGTAGTTCTCGAGGATCGCGACCAGCGTGCGGCCGACGGCCAGGCCCGAGCCGTTCAGCGTATGGACCAGTTCCGGCTTGCCCTGCCCCGCGCGGTAGCGCGCCTGCATGCGGCGCGCCTGGAAGTCGCCCATGTTCGAGCACGAGCTGATTTCGCGGTACGTGTTCTGCGCCGGGATCCAGACTTCGAGATCATAGGTCTTGGTGGCACCGAAGCCCATGTCGCCCGTGCACAGCACGATGGTGCGGAACGGCAGGTCGAGCTTCTTCAGGATCGCCTCGGCGTGGCCGGTCAGCTGCTCCAGCGCGTCGAACGACTGTTCGGCCGGCACCACCTGCACGAGTTCGACCTTGTCGAACTGATGCTGGCGGATCATGCCGCGCGTGTCCTTGCCATACGAGCCCGCTTCCGAGCGGAAGCACGGCGTATGCGCGACAAAGCGCAGTGGCAGCTTGTCGCCCGCGACGATGGCATCGCGCACGATGTTGGTCAGCGGCACCTCGGCAGTCGGGATCAGGTAGAAGTTCTCGGTACGCTCGCCATCCTCGCCACCGACCTTGCGCGGCACCTTGAACAGGTCTTCCTCGAACTTGGGCAGCTGGCCGGTGCCGCGCATCGACGCGGCGTTGACGATGTAGGGCACGTACATCTCGGTGTAGCCATGCTCCTGCGTGTGCGTGTCCAGCATCAGCTGCACCAGTGCGCGGTTCATGCGCGCCAGGCCGCCGCGCAGCATGGAGAAGCGCGAACCGGTCACCTTGGCGGCGGTATCGAAATCGAGGCCGAGCTTCTCGCCCACGTCGACGTGATCGCGCACCTCGAAATCGAACTTGCGCGGCTCGCCGACGCGGCGCACCTCGATGTTCTGGGTCTCGTCCTTGCCGACCGGCACGCTTTCGTGCGGCAGGTTCGGGATCGACAGCATCAGTTCCGAGAGCTGGGCCTGGATTTCCTCCAGGCGCGCGGCGGAGGCCTTGAGCGTATCGCCGATGCCGCCGACTTCCGCCATCACGGCCGAGGCGTCTTCGCCCTTGCCCTTGAGCATGCCGATCTGCTTGGACAGGCTGTTGCGGCGGGACTGCAGTTCCTCGGTCTGGGTCTGCAGTTGCTTGCGCTCGCTTTCGAGCGCCTGGAAGGCCGCTACGTCGAGTTGGAAGCCGCGCGTGGCAAGGCGTTGCGCCACGGCGTCGATGTCTTTGCGGAACAGCTGGGTGTCGAGCATGTTGCGGTGTGGGAAGTGCGGGGCCGGCGACATGCCGGCGGACCCGCCATTTTACTTCACCCGCGCGGACCGCTGCCTCGGAACCGTGCGGGCTTGCCGCCTCATTCCCCGGTTTTGCCCTTGCCGCGGTGCTCGCGGTGCCAGGCGTCGTCGAGTTCGCGCAGGTGGCGCAGCTTCTCGGCGATCTTGCCCTCCAAGCCGCGCGGCACCGGCTGGTACCAGCCCTGCGCCTTCAGGTCGTCCGGGAAATAGTGCTCGCCCGCCGCATAGGCTTCGGGCTCGTCGTGCGCGTAGCGGTAGGCGTGGCCATAGCCGAGTTCCTTCATTAGCCGCGTGGGCGCATTGCGCAGGTGCACGGGCACCTGGCGCGACTTGTCCTTGGACACGAACGCACGCGCCGCGTTGTACGCGTTGTAGCCGGCGTTGGACTTGGGCGCCACGGCCAGGTAGATCAGCGCCTGGCCGAGCGCGAGTTCGCCTTCGGGCGAACCCAGACGCTCATAGGTTTCGGCAGCATCCAGAGTGATGCGGGCGGCGCGTGGATCGGCCAGGCCGATGTCCTCCCACGCCATGCGCACGATACGCCGCGCCAGGTAGCGCGGATCGGCGCCGCCGTCGATCATCCGGCAGAACCAGTAGAGCGCGGCGTCCGGATCGGAGCCGCGCACCGACTTGTGCAGCGCGCTGATCTGGTCGTAGAACGCGTCACCGCCCTTGTCGAAGCGGCGCAGGTTCTCGGACAGCGCGCTGCCGAGCAGCGCGGTATCGATCTCCGTCTTGCCGGCGTTGCGCGCGGCGCGTGCCACGATTTCGATATTGTTCAACAGCTTGCGGCCATCGCCATCGGCCGATGCCACGATGAGCCTGAGCGCCTCTTCCTGCCAGGCGATGCCGCCCAGCTCTTCGCTGGCGCGCTGCGCGAGCTGAGTCAGCTCGGCGTCGTCAAGGCTCTTCAGCACATACACGGCGGCGCGCGACAGCAACGCGCCGTTGACTTCGAACGACGGGTTCTCGGTGGTCGCGCCGATGAACGTGAACAGTCCGCTTTCCACGTGCGGCAGGAAGGCGTCCTGCTGGCTCTTGTTGAAGCGGTGGACCTCATCGACGAACACCAGCGTGCGGCGCCCGTGCGCGCGGAACTGCTCGGCGCGCTCCACGGCCTCCCGGATATCCTTTACGCCGGACAGCACCGCCGACAGCGCGATGAATTCCGCGTCGAACGCATCGGCCATCAGCCGCGCGAGCGTGGTCTTGCCCACGCCGGGCGGCCCCCACAGGATCATCGAATGCGGCTCGCCGGACTCGAACGCCACGCGCAGCGGCTTGCCCGAACCGAGCAGGTGCTGCTGGCCGATCACCTCGTCGATATTGCGTGGACGCAGGCGCTCGGCGAGCGGTTGCCGGGAACGGTCGGAAGAATCGGTAAACAGCGTGTCCGCCACGGTATTCAGGCCTCGTAAATCGCCAGCTGCAAGGCATCGGCGTGGTGGGCGCCAGCGGCGCCGGGGAACGTGACAGTGTAGACCATTGTCCCGTCAGGGTCGCAGTCGGCATCGCGCTGGCGATCGGCTATGCGGGACGCGCCGCCAATGCCCGGCGCGGCTGGCTGGTGCGGGCGCTCACGCGCCTGTGCGGCATGGGCTATGCGCTGCCGGGATCGGTGATCGCCGTTGGCGTGCTGGTGCCGGTGGCCTGGCTCGACAATGCCTTGTCGAGCTGGCTGCAGCAGCAGTTTGGCATGGCCGCGGGCCTGCTGCTGACCGGCGGCTCGCCGCGCTGGTCTACGCCCTGCTCGTGCGTTTCCTGGGCGTGGCGCTGCAGACTGTCAATGCCGGGCTCGGCAAGATCACGCCCAGCATGGGACGCCGCGGCCCGCAGCCTTGGCCACGGCCCGGGCGCCACCTTGCGCCGCGTGCATTTCCCGATGCTGCGCGGCAGCCTGCTGACCGCCGGCCTGATCGTGTTCGTCGACGTGATGAAGGAACTGCCGGCCACATTCGTCATGCGCCCGTTCAATTTCGACACGCTCGCCGTCCAGGCCTACAACCTGGCCTCCGACGAGCGCCTGACCGAGGCCGCCACGGCGTCGCTGGTCATCGTGGCCGTGGGGCTGTTGCCGGTGGTGCTGCTGTCGCGAACGATCCGCCGGGGCGCGGATTCCTGATTTCCCTCAAGGTCGGGCCGCCGGCTGCCGATATCCGGGCCAGGCCCGGATACGGATTCCTTTCATGGCGGGAGCGCCCCCTCGCCGCCAAGGGAAAAATTCATCGTCCGGCGACAACAGACAAGGCTGCGGCCGGGGCCGACCAGACGTCGCCTCCCGCCATGCGGCTACAAGATCGCCTTGGGGAATTATGCTGAAGTATCACTTTCTGGTCTTCAAGATGAACCGGCTTGTCGGCAAGGGCAGGCTCAGCGGCGTGGAAGAGGTTTCCCTGGCCGGCCAGCTGGCCGAAATGATCGACTCTGCAGACGCCGCGCAACGCGTGCTCGCCGACCTTGCCGATCATGCCAACCCGCAGATCCGGCGCATCACGATCAACGCTATCCGCCGCTCGCACCAGATGGGCGCTCCCGGCCTGCCGGCCGTGCTGTTGCGCAGGATGGCCGATGACGAACCGCTGATCCGTCATGACGCGGTCTGGATCGTGCAGGACAACAAGATGGACGGCGCCGAACTGCGCGCCGCGCTGCGCCGGCTGGCCGGCAAGGTGCAGTTGCCGCGGGATGCCGACCGCGCCCGCGCCAATCCGTCCGATGCGGGACTGATGACGCAAGTGCGCGCGCGCCTGGCACTCGACAAGCTGCTGGAAAAGAGCGCGGCCGAGCGCAATGCCGCGCTGGCCGCCGGGGCGCTGGAGATCGGCAACGGCCAGCCCTACGCCGAAGGCACCGTCGGGCATAAAGGCCTGATACAACGCGCATTGCGGCGCAAACAGGCTGGCCGGCGGCTCGACAGCAGCGTGAAGCTCACCTTCCGCAAGGTCGAGCCGACCGAGGTGACCGGCAACAAGCGCTTCCTGCTCTGACACCCGCTTACTTGAAGCCCGCGCGGTCCAGCAGCTTCTGGGCCTGCGGCTGGAACTTGCCAAGCTCGCCCACGTTGATGGCGTCCGCCTTGAACGTGCCCATGGCCTCGAGCGCGGGGTTGCCGGCCTTCACGCCCGGCACGACCGGCCACTCATTGTTGCCGTCGGCAAAATAGCGCTGCGCGTCGTCGCTGGCCAGGTATTCCAGGAATTTGACGGCCGCCTCCTTGTTGGGCGCGTGCTTGAGCATGCCGCCGCCCGAGATGTTCATATGCGCGCCCTGGGTGCCCTGGTTGGGCCAGACCACGCCGAGCTTGTCGGCCACGGCCTTGTCCTCGGGCTTGGCCGATTTCAGGATACGGGCGATGTAGTACGTGTTGGCGATCGCGACATCGCATTCGCCGGCGGCCACGGCCTTGAGCTGGTCGGTGTCGCCGCCCTTGGGCGCGCGCGCGAGGTTGCCCACGACGCCACGGGCCCATTGCTCGGTCTTCGCCTCGCCATCGTGCGCGATCAGGCTCGATACCAGCGACAGGTTATAGACATGCCCGCCGGAGCGTGTGCACACCTTGCCCTTCCACTTCGGGTCGGCCAGGTCCTCATAGCGGCCGATATCGCCCGGTTTCACGGCCGTCTTGTTGTAGGCGATCACGCGCGCCCGCGCCGAAAATCCGAACCACTCGCCGGAAGGATCGCGGTAGTTCGCAGGAATGCGCGACGCCAGCACCGTCGACTTGACCGGTGCGAACACGCCCGCTTGCTGCGCGCGCCACAAGCGGCCGATGTCCACCGTGATGAAGACGTCCGCCGGGCTGTTCGCGCCTTCGCTACGGATGCGCTCAAGCAACGGATCTTCCTGCCGTTCTGTCAGACTTGCTCGTTCTTGCTCACGCTTGAACAAAGCTGACTTCCTGCTTCGTCGAGACCGGTTTCACCGCCGTCTTGCGACGGCGGCCAGCGCCTTCTCTCCGCAGGCTGATACCGTGGGACTCACGGCCATGAACTTCAGATTTGTCGCGGCATTCACGTCGCGATCGTGCGTTGTGCCGCAGGCAGGGCACGACCACTGACGTATCGACAGCGCCAACTCATCCAGCTTGTGCCCGCACGCCGAGCAGGTCTTGCTGCTGGCAAAGAAGCGGTCGGCCACCACGACCTGGCCTCCTCGCATCGCCGCCTTGTAGTCCAGTTGCCGGCGGAACTCGAAGAAGCTCATGTCGGCAATAGATCTGGCCAGACGGCGATTGCCCAGCATCCCGCTAACGTTCAGGTCTTCGATGCCAATGGTGTGGAACCGGCGCGTGAGATCTGTCGTGAGCTGGTGCAAGGCGTCCGAACGCATGGCGGCGATGCGTGCATGTAGCTTCGCCAGCCTGGCTTTGGCTTTGCGGCGGTTGGCCGATCCCTTCTGCTTGCGCGACAGGCTGCGCGAGAGCCTGCGCAAGCGGTGCAGCAGGGCCGTGTGAGCCTTCGGGCCTGTGACCTTTTCTCCCGTGGAGAGCGTCGCCAATGTCGACACACCCAGATCCACACCCACCGCGCCTTGGTTTTCGGCTTTGGGCAAGTGAGAACTGTCGGGTGAATCCACGGCGATGCTGACAAACCAGCGGTCGGCCACACGGGAGACCGTAGCCGACATGATCTTGCCAGCGAAGCGCAACGTCTCGCGCATGCGCACCCAAC
This sequence comes from Cupriavidus yeoncheonensis, assembly GCF_905397275.1. Classification (GTDB taxonomy): domain Bacteria; phylum Pseudomonadota; class Gammaproteobacteria; order Burkholderiales; family Burkholderiaceae; genus Cupriavidus; species Cupriavidus yeoncheonensis. The sequence continues at coordinate 112,181 of NZ_CAJPUY010000007.1, read as the reverse complement.
CGAGATTGGGGATGCGGATGCGCGAACCGTCGAGGCTGAACTGGTCATTGGTAAGCGTAAAGCGGTCGTGCACGCCCTTCTTGCGGAACCGGGGGTAGCGGGCGCGGCCGGCGAAGAAATTCTGGAATGCCTGCCCGAGCTGGATGATGGCCATCTGCGGCGCGTTCTTCGTGACCTCCAGCATCCAGGGGAACTGCTCGCGCTTAATGGCGTTGAGTTGCCGGCGCAGGGAGTGCTGGGACGGCCTGGGATGGCTGGTATCAGCCTTCCACGTCTCGTACTGGCGCTTCCACTCGGCCAGCGCCCAGTTGTAAGCAAAGCGCGCCGTACCCGCCGCGCGGGCCAGGTAGGTGGCCTGGGCATTGTTCGGAGCGAGCGCGATGCGGTGCGCGATCAGCACTGCGACGCCTCCACGGCCTGGCGCACGCCGTCGAGCAACTTCTGGTTCTTGCGCGAGCGGCTGCCGTACAACCGGGCGCTGAACACGGTGATGATCTCCAGCACGTCCTTGGCCAGATCTTCTTCGAACGTCGTGTCCTCGCCTTGGTTCAGGATCACCACTTCGACATTCTTGGCCTCGCAGATCGCGAACACCAACTCCGCCCCGAAGCGCAGCAGCCGGTCCCTGTGCGTTATGACCAGGCGTCCGACTTCGCCGTCAATGATGGACGCGAGCAAGCGCCTGAGGCCCTTCTTGTGGTAGTTCATGCCGGAGCCAAGATCGGCGATCACTTCGAACGTCCAGCCCTGGCGGGCACAATAGAGTTCGAGCACCTGCTTCTGCCGCTCCAGGTCGTCCTTCTGGTCGTGGCTGGAAACCCGCGCGTAGGCCACGGTGCGCCGCGCGGCTTCCGCGGTGTGGAACTGTTCTGGCCGCAGCCGCGACAGGTCATACCGTCGCCGCCCGCCAGGCGTGCGCTCGTCCGGAATAAGCTTGCCTTCGCGTTCCCAGCGTCGCAGCGTTTGCGCCGCAACACCTAGAAACTCCGCAGCCTCGTGAATGCTGACCATCTTGCGTGACATGCGCAAAATGTACATGAGTGCGCAAGAATGTTCAAATTCTACTTGAACTGTTCAAGCCCCTCGATGCGGTTGATCCTGATGCCGGTCTGCCTGGTGAAATTGGCATAAAGCGCCTCGTCGGTCTGGTAGTGGCGCGCCGTGTAGAGGTTGAGCACCCTTTCCTGCGCGGTCGCCGCAAGCGGCTGCATCAGCAAGCGCTGCGGACAAGGGCAGCAGACGACAAATAGTGGCGGTGACACGCATGGCTCTTCCTCAGTGATGGAGGCGAACCAGCCCGGCCCGCCTCGCTTATTCGGATCGAGCCGAAAAAATAATCATTCCTCTTTAGGTGGTCAAATTACATTTACGTCATGTTTGACGCCGCTCAGGTGAACTGGCGGGCAACTAGCCGCGACGTACCCACGCCACCTTTCCGGACGTGATGCCCAGCGTGCGGCGTTGCGGGTTGTAGTCCATGGTGCCCGGATACTGCTGGCCGTCGCGCTCGCCCAGTCGCCATGCGCAGCCTTGCAGCATGGCGGCGGCTTCGGCCTCCGTCTTGCCGACCAGGCTGTCGTCCCCAAGCTTGTCGGCCTGGCAGCCCTCCGGCGTACCGCGCGCGCCTTGCGGGCCGGTCGGGCTTTGCGTGGGGCTCTGGGCCGGCCCCTGTGTCGGGCTGGCCGGTTTGGTGGCGTCGGTGGCCGTTGCCGGTGGCGCCGACGGCGCCGCACACCCGGCGCCCAGTGCGCCAATGGCCGCTGCAAAGGCTAGCGTGTGCAGGGCACGCTGACGAAGCATGAAGAGCATGTTCTGTTCCTTAATCCGAGGGTTGCCGGCCGTCACGGTCCTGTGCTTCCGCGACCACCATTCTGGGACCGGCCCGGCCGGGCCGGCATTCAGTTTCTTGGCAAGCCGATCTGAATCTTTTGGGAAGCGGCAGCCCGCATGAATGGCCGGCAGTACCATGGCACGCACGGTCGTGCCGGCTGGCCGGCCGTCCCACTGCTTTGCTCACCAGACTGGAGACTGCCTGCCATGGCCATCACCACCAGGGTTCGAAAGAAGAAGCAATATCGAAAGGCGGTGCTCAGGCTTCGCGCCGCCATCAAGCGCGGCGACGCCGAAGCGATCCGCATCCGGCGCGAGCAACTCAAGGCGCTGCCGGTGCCGCGCCAGCGCTACGTGCATATGGGAAGCTCGGCAACCTGATCAGCCCTTGGCCCGGTCGACCAGGGCCTTCATTGCATCGGCGGGCAGCGGGCCGTGGCAGGTCCGTTCGCCGCCGGCTTCGCTGGTGACGAGCCAGACCTGCGCCGGCGAACCAGCGGGATGCAGCACCCAGGCCGGGCCGCGCGCACTGCTGCTGGGCGGCAGGTCTTCCAGCACGCCGGTGCTGGCCGATTGCAGCATGACCGCGCACTCGTTCGCGGGCATGCGCGTCGCGGACAGGAAGGCCGGGTTGCCGAGGACTTCCGGCAGCGCCGTGTCGGATGCCCGCAGGAAGGAATCGACATCGAACTTGCCGCCTCCCGTCGTCGCGCAGGCGGACAGGCCGAGCACGACGGCCAGGGCGGGAACCACCGGTTTCAGTGCAGACATGGCGCGCCTCATTGCTTCATCACGTCGGCACCCTTGGGCACCGTGAACCGGAACGCATCCGCCGGCAATGGCGGGTTCTTCTGCATCGCAGAGAACGTCAGCAACGTGGTGTTGCCAAAGGCGTCGCGCAATTCCATCGCCTCAAGATTGCCGCCCTTGAAGCCGATGCCGATGCGCTCGAACTGCGTGTCCTTCGACTTGGGCGTCATCTCCAGCCACTCCACGCCGTCACGCGTGGGGCCGTTCTTCACCGTGAAGTTCTTCTCGAAGTCGTTGCTGCCGAACAGGATGGCCGCCGGGCTGGAGCCCAGCGCGCCGTCGAGCTTGCGCTCGGTGACCTGGTTCAGGTCCTTGTCGTAGATGTAGAGCGTCTGGCCGTCGGCCTGCAGCAATTGCTCATAGGGCTTGGCGTAACGCCACGTGAACTTGCCCGGGCGCGAGAACACAAAGCTGCCGCTCGATGTGCCGGTGACCTTGAGGCTGTCGCCCTGCCCCTTGACCTGGCGCTGCGTGAATTCGCCCTTCGCGCTCTTCACGCCGGAAACGAAGCTCTGGAGCTGGTCGGTGGCGGCGGCCAGGGCCGTGGGCATGTGCAGGGCGAATACGGCCAGCGCTGCGCAGGCCGACACGAGAATGCGATTTCGCATGTATCAGATCCTTGCTGATGGAAGAGGCGCCGCACCGCCGGCGTACCTGCCGCAGCGGTGCGGCCTGTCTGGTTAGAGCGCGGGAGCGGCGCCGGATTCCGCCCGGCGCCACTTGCCGGGTAACCACATGTTACCGATGCGACGCTCAGTCATCTTCCCTCGCGGCGCCCGGCGCTGCAAGGATGTCCCGGTTGCCGTTGCCCGACATGGCCGAGACCAGCCCGGCTTTTTCCATGTCCTCGAGCAGGCGCGCCGCGCGGTTGTAGCCGATGCGCAGGTGGCGCTGCACCAGCGAGATCGACGCGCGGCGGTTCTTCAGCACGACTTCCACGGCCTGGTCGTAGAGCGGATCGGCTTCGCCACCGCCGCCACCGATGCCAGCGCCGCCGCCAAAACCATCGGTGCCGCTGTCGCCTTCGGTCAGGCCGCCTTCGAGGATGCCCTCGATGTAGTTGGCTTCGCCGCCTTCCTTGAGCTTTTGCACCACACGGTGCACTTCGTCGTCGGAGACAAAGGCTCCGTGGACGCGCACCGGCAGGCCGGTGCCCGGGGCCAGGTAGAGCATGTCACCCATGCCAAGCAGCGCCTCCGCGCCCTGCTGGTCAAGGATGGTGCGCGAGTCGATCTTGCTGCTGACCTGGAAAGCGATGCGCGTCGGCACATTGGCCTTGATCAGCCCGGTGATCACGTCGACCGACGGGCGCTGCGTGGCCAGCACCAGGTGCAGGCCCGCGGCACGTGCCTTCTGCGCGATCCGGGCAATCAGTTCCTCGACCTTCTTGCCCACGACCATCATCAGGTCGGCCAGCTCGTCGATGACAATCACGATGGTGGGCAACCTGTCGAGCGGCTCGGGCGCGTCCGGCGTCAGGCTGAACGGGTTCGGGATCTTTTCTTCCCTGGCCGCGGCCTCGTCGATCTTCTTGTTGTAGCCGGCCAGGTTGCGCACGCCGAGCTTGCTCATCAGCTTGTAGCGCCGCTCCATCTCGCCGACGGCCCAGTTCAGCGCGTTGCCGGCCTGGCGCATATCGGTCACGACCGGGCACAGCAGGTGCGGAATGCCTTCGTAGACGCTCATCTCGAGCATCTTCGGGTCGATCAGGATCAGGCGCACGCTTTCCGCCTTGGCCTTGTAGAGCAGCGACAGGATCATGGCGTTGATCCCGACCGACTTGCCCGAGCCCGTGGTACCGGCCACCATGCAGTGGGGCATCCTGGCCAGGTCGGCCACCATCGGCTTGCCGGCGATGTCCTTGCCCAGCGCCATGGTCAGGCTGGAGGCGCTTTCGTTGTAGACCTGAGAGCCCAGGATTTCCGACAGGCGCACGGTCTGGCGCTTCGGGTTGGGCAGCTCCAAACCCATGTAGTTCTTGCCCGGGATGGTCTCGACCACGCGGATCGACACCAGCGACAGCGAACGCGCGAGGTCGCGCGCGAGGTTGACCACCTGGCTGCCCTTTACGCCGGTGGCGGGCTCGATTTCGTAGCGCGTGATCACCGGGCCCGGGTAGGCGGCCACCACCTTGACCTCGACGCCGAAGTCCTTGAGCTTCTTCTCGATCAGGCGCGAGGTGAATTCCAGCGTCTCGGCGCTGACGGTTTCCTGGTGCGGCGGGATCGGATCGAGCAGCGCCAGCGGCGGCAGGTCCGAATCCTGGATGTCGGCAAACAGCGGCTGCTGCTTCTCGCGCTCGACGCGCTCGTGCTTGGGCACCGCCTGCGGGCGCACGATCTGCACCGGCGGCGCTTCCTCGTTGCGCACGCGCTGCACTTCGACCGTCTCGGTGCGTTCCACCTTGGCGGCTTCGCCGATGATGCGATCCTGCTTGCTTTCACGCCGGGCCTTGAAGCCCAGGAACAGGGACTCGACAAAGCCGCCGATCTGTTCGGCCACGGTCAGCCAGGAGAAATGGAAGAACAGCGACAGGCCGATGGCCAGCATCAGCAGCAACAACAGCGTGGCGCCGGTAAAGCCCAGCGCGGTCTGCATCCAGCCGCCGAGCAGGTCGCCCAGCACGCCGCCCGGCGCGCGCGGCAGCGCGGCCCGCAGCGGATACATGCGGATGGCTTCCAGGCCCATGCTGGAAAACAGCGTCAGCCCGAAGCCGATCCAGCTCACCGTCACGCCCTGGCGATGCTCCTCGCGCTCGGGCAGTTCCGCGGTCAGCGTGCGCCAGCCGCGCCAGCAGCGGCGCACCAGCAGCACGGCCAGCCAGTAAGCCGAGAAGCCGAAGATGAAGAACAGCACGTCCGACACCCAGGCGCCCACGCGGCCGCCGAGGTTGTGGATGTCTGCCACCTGGTTGGCGTGGGACCAGCCGGGGTCGGTCTTGCTGTAGCTGGCCAGCACGCACAGGAAGCCCAGCGTGACGGCCAGCAGCAGGAACCAGCGCACCTCGCCAAGCAGTTTGCCGATGCGTGAGGGCAGCGCCGACGGGTCCGTCCGGGTGGTGGTGGTTGCTCTGGCCATGCCTAGGTCTGGTTCACTTGCAGGTGATGGTGGCGGCCATTTTAACGTGGCCCGGCCCTATCGCCGCCATTGGAATTTGCAACAGTGGGCAAATGCGGCTCCTCTTATAATGTCGGTTTCGAGCAATGCCGGTGCGCAGCAAGGCGCACCGCCACAGGAATGCATCATGGCAAAACACGCAAAAGTGCTGATTCTCGGATCCGGTCCCGCCGGCTACACCGCCGCTGTCTACGCAGCCCGCGCCAACCTGGAGCCGGTGCTGATCACCGGCCTGGCACAAGGCGGCCAGCTGATGACGACCACGGATGTCGAGAACTGGCCCGGCGATGCCAAGGGCGTGCAAGGCCCCGAACTGATGCAGCGCCTGCTGGCCCACGCGGAAGAATTCAAGACCGAAATCATCTTCGATCACATCCACACGGCCAAGCTCGTCGATGAAAGCGGCAACCCGGCCCGCCCGTTCCGCCTGATCGGCGACGCCGGCGAGTACACCTGCGATGCGCTGGTCATCGCCACCGGCGCCTCGGCCCAATACCTGGGCCTGCCGTCCGAGGAATCGTTCATGGGCCGCGGCGTGTCCGCCTGCGCCACCTGCGACGGCTTCTTCTACAAGAACCAGGAAGTGGCCGTGGTCGGCGGCGGCAATACCGCCGTGGAAGAGGCGTTGTATCTGTCCCACATCGCCAGCAAGGTTACCGTCATCCACCGCCGCGACGGCTTCCGCGCCGAGCCGATCCTGGTCGACCGCCTGCTGCAGCGCGTGAAGGAAGGCCGCGTCGAGATCCGCTACAACAGCGTGCTGGACGAAGTGCTGGGCGACGATTCGGGCGTGACCGGCATCCGCGTGCGCGGCACGAAGTCGGGCCAGGCGGAAGACATCAAGCTGGCCGGCGTGTTCATCGCGATCGGCCACAAGCCCAATACGGACCTCTTCGTCGGCCAGCTGGCCATGCAGAACGGCTACCTTGTCACCAAGTCCGGCCTGGCCGGCGATGCCACCGCCACCAGCGTGCCGGGCGTGTTCGCCGCCGGCGACGTGCAGGACCACGTCTACCGCCAGGCCATCACCAGCGCCGGCACGGGCTGCATGGCCGCGCTGGACGCCCAGCGCTTCATCGAAGCCCTGAAGTAAGCCCCCGCGGCCCGGCCGAGCGGCCGGGCCCTCCCCCTGTCGATATAATTGGCGCCGAGCCCCCGGAGAATTTTCCATGACGCACGGCGCCAGCAAACCCGACCGTCCGACCAAGCGCTTCGGCCTGAACGACCTGGCCGGGCTGCGCGACACCCTCAAGGCCGATACCGAGCGCCGCGAAGCCGAACGGCTCGCCGCCGAACAGGCCGCGGAACGCGCGCGCGCCGAAGCCGACGTCTTTCGCAGCAGCGTGGGCCAGGTCAGCCAGTTGCGCGAGCGCAACCACGCCACCCTGCCGAGTTCCCGCCCCGCCCCGATTCCTGTGCAGACCCAGCGCAATGACAAGGCCGTGCTGGAGGCGTCGCTGTCCGATGAATACGATGTCGACATGCTGCTGGAAACGGACGAGTCCCTGTCCTTCCGCCGCCCCGGCATCGGCATGGATGTGGTCCGCAAGCTGCGCCGTGGCGAGTGGGTGCCGCAGGACAAGGTCGACCTGCACGGCCTGCGCACCGAAGAAGCGCGTGAAGCGCTGTCGGAATTCCTGCGCCGCTCGGTGCGCAACGGCGTACGCTGCGTGCGCGTGATCCACGGCAAGGGCATCGGCTCGCCCGACAAGCTTCCGGTACTCAAGGGCAAGGTCCGTAGCTGGCTGGTGCAGAAAGAGGAAGTGATCGCCTTCGTCCAGGCCCGCGAGGCTCTGGGCGGCGCCGGCGCGCTGATGGTCCTGTTGCGCCAGCCCCGCGCCTGATGCACCTGCCACTGGAATTGCTGATGGGGCGCCTGCCCCTGATCCTCCATGTGATGGAGGTGATCGGCATGATTTCCTTCGCCGTATCGGGCGTGGTCGATGCGCGCAAGCAGCGCCTGGACGTGGTCGGCACCTTTGTCGTCGCGTTCGCCACCGCCTTCGGCGGCGGCACCGTGCGCGACGTCCTGCTGGATCGCCGCCCGTTTTACTGGGTCGAGCACGAAGGCTACGTGCTTCTGATCTTCGCGATGTCGTTGGGCGCGTCGCTGGTATTGCGCGTGGTCAGCCGCGTGGCATCGGAGCGCGCCATGATCGTGGCGGATGCGATCGGCCTGGGCCTGTTCTCGGTGACGGGCGCCTCGCTGGCGCTGGTGGCGCAGATGACACCGACCGTGGCGGTCATGATGGGCATCATCTCGGCCGTGTTCGGCGGGGTGGTGCGGGACGTGCTGTGCAATGAAGTCCCGATGATCCTGCGCGACCGCTCGCCCTACGCGACGTGCTCGTTCGTGGGCTGCTGGGTCTATATGGGGCTGACCTGGCTGCAGGTGCAGCAGGAAGCCGCGCTGCTCACCGGCGCACTGACCATCATCGCGATGCGTCTGGTGTCAGTGCGCTTCGGCTGGAAACTGCCGAGCTGACGCCTGGCGGCGCAAGCCCGGCGCATGCATCAGACCGCGGCTTCGTCCTGCTCGCCGGTGCGGATGCGGATCACGCGCTCGATCTCCGTCACGAAGATCTTGCCGTCGCCGATCTTGCCGGTGTGTGCAGCCTTGACGATGGCGTCCAGCACCGTGTCGAGCTGGTTCTCGGCGACCACGACCTCGATCTTGATCTTCGGCAGGAAGTCGACCACGTACTCAGCGCCGCGATACAGCTCGGTATGCCCCTTCTGGCGGCCAAATCCCTTCACTTCGGTCACCGTCAGCCCCGTTACGCCAACATCCGCGAGCGATTCGCGCACTTCGTCGAGTTTGAACGGTTTGATGATGGCGGTAATCTGCTTCATGACTGGCCCCTGGTTATAGTCGTTGGGTAACGCGCCGCCGGGCGCGCGACGGGCGCACACAGGGCGTGGTTCGCTTGGCATTTTACCAGCCATTGAAGCGGCCTATCGATGGCGCGCGCCGTTCAATGCATGCACAGAGTGCGCTGACACGCGCATCACCGGCTGCCTTGCGCGCCACATGCCTGTGGATAAGCTTGTGGGCAACCTTGTGATGAACCGGTGGCACAAGCTGTGGATCAGCTGTGGATCCCCTGTGGACCGTGTGTGGAAAGCTTGAGTTATGCCGTCGCGCGAAAGCGCCTGCGGTAGTCGGCTGGCGATACGCCCAGCCGCCGGATAAATGCGCGGCGCAGACTGTTCGGGTCGTTGAAGCCGGTCAGCGCCGCGACGCGCTTGAGCGGATTGCGCGTCTCTTCGAGCAGGCGCCTGGCCGCGTCGATGCGCGCGCTCTCGACGAAATCCGCCGGCGTGACCTGGCACTCCTGCTTGAAGATCCGTGCGAAGTTGCGCGTGCTCATGCCGGCTCGCTCAGCCAGGCTCTCGACCGACAGCCGCTCCGCGAGGTTCTCGACGACCCAGTTCTGTACATCCCGGATCGCGCTCTTTTCCGCGCTCTGCGCGGCAAGGTGCGCACTGAACTGGGACTGGCCACCGGGCCGCTTCAGGAACATCACGAACTCGCGCGCGACCTTCAGCGCCACGGTGCGCCCGAAATCCTCCTCCACCATGGCCAGCGCCAGGTCCAGCCCGGCCGTGACGCCCGCCGACGTGTACAGGTTGCCGTCCTTCACATAGATCTGGTCCGGCTGCACCCTGACCTGCGGGAACTGCCGGGACAGGCGTTCCGTGGAATTCCAGTGCGTGGTCGCGCTGCGTCCGTCCAGCAGACCGGCGTGGGCCAGCAGCATGGCCCCGGAGCATACGGACCCGAGCCGCCGCACCGTATGGGCATAGCGATTCAACCACGCTCCGATTGCGCTGTCGTGCTCGAACAGGCTGACCTGCGGGCTGCCGGCGATCAGCAGGGTGTCGATATCCGGGCTGCTGGTTTCCAGCGTTGTGTCGGGCGTGATGGTCATGCCGTTCGACGCACGCAGCACGCCAGCGACCGGCGACACGATCTCGAACGCATAGGCCCCGGGCTCGCCAGCCTGGCGCGCCGCTTCGTGGAAAACGTCGATGGGGCCGGCCAGGTCCAGCATCTGGACGCCGGGAAACGCAAGTACAGCGATCTTCATGGCGATCAGGAGGCGAAATCCGGTTCTGATAGTTTAGTCAATTTCGGCCAGCCCCCCGGTTGCGATCCTTTCGGCACGGGACCGATAGCGCACGATGGTGATCTCCACTACGCGCCGCCCCTCCAGCAGAGTCCGGCCCCGATCCAGCGACGTGCCCTCCACGCGACCGCGCTCGGCGCCCAGGACGGCGGCATCGCCGCCGGCCGCTCGCACGCGCTGCGCCACCCGTGAAAGCAGAATACGGCCCCCGATCCAGCCGTCGGGGCTCTCCACCGTCGTGTAAGCAAGCACTTCGTAGGGGCCCGACGGCTCACCGCGCGTCCAGATATCAATGCCATCCACGCTTTCCCGCGCTCCGCCCCGGCCTTCACGCAGCGCATGGCTGCCTTCGTAGCGCTGGATCGGCGCCTGGATACACGCGGCAAGTCCCATGCAGCACAACGCCACCCAGGTGAACCTGGCACCTCTCGATTTCCTGATTTTCATATTGCGTCCTGAATACTTCCAACGAAGACGGAGCGCAGTCTAGAGGTGCCTGCCGACCGCGAAAACGCCGTTGGCCGAGAGCTTGCAAGGATTGGCAGAAATTGCCGTAACTGGTTGCTTTAAGTCAGATCGGGCTTTTTCCATAATGCATGGCACCAGGGGCACCTCTCCATTCCGGAAAGCCGCCCGGGGTCGTTCCACCGCCGATGCGACGCGCTCGGCAACCCAAAGAGGCAGACGAAGCACCATGACTATTGCAGCCCATCCCACCGCCGCGGCGCCCCTCCAGCGCAGTTCGGTCCAGCATCTCCCGGTCAACCTGTTCGGCGCCGTGATGGGCCTCTCAGGTCTGTCGCTGGCATGGCGCGGCGCGAGCAAGGTATTTGGCACGAGCCCCGCCATTGCCGATGCCATCGGCGTGGTGGCCGTGATCACGTTCGTGGCGCTGGCGATCGGCTATCTGGCCAAGTGGCGCCTGTACCCGGCCGCGGTCAAGGCCGAGTTCAACCATCCGATCGCCGGCAACTTCTTCGGCACCATCACCATTGCCATCCTGTTGCTGTCGTCGGTGCTCGGCGCCTATAGCGAGACGCTTGGCCAGGTCGTGTGGACCATCGGTTCGGTGCTTACCATCGCGCTGACCTACGTGATCGCGAGCCGCCTGTTCCGCGGCAAGGGCGACCCCACGCATGTCGGGCCGGCCTGGCTCATTCCCGGCGTGGCGACGCTCGATATCGCCGTAGCCGGCGGCACCATGCCGATGGCCTGGGCGCCCGAGGTGAACCTGTTCGCGGTGTCGGTCGGGGCCGTGATGGCGCTGGTGTTCTTCGCGATGATCTTCTCGCGCCTGGTCCACCACGATCCCCTGCCCGCCGGCATGGTGCCTTCGCTGATCATCCTGATCGCGCCGTTCGAGGTCGGCTTCCTGGCCTACGTCAACGTCACGCAGCATGTCGACATGTTCGCCGCCCTGCTGTTCTACTTCGGCCTGTTCCTGTTCGTCGTGCTCGCGGCCAAGGTGTTCCGCCGCTCGGTGCCGTTCGCCGCGTCGTGGTGGGCCATCAGCTTCCCGATGGCCGCGCTGTCCAACGCCGCGCTGAAGTACGCGCACCACGCGGATACCGGCTTGCTGCGCATCGTGGCCGCGGTGATCCTCGCGCTGCTGACCATTGCCATCGCCGTGCTGTTGGTCCGCACGCTGCACCGCCTGTTCACGCACCGCCTGCTGGTCGGCTGACGGTGGCTCCCTCTCAAACCCGAGCTTTTGCCAAGATGTCCTGGATCTTGCTAGCCTGCGCCGGCGTGCTGGAAATTGCCTTCGCCTTTGGCATGAAATGGTCCGCCGGCTTCAGCCGGCTGTGGCCGAGCCTGTTTGCCGTGCTCACCGGGCTCAGCAGCATCATGCTGCTCACGCTCTCCCTGCGGGCCTTGCCGGTGGGGACGGCCTACGCGGTCTGGACCGGCATCGGCGCAGCGGGCACAGCCGTGCTGGGGATGGCATTGCTGGGCGAGCCGGCATCGCCGGCCCGCATCGGCTGCGTCGCGCTGATCCTGTGCGGCGTGATCGGGCTGAAGCTGGCCTCGGCCGGCGTATCGTGACACGACCGATAGCAACCTCCCATGCCACTGATCGAAACCGCTGAACGCGTGCTGTTCCAGGCCCTGGTGCACAGCCCGGAGGGGACCAACGCAGACTTCCGCCTGACTGGCCGCGAACGGGAGCCGGCAGACCCGGCCGGCATCTACGGATACGCGGTGGTCGACTGCCTCGCCAGCGGCAGGCAGCAGGCCTACCCGCTCGATGAAACCGCCGACTGGCTCATGGCTTTCCGCCAGGACCTGCTGGCCGGCAGCTTCGAAACACCGCCGGCCGCCTAGCCGGCAAGCGCCTCAGTCGGGCACCTTCTCCAGGTCCTTCAGCCACACCACCGATTCGGAGTCGCTCGGGGCACGCCAGTCGCCGCGCGGCGACAGCGAGCCGCCCGAGCCCACCTTGGGCGCGTTCGGGATGCACGAGCGCTTGAACTGGCTGGTACGGAAGAAACGGTCCAGGAAGATCGCCAGGTTGCGCTTGATCTCCGGCAGGCCGTACTGGTTGCGCGCCACATGCGGGCCATTGGGCCAGGTACCGCGCTCGCGGTCGCCCCAGGCATGCAGCGCCAGGAAGGCAACCTTCGATGGCGCAAAGCCGAAACGCAGCGTGTAGTAGAGGTTGAAGTCCTGCAACTCGTACGGACCGATGGTGTTCTCGGTCTTCTGCTCGGGGCCGTGGTTCGAATCGCCGGGCACCAGTTCGGGGCTGATGTCCGTATCCAGCACGTTGATCAGCACGTCCGAACCGCCCGCGCCGACCTGCCCGGTTTCCGCCACCCAGCGCACCAGGTGCGAGATCAGCGTCTTGGGCACGCTGGCGTTGACGTTGTAGTGCGACATATGGTCGCCCACGCCGTAGGTGCACCAGCCCAGCGCCAGTTCGCTGAGATCGCCGGTGCCGATCACGATCGCGCCGTTGTGGTTGGCCAGCCGGAACAGGTGGTTGGTGCGCTCGCCGGCCTGCACGTTCTCGAAGGTCACGTCATAGACCTTCTCGCCGCGCGCATAGGGATGGTCCAGGTCCTTCAGCATCGCCAGGCAGCTCGGGCGGATATCGATCTCGCGCGCCGTGCAGCCGACCAGCTCCATCAGCTGGCGCGCCTGGCGCAGCGTGCGGTCGCTGGTGGCAAAGCCCGGCATGGTGTAGGCCAGGATGTTCGAGCGCGGCAGCCCCAGGCGGTCCATCGCCTTGGCGCATACCAGCAGCGCATGGGTGGAATCCAGCCCGCCGGACACGCCGATCACCACCCTGGAAATCTTGCTGGCCGACAGCCGCTGCACGAGCGCCTGCACCTGGATGTTGTAGACCTCATGGCAGCGTTCGTCGCGCTGGCGCGGGTCGGCCGGCACGTAAGGGAAGCGCGCCACCTTGCGCTCGAGCGGCAGCGCCTTGTCCAGCGACACGTCGAGCGGGAAACGGACCACGCGGAACTTGTCCACCTCGGCCTTGTGCCGGCGCACCGAGTGGCCGAAGGTCACCTGGTGCATGCGTTCGCGCGAGAGGCGTTCGACGTCCACGTCGGCGAACAGCAGGTGCGAGGTGTCGGCAAAGCGCTCGGACTCGGCCAGCAGTTCGCCGTTCTCGCAGATCAGCGCCTGGCCGTCCCAGGCGAGATCGGTGGAAGACTCGCCCTTGCCGGCGGAGGTATAGAGGTAAGCAGCCAGGCAGCGCGCCGATTGCTGCGACACGAGCTGGTGCCGATAGCCCGCCTTGCCGATCACGATATTCGACGCCGACAGGTTGACCAGCACCGTGGCACCGGCCAGGGCGGCGAACGACGACGGCGGGACCGGCACCCACACGTCTTCGCAGATCTCGGCATGGAAGCGGAAGTACGGAATGTCCTCGATCTCGAACAGCAGGCCGGCGCCGAACGGCACGTCCTGGCCGAGCAGGCGGACAGAGTCCGTGGCCGCGTTGTCGGCTTCGCTGAACTGGCGCGCCTCGTAGAACTCCCAGTAGTTCGGCAGGTAGGACTTGGGCACGACACCCAGCACGCTGCCCCGGGCCACCACCACGGCGCAATTGAACAACTGGTGCTCGACGCGCAGCGGCATGCCCACGATCAGCGCCGCCGAGAGCTTGCGCGAGGCGTCGACGATCGTACCCAGCGCCGCTTCGCAGGCATCCAGCAGCGCACGCTGGTGGAACAGGTCGTCGCAGGTATAGGACGAGATGCCGAGTTCCGGGAAGGCGACCAGCACGGCGCCCTGCCTGGCCGCCTGCGTCGCCAGCGCGATGGTTTCGGCGGCATTGAACGCCGGATCGGCCACGCGGCAGACCGGCACGCCCACCGCCACGCGCGCAAAGCCGTGGGAATACAGGTTGAAAAACGGATTCTTCATATCGGGCCTTGGTTGCCGGCGTCTGCAGCGCGCAGGCTTTGCCGCCGGCGGCATCGGGATGTTCTCGCGGCCGCACTCGAGACGGCCATGCGCCATTTTACGACGCACCGCACGGCATCGCTGGCTTCAGGAGCGGCTTCCGGCGGTTTCCGGTAGACTCGGCCCGATCGTTGGACCATACGGAACCAGGCGCAATGCAGTCGGAATCTTGCAACCCGGGCGGCGCGCTCGACACGCGGCAAGCCGCGCAACCGCCCGAGGCTGGCGGCGCGCAGGACTACCGGACCGAGATCGTCTCGGATCTCGCGGAAATCGCCGCCGATACCTGGGATGCCCTGGTCGCCACCGACCCCGACGCCACCCCCTTCCTGCGCCACGCCTTCCTGCACGCGCTGCATGCCAGCGGCAGCGCCTGCGCCGACACGGGCTGGAGCCCGCGCTACCTCACCCTGTGGGCGCCCGCCGTCAACGGCCGGCCGGAAAGGCTCGCCGGCGCCATGCCGCTGTACGCGAAGGCGCATTCGTATGGCGAGTACGTGTTCGACTGGGCCTGGGCCGATGCCTATGCGCGCAATGGCCTGGAGTACTACCCCAAGTGGCTGTCGGCGATCCCGTTTTCGCCCGTGCGCGGCGCGCGGCTGCTGGCCGAGAACACCGGCGCGCGACGGCTGCTGCTGCAGCTAGCGCTGGCACTGGCCGCGGAAAGCGGGATGTCGTCGCTGCACGTCCTGTTCCCCAACGATACCGAGGCCGACCTGATGGAGCAGGCCGGCATGATGATGCGGCATGGCGTGCAATTTCACTGGACCAATGCGGGCTACGCCAGCTTCGACGATTTCCTGGCCACGCTGTCGCAGAAGAAGCGCAAGAACATCCGCGCCGAGCGGCGCCGTGTGGCCGAAGCCGGCATCACGTTCCGCCACCTGCGCGGCGCGGAGATCGACGACGAGGCCTGGCGCTTCTTCAACCGCTGCTATCGCCAGACCTACCGCGAACACCACTCCACGCCCTACCTGAACCTGGACTTCTTCCGGCGCATCGGTGCGACCATGCCCCGGCACCTGCTGCTCGTGATTGCCGAACGCGCGGGACACCCTATTGCCAGTTCGCTGCTCGTCTATGACGACACGCCGGGGATCAGCACGCTGTACGGACGCTACTGGGGCGCGCTCGAATACCACGCCTGCCTGCACTTCGAGACCGCTTACTACCAGCCACTGGAATTCTGCATCCGCCACGGCATCGGCACCTTTGAAGGCGGCGCGCAGGGCGAGCACAAGATGGCACGCGGCTTCCTGCCCGTGCCGACGCGCTCGGCGCACTGGCTCGCCCATCCGGCCTTTGCCGACGCCGTGGAGCGCTTTCTCGCACGCGAACGCGAAGGCATCGATGCCTACCTGGACGAACTGAACGAGCGTACGCCGTTCGCCCAGCGGGACTGACGGCTCAGCGCCGCCACATGCGGCGCAAGGTGTTGTCGCCCAGCATGTAGTGGTGGAACAGCGCCGCCATCGCGTGCAGGCCGATCACGAGGTAGAACGCGGTGCCCAGTGTTTCGTGAATCTCCTTGACCTGGTTCTTCAACGCCTGGTCCGGGCCGACCAGCGCCGGAATCTCGATGCCCAGCGCGGGCAGCGCCAGCACGTGGCCGCCGGCATTGAGCGCAAGCAGGCCCAGGACCGGCTGGGCCACGATGAACAGGTACAGCACCCAGTGCATGGCGCCGCCCGCGCGCTGCATCCAGCGCGGCCCCGGCTCCGCCGCCGGTGCGCCGCGCACCAGCCGCCACAGCAGGCGCGGCACGGCGAGCGCAAGGACCAGCACGCCGGCCCCCTCGTGCGCCGCCATTGTCAGCGAGCGGGCCGGCGTACCCTTGCCGGCAAAGCCTTTCAGCTCGATCGCCGCATAGGCCGCCGCGATCAGCAGGAATACCGCCCAATGGAAGAAGATGGCCAGGCCGTCGTAGCGGCGCGCGGTTCCGGGAAACGCCATGGCACCGGACGCGCTCTGCAGGCGGTTCATGGTAGGGACTCCTGTGGTGTTGGGGACACCGACAGCGTACCCCGGCGCTCACGCCGGTGGCTTGCCGATGGTCAGGTTTTCCGCAACAAAAAACCCCGCCGGAGCGGGGTTCGTTCAGCAGCCGTTCAGCTTTGCACGAGAACGACGCATAAATTGCCGGAGCAGCCGCGATTACTTCTTGAAGTTCGCGACGCCGTCGGTGATTTCCTTGTGAGCTTCCTCGATGCCGGCCCAGCCTTCCACCTTGACCCACTTGCCGGCTTCGAGTGCCTTGTAGTTCTCAAAGAAGTGCTTGATCTGGTCGAGCAGGTTCTGCGGCACGTCCGAGAGGCCCTTCATGAAGGCGGTGGCCGGCGACAGCTTGTCCACGGGCACGGCGACCAGCTTGGCGTCCACGCCCGACTCGTCGGTCATCTTCAGCATGCCGAGTGCGCGGCAGCGCACGACGGCGCCGGCCAGAATCGGGAACGGGGTGAGCACCAGCACGTCCACCGGGTCGCCGTCGCCCGACAGCGTCTGCGGAATGAAGCCGTAGTTGGCCGGATAACGCATGCCGGTGCCGATAAAGCGGTCCACGAACAGCAGGCCGGTTTCCTTGTCGGCCTCATACTTCACCGGATCGCTTTGGGCGGAAATCTCGATGATGACGTTGAAATCGTTAGGAATGTCCTTGCCCGGGGAGACGAGATTGAAGCTCATGCGATTCTCCAGATGCCTGCGGTGTGTTTATGGATGGCCGGCATTATAGCGGCTCGCCCCTGACCCGAGGCTGACAAAGACCGTGCCTTGCGCGCCGCCCGGGCTGCGCGATAATGGCGCATTCTTCAGCCAACGCTGAATTCCGAGCCACGCGTTTCGCACCGGAAACCCCGCGGCGCCTCCCGGAGACCCCTCATGCATGCCCAGCATTTCGTTGCCAACCGCCTGATCGCGCCCGACAACGGCCTGCGCATCAAGGTGTTCGACCCGTCCAACGGCGAACCCTTTGCCGAGATCGCGCGCGGCAACGCCACCGACATCAACGTCGCCGTGCACGCCGCGCGGCAAGCCGCCGATGGCGCCTGGGGCGCCATGGCTCCGGCCGAGCGCGTGCGGCTGCTCAACCGCGTGGCGCTGGCGCTGATCGCCCGCGAAGAAGAGCTGGCCGCGCTCGAAGCGCGCGACACCGGCAAGCCGGCGCGCCAGGCCCGCGCCGATGCCCGCGCCGTGGCCCGCTATTTCGAGTTCTATGCCGGTGCGGTCGACAAGCTGCATGGCCAGACCATTCCGTACAACCCCGGCTACACGGTGCTCACGCTGCGCGAGCCCCACGGTGTCACCGGCCACATCATCCCGTGGAACTACCCGCTGCAGATCTTCGGCCGCAGCGTCGGCGCGGCGCTGGCAACCGGCAACGCCTGTGTGGTCAAGCCGGCCGAGGACGCCTGCCTGTCATTGCTGCGCGTGGCCGAAATTGCCGCCGAAGCCGGCCTGCCCGAAGGCGCGCTCAATATCGTCACCGGCTACGGCCACGAGGCCGGCGCCGCGCTGGCACGCCACCCCGGCATCCACCACATCTCGTTCACCGGCTCGCCGCAGACCGGCAAGCAGGTGGCCCAGCTTGCCGCCGAGAACCACGTGCCGGTCACGCTGGAGCTGGGCGGCAAGTCGCCCCAGATCGTCTTTGCCGATGCCGACGTGGATGCGCTCGTGCCGGTGATCGTCAACGGCATCATCCAGAACGCCGGCCAGACCTGCTCGGCGGGCAGCCGCGTGCTGGTGGAGCGTCCGCTTTACAATGCGTTGCTGGACCGGCTCGCGTCGGTGTTCGAATCGCTGCGTGTCGGCCCGTCGGAACTGGACCTGGAATGCGGCCCGCTGATCAGCCGCAAGCAGCAGCAGCGCGTATGGGATTTCGTCTCCGATGCGCAGCACGCCAGTATCGCCGTAATGGCCCAGGGTCAGATCGTCGGAGAAGCGCCCGAGTCCGGCTACTACCAGGTGCCGATGCTGTTCCGCGATGTGCCGCCCGCGCACCGGCTCGCGCAGGAGGAAGTCTTCGGCCCGCTGCTGGCCGCGATGCCGTTCGACACCGAAGCCGAAGCCCTGGCGCTGGCCAACGGCACGCCGTACGGGCTGGTGGCGGGATTGTGGACACGTGACGGCGGGCGGCAGCTTCGCCTGGCGCGCAAGCTGCGCGCAGGCCAGGTCTTTATCAACAACTATGGTGCCGGCGGCGGCGTGGAGCTGCCCTTCGGCGGCACCGGCCAGTCCGGCTACGGCCGCGAAAAAGGCTTCGAGGCCCTCTACGCCTTCACCACCCTGAAAACCATTGCCATTCAACATGGGTAACATCAATTTCCTGTCGATCGCCTTTGCCATCTTCTTTTTCTGGATGGCCTGGCATGTGAAGAACAAGCGCGCCACCAATCCGTCCGGCATGCCGCGCCTGCAGGTCTTCAAGCGCAAGTGGGGCGAGACCATGGGCGACCGCGTGCACTGGTGCCTGTATGTGGCGTTGCCCTTCCTGCTGGCCGTGATGATGGTGGCCAACGCCTTGCGCGGACGCGGGCCGTTTGCGCATTGAGCGGACGGGCGCCGCGCACGACATAACAAACCCAAGGAGACGAGCGATGAGACTGGCAGACAAGGTGGCGGTGGTGACCGGCGGCGGGTCCGGCTTTGGCGAAGGCATCGCGCGCACCTTCGCGCGCGAAGGTGCGCGCGTCATGGTGGCCGACCTGCGCGAAGACGCCGCCGAGCGCGTGGCCGCCGCGATCCGCGAGGCCGGCGGCCAGGCCCGCGCGGTGCGCGCCGACGTCTCGCGCGAGGCGGACACGGAGGCCATGCGCGACGCCACGCTGGCCGCCTTCGGCGACCTGCACATCGTCGTCAACAACGCCGGCACCACTCACCGCAACAAGCCGATCCTGGAGGTGACCGAGGACGAGTTCGACCGCGTCTACGCGGTC
The DNA here is from genome assembly GCF_905397275.1 of Cupriavidus yeoncheonensis. Lineage (GTDB taxonomy): Bacteria > Pseudomonadota > Gammaproteobacteria > Burkholderiales > Burkholderiaceae > Cupriavidus > Cupriavidus yeoncheonensis. The sequence continues at coordinate 92,935 of NZ_CAJPUY010000007.1, read as the reverse complement.
AACGTCAAGAGCATCTTCTGGTCGGCGCGCGCCTTCATCCCGCATTTCCGCCAGCGCGGTGGCGGCGTGTTCGTCAATATCGCGTCGACCGCCGGCATCCGGCCGCGCCCGGGGCTGGTCTGGTACAACGGCAGCAAGGGCGCCGTCATCACCGCGAGCAAGGCCATGGCGGCGGAGCTTGGCCAGGACAATATCCGCGTCAACTGCGTCAACCCGGTGATCGGCGCCACCGGCCTGCTCGAAGCGTTCATGGGCATGCCCGATACGCCGGAGAACCGCGCCAGGTTCCTCGCCACCATCCCGATGGGACGCATGTCGACCCCGCCGGATGTCGCCAATGCCTGCCTGTACCTGGCCAGCGACGAGGCCGCGTTCATCACGGGCACCTGCATCGAAGTGGACGGCGGCCGCTGCGTGTAGCCGCCCCCGTTGCTGCCATAGCCGTATCTGCATCACCGAAGCGTCATAGAAGCGTCGTAGAAGCGCAATCATCCCGAGGAGACAGCATGACAACGACTGCAGTGAACCCCGGCGTCGGCGACGCCGCGTTTGAAGACGCCACTTACCGCAAGGTGAGCTGGCGGCTGGTGCCTTTCCTGCTGCTGTGCTACGTGGTGGCCTACCTGGACCGCGTCAACGTGGGCTTTGCCAAGCTGCAGATGCTCAACGACCTGAAGTTCAGCGAGACCATCTATGGCCTTGGCGCGGGCATCTTCTTCATCGGCTACTTCCTGTTCGAAGTGCCGAGCAACGTGATCCTGCACAAGGTCGGCGCACGCATCTGGATCGCGCGGATCATGATCACGTGGGGCGTAATCTCGGCGGCGATGATGTTCGTCACCACGCCGACCATGTTCTACGTGCTGCGCTTCCTGCTGGGCATTGCCGAAGCCGGCTTCTTCCCCGGCATCATCCTGTACCTGACCTACTGGTACCCGGCCAACCGGCGCGGGCGCACCACCACGTTCTTCATGACCGCCATTGCGCTGTCGGGCGTGATCGGTGGCCCGCTGTCGGGCTGGGTGATGCAGGCTTTCGACGGCCACAACGGCTGGTCCGGCTGGCAGTGGATGTTCCTGCTCGAAGGCATCCCGTCGATCCTGGTCGGCCTGGTGGTGCTTGCCTATCTCGACGACCGCATCGCGCACGCCAAATGGCTCACGGCCGACGAGAAGGCGCTGCTCGAGCGCAATATCGCCAGCGAGGACGCGCACAAGGAAGACCCGCCGATTCGCACCGTGATGTCCAGCCCGCGCGTCTGGCTGATGAGCGCGATCTACTTCTGCTTCGTGATGGGCCTGTATGGCGTGAGCTTCTGGCTGCCGACCATCATCAAGCAGACCGGCGTCAAGGGCGCGCTCGACATCGGCCTGCTGACCGCCATTCCCTATGGCTGCGCCGTGGTCGGCATGGTGCTGATGGCGTACAGCGCGGACCGCTCGGGCGAGCGCCGCTGGCATATCGCGATCCCGGCTGTGCTTGGCGCGCTGGGCCTGGTGCTCTCCGTGCAATGGCACGACAGCACCGCGCTGGCCATGGTAGCGCTCACGCTGGCCACCATCGGCATCCTGACCACGTTGCCGCTGTTCTGGAGCCTGCCCACGGCGTTCCTGGCCGGCACCGGCGCGGCCGCCGGCATCGCGCTGATCAACTCGCTCGGCAACCTCGCCGGCTTCCTGAGCCCGTATGCGGTCGGCTGGCTCAAGGACCTGACCCACAGCACCGATTCCGGCATGTACCTGCTCGCCGCCTGCCTGGTGGCGGGTGCCGCACTGACGTTGTCGGTCCCGGCAAGAATGGTCGGCAGCAAATCGTAGTCCTTCCGCCCTTCGCACGCCGCGGATTGTCGCGGCGTGCACATCCCCGGTGGCTCATTCGCCGCCCCGCTCCCGCAAAACGCCCTCCTCCGACAGGCATGTAGGAGCCTGACCGGCAGTGCGCCCCGGCATCGCTCCTTAGCATGGAATCGACACCCGCCTGCCCCGCAAGGGGCGCTGGCGGCACTGTCCTTCCCTCTTCGCCAAGGAGGCCAAGATGCGGCAACTATCTTTACAAACGTCCCGCCCCCTCCAGCTGCAAGACACACGCGAACGGCGTGCAAGGGCACGGCGGCTGGCCCTTCTCGTGAGCGCATGCGCATTGGCAATGCTTGCGTCCGTGCCTGCTGCGGGACAAGCCCAGACTTCCCCGGCCCCGGCGGATGCTGCGGCGGCGCCCATGACGCCCGCCCAGCCGGCGCCTGGATCCCCGCTTCCGCCCACGACGGCGGCACCACCGGCAGCGGCGCCTGCGCCCACGCCCGCGCCGATCGACACGGCTCCGGCAGCACCGTCGCCCCCGCTGGCGGCACCCTCGCCGCCAGTGGCCGTGCCTGCGCCACCGCCGCCGCGCGACGCGATGGTGCAGCGCAAGGCCGGGTCGGTGACCTACATCTGCGGCGGTGTTGCCGCGGATGAACAGCACGCGCTGTCCGCGCAGTCCGGCAACTACAACATGGGGCTGCTCTTCACCCAGGGCCCGCGCGGCGAATACCTGTCCGACGTCAACGTGACGCTGACGCGCAACGGGCGTGAAGTCGCGAACTTCGTGGCGGACGGCCCGAAGTGCCTGCTGCGCGCGCCGGCAGGCAGCTACAACGTGCGGGCCACGTATGAAGGCCGGACCAAGACGCAGGTGGTCAGCACGGGTACGCACAATGCGCAGATGCGCTGGTAACTGACCGCGTAGCCGCGCGCATCACCGCGCCGGCTCGCTCAACGAAGTTCACAAAGAAAGCGGGCCGCCCCATGGCGGCCCGCTCTGCTTTCCGGCGCCCGCGCAAACCGCGTCAGGGTTCCGGCTGATCCCCGAGCATCTGCGCGACCGAACCTGCCGCACCGGCGGCACGTGCGCCGATCAGCCGCTGCAGCGTACCGAGCAGCTCGTCCTCGTTGTAGGGCTTGCCGAGGTACACGTCCACGCCGATTTCCTGCGCGTAGCGGCGGTGCTTCTCTGCCGTGCGCGACGTGATCATCACCAGCGGCATGTGAGTCGTGCGGCTGTCGGAACGCACGTTGCGGGTCAGGTCGAAGCCGTCCATGTGCGGCATCTCGATGTCCACCAGCATGGCGTCCGGCATCACGTCCTGGAGCTGCTTGAGCGCATCGACGCCGTCGCGGGCGAGCAGTACCTCGTAGCCGGCGCGCGACAGCAGGCGGTGCGCGGCCTTGCGTACGGTCAGCGAATCGTCCACCACCATCACGGTGGGCTGCATCACCAGGCCCGGAACCGGCGTCGCGGCGCCATCGCCGCCCAGCTCGGCTACAGCGCCCAGCGCTTGCGCTGCGGACGGCTGCACGGCCGCGGGCGCCGCTTCGCCGCGTACGCGCGCGAAGCGCTGGGCCAGCACCACCGGGTTGTAGATCAGCACGATTTCGCCGTCACCCATGGTGGTGGCGCCGGCAATGCCTTCCAGGCGCGCCAGGTGCGGACCGATGTGCTTGACCACCACTTCGCGGTTGCCCACTACTTCGTCCACATGCACCGCCACGCGCTCGGTGCCGCTGCGCACGATCACCACCGGCGAATACTTGCGGCCGGAAGGCGTCGCCGCGCTTTCCTCGAGCAAGGCGCCAAAGTAATGGAACGGCACGGCGCTGCCGGCAACGGTGATCTGGCCCTGGTTGTAGGCATCGAGCAGGGCCTGCGTCCGCAACTGCTGGACCTGGTCGATCATGCCGCTCGGCAGCGCATACATGCGCCCGCCCAGCACCACCACCAGCACCTGCGTGATCGCCGTGGTCAGCGGCAGGTGCACCGTGAACGTGGTGCCGCGGCCGGCCGATGTCGACAGCGTGATGCGCCCGCCCAGCGCCACGGTTTCCGCGCGCACGACGTCCATGCCCACGCCGCGGCCGGCAAGTTCCGAGACCGAATCGGCCGTCGAGAACCCGGGCGTAAAGATCATCTCGGTCAGCCGCGCTTCGCTGGCGTCATCGTCATGCGCCAGCAGCTCGCGCTCGACGGCGCGCGCACGAATGCGCGCCAGGTCCAGGCCCGCGCCATCATCGACGAAATGCAGCACGACCTCGTTGCCTTCCTGCTGCACTTCCAGCGTCAGCGAACCGGCCGCCGACTTGCCCGCGGCGCGGCGAACTTCCGCCGTCTCGATGCCATGCGCCACGGCATTGCGGATCAGGTGCTCGATCGGGCCGGCCATGCGGTCCAGCACGGACCGGTCGACCTCTACCGTACCGCCCTGGATCAGCAGCCTCACTTCCTTGCCGGTCTCCGCGGCGGCCTGGCGCGCGACGCGGTAGAGACGCTCGGCCAGCGCGTCGAACTGCACCATGCGGGCCTGCATCAGCCCGCGCTGCAGGCCGCGCGTGAGCCGCGCCTGCGCGGCCAGGTCGCCGGCGGTGCGATCGAAGCCGCGGTGCAGGTTCTGCTCCACCGTGGCCACGTCGTTGACCGATTCGGCCATCATCCGCGTCAGTTCCTGGAAGCGCGTGAAGCGGTCGAATTCCAGCGGATCGAAGTCCTGCTTGTGCTGGGCGTCGGCGATGCGCGAAGCCATCTGCGATTCGGCCTGGATCTCGATCTCGCGCAACTGGCCACGCAGACGCGCCACATTGTCGTTCAGTTCGCCCAGGTAGGCGCGCATGGAATCGAGTTCGCTTTCCAGCCGCGCACGCGTGGCGCCGACTTCGCCGGACTCGTTGATCAGCGTATCGAGCGCCCGGGCCTGCACGCGCACCAGGGCGCGCTGGCGCTCGGCCTCGTCCGGCACCTTCGGCACCTTCGGCACCTTGGCCAGGTCGCCAGCGGCGGCTGCGGTGGCTGCCGCGGCCGCGTTGAGGGGCACCGGCAGCGCCGGGCCGGCGCTCTGCGCCTTCGGGACATCCACGCTGGCCATGACCGGCGTAGCGGGCGGTTCCGACGCGCCCAGCCCGTTGATGACGTCAGGATCGTCCGGCACGAGCAAACGCCCGGTTTGCAGCGCCTCTACATGCATCAGGATCCGGTCGTACCACGCATACAGCCGACTGAACAGCTGCGGACCGACGCGCTGCGCGCGCAGGCTGGCGTCGAGCAGCGTTTCCATCTCGTGCGCGGCCTGGCCCAGCGCCATGGCGCCGGCCATGCGTGCGCTGCCCTTGAGCGTATGCAGCGCGCGCAGCACCAGGCCACCTTGCCGCGCGTCTTCGGGCGCCGCTTCCCACATGCGCACCAGCCGGCCGAGTTCAGGCAGGCTGCCGTGCGCCTCTTCCAGGAAGATCTCGACGAGGGTCGCATCCAGTTCGACGGCATCGGCCTGCACGACCACAGGCGGCAGTGGACGGACTGGCGTCGGCAACGGGATCACCACCGCGTCGTGCATCACGGCCGCTGGTGCCTGCGATACCGGGGATACCGGGGATGCCGGCTGTGCGGACTCCGGTGCTGCGGGCTGTTGCGCTTCCACGTCCGGCTCCGGCACGGGCGGCGGCAACTGGCCGAACAGGCTGGCCACCGAACCATCCGGCTCGGCGGCCGCCTGGGGTGCCGGCACCTGGACACGCGGGCGAAGCAGTGCGCGCTCGCCGAACTCGGTCAGGCTGCGGTGCAGGCTGGCATCCGCTTCGGGCCAGATACCGGCGGCGAACTGGTGGAGCATGCCGCGCAGCCGTTCGACGGCCTGCTCCAGCAGGCGGAAGTCGCCGGGATGAATGGCGACGGGGTGCGCGCCGAGTTGCAGCAGCAAGTGCTCGAGCGCCTCGGCAATCTCCCGCACGGGCTCCAGCCCGACCGTCGAGGCGCTGCCCTGCAGCGTGTGCGCGACGCGCAGCGCCAGTTCGCTCGGGCACGGGTGGTTCTCATGGCGCCACTCGGAAATGTCGGTGGCAAACTGGCGCAGGAGGTCGTCGGCCTCCTGCAGGTAGACGTTGTAGAGCGGCAGGCCGATGCGGATCGGGCCGATCACCTTGAAGTTGTCGTCCTCGTCGGAGAGCGCGCCCGACAGGCGGAACGGAATGACGTTGTCGTCGTCCGGCGCGGCGGTATCCACAGGCGCATCGGTCCCGGCCTCAGGGGCAGCTTCGGGTGCATCCGCGGCCAGGATGTCCGGTACCGGCGCGTCATCGATGACGGCCTGCTCCGGCGCCACCACTTCGGAAGCTGCGGCAGCTTCCGGTTGCGGATCGCGCACCATTTCGGCCGCGGCGACGAGCGGCGCGATGTCATGCGCCGCGCCGGCATCGCGATGCAGCAGCGCGACCCACGCGGACAACTCCGCTTGCGCGCGGCGCAACAGGTTGAGCAGGGGCGGCACGGGCGCGCGTGCCTCGGCGATCCACAGGTTCATCACCTGTTCCACGGCCCAGGCGGCTTCGCCGTAGCGGTGCAGGCCAACCATGCGGCTCGAGCCCTTGAGCGTATGGAAAGCGCGCCGGATGCGGCTCAATGTATCGGCATCGCCGAGCGCGGCCAGGCCCGAACCAAGGTCGCCAGTGATACCGCCGAGGACTTCGTCGGCCTCGTGCAGGAAGATGCCGAACAGCTCGGCGTCCAGGGCCGCGCCGTCGTCGGTCGCCGACGACGGTCCGGCGGCCTGCGAGGCGACCGGCATCGGCTCGGCCAGTGCCGCCACCAGCCGTTCACCGGATGTGTCGCTGCCGGCAAGCCATGCATTGAGCTGCGTGCTCGCCTCGGTGGCCTGGCGGCGCAGCGCGGCATTGTCGTCGATGGCAGCCTGGTCTGCCAGCGCCTGGAGCGCCGTGCGCAGCCGCTGCACCGGCGGCGTGTCGGCGGTGGCGCCGGTGCGGATGGCTTCGCCGGCGGCGGCACGTGCCACCGACAGCGGATCGTTGCCGACCGCACCCGCGTGGCGCTGCGCCAGCCCCGCGTCGAGATCCTCGTCCCGAGGTTCGTGACGGCTGCGGCCCAGCTCCAGCGCATCGATGAACGCATGCACGGTGCCCAGCGTCTCGGCAATGGCGGCCAGGTGCTCGCCGCGCAAGGCCTCGCCGGCGCCGGCGCCGAGCATCCCGGCTTGCCGTACCGCCTCCTGCACGGCTGCACCGGCCTGTTGCGCGTCGTCGTTCAGCGCTTGCGGCAGTACATCGGTGTGCTGCAGCGCGTCCAGCGTGGCGCACAAGGCCTCGAAGGCCTGCACGGCCTCCGCCAGGCTGGCGCCGGCGTCGGGCCGGGCCGCGTTGCGGTCATAGGTATCGAGCCACGATTCGCCGCCGTCGAGCTGGGCGCGCAACTGCGCGACAGCCCGCACGCGCGCCGCCTGGGCCCGGGCCTCGTCGGCCATGCGCGCCAGCCACGCCGGCGCCGCGGCGGCCGGGTCGGCCAGGCATTGCGCCAGCTCCTCGCAGCGCGCGGCGAAGACCGCTGCCGGCGGGTTCGGGCTCATGCCGTGCACGCGCCAGGGCAAAGCCAGCGCACGCGACAGGAACACGGCGATGCCGGTGGCGCCGAGCGCCTCGTTGCGGTCGGGCGTCGCGCCGGGCCTGAGCGCAGCCTGGGACAGGCAGAGCTGCAGGGCCGGTTGCGCGAGCGGCTGCGCGGCCTCGGCCAGCGCCGCCAGCGCGATCTCCCAGCCCGCGGGATCGCCTTCGGCGGCACGCTCCAGCCCTGCGGCGGCCTGCTGCAGGTTGCGGGTATCGATCGGGTCCAGCCAGCCGTAATAGCGCAGACGGTGGTCGGCGCCGCGCGTGGCGTGCGCGCGGTCGAGGCGGAACGCCTCCACGGTGCGCGCGATGTCGGCGCGCAAGGTCGCCAGAGCGGTCTCGTCGGCGCCGTGCAGAGGGGGTTCCTCGTGCTCCGGCAACGTGCAGACCAGCAGGAAGATGGCATCGTTGAGCAAGGCCTGCGGCACGCGCGCCTGCCCCTGCTGGTATTGCCGCAGCAGCAGGTGGACGCGCCCGGCAAAGCGCTTCGCCAGCAGGTCGGACGGCAGCAAGCCGTGGGCCAGTGCGCGGAACGCCAGCGACAGCACATGCCAGACGCCACGGTCCGGGTGGTCGGTGGCGCGGCGCGCCTCCTGCTCGCTGGCACGGACTTCGTCCAGCGCATCCTGCAACGGCAGGTACGCCTCGCGCAGCCGCTCGGACTCGGTGCATTGCAGCGGCAGTCGCAGCGCCTTGAGCAGCGCCGCTTCATAGCGCTGGCGCGCGCGCGTGACGGCCGTCGCGTTGCGCGTGGGCAGCAGGATGCCGGGCAGCATCTGCAGCTCGTCGAGCCACAGGTCGGCCGGATGCACGCGCTCGTCGCCGAGCAGCGACAGGATCTCGGCATACGGGCGGAACAGCCGCAGCGGATCCTGCTCGTCGCCCGCCATCAGGTCGTCGACGTATTCGGCAAGCGCCTGCACGCCGGTACGGAACAACGCGAGCGTGCCGGCATTGGCGGCCACGCCGCCGCCATCCAGGCCCTCGATCAGGCGCCGCAGGGCCTGGCAGTACGGATCGACCCCGCGCAGGCCCACGATATGCACGGCGCCGGCGGCCTGGTGCAGTTGTTGCCCGGCCAGGCGCAGCGACGTGGTATCGCGCGCGCCCAGCGCCTCGGGCGCCTGCTGGACTTCATCGACGTAGTGGGACAGCTCGGTCGCGGCGTCGTCCAGCGCGGCGCGCAGGCTCGGTGCCACCCAGGCCAGCACGGACAAGTCGCGCGAGGCCGGTACGGCCGGCTCCGGCGCATCCGCCAGCGGCGCGTCGGTCAGGTCCGCTGACGACACCTGTCGCAGCGGCTCGGCGGGATCACGCGAAAAGGGAGAATTCAAGGACATCACGGCTTCCATTGCGGCCTTTGCGCGCGAGGCGGGGCAGTCCAGACGCGACAGCGGGCGTCATCAAGGTCAGGCAATCTTGAACCGCGATACGGAATTGCGCAGCTCTTCGGTCAGCTGCGTCAGCTCGCGCACCGAATTCGCGGTCTGGCGCGTACCGGCGGTGGTGTGCTCGGTCGCCTGCAGAATGCGTTCGATGTGACGGGCGACACCGCCGGCCAGATCCGCCTCGTGCGAGGTGGAGCGGGAAATCTGCTCGATCAGCTCGGCCAGCTGGCGCGACACGCGGCCGATTTCCTGCAGCGCGGCGCCGGCATTGTCCGACAGTCGCGCACCTTCCACCACGCCCTGCGTGCTGCGCTCCATGGCGTGCACGGCATCCTGGGTATCAGTCTGGATGGTGCGGATCAGCGCGCCGATCTGCTTGGTTGCCTCGCCCGAGCGTTCTGCCAGGCGCTGCACTTCTTCGGCCACCACCGAGAAACCGCGTCCGGCTTCACCGGCGGACGCCGCCTGGATGGCGGCGTTGAGTGCCAGCACGTTGGTCTGCTCGGTAATGTCCGAGATCAGCTCGACGATTTCACCGATCTCCTGCGACGACTCGCCCAGCCGCTTGATGCGCTTGGACGTGTCCTGGATCTGCTCGCGGATGTCGTTCATGCCCGCGATGGCGTTCTGCACGGCCTGCTGCCCCTGCTCCGCGGCGGTCAGCGAGGCGCGCGCCACATTGGCCGACTCGGCCGCGCCGCGCGACACCTGCGTGATGCGGTCGGCCATGTCCACCACCGATTCGCCGGTCTGGCGGATCTGGCGCGACTGCTCTTCCGTCGTCGTCGCGAGCTGGTTGGAGGTTGCCTGCACCTGGCCCGAGGCCAGCGTCACTTCCCCGGCCGTCTGCTGCACGCGGCCCACCAGTTCGCGCAGTTCTTCCACCGTGTAGTTCACCGAGTCGGCAATGGCGCCGGTGATGTCCTCGGTCACGGTGGCCTGGCGCGTCAGGTCGCCGTCGGCGATGTCCTGCAGTTCGTTCATCAGCTGCAGAATTGCCTTCTGCGTGGTGTCGTTGTTGCGCTTTTCCTCCAGGCGGCGCGTTTCGGCTTCACGCTCGCGCGCCTCGGCTTCCAGCGTGCGCAGGCGCGAATCGCGCAGGTACAGCGCGGCCAGGCCGGCCAGGCACAGCAGCGTCATCAGCGCCGAGACCACCGTCGCGCCGAGCGTCACGGGACGGAAGCGCGCTGCCTCGGCGTAGGCCTTCTGCAATGCGGACAGTTCGCCGCGCAGGGCTTCGTTGTCGTTGAAGATCTGCTGCTGCGCGCGCTTGGCGGCAATCAGGCCGGGCAGGTTCTGCAGGATCGTCTGGGTGGTCTTCTGCACCGCGTCGAAGCGCTCCGAGAGCTGCTGCAGGTAGCCGCGTGTCTCGGCATCGGTGGCGGCGTTAAGCCGCAGCGCCTCGCTGCCGTTGAGCAGGCCGTCGAGCGTCTCGCGGAAGGTATTGGTGTCCTTGCCGAGCAGGAACGCGGTCTCGGGGTTCACGCCTTCGCCCGACAGGAACTCGTTCAGGTTCTTGCCCAGGCGCTGCGTCAGCATCACGAGCTGGGCCGAGGCGGCCACCTCGCGCGCGTTGGAGCCGGATTGCAGCTTGAGCGCGGCAACCTGTTCCGCGGCCTCCAGCAGTTCGGGGTTCGAGGCGTTGAAGACCTGCAGCGTCTGGCCGATCGTGGTCAGCACCGGCTGCTGCGCGAGCACGTCGGCGGCGCTCTTCTCGCTGCGCTTCCACGAGCCGATCGCGGTTTCCAGCAGCGGCTGCGCCGCGCCCGTGGTGGCGCGCACCTGCTTCTCGACGCTGCCTGCCAGCAGCGCCTGCAAGTCTTCCGCCAGGGCTTCCTTGGACTGGCGCAGCTGCGTGAATGCCTGCACGTTGCCCAGCAGCGCCACCGGCGCGGCCTTGCCCAGGCGCTGCGAGTGCATCAGCATGTCGCCGGAGACCTCGATCTGCGCCGCGGCGTTGTTGGCGATGCGGTTGTCCATGTACACCGAGCCAAGCAGCGCCACCAGCGACACCACCACGCCGATGGTGAGCCCACGCTGCTGCGAAGAGAACGGCATGCGTTCCAGCCATGACGATACGGCATCGACAGGGGAGCGGCCCAGCCCGGCGGCACGCATGCCCGCCGCTGCCGCGCCGGCGCGGTCCTCCACCAGGCCCGCAGCCGCGTCGGCGGCCGGCTTCCGGCTTCCCAGGCTGATTTTCTTGAACCCCATAGCACCCTCTGTCCGTTGAATCGTTGTCTGGGGCGGCCTCGACCCGCGCCGCCGCGTTATTTATTCTGTTGCCCCCCGACACCGCGACCAACGGCGCCGGAACACCAGCACGGGCTATGCCGCCACCCGCCCTGCCTGGAGGAAGGCCGGCGCATCGAGCAGCGCGCGCACGTCCAGCACCTGCCAGGCGCGGCCGTCGCCATCATCGACGCGCCTGCCTTCCCATGCGGCGGCGGCCGCCGCATCCTGCGCCGGCGCACGCAGGTCCGCCGCGTGGCGCAGGCCGACCACGCGCGTGGCCAGGATGCCGCAGGCCCGCTCGACCTGGCGCGACAGCACCACGATCTTGCTGCCGGGCTGCAGCGGGGTCGGTCCCTCGCCGCAGAACAGGCCGAAGTCCACCACGCCAAGCAGGCTGCCGCGCGCGTTGACCAGGCCGGCATACCACGGCTGCGTCAGCGGCACGCGGCTCGGCTGGCGCATGTCGAGCACCTCGCCGGTCTGCGCGAGCGGCAGCAGCCAGCCGCGCTGGCCCACCTGAAGCGCCAGGTAGCTGTCGGCCGCGGGCACGTTGCGGGCTTCGCGCAGGCGCCTGGCCAGCATGGCCTGGTAGTCCTGCAGGCGGGTCTGGCGGGTGCGGAGGTCTTGGCGTGGCGCGTTCATGTGGCGTCCCCGGCGTGCTGGCGAACTGGCGAAGCGGGTGCCGTCAGTGGGACAGCGCCGCGATCTTGGTGAGCAATTCCCGGCCGTCGACCGGTTTGACGATGTAGTCGGAAGCCCCCTGGCGCATGCCCCAGATGCGATCGGTGTCCAGTCCCTTGCTGGTGCACATGATCACGGGGATGTCCTTGAACCGGTCGTCGCGCTTGATGGCGCGCGTGGCCTGGTAGCCGTTCTGGCCGGGCATCACCACGTCCATGAGGATCAGGTCGAAGGCCTCGGCCTCGAGGCGCGCGAAAGCCTGGTCGCTGTTGCCCGCGACCGAGACCTTGAAGCCCTGCTTGCCGAGCAGGTCGGACATGAACAGGGCTTCGGTGGGCGAGTCATCGACGATGAGGATCTTGTTGATGGTTGTCATGAGTCAGTTCCTTGAATCCGGGTCATGCCGGCAGCGCGTTGCCGGCCGCCTGGCCAGGCATGCACGCCTGGACGGCCTGCAGCAGCGTATCGCGCGTAAAGGGCTTGGCAAGGTGATCCTGCGCGCCGACCAGGCGCCCGCGCGAACGGTCGAACACGCCATCGCGCGAGGACAGCATGACCACGGGAATGGCGTGGAAACGCGGACTTTTCTTGATCAGCGAGCAGGTCTGATAGCCGTCGAGACGCGGCATCAGGATGTCGCAGAAGATGAGATCGGGACGCATGTCGCCGACCTTGGCAAGCGCTTCGAAACCGTCCTCGGCAAGCACGACCTGAAAGCCCGCCTGCGAAAGGAAGATCTCCGCCGTACGGCGGATGGTGCTGGAATCATCGATCACCAGCACTCTGCGCGACGATGCCGGCGCGGACGCCGGCTCCTGTTCCGGCTGCGCGCTGGCGCCGGCATTGACCCGATGGTTTTCTAGTGGTTGTGCGACCCGCATGTTGTTCCCGCGACCGGCGTCTCCATGCGGAGCACCGGCAATCTCTTGAGAACACCCGCGCGAGACAGCCTGGCCTGGCCAGCCGCCCCGACGGAACCCCGAACTAATCTTCCCTGCAAAAGGCCGGTCAGATGACCGGCCTGTGGCGGCACGTGGAACCCGTACCTGCCTTTCCGCCCTTTGCCACCCCCGGATGGCGGGATGGACGAAGGATCATTTTGCGACAGAGTGTGACAAGACGCCGGAGGGCCGTCAATCCGGAGCGTCCGGCACGGTCCGGGGAATTGTCGCGTCGGCGCGACGCGGTGATGCCGCGCAGCCGACGCCAGCGAGCCGTGGCGTCAGATCGCCACCATCTCGAAATCTTCCTTGCGGGCCCCGCACTCAGGGCAGGTCCAGTTGATGGGCACGTCTTCCCATTTGGTGCCCGGGGCAATGCCGTCTTCCGGCGCGCCGGCAGCCTCATCGTAGATCCAGCCGCAGATCAGGCACATCCAAGTCTTGTATTCCATAACAGGCTCTGGTCGCTCTCCATTAAAATTCAGCGCAGATGGTACCGAATCGGCGCCGACGGCGCCAGCCGCGTCGGCCAGAATCGTGCCAATTCCGCCGTGTTCGCGCACGTTAGCGTACAAATACAGGACAAAAGCCGCGCCATTCCCGCGTATTGCACCGCTTTGCCCACCCTTTTGACGCCAGTTCGCGTCCGCTTGAACGCGTTTCCCGAGTTTTAGACCCAGGCAGATCATGTCCCGTAACCAGCAGCTCTTCGACCGTGCCCAGCAAACCATTCCCGGTGGCGTCAATTCGCCCGTGCGGGCCTTCCGCTCGGTGGGCGGCACGCCGCGCTTCATCACGCGTGCCGAAGGGGCCTATATGTGGGATGCCGAGGGCCAGCGCTATATCGACTACATCGGCTCCTGGGGCCCGATGATCGTCGGCCACGCCCACCCGGACGTGGTGCGCGCCGTGCAGGAAACCGCCGCGCACAGCTTCTCGTTCGGCGCGCCGACCGAAGCCGAGATCGAGATGGCGGAGGAAATCTGCAAGCTGGTACCGTCGATCGAACAGGTGCGGCTGGTTTCGTCGGGCACCGAGGCGACCATGAGCGCGCTACGCCTCGCGCGCGGCTTCACCGGCCGCGACCTGATCATCAAGTTCGAAGGCTGCTACCACGGCCACGCCGACAGCCTGCTGGTCAAGGCCGGCTCGGGCCTGCTGACCTTTGCCGACACCACGCAGAACGCGCCGTCCTCGGCAGGCGTGCCCGCCGACGTGACGCGCCACACCATGGTGCTCGAGTACAACAACGTCGAGCAGCTGGAACAGGCGTTCGCGAAGCACGCGGGCGAGATCGCCGCCGTCATCGTCGAGCCGGTCGCCGGCAACATGAACCTGGTGCGCGCGAGCGACGCCTTCCTGAAGGCCATGCGCGAACTGTGCACGCGCGACGGCGCGGTGCTGATCTTCGACGAAGTCATGACCGGCTTCCGCGTGGCGCTGGGCGGCGCCCAGGCGCACTACGGTATGACCCCGGACCTGACCTGCCTGGGCAAGGTCATCGGCGGCGGCATGCCCGCGGCGGCCTTTGGCGGCCGGCGCGACATCATGGCAAAGCTGGCGCCGCTGGGCGGCGTGTACCAGGCCGGCACGCTGTCCGGCAACCCGCTCGCGGTGGCCGCCGGCCTGACCACGCTGCGCCTGATCCAGGCCCCCGGCTTCTACGACAGGCTCGCCACGCAAACCCGCAAGCTGGCCGACGGCCTCGCGGAAGCCGCCCGCGCCGCCGGCGTGCCGTTTGCCGCCGATGCGATCGGCGGCATGTTCGGCCTCTACTTCCGCGAAGGCGTGCCGGGCAGCTTTGCCGAAGTCACGAAAAGCGATACCGCGCGCTTCAACCGCTTCTTCCACGCCATGCTCGACAACGGTGTGTACCTGGCGCCCTCGGCGTTCGAGGCGGGCTTTGTCTCCGGCTGCCACGATGACGCCATCCTGCAGGCCACGCTGGACGCCGCACGCAAGGCCTTCGCGGCCTGACCGGAGCCGTTCCCGGGGTAGCCGCCGGTGGTAACGCGCCGTGCGCTACACTTGAGATTCGTCTCAACCCGGGAGCCCACGATGCGCGCCTCATTGCCCCTGTCCTCGACCGCGAACCGGGCTACCGGCTGGTTGCCCTGGTTCCGCTGGCTGTTGCTGGCCTGCCTGGCCAGCCTGCTGTCGGCCTGCGGCTATAACGACTTCCAGACCAAGGACGAGGCGGTCAAGGCGGCCTGGGGCGAGGTCGTCAACCAGTACCAGCGGCGCGCCGACCTGATCCCCAACCTGGTCAACACGGTCAAGGGCTACGCCACGCACGAGCGCGAAACGCTCGAGGCCGTGACCAAGGCACGTGCCGCCGCCACCAGCATCCAGGTATCGCCCGAGACCCTGAACAATCCTGAAGCGTTCAAGCGCTTCCAGCAGGCGCAGGGCGAGCTGTCGGGCGCGCTGTCGCGCCTGCTGGCGGTGTCCGAGAACTACCCGCAACTCAAGGCCGATGCCTCGTTCCGCGACCTGCAATCGCAGCTCGAAGGCACGGAGAACCGCATCACCGTAGCGCGCCAGCGCTACATTTCCGCCGTGCGCGACTACAACGTGCTGGCACGCAGCTTCCCCACCAACCTCACGGCCATGGTGTTCAAATACGAGGTCAAGCCTTCGTTCGCGGTGGAAAACGAGAAGGCCATCTCCACACCCCCGGCCGTGAAGTTCTGACAGCAAGGCACGCATCATGGGCACCCTGATGGACTTGCCCGCCTTCCGTTCCTGGCGCCGCTGGCTGGCCGCCATGCTCTGGCTGGCCAGCGCGTGGGCGATGCCGGCCCTGGCGGCCAATGACGGTTTCGTACCGGTGCCGCCACTGACCCAGCGCGTCACCGACCTGACCAACACCCTTTCCGCCAACCAGCGCACCGCGCTGGAAAACGTGCTGGCCGAATACGAGCAGCAGCGCGGCAGCCAGATCTTCGTGCTGATGCTGCCGACGACCGAGCCCGAGACCCTCGATGCCTACAGCATCCGCGTGGCCGACGCCTGGCGCGCCGGGCGCAAGGGCATCGACGACGGCGTGATCGTCCTGATTGCCAAGGACAACCCGCCCGGCCTGCGCAAGATGCGGCTCGAAGTCGGCCGCGGCGTGCAGGGCTCGCTCACGGATGCCATGTCCAAGCGCATCCTGCAGGACGTGATGGCGCCCCACTTCCGCCAGAACGACTTCTACGGCGGGCTGGCGGCGGGCATCTCCGCGATCCAGGCCACCATCGACAAGGAAGGCCTGGCCGGCCCGCAGCCGCGCAAGCAGGAAGCTTCGTTCTGGTCGGACTGGCTGCCGGTGCTGTTCCCGCTGGCCATCATCGTGTTCTTCTTCCTGACGGCCGCCACGCGGCGGCGCGGTCCGCAGATCGTCACCACGCCGCGCGGCCGCGACGTGATCGCGGGCGGGCTGGGCGGACTGGGCGGCTACGGCATGGGCAGCGACTGGGGGCGTCGCGGCGGCTTCGGCGGCGGTGGTGATTTCGGCGGCGGGGGCGGCGGGGGCGGCTTCAGCGGCGGCGGAGGCGGCGGCTTCGACGGCGGCGGCGCCTCCGGCAACTGGTAAGGAGAGCGGACCATGCCATCGCTGCGACGCGCGCTGCGCCACCTCGGCACCACCTCCAGTACCGCCCGCCGCCACTTCCCGGCACAGGCGCAACAGCAATTGCACGACGCCGTCCACGCCGGCGAAGCGCGCCACCGCGGAGAGATCCGCGTGGTCATCGAGTCCAGCCTGCCGCTGGGCCATGCCTGGGGCGGCACCACGGCGCGGGCTCGGGCACGGGCCCTGTTCGGGGCGCTGGAGGTGTGGAATACCGAAGAGCACACCGGCGTGCTGCTCTATATCAACCTGGCCGACCATGCGGTGGAGTTGCTGGCCGACCGGGGCATCGATGCAAGTGTGGGTGCGAAGACCTGGCGCGCTGTTTGCGATGATTTGGTGCAGGGGCTGGCCAGGGACCTGTCGGTGCGCCCCGTGCTGGCAGCAGTGGCGAGCATTCACGACTTGCTGGCGGCGCATTTCCCATCCGATGGTGGCCGCAACCCGAATGAGCTGGACGACCGGCCACTGGTTCTCTAGGCGGGGCTCGCGGCTGCATCCCCGGTTTCGATCTCGCCTGGAGGAGCTCGAAAACCGCTTCGGCACATAAGCTCTGCACCACGCGTTCTCGCCGCTCGGTACCTGTTCACGCGCGAAACATACCTTTGCCCGATATGGCGCCGAGCGTGCCCCGACTAAGCTGATTGCACAACGACACTCAGTGAAAAAAAGGCGGAGCGCTGACCTCCGCCAGAACGGGGGAACTATGCCAGAAATCCTAGCTGACACGGTGCAAGCGAGCACCGCGCCCAAGACAGACCTCCGCGAACTGGTCCTGGAGCTGGTGCTAAGAACCACTACTGCAATACTGCTTGGAGCTTTCGCATATGGAGCGATCCAGCATTGGCTGACGGACCCATCGCGAATCACCCTTTTGCTCCTGGTTCTGGCGAGTTGCCTTACCCTCGGGCTGAGCCTGTTTGCCAGAGTCCCCAAGAAGCGAGACTGGAGACCGATCACCGTGCTCTGCTCGCTGGGCGGCACATACTATTTCGTTGGCATAGAACTGGCGCCTGGCGCGCATCTGGCTCCGGAGGCATTTGGCGCCGTCCTGCAGGTCGCAGGGATTGCCTGGCAAATCTACGCGAAGCTTTCGCTGCGTTTCTCGTTCGGAATCCTGCCGGCGAATCGGGGAATCGTTTCGAGCGGCGCCTACCGCTTCATGCGCCATCCGATCTACCTGAGCTATCTCACCGCCGATATTGGCTTTCTGCTGACGAATTTCGGAATGCAGAACCTTCTGGTCTATGCAGGACTGTGCATGCTGCAGGTCATGCGGATCCATCGGGAGGAAGCGCTGTTATCCGACGATCCCGAATACCGCCAGTATCGCGAGAAGGTACGGTTTCGCGTACTGCCTGGCATTTACTGAACCCTCCGCCGATCAACGGGGGGCGCCGTGCCCCCATGGCGTACCACGCCGCCGCCAGCGCCTGCAGCACGACCAGCCCACTCCACGCCACCAGGTGTGCCTCCGTGGGATAGTGCCCGCCGCTGGCCGGCCACAGATCCAGCACGAAGCCCACGCCCACCTGGCATGCAAAGGTCGCCAAGAACACCGTCAGCGTCAGCGCCGTGGTGGCGCGGCCGATCAGCGCGTCGGGAAAGCTGCGCGCCAGCACGGCGTAGGTCAGGATGCCGCTCGAGCCGAACACCCCGTAAGCCGCCCACAGCAGCACCGGTGGCAGTGGCACCTGTGCCAGCAGCAGCACCTGCACGACGATAAACGCGGTCATGCCGGCGCCGGCAAAGGCATACAGGCTGATGCCCGCCCGCTCGAGGTGTCGCGCGGCCCACCCTGAACCGACGCAGCCCGCCATCATGGCAATGCCGATCACCGACACCAGCCGCGCGCTGGTGGCCGGGCCGAAGCCGCCGACGTCTCGCAGGAAGGCGCCCACCCACAAGGTCTGCACGGCCAGGAATACGCCCTGGTTGAGGAGCGTCAGCGGCACCACGCGCCAGAAACGTTCGCTGGCCAGGATCTGGCGCGTGCCGCGCAACTGCTCGCGCAGGCTTTCCTTGCCGGAGCGCGGCTTGTCAGGCACGCCGAACCACAGCAGCACCGCCATCGCGAAGGTCACGCCCGCCAGCCCGGCACTGACCATGCGCCAGTCCGCCACAGAAAGCAGCCAGGACAGCGGCGTGCCCACGAGCACCGCGCCCAGGCCGCCAATGGCCATCACCACGCCATTGAGCAGCGGCATGCGCGACAAGGGGAACCACATCGACAACGCCTGGATCGCCGCGCCCAGGCAGACCGACACGCCTGCACCAATCAGCATCCGGCCAGCGGCCAGCCCCGCCATGCCAGGCGCGAGCGCGAATACCAGCGAGCCGGCCACCGCCGCCAGCAACATCGCGGCCTCGGTACGGCGCGGGCCATAGCGGTCCAGCAGGATGCCCGCCGGCAGTTGCGCGCAGGCAAAGCCAAGAAAATAGAAACTCGTCAGGAGTCCCAGATCGCCGGCGCCGAGGCCCAGTTCGCGCGTCAGTTACGGCGCGAACCCCAGGTTGACCCCACGGAACACGTAGGACACCAGGAAGCCCAGCGAAAACACGGCAAGCACGCGCCAGCGGGCATTGGAAGCTGGCTTTGCCTGCCGGGTCGCAGAAGAAAGGTTGGGTGGAGCGGTCATCGTCATGGCCAGGATTGTCGCCGCCATGGCGGTGCATGGCCAACGAAAGATACCCGCCGCCATTTTCAGCACCCGTATTCCGTCAATCCTGCATGACTGGGTCATCTGGCGCGCGGGCAATCGCCGCGAGAAAGCCATCGAGCAGTTCCGTGCGTGGCTGCAGGAACTGGTGCGCCAGGAAGCGGCGGCGGCGGGCTCGGCTGCACCTGGTAACGCCCGGATGTATCACTCCTGAAATGTTTTTGACGCCCAATGTTAGGAGTACGCGTCATTCGTCTGATCCGGCAGCTCAGCTAATCAGCGCCGGTACAAAGGCACCATTACCGTGCCGGAACCGGTCCGGCCCCTTCTCCGTCGCACCAGTTTCACGGATGCAACCGATTTGCCCGGTCATGCCAGCTACCGTGCAATTTCTACCCATCCCATCCTTAAAGATGAGATATGGATGGGCGGCTCATGCCACGACTCGTGCAAAGGCGTGTCATCGCACCGCCACTGCGCGCCACGCCAGGATCAAAGGAAGCCACAACACCGCAGGGCCCTCAGGGATAACACTGTGGGCGTTGTGCTCTACCGTGTAATCGCTTCCGTTCCTTGTTAAGGACATGAAACCATTTTGATGCCCCTGTTGCAGGCAGAGCCGGTGTCTTGGCGCTCTGGCGTTTCGAACAGCGCACCCCCCTCATCGGGAGGGACTTGCCTGGCGGAAATGTCCCTTCAGCCGCAAAAGGATGAGTATGCGTGTCGTTTGCACTGCGAGTCCGTGACTCAAGTCATTGCCCAGCGGCCTCAGCAGTAACAGAAATGAAACGCTTTGGCGGCCCGGTTCGCCCAACAATCCCATCACATCCGAGTTTCCCCTTTAGTTTCATATGGTTACCCGGATCTGGCACGTTCGTCGCGAATATGTCCACGCGAACATGAAGCCCGGATTTGGGGAAGTCTGAAACCGAAGCGCCAACACACTGGCAAACGTTCGAGGGAGATCAGTTTCAGAACGACCCCCGCTTCCCAGGGCGGGAATCGGGCTGGTGCTGTAAGCGCAGGGCCGCGCTGCAGGGAATGGCTCGCACCGACGCATACCGTTGCGGTCTGAGCCGGGAAGAACAGGTGAGGTCTTTCAGGAAACCACGGGCCGCGCCAGCGCGGGCGGCCCGTGCAACCTGGAAAGTCAAAGCCAGCCATGGACGACCATGGCGGCGATGGGGACCGCGAACAGAGCGGGATGCCGGTGCGCCGGGATCACAAGGGGTATAGCCAGGCCCGCACAGCGGGCCTGGCCAAAAACAGAATTCGGGAAATACGCCTGGCCGACGCAGCATCGACGCGCGGCCGGAGCGGGCCTGAGGGCCACCGAATCCGGTGTCCGGCAACCGCTGGCATCGGTTTCGTCAATAAAAAAATCCGGGGAAATCGTTATGAGCGCTTACGCCAATCGTCCGCTGCTCTACTTGTCGCAGCATCACGACGCCACACTGTGCAGGGCTCTTTCGCAACGCGGCTGGAAGATCAGCTTTGCGTCGAGCCTCCATGAACTCGAAGCGCTTTCGCACAATCCACAAGCCTGTGCCGCGCTGCTCGATGTCCACAGCGGGTTCAGCGACACCGAGCTGGAGTCCTTCGAGCCCTGGCTGTCCCATCCGCTGCTCAGTTGGATCGGCCTCGTCGCCAGCCGCGACGCGCTAAGCGATGCGGCACGCCGCCTGCTCGGCCTTTACTTTGTCGACTACTACACCGCGCCGTTCGACCTGGCGCAGCTGACGCACTCGCTCGGCCACGCACAAGGCATCGCGCAGATGCGCCCCGCGGCGCAGCGCAGGGCGGCAGACAGCACGCGTCCGGACGGCATGATCGGCAATTGCCAGGCCATGCAGGCACTGTTTCGCGGCATCGAGAAGGTATCGCTCTGGGACACTCCCGTGCTGATCTCGGGTGAATCGGGGACCGGCAAGGAACTCGCCGCGCAGGCGATCCACCGTGCCAGCGAGCGCGCGCAGAAGCCCTTTGTCGCCGTCAACTGCGCCGCCATCCCGCCCACGCTGCTCATGTCGGAACTGTTCGGCTATGAGCGCGGCGCGTTCACGGGCGCGGCCAAGCGCAAGCTCGGTCGCATCGAAATGGCCCAGGGCGGCACGCTGTTCCTGGACGAAATCGGCGACATGCCGCTGGAAAGCCAGACCAGCCTGCTGCGCTTCCTGGAAACGGGCCGGATCGAGCGTCTGGGCGGCACCGAATCCATCGAGGTGAACGTACGCATCGTCTCCGCCACCCACGTCGACCTGGAAGCGGCCATCGCCGCCGAACGGTTCCGCGGCGACCTGTACCACCGCCTGTGCGTGCTGCGCGTGCGCCAGCCGCCGTTGCGCGAGCGCGGCAGCGACCTCATGCTGCTCGCCGAGCATATGCTCGCCAGCGTGCGCAAGCAGTCGCCAAACCGCATCCGCGGCTTCTCGCCGACGGCGCTGCGCGCGATCCAGCAACATGACTGGCCCGGCAACGTGCGCGAGCTGATCAACCGCATCCGCCACGCGGCGGCAATGTGCGAAGACGGGGTGATCCAGCCGGAAGACCTGGAGCTGGCCTCACCGGCAGAGGAACGGCCGCTGACGCTGGCGGCGATCCGCGAGGCCGCCGAGCAGGGCGCGATCGTGGAGGCGCTGCAGCGCAACCATGAGCGCCTGATCGATGTCGCGGCAGAGCTGGGGATCTCGCGCGTGACGCTGTTCAGGTTGATGCGGGACTACAAGCTGCAGGTGAAGAAGGGCGATTTCGGCCTGGTATGCGTGCAGGGCTGACCTGACCGACTTTCGAGGAATCGTCCCATGTCCCCTGATGCTTATCTTGAAATGGCCGACACTGAAGCCGGCCACTGGTGGTTCCGCGGGCGGCGCGACATCCTCGCCACCGTCCTGTCCGGCCTGGCGTTGCCGCCTGACGCCTCCATCCTGGAAATCGGGTCGGGGACCGGCGGCAACCTGGACATGCTCTCGCAATTCGGCAAAGTCAGCGCTGTGGAAATGGATGACACGGCCCTGCAACTGGCACGTGAAAAGACCGGGGGTGCCTACGACATCCGCAGCGGCCGCTGCCCGGACGACATGCCGTTTGCGGAGGGCAGCTTTGACCTCGTCTGCCTGCTGGGTTGCCTGGAACACATCGCCGACGATGACGGCGCCCTCGACTGCGCGGCGAGAATGCTGAAGCCTGGCGGAGCGGTGCTGGTCACCGTGCCGGCATACCAGTGGCTATGGAGCCGCCACGACGTCTTCCTGCATCACCAGCGGCGCTACAGCAAAGGATCGCTGCAGGCACTGGTCAGCTGTTGCGGTTTGCGCATGGAGCGGATCAGCTACTTCAACACCCTCCTGTCGCCGCTGGCCATCACCGCTCGCCTCAGCGACCAGCTGCGCGGCAGCGAAAAGGCTACCGGTGCCGGCGTTCCGGCCCGGTCAATCAACAACGCACTGCACGCACTGTTCAGCACGGAGCGCCACTGGCTTTCAAGCCGGTCACTGCCGTTCGGCATCTCGCTGATGGCGATCGTCCGGGCATCGTGAGCGCAGCAGTCAGCACGAGCGAGTTCCGCCAGGTCGCGCGGTTCCTGGTAGCCGGCGCAAGCTCGACCGGCGTCCATGTCGTCGTTGCTGCCACACTGATCAGCGCAATGGGAACTTCACCGGTCACGGCAAACAGCGTGGCCTTCCTGTGCGCGACCGCCTGCTCCTATCTTCTCAACACGCTGTGGAGCTTTTCATCGCGGCTGCATCACCGGACCCTGGGCCGCTTTGCCGGCGTATCGCTGTTAGGGCTGGGCCTGACCATGGGCATTTCATGGAGCGCACAGTCCCTGGGCGCCAGCTATTGGACAGGACTTGCCTGCGTCGTGCTGATGGTGCCCGCCTTCACGTATGTGGCGCAACGGAGCTGGACCCATCGGAAATAGGCCAGCCCCGGCACTGATCAACGGCCGTTGCCGGCATGCCCGCGCTCAAGCCGGATCACCCGCCGGCCGGAAGCGAGTTGCCGATCCCGGCCAACCTCCTGGTAGCGGCGCCGTATCAGGTAGATCGGCCGCCCCTTGGCTTCATCGTAGATCCGGCCGATATACTCGCCGACCACGCCAAGTCCGATCAGCTGGATACCGCCGAGGAACAGCACCACGGAAAGCAGTGATGCATAGCCGGGAACATCCACCCTGAAAATCAGCGTTCGCGCCACGATGAAGGTGCCGTAAATAAAGGCGCTGACAGCGATCAGCAGCCCGATATAGGTCCAGCTGCGCAGCGGAAGCGTGCTGAAGCTGGTAATGCCTTCGAGCGCAAGGTTCCACAAGCGCCAACCCGAGAACTTCGAGCGGCCCGCGCTGCGCGGCTCACGCTCGTAGCGAACGATGGACGTCTTGTAGCCTACCCACGCAAACAGGCCTTTCATGAAGCGATGCCGCTCCGGCAACTGCTTGAGCGCGTTGATCACCACGCGGTCCATCAGGCGGAAATCGTGGACATTCTCGGGCAGCTTCAGGTCAGATAGCCGGTTGTGGATGCTGTAGTATGCAGTCGCCGTTGCGCGCTTCAGCCAGGAATCGCACTCGCGGCTGCTCCGTTGCGCGAGCACCACCTCCGCACCCTCTCGCCAGCGCGCGACAAGCTCCGGGATCAACGATGGCGGGTCCTGCAGGTCCACGTCCATGGGAATGACGGCATCGCCCAGGGCTTCGTCGAGCCCGGCAGTCAACGCGGCCTCTTTGCCGAAATTCCGCGTCAGGTCCAACACGCGCACACGCTCGTCGCGGTGCGCATACGCAAGCATCTGGTCCAGCGTGTCGTCCGTGCTGCCGTCGTTCACCAGCACGATCTCGAACCGCATCCGATCGATGGATTCGAGAATCGGCACGATGGTATCGAAGAAACGCGCGATGCTGTCGGACTCGTTGTAGCAAGGCACAACCAGCGAGAGCACTCTGAAATCGTATGGACCCGACATGATTCTCTCCCGGAGCGTTGTGGCCCGTACCCACGCCGCCATGATTGGGTCGTCACTCAAATTGCCAAAGCCTTTTCCGCATGCCCTTGGAGGCGCAGGTACCACGCACCCAAGAGAGCGGGGAGGTCTACGACAGGGCGAGCCACGGAATCCGTGGCAAAAGTCCTTTGCTCTCAGAGCTATGCAACGATCATGCCGCCATGAGCCCCGAACATGTCGAGGTTGTGGAATTGGACGCCCTGCAGCTCCAGTCTGCGCCAGGCTCATCGCTCCCCGTTTCTATTGTCTTGCTGCGCTGCCGGTTCGCATTCGCACGTCAGGCATCGTGCAATACCATACTCGCCCGTTCCATCCGGATCCGCCACACGCCAAGCGCCAGTGCGAGGATCAGCCCGAGTGGCATCAGTTGAACCCCAATCCACTCTCCCGCCAGCAGTCCATACAGAGGCAGCAACCAAAGCACGAGCAGCAACTCGCGTTCGCCAGTCAGCCATCCGCAACGATGGGCATGGACGCCCAACCACGCCATGGCAATGCCCAGAAATGCCAGGTCATAGTCGTACAGGTAAGGAGAAATCAGCAGCAACGCGATCGACATTACCGCCGCACGCAGTGCAAAGCTGCACGGACGCGACCATGCATAGATCACCGATGCGCCCGCCGCACACGAAAATACGCCATGCACGACATACGGAAATACAACGCCTCCAAACAGCAACTTGGTGGCCGCAAACATCGTTGGCATCCGCATCAGTATTCCCCACCCCTCCTCGATTAACGCGCGAGCGTAACCGGCTCCCTTCAGGAAGGCAATAAAGGGCTCGACACCGAAGCAGACAAGCGTCAGTGCCGTCAACGCTGTCGAGCTGGCAGCCATCCCCAACAGCGCTCGCCACTCACGGGCGCACAGCAATGCAATAGGCAGTACCACAGCGAGATGTGGCTTGACCGTGACAAGCCCGAACAACATTCCGGCAACCATGGGTCGTCGATGTAGCAGTGTCAGCGCCAGGCCAGTGGTACCGGCTAGCCACAGCGAGTTCTGACCCGTCCCGACGGCAACGGCAACCCCCGGAAACCCCATTGCCCCGATCCAGGCGCTTCGCCATGGCAAGGTCCGGTGCATCGCCCACCCATACCAGCACAAGCCGCCCAGCACGAATATGGAGGCAGCGATCCCGTAGGACACAAAGCCGAGTGGCAAGAGGGTTAGCAGGTATGTCGGCGGATACAGCCACGGCCACTTGCCATCACCGAGCTGAAGACCGGGCGTCACGGAGAGCTCCTTGACCTGCAGCAGGTCAAGGTTGTACGGGGCTAGCGGACCGTGCTCGAGCGCCACGCTCGCGGCACTCCAGAAGACAACGAAGTCTCCCCCTGGCGGGAAGAGCCCGGGAACGGCCAGCACCCAGGCATGGAATATCCAGATTCCGAAGAATGCTGCATAAGAAAAGAGCGCAGCGCCCGCGTAGAAGCGCAGCCGGCATACGTCGAGCCAATGCCCATCTGACTGGCGGACCAGTTGCTTGCCGTCGGCAATGTTCTGAATGGCCATGTCAGTCGCTTCCGGAACTCACATTCGGGATCAACAACGGTCGCGCCGCCTGACCTTCGCTGTGTCGGCCTGGCATGGTGGACTCACGATTCGAGCCGCTCGTCACGGCGCTAGAGGTTAGCGCTGCAAACCTTCTTTCAGGAGCATCGCCAACGATCACCTCCGCCCTCAGTGTTGTCGTGCCATTGCAGAAAAGCAAGCGTCTAGGTACGTCATTGAAAGCGTGCTCCACGTGTTTGGCAGTTCATTCGGCAACGATGTTTCCATCCTGAATCGTTCGGACCGCCTTGCCCGCAATCGCCGATACCGCAATGGTTCGCGGGGGATAAGGCCATCTCTTCACCGTGAGCATGCGCTACCGCGCGGCCCTCCTGATGTTTCTAACCGGAAACGCTGACCTGGACTGTTATGCCTTCATCCATCAGGGCAACCCCTGCGCCTGGTTTCTTCCAAGGAAATCCATCGAGTCCTCCAATCGCCGGAGGTATTGCGCAATGTCTGCCCCGCAGGCTCATGCTTTTGGCTGATGAAACTCCGTGATTTCGCTTGGTTGCGCATGGTTCGCCCCGGAGTGCCTTAATCCATTGGTCGCGCCATCCAGATCGACTCATGCCGCGCGCGTTTCCGAGTGGCAACGAAGCTCGGCAAAATCCCGGCTTTTGCGCCGGGGAGTCAACCGGCAATCGCGACATGCATACCGGAAAGCCTTGTGGGACAACGGTTTCGTCCCGGCTGGCCCACGATTTGCCTATGCCATGGCACGCGGCATCGCAGTCACCATCAGGTTGCCGCACTGTCGGCGTAGCCAGCCGCCAGCAAAATATTCGGGGAGCCTTGAAATGCCTGTTGTCCGCCAGCTTGTACTGTCGCACCGGAACGACTGCTTCGCTGCCGCCAGGCGCCTGGGTGCCAGCGCGCCGTACCGCCGCACGGACCGCGCAGGCTATACACAACACGCCGCGCGCTGCATGCATGTATCGGCCGAGCGCCGGCGGCATGGACGCAGAACCAGAGACACACACAACGGTCCGGGTCGCTGGGCATTCCATGCCTGCGCCATCTGCGCCCCGCCCTTCACCGGACTTCCCGGCACGGACCAGTTCCATGCCAACACATAAGTCTTACTCCGCTGCGCTTCAGCATGTCCGCAGCAGGCTACCTAGCAACGCAGCAAACCTTCTCTTAACTAAGGAGATAGCCATGGAAACCATCACCCGTTCGATGAAGCAGTTTATTCACGATGAAGATGGCGTTACCGCGATCGAGTACGGTCTGATTGCCTGCCTCATTGCGGTGGCAATCATTGCCGCGGTGACAAGTGTCGGGAGCAGCCTCAACAACGTCTTCAACTATATTGGCAGCCAGCTGAAAACCTGACATATCGGCAGTCGAAGCTGCACAAAGCGTGGACCGCAACGCGGTCCACGCCCGCAGCACCAGATTTAACGCCCGATATCGGAGACCAGCATGCCAACTCTCGATGCCGTATGGAAAAGGTTGCTATGCGACGAGCGCGGAGTCACGTCCATCGAATACGCATTGATCGGGGCATTGCTGGCCATGGCGATCGTAGGTGGGGTCAGCATGCTGGGTGATTCGGTTCAGTCTCTTTACCAGATGATCGCCTCCAAGATGCCGACGGCGTCCTGACAGGCGCCCGGCCACGACACGAATCCGCACACGCTATGTCCGCCACCGCTACGCTCACTCCATTCATCGGCCCTATCATCATCGTGGTCGTGCTGACCGCCGCGGCAATCGACCTGCATCGCCGTCGCATTCCGAACTGGCTCACGTTCGGCGCCTGGATCGCCGCCCTGCCCATGCAAACCGCCATGCACGGCGTGCCCGCCGGTGCGGCGGCCTGGGCGCTCGGCTGGCTGACCGGCTTCGGCGTCATCCTGCCCTTCTACCTGACGCGCGGAATGGCTGCCGGCGACGTCAAGCTCATGGCAGCCGTGGGCGCATGGCTTGGCACCGGCATGGTCCTCAAGGTCGCGCTGGCAACCTTCGTGATCGGCGGGGCGTGGGCGCTGGTACTGATCCTCGCTGCCCGGCAGGCCCGATCGACATTGCACCGCGTCGGCCACATGCTGCTCGCCGCGGTACTGCCAGGCTCCAGTCCGCAGCAACCCGACTCCAAAAGATCCGCCGGCACCATGCCGTACGGCGTAGCGATTGCTGCCGGCACGCTGGCCATGCTCTTTGCCGGTAAATGACATAGATCACACAGTTGCCCCAGCCAGTGGCCGGGGCCTCGAGGCAACAGGACGAAAAGATCTGCAAACAGGGGACGGTAATGAATGACCATCACGACACGGGTCACGCGCCACGGCTCCTCGAGTCCGTCACGGCGAGAAGCGCCAATGCCGACCATGGCACGACGTCCCTGCCTCCCTGGCATGTGCTCCCGCGTACCATCGCCGATACCGGCCTGGAAGTCGCCCAGCTGCTCGGCTTGCTGATGAAGGCCGCTTACCTGCACCGCACGGTGACGCTGGCAGTGCTGACCGACACGCTGAAGCTTCCTGGAGCGGTGGTCAACGAAATCGCCGCTGTCGCGGTGCGCGAGCGCCTGCTGGAGATCGCTCACCGGGGCGCCAGCGATCTCGACGTACGCTTCCGCCTTACCGATGCGGGCTACACGCGCGCCGCCGAGGCATCCGCGCGCTGCAGCTACAACGGCCCGGCGCCCGTCAGCCTCGATGCTTACGTCGAGGCCGTCAAGCACCACTCGGTCAGCCATGGTTCGGTTACCAAGGCCGACGTCACCGCGGCCTTCCATGACCTTGTGATCCCGGTCCATTTGCTGGACGCGATCGGCATGGCGCTGAACACCTGCCGCGCGCTCATGATCTACGGCCCCCCCGGCAGCGGTAAGACTTACCTCGCGCAACGCCTGGGCATGCTGCTGCCGGGCGCGGTGCCCGTGCCGCATGCCATCACCGTTGCCGGCGAAATCATCCAGATCTTCGACCCCCTGGTTCACGTGCCCTTCAGTGACGGCGAGGCGTCGCTGGCACGCCGGTCGCTGGATCGTCGCTGGGTCCTGTGCCACCGCCCGGTGGTGCTGACAGGTGGCGAGCTCACGCTGTCCATGCTGGATCTGCGCTACGACCGCACCGCTGGCTTCTACCAGGCCCCACCGCACATGAAGGCCAACAATGGCATCTACATTGTCGATGACCTGGGCAGGCAGCTCGTTGGCGTCGATGCCCTGCTCAACCGCTGGATCGTGCCGCTCGACCGGTCCGTCGACATGTTCACGCTACAGACCGGCGTGCGCTTCTCGGTGCCATTCGACGTCTGGCCTGTGTTCTCGACCAACCTGGAGCCATCGGCGCTCGGCGACGACGCCTTCCTGCGCCGTCTCGGCAGCAAGCTCTACGTGGGGCCGCTGTCGGTCGATGACTACCGCGAAGTGTACCAGCGCACGGTCGCAGACCTCGGACTGACCAGCGCTGAGCCCATTTTCGAATTCCTGGTCGACAGCCTGCATTACGAGAGCGACACGCCGCTGCTGGCCTGCCTCCCGCGGGACCTGCTGCGCCTGGTTGCTTCGGGCGTGCGTTATCACGGCCATGCGCCACAAGTCACCCAGGAGGGATTGCTGGCTGCGTGGCAAGCCTATTACGGACTGCGGACCTCGGCCGACGCCATGCTATCGGCCAGCAGTAGTCGTCACTGGTCCCTCGATCAGCGCGCGGCAAGCTGAACAGACCCAGCCAACACGGAATTTCTAGGGGAGAGTCATCATGAAGAACACACGCGCAATCCTGATGCTGCTGATTGCCCTGCTCGCCGGCGTGGCGGCCGTGGTATCGGCGTCGCGATGGCTCATGGAGCAATCGTCCAATTCCGTCAAACAGGTGGTGGTGGCTGCCAACGACCTGAATCTGGGGCAGCCGCTGAATGGCAGCCAGTTGCGCCTGGTCAACTGGCCCACGGCCAGCGTGCCGCCCGGTGCATTTGAAGACCTGAAATTGCTCGAAGGCCGCGTGGTCCGGACCAGCCTGCAGCGCGGCGAACCCGTTCTTGACGCCAAGCTCGCACCCGTTGGAACCAAGGGCGGACTGTCCGCTGTCATCAACGACGGCAAGCGGGCCATCACGGTGCGTGTCAACGATGTGGTGGGCGTGGCCGGCTTCGCGCTGCCGGGCAACTACGTCGACGTGATCGTCAATACCAACGAGGAAGCCAAGAACACGCAGAACAACAGCATCTCGAAGATCGTGCTCGAGAAGATCCTGGTGCTGGCCGTGGCCCAGCAGGTCAGCCGCGACGACACCCAGCCGAAGGTCGTCAACGCGGTGACGCTGGAGGTCACGCCCGACCAGGCCGAGAAGCTGGACGTGGCGCGGAGCGTGGGGACCTTGTCGCTGGTGCTGCGCAACCAGATGGACGTGGCCGACATCAATACCGGCGGGGCGACCAAGGGCACGCTGCTGGGCAAGGCGCCTGAAGCGCCGCAGGTCAAGGTGGTCACGCAGACGCAAACGCGCACCGTGGTCAAGACCCGCACGGTGGCGGCACAGCCGCATGCGGGCAACTGCGTCGGCGTGCTGGCAGGCATCCAGGGCGGCGTCGAGTGCTTCTGACCTCGTACCGCACGGCATCGACGAACTTTGAGCTGCGACACAGCCTCTCCGGGGGGAGATTCAAAATGAACCAGAAACGATCCGAAGCCGCCTGCGGCACCCGCATCCTGGTGCTGGCTGCCATCCTCTGCACGCCGCTGGCCGCAGCGGCGCAAGCCGCCATCGAGGCCGGCAACCTGACCAGGGCCACCGCACCCGCCGCGGCCAAGGCGCCCCAGGCGCCGATGCAGATGACCATCAGCATGGCGCCTGCCGGCACTGCGCCGGTCGGGCCCACGGCGCCGGTGCCGCCCGCGGACGCGCGCGGTCCCAATTGCACCGGCGCGGTCCGCCACGAGTCGAGCGTGATCGTTCCGGTCGGCAAGTCGCAGCTGATCACGCTGCAGGAGCCGGTGCGCAATCGCACTCTGGGCAACCCGAACGTGGTGCAGGCCACGATGGTGGCGCCGCAGACGCTCTATGTACTGGGGCGCGCGGTGGGAACCACCAACATGATCGTGCAGGGCCGCAGCGGCAGCTGCAGCATCATCAACGTCGTGGTCAACGCCGACGCCGGCGGGCTGCAGACCTCGATCGGCCAGCTCCTGCCCGGCGAACCCGGCATCCGGGTGATGACCGCCGCGGACAACCTGGTGTTGACCGGCAGTGTCAGCAATGCGCAGGCGGCCCTGCAGGCCATGGACATCGCGCAGGCCTATGCCAATGCGGCGCAGGGCGCCAATGGCGACGCCAACAAGAAGGGCGGCGTGCTGAACATGCTGTCGGTGGACACGCCGCAACAGGTGATGCTGGAAGTGAAGGTGGCTGAGGTCTCGAAGACACTGCTGAACCAGCTCGGCTCGGCAGTGAACCTGCAAGGCGGCTTCGGCTCCTGGAGCGGTGGGCTGGTGACATCGCTGCTGACCGGTGCTTCGGCGGCGATCTTCGGCAGCAAGGCCAACAACAAGCCCTTCCAGTTTGCAATCGACGCGCAGAAGAACGACAGCCTGGTCAAGATCCTGGCCGAGCCGAACCTCGTCACCATCAGCGGCCAGGAAGCCAGCTTCCTCGCCGGCGGCAAGATCTACATCCCGGTGGCGCAGGCGAACGTGCTGAATGGCGCCGGCACAGTCACGCTGCAGGAAGAAGAGTTCGGTGTGGGGCTGAAGTTCACGCCGACGGTACTCGCCAATGGCCGCATCCACCTGAAGGTGGCGCCGGAAGTGTCCGAGCTGTCGCCCACCGGCGCCACCGTCAGTGGCAGCAGCCTGGCGGGACAGACCGTGCTTCCGCTCATCACCACCCGCCGCGCCTCCACCACCGTGCAGATGCGTGATGGCGAAAGCTTCGCCATCGGCGGCCTGCTGACGGACAGCGCGCGCGGTTCGCTCAAGGCCCTCCCGGGCGCCGGCGAAGTGCCGGTGCTGGGCACGCTGTTCCGCAGCACCCAGTACCAGCAGGACCTGACCGAACTGGTGTTCATCATCACGCCGCGCCTGGTCAAGCCGATGCCGACCAACAACTACCCGCTGCCGACCGACAGCTTCACCACGCCTGACCCGTTCTCCCTGTACTTCATGGGCAATATGGAAGGCCACCGCAATGCGCCGCCCGCTCCCGCGCCGGCCCCGTCGCAGCCTGCCGCGCCAGCCGCTGCGCCCGCCACCGCGCCGTCGGCCCCGCGCAGCGAAGTTGCCCCGACCACGTCGATCTCGGCCATGCCGAATGGCCGGCCGCTGGAGGAGTCGCCCGCGGTAGCGGCGCCGCCCCCTGCGACACCCGCCGCACCGGCTCCGTCTGCCCCGCAGCCGGCGGCAGCGGCACCGAAGCGGGCCGACGCACCCGCACGCAGCGTGGCGGCGCTGCCGCCGCCTGAGGACACCACCGCGCGCATCGCCCGCATCGAAGCCACCGCCACACGCCTGGCGCAGGCCCGGACGAACGCCACGGCAATGGCCGGCGGCACCGCATCAAGCAGCAACTGAGTCGCCGCGCCACCAGCAAACCGGAGAACGACCATGAACAAGATCTCGAAGCTTCCGCGCGGCGCCGCCGCCCTGGTGCTGGGCACCCTGTCCTGCCTGGGACTGTCGGCCTGCATGACCACCACCCCGGTGTGGGACGGCCAGCGCGGCGTGGCGCTCGCCACGGTCACGCAGATGCAGATCATCAACCCCGACGCGCCGGCCGGCCTGCCGACCGTCACCGGCACCGACGGCAAGACTGCGGTGGCCGCGATGAGGAACCTCGACCGCTCGCTGATCCGTATGCAGCCGATGGGCGGCACGACCGGGGGGTTCGGCATTGACTTCGGGGCAGGAGGCTACGGCGGCGTGGGCATGAGCGGCGGCGGCATGGGCGGGTCGCGCTGACCCAGCACGGCCAAGCCATTGCAGTTGCCCTGGATAACGTTACAAAGATTCGCGAGGACACCATGCTGAAGATCCTGATCGCATCCGAAGACACCGAACGGCTGGCCGAAATCACCCGCCTCTGTGCCGCAGTCGGGAACTTCCGGGCCATGTCGCTTCAGGAGGGCCTGGCCCGCTTCCCGTTCCATGCCAGCCGATTGCGCATGGCGGACATGCTGATCGTGGAGCTACCGGATCTGGGCCCGGCGCAGATGCTGTCCATCGAGGCCCTGCGCCAGCAACACGCCGACCTGCCCTGCATCCTGGTCACGCAGGCACCGGGACCGGATGTGCTGATCAAGGTGATACGCGCCGGCATCCGCGACGTGCTGTCCTGGCCGCTGGACAAGGCACAACTGGCCGAGGCGCTGAGGCGGGTCGAAGCCACCCATGTGCCGCGCGCGCAGGAAGCCGCCCAGGTCGTCTCGCTCATTGCGTGCAAGGGCGGCGTGGGCACCAGCTTTGTCACCACCAACCTCGGCGACACGATTGCCCGGCAACATGGCAAACGCGTGCTGGTGGTGGACCTCAACCGGCACTTTGGTGACCTGACCCATATCGTCAGCGACAAGACCCCGCCGTCTACGCTCCCTGACGTCTGCGAGCAGGTCGACCGCCTGGATGCGGCCTTCCTTGATGCCTGCGTCGTCCATGTGGATAGTGGCTTTGACCTGCTCGCGGGAGCCACGGACCCGGTCAAGGCCACGAAGATCCAGAAGGAAAAGCTTGAGTGGATCCTGTCTGTCGCGCAACCGAACTATGACTTCATCCTCTTCGATCTGGGTCAGAACATCGATCCCTTGTCGATCAGCATGCTGGACCAGAGCGAGCGCATCTACGTGGTCACGGAGCCCGTAGTTGCGTGCGGCCGGCCAAGCCGCCGCATGCTCGACGTCCTGCGCGCCCTGCACTACCCGGCAGGCAAGGTTCAGGTTGTATTGAATCGCATGGGCCGCAAGAACGAGGTGCCGCGCGCAACCATGGAAGAGATCCTCGGCATGAAGGTGACGGTCACCCTGCCCGACGATCCGTCGGCCGTGGAAGAGGCCGTGAGCCACGGCGAACCGGTTGGCAAGCTGAGCCGGCGCAGCGCCATCACCCGGGCGCTACAGGGCATGGCCGCACAACTGGCCGCACCGCCCGAGAACGGCCGCCATGGCAAAGCCGAATCCGCTTCGCCACTGCGTCGCCTGATGTTGCGTACCAAGAGCACCTGACGATGGCTGCCCGGCAGCGCTGAACCCTATTCAAACGAAGGAGCCCAACATGTCGATCCGCGAACAGCTTGCCGGCGGCGGCCCTGCATTCACGACCAATGGCCATGGCGCGATCCAGTTCACGACGGCTGCGCCGGCTGGCAGGACTTCGTCACCGGGCTACCACGCCCTCAAGCGCGAAGTGCACGAAACCGTGCTGGACCGGGTCGAACTCGAGCGCCTGGCGCGCTACCCGCAAGAACAGGTGAGGCAGGAGATCGCCACGCTGGTGAACCTGATCATCGACGAGCAAAGAGTCCTGCTCAACGACAACGAACGACGCCAGCTGACGGTCGAGATCTACGACGAGATGTTCGGCTTTGGCCCGCTGGAACCGCTGCTGAAGGATCCCACGGTCTCGGACATCCTCGTCAACACGGGACGCCAGACCTATGTGGAACGACGCGGCAAGCTCGAGCTGACCGACGTGGTGTTCTACGACGATGCGCACCTGATGAAGGTCATCGAGAAGATCGTCTCGCGCGTGGGCCGCCGTATCGACGAAACCAGCCCGATGGTGGACGCGCGCCTGCCGGACGGCTCGCGCGTCAACGCCATCATTCCGCCGTCGGCCATCGACGGGCCCCTGCTGTCGATTCGCCGCTTCTCCGTCAATCCGCTCCAGGTTTCTGACCTCGTGGAACTGCGCAGCCTGACGCCGCCGATGGCACAGCTGCTGCAGGCCTTGTCCAAGGCCAAGATCAACGTGCTGGTATCGGGCGGCACGGGCAGCGGCAAGACCACGCTGCTGAACATCCTGTCCGGCTTCATCCCCGAGGACGAACGCGTGATCACCATCGAGGACGCGGCCGAACTGCAGCTGCGCCAGCCCCATGTACTGCGGCTCGAAACGCGCCCGCCCAATATCGAGGGCAAGGGCGAGATCACGCAACGTGCGCTGGTGCGCAACGCGCTGCGGATGCGCCCGGACCGGATCATCCTTGGCGAGGTGCGCGGCGGCGAGGCACTGGACATGCTCAATGCCATGAACACCGGCCATGAGGGATCGCTGACCACCATCCACGCCAACACGCCGCGCGATGCCCTGACGCGCCTGGAGAACATGGTCAGCATGGCTGGACTGACCATGCCGGCCAAGGCCATGCGGCAACAGATCGCATCGGCGATTACGGTCATCGTCCAGGCCGCGCGCATGACCGATGGCCGACGCAAGATCATCAGCATCTCGGAAATCACCGGCATGGAGGGCGACATCATCAACATGCAGGAGATCTTCACCTTCCAGCGCACCGGCGTCGACAAGGACGGCACCGTCCGCGGTCATTTCCGCGCCACGGGGGTGTACCCGAAATTCGCCGAACGCCTGCGCGTGTTCGGCGTGGGCCTGCCCGACGATACCTACGATCCGGCCAAGCGCCATGAAGTCTGAGGCAGTCACGGAATACCACAGCGAAAACGCCACGCGGAGACACTCATGAGCATGATCTTCTATGCCTTTGGCATCCTGCTGTTCGTGGCCGTGGTGCTCTGCGTCGAGGGCGTCTTCATCTGGTGGAACAGCAAGCACGGTGCGGCGGCCAAGCGTATCGAGGCACGGCTGCGGGCGCTGTCCGCCGGGGGCCAGGTCGGCGCCGAGCAGTTGTCCATCCTGAAGAAGCGGCTGCTCGCCGACTCGCCGCGCATGCAGCAATGGCTGATGAGCATGCCCCGTGTCGGCACGCTCGACCGCTGGCTGGAGCAGTCAGGCAGCTCGTGGTCGGTGGCCCAGTTGCTGGGGTACTGCGCGACGGTGGCACTGTGCACAGTCGCACTGATCCCCGTATCGCCGGTGCCCATGCCGGTGATGCTGGTCGCCGCCGCGGTGGCCGCGGTCCTGCCGATCCTTCATGTGTCCCGCCAGCGCGCCAAGCGGATCCTGCAGTTGGAAGCCCAGCTGCCCGATGCCGTCGACATGATCGCCCGCGCACTACGCGCCGGGCATGCGTTCAGCGGCGCGCTCGGCATGGTCGGCCAGGAAATGAAGGCGCCGATCGGCCCCGAGTTCCGCACGACCTTCGAGGAAATCAACTACGGCGTGGCGCTGGATGAAGCTATGACCAACCTGGCCGTACGGGTACCGGTCGGCGACCTGCGCTACTTCGTGATCGCGGTTCTGATCCAGCGCGAAAGCGGCGGCAACCTGGCGGAAATCCTCGACACCATCGGCAATATGGTGCGGGATCGCCTGAAGCTGTTCGCCAAGATCCGGGTGCTGTCCGCGGAGGGGCGCCTGTCTGCGTGGATCCTGGGCCTGCTTCCCTTTGTCACCGCAGGACTCATCCTGATGATCAACCCGGGCTTCATGAAGGTGCTTTGGGAGGACCCGGTCGGCCTGAAGATGGTCGGGGGCGCGCTGGTGTCGATGATGTTCGGCGTACTGTGGATGCGCAGGATCATCCGAATCCGGGTATGACACCACCGCCGCACAGGCAGAACTTGAATCGCAGAGTGCTTCGACACACAGGGCTTGGGCAGCCAGACTGACGGGAGTCCATCATGCAAGGCATCATCCAGGGGTTTCTGGCGGGGCAGCTTGTCGTGCTTGCGCTGATCTTCATCGCGGCATTCGGCACCGTTTTTGGCGTGCTCTATGCGTTCTCACCCAACAGAATGCGCGGCAGGGCCGAACTGTTGGCGGGCCAGGCGGGACAGCCAGTTGGTCCAGGCGTTGACGCCGGCGAAGCGCACGCCTGGGTACGCAAGCTGGTGCAATGGGCACAGCCTGTCTCGCGCCTGTCCCTGCCCAAGGAGGGATGGGAAGGGTCGCAGTTGCGAGTGCGCTTCATGAATGCCGGCTGGCGCGGCGCAAGCGCCCCACCGCTGTACTTTATCGCCAAGACGGTGCTTGCTATCGCCCTGCCGATGATCGGTTTGGTTGCGGCCAGTAGCCATCACGCAATGCAAGAGCAACACAGCATGCTTGGCTTGCTGACGGTGCTTGCCGCCATCGGCTATTACCTGCCGAACGCCGTACTGTCACGCAAAGTAGCCGAACGCCAGCGCGCGGTATTCGAAGAGTTCCCGGACGTCATCGATCTCCTGACGGTATGCGTGGAAGCCGGCCTAGGCCTCGACGCGGCGCTGATGCGCGTGGCCGACGAACTGGCCCTGCGCTGCCCGGTCCTTGCCGATGAACTTCAGTTGATGCTACTGGAATTGCGCTCCGGCTTCTCCAAGGAGAAGGCACTGACCAATCTCTCACTGCGCACTGGCGTGGAAGACGTCGACAAGTTTGCATCGATGCTGATCCAGGCCGATCGCTTCGGCACCAGCCTGTGCGACTCGCTGCGTGTGCTGTCGGACATGCTGCGCACCAAGCGCCGTCTGCGAGCGGAAGAAAAGGCCGCCAAGATTGCGCTCAAGCTGCTGTTTCCGCTGATCTTCAACATTTTCCCTTCATTGCTTCTGGTACTGCTGGGCCCGGCATTCATCCAGATCTATCGAGTACTGATGCCGACCATGACAGGGCAAGCCGGATAGCGTCATCGGGTAGCCGCAAACGGTTCCCCCGGCTGTCTCCCGGTGCAACGCCGGCAAGACGGTCTTTGCCCGGACCTGGCTCCGGGCTTTTTCGCCTGCTGCGCAGGCTCTCTGCGGCATCGCACCGATCCAGGGGACTTGACCTGATTGCCGGCATTCTTAAGAATTCAAGCACCGTCGCCTTGCCACGGCGCGCAGTCCGAATGAATTCGCCCGGAGTCCCCATGAAACTACGTATCCTGAGCGACCTGCATATCGAGCATTTCATGCCGCAATACGTGCCGGCCTGTGAGGCCGATATCGTGATACTGGCCGGCGATATCGCCAATGGCCGCGATGGCATCGACTGGGCGGCGCGCACCTTCGACCAGCCGGTGATCTACGTGCCCGGCAACCATGAGTACTACGAAGGCAATATCGAAGCCGTCGACCAGCTGATGGCGGATGCGGCCGCCGCCTATCCCCGCATGCATTTGCTCAACGGCACGGTGGCGGAGTTCAGGGGAGCCAACGGAGGCGTACGCGTCCTGGGCGCGACCTGGTGGACCGACTACTGCCTGTTCGGCGCCGACCGGCGCGAGGCGTCGATGCAGGCCTGTTCCGCGGTGATGCTGGACCACC
Organism: Cupriavidus yeoncheonensis; assembly: GCF_905397275.1. Classification (GTDB taxonomy): domain Bacteria; phylum Pseudomonadota; class Gammaproteobacteria; order Burkholderiales; family Burkholderiaceae; genus Cupriavidus; species Cupriavidus yeoncheonensis. Next base: position 55,140 of record NZ_CAJPUY010000007.1, on the reverse strand, counting down.
GGCTGATCGAGCTCAGTGGCGATGACGGGCACCTGCGGCACTTCGTGCCGGCAGACGCGCTTGCCCGCCATGAGGTGGCTTCTGCCTGGCTTGCGGAGCAGCTAGCCCGTCCGTTCGAGGGCAAGACCGTGGTAGTTACCCACCACGGCCCCGACCTTGGCAGCCTGGATCCGCGCTATTCGCACGATCTGGTATCAAGTGGCTTCCTGTCGCGACGGCCTGACCTGGTGGCGCAGGCGGACCTGTGGATCCACGGCCATACGCATACCAGCTTTGATTACCGCCTCGAGAATTCGCGCGTGATCTGCAATCCGCGCGGCTATATTAGCCGCCGTACGGGAGCGCCGGAAAACCCAACTTTTGATTGGTGCTATACCGCGGACATCTTTTGATTTTTTCAATATTCACGACAATGCCAAGTATCCATCGTTCCCGCGAAGGAAGGGCCCCATTGTCGTGAAGTTGTGAAGTCAACAGATAGCGGCAACGATGCCGTCAAGGCAGCATCCAGGACGCCACGCCATTTGGGGCGACGATGTCCGCGGAGCTGAATCCGCGTGCCGGCGTCAACCGCACACCGAGGCACTGTTCGGATCCTGCCCCATGATTTCGCGCGGCAGGTATGTGGAAAATCCCGGGACTGCCAGACTGGAGAATCCCATCCATGCAACCGGTGAAACCGGCGAAATGGTCAGACCCGTGACACTGACTGCGACGCCGCCGCAGCTCGAACTGTCACAAGTGGTACTCACCGCGCCGTTGGCATCGTACCAGTTGACCGAGACGTTGGATGTCGTGAGCGAGGGCATGATGGCCTGCATCTTTGATAGCACCGACCCCGATCCCTGGCTGCAGACGACCGCCTGTCTTGCGCCCCAACGGGTAGCCTCGGCTGAAGCGTTCCAGGTATAGAGAACCCGTCCGAACTCCAGGATACCGAGCAGTATCGAAAAGAACAGTACCGCCACGATGGCGAATTCCACCACCGTCGCTCCATCCTGGCGCTTATTCATAGGACTGCCTCATCGTGGTGGAAATTTTCCCGAACGTGATGGAAGTCAGTGTTGAGGTTCCACCGGCATAGAAGCGGGTGAACGCGAGCAGGTCCAGCACCGGGGTGAAGCCGTACCCGCTGACGGTCACGGTAACGGTATTGATCAGGGGGTTGCTACCCTGATTCTTGTTTGATGCCTTGCAGCTGTTCACCGAGGCGTCGCAGATGGCAACCATACCTGTCGTTAATCCTGGCACAAGGGGCGTGCTCCCCTGTGATGGCGTCCCGTACACGACTAGGTTCCTTGCCGTGGCCCATGCATTCGCATTACCTGCGGTCTGCGTGCTCAGATACCTTGTGGCATCGCGTGTCGCTTTCGCGAGGGTGTTATAGGTGTAAATGGCGCGACCAAACTCCGTGATCGCAAAGAAGACCGCCAGCAATAGCGGAAGGGTAAGTGCCAGCTCAACTGCCGCCACCCCTTGTTGTCGTTTTTTCATACCCTGCCCCTATTCAACAAGAACGGGCACGAGCGGGCCGGCGGTTCCTCCCGCCAGCCCGGTGCCCAGGCATGGCGAATTCGCTGCCCCTGCATTGCCTCGGTATTCGAGATAGGCATCCTTAGTATTCGTCGCCACCGGATGCAGCATCAGCATGCAGGCGTAGTCCGTAACGACCCCTCCTGCGCTAAGAACCGGGACATTCACCATCCGACGGCTGGATCCCAATGTGGCAAGATCCTGGCCCTGGCCAGCCTTGGCCAGCACATTGAATCCGCCTGTCAAATTCTGGTTTGTGATCGCTTCTCCAACGCTGACTTGGGTACCAGTGTCGGCATAGTTGGCATAGCTCGCTCTCTTGGTCAGGAAGTTGGCCGCCGTCGGACAAGCGGGGCTGCAGGTGGTGGGCTTTGCACCGTCGTAAGCGCTAGCCTGCGCCGGCCAATTGGTGGGCGTATAGGCATACCCACTGTAATCCGGCGTCATCACGGTCATGTCACCGTTGCTCTTGTAGATGCCGAAACGGCTGTTCCAGACATCCGTGACCGTTGCCTGATTACCGGGAGTAAACAACGTATCGCCCAGCGAGGCACCACAATAGCCATGCAGCATTTCGGCCGCCGTCTCATTTGCGTTGGTGGACTTGTCCAGGTTGAACCATCCCATCTCGCCCGATCCGGCGACCGAATTGTCGTAGCGCATCTTGACCCACTCGCCGACGGTGAAGCCATAGTCGGGCGGCGTCGTATTCTTCTGAATCAGGCCAAGTGGAATGGCACAGGACCTCTGCGCGTGTGTCCGCGTGGCAACCGCCACTGCCGCGACGCCATTGCTGGAAGGTCCGCCAACCATCTGGATGAAATATGCGGCGATGCCATTTACAGCGCGAGTGCACTTCGCATACTTGGCGCCAGTGGCACTGAACGTCGAACTGAACGACCCATTGAGCGCATCACTGAACGTGATGTCGCTGGCGGCGATTGCGACCGCTACCTTCTGGAACTGGACCTGGTTGGCATTGCCCGCCGTAAGTCCTGCATTGGCGGCCCGTACCGTGGAATCACTCACCCCGTCCAGTTCTTGCGCGGCCGCTAGCGCACAACTGTCCACCGCCGACTGCAGTTCCGTCCTTGCGACGAACAGCCCCCCCAGATCGATGACCAGACCGGCCATGCCGAGCAAGACGGCCAGGATCAGGCCGACGATCGGAAGAATGACCCCTTTTGCCTTCCTTTTGTTGTACCTGGACATATTGCATTGCCCTCGGATGACAGATGTGTGTACTGGCTGGGGCGGAACGCGTGAGTGGGTCCGCAGGACCATTACCATGGCCTGTCACCACGGCAGCTGCCGACGCGAACGCGTATCGGTGAAGACAATGCCGGAGACTTCCAACCCCTACCTTCGTACATGCATTCTTGGCCATCCCTGTGGCAATTGGTATCGGTCCTTTGGTGGAACAATTAGGTAGGCAAAGAACATCCAACGGAAACAGCAGACGGCGCGCGGGATCAGAAACGCGAATCGGTGAGGTCTCAAATCCGGCCCGCAACAGGCGGAAGTCCAGGGAACCGCCTCAATAGTGCAAGCGAATGCACTTGCGGGAAGCGTATGTCGTATGGGGACGCCAGTGTCGCTCACAGGTAAACCCGACGTGCGTTACAGAACTGATTCATACCTCTGGTGAGAGGCCAGACCGGGCGTTCGGCCCGCCCTATCGAAAATCATCGCACCTATTTTCTTGAGCCGTGCCAAGGGAACGCGGCATACAGCAATTGCCGCAAAGGAAAAGCCATGTTGCACGCTAAGCAGCTCTAGAGAATGAGTTTACGGGCACTGCTAACCCCGAGCGACTTTTGGCGCTGCCACTGCCCCGCAAAGCTCATGAACAAGATGCAATCCGTTTGACGCACACCACTCGATCAGTTCGACTATTGCATCCATCATTTACAAGTCGGCCACTGATCCGCGCGCCGGAGAAAAAAGCAACGTCCTTATTGTTGCACGGCGGACCCATTGTTGAACGCAAGAGTCCCGTACGCTCAGGTGGTTGAGCTGACTTCAATCGCCATGCCCTGTGCATGAGTCGCCTGCCGCGCCCGGTACAAAAGCACACCTAGCATAGCCAGGATGACCAGCGGCCCCGTCTGAAGCGACAGACCGCGGGCGACTGCGTCGCAAGCCAGTGGCGAAATCCAGGCGGCCACAAGCAGTTCGCGCTCGCCGCGACGCCAGCCGCGCTCCAGTCCGTGGACGCCCATCCATGCAATCGGCAGGGCCAGCCAGGTAAGGTCATAGTCGAACATATGTGGGCTGACCAATAAACTCGACAGCACCAGTACCGATGCTCGCAGGTACATGGGCTGCGGCTTTCGCCACACTACAACCACCGCGAGCATGCCGAACAGGGCCACCGAAAAGTGGATTCCATTTGCTAGCGATGTGCTTGCCCCCATTAGGCGAGCGGCACTGAAGATGGTGGGCATCTTTTCCAGGGGCAGCGCACCCTCCGTCGCCAGTTGGCGCGCTATGCCAATACTGTTCATGAAGGCGAAGGCGGTATCGGTGCCAAACGCCAGCAGGCTCGTGACTGCAAGGCAGAGTGCGGTGACCGCAGCGGCAAGCATCGCTTTCCATGCATGTGCGAAAAGCAACGCGATCGGGAACAGGATAGCCAGGTGTGGCTTGAGCGCCAGCAAGCCGATGCATACGCCCGCCACCACCGGACGTCGCTCCAGCAACATCAATCCACAACCGGCCAAGGTTGCCGTCAAAAATGAATTCTGACCGTTGTATGCCGCAACCACCGTGGGTGGAAACGCCAGTATCAGAAGGCCAATGCGATGCGGCTTGGCAAAACTCGCGAGCATTGCTGCGTAGCAGAACAGCGTGCCCAGCGTGAAAATCGCATAGGAAAGCAGGTACGGGAGAATGGCCAGCGGCAGGATTACGAGAAGGAATGTCGGCGGATAGAACCAGTAGAACCAAGCCCTTATCTGCACCAGAGCTGGGTCCACACCCTGCAGGACCGGAAACAGCTTGTTGATGTCGTAGGCATCGACGCCACGCCCCTCCAGTGCCAGATGCGAGGCGCTCCAGAATACGCGAAAGTCACTGGAAAAGGCCATGCCTTCATCGCCGGGCGCATAGCGGTGAAGATACAGCAAAATACAGACCCCTAGAATCTGCGCCAGTAGCATCGCCGCCGGGTAGAAAACCAAACGCTTCGAAGTCAACCAGTGTCCCGCCTTCATTCCAGTCCCCTCTTCTGACTCGGCCCACCGACAACAGGATGCAACGGTATTTCGGCGCCCGCCCGGAAGCAATACAACCGCGCTGCCTGCGGGTAGAGCAATGACTATTGCGCCGACATTGCATAGTGATCCTATACTTCAATCTGCACAAAAAAATAGAAGCAAATCGCCCATTCCGTGGGCGATTACGCCTTGTGCTCCGGCGTAGAACTGCGCGCTTGCACTCCACTTATCTGCAATGCCTGATCACGGCACAGACCGGAATGTCAGGACAACAGGGGGAACATCGCATGAGTCGTCCCGAACATTGGCTGAATCGCGAACGCCTGATCGCGTATTCTCGCATCATGCTGACCTTAGTCCTCCTGGGGGTCGTGGCGTGGTGCTTCCTGGCGAAAGGACTTCTGACCGCGCAAGGCAAGCCGTTGGGGTACGACTTCATCACGTTCTGGGCAGCCTCCCGCATGGGCCTGGATGGGCATCCCCAGGACGCATACAACGTAGCGCTGATATTCCAGGCCGAAACGGCGGCAGTACCGGGAATCGAGGTCGTTTTTGCCTGGTTTTATCCGCCGACATTCTATCTGTTGATCCTACCCCTCGCTTTGCTGCCATACCTTGTGGCCTATTTCGCCTTCTTGCTGCCAACGCTCGCCGCCTACGTGGTCGTGTTCCGGCGCATCGCGCAGGGCCGCGAGGCGATGTGGTGCCTTGCCGCATTCTCCGGCGCATGGATGAATGTCGTCCACGGGCAAAATGCCTTCCTGACTGCCGCACTCGCAGCCGCGGCTCTACTTTGCCTGGAACGCCGGCCTATCGTGTCCGGGATCCTCATTGGATTGCTTGCTATCAAGCCGCATCTGGCGGTGCTGTTCCCAGTGGCCCTCGCGGCATCCGGTGCCTGGGCCACTTTCTTCGTGGCCGGCGCGACCGCCCTGCTCCTGATAACAGCCGGCACCGCCGTCCTTGGTACCGCCACCCTCTCGGCATTCCTTGGCAGCCTGCCGTTCGTGCAGAATGCCCTCGAGACCGGTGCGCTGCCTTGGATCAAGATGCCAACCATCTTTGCCATGCTTAGGCTGGTGAATGCTCCAGTGCCAGCCGCCTGGCTTGCACAGGGCATCGTCGCATGCGCAGCCGCCCTCGCCGTCTGGATCGTGTGGCGCCGTTCCCGCGAACTGGCGTTGCGCGCATCTGCCCTGATGACAGCCACATTCCTGGTCAGCCCGTACGCCTACGACTACGACCTCGCCGGCCTCGCCTTCCCCATTGCCTGGCTTGCCGTCGACGGCATTCGACGTGGCTGGCTCCGCGGCGAACGGGAAGTCCTGCTGGCAGCGTGGCTCCTGCCGCTGCCGATGGCGCCGCTGGCCGCCGCAACGTCGATACAGACGGGGCCGATCGCCCTGGTTGGCCTGCTTCTTCTGATACTCCGGCGAGCGGCCCTTGTGCGAGAAGGCCGCAATGCGACAACAGAACCCGGAACCGAAGGCTCAAGCGCTTGCATGCCTCTCAGAATATGCGCGTCATCGAACCCGCCAGAGGCGAACTGGCGCTGAATTGAAGCAGCACCTCGCGCAAACGGGACGCTGCAGCCTCATTGGTGGCGTATAGGGAAACAACATCGGAAGCAGGCGTGATTCGCCGCCCCGGCAAGACAAGTTCGCCTACCCGGATCCACCTGGGTGGATGCGGCGTAATCCAGCTGTCATAGACGAAGGCCACATCCACATTCTTGCTGCTCATGAACTCGTCCAGCCATTGAAAACTGGGATCCCCCTTCCTCAGCGAAAGCGCCTCGATCGATCCCAGTCCCCACAAATCGAGTACATAGGCTTGCGCGCGGAGAGAAACAACGCCAAGGTCATTGACGGCAACCGGTGCGGCCAGGCGCCGTGCGATCTCGCCCATTTGCACCTGCTGGCGGTAAATATTGGAAGATCCCGTTGGCGTCCACATCGTCGCTATCAGAAGGGGCAGAAAGCACACCAGCGACCAGACCATCGGTCGCAGCACCCACCGCGCATCCTGGGCGCGAGAAGTGCCGTGCAAGGCCCGCATCCACCAGTACACGGCTTGCAGCAGCACGAACATCACGAAGAATACTTCGTAGCGCCCGAACCCACCACACTTTCCGAATGCGTAAAAGAACACCGCGCTAGCAAACAAAACAAAGTACTGGTGCCAGCGGCGCTGGTGAAAAAAATAGGCGGCTAGCCCCACCACCAGCAGGAATAGAGCAGGCTCGCTCACGGCATTGTCAACTACGTTTTGCACAATCGTCGCCAAACCCTTCAGGTCAGTTTTGGCGAGCACTGAAGACGGCAGTAGCGGCAACCCATGCATCAGCAGGAATACTGAAAAGCCTCCGCATGTGCCGATCATCGCGGCACATGCGCCAAGTGAAGCTCTCCGGTATCCGGCATGCCACGCATAGGCACACAGCGGCAGGCTGATCGCAAATCCTTCATACCGGACGAGAGGCAGAAGCACCAGCGCGACCCAAAAGACGTTGTCCAGGTTTGTGCGGCAGTAGCGCGTGGTGATGATGATAACCAGCAATACCTGCAGCGAATGCTCCAGGCCCGTGAACGCAAGGCCATACAGATTTGTGCCAATGGCCATGCACAAGGCACCGAATGCTGCCGCGGTCGGACGATTGAATTGCTGCCTGATAAAAGCATAGAGCACAGTCAATGCCGCAGCAGTGAACAGCAAATTCAGGACCAGCGGAACATACTGATATCCCGGCAACGGCGCGAACGGGGCAAGCAGGAACGGCCAGAGAATGCTAGAGGACGGTGACGACCATTCGCCGGCATTGATACCGTAGTGGCCACCATGGATATTTCGTGCAAGCGTGAGATGAATGTAGGGATCATCCAGCGTATAGGCAAACCCTTCTCCCGCAGCCAGATTTGCAACTTGCAGAACCGCTAGTGGCGTCAGCAAAAGGAGCAGATGCAGAGGTGGGGGAAGCTGCGCCAGCGCACCACGTGCCTTGTTCGCGAACAGGACGCGCATTTCAGAACGCCAACCGTTTAAACACCAGATCCGGCAGCCACCGGATCACAAGCATAATGCCCCGCCAGAACCCCGGCACATAGGCTTCCGCCACTCCCGCATCCATGGCGCGCACGATTGCCTTGCCAGCCGTATCCGGCTGGATCCACAGCGCCCCCTTGCGAAGCCGCTTGGTCATCGGCGTATCGACCAGCCCCGGCTTGATCGTCACCACCGCCACCCCGCATTTGGCCATGCGCTGCCGCAATCCCGACATGAAGGCCGTCACCAGGGCCTTGGCGCTGCCGTACACATAATTGCTCTGCCGGCCCCTCTCACCGGCCACCGAAGATACGACCGCGATGGTGCCTACGCACCGGCGCTCCATCCGGTTGGCAATGAGCGTCAGCAGGGCCACGACGGACAGTGCATTGGTCTGGATCTCCGCCAGTGTCAGCGATACCGAGAGCTCGCACGCACGCTGATCGGACAGTGTGCCATGGCAGATCAGGACCGCATCCACGCCTCCCATGGCGCTCTCGGCCTCATCCAGCATGGCTTCGTGCGCCGCGGTATCGTTGACGTCCATGACGCAGGAATGAACGCCAGCACCACCACGCACCCCCAGGTCTTCGGCGATTGCTTGCAGACGACCCGCATTGCGGCCGACCAGGAAGAGTTTATCCCCGCGCTCGGCAAAGCGGCGCGAGGCCGCCTCAGCCATGGCCGAGGTTGCGCCGATTATCAGGATATTTTTCATTCGTCCTCCATGACCCGCCTCCAGAAGCTGGACGAGAAGGCGGGATCGATATACGAGCTGAAGCGATGCCACTGGGGGTAGCCTGCACGGAATACATTCCCGGGCATGCGTGCATCCTTTGCCGGATAAAGACGGCCGCGCACAGCCATCACCACTGCATCGAGGCTGGCGAAAAGGCGATGCAGGGCCTCGCCGCGATTCGGGAAATCCAATGCGAGCGTGGTGCCGGGCTGAGGGAATGAAAGGAGCCCTGGTGAAGGTCGATCGCCGAACTGCTTCAGCACCGCAAGAAAGGAGGCCATGCCGCTGCCCGCAATCAGCCTGAGCAGTTCGGCAACGGCCTCGCGCCCTTGGCCGTCGCTCGGTACCACGCACTGGTACTGATAGAACCCCCGCGGCCCGTATATGCGGTTCCAGTGCCGCACATGGTCGAGCGGATAGAAGTACGACTCGCAATGCCCGCTCGCACTTACGGCCTCGTTCCCGGCGCGGTGGAAATACAGGCTGTTGAACGCCCTCACCGACCAGGTGTTCACTAGCGAAAACGGCGGCGTGAAGCCGACCGCCGCCGGACGCTTCGCTCGCGCAGCGCCCTCGCGACGGAACCCCGCGGGTGCGTGATCGGCCCGCGTGAAGATTCCTCTCCCCATCCGACGACCTGGCCCGGAGCAATCCAGCCACGCCACCTTGTATTCGTAACTGGTTCCGGATTCGCTCAGTTCGAAAAATTCATCAATATGCGAAAACCGCTCCGCTTCCGAAACGATCCACGGGTTCTCGATGCGGCGCAGCTGGATCTCGGCCCAGAGGATCAGGCCAGTCAGTCCGAGCCCGCCGATCGTCGCAGAGAACCAGTCGGGGTTCTCGTCCGGAGAGCACAGCCATTCCGCACCGTCCGAACGGCGCAGCATGAATCGCAGCACATGGCATCCGAACGTGCCTTGCCCATGGTGGTTCTTGCCATGCACATCATTGGCAATGGCACCGCCGATCGTCACGAAACGTGTGCCAGGCGTCACTGGCAGGAACCAGCCGCGAGGCACCATCAGGCGGGAAATCTCAGCCAACTGCACGCCGCTTTCGCAGCACAGAATGCCGCTGCCTGGATCGAAGGCAATAAAGCGGTCGAGCCCGTGGGTAGAAAGCAGCGCGCCGCCGGTGTTCAGGCAGCTGTCACCGTAGCTGCGGCCATTTCCAAACGGCAGGTAGCTGCCGGCAAAGTCCGGCAGGGGTGGCAGCTCCTCAGTGCGGCATGGCAGCGCCAGCAACGCGCAATCAGATCGGACAGACCTGCCCCAGGAATACATCGGTTGCCGCTCCATGTCATGTGGCAAGGTACACGGTCACTGCCCCGCACAGGACGATGGCAAGGCTCGCCCTGTCCTTCAGTGCGAACACGACCGGATCGTCGTGCATCATGCCCCGGTGGGCCAGCACCCATACCCGGCTGATCCAATACAGCAACAGCATGCAGAGCCCCCAGATGAACTGGGGCCGGCGATAGAGCATCTCGACAGCCGGACTGTTGATGTAGAGTGCCAACACCACGACGCTCAGGTAGCCCGCGGCCGTCCCGAGATTCTCTACGATCGCAAGGTCTTCCAGACGATAGCCCCGCCCTGCCGACTCCAGCCGGCCTTCGCGCTGCATGACCTTCAGTTCGGCATAACGCTTCACGAGCGCCAGGCTGAAGAAGAGCGCCAGCGAGAACATCAGCAGCCAGAATGACAGAACCACGCCTACCGCCATGGCGCCCGCCACGATGCGAATCGTGTAAAGCGCGGCCAGGACCACGACGTCGGCCACCACCAGCCGCTTCAGGACCGTGGAATATGCCAGCGTCAGGGCATAGTATCCGCACAATACACTCTTGAATTCCCATGGAAGCGTCCACGCGGCGGCCACTGCGCCGGCCAGCAACAGCGGCGCAAGGAAGAATCCGGCTAACAGCGAAAGCTGTCCTGAGGCAAAGGGTCGACGGGATTTGCTGGGATGCAGGCGGTCCGATTCCACATCCAGCATGTCATTGAGCACATAGACTGACGACGCACACAGGCTGAATGCCACGAACGCCTGCAGCGCCGAGCCCAGCGCACCGGGCTCGCCGAGCTTGTGCGCCGCCGCCAGCGGCACCAGCAGCAGCAGGTTCTTTACCCATTGATGCGGACGCAGCGTCTTTGCGACGGCGCGTACGATATGGCCATCAGGCGCAAAAGTTTTGTAGATATCCGTGACGGCGCGGGCCCGGGCTTCCACGCCCTTGCTCGCATTCACGACCACTCCGCCGCGACTGACAGACCACACGGCCAGATCCACACGATCGTTACCGCAATAGTCAAACCCTTTGGCGCCGAATTTTTGCGCCAGCGAATACGCCTTCTGCCGTCCACGGAGATTGTGGGTATCGCTGCTGGCAAGGACCCCATCGAACAGTTTGAGATGGTTCGCCACGGCCTCCGCCAGGCGGTGGTTGGCGGCCGTGCAAAGCCAGAGCGGGCGTCCACGCTGCTTCTGCTCCCTGAGCCAGGCGACCAGTTCGCGGTGGAACGGCAACGAGGCATGATTCAGCTGTGCGCGGCGAGCGATCTGCGCTTTGAGATAGGCCTTGCCCCGGCAAAGCCAGCAGGGTATCAGCAACAGATAAAGCGGGTTCTGCCTGAGCAGGGCGATGCACGACTCAAGTAGCAGGTCCCCTGGGATCAGCGTCCCATCCAGGTCCACGCAAAGCGGAATCTTCGGCTTGCCCATGACTTCTCCCCGGCAGACAACAAGGGCCGGGCAACCTGGCAAGACGTGATCAGAGTGCGGCCGTGCTTCCCGGCGAAGGCGCTTCCGGCGTATTGCCCGGAATCTTCGTCATGTCGGGGAAATCCTGGCGCGTGCCCTGCCCGCCAACCGTGATGCCAACCCGCATTCGTCCGTCAAACCGTTGTTTTTTGCTTTAATTTGTAGCGCCTGTCGTGACCTGCCTTATGTCACTTCGCGAAATGATGCTTGCTTCTGACCGGCACTTGAGCTTGATTCTAGGCAGTAACAAGGCGCACACAATCCGCCAAATGCACTAGTGAAGCGCCCGCATTGACGGTCAGGACAGGGGTGGTTCAGACTTCGGCATCAACTTTACGGGTGATGACAGGTTATGGGGTTGGCTATTACCTATGCGATGCTCGCGCTGATCGCTACGGCGGCAAACATTGGCGTCCAGGACATCCTGATCCGACATTACACGGGACCTTTCCAGGTATTGCTTTCCGTGGTCGCGGGGACGGGAGTGGGACTGCTCCTGAAATATGTACTCGACAAGCGCTTCATCTTCCGGTTCAGCCCGCGCAACGCGAGCCACGACGGGCAGACCTTCATCATATATACCGCGACCGGACTGGCGACCACCCTGATGTTCTGGGCCTTCGAGTTCGGTTTCGACTATCTGTTCGACACGCGCGAGATGCGCTACCTCGGCGCAGTGATCGGCCTGGCCATTGGGTACACGGTGAAGTACAAGCTGGACCGTCAGTACACGTTCCGCCCGGCCTGATCCGCTGGCCTCGGCCCTGCCCGAGCCCTGGTTGCCTGGTGCCGGCCACCCTGCCTCTCCCCCCTTGAGCCGCGTCAGCGGCACCGCCGTATCCCGAGCCGCGGCTCGAAGAAATGACGCGTGGTCTTGTACGGAAACAGCACGCCGGCCACGATGGTGCGGAAGATGGCGCGCGATCTCGAACGGCTCGCCGGTATTCCAGTCGCGCCCCCGCAACCGCGGGTCGCCATAGCACACGCTGGGCCTGTTCGATCAGGGAAAATCGACCGTCTTGTCGCGCCGCGTGCGCGGCCACGGTCGGACGCAAAAACCCCCGCAAGCTTTCGCTTGCGGGGGTTTTTTTAGACAGCCCGCCGCGAACGGCAGTCGGTCGGCGATGAATTACATCATGCCTTCCATGCCGCCCATGCCGCCCATGCCGCCCGGCATTGCCGGAGCCGACTCTTCCTTCGGCGATTCGGCAACTGCGCAGTCGGTGGTGAGCATCAGCGAAGCCACCGAAGCGGCGTTCTGCAGTGCGGTGCGGGTGACCTTGGTCGGGTCCAGCACGCCCATTTCAACCAGGTCGCCGTACTCGCCCGAAGCAGCGTTGTAGCCGTAGTTGCCCTTGCCTTCGATGACCTTGGCAACGACGACCGAAGCTTCTTCACCGGCGTTCAGCACGATCTGGCGCAGCGGCTCTTCCATGGCGCGCAGCACGATCTTGATACCGGCGTTCTGGTCGGCGTTTTCGCCGGTCAGTGCCGAGATCGCAGCGCGGGCACGCAGCAGGGCCACACCGCCGCCGGGGACGATGCCTTCTTCCACCGCAGCGCGGGTGGCGTGCAGGGCGTCTTCCACGCGGGCCTTCTTTTCCTTCATTTCGACTTCGGTGGCAGCGCCAACCTTGATCACGGCAACACCGCCGGCCAGCTTGGCCACGCGCTCTTGCAGCTTTTCACGGTCGTAGTCCGAGGTCGCTTCTTCGATCTGGGCGCGGATTTGCTTCACGCGGCCTTCGATCGCAGCGCCGTCGCCGGCGCCGTCGATAATGATGGTGTTTTCCTTGCCGATCTCGATGCGCTTGGCTTGGCCCAGGTCGTTCAGGGTCGCCTTTTCCAGCGTCAGGCCGATTTCTTCAGCGATGACGGTGCCGCCGGTCAGGATGGCGATGTCTTCCAGCATAGCCTTGCGGCGGTCGCCGAAGCCCGGGGCCTTGACGGCGGCGGTCTTCAGGATGCCACGGATGTTGTTCACCACCAGGGTCGCCAGGGCTTCGCCTTCGACGTCTTCAGCGATGATCAGCAGCGGGCGGCCAGCCTTGGCCACTTGCTCCAGCACCGGCAGCAGGTCGCGGATGTTCGAAACCTTCTTGTCGAACAGCAGCACGAACGGGCTGTCCAGCTGGACAACTTGCTTTTCCGGGTTGTTAATGAAGTACGGCGACAGGTAGCCGCGGTCGAACTGCATGCCTTCCACGACTTCCAACTCGTCGGCCAGCGACTTGCCGTCTTCGACGGTGATTACGCCTTCCTTGCCGACCTTGTCCATGGCTTCGGCAATGCGCTCACCGATCGAGGTGTCGCTGTTGGCCGAGATCGCGCCAACCTGGGCGATTTCCTTACTGGTCGTGGTCGGCTTGCTGACCTTCTTCAGCTCTTCCACGGCGGCGGCGACAGCCTTGTCGATACCGCGCTTCAGGTCCATCGGGTTCATGCCGGCGGCGACGAACTTCATGCCTTCGCGCACGATCGACTGGGCCAGAACGGTAGCGGTGGTGGTACCGTCACCGGCGTTGTCGCTGGTCTTGGAAGCCACTTCCTTGACCATCTGGGCGCCCATGTTCTGCAGCTTGTCCTTCAGCTCGATTTCCTTGGCCACGGAAACGCCGTCCTTGGTCACGGTCGGGCCGCCGAAGCTGCGCTCCAGCACCACGTTGCGGCCCTTCGGACCCAGGGTAACCTTGACCGCGTTGGCGAGGATGTTCACGCCTTCGACCATCTTGGCGCGGGCGGCGTCGCCAAATACTACGTCTTTTGCTGCCATGTTCTGATTCTCCTAATTCGGTACGGTGGTAGTCGTCAACAAGTGATTACTTGTTCACCACGGCCATGATGTCTTCTTCGCGCATGACCAGCAGTTCCTGGCCTTCCACCTTCACGGCTTGGCCGGCGTACTTGCCGAACAGCACGCGGTCACCCACCTTGACGTCGAGGACAATGTTGTTGCCCTTGTCATCCTTCTTGCCCGGGCCGACGGCCAGCACTTCGCCTTGATCCGGCTTCTCGGCGGCATTGTCGGGAATCACGATACCGGACGCGGTCTTGGTTTCATTGTCCAGACGCTTCACGATCACACGGTCGTGCAAAGGACGCAGGTTCATACGGACTCCTAAATACAAAAGTGAGTTTTGATTCACATGCGAGCCGCGATCAGGTTCGGCGGCCGCGGAATTTCGGGTACCGCAGGGAGCTGTTAGCACTCACCCCCAGCGAGTGCTAATTATAGGGACGGGGTATGGCCATTTCAAGACAGGGACTTGATACGGGTTTTCCCTTGGTCGGCCTCGGGGGGGCCTTGGCGGGCGTTGCGGCCGGCCTGCACGGCCTCTGTAGCGCGCCGATAAGTGGCGATTAATATACACAACGCCAGTGCGGCTGGACAGGGATAACGCGAACCGGCCGGCCTTCGCGCCTCCATTCCATGTGCAGTCAGCGTTCCTTCCTGCCGATGAACACCATGCGCAGCGCCGGCACGATGACCAGCAGCATCAACGGCCCGATCAGCATCCCGCCCACCACCACAGTCGCCAACGGCCGTTGCACCTGGCTGCCGATCCCGGTCGAAATCGCCGCCGGGAACAGCCCGATGCAAGCCGACAGCGCCGTCATCAGCATGGGCCGCATGCGCTGCTGCGCGGCCTGGGACATCGCGGCTTCGGATTTCTCGCCCTGCTGGCGCAACTGGTTGTAGTACGTGATCATCAGGATGCCGTCCATCACCGAGACCCCGAACAGCGACACGAAGCCGATGGCCGCGGAGATGCTGAAATCGAGTCCGGTCGCGAACAGCGCGAACACCCCGCCCGCAATGGCGAACGGAATGCCCGCCAGCGCCATCACACTGTCGCGCAGCGAATTGAACAGGCCGTACAGCAGCACCATGATGATCAGGATGCTGACCGGCACAGCCAGCTCCAGCCGCTTCTTGGCAGGTGCGAAGGCCTTGCGCGATGCGCCCAGCGGGCGCAAGAGCGGCGAGGGCCGACTGCTGGATGCGACGCAGGAGGCGACGGTGCGCAAACTCATCACGGACAAGACGCCCGACCAGTTGAAGATGCCCTACGCGCTGTGGACGCGCGCGGCGGTGTCGCAACTCATCGAGCAGCGCTTTGGTGTGCGGCTGCCAGTGCGCACGATGGGGCTGTATTTGTCGCGCTGGGGCTTCACGGCGCAAAAGCCGATGAAGAAGGCCTACGAACAATCGCCTGCGGCGGTCAAGAAGTGGCTGGACGAGGACTACCCGGTCATCGCAGCGCGGGCCAAGGCCGAGGGTGCCGAGATTCACTGGGGCGATGAGAGCGGTCTTCGCAGCGACGACGTGCGCGGACGCGGCTTCGCGCCCAAGGGGCAAACGCCGGTGATCCGAGTCAACAACAAACGCCATGGCTTGTCGGTCATCTCCACCGTGACCAACAAAGGACAGATGCGCTGGCGCATCTTCGACGGGGCGCTCAACGCGCGCATCCTGATCGACTTTCTGCGCCGGTTGATCACAGGTGCGAGCAAAAAACTGTTCCTGATCTTGGACAACCTGCGGGTGCACCACGCCAAACCGGTGAAGGCCTGGCTGGCCGATCATGTCGATGCGATCGAGGTGTTCTACCTGCCCAGCTATAGCCCCGAGCTCAACCCCGACGGCCAACGCAGACATCAAGCAGGCTGTGACGACGCTGGCCCCGGCACGCACGAAGCTGCAGTTGGTCAAAGCCACCGCGCGCCACTTGCGCAGCGTGCAACGTCAGCCTGAGCGGATTCGAAAGTACTTCGAGCATGGGCCTGTTCGCTATGCGGCTTGATTCAAGTTCGACTATGCCGGATCAATAACCTGGAGGTAGCCGGCCGCGGCCTCCGACGCCATCCGTCATGTCTACCCCTTCCACTCCCGCCGACAACGCGCCACGACATATCCTGTGCATTGAAGATGATGCCGAAACCGCCGCGCTGATTGCCGAAGAACTGGTCGAGCGGGGCTATCAGGTCACGGTCGAGCATGACGGCCGGTCCGGCTTCGCGTCGGTCCTGCGCGCGCCGCCCGATCTTGTCCCGTGCGACGTCGGCATGCCCGTCATGGACGGCTTCGAACTGCTGACCCGCCTGCGCGCCCTCGCGCCCCGCTTTGCCGGGATCCCGCTTGTCTTCCTCACTGCGCTCGCCCAACGCGACGCTGAACTCAAGGGCCGGCGCCTCGGCGCCGACGACTACGTGACCAAGCCCGTCGACTTCGACATTCTCGAGAGCATCATCGAAGCCCGGCTGGCACGCGCCGCGAAGACCCCGCGTCACGCGCCGCTGCACGTTGCCCTGAGCGAGCGGGAAATCGAAGCGCTCTCGTGGTCGGCGCGCGGCAAGACCTCGGGCGAGATCGCCACGATCCTGGGCCTGTCGAAGCGCACCGTCGATTTCCACATCGACAATGCGCGCGAGAAGCTGGGCGTCGCCACGCGCGTCGAAGCCGTCGTTCGCGCCACCAGGGAAGGGCTGATCGGCCCATGATGCGTCCGTGGCGGCCGTGACGCAGCCAGCCACGGCATTGTACGGTCTCGCCCCTCGTCCGATACGGTCCCCTGGCATGGCATCGGGAAAAGCTGACTCGCACACCGTCCGCAATGCAGAAAGAATTCTCGCCTTTCCGGTCCGGGCCATTGCCCACCCGGTAAATGCGCCTTTTGCTTACTTTCGCCGCTCGTACAAGTGACTCGTCGGCCAGACTCCGAAACAGCCGAGCCCGCGAGGCTCTACACCGCTGTCAGACATCCCCCCCCATTCATTCGGCCCAACCCCGACATCGCCAACCCCATCCCGCCGCTAGATTGAACCCTGCAGCCGACGACCCGCTGGATCACAGGTGCCGCTATCTGCTCCCGTGCAACAGCCTGCCTGCCGGTCGCATCCGACAACAACCTGATGAGGTTCCAAATGGATCTGAAAAAGCCCGTCCGTCCGACCCGTAAGGCCGGCGCACTTGCCGCGGTCCTGGCCGGTCTGAGTTGTGCCGCCGCCTTTGCCCAGACTCCCGCAACTCCCGCAACTCCCGCAACTCCCGCAACTCCCGCCACGCCGGCCGCGCCCGCCGCGCCCGCCGCCGCGCAAGGCGTCCCGCCCGGCATGACCCAGATCGAGCCACCAAAGGATCCGCTGGTGCAACGCCGCGAAGCGCGCAAGCAGGCGTCTGATGAGTACAAGACTTCCAAGAAGGCTGCCAAGGGCGAGTACAAGCAGGACGTCAACTCAGCCAAGCAGGAACGCAAGGCCGAGAACCAGGCCGCGGACAGCGCCGCCCGCCAGGAGCTCATGACGCCAAAGCAGTAGCAAGCTGCAGCCGCTTCGTCGGCGGCGGCCAGGCGTGCCACCGCTGACGCTGCATGCCGCGAGCAGGGTTCACGCCCGGCTTGTACCGTCCCGTATCCGCACTAGACTCAATGAGCAGGCGCCGCAGGCAATCCCGGCTGCGGCGCTGCCGAAATGCCCGCTCCACGCTTGCCGTCCATGCTGGCAGGCCTCCTCTTGCAAGGCCTGATGGCGGCAGCTTGCTTCTTCGGCCCGATGGCCGCCGCGCAGCAAAAGCCGCCCCTGGCTGCCGCGCCTGCGGCCGCGGCGCCCGCCCCTGCCGGAACCCGTGCCACCGCCGTGCGTCGGCTCAACCTGGGCAACAAACCCTGGCAGGGCGATTTCGACGCCATGCTCCAGCGGCGCGTCATCCGCGTGCTGGTGCCCTACAGCCGCACGCTGTACTTCAGCGACAAGGGCCACGAATGCGGCCTTACCGCCGGACTGGTACGGGACTTCGAGCGCTACCTGAACAAGACCTACGCCAGCCGCCTTGGCAAGCGCCCGCTGACGGTCATCATCCTCCCGACGACGCGCGACCGCCTGCTGCCCGACCTGGCCGCCGGTCTGGGCGATATTGCCGCCGGCAACATTACCGAAACCGAAGACCGGCTCAAGGTGGTCGACTTCACCGCGCCGCGCGATCGCAAGCCCGTACGCGAGCTGATCGTCACGGGACCCAAGGCGCCGGTGCTGACCGGCCTCCAGGACCTCTCCGGCAAGACCGTGCACGTGCGGCGCACCAGCAGCTACTACGACAGCCTGAAGGTCCTGAACGACAGCCTGCGCCAGACCGGCAAGGCACCCATCCGGCTTGTGCTGCTGCCCGATGCGCTGGAGGACGAAGATGCGATGGAGATGGTCAATGCCGGCCTGCTGCAAATCATCGTGGTAGACGACTGGAAAGCCGCGATGTGGGCGCAGATCCTCCCCAAAATCAATGTGCGCGAGGATCTCGTAGTCCGCGCCGAGGGCTATATCGGCTGGGCCTTCCGCAAGAACAGCCCGCAGATGCGGCTGGCGCTGAACGACTTCTATATCAACTACCTGAAGAAGCACGGCGTCGCGGAATACCGGCTCAAGCAGTTGATGAAAAGCATCAAGCAGATCCGCAACAACACTAATGACGCCGAGTACAAGCGCTTCGAGCAGACCATTGCCTTCTTCGACAAATACGGCAAGGACTACAGCTTCGACCCGCTGATGCTGGCCGCGCAGGGTTTCCAGGAATCGCAACTGAACCAGCAGGCCCGCAGCCGTGTCGGCGCGATCGGCATCATGCAGATCATGCCCGCCACCGGCAAGCAGCTCAACGTGGGCAATATCCGGGAGGTCGAGTCGAACATCCACGCCGGCGCCAAATATATGGACCACCTGATGACGCGGTATTTCCCCGATGCGCACTTCTCGGAATCGAACCGGCCGCTCTTTGCCTTCGCCAGCTACAACGCCGGGCCAGGCAATATCGCGAAGATGCGCAAGGAGGCCGCGGCGCGCGGGCTGGACCCGGACAAGTGGTTCAATAATGTGGAAATCGTGGTGGCCGAGAAGATCGGCATCGAGACCACGACCTATGTGCGCAATATCTTCAAGTACTACGCCGCCTACCGGCTGATGCAGGATATGCAGGCCACACGCGCCCGCGCGCTGAAGGAAGTCAGCAGGTAGCCCACAGCGCGGGACCGGTCCGCCGCAAGCGGGTTCAGTCGGCCAGCCCGCTGGCGTCGATGTAGCCGAGCGCTTCGGTGACTGCCAGCCTCGCCTTGAGCACGTAGCAGACCCGGCGGTCGCGGATGGCCAGCGTGACCACGTTGGCCTGTAGCATTTCCTCGAACAGGTGGCCGGCGCGCTTGATGGGCAGCCCGGCCAGTTGCGCGAGGTCGGACGCGGGCAGCCCCTCTTCGCCGGCCTGCAGCAAGGCCCGGCAGATCTTCACGCGTGCGGGTTCGGTCATCAGCGCCATGGTCAGCGCGCTTTCCTGGGTCTCCATGGACACACCTCGGTTCGTCGGGCAGGCGCCGCCCTGGCTTTTTTTCACGTTCTACGCGGGCCGGGCGGCAAAGGCAATAGGGCCCGCCCCCGGCTGCGCGATTACAACACGCAGCCGTCAGGCCCGCAGACGGGTGATGCGCCGCCGGCGCCGCTGGTGTTGGCCTGCAACCGTGCAGCGCCGGAGGCGGCATGCACCTCCGGCGCGGGGGTGGCGGGTCAGGCCAGCACGAACGGCAACTGGCGCTGCCGCTTGCCTGTCAGCACGAACAGCGCATTGGCGACCGCCGGGGCAATCGGCGGCACGCCCGGTTCGCCAAGACCCGTGGGCGGATCCTGCGACGGCACGAAGAACACGTCGACCACCGGCGCGTCGGTGATCCGCGGCGGCGGGTAGTCAGGGAAGTTGCTGTTCTTCACCACGCCGTTCTCGATCTCGATGGCAAACCCGGGCCGCGTCATCGCCAGCCCGAAGATGCACGCGCCCTGGATCTGCGCCTCGGCCGACAGCGGGTTGACCACGCGGTTGGCATGCACGCCCGCGGTGACGCGGTGCACGCGCGGCTGGCCCTTGACCAGCGAGACCTCGGCCACATGGGCCACTACCGAGCTGAACGACTCATGCACCGCCACGCCCCAGGCATGACCCTTGGGCAGCTTGCGCTTGCCGTAGCCGGACTTCTCCACCGCAAGCTGCAATGCGGCGCGATGGCGCACGTGCTTGCTCTCGTCCAGCCGCGCCAGGCGGTAGGCCACCGGGTCCTGCTTCGCCGCCGCGGCCATTTCGTCGACCAGCGTTTCCTTGACGTATGCGGTGTGCGTATTGCCGACCGAGCGCCACCACAGCACCGGCACATCGACCTGCGGGTGGTGCACCGAGAGCTGCATCGGCAGGTTGTAGTCGTTTTCGAGCAGGCCCTCGGTCATGGTCGCGTCCACCCCGTTCTTCACCATGAACGGCTCGAACGGCGTGCCCTTCAGGATCGACTGGCCGACAATGGTGTGCTGCCAGCCCACCACCTTGCCCTGCGCATCCAGGCCGATGCGGGCGCGGTGCACATGCAGCGGACGGTAGTAGCCGCCGCGGATGTCGTCCTCGCGGCTCCAGATCACCTTGATGGGTTCGGTGTGGCCGTCGGCGACCCAGGCGCGCAGCACATTGGCGGCTTCCACCAGGTAGTCCGACGTGGGCACCGCGCGGCGGCCAAAGCCGCCGCCCGCCATCATGGTGTTGAGCGCGACCTTGTCGGGGCTCAGTTCGAACACGCGCGCAACGGCGGCCTGGTCGACGGTCTGGAACTGTGACCCGACCCACACCTTGACCGACTGAACCTTGCTGCCGACCACCTCGGGCTGCAGCGTGCAGTTCAGCGGCTCCATCGGCGCGTGGGCGAGGTAAGGGAACCGGTATTCGGCTTCGATCTTGCGCGGCGCGCCGTTCACGGCCGCGGCGATATCCCCCTCCCCGGCGCGCGCCACGGTGCCGGGCTGCGTGGCCAGTTTCGCGTATTCGTCGAATAGCGCCTGCGACGACACCTTCGAGCCGGTGTCTTCCCACTCGATCTGCAGTGCCTCGCGTGCCTGCCTGGCCGGCCAGTAACCGTCGGCCACCACGGCCACGCCGGTGCCGCCGCGGTCCACGGGCACCAGCATCACGTCGCTCACGCCCTTGATCGCGCGTGCCTTGTCGGCATTGAACGACTTGACCTTGCCGCCAAAGCGCGGCGGACGCGCCACCACGGCCACCATCATGTCCTTCACGCGCGTGTCGATGCCGAACGCGGGCTTGCCCTCGAGCTTGCTGCGCGCATCGAGCCGCGGCGTGGGCTTGCCCACCAGCCGGAACTGCGAAGGATCCTTCAGGCGCACCTGCTGCGGCACCGGCAGCGCCATGGCCGCCGGCGCCAGTTCGCCGAACGTGGCACGCCGGCTGCCCAAGGTCACCACGCCCTGCTCGACCTTGCAGCTGGCAGGATCGACCTGCCATTGCTGCGCCGCCGCGGCGACCAGCATGGCGCGGGCGCGCGCACCGAGTTCGCGGTACTGCTGGAACGAATGGTTGATGGCCGTCGAGCCGCCGGTGATCTGCATGCCGAAGCCGGGGTCCTTGTACGGATCGCCGGCGGGGGCCAGCGCGGCGCGCACGTTGCGCCAATCCACGTCCAGCTCCTCGGCCAGCGCCATGGGCAGCGCGGTGTGCACGCCCTGGCCGAATTCCAGACGGTTCACCGCGATCGTCACCGTGTTGTCCGGCGCGATCACCAGGAACGCCTGCGGCGCCGATGGCGGCGCCTTCGGTGCGCCGCCTTCCTGTGCCTGCGCGACGGGCACCATGCCCAGCGCCAGGCCGCCGCCGGCCAGGCCGGTCAGCTTGAGAAAGCTGCGGCGATCCAGCGTCGCCACGCCGGTGTCGCCGATGCTGTCGGTATTGCCGCCCTGCGCCTTTGCGCCGGCCAGGGCCTCGAGTCCACGAATACGCATCTCAGGCACCTCCGCTCAGGCCAGCGCGCGGGCCGCGTCCTTGATCGCGGCCCGGATGCGCTGGTAGGTGCCGCAGCGGCACAGGTTGCCGGCCATGGCCTGGTCGATGTCGGCATCGGTAGGCCGGGGCTTGGTGCGCAGCAGCCCCACCGCGCTCATCACCTGCCCGTTCTGGCAATAGCCGCACTGGGCCACGTCATGCTTGATCCACGCGTCGAGCACCGCGCGGCCGACCTTGTCGGCATTCACGCCCTCGATGGTGGTGATGCGCGCACCGGCCGCCGCCGAGATCGGCGTCACGCAGCTGCGCGTGGCCTGGCCGTTGCTATGGACCGTGCAGGCGCCGCACGCGGCCATGCCGCAGCCGAATTTGGTCCCGGTCAGGTCAAGGTTGTCGCGCAAGGCCCACAGCAGCGGCGTGGACGGATCCACGTCGACTTCCTGCGCCTTGCCGTTGATGTTGAGGGTAGTCATGCGGGGACACTCCTTGGGTACGTTGCCCGTTGCTCCTGTTCACGCGTCGCAGCCATGCCATTGACCGGCCGCCGCGGACAAATGAGCATAGTGCAATTCCAGTCACCTTGCCGGCGGTGTACGCCGTGCGAGCGAGATGCACGAACTTTGTGCAAGCCGGCACGGTCAGTCAGGAGATCAGGGCTCATCGCCAGCCACGGCAGCAACAGTGACACCGACTATTCCAGAATCCCGCGGACGCGACATCGCGACACTCGACAGCATCCAGGCCCTGCGCGGGCTGGCTGCAGCGTATGTCGTGCTGTACCACTCCGGCCTGACACTGGGCACGGAGCAGACGCCCGTGCTCGCGTGGATCACCGCCAACGTCATCAAGCGCGGCCATGTCGGCGTGGATGTGTTCTTCGTCATCAGCGGCTTCATCATTGCGTGGGTGGCGGTGCTGGCGCGGCCGCGGCCCGAAGCGCCGCTGAGCTTCGTGATCCGCCGCTGCTGCCGGCTGGCGCCGCCGTACTGGACCATGTCGGCCATCCACGCGCTGCTGCTGAACCCGGTGACGCCCGCAGTATTCGCGGCATCGCTCGCCTTCGTGCCGACCAGCGCGGACCATGCGCCCTACTACGGCTATCCCGCCTTGTACGTGGGCTGGTCGCTCAACTACGAGATCGCGTTCTACGGCGCCTTCGCGCTCGGACTGTGGCTCGCTGGCCGGCGCGCGCTGTGGGTGGTGCTGGCGCTGTTCGCCGTGTTCACGCTGGCGCTGCCGTGGTGGCGCTTTGGCGCGCCCGTCATGGACCCCGCGCAGGGCAATCCATTCGTGTCGCCGTGGGTGGCGATGGCGAGCAATCCGCTGGTGCTGGAGTTCCTGCTCGGCTGCCTGCTGGCGTGGGCCTATGCGCGCTGGCGCCACCTGCTGACGCGCGGCGCGGCGTGGACGATGCTGGCCATCGGCATCGGCGGGTTCCTGGCATCGCTGCCGCTCGTCGGACCGGATTTCAGCCTGGCGGGCCGCGGGCTTCCCGCCGCCGCGCTGCTGGCGGGCGCGGTCGCGGCCGAGCACACCGGCCTGCTGCGCGTCCCGCGTGCGCTGGTATGGCTGGGCGAGCTGTCGTACGCCCTCTACCTGGTCCACCCTACCGTGATCGAGGGCGTCAAGCGGCTGATGCCCGAACTGGCGCCGGACCAGTACGGCATGCAACTGACGCGCTTCGCCATCGATGCCGTGCTGGCATTGTTCCTGGCCATGCTGCTGCACCGCTGGGTCGAACTGCCCGGCATCGCGGCCGGCCGGCGCCTGGCGCGCCGGCAAGGCTGACGCCTCAGCTGCGCAGGCCGGCCAGGTACAGGTAGAGCGCGGTCAGGTCGGTGTCGTTCATGCGGCCGAAGGAATCGAACGGCATCACGCTGCTGATGGCCGATCCGTCGGGCCGCTTGCCGCTGCGCATCATGGCGATGAAGGCGGCGGCCTGGCCATAGCGCGCCATGGCGCCGCCGGAAACGGGCCGCAGGTCCGCCGCGGGTGGCCAGTCGGGCGGCGCGCCGGGAATCTTGCCGCCGCGCAGGTCCGCGCGGTGGCACCCCTGGCAGGCATTGGCCACGTAGCCGCCGTACTGCGCCGTCACCGACGGCACCATCGCCGGCGATGGCGGCAGCTTGTGGTCGATCTTGGAAGCCGCATCGCGGATAAAGCCCGCCCCATACATGGCGCGCACGAACCACGGCATGCGGATGTCGGCGGGCGCGCCAAGGCCCGGGGGCAGGCTGCGCAGGTACGCCACCAGCGCGGCCAGGTCGTCGTCGCTGAGCCGGTTGTAGTCTTCGCTGGGCATGATCAGCAGCGGCCGGCCCGATGGGCCGATACCGTGGCGGATGCTGCGGACCCAGTCGATCGGCTGGTAGCGGGCGATCTCGGCATTGCCGGGCGTCAGGTCGGGGGCGCGCACCTGCAGGCCGGCGGGGTCATCGAACACCTGGCGCCCGCCGGCGGCGGCGCCATGGCATTCCATGCAGCCGCGCGATTCGAACAGGTACTTGCCAAGCGCAATGCTGCCGGCATCGTCGCGATAGGCAACCGGCGCGACCCTGACGTCAATCGTGCGCCCGGCCTTCTGGTCGCCGATCAGCATGGCGCCATAGACGACCCCGGCCGCAGCCACGACCACGCCGGCCAGCGACCATGCCGCCACTCGCAGATAACGAGCCATGCTGCTTCCCCCGTGCGGACATCGCGTCGCCCATGCGGCGCGGATGTTTCAGAGTGCAGGGAGCGGCATGGCCGTGTCTGTGGGGAAAGGCACACTTGGCCAGGACCGCGCGGCGGCAGCGCCATACCAAAAAAGTTGCGCCAGCACCAGTGGCAACAGGCACGGTACCTGGCTGCTGTCTCCGGCGTGCCGGCGTACCCGAACCGATAAAGTGACGCTACGCTGGGGCACGGTCCGCCCTGGCGACGTTGAACCCACGTTCCTGCCTGCCAGAACCGTCCATGACGCCCGACACGGTCGATACGGCCGCTCCTTCCATTGGCGCCCCGCTGCGCCGCTGGCTGCCCATGCTGATCTGCGGCATGGGCTACTTCGCCCTGGCCGCGCTGGGCATCTGGCTGGCGCGCCTGCCCGGCAGCGTGGCCACGCTGTGGCTGCCCAACGCCTTTTGCCTGGGCCTGCTGCTGCACCGTCCGCGCGCCGAGGCGCCGTGGCTGCTTGCCAGCATGGTCTGCGCCAACCTGGCCGCCAACTTCCTGTTTCTGGACGGCCTGGACACCGCCGTGCTGCTGTCCGGCGCGAACCTGTTCGAGGTCGCCTGGTCGGCACGGCTGCTGCGCTTTGTCTCGGCGCATGCAAGCGCGGAGCGCCTGGGCCCGCTCGGCAACTTCGCGCTCACGCTCGGCGTGGCCTGCGTGCTGGGGCCGGCACTGGGTGCCACGGCCGGCGCGGCGGCGCTGACCTGGGTCGCCGGCACGCGCTTTGCCAGCATCTGGTGGACCTGGTGGCAGGCGGGCGCGCTTGGCATGGTGGTCCTGCTGCCGCTGGCGCTGACCATCAGCGCGGCACGCGAACGCGCGACCTTCGCGCGGCGCATGCTGTTGCCGCAGGCCGGCCTGCTCGCGCTGTGCCTGGCCATCGGTGTGTTCGCGCTGTGGCAGGGCCACGATCCGTTCGTCGCCATGTCGCTGCCGCTGGTGCTCGCGGCCATGTTCGCCAACCCGTTCGGCACGGCGCTGCTGACGCTGCTGGCCACTCTGACCATGGAGCTGGCCGCGGTGGCGGCGCAGGTGCAGCAGTCGGTGCCGCTGTCGGCGGCGCTGATCATGGTGTTCCCGGTCTGCATCGCCTACCTGGCCGAGCAGAACCGCCACGGCCGCGCCAGCCTGCACAGCAGCGACCAGCGCTTCCGCCTGGCCATGGAGCACTCGGCCATCGGCATGGCGCTGACCGGGCTGGACGGCCGCTGGCAGACCGTGAACCGCGCCCTGACGGACCTGCTGGGCTACAGCCCGGCGGTGCTGCACCAGCAGCGCTTCCAGGACATCACCCACCCCGACGACCTGGACGCCGACCTGCGCCAGGTGCGACGACTGCTGGCCGGAGAGATCGAGTCCTACCGCATGGAGAAGCGCTTCCTGCACCAGGACGGCGAGTACCGCTGGGCCCTCCTGGCGGTGTCGCTGGTGCGCGACCAGCAAAGCCGGAACCCGCTGCATTTCATCGCGCAGATCGAGGATATCCACTCGCGCAAGCTCGCGCAGGAGCAGTTCGAACAGCTCTCGCGCCGCACCCAGCTCGCGGTGGAAGCCGGCGGCGTGGGCATCTGGGAATGGGATTTCACCAGTTCCGGCATCACCTGGGATGCCCGCATGCACGCGCTGCACGGCACCGAGGCCACGCACGGCGCGCCGGGGATCGCGCAGTGGATTGCCATGCTCCATCCCGAGGACGTGGCGCGCGTGAACGGCGAGATGCGCAAGGCCATCCGCG
Organism: Cupriavidus yeoncheonensis; assembly: GCF_905397275.1. Lineage (GTDB taxonomy): Bacteria > Pseudomonadota > Gammaproteobacteria > Burkholderiales > Burkholderiaceae > Cupriavidus > Cupriavidus yeoncheonensis. Next base: position 28,585 of record NZ_CAJPUY010000007.1, on the reverse strand, counting down.
GCGAACAGCCGTTCGACACCGAATACCGCGTGGTGCGGCCCGATGGCGACGTGCGCCACGTGCGCGCCATGGCCAATGTCACGCGCCATGACGACGGCACCGCGCATGCGCTGGTGGGTACGAACTGGGACATCACCGAGCAACGCCGCCTGACCGAGGCGCTGTTCGAGGAAAAGGAGCGCCTGCACATCACGCTGCAGTCGATCGGCGATGCGGTGATCTGCACCGACGCCGCCATCCGGGTGACCTTCATGAACCCGATTGCGGAACAGCTCACGGGCTGGAGCATGGCCAGCGCGAGCGGCCTGCCGCTGGAGCGCGTGTTCCGCATCGTCGACGAAATCACCGGACTGCCCATCCCGAGCCCGGTCGAGGCCTGCCTGCAGACGCTCACGCCGGCCTACCTGCAGGAGGGCGCGGTGCTGCAGAGCCTGACCGGCGAGCGCCACGACGTGCAGGATTCCGCCGCCCCGGTGCTTACCGCGTCGGGCGATGTGCTGGGTGCGGTGCTGGTGTTCCAGGACATCACCACGGCACGCGCGATGCAGCGCGAGCTGGCCCATTCCGCCATGCACGACGCGCTCACCGGGCTGCCCAACCGCACCTGGTTCGAAAAGCGGCTGCGCGAGGCCTGCGACGCCGCGCGCACGCAGGGCCACCGCGGCGCGCTGTGCTTCATCGACTTGGACCGCTTCAAGATCGTCAACGACACCGCCGGCCACGGCGCCGGCGACATCCTGCTGCGCGAGCTGGGCTACCTGATCCGCAACCATGTGCGCGCCGACGACCTGCTCGCGCGGCTCGGCGGCGACGAGTTCGGGCTGCTGCTCAAGGACTGCACGGTCGACCAGGCCGAGGCCATCGGCCAGGGCGTGATCGACGCCATCCGCAGCCGGCGCTTCCCGTGGGACGGCCGCGTGTACGACGTGGGCGCCAGCATCGGCATTGCCGCCATCGACCAGGACGTGCCGCCGGTCGGCGAGCTGATGAGCCGCGCCGACGTGGCCTGCTACGCCGCCAAGGCGGCCGGGCGCAGCCGCGTGTCGGTCTATCGCCGCGACGAAAGCGATGCGCGGCGCCACCATCGCGAACTCGAAGTGGCCGCGGGCATCCACTCGGCGCTGGAGGGCAACCACTTCCGGCTGTTCGCGCAGGAGATCCGCGCGCTGCAGCAAAGGCCCGGCGACAGCCGCGGGGAACGCCATATCGAGATCCTGGTGCGCATGGTCGACGAGGACGGCGAGATGATCATGCCCGGCGCCTTCATCCCGGCCGCGGAGCGCTATGACCTGATGGGGCACGTCGACCGCTGGGTGATCCGCAACGTGCTGCGCGAATACGGCGCGCGGCTGTGCGCGGTGCCCGGCCTGTCGGTGTCGGTCAACCTGTCGGCCAACTCGCTGGGCGAGCCTTTCCTGCTGCCTTTCCTGCATACCGAGCTGGAGCAGTCCGCCCTGCCCGCGAACCGCATCCGGCTCGAGATCACGGAAACCGCGCTGATCAACAACATGGCCGCCGCCAACCGCGTGGTGACGGAAATGCGGCGCGCCGGCTGCACGGTGGCGCTCGACGATTTCGGCTCCGGCCTGTCGTCGTTTGCCTACCTCAAGCAGTTTCCGGTGGACTACCTCAAGATCGACGGCAGCTTTATCCGCAACCTGGCCGACAACATGGTCGACCGCGAGATCGTCAGCTCCATCAACGACATCGGCCACCGGCTGGGCGTGCGGACGGTGGCCGAATGGGTGGAAGACGAGCGCACGCTGAACGCGCTGCGCGCGATCGGCGTGGACTACGCCCAGGGCTACGCCATCGGGCGGCCGGTGCCGCTCGATGCCTACCTGGCCGACTCCGAGCCAGTGACCCAAGGTCCATAACTCGGCCCCTTCTGCCCACGGCATGCCGCGGCGGCCGTTCGGAAATCCGAACGAGCGCCGCGCCAATCATCCGGAAGACCGAACACAGGCGCCGGCATCACATTTTTTCTCCTTTGTTTTCAGTGGCTTAGCGTGCCTTCCAAGGCATGCGGTGCTGGCACGCCTCGTGCGATGTATGGCGCCGCCGACAGGGCCAACAGGCAGCCCGGACGTCTCCGCGACGTGCCGGCCAATGCCAAGAACCAAGGAGGAGACATATGACGGAACCCGACCATCAACCTGCCCGCGCCGCCCAGGCGCGAATGCGGCGCCTGTTGCCCCGCTGACGTCCCCGGCCTGCGCCGGCGCGACGCACCGCCCTTGCCGGCGGCACAGCGTTCCGGCCCCGCCGATCCCGCAATTCAGCCGTCCGGCTCCTTTCCCGTCCGCGGGCGAGGAACCGGGCGCACGGCCTGTACCCACGATGAAACTGAACCGACTACCCACCCTGATCTTCATTGCGATGCTGCTTGGCGTGCTGGTCGGCACCGCCGCGCACCATCTGTCGCCGGACGCCGCCACCGCCAAATCCATTGCGGACCACCTGTCCATCCTCACCGACGTGTTCCTGCGGATGATCAAGATGATCATCGGACCGCTGGTGTTCGCCACGCTCGTAGCCGGCATCGCCAGCATGGGCGACGGCCGCGCCGTCGGCCGCATCGGCATGAAGGCGATGGCCTGGTTTATCGGCGCGTCCATCACGTCGCTGCTGCTCGGCCTGCTGATGGCCAACCTGCTGACCCCGGGCCACGGCATGAACCTGCCGCTGCCGGCCGCCGACGCCGCCTCCACCCTCAAGACCGGGGCGCTGAACCTGCGCGACTTCGTCGCGCACATGTTCCCGAAGAGCTTCGTCGAGGCCATGGCCACCAACGAGATCCTGCAGATCGTGGTGTTCTCGCTGTTCTTCGGCTTTGCGCTGGGCACGGTCAAGGACGGCGTGGGCAAGCCGGTGCTGCAAGGCATCGAGGGCCTCGGCCACGTCATGCTGAAGGTGACCAACTACGTGATGGCGTTCGCGCCGGTGGGCGTGTTCGGTGCCATCTCGGCCGTCATCACCGCGCAGGGCCTGGGCGTGCTGGCGGTCTACGCCAAGCTGCTGGGCAGCATGTATCTGGCGCTGGCGCTGCTGTGGGTGGCGCTGATCGGCGCTGGCTACTTCTTCCTGGGCCGCGACGTGTTCCGCCTGCTCAAGCTAATGCGCGCGCCGCTGATGATCGGTTTCGCCACGGCCAGCAGCGAATCTGCCTACCCGAAGGTGATCGACCAGCTAACCCATTTCGGCGTGAAGGACCGCATCACCAACTTCGTGCTGCCGCTGGGCTACTCGTTCAACCTGGACGGCTCGATCATGTACACCTCGTTCGCGGCGCTGTTCGTGGCCCAGGTGTATGGCATCCAACTGTCGCTGACCCAGCAGATCACCATGCTGCTGGTGCTGCTGGTCACCAGCAAGGGCATCGCCGGCGTGCCGCGCGCCTCGCTGGTGGTGGTCGCCGCCGTGCTGCCGATGTTCGGCCTGCCGGAAGCCGGCATCCTGCTGGTGCTCGGCATCGACCACGTGCTGGACATGGGTCGCACCGTGACCAATGTGCTTGGCAACGCAATTGCCACGGCTGTCGTCGCCAAAAGCGAAGGCGCCATCGGCGCGCCCGTGCCGTCCGACGAGGATGAACCCGTCGCGGACAGCGCCCCTGCCCTGGCACCCGCCCAGGTGCTGGCGGGCAAGTAAGCCGCCCTGTTCCGACAGGGCACGCGCCGGAGCCCGGCTGCCGATCAGGCAGCCGGGCTTTTTTGTTTTTCCGCATCCCGGGCGTGGTAAAGGGTGTGGTAAAAGTAGGCGCCCGCCGGCCCCAGGCGGCCGCATCCCACCAGCCTTACCCAGCACTTCATGACCGGCCAGCCCGATTCGTTCCGCGACCCTGCCCGCCATCCCGCCTCCCGCCCACCCGCCGCCCTGCGTGGCGCAGCGCCGCTGCTCGCGCTGCTGGCGCTGGCCGTGCTGGTCGGCCTGGCCGGCTGGCTTGGCTACCGCTACAGCTACGACACGGCACTGGCGCGCCAGGCCGAGCGCGGGCAGGTGCAGCTGCGCCTGTACGCGCAGGCGCTGGAAAGCGAACTCGCGCACTACGACTACGTCCCCGGGCTGCTGACGCTGGACGAGCGCATCGGCACGCTGCTGCGCCAGCCCAACGACAGCGCCGCGGCGGCGCGCGCCAGTGACTACCTGTCCGCCCTCAACACGCGCGCCGGCACCCGGGTGGTCTACGTGCTCGACGCGCGCGGCAAGGTGCTGGCCACGAGCAACTGGCAGCGGCCCGACAGCTACCTGGGCGAGGACCTGAGTTTCCGTCCGTACTTCCGCGCCGCCATGGAAGGCCAGCTCGGCCGCTTCTACGGCGTGGGCACCACGCGCGGCGAGTCCGGCTATTACCTGTCCGCGCCGCTGGGCGAGCGCGACAACCCGGACGGCGTGGCGGTGGTCAAGATCGGCCTGGAGCCGCTGGAAAACCGCTGGCAAGGTGCCGACAGCCAGATGCTGCTGGCGGACGAGAACGGTGTGGTGATCCTGGCGTCCGACCCGTCATGGAAACTCGCGGCCCTGCGTCCGCTGTCAGCGGACGCTCGCGCGCGCTTCACGCGCAGCCTGCAGTACAACCGCGCGCCGCTGCCGCAACTGCCGCTGTCCGAAGTGCGCGTGCTCGGCAACGGCAGCGACCGCCTGGTGCGGCTGAGCCAGGGTCCGCCGATGCTGGCGCAGCAGGGCGCGCTGCCGGGCACCGACTGGCAGCTCACGCTGCTGTCCAACACTTCGCAGGCACGCCTGGCAGCATTGAACAGCGCCGCGCTGGCCGGCGTGCTGACGGCTTTCATCCTGCTGCTGGGCGCGGCCTGGAACGTGCGCCGGCGCATCATCGGCGAGCGGCTGGCCGCGCGCGCCGCGCTCGAGGCCGCCAACAGCGAGCTGGAGCGCAAGGTGGCCGAACGCACCGCCGACCTGTCGTCGACCAACCAACGCCTGGAGGCCGAGGTGGCCGAGCGCATCCGCACCGAGGCCGTGCTGCGCCAGGCCCAGGACGGCCTGCTGCAGGCCGGCAAGCTGGCCGCGGTCGGACAGATGTCGACCGGCATCGCGCATGAGCTCAACCAGCCGCTGGCGGCGCTGCGCACGATTTCCGGCAATACTGGCAAGTTCCTGGAACGCGGCGACTATGACACGGTGCGCGCCAACCTCGGCACGATCATCGGCCTGGTGGAGCGCATGGGCCGCATCACCGGCGCGCTCAAGTCGTTCGCGCGCAAGCCCGGCAGCGGCCTGCGCCAGGCGGAGCTGGCCCAGGCCGTGGACAACGCGCTGTTCCTGCTCGACACCCGCATCGAGGCCGTGCACCCCCGCCTGCAGCGCGAGGTGGAGCCCGGGCTGCTGGTCGCCTGCGACCCGAACCGGCTGGAGCAGGTGCTGGTCAACCTGGTCGGCAACGCGCTGGACGCCGTGGCGGGGCGCGAGCAGCCCATGCTGTCGCTGCACGCCCATGTCAGCGGCGGCATGGCGCACCTGACGGTGCGCGACAACGGCCCGGGGCTGTCGGAAGAAGCCTTCTCGCGCCTGTTCGAGCCGTTCTTCACGACCAAGCCAGCCGGCGAAGGCCTGGGCCTGGGCCTGACCTTGTCGGCCGGCATCCTCAACGAAAACGGCGGCAGCCTGTCCGCCTCCAATCATCCGGACGGTGGCGCGTGCTTCACGCTGGTACTGCCGCTGGTCCGCCAGGAAGCCTCCCATGCCGGCTGAACTGACCGTACTGATCGTCGAGGACGATGCCGACGTGCGCCTGGGCTGCGAGCAGGCGCTGCGGCTGGAAGGCATCGCCACGCGCGGCGTGGCCAGCGCCGAGGCCGCGCAGCGCGAGACCGCCGCCGGCTGGCCTGGCATCGTGGTCAGCGACATCCGCTTGCCGGGCGTCGACGGCATGGCCCTGCTCGCGCAACTGCGTGCGCGCGACGCGTCACTGCCCGTAATCATGATCACGGGGCATGGCGACGTGGCGCTCGCGGTGCAGGCCATGAAGCAAGGCGCCTATGACTTCCTGGAGAAGCCGTTCTCGCCCGAGGCGCTGGTGGACGCCACGCGCCGCGCGCTGGAGCAACGCCGGCTGACGCTCGAAGTGGCGCAGTTGCGCGAACGCCTGGCCGGCCGCGACAAGCTCGAAGCCAAACTGATCGGCCGCTCGCCCGCGATCGAACGCCTGCGCCGGCTGATCGCCGACCTGGCCGACACCGCCGCCAATGTGCTGATCCACGGCGAGACCGGCACCGGCAAGGAATTGGTGGCGCGCTGCCTGCACGATGCCAGCCGGCGCCATGCGCGCCACTTCGTCGCCATCAACTGTGGCGGCCTGCCCGAACAGCTGTTCGAAAGTGAGATCTTCGGCCACGAGGCCGGCTCGTTCACGGGCGCCGCGCGCCGCCGCATCGGCAAGGTCGAGCATGCCGAAGGCGGCACGCTGTTCCTCGACGAGATCGAGAGCATGCCGATGCCGCTGCAGATCAAGTTGCTGCGGGTCCTGCAGGAACGCGTGGTGGAGCGCCTGGGCTCCAACGAGCCGGTGCCGGTGGATACGCGCGTGGTCGCGGCCACCAAGGCCGACCTGCGTGCGCTGTCCGATGCCGGCCAGTTCCGCTCCGACCTGTACTACCGCCTCAACGTGATCACACTGGAACTGCCCGCGCTGCGGGACCGGCGCGAAGACGTGCCGCCGCTGTTCGAGCATTTCGTGGCGCAGGCCGCGCTGCGCTTCGGGCGCGACGCCGTGCCGTCCACGCCGGCCGAACTGGCCACGCTGATGGCCTACCCCTGGCCCGGCAACGTGCGCGAACTGCGCAACCTGGCCGAGCGCCACGTGCTCGGGCTTGGCTGCGACCCGGGCCACGGCACCACCGCACCGGAGGCGCTGCCCCTGGCCCAGGCGGTGGAGCAGTTCGAGCGCGCTCTGATCGCCGATGCCCTGCGCCGGCAAGACGGCAACCTCAGCCGCGCCAGCGAGGCGCTGGGCGTGGCCAAGACCACGTTGTTCGACAAGACCAAGAAGTACGGGCTGTAGAGAGACCGCATGTCTTTCTGGCCTCTCGTCTCGCGCCTTGGTGAAAGCACGTATCTGCTGCCTGGCGCGTTGCTGGTGGCGCTGTGGCTATGGCACCGTGGCAAGGCCAGAACCGCGCTGCGCTGGCTCGCGGGCGTGGCCACTGTAGCGGGCCTCACACTGGTCTCCAAGCTTGCCTTCCTGGGATGGGGTGTGGGCATCCGTGCGCTGGACTTCACCGGTATTTCCGGCCATAGCGCGATGTCGGCCACGATGCTTCCCGTGCTGTTATACCTGTGCGCGCCGCAATCGCGCCCGTGGATGGCCAGGATCGGCGCGGCTTGCGGGGTCGGCCTGGCGTTGCTGGTAGGCTGGTCGCGCCTAGTCCTGCATGCGCATTCGCCATCGGAAGTCGTGGCCGGGCTGGTATTGGGACTGGCCGTGAGCCTGGCCTTCCTGAGTTGGCCGGGATGCAAAGTGTTGCCGCGGAGCGTTGGCCCGCTGGCCGCCGCATTGGTCGTCTTCACCGCGCTGCACACGCTGCCGCTGCCTGGCGCCAGTAGTGCCACGCACCGCCTGGTCATCAGCATGGCGACCTACCTGTCGGGTCGTGAGCACCCGTACCGGCGCGGACTTTGAATGGACAACTGTATCGACGGGCGCGCTGCCCGCGCGTGATGCGGAATGCGATCGGTCTCATCGACGGATCGTGGGCATCCGGGGAAACTGCACGCTTCGCCGAAGACATCGGCGAACGGGTCGGGATACCCGGAAGGACTAACAATGATCGGCCGCGTCATAGGGCCAAGCGCATCGCACGTGCACGCCAACAGATCAATGGCGGGCCGAGGCGGGCCGGCTGCAAAGCCGACCGGAAAGTTCGCCTGCTAGTCCCCGGTATCCCTCCCCGCTGTCCGGCCCGCCACCTCTTATTGCTTCCTTGGCGGACCATCCGAACCCACTCAGGAGCGAGCAACTGATACTCCATTCTTGCTCAGAAGTAAGTATCTATAATTGCTCGCTATGAGTAAGGTTTATCGGATCCACGAATTCGCAAAGCGCATCGGATGGGCTCCCAGTACCGTGCGCCGCTGGGAGCGCGAAGGCATCCTGGCGGCTAAGCGCCTGCCTTCCGGTCATCGGTACTTTGACGAATCCGATGTTCGGGCGATGCTTGGCGGCGGGCCTGAGAAGCGATCGACAATCGTGTACTGCCGCGTCAGTAGCGCTGGGCAGCGCGACGACTTGCGATCTCAGGTGGCGGCGATGGAGGAATACTGCCGGGCTGGCGCAATTGCTGTTGACGTGTGGATTCAGGAGGTCGGCGGCGGTATGAACTTCAAGCGCAAGCGTTTGCTCGCGCCGATTGAGCGCATCCAGCGTGGTGAGATTGAGCGAGTTCTCATCGCCCACAAGGATAGGCTGGTTCGCTTCGGTTCGACCTGCTCGACCATCTTGCGCGCGGGAACGTTGCGAGATCATCGTGGTCAATCAGGAATCTCTGTCGCCAGAGCAGGAAATGGTTGAGGACCTGTTTGCGATCGTCCATACGTTTTCATGGCGCCTGGACGGCATGCGCAAGTACAACAAGCAGGTCAAGGAAGACTATCCGGGTAGCAAGGAACCGAAGGAAATTCTGGCATGACAACCGTCACCCGCACGCTCTATGCGACGTCCTCGTGCGTGCCTGCGCTTCGCACGGTGTGTAGGGCGATGGCGTTCGTGCGAGCGGACCTCTGGCGTCGCTATGGCGCGCTGGGGAATGTCGGCAAGAGTGCGGCTGACATCCGCAAGGAAGTGACGGCTGGCGGCTGGTATGCGTCGCTCGCGGTGGACGGCACGATCCGAGCCGAGACCACGAAGGATGTCGTCAATGACATCCTCACGTACAAGGCGGCCGCATGCGCGAAGGTGCGACAAGCCATCGCGAAGCGGACCTCCGACGAGGCAGAGCGAAAGCGGCTCTATACCCTGCTCAAGAGTGACCAGTGGCTCGAAGACAAGTACCTGCACCGGATGATGCGCAAGTACTTTCGGCACGGCGTTTCGCGTTGCGACAATCAGTTCATCGTCCGCTCGGACAAGCATGAGAGCCGCGTCAGAGACGGGCACCTGGTCATCACCATACACATCGCCAGGCAGTATGGCCCTTCGATCGAACTCACAACGAACAGCAACGGCAAGAACGTGGATCTCACGGGTTGCAACCTGCGTGTGATCGTGAAGGGTGACGCGGTCGAAATCCACTACGCTACGGCGAAGGCCGAAGGGCGCCCCTGCGGGACAGGGGAAATTGGTGTCGACAAAGGCTACACCGAGGCCTTCACCGACTCAGATGGCGAGCATCATGGTCAGACGTTCGGCGCCGTGCTGAGCGCTTACAGCGACCAGGTTTCGAAGACCGGCAAAGCACGAATCCGGCTGCATGCCCTTGAGAAAGCCCATCGCAAAGCCGGGCGCATCGCCAAGGCCGAGCGCATCAGGAAGTGCAACCTCGGACGCGTGAAACTGCAGGCGCGCAGTCACCGCACGAAGCAGCGGTTGCGCACGATTGCCTACCAGGCCGCCCATACCATCGTGGACAAGGCCGCAGTGGTCGGTTCGGAAGATCTGACGTCGCCCATCAAGGGGAGGGGTCAGTGGCGGAACTACAACCGCCGCATGAGCGCATGGGCCAAGGGTGTACTGGCTCAAGCGCTCGATGAAGTTTGCACGCAGCGTGGGGCGACGCACGTCGTCGTCAACGCCGCCTACACGTCGCAAATGGACTCGTTCACGCGCTTGCTGCAAGGCAAGCGCGTGGGCGACAAGTTTTACCGTGCCAACGGGGACGTTCTTCAGGCGGATACCAATGCTGCGCGGAACGTGCGGGACAGGATTCACGATCGGGGAATTACCCGGTATATGCCTCACCTCCAGGTGAAGCAGATTCTGCTCGCGCGCTCCTCCGGCGCAACTGAGCGTCAAGGGGCTTCAGTTGGGCGGCGCAAGCCGCGTCAACGAAGTGCGGATAAATCCAATGCTCAACTTTGAGCAGATTTTATGGAACAGTCTGCGATGCCCGTATTCCTTACCAAGGTTGAAACCAACGGTCCCACACTGCTTGAATCCGTCAGCGCCGGCCTGCACGGCGTGCTCACCTTGCTCGAAATCTCCAGCGAACGATCCGAGGACTGTTACGCGGCGCATTGCCTGCTGGCGATGCTGAAGGCACGGATCGATGATGTGTTGCAAGGGGATTGCGAGGCTTGCTGAAGCGGCCCGGCGTCGGTTGTCCTCTCCCAGCCCGGGAGAGGATAGCAAGACGAGCGGTCTGGCAGCACTACATCAGGAGAACCGCCCTGCCCTCAGAAGCCCGAAAACCGCACGCCTATCGACGCGTAGCCGTAGTAGCGGTCCATCCGCCCCGCCGTTGCGGCGTTGTACAAGAACGGAATGGTCCCAACGAAGTTGTACTTGAACGCCTGTCCGCGCACGTACAGCTCCACGTCCTTCACCACGGCGTAGGCAAGCTCAAGCCCCAGGGTATGGTTGGACTTGATCGGCGACACGCCGAAGCTCGACAAGCGGTCGTCGATATTGCTGCGGAACAGGTACTGGAACTGATAGCCGAGCTGGCTCGAGAAGCGCTCGTACTTCCAGCGCCAGGATGCGCCAGCGGTGAGGAAGGCGGCCGTGTAGTTCAGGTCCTTGCTGACGTCGAGCCCGAACTGCGAAGCATTGGCGGAAAACGAAGCGTCCTGCAACACGGACCCACCGACGCGACAAGGCGCGGCGAGCGTGCCGTTGGCGATGTTGTCCGAGCCGATATTGACATTGAAATTGCAGTTACCGCGGCGCACCTGCGCGCTCAGATCGCCCACCGAAACGTTGCTGAAGCCGCCCCCGAGAAAGCCGGTCAGCGTACTGCGCTCGCTCAGCTGGCCCGAGAAAATCATGTCGGCCTGCGCCTGGAAATCGTTGGGGTCATTGACCCGGATCTGGCCGAAGGTGGTGCCGCGTACCTGCGTGGGCGATGTCTTGCTGACCGAACCCGCGCGGTCACCCCACAGGGAAAAACGGAAGATCAGGCGATCACGCGCGCCCGGCTCGGCCAGCGGATCGTAGTGCAGCGCGAGCTGCCAGGTGTCGATGCTGTTGGTGTCCTGGCCGTAGTCGATATTGCGGCGCAAATACGTGGCGGCGCCCGACCAGTAGGACGAGAACTTGTAGCCAAGCATGACCCGGCCACCGCGATAGTCGCCGGCGTTGTCGGGCGTCGGACCGCTCCCGCCCTGGCTGCGCAGGTTGAAGACATCCAGCGCCTTGTTCACCGCGTCAAAACTGCCCTCTGCGCGAAAGCCGGTGAACTCGCCGGTGGTCGGCTCCGCACGCAGGAAAACATCTTCCGATGCAGCCAGCGCCGTGCCGGCGGCTGTCAGGCCAAACGCCGCCACCGCCGTGGCCAGGGTTCGGCGCGAACAAAACTCGAACATCGTGAACTCCGGAGGACGCGAGCGTCCTGCAAAACGAATGAGCCGCGGACCGAATTTGCCCGGCCACGTAAACAACAAAACCGGGCGGCCGCGACACACGCCGCAAAGCGGCAGTGCGCGAACGCCCGGTGACGCCCCGCACCGCGGAGCGTCTGCCAGAAGCGAATCGACTGCTTAGTTAAGCGTGATGGTCGACTTCAGGCCATAGCCGCTGACCTGGCCGCCCGCGGTTTGCACGGAGACCTTGCTGGTGTACTTCGCCGCGGTACCGGTGCCAATGCCAAGCTTGACGTCCGAGCCATCAACACCAGCCACGGCAAAGGCAACGTCCACACTGCCAGGGGCCTTCGGCGCCAGCGCGGCGAACTGCGCATCGGTCAGCGCGCCACTGTTCTTCACCTTGTTCAGGATCGCCGCAAACGGCAGCGTGAACTGGCCGTTGCCGCTGGAGAACAGGTTGTCGGCGGACACGTTGGACAGCGTGGCGGAAGCGGGCAGGCTGCCGGTCACGCGGAACGAGAAGTTGGTATTGGCCGGGAACGTCGCCGACACCAGGTTGCCACCGCTGAAGACCAGGGACACCTTCTCGAAGATCACGTCAACCGTGTTGCCCTTGTAGCTGTAGTGCAGGCCCACGCGGATGTCGGCAGCGCCCGTGCCGAACGGCGCGCCGATTTCCTTGAGCACCGCCTTGACGTCCGACAGGTTGCCGGTGGCCGACATCTGATCGCCCAGCGTCGTGGACAGGCCATTAATCGTGACGTTGCTGGCTTGCAGGTAGTCATTCAGCGTGACCTTGCTGACGATGGTGTTCAGCTTGCCGCTGTCGAGGCCCTGAATGGCACCGGCCTTGCTCTGCACGTCGTCCGCCGAACCAGTCGCCACGGCGTTACCCAGATCGGCTAGCTTGGAAGCATTGTTGCCGTCGGTCAGCACGGAGGCGGACGTGCTGGAAGCCAGCGTGGTCGACAGCGTGGACTGGCTGCTGTCCTTCAGCGCATTCAGGGCACCGTTGCCCTTGAGCGCCGCCACGGTGGACGCTGCATTGCCGCCCAGCTTGATCGTGCCCAGCGCCGTATTCACATCGCCGATCTGCTTGCTCACGAGCGGAGCGGCCAGCGCTGCCACGTTGGTGGCAACGGTGTCGATACTGCTCTGCAGGGTGGACGGCAGGCTGGACTGTGCATTCTTCACGGAAGCCTTGATGGCAGCGGAAACGGTGGACGCGCTCGACAGGTCGGCCGTACCGCTGCCGCTGCTGACCACGCTTGCCACGGCCTTCGCGGCGGCGGCAGCGGCCGCATCCGCGCTCAGGCTGCCACCGGCGCCAGTTGCCACGCCTTGCAGCGTCTTGCTGATCTGCTCAACCAACTGCTGCACCACTACAGCTGCCTTCAGCACGTCGGCATCCGTCAGCGGATCCGCGTTCAGCAGGTCCTTGCCGCTCAGGCCGAGCTTGGTGGCCAGCGCGGCAGCCTGGTCCGCACCCAGTTGTGCCACCAGCGTGGTCAGCGGGCTGATCATGGGTGTCACGCCGGCGCGGTAATCCACCGCCGGTGCCTGCATCACGCCGTTGAATGGCAGGCCGGTACCAATGTCAGTACCGCCCGACACTGACAGCGCGCTCTTGGTGCAGTTTGCCGGGAAGGTGAAATCGCCGTTGGCGCCCGTGACGACCGTCAGCGCCTTGCCAGCCGAATCCTTGCAGTCCAGGAAACTCACCGTCGCGCCGGACAGGTAGAAGTCGACTGCCTTGCCGCTGATGGTGGCCGAAGGGGTACCGCTGCTGCCGCTATCACCGCCGCCACCGCCACAAGCCGCCAGCAGCATGGCCGCGGAAGCTGCTGCCGCCAGCGTAAAACGTTTCGAGAGACTCGCTTGCATTGTTTTTCTCCAACCCATCGTCAATAAGTGCATTTCTGTCGACACCATTTATCGGTGCCAACGGCTACGTTTTGATCTTCTAATGCCCTCTCCCCGCCCTGTGTCCCCGCGGGGAAACTTTGCGGCGAAAGTCTACCGCAGAAATTCCAAAAAAATACCAAAATCATCACGTCAGCAATTTCCGCATATATTCGGATCGCAATTGTTACACCGCTGTGTCAATAGCGCGACTGCGGGGGTGCCAAACACCCAAGGGCCGCTCGCCGCCCGTGAACTGGCCTCGGGTGCCGGATAGGTTCGACAAGGCGTGGCGTCTTGCTTTGGGCGGTTGCAGGATCAGCCCTCGGCCACAATGTTGGTGTCACCCATTGCAGCGACACCTTCGCCAGGCAGAGCTTGCCAACTGGCGCGAGGGCACACGACGCCGGCTTGGCGCACCGCAACACACCTCACAGCGGCGGATTAAAAGCCGTATGGGAAGGCGCTGCAATCCCCACCAAGCGGGGGATCAGAACCGGCTGAAGCGACAACTCCGCCCTGATGCGATTGCGTTTTGCCACAGACGCCCCAGGCCGCGCAGCCCCCGAACGGGTGACATGCTGCAAAGCCGCAACGCCCCGGGAAAAGTGGTGCAGGACAAGCCCCGTCTCGGTTTGCTGGATTCACTACATGTATGCTAATGTGCCGCCACTAATATAAGTATCAAAAATATCACGCTACTCGGTTTTGGCACATTGCCACTGGGTCTGGCGCGGTCCTGCCCTATGGGTTTTGTTTCGACGGGGATATCCAGCCGTGCGCATCCGCGCAGGCCGGAGGGACAACGCCATCCGGGGTAAGCATGGGAATTTATCGCAACATGTTTGTGAAGCATCACGATTCGCTGGCCATTGCAGTGCGCCTGGCAGACGTGAGCACCATCTGGCTGGCCGGCTTTCTTGCCACCGAGTTGCGCTTCTCCCCTGACTTCGCAGTAGCCGCCCCCATCCATCAGTTCATCATTTACTTCAGCTGTGTGGTAGCGCTGATCGTGCTGCCGAGGTTCGACCTGTACACCTCCTGGCGCGGCCGCAGCTTTCTTTCGCTCGTCGCCCGGCTAGTGGCCGCATGGTCGCTTGTCTGGCTTATCGGCATCCTGATGAGTTTCTTGATGCATCAGGCGGGCTCGCTTTCGCGGCTTTGGGCGGCGTACTGGTATGCGGGAACCGTGGTCGCCTTGCTAGCCCTGCGGATTGTGACCTACAGCCTGCTGTCGCTGGCACGCGGCGTCGGCCGCAACGCCAAGCATGTGCTGATCGTGGGCTTTGGCATCACCGGTCAGGAAATGTACCGTCGCGCTACGGCAAGCCGCTGGAGCGGCTTCCGCGTCGCGGGCATCTACGCTGGCCCCGAAGATGCCACGCCAGAAAGCATTCCACGGATTGAAGACAGTGATCACATCGCCGGCTTCGCCCGCAAGCACCACGTTGATGAAATCTGGATCACCCTGCCCATCGGTGCTTCACGTCAGATGCAGAGCATTGCCTACACGCTGCGTAACGACTTCATCGACATCAAGTGGATGCCCAGCCTGATGGAGTTCGAGTTGCTGAATCACCGGATGCAGGACTTCATGGGCATGCCGGCGGTGGAGCTGAACCGGCCGCCTTCGCTGGGCGTGCGCGGCCTGGTCAAGGGAGCATTCGATCGCACATTCGCTGCCGTGGTGCTGACCCTGCTATCCCCGCTCCTGGTGGCCATTGCCCTGCTGATCAAGAGAGGCTCGCCTGGTCCTGCATTCTTCAAGCAGGAACGCCTTGGTCTGGATGGCCGCGTGATCCATGTCTACAAGTTCCGCAGCATGAAGGTGCATACGGAGCATGAAACCGTCACGCAAGCAAGAAAAGGCGACAGCCGCGTGACACCCATCGGTGCCTTCCTCCGGCGTACGAGCCTAGATGAACTTCCGCAGTTCATTAACGTACTGCGCGGGGAGATGAGCGTTGTAGGGCCGCGACCGCATGCGATGGCACACAACGATATGTATAAGGAACAGCTCGATCTCTATATGTTGCGCCATCGCGTCAAGCCCGGGATTACGGGATGGGCGCAGATCAATGGGTATCGGGGAGAGACGGACACGCTGGATAAGATGGCGAAGCGGGTCGAGCATGACATCTTCTACATTCGGAATTGGTCGTTTGGGATGGATTTGAAGATTATCTTCTGGACTACATTCAGGGGATGGACCGGTCGAAATGCATACTGAACAAATACGGGCGCGATTGGTGCATATCTGCACGCAACCTGTGCGCAAGCAAGGCTAAGTAAGGCCGATCACGGCACACGCCACTCTTCCTTGCATTTGATTAAGGGGCCATGCGCCCTTTTTTTTGAGATCCTTCAGTTTTCTAATGACAAGAGATATTCTCGTCACCGGCGGTGCCGGCTTCATTGGCGCCAACTTCGTCCTGGACTGGCTGCGCAAGGATGGGGCCGACGGCATCATTAACGTCGACAAGCTGACCTACGCAGGCAATCGCAAGACCCTGGCCTCGTTGAAAGGCGACGCTCGCCATATCTTCTCCCAGACCGACATTTGCGACCGCGCCGCCCTGGACAAGCTGTTTGCCGCCCATAAGCCTCGCGCGGTGGTGCACTTTGCAGCCGAGAGCCACGTCGACCGCTCCATCCACGGCCCCGGCGAATTCATCCAGACAAATATCGTCGGTACTTTCACTCTGCTCGAAGCCGCGCGAGCCTACTGGGGGGGCCTGGATGACGTCGGCAAGGCGGCTTTTCGCTTCCTGCACGTCTCCACCGACGAAGTTTTCGGCTCCCTGGGGCCCAACGATCCGCATTTCTCGGAAACCACTGGTTACCAGCCAAACAGCCCGTATTCGGCCTCCAAGGCCGCGTCCGACCACCTAGTGCGGGCCTACTACCACACCTACGGGCTGCCGGTGCTGACCACCAACTGCTCGAACAACTACGGCCCCTACCACTTCCCCGAAAAGCTGATCCCCTTGATGATCAACAACGCATTAGCTGGCAAGCCGCTGCCAGTCTACGGCGACGGCCTCAATGTGCGCGACTGGCTCTACGTGAGCGACCACTGCGCCGCCATCCGGGAAGTGCTGG
The DNA here is from genome assembly GCF_905397275.1 of Cupriavidus yeoncheonensis. Lineage (GTDB taxonomy): Bacteria > Pseudomonadota > Gammaproteobacteria > Burkholderiales > Burkholderiaceae > Cupriavidus > Cupriavidus yeoncheonensis. The sequence continues at coordinate 12,109 of NZ_CAJPUY010000007.1, read as the reverse complement.
CACGCGGCCGCCTCGGCGAGACCTATAACGTGGGCGGATGGAACGAAAAGACAAACCTCGACGTGGTCCACACCCTGTGCGACCTGCTCGATGAACTGCGCCCCAAGGCGGCCAGTTCGCACCGTGACCAGATCACCTTCGTCAAGGACCGCCCCGGCCACGACCGCCGCTATGCCATCGACGCCCGCAAACTCGAGCGCGAACTGGGCTGGAAACCCGCGGAAACCTTTGAGACCGGGTTGCGCAAGACTGTGCAATGGTACCTGGACAACCAAGCCTGGGTCGAGGATGTGATGTCGGGCGATTATCGAAACTGGCTGACGAAGCAGTATGCAGCTTAAGGCGAACGGCATTCCCACCTTTCTGGTAACCGGCAGCAACGGCCAAGTCGGCTTCGAGCTGCGCCGCAGCCTGGCCCCGCTGGGACGAGTGGTTGCGCTGGATCGCACCGGCTGCAACTTGTCGCGCCCGGACGAGATCCGCCGCGTGGTGCGCGAGTACCGCCCGGATGTGATCGTCAATCCGGCCGCCTACACTGCGGTGGACAAGGCAGAAACTGAAACGGAACTGGCCTTCGCCATCAACGGCACGGCCGCCGGCATCCTGGCCCAGGAAGCCAAAGCGCTCGGCAGTCTGCTCGTCCACTACTCGACCGATTACGTCTTCGATGGCACCAAGGACGGCGCTTACGTCGAAACTGATCCGGTCTACCCCCAGTCGGTCTACGGCAAGAGCAAGCTTGCCGGCGAACATGCCATTACCGCCACCGGAGCCCAGTCACTAATCCTGAGGACCTGCTGGGTAGCCGGCGCCCATGGTGGCAACTTCGCCAAGACCATGCTGCGCTTGGCGCGCGAGCGCGACAGCCTGCGAGTCATTGCCGACCAGTTCGGCGCGCCGACCACCGCCGCGCTGATTGCCGATGTGACCGCGCAGATCGTGGCGCACCACTGGCTCTTTGGCGAACGAGCATCCTTCCCCTCTGGTATCTACCACTTGGCAGCTGCGGGCGAAACCACCTGGCACGCTTACGCCACCGAAGTGCTGCGCTATGCCTGTGCAAAAGGAATCGAGCTGAAGGTAGACCCGGAGCGTATCGAGCCGATTCCCGCCACGGCCTACCCTCTGCATGCACCGCGCCCTGCCAACTCGCGCCTGGACACCGGCAAGTTGCGCCAGGCCTTCGGCATCCATCTTCCAGATTGGCAGTACGGTGTGCACCACCTGCTGGACCAGATCTTCCCCTGAGCAAAACACCATGCGTAAAGGCATTATCCTGGCCGGAGGCTCCGGCACACGGCTATATCCGATCACTCGATCGGTATCGAAGCAACTGCTGCCGGTCTACGACAAGCCAATGATCTACTATCCGCTGTCCACGCTGATGCTGGCAGGGATTCGGGATATCCTGATCATCTCGACGCCGGAAGACACGCCAAGATTTGTCGACATGCTTGGCGACGGCAGCAAGTGGGGGATCAATCTGCAATATGCGGTGCAACCCTCCCCAGATGGCCTAGCCCAGGCCTTCATCATTGGTCGCCAATTTATCGGCAATGATCCGTCCACGCTGATCCTTGGCGACAACATCTTCCACGGCCACGACTTGGTAAGCCAATTAACTCGCTCGGCCGGGCAAACGGAAGGGGCGACAGTCTTCGCCTATCACGTGCATGATCCCGAGCGCTATGGCGTAGTGGAGTTTGATGAGAACTTCCGAGCGCTGTCGCTGGAAGAGAAGCCAGCCAAGCCTCGCTCCCACTACGCGGTGACCGGTCTGTACTTCTACGACAACCAGGTTTGCGATATCGCTGCGGATATCAAGCCATCGGCCCGTGGCGAGTTGGAGATCACCGATGTCAACAAGCGCTATCTCGAGATGGCCCAGTTGGATGTGGAGATCATGGGGCGGGGGTATGCGTGGCTCGATACGGGGACGCATGAGTCGTTGCTGGAGGCGGCCAGCTTTATTGCCACTCTGCAGAATCGACAGGGGTTGATGGTGGCGTGTCCGGAAGAGATTGCGTATCGGAGCAAGTGGATTAGCGCCGAACAGGTCGCTGTACTGGCCGCGCCCCTTACCAAGAACGGGTATGGCAAATACCTGCAGCAGGTTATCTCGGAAGCGATTAAATGAGCTTGGTCGTCACACCCACTGAGATCCAGGAAGTATTGATTATCGAGCCCAAGGTGTTCGGTGATGAGCGAGGTTGCTTTTTTGAAAGCTTTAACGCCAGACAGTTTGAGGAATCGACCGGTTTAAAGCGGACATTTGTCCAGGACAACCATTCCCGTTCGGCACGGAATGTACTGCGCGGGCTGCATTACCAGATCCGGCATCCCCAGGGGAAATTGGTGCGGGTAGTAGCGGGAGAAGTTTTTGACGTGGCTGTCGACCTGAGGAAGAGTTCACCCACCTTCGGTAAGTGGATTGGCGCAACGCTGTCGGCAGTGAATAAGCGTCAGTTGTGGGTACCGGAAGGATTTGCACATGGCTTCATGGTGACGTCAGAATATGCCGAATTTCTTTACAAGACGACCGACTACTGGTTCCCTGCGGACGAGCGCTCCCTGAATTGGAATGATCGACAGTTAAATATAGATTGGCCATTGAACGGCGAGCCCATCCTGGCGTTGAAAGACGCCATGGCACCAACCTTGGATGCGCTCACCGAGCTATTTGAATGAATTATCAGCATCGACTCCTTTATTGTCGATCCTGACCAAGATAGCAGATTACCATGAGTCGTTCCTCCAGCAAGTTATTTCGGAAGCTATCGCTTTCGCTCCAAATGCATCATCATCGAGCCGAGCAATGGGTTGTTGTTTCTGGTACTGCGAAGATTAGAAAGGGGGACAAGGAATATCTTCTGAGTGAGAACGAGTCCACTTACATCGCGATAGGCGAGATTCATTCTCGCGAAAATCCCGGAAAGATCCCTCTCGAATTGATTGAGGTCCAGTCTGGAGCCTATCTTGGTGAAGACGATATCGTGCGGATTTCTGATGTCTATGGTCGAGCATAAGACGATGCGAATTAATGAGGCCGCCATCGCTCCCGGCAGGAATAGCAAGATTCCCGTTCACGTGAATCGCGGCATCGACGGTGCGTCACAACGTTCGCAGACTAGAGTACTGACTGTCGGACTAGCCTGGCACACCTTCACGTCTGAAAACCTTGGCGTCGGTGCGCTGGCTGAGTCTCAGCTAGCCATAGCTCAAGCCGCAGCGGCGCGGCTCGGAGTTCAGCTTCGGGCAATCTCGCTCTGCCACTCGGAATCGCGCCCCGAGTCGGTACTGGCACGCGGAATCGTTCTCGCGGACCCCATGTCGCCCAAGCGCATGCTACTCCGCCGATCGAAGTTTATGTCTCAACTGCGTGAGTGCGACGTAGTGCTCGATATCGGCGAGGGAGATAGCTTCTCAGACATCTATGGCGCAAAGCGCTTGGTGTGGCTAGTCCTTTCAAAGTATCTTGCGACCCGCGCAGGATGCAAGCTTGTCCTGAGCCCGCAGACAATCGGCCCTTTCTCTAAGTGGTGGGCAAGAAAGCTTGCGGCCTGGGCAATGGGCTCTGCGGAACGAGTAATTGCGCGTGACGCTCTCTCCATGCGCTACCTGCAAAGCCAAGGTTTGGCTCGCAACGCCCTCGAGTTGATTGATGTCGCCTTTCGTCTACCTTTCACCCCGCCGCGTCCCGCAACCGACGGCATCATCCGAGTTGGGATCAACGTATCAGGGCTACTATTTAACGGTGGCTACACTCGAAACAATCAATTTGGCCTCAAGGCAGACTACCCCGCTTTGGTCCAGCGCCTGATCGACTACTTCCGCGGAAGGCCAGAGGTTGAGGTTCATCTTGTTTCACACGTACTTGCGGACAAAAACCCGGTCGAAGATGATTACGCGACTGCACTATTACTGAGTCAGCGCCCACCCGGGCTTATCGTCGCACCGAAATTCTCAAGCCCGAGCCAAGCCAAGAGCTACATCGCTCAATTGGATTTCTTTACGGGCGCCCGGATGCATGCTTGTATTGGCGCCTTCTCAAGCGGCGTACCCGTGGTTCCCATGGCTTATAGCCGCAAGTTCAATGGGTTATTTCACTCACTTAAGTATAGCTACCTTGCCGACCTTCTGGCAGACGACACCGAAACGGCTTACCAGCATGTCGTTTACGGATTTGAGAATCGACACACGCTACGTGAAAGCGTTGTGCAAGGAAATAAGATTGCTGAGGAAAAGCTCCAGCAATATGAAAACTATTTAGTAGAGCTGTTTGCGAAGACCGATGTCGAGCACTATTGATATAGTCACCCGAGCGGGCATGTGCAGTGGATGTGGCGCCTGCGCCGCCGGGCTGGACGGTCCCGTGAGCATGAAGCTCGACAGTGCCGGCTTCTTGCGGCCGCAGATTAGGTATCCGGTGTCGCGCGAATTAGACGCCTATGTTCGCGAAGTATGTCCCGGTGTGTCGCTTGATCTACAGAACTCGGGAAATGATATCCACCCGGAATGGGGACCAATAACTTCGGTTCACATCGGGTGGTCGACCGACCCTGAAGTTCGCTATCGCGGCTCATCCGGCGGCGGCATATCCGCGCTACTGATTTTCTTGCTTGAATCGGGTCAAGCGGACTTTGTAGCCCACATCGGCGTCTCCAACGATGATCCCTTCCAGAATGTTCGCCGCATAAGCCGAAGCCGGGCCGACGTATTGGAAGGTGCGGGCTCCCGTTACGCGCCTGCAGCGCCAATGGAAGCGGTAGATAGCTTATTCAGCACCGGCGAGCGATTCGCCTTCGTGGGCAAGCCCTGCGATGTCGCAGCAATGCACGCCTATCTTCGCCAGTACCCAGAAAAAGCCCCCCAGGTAGTAGCACTGCTGTCATTTATCTGCGCGGGCGTTCCCAGCATGAGAGCAACACTCAAGGTTCTTGAAACCATGGGGACCAGTCCGGAAGAAACCGTACGCTTCTCGTATCGGGGAAATGGCTGGCCGGGACTGGCTACTGCGCGCACTCGCAATGGCTCAGAATTTACCATGGACTACTCCGCTTCCTGGGGAAACATCCTAGGACGTGATCTACAGCTCCGATGCAAAGTTTGCCCAGACGGCACGGGCGAATTCGCGGACATCGTCTGCGGGGACGCATGGTATGGAGAAGATGGCTACCCGCAGTTCGACGAACAGGAGGGGCGCAGCTTAGTTATTAGCAGGACTGCGACTGGAGAACGGCTGCTCCGCGAAGCTGCTTTGGCTGCCGCACTTTGCATCGAACCATGCAATGTCCGTGAAATTGCCAGGATGCAACCCTACCAGCAATCGCGTAAGCGTGTTTCCCTAGGTCGGCTTGCGGCTGTAGCACTTCGGTTCGGCTTTATTCCGAAATTCAAGGGACTGCGCCTTTGGAGAGCGAGCCGTCGTGGCGGCTTTATGCCTCTACTCCGGAATTTTGTTGGTACATATCGCCGGCTCATCCCCGGAAAGGCCGGTTTATGACCCGAAATCCCTCACAAGTTGCCGTAGTTCTCCTTAACTACAACGGGGCTCAGGACACTCTCGAATGTATCGAAAGCCTGTTCTCTCTCACGATAGGATTTCGACAACTCATCGTATGTGACAACGCGTCAACCGATGACTCGTTCGCTCTCCTTACTTCCGAACTTGTAGATAGAAGGGAACGATACAGTGTCACATGGAAGGCATGGGGCAATGCCTCCGCATTCTCCATCGGATGCCTGAGTCGGAAAGACGTGATTGACAACGCGCATCCCGATAGCCCTCTGGTAATTGTAGACAATCAGAAGAATTGGGGATTCGCGGGCGGAAACAACGTCGGTCTGCGATTGGCTCTTTCCAATTCCGAGATTAGTCATGTTTGGCTCTTGAATAATGATACGCGTGTCGATGCTAATGCATTAGACGCGCTTCTCGCCTCTGCAGAGAACAGACCTGCCGTTGGACTATGGGGCGCGACTGTTCTCTATGATGAACCGGCTGGCCAAGTACAAGCGCTTGGTGGAGGCGCTTTGAATAGAATTACCGCAGAAACTCGACACCTTTGCGCATTCACGCCCGCGGAGGAAGTGCCCGACAACCCGCAGTTTATTCGCAAGATTGAAGCGGAGATGGCTTACGTGTTAGGCGCATCCATGTTCGCAACACGGGCCTGGCTCGAAACGGTCGGACTGCTGGATGAGCGGTATTTTCTATACTACGAAGAGCTCGACTGGGCTGAACGTGGTCGCCCTCACTTCGCCCTTGGCTACGCACGTGATTGTATTGTCGTCCACAAAGAAGGTGCCTCCATTGGCACCGCCCCTGGTGGCGGCTCCGCTCTATCAGTGCACCATCTCCATCGCAGTAGATTTCTTTTTGCGAGACGCTTCTTTACGCGTGCTGGAATTCCAGGAGTGATAGTAGGCAGTTTGAAGCAGCAAATGAAATATGTCCTGAGAGGTAATTTCCGCCTTGCCAAAGCTGCCACAACCGGCATGTTTGACGGCTTACGACAGCGGAGTGTGGTGTGAGCAGACGTCTACTTGTCATTGCTAACGACATCCCGTGGCCAGCTAACAGTGGCGGTCGCGTAGATGTCTGGCGGAGGCTGAATGCCCTTCACAATCAAGGTATCGAGGTGTCCTTGCTTTGCTGGTATGACGTCGGTCGCAATTTGGCCTGCCACGACGAGGCACATCGACAACTCGCCGCGACCTGCAAACAGCTTCGCGTAATTCCGATTCGAAGAACATTCGGCGAAATCCTGGCACGGTTGGTTCGGATTTTTCGACTTCCATCCCACGCCGCCTCCCGTTGGGTCACCACGCCAGCCGCAGAAATCCTGGCGTGGGCAGCGGATATCGCTCCAACGGCTGTACTCCTCGATGGATTGTATGGTGCGGAAGTCGCAAAACTCATAGCAAAGACCCTGGACGTGCCCTTGCTATATCGCTCGCACAATGTCGAGCACGCCTACATGCGCGCTCAATTCGACCGCGCCACGACATTGGCCAAGCGGCTGGGCCTACTTGCAAACCTTGTCGGCCTGAAGCGCTATGAGCGGTCACTCTTGTTGGAGTGCAAACGCATTTTCGACATTTCCGTCGACGACTTACGCTATTGGAAGGCAAGCGGCATCGAGAATATGGACTGGCTACCTCCTTTGGTAGATGATGAGTTCTGCGAGCGCATGCGTACTCCAGTGGAGGGAAAATCTATCGATCTTCTGTATTTTGGAAATCTGCATACGCCGAACAATGTCAATTCAGTCAAGTGGCTGATTGAAAAGGTGCTACCCCGGATAAATCAACGCACCATCAAAATGGTCATAGCCGGATCGAACCCCTGCAGTGAAGTCATCGCGGCAATCAAGGCAGATCGTCGCATTCACCTAGTGGCAAATCCCAGCGACATGACTCGCCTTATTTCTGCCGCCACTGTGATTGTTAATCCGATGCTTGCAGGCAGCGGCGTCAATCTGAAGAGTGTTGAAATGCTGTTTTCTAACGCAAGCCTGGTCAGCACGTCGGTAGGAGTTTCCGGTTTACCACCAGACGTCAAAGCCTGCTTTCAGGTATCTGATGATCCCGTGGGATTTGCCGAGAATATTATGCGATGCCTTACGGCCCCCGCTCATGACAATGCCAAACGTGTTGCCGCGCGGCGATATTTTTCCCCAGAAGTGGTTACAAATAAAATTTCAATTTGCTTAGGTGAACTGCTTGATCCTAAAGATGCGACAATCACCCATCGAGGTCTGAAATGAGCCGACGCCTTCGTGTCGGGGTCGATTTTCATACCTTTGATGGAATCTTTCAGGGTAGCCGCAGTCATGTCCTAGGAATTTACAAGGAAGCAATCAAGCAGGCGCCTGACATCGACTTCTATTTCTTTCTCAAGGATACGGAACGTCTACGCACCGAACACGCTGAATTCAGGTGCGCCAACGTCAAGCTCGTCGAAATCCAAAATCGCTCAGGGTTTTGGCGATTTATGATTCAGCTCCCATGGCTACAGATTCGATATCGGCTAAATATCTTACACACTCAGTATCGAATACCGTTGATTCCGGTGGGAGCCTGCGCTTGCACAATCCATGACGTTTTGTTTGAAACACATCCACAATATTTCCCTCGCTCATTCGTTCTTCAAGCAAAACTGACGAGCCGCCATTCAACACGACTGGCGGCAATGCTCTTTTCAGTAAGTGAATATTCACGCGGTGAGATTAGCCGATTATATGGTATATCAGAAGAAGAAATTTCCGTAACATATAATGGCGTCGACCATACACGCTTCCGTCCAGCATTGGCCGATTCCGAGTGCCTTTCAACTTATGATCTTATCTCTAAAGACTACATTCTTTCCGTGGGTCGGCTAGAGCCGCGAAAAAATCACCAGACTTTGATTCGGGCTTACGCTCGGCTACCTCAACCTCGCCCTCCTCTCGTTATTTTGGGCCAGCGCGATTTTTCCTATGCAGGAATTTATTCCGAGGTGACAAGGCTGGGATTGCTGAATGATGTGCATTTTTTGGATAATGTAAACGACAACGATCTCCCAGTCATCCTTCGTCACGCTTCGCTCTTCATCTTTCCAGCATTCGCCGAAGGCTTTGGTATGCCTGTCGCCGAAGCCATGGCCAGTGGTGTGCCGGTCATTGCGTCCAATACAACCTCTATTCCCGAGGTTACCGGCGGCGCCGCACTTCTCATAGACCCTAATTCTGAAGAGGCTATTACTGAAGCAATTATGCGAATGCTTGATGATGTCCACCTAGTGAGTAAGTTGATTGAACATGGTATTGTGCAGGCCAAGCGCTTCAATTGGGGCGCTTCTGCGCAATCCATGATTCAGCGCTACCGTCAACTTCAACGTAGTTGACATAGAGAATAAGTTAATCAAAGAATGCGGATGGAATTTTATTTTTTGAATCGATTTAATATATAGCTTGATATAGCCCTGTCGTCAGATCGCTTGCTGCCTCACCCTTAAGACCAAAGATAACTCGCTATGGCATCCACGTGGCCAATTAAATTCGTGCACCTCCTTGTGGCAAGCCTTCTGCTTTTCGGTATGGGCGCTGCCCGAGCGGAAGATAGTTCCAACGCCCCACGGGTAGGCGTGTTTTATTTCCCCGGGTGGAAAGATGATGCGCTTGGGCTGGCGTACCCAAAGCCTTGGGAGAAGATAAAGCCCTTCCCGGAGCGCATGCCCTTGCTCGGTTGGTATGACGAAGGGCAGCCGGAAGTTATGGCGACTCAGCTTCGCTGGATGCGTGAGTACGGCATTTCATATGTCGTCTTTGACTGGTATTGGAGCAAGGACAAGCCTTTACTTAACCATGCATTGGAAGCGTATTTGCGTATCCCGGGCCCGAAACCCGACTTTGCATTGATGTGGGCAAATCATGACTCTGGCCCTCGTAGCAAGGAAGAGTTTGCAAGTATGATGAGATATGTCTCCGATCACTATCTTACTAGTAGTGATTATCTTAGGGTTAGCGGACGTCCCGCGTTCTTCATCCAACTAGGCAGCGCACTAGAGCGGAAGGCACGCGCCATTGGCAGCTCGACCGATGAGCTCTTGAGCGATGCGCAATCTTACGTCACTCGTACTGGAGGCGAATCCATCTTCTTTATCGCCGGCGCCGGTCCCGGGTTCGCTGACACCGTCGGCAGAAAGCTTGGATATTCTGCCTATTTTGCGTACAACTATCATTCCGGCCCTGATGGTACAGTTGCGGGGGAAAAGCGACACACACACTCTTATAAAGAACTCGATTCAGCGTATCGTCAAACCTGGCAATGGTTTATTGCTCACTCGGATCTACCCTATATAGTTCCCACCACTTCGGGTTGGGATAAACGGCCTTGGGGAGGAAGTAGAGACCCGCTTCATGACAACTCAATTGGCACACCAGAAGAGTTTTCGACCCATTTAGCTGCGGCAAGGAGAGTTTTGGCAGATAACCCTCGTAATACCATTGACCTGATCCTGACATGCTGCTGGAACGAATACGGCGAAGGGTCAATCGTAGAGCCAACGAGTGGTGCAGAGTTCTCCTATCTAAAGGCCATCCAATCCACTTTGGGAACGAACAAGAACAATACCAACAAATGAAAACACTTCGAATTTTAGGTATTCGTGGATTGCCGGCAGCACATGGTGGATTTGAGACATTCGCTGAACACCTCGCCCTATTTCTAGTGGAGCAAGGTTGGAAGGTCATTGTTTATTGCCAAGAAGAAGGGAAAGGGGACACAGTCTATGATACATGGCAGGGAATTCATCGTATTCGGATCCCCGTGTCTGGCAATGGTCCGCGATCGACAATCGTATTCGACGGGAAGACTATCGCGCATGCATCAAAGCATAACGACCTGTGCCTTACACTTGGCTACAATACAGCGCTGTTTTGCGCAGTGCTTCGCGTAAAAGGCATTCCAAACATCATTAATATGGATGGAATCGAATGGTCCCGCGCAAAATGGGGGATCGCGGCGAAAACCTGGTTCTATCTTAATGAACGAGCAGGTTGCCTCTTGGGGAATCACCTGATCGCCGACCACCCGGAGATTAAAAAACATCTTCAGACACGCACTTCGGCGGAGAAAATCACCACCATACCGTATGGAGCGAATAGCATATCCAACTCTGATACAGTTCACATTCACAATTTTAAATTGCAGCGATATAAATACCTAACTTTAATCGCGAGACCCGAACCGGAGAACTCTGTTCTCGAAGCTGTGAATGCATTTTCTCGGAAACCACGGGGTCAGAAGCTCGTGGTTCTAGGAAACTATTATCCCGATACAAACGGTTATCATCGTGCGGTTATGGAGGCAGCCAGCGATGAGGTTCTATTTACCGGCGCCATATATGACAAAGGCGTCGTGGAGTCGCTCCGTCATAACTGTACGGCCTATATTCATGGTCATCGCGTTGGAGGAACTAATCCATCTTTGGTGGAGGCCATGGGCGCAGGAAATGCTATCATTGCGCATAATAATAAATTTAATAGATGGGTTGCTACTGAAGCTGCCGCTTATTTCGATGATAGTGAGTCGCTGTCAGAGCTTTTCGATGGATTGCTTGATAATGCCGAAGCGTTGCAAAGAATGCGCTCAGCAAGCTTTCATAGATTCCAGGATAGCTTTACGTGGCCAGCTATATTGAGGCAGTACGAATCTTTGCTGATGAAGCATTATGTCCGCATGAACTAGCTTGATAGGCGGTCATTTTTTTGGGTGATCGTCCTTAAGCCCGAAGCCAGAGGCGAGTGACCGGATCCCCACCGCGCCGCGAGTGCCGCGAGTGCCGCGAGTGCCGCGATATTGTCCTGTGCATCACTGTTCAGTTGCTTAACCATTGGCTGCCCGGTCATGCTCGCCCTTCAGCAGCGAATAAGAGATAAGGTTCCTACCGTTGCGCGGGATTACCCAAATCTTCAGGTGTTGAATGATTCCTTTCATGGCCGGCATGACCCCGGCGGGTATGGCACGCAGGCGCTCGTTCCAATGCTCGCGGCGTGGGTGGCGCGATTGCCCTCTTCATCGCCAGCCTGGTGAATGCGAAGCGGATCAAGACGCCGGCGTGGCTATCGTGGATCGGAGTGATTAGCTATTCCTTGTACCTGCTTCATCGACTAGTGCTGTCATCATTAGAGTGGCTAGCGGATGACCTAGGGCTATGGGCAACTCCTGTGTGGCTTGCCGATACGGTTGCTCTTTCGTCCCTAACGTACCGCTTGATCGAGGCGCCAATGGTACAGGTCGGCCGCCGCCTCTTGCCTCAGCGCAAATCAGGCGCCATTGGTAACCGTCCGCTGATCGCCGTGTAGACGCATAAGGCAAACGTATCCAGAGTAGTCCCCATCAGAATTTGGCGGGGACTACTTTGGAGACTGTGGCAAAACGAGGCGGTCGCACTCACGGCAGCCGCAATCATCCGATTGAACTCAAACGTAGGCTGGCAGAGGCGGCGTGTGTGCCCCCCGCGGCAGAATAGATGTCGCCCCGATAGAATTTGAACCTTGGGGGCGATAAGAGACAGATGTGGCTCGTTACGGACAAGAATTCAAGGACCGAGCGGTAGCACGGT